>CAVOZD010000012.1:0-177465 GCA_963700835.1 uncultured Alphaproteobacteria bacterium
GGCCACGTCCGCCTCCATGGGCGAGCCGGCGAAACGCATCAGGCTGATGATCTCGCCGCCGAGAATGCGGGCGTATTCCTCGAAGGCGGCTTCGCAGTCGCCGCCGAACTGGAGATTGATGACGATGCGCATCGCGCGCTCCCCTCCCTTGCTCGTCCGTCCCTCAGCCGCCCTCCGCCGCGCCGCCGGGCGCGCGCCCGAAGAGCAGTTCGATGTAGCGGCGCAGATGATCGAGGCTGTCGGCGGCCGCCGCCGCGCCGCCGCCGGCCTTGGCGAGGATGAAGGCGCCCTGGATGACGCTCTGCGTGTGCTGCGCGAGGCTCCCGGCCGTCCAGTCGCCGCGGACGCCGTGCCGGGCCATCGCGGCGGCTATGTCGGTCTCCACCACCGAGGCGTGATCGAAGATGCAGCGCCCGCAGGCGTCGCGGATCGCCGGGCTGGCGGCGTGGGCCTCCTGGACCATGGTGCCCACGAGGCAGGTGAAGTCCGCGACCTCGCCCTGCAGGATCGCCTTGCGGAACGCCACGTAGCCCAGAAGCCGATCGAGCGGATCCTCGGAGCGGTGGTAGTCCTGGGCTGCGAAGAACGCCCCGGTGGTCTGGGACCAGTGCTCGGCCGCCGCCACCGCCAGCGCCTCCTTGCTGTCGAAGTGATGGAAGAACGCGCCCTTCGACACCCCAGCCGCCCGGCAGAGATCCTCGACGCTGGTCGCCGTGTAGCCCTTGCGCCGGATCACCGCAAAAGCGGCGTCGAGCAGCTTGGCGCGGGCGTCCGTCGGGGCGGGGGGCGACGCCATGAATTGACTCCTTTAACAGGAACATACCGACCGGTCGGTATGTTCGTCAATGGGCTTGGCGGTCGCGCAATTCGTTGATGCGCGCGGACGGCTGACGCGCGCGCATTCACGAACTCGTTAATACTTTTTATTTTTTGAATCAATATGTTGTAAATCCGCCAAGTGTGGCGGATTCCGGACGGGAGCGCGAGGGGCGGCGCGCCGGGCCGAATCCCTAACGGCTCCGCTTGTCCCGCTTGGCGTCCTTGGCCCGTTTGATGCGACGCTGCGAGGCCCCGCGGCGCGGTCCGCCGCGGGTCGCGCCCTTGGGCGGCGTCGGCATCCTCCTGCCGTCGACCTCCAGAAGCTCGAAGACCAGCCCGCCGGTGATCGGCGCGGCCTCCGCGAGCCGAACCGTGGCGCGCTGACCGAGCCGGAGCGCTCGGCCGCTGGTCTCGCCGGTCAGGCTCTGCGCCTCGGCGTCGAAGCGGAAATACTCCCGCCCGATCGTCGAGACCGGCACCAGCCCGTCGGCGTGGGTCTCGTCGAGCCGCACGAAGAGCCCGAACCGCGCCACGCCGGAGATCCGCCCCTCGAACTCGTCGCCGACCCGCTCCGACAGGTACGCCGCGAGATAGCGGTCGGTGGTGTCGCGCTCGGCCATCATCGAGCGCCGCTCGGTCATCGAGATGTGCTCGCCGGTCTCCGCCAGCGCCGCCTCCTCCTCCGCCGTCAGCCCGTCGTCGCCCCAGCGATGCGCCCGGATCAGCGCCCGGTGCACGATCAGGTCGGCGTAGCGCCGGATCGGCGAGGTGAAGTGCCCGTAGCGGGCGAGGTTCAGCCCGAAATGTCCGAGGTTCTCCGGCGCGTAGTAGGCCTGGGTCATCGCCCGCAGCACCGAGATGTTGATCATCTCCGCGTGCTCGGATCCCGCCACTCCGTCGAGCAGCCGGTTGAGCTGGGCGGTCTTCAGGACCTGTCCCTTGGCGAGCGTCAGCCCGACGCTTTCGACCACCTCGCGCAGCGCGTCGAGCTTCTCCGGCGCCGGCTCCTCGTGCACCCGGTAGAGCAGCCGCAGACGCTTGGCCTCGATCGCCTCCGCCGCGGCGACGTTGGCCAGGATCATGAAGTCCTCGATCACCCGGTGCGCGTCGAAGCGTCGCCGGAACGCCACCGACGCCACCTTGCCGTCGTCGCCGAGCGTGATCTTGCGTTCCGGCAGCTCGAGGTTCAGCGGCGCCCGCTTGGTGCGCGCCCCGTGCGCCGCCCGCCAGGCCGCCCAGAGCGGCGCGATCACGGCATCGACCAGCGGTTCGGTCTCCGCGTCCGGCGCGCCGTCGGCGGCCGCCTGCGCCGCCTCGTAGCTCAGCGAGGCGCGCGACCGCATCAGCCCGCGCACGAAGCGGTGGGCGATCACCTGGCCGCCGGCGTCCAGCGTCAGGCGGACGGCGACGCAGGGACGGTCCACGCCAACGTGCAGCGAGGCGAGGTCTCCCGAGAGCGCCTCGGGCAGCATCGGCACCACCCGGTCGGGAAAATACGTCGAGTTGCCGCGCCGCAGCGCCTCGCGGTCGAGCGCCGAGCCCGGCCGCACGTAATGGGCGACGTCGGCGATCGCCACCCAGACCACGTGCCCGCCGGGGTTGCCGGGATCGTCGTCGGCCGCGGCGCAGACCGCGTCGTCGTGGTCCCGGGCGTCCGACGGATCGATGGTGACCAGGGGAAGGTCGCGCAGGTCGGCGCGCTTGCCGAGCCCGACCGGTTCGGCGGCTTGCGCCTCGGCCAGCGCGTCGTCGGGAAACTCCTCGGGAATGCCGTGCTCGTGAATGGCGATCAGCGAAACGGACTTCGGCGCGGTCGGATCGCCCAGCCGGGCGATCACCCGCGCCCGCGGCAGGCCGTAGCCCTTCGGCGGCGACATCTGCTCGGCCTCGACCAGCTCGCCCTCGCGCGCGCCTTCGCGGTCGCCGGGCTCGACCCGCCAGTCGCGGTCGCCCTTGCGGTCGATCGCGGCGATGCGCCCGCCGCCCTCGCTGTCGTGATAGATCCCGAGCAGCCGCTTCGGCCCCATGCCGATGCGCCGGATCACCCGCGCCGCCAGTGGCGCGTCGGGGCCCTCGAGCGCGGTCAGCCGCCCGAGCAGCCGGTCGCCCGCCCCGAGCGCCGGCGCGTCCTTGCCCGGCAGGATCAGCACGCGCGGCGGCGGCGCGCTGGCGTCCTCCCACTGCGCCGGCTCGGCCCAGAGATCGCCGGAGCGATCCGGCCCGGTCACCCGCAGCACCAGCACCGGCGGCAGTTCGCCCGCCGGATATGCGCGGCGACGCTTCTTCTCGATCAGCCCGTCGCGCGCCATGTCGCGCAGGAGGCGCTTGAGCTCGATCTTCGCCGCGCCCTTCAGCCCGAAGGCCCGCGCGATCTCGCGCTTGCCGCTCTGGCCGGGATTGTCGCGGATCCATTCGAGGATCTGGTCGGGGGAGGGCAGGTCGCTCATGCCGACCGCCTAGCATGGGCGCGCGGCGGCGCCACCCGGAATCTGGCGACGGCGGCGCCGCGCCCGGTCGCGCGCGCGTGTGAAACGCGATCAAATTATTAATATTTCTTAAATATCTAATCCTAATGCTTCGTGAATCTCGCGCGCGCGCCGCCGAGGGCCCGAACCGGCCGGCCGTCGATGGCGGCGAGGCCGAGCGCGATCAGGCCCATGCCGGCGAAATGCGCCGGCCCGAGCCGCTCGCCGAGAAAGAGCGCGCCGAGCAGGATCGCCGAGACCGGAACCAGCAGCGTGACGAGCAGCACGTTGGTGGCGCCTGCGCGGGCGAGAAGCTGGAAGTAGAGGATGTAGGCGAGCGCGGTGGAGAGGATGGCCAGCGCCGCCACCGCCGCCCAGACCGCCGCGCTCGGCGCCGCCAGCGCGAAGGGCCGGTCGACCAGGAGCGCCAGCGGCGCGAGCAGGAGCGCCGAGGCGGTCACCTGACCGGCGGCGGTCGCCACCGGATCGACCCCGAGCCGCCGGAAGCGCCGCCCGTAGACTCCGGCGCAGGCGTAGCTGAGCGCCGCGGCGAGGATCGCGAGCTGCGGGACGAGCGGCGCGGCGGGGCCGGCGCGTCCACTCAGGCCGATCATCAGCGCGACGCCGAGAAAGCCGGTCGCGACGCCCGTGACCCTGAGCGGCGTCGCGCGCTCGTCGGGCAGCAGCACCCCGGCCACGACCACCGCAAAGAGCGGGGTCGTGGCGTTCAGGATCGCCGCCAGTCCCGAGCCGATGCTCTGCTGTCCCCAGACGATGAGCGCGAAGGGCAGGGCGTTGTTGAGAAGCCCCATGCCGAAGAAGGCCGCCCAGACCGCCGGCGCGCGGGGGACCGTCCGGCCGAGCAGCGCCACCGCCGCCCAGAGCGCCAGGGCGGCGAGCCCGACGCGCAGCGCCACGATGGTCAGGGTCGGCAGCGCGGCGACCGCCACGCCGACGAAGAAGAACGAGCCGCCCCAGAGCCCGGAGAGCGCGACGAGCATCGCCCATTCGAGGGCGCCCATGCGGGTGTGGATGGCGCCGGCGGGGGTGGCGGTGGACATGCGGGTCGGCTCCGGAAAGACCTCGCCCGCACCTAGCGGGGCTGCGGGCGGACCGCCACCCGGATCCTGCGCATAGTCCCGACCCGCGCCGGCGGCGGCGCTCGCTATCCGGAAGACCCATCAGAACCGTTCGGCAATTGCGCCGCCGGCCTGGAGGGTTCATCGATGATGCGGTCCGCCTTGCTGATTTCGCTCGTCTTGACTTCCGCCTACGCCTCCGATCTCGCGACGGCCGCCGTTCGGAGGTGCGCCAGAACGACGAGGTCGTTCCCACCGAAGTCCCCGCGCCGACCGACGCGAACGAGGCGGCGCCCGCCGCGCCCCCGACGCAGGAGGCGGCCAGCGCCGAAGCCAGGCAGGGCGGCCTGACGACCGGCCAGAAGGTCGCCATTGGGGTGTCGGGTCGGGCGCGCTCGCGGGCGTGCTGATCTACGCCGTCATCGTCGCCGTCGGCTCCGCCGCGCTGTTGGCGGGAGGCTGAGATGCGCGTGGCATTGCGCGCAAGGCCCCGGGCGGGCCTGCTGGCTCTGCGGCGGCGTTGCTCGCAGGCTGCGCCACCGCCCCGGCCCAACCGCCTGTCGCCGATCCGGGCGCCGGCGGCGCCGTGACGACGGCGGCCGAGCCGCGTTTTGATGTGAACGGCCCCGGCTCCGTGGGGATCGCGGTCCTCGCCGGGTCGGCGATGCTGGCGCTCCTCGTGGCGAGCAGCGACGCGGTGTCGTTCGGGTCCTGACCGGCGCCGCGTCCCGCGGCCCTGGGGCGCAGCCTATTCGGCGGCGGCGCGCGGCGCGGCGGCTTTCGGCTTCTTCTTCGCCGCCGGTTTCTTCCTGGCGGCGGGCTTCTTGGAGGAAGGTTTCTTAGCCGCCGCCTTCTTGCGCGCCGGTTTCTTGGCGGCGATCAGCTCGAGCGCCTGCGCGAGCGTGGCCGCGTCCTTGTCGACGTCCTTCGGCAGGGTCGCGTTGACCTTCTCCCACTTCACGTAGGGCCCGTACTTGCCCTCGTAGAGTTCGATCGCGCCGCCGTCGGGATGCTCGCCCAGCGTCGCGCAGTGGCCTGGCCGCGGCGCCGCGGCCGCCGCGAGTCCGTTTCTGGGCGATGAGCTCGACCGCGCGGTTCATGCCGATGGTCAGCACGTCCTCGGCGTCCTTGATGTTGGCGTAGGTCTTGCCGTGGCGCACGTAGGGCCCGAAGCGGCCGATCGAGGCCTCGATCGGCTCGCCGTCCTCGGGATGCGCGCCCACCAGCCGCGGCAGCGCCAGCAGCTCCAGCGCGCGGGCGAGGTCTATCGCCGCCGGGTCCATGCCCTTCGGGATCGAGGTGCGCTTCGGCTTCGGCGCGCCCTCGCTCGGCTCGCCGAGCTGCACGTAGAGCCCGTAGGGGCCCTTGCGCAGCGTCACCGGCAGCCCGTCGGGATCGTGGCCGAGCGCGCGGCCGTCCGGGCCGGCGAGTTCGCCGCCCTCGACGTCGCCGGCGAGCGGCCGGGTGTAGCGGCACTCGGGATAGTTCGAGCAGCCGATGAAGGCCCCGCCCGAGCGCGCGGTCCGCAGCGACAGCAGCCCGTTGCCGCAGGCCTTGCAGCGGCGCGGTTCGGGATCCTCGGCGGTGACCGGAAACAGGTGCGGCTCGAGCACCTCGTTGATCTTGTCGAGCACGTCGGTGATGCGCAGCTCGGCGGTTTCGCCGAGCGCGGCGGAGAAGTCCTTCCAGAACCGCGCCAGCAGCGCCTTCCAGTCCTCCTCGCCGGTGGTGACCCGGTCGAGATCCTCCTCGAGGTTGGCGGTGAAGTTGTAGTCGAGGTAGCGGCGGAAGTAGTTCTCGAGGAAGGCGGTGACGAGGCGGCCCTTGTCCTCGGGGATCAGGCGGTTCTGGTCCTTGCGCACGTAGTCGCGCTCCTGGATCGTCGAGACGATCGAGGCGTAGGTGGACGGGCCGGCCGATGCCGAGCTCCTCCATGCGCTTGACGAGCGTGGCCTCGGTGTAGCGCGGCGGCGGCTGGGTGAAGTGCTGTTCGGGGGTGACGGCGCGGCGCTCGGCGGGCTCGCCGTTCGACGATCTGGGGCAGGCGGCGCTCGTCGTCGTTCTCGCCGTCGAGTTCCACGTCGTCGCGGCCCTCGAAATAGACCTTGAGGAAGCCGTCGAAGGTGACGACCTGGCCGGTGGCCCGCAGGCCGACCGCCCCCGGGGTGTCGGCGATCTCGACGGTGGTGCGCTCGAAGCGCGCGGCCTCCATCTGGCTCGCGATCGATCGCTTCCAGATCAGGTCGTACAGCTTACGCTGTTCGGGCTCGAGGTCGGCCGAGCTTGCCAGGATCGACCGACATGTCGGTCGGCCGGATGCACTCGTGCGCCTCCTGGGCGTTCCTTGGCCTTGTTCTTGTACATGCGCGGGCTGTCGGGAACGTACTCAGCGCCGTAGCGGTCCCTGATCGCGTCGCGGGCCGCCATGACCGCCTCTGGCGCCATGTCGATGCCGTCGGTGCGCATGTAGGTGATGTGCCCGGCCTCGTAGAGACGCTGGGCCGTGGACATGGTTTGGCGCGCGCCGAAGCCGAACTTGCGGCTCGCCTCCTGCTGCAGGGTGGAGGTCATGAAGGGCGCCGCCGGCTTGCGGGTGGCGGGCTTGGCCTCGACGCTGGCGACGCGGAGCGCGTTCGCCTCGATGGCGGCCACCGCGTCGCGGGCGGCGGTCTGGTCGTGAAGGTCGAACTTGTCGAGGCGGCGGCCCTGGAGGCTGGTGAGCCGCGCCTCGTAGGTCTCGCCACGCGGGGTGGCGAGCAGCGCCTTGACCGTCCAGTATTCCCGGGGGCGAAACGCCTCGATCTCCATCTCGCGCTCGACGATGAGGCGCAGCGCGACGGACTGGACGCGGCCGGCGGACTTCGCGCCGGGCAGCTTGCGCCAGAGCACCGGCGAGAGCGAGAAGCCCACGAGGTAGTCGAGTGCGCGGCGCGCGAGGTAGGCGTCGACGAGCTCCATGTCGATCCGGCGCGGATTGCCCATCGCCTCGGTCACGGCGCTCTTGGTGATCGCGTTGAAGACTACACGCTCGACCGGGGTGTCGGCCTTGATCGCCTTGCGCTTTGACAGCGCCTCAAGCAGGTGCCACGAGATCGCCTCGCCCTCGCGGTCGGGGTCGGTGGCGAGGATCAGGCGCGGGTCGTCCTTGAGCGCCTCGGCGATGGCGCGCACGTGCTTCTGGCTTTCGGGCGCGATCTCCCACTTCATCTCGAAGGCGTTGTCGGGATCGACCGATCCGTCCTTGCGGGCGAGGTCGCGCACGTGGCCGTAGGAGGCCAGCACCGTGTAGTTCGGGCCGAGGTACTTGTTGATTGTTTTCGCCTTGGCGGGCGATTCGACGACGACGACGGCCATGGGCTACTCCTGCGCCGGGGCGGGCCCCGGGTCGCCGGCTACATGTGGCCCGGGCTTCGGCTTGTCAACCGAGGGCCAGGCGCGCTTCGCGTCCCCGGGGCCGTCCGGCGGGCGAAACCGGGAGGTCCGCCCGCCCGTCTCCGATCAGTCGAGCAGACCGTTCCGGTCTAGGTCGGCGGCGTCGAAGTCGACGAGCATCTGTGCGTCGTACTCCGCCCGGCTGGTCAGGCCGTCGGCGTCGGCGTCCATGGCCTTGAACAACGCGGCGGGGATGCCGTCGGCCTCGGCGGGGGTGAGCGCGTTGTCGTTGTCCGCGTCCATCAGGATGAACACGTTCGACGTTGTCACCCGGTATTCGGGTTTGCTGACGGCGCCGTCGCCGTCGAGGTCGAAGACCGCAAGGTGGTCGCTGGTGATCGCACCGGCCGGCTCGGCGTCCGCCGCCGCCAGCGCCGGAGCGGCCATGCCGAGGATCAGAATGGACGCCAGCGTCATCTGTCTGGTGATCATGATCATCTCCCTACGACTTCGGCGGACAGCGCATGGCGTGGCCGACCATGCCGCCGGCGACGCCCCCGGCCGTCATGAACAGGGTCCGGCCGAGACCGCCCCCGAGCAGGCTGCCGAGCGCCACGCCGGCGACAGCGCCGCCGGCCGTGGCGGCGGTGCAGGCGATTTCGTGGTCCCTGCTTTCGGTTGGCGCTGTCTGCGCGTGCGCAGCGCCCGCGCCCGCCATTGCGACGATTACCGCCGCCAGCAGGAGTTTCTGTCTTCGCATCGTTTGGTTCCCTTTATCCCAAATGGCCCGGTTGTGCGGGCGTCTGCCTCAGATCCGCCATCTTGAGCATCAGCGGCGGTTGTCTTCAGATCGCGGTGCGGCGCGCTGCGACCACGATAAATGGATAACTGCACAAGATAATGCGTCGCCCCACGCGGTGAAACTAGATCAGCCGATTCGCGCGGTCAACGTTTCATGCGCGGCTGATCATCGCGCCGGGATGCCGGCGCACCTGCCCGGCAAGCTCAAGATCGAGGAGCGTCGCAGCGACCTGCGAGGCGGGGGCGCCCGCGCCCCGGATGACGACGTCCTCGGGCGCCGGAACCGGCCCGAGCAGACCGAGGAGCCGCGTGGCGAGATCGCCGGCCGGCGCCGGCGCGGGCGGGGACGGGACAGGCTCCAGCGATGCGGCGGACCGGGCGCGGGCGGGCGGCGCGACGCCGGGAGCGCCGAGAACCTCGAGCACGTCCTCCGCCGAGCGCACCAGAGTCGCTCCGTCGCGGATAAGCGCGTTGCAGCCGCCCGCGCGCCCGTCGAGCGGGCTGCCGGGCACCGCCATCACCTCGCGGCCCTGGTCGAGGGCGGCGCGGGCGGTGATCAGGCTTCCGGACTTCAGCGCGCCCTCCACCACCACCACGCCGCGCGAGAGGCCGGCGACGATGCGGTTGCGGCGGGGAAAGTCGCCTGCGCGTGGCTCGTAGCGCATCGGCATCTCCGACAGCAGCAGCCCGTCCGCCGCGATCGCCGCCGACAGCGCGGCGTTTTCCGGCGGATAGACCACGTCAACGCCGCCGGCCACCGCCGCGAGGGTCCCGGTCGCCAGCGACGCCTCGTGCGCGGCGGCGTCGATCCCGCGGGCGAGGCCGGAAGCCACGGCGAAGCCCGCGGCGCCCAGGTCGCCCGCGAGCCGCGCCGCCATCCGCCGCCCGAGCGCCGAGGCGTTGCGCGCGCCCACGAGCGCGACCACCGGCCGGGCGGCGATCGCGGGCGAGCCAAGGGCCCAGAGCAGCGGCGGCGGGTCCGGGATTGTGGCGAGCTCCGCCGGGTAGTCCGCGCCGCACAGAAACAGCGGCCGCGCGCCGACGGCGAGGGCCGCCGCCCATTCCGCCTCGATCTGGTCGCGCGGCGCCGGCGCGTAGCCGCGCGCCCCGGCGCTGGCGGCGATGCCCGGCAGGGCGGCGAGGGCGGCGGCGGCCGATCCGTACTCGCGGATCAGCCGGATGAAGGTCGCGGGTCCCACGCGGCGCGACCGCGCCAGCCGCAGCCAGTCGAGCGCCTCCACCTCGGTCGCGGGCTGAGCCGCGGCGGGAAGCTTGGCGGAGCGGGGAGTTTCGTCCTGCACGGCGAGGCCATCCGCGGGTTGCGGCAGGTCCCGGCGGCGCGGGAAAAGCGAACACGCCGCCGGTCGATGGGATCGTCTTGCCTGCGGGATCAAAGTTGCCCGGCTTCGGTTAACGAACCGCTAACCCCGCCGGCGGCGGCGTCAGGCGGCGCTGCCGCCCACGGTCAGCCCGCCGATCAGCAGCGTCGGCTGGCCGACGCCGACCGGCACCCACTGGCCGTTCTTGCCGCAGTTGCCCATGCCCGGGTCGAGCTTCATGTCCGAGCCCACGGCGCGGATCCGCTTGAGCGCGGTCGCGCCGTCTCCGATCAGCGTCGCGCCCTTGACCGGCGCGCCGACGCGGCCGTCCCGAACCCGGTAGGCCTCGGTGCAGGAGAAGACGAACTTGCCGTTGGTGATGTCGACCTGGCCGCCGCCGAAGCCGACCGCGTAGACGCCATCCTTGAGTTCCGCCAGCACGTCCGCGGGATCGGCGTCGCCGGCCTCCATGATCGTGTTGGTCATGCGCGGCATCGGGATGTGCGCGAAGGACTGCCGCCGGCCGTTGCCGGTGGCCGGAACCCCCATCAGCCGGGCGTTCTGGCGATCCTGCATGTAGCCCACGAGCACGCCGTCCTCGATCAGCACCGTGCGGGAGGTCGGCGTGCCCTCGTCGTCGAAGGAGAGGCTGCCGCGCCGGTCGGGCAGGGTCCCGTCGTCGACCACGGTGACGCCGGGGGCGGCGATTCGCTCGCCCATCAGGCCGGCGAAGGCGGAGGTCTTCTTGCGGTTGAAGTCGCCCTCGAGCCCGTGACCGATCGCCTCGTGCAGCAGGATGCCGGGCCAGCCGGGGCCGAGCACCACGTCCATCACGCCCGCCGGCGCCGCCTCTGCGCGCAGGTTGACCGCAGCGATGCGCAGCGCCTCGCGGCCCACGCCGCGCCAGTGCTCGCCTTCCATCAGCGGGGCGAGCCCGTGGCGGCCGCCGCCGCCGGCCGAGCCCGATTCGCGCCGGCCGTTCTCCTCGACGATCACCGAGACGTTGAGCCGCACCATCGGGCGGGCCTCGGCGAGCCGAACGCCGTCGGGCCGCAGGATCTCGACCTCCTGCATCGAGGCCGCGAGGCTGGCGGAGACCTGCACCACCCGCGGGTCGAGGCCGCGCAGGAAGGCGTCGATCTCGCGCAGGGTCTCGAGCTTGACCGAGAACTCCGCGTCGTCGAAGGGATCGTGGTCGCCGTAAAGCCGCCGGTTGGTCGGCCGCGGCCCGGGCGCGAGCGCTCCACCGCCGGCGCCGACCGCAAGCCGCGCCGTCTCGGCCGCGCGCCGCAGCGCCGCCTCGCTGATTTCGGTGGAATGGGCGTAGCCGGCGGTCTCGCCGCGCACCGCGCGCAGCCCGAAGCCCTCGGATGCGTCGTAGCTCGCGGTCTTGAGCCGACCGTCGTCGAAGACGAGCGATTCCGAGCGCCGCCGCTCGAGGAAGAGCTCGCCGTCATCGGCGCCGTCGCTGGCGTCGCGCAGGATGGTGGCGGCCCGCTCGGGGTCGAGGCTGGTCTCGAAGGGTCTGAACCGGGCTGTTTGGGACATTGCGAGCTCCCCTTTCTCTGACCCCGTCCGGCGTCCAATCGCCGCAAACCCGCGACTTGTTCTCTGCTGGTTATTATGGTTCACCTGCCCGCGGATACAACTGAGGTTTTGGGGGCCGGGGCCGCGCGGCGCGCGACCGGCAAGGACGGACGGACAGCATGGACATCAGACGCATCTGCGCGGCGATCGGGCTTGGCGCATGGGCCCCCACCTCTCAGGCGGTCGCCCAGGGCGTCCCGACAGATCTTCCGGTCATCGGCGTCCCGGTGCCGAACGGGACCGGGTTCCAGCCGGCGGTGACCGAACTCGCCGAGGACATCCACTGGCTCGACACCTTCATCCACGGGATCATGGCGGTGATCGTGGTGTTCGTGGTGGTCCTGCTGGGGATCGTGATCCTGCGCTACAACCACAGGTCCAACCCCAACCCGGCTCGCTTCACCCACAACACCCGCATCGAGATCGCCTGGACGTTGGTGCCCGTGCTGATCCTGATCGTGATCGGGTCGTTCTCGCTGCCGATCCTGTTCAAGCAGCTCGAGATCCCCCAGCACGACGTGACCATAAAGGCCACCGGCAACCAGTGGTACTGGACCTACGACTACACCGACTACGACATGTCATTCGACGGGCTGATGTTGGCGCGCGAGGATCTCGCCGAGCACGGCTACGGCGACGACCTCTACCTGCTCGCGACCGACACCGCGGTTGTGGTGCCGGTCGGCAAGGTCGTGCGGCTGCAGACCACCGGCGCGGACGTGATCCATTCCTGGACGGTGCCGTCCTTCGGCGTGAAGATGGACGCGGTGCCCGGCCGGCTCAACGAGACCTGGTTCCAGGCCGACGAGGAGGGGGTCTACTTCGGCCAGTGCTCCGAACTCTGCGGCAAGGATCACAGCTACATGCCGATCACCGTGAAGGTGGTGAGCGAGGAGGCCTACGAGGAATGGCTCGACTGGGCGCTCGAGGAATACGGCGGATCGCGGCCGGGCGAGGCGGAAGTGGCCGAAGCGCCCTCCGGAGCCGCGTCTGCGGCCGAGCCCGACGCAGAGGAACTCGCGGATGTGGAAGCGGCGCCCGACGAGGCGGTGGAGGAAGAGCCGACCGGAGAGGTAGTCCTCCCCGAGGCCGATGCGCCCGAGAGCGCTGCCGAGGACGCGACGACGGCCGACGAGGAAGCTGCCGCGGACGACGCCAACCTCGATGCCGAGGCGGGCGACGACGCCACCGAACCGGCGAATTGAGACGATCGTGACCGACACGAGCTGGAGCATCTCGGAGCGGACGCGCGAGCCGGAGTTCGGCGACTACGTCGAGCTGCTCAAGCCGCGGGTGATGCGGCTGGTGATCTTCACGGCGTTGGTCGGCATGGTCTGCGCGCCCACCCCGCCGCATCCGGTGATCGCGCTCGCCGCGATCGTCTGCATCGCCGTGGGCGCGGGAGCCTCGGGTGCGCTCAACATGTGGTGGGACCGCGACATCGACGCGGTGATGTCGCGCACCGCCGGACGGCCGATCCCGTCTGGCCGGGTGTCGGACGGCGAGGCGCTCGGCCTCGGCCTCGCGCTCGCCGGGTTCTCGGTGGTGATGCTGGCGCTCTTCGCCAACCTCTTCGCCGCGGCGCTCCTGGCGTTCACGATCTTCTTCTACGCTGTGATCTACTCGATGTGGCTCAAGCGCGCCACGCCGCAGAACATAGTTATCGGAGGCGCGGCGGGCGCGTTCCCGCCGATGATCGGCTGGGCGGTCTCCACGGGCGGCGTCTCGGTCGAGAGCCTGCTGATGTTCCTGATCATCTTCCTGTGGACGCCGCCGCATTTCTGGGCGCTGGCGCTCTTCCGCAACGACGACTATCACCGCGCCGCCGTGCCGATGCTGCCGGTGGTCGCGGGCGCGCGGGCGACGCGTCGCCAGATCTTCGCCTACACCGCGATCCTCGCGCCCGTCGCGATCGCGCCGGCCTTCACGCCGGTCGGCGGGCCGGTCTATCTGGTCGGGGCGCTGGTGCTGAACGCGCTGCTGCTGCGTGGGGCCGGGCGCATCGTGCGGCGCGACGCCGCCGCCGCGGCCGCCGACCGGATGATCGTGGAGAAGAAGTTTTTCGGCCTGTCGATCCTCTACCTGTTCCTGCACTTTGCGCTGTTCCTCGCCGAGGCGGGGCTGCGCGCGGTCGGGCTCGGCGTCGCCGGCTGGCCGGTCTGGTCGTGAGGAAACGCCGGTGAAGCCCGACAGCCACGAGCTCTACGGACGGCGGCGCAGCCGCAACCTAGGCCTCGGCTTGGTGCTGGGCGGCTTCGTCGCGATGGTCTTTGCGGTGACGGTCGTGAAGCTGACGGAAGGCCATCCGATGAAGGGCTACGACCACATCGTCGACCGCGACCTCCTGCCCCGGATCGAGGAATGAGCATGGGCGCCGATCGCGACAACCGCAGGATCGCGCTGCGCCTTGCGCTGGTCGTGCCGGTCATGGTCGGGCTAAGCTTCGCCGCCGTGCCGTTCTACGACTGGTTCTGCCGCGTGACGGGATTCGGCGGCACGCCCTCGGTCGCCGAGGCGCCGGGCGAGGGCGTGGTGCTCGACCGCACGATCCGGGTGAGCTTCGACGCCAACGTCGCGCCCGACATGCCTTGGGAGTTCCGCCCGCTCGAGCGCGAGATGGAAATCCGGATCGGCGAGACGGGCCTCGCGTTCTACGAGGCCTACAACCCGACCGACCGGCCGATCGCGGGCAGCGCCAGCTACAACGTGGCGCCCTATTCGGCCGGCGGTTACTTCGCCAAGATCGCCTGCTTCTGCTTCGAGCTGCAGGTGCTGGGCCCCGGAGAACGCATCGAGATGCCGGTGAGCTTCTTCGTCGATCCCGCCATCGTCGAGGACGTCGAGGCGCGGCACGTGAACTCGATCACCCTGTCCTACACCATGCACCCAGCGGACCTGCCCGAGGAGGATGTGTCCGCGCTGGGCGATGGCGCGCGGCTCGCCGCCGCGGCAACGCAAGCGGTCGCCGAATAGAGGAGTCCGAGCAATGGCCGGCCAAAAGAACCACGACTATCACATCCTGCCGCCGAGTATCTGGCCGCTTACCGGAGCGGCAGGTGCGCTGACCATGCTGGTGGGCGCGGTTTTCCTGTTCCACGGGTACGGTCCGTGGCTGGCGATCATCGGCCTCCTGATGGTGCTCTACACCATGTACATGTGGTGGGGCGACGTGATCGCCGAGAGCCAAGTCGGCGATCACACGCCGGTGGTCCAGATCGGCCTGCGCTACGGCGTGATCATGTTCATCGTCTCCGAGATCATGTTCTTCGCCGCCTGGTTCTGGTCGTTCTTCAAGCACGCACTCTATCCGATGGGCGAGATCGAGGGCGCGGAGGTGCTGCCCGGCCACTGGCCGCCGCAGGGCATCGAGGTGTTCGATCCTTGGCACCTGCCGCTGATCAACACTCTGATCCTGCTCTGCTCGGGATGCGCCGCGACCTGGGCGCACCACGCGCTGGTGCACGGCAACCACCGCGACCAGATCAAGTGGGGGCTCTGGCTCGCGATCGGGCTTGGGGTGCTGTTCACGATCTTCCAGATCTACGAGTACAGCCACGCGGCCTTCGGTTTCTCCGGCAACATCTATGGCGCGAACTTCTTCATGGCGACGGGCTTTCACGGCTTTCACGTCATCATCGGCACGATCTTCCTCGCGGTCTGCCTCTTCCGCGTCTACGCCGGGCATTTCACCTCCGAGCAACACGTGGGCTTCGAGGCGGCGGCCTGGTACTGGCACTTCGTCGACGTGGTGTGGCTCTTCCTCTTCGCCGCCATCTACATCTGGGGCAGCCACGGCGCGGTCATCCACTGACGCCGGCGATGGCCGCCCGCGCCGCTGCCGAGCCCGGCCCCCGACCGAACGCGGGGGCCGTCGCGCTTCGGGGCGCGTGCATGAGTCCGCCCGGAGACGTCGATCTCGCGCCGCTCGACGTCGTTCCCCCGGCGCAGATCGCCCGGCTCGTCGAGGAGGTCGGCGTCCGCAAGGTCGCGCTCGGCGCGGTGGATACGCTGACGCTGGCGGTGCTCGCGGGCGCGTTCATCGCCTTCGGTGCGATGCTTTACACGGTCGCGATCACCGGCAGCGAGCTCGGCTACGGCCCGACCCGGCTGATCGGCGCGGCGGCCTTCTCGCTGGGGCTGATCCTTGTGGTCATCGGTGGGGCCGAGCTCTTCACCGGCAACAGCCTCATCGTGATCGCCTGGGCGGATGGGCGCGTGGGAACAGCGGCGCTCGCGCGCAACTGGGCGCTGGTCTATTTGGGCAACCTCGGCGGCGCGCTCACCACGGTCGTGCTGGTCCATCTGTCGGGGGTCATGGGCGCGAACGGCGGATCGGTGGGCGAGACCGCCGCGGCGATCGCCCGGGCGAAGGCGGAGCTTCCCGCCCATGAGGCGCTGATCCGGGGCGTGCTGTGCAACGTGTTGGTCTGCCTTGCGGTCTGGATGTGTTTTGCCGCGCGCAGCTTCTCCGGCCGGGCCTTGGCGATCGTGTTTCCGATCACCGGCTTCGTGGCGCTCGGCTTCGAGCACTCGGTGGCGAACATGTACCTGATCCCTGTGGGCATGCTGGTGGCGGGCGAGGGGCCGGGGCTCGGCGCGCTGGCCGTCAACCTCGTCCCGGTCACCATCGGCAACGTGATCGGCGGCGGCGTCTTGGTGGCGCTGGTCTACTGGCTCGTCTACCTGCGCCCGGCGCGGACGTGAGGCCATCGGGGCAAGCTGCGCCATGAGCCGGCGCATGATCGCGCCGCTCGTCTTCGGGATCGCGGGCTTCTGCACGCTGGTCGGGCTCGGCATCTGGCAGCTCCAGCGCCTGGAGTGGAAGCGCGGGGAGATCGCGACGATCGAGGCCCGCCTCGCCGAGCCGCCGGGCCCGGTGCCGCCCGCGCCAACCGAGGCTGCGGACGAATACCGCCGGGTCGCGGCCGCCGGCGTGATCGGCGCGGGCGAGATCCATGTCTACACCGCCGCTCCCTCGGGCGGCGTCGGCTACCGGGTGATCGCCCCCTTCACGCTCGAGGACGGGCGGGCGATCCTGCTCGACCGCGGCTTCGTGCCGATCGCCGAGAAGGACGCCGCGCGGCCGACCGGCCCGACGCAGGTCGAGGGCGCGCTCCTGTGGCCCGACGACGGTTCGGGCGGCCCCCCGGACCTTGAGAGGAACATCTGGATCGCCCGCGATCCCGTCGCGATGGCCGCGGCGCTCGGGACCGAGCCGGTGCTGCTGGTGGCCGAGCGCCGCGCGCCGCCCGACGGGCTCATGCCGCTGCCGGTGACGGTCGACATTCCCAATCGGCACCTTGAATACGTCGTGACCTGGTTCGGCCTCGCCGCGGTCTGGGCGGGGATGACAGCCTATCTGCTTTGGCGTATCAAGCGCCGGACCGACTGAGGAAATCCCGTGAGCCGCATGGATTATGTCTCGACGCGGGGCGGGGCGCCCCGGCTCGCCTTCGAGGAGGCGATGCGCGCGGGGCTGGCCCGGGACGGAGGGCTCTACGTGCCCGACGCCTGGCCCCGCCTCGACCCCGCCGAAATCGCCGCGCTCGCCGGCCTGCCCTACGAGCAGGCGGCGTTCCGGGTGATGCGGCCCTTCGTGGGCGACGCCTTCCCCGACGCCGAGTTCCGGGCGATCCTCGACCGGGCCTGGTCGGGCTTCGACCGCGAGGTCCGCTGCCCGCTCGTGCAGATCGGCGCGAACGACTGGCTGCTGGAGCTGTTCCACGGCCCGACGCTGGCGTTCAAGGACGTGGCGATGCAGCTTATCGGCCAGTTCTTTGAGGCGAGCCTCACGCGCAGCGGCGGGCGGCTGACCATCGTCGGCGCCACCAGCGGCGACACCGGCTCGGCGGCGATCGAGGCGTTCCGTGGGCTCGACGCGGTCGACGTCTTCATCCTCTTTCCCGAGGGACGGGTCTCGGAAGTGCAGCGCCGCCAGATGACCACCCCGGTCGAGGCGAACGTGCACGCGCTGGCCGTCGCGGGCGACTTCGACGACGCCCAGGCGCTGGTCAAGGCGATGTTCAACGACCACGGCTTCCGCGACGAGGTGGCGCTGGCGGGCGTCAACTCGATCAACTGGGCGCGGGTGCTGGCGCAGACCGTCTATTTCTTCACCGCCGCCGTGGCGCTCGGCGCGCCGGCCCGGCCGGTCAGCTTCACCGTGCCCACGGGCAACTTCGGCGACGTCTTCGCGGGCTACGTGGCCAAGCGCATGGGGCTGCCCATAGACCGGCTGGTGATCGCCACCAACCAGAACGACATCCTGCACCGCACGCTCGAGAGCGGCGCGCACGAGAAGCGCGGCGTCGCGCCGTCTTTGTCGCCCTCGATGGACATCCAGATCAGCTCTAACTTCGAGCGGCTACTCTTCGACGTCTACGACCGCGAGGGGCCGGCGGTGGCCGAACTGATGCGCGGCCTCGCCTCGGACGGGCGCTTCGACTTGTCCCAGGGCGCGCTCGCCAGGATCCGCGCCGACTTCGACAGCGCCGCGGTCTCCGAAAGCGAGACGCGCGCCACCATCGCGGACGTGGCCGCGCGCACGGGACAGATCGTCTGCCCGCACACCGCCGTCGGGCTACGCGCCGCCGAACTGCGCCGGGGCGATCCGGCGATCCCGATGGTGACGCTAGCGACCGCGCACGCCGCCAAGTTTCCCGACGCGGTCGAGGCGGCCTGCGGCGTCCGGCCGTCGCTGCCGCCGCGCATGGCCGACCTATATGAGCGCGACGAGCGGATGACCCGCGTGCCGAACGACCTTGCCGCCGTCGAGGAGCTGATCCGACAGGAGATTCGCCGTTGAGCGCCTTCGTCCATCGTCTGTCCAACGGGCTGCGCGTCGTCGCCGAGCCGATGCCGGGCCTGCATTCGGCCTGCCTCGGCCTGTGGGTGACCGCGGGCGGCCGGCACGAGCGGCTCGAACAGAACGGGGTCGCGCATTTCCTCGAGCACATGGCCTTCAAGGGGACGCCGACGCGCACCGCGCAGATGATCGCCGAGGAGATCGAGGACGTGGGCGGCTACATCAACGCCTACACGTGCAAGGAGATGACCGCCTACTACGCCCGGGTGCTCGCCGCCGACGTGGACCGCGCGCTCGACATCCTGGCCGACATCCTGCTGAACCCGGTCTTCGCCGCGCCCGACATCGAGGTCGAGCGCGGGGTGATCCTCCAGGAGATCGGCCAGGCGCTCGACACGCCCGACGACATCATCTTCGACTGGCTGCAGGAGGCCGCGTTTCCCGACCAGCCGTTCGGTCGAGCCATCCTGGGACCGGCCGAGCGGGTGGGCGCCTTCGCGCGCGAGGACCTGGCGGGGTTCGTCGCCGAACGCTACGCCCCCGACCAGCTGATCCTCGCGGCCGCCGGCGCGATAGACCCCGACGGGCTGGCCCGCGCCGCCGAGCGCCTCTTCGGCCATCTCGCGCCGCGCCCCGTCGCGCCGTGCCCGGCCGCGCGCTTCGTCGGGCGCGAGCGCCGCGAGACGCGCCCGCTCGAACAGGCCCACATCGCGCTGGCCTTCGAGGGCCCGGCGGCGCGCGACGACCAGGCCTTCACCGCGCAGGTCTATGCCAGCGCGCTCGGCGGCGGCATGTCCTCGCGGCTCTTTCAGGAACTGCGCGAGCGCCGGGGGCTGTGCTACACCATCTTCGCGCAGGCCTCCGCCTACAGCGACACCGGCATGATCACGCTCTACGCCGGTACCGATCCCGAGCGGATCGGCGAACTGGCGACCTTGACCGTGGACGAGCTGCGCCGCGCCGTCGACGGCCTGACGCCCGCGGAGATCGAGCGGGCGCGGGCGCAGATGAAGGCCGGCCTGCTGATGGGGCTCGAGAGCCCCTCGGCGCGGGCCGAGCGGCTGGCGCGGGCGATGTCGGTCTGGGGCCGGGTTCCCGACGTCGCCGAGACCGTGGCCCGGATCGACGCGGTGACGCCCGAGGGCGTGCGCGACTTCGCCGCCGGCCTCGCGTCGACGGCCGCGCCGGCGCTGGCGCTGCTCGGGCCGGTGGGCGAGGCGCCGGATCGCGACGCCCTGGCGCGGCGGCTCGCGGCATGATCCGGTGATGCTGCCCTTCCGCAGGATCGCGCCGCCCGCGGTCGAGACCGCGCGGCTGCTCCTGCGGCTTCCGGAAATGTCGGACCACACCGCCTGGGCGCGGCTGCGGCGCGACGGCGAGACCTTCCTGCGCGACTGGGAGCCGAGCTGGTCGATCGACCATTTCAGCCGCAAGGCGTTCCGTAACCGCGTCTACTGGGCCTACCGGGCGCGCGAGGAGAACCGGGCGCTCCCGCTCTTTCTGGTGCGCCGTGAGGACGACCGGCTGCTCGGCGCGATCACGCTGGACAACATCCGCCGCGGCCCGGCCCAGACCGCCAGCGTCGGCTACTGGATCGGGTCCGAATTCGCCAGGCAGGGCTACATGACCGAGGCGCTGGCGGCGGTGGTCGCGCACGCCTTCGGCCCGCTCGACCTGAGCCGGGTCGAGGCGGCCTGTCTTGCGGAAAACGTCGCCAGCCGGGCGCTCCTCGACCGCGCGGGGTTCCGCCACGAGGGCGTCGCGCAGAGCTTCCTGCAGATCAACGGCCGCTGGCGAGACCACGAGCTCTATGCGCTGCTGCGCGCCGACCGCCGGGTGCGCGTCGCCATGGGCGCGCCGTGACCTGGCCGCTGGACGAGCGCCGACCCGCCGACGCGGCCTTCCTGGAGCTCGTCGCGGCGGCGATCGGGCCGGAGGCGGTGCGCCGTCCGGAAGCGCGCTATCTCGAAGAGCCCCGCGGGCGCTTCACCGGCGCGGCCGCGGCGGTGGTGCGGCCCGGTTCGACCGCCGAGGTCGCCCGGGTGGTCGCCCTCTGCGCCGAGGCGCGGGTCGCCGTGGTGCCCTATTCCGGCGGCACCGGACTGGTAGGCGGTCAGACGCTGACCGAGGGGCCGGCCGCGATCCTGCTGGCGCTGGAGCGCCTCGACCGGATCCGCGATGTCGATCCGCGCGACAACGTGCTCGTCGCCGAGGCGGGCGTGGTGCTCGCCGACGTCCAGGCCGCCGCGCGCAAGGCTGACCGCCTCTTCCCGCTCTCGCTCGCTTCCGAGGGCTCGGCGCGGATCGGCGGGCTGCTGGCCACCAACGCCGGCGGCATCAACGTGCTGCGCTACGGCAACGCCCGCGATCTCTGCCTGGGCGTCGAGGCGGTTATGGCCGACGGCGCCGTCGTCCACGGCCTGAGCCGGGTGGTCAAGGACAACATGGGCTACGACCTGCGTCACCTGCTCGTCGGCTCGGAGGGCACGCTCGCGGTGATCACCGCGGCGAGCCTGCGGCTGTTTCCCCGGGCCTCCGAGGTTGCCGCCGGCTGGATCGCCGTTGCCTCGCCCGCGGCGGCGCTCGAGCTCTTCCAGGCGCTGCGCGACCGGCTCGGCGGCGCCATCTCCGCCTTCGAGCTGATGCACCGCGAGGGCTTCGACTTCCTGGCCGAGACCCTGCCGGAGGTAGCGATTCCCGACCTCGCCACCGATTGGGTGGCTCTGGTCGAGGCCGCGGACGGGCAGGGCTCGGGCCTGTCCGCGCGCTTCGAGGCGGCGCTCGCGTCGGCGCTCGCGGACGGCCTCGCCGTCGACGCGCTCGTCGCCCAGAACGAGGCCCAGCGCGCGGCGTTCTGGCGGGTGCGCGAGACGATTCCGGAGGCCAACCGGCTGATCGGCTCGGTCTCGAGCCAGGACATCTCGGTGCCGCCGGGCCGCATCGCGGAGTTCGTCGAACGCGCCGGCCCGGCGCTCGCCGCGATCGACCCCTCGTTCCGGATCAACTGCTTCGGCCATCTCGGCGACGGAAACCTGCACTACAACGTCTTTCCCGCCCGCGGCCGCGACCGGCGCGAGTACGAGGACAAGCGCGCGGCGGTGAAGCTCGCGCTGCACGATCTGGCCGATGCGCTCGGCGGCTCGGTCGGGGCCGAGCACGGGGTCGGGCGGCTGAAGACCGGCGATCTGGAACGCTACGGCGACCCGGCCAAGCTTGCGGCGATGCGCGCCATCAAGCGGGCGCTCGATCCCCGGGGCATCCTGAACCCCGGCGCGGTGCTGGCGCGGGTCTGAGCGCGGCGTCCCGGCGGCGCTGATTGAGACGCGCCCGATCAGGTGCTAGAGAACCGCGACAGCCGGAACCGAGAAGCATGACCGCACCCCAAGCCGACGCCCCGCTTGTCTCCTGCGTGACGATCTTTCTCAACGGCGAGCGCTACATCGCCGCCGCGATCGAGAGCGTCCTGGCTCAGAGCTGGCCGAACTGGGAGCTCATCCTCGTCGACGACGGCTCCACCGACGGCGCCACGGCGATCGCCCGCGGCTTCGCCGAACGCCATCCGGCCCGCATCCGCTACATCGAGCATCCCGGCCACGAGAACCGCGGCATGAGCGCCTCGCGCAACGCCGGGATCGCGGCGGCGCGCGGAGGGTTGATCGCTTTTCTCGACGCCGACGACGTCTGGCTGCCCGAGCGGCTGTCGCGCCATGTGGCCGAACTCGCGCGCCGGCCCGAGGTGGCGATGACCGTCTCGCCGACGCTCTACTGGTCGAGCTGGAAGACCAGGGAGGGCGTAGGCGGGCGGCCCTGGCTCAAGGTCGATCTCATCCAGGATCTCGGCCTGCCGGCGGGCGTGGTGATCCCGCCGCCGGACGCGGCGATCCACTATCTGCGGAGCGGCGGCGACGGCATCCCGAGCGTGTGCAGCGTCACCATCCGGCGCGAGGCCCTGCTGGCGGTGGGCGGCGGCGACGCGGCCTTCCGCGGCCTCTACGAGGACCAGGTGCTGTTTTTCAAGATGTTCCTCGAACATGCGAGCTTCGTCATCGACGAGCGGCTCGACCTCTATCGCCAGCACGCTGACTCCGCCTGCTGGCAGGCGGCGAAGACCGGCGGCGACGTGGCCGCGCGCGCGCGCTTCTTCGACTGGCTTGAGGGCCATGTCCGCGACCGCGGCCTCTCTGGGGTGGAGCTCGAGCGTGCGCTGCGCGACGCGCGCGCCCGGGCTGGCGTTGGCGACGGCGCCTCGCGCGGCGCGCTCGCCGGCGTCAAGGCGCGCTGGAGCATGGAGGCGCGGCTCTTTGCCAACTGGGCGCTGACCCCGCCGGTCTACGAGAGCCTGCGCCGCCGCTTCGCCGGCGCGCCGCGCTCCGGCGGATCGACGCGCGCCGCGGGGTGAGGGGTCCGCGCGTCCGATCCCGGGACGGCGTCGGGTCTCCCCGGCGGCGTCAGGAATTTGTGCTATCCGGCCATGGCGTCGCCGTGGCATCCTCGTCGAGACACCACTGGAAGGTTGATCCGTAATGCAGCGTTTCCTGACCGCCTTGACCCTATGCGCCCTGAGCGGCATGGCCACCGCCGCGCTCGCTGCCGAAACGCCCGACCCCGCCGCGACGCATTGCGTCGAGCAGGGCGGCACGAATTCGATCGTGGACGGCCCCGACGGCCAGCGCGGCGTCTGCACGCTCGCCGATGGCCGCGAGGTGGACGCCTGGGATTTCTTCCGTGCGCAGCACGGCGCAGCCCCGTCGCTCGAAGCCGGCGCCGTCGTAGCCGACCGCATCTGGCGGGGCGGGCCGATCCTGACCATGGTCGACGGCGCGATGCGGGCCGAGGCGCTGGCCGAGAAGGACGGAATCATCCTCGGCGTCGGCGCGCTCGACGAGGTCATGGCGTTCGAGGGGCCCGAGACCCAGATCATCGATCTCGTCGGCCGCACGATGATCCCCGGTTTCGTCGACGCCCATGGCCATGTGTTCATGACTGGCATTCAGGCGCTGTCGGCCAACCTGCTGCCTGCGCCCGATGGCGCGGTCAACGACATCCCGGCGCTGCAACAGGTATTGCGCGACTTCGCCGCGGCGCAACCCGAGCGCGTCGCCGCGGCGGGGCTGATCCTCGGCTTCGGCTACGACGACGCCCAGCTGGCCGAACAGCGCCACCCGACCCGCGACGAGCTCGACGCGGTCTCGACCGAGATCCCGGTCTACGTCGATCCACCAGTCCGGCCATCTCGGCGTCGCCAATTCGAAGGCGCTGGAGCTCGCCGGCATCACCGCCGAAACGCCCGGAGCCGGCGGGCGGCGTGATCCGACGGCGCGAGGGCGGCACCGAGCCGAACGGCGTGCTGGAAGAGAACGCGGCCAACTTCGTGATCGGCCGACTGCTCGGCGGACTCGACGAGGCGGCCAACCGCGCGATCTTCCGTGCGGGCGTCGAACTGATCGCCTCCTACGGATACACCACCGCGCAGGAGGGCCGCTCGATCCCGCCGGTTGCGAACCTGATGCGATCGGTGGCCGCCGAGGAAGGTGTCGACATCGACGTGGTCACGTACCCGGACGTGCTGGTCGACCGCGACTATGTTCTGGAAAACCAGTCGCGCGACTACACCGACCGGTTCCGCGTCGGCGGCGCGAAACTGACCATCGACGGCTCGCCGCAGGGCTTCACCGCGCTGCGCGACCGCCCCTATTACAATCCGCCCGAGGAGCTTCCGCGCCGATTACGCAGGCTACGCCAACGCCACCGGCGACCAGGTCTTCGACGCCATCGACTGGGCCTTCGCCAACGACGTGCAGATCCTGACCCACGCCAACGGCGAGGGCGCCTCAGACATGCTCATCGCCGCGATCGACACCGCGACCGAAACCCACGGGCGCGCCGACCGCCGGCCGGTTCTGGTCCACGGCCAGTTCCTGCGCGAGGATCAGGTCGACGCCTACAACCGGCTCGACGTCTTCCCGTCGCTGTTTCCCATGCACACGTTCTACTGGGGCGACTGGCACCGCGACCGCACGGTCGGTCCCGTGGCCGCGGACAACATCTCGCCCACCGGCTGGGTCCGCGACCGCGGCATGATGTTCTCCAGCCACCATGACGCGCCGGTGGCCTTTCCCGATTCCATGCGCATCCTCGACGCGACCGTTACCCGCCGCTCGCGCTCTGGCGACATCATCGGTCCGGCGCAGCGGGTCGACGTGCTGACCGCGCTGAAGTCCATGACGATCTGGCCCGCCTACCAGCATTTCGAGGAGGATCGCAAGGGATCGCTGGAACCGGGCAAGCTCGCCGATCTGGTGATCCTCTCGGACGATCCCACCGCGATCGATCCGGAAGCGCTCGACAGCCTTGCCGTGCTGGAAACAATCAAGGAGGGCGAGACGATCCATCGCGCCGACCAGCGCGAGGGGCGCCTGAACTATCGGCCGCGCCAGGACGGCGGCGATCCCTACGCCGACTTTCTCCGCGTGTTCGCGATAGCGAAGGAGTTGGAGGGCGCAACCGGCGTAATGGGCAGGATCAGACCATCGACGATGGCGCGCGCGCCGCATTCGGCCGCCTGCGTGGCGCGCACGCTTGGCGACATCCTCGCCGCGTCGATCATCAAGGCCGACGAAGGCTAGGGCGGGCGGTTCGCGTCATGCGGAGAACCGACGGCTGCGATGGATCGGGAAGGGGCTTGGAGGAGGACGCCGGTCCCCGGAGGGACTTGCGCCTCCTTCTCTGGGGGGGGAGGAGAGAAGGAGGCGCTTTATCCAGACTGGAGGGTCTGAGGTTTGCAAGCAGCGTGTCCAACTCCTTGGACACCCCCTTTTTCGCGGGAAATGGTTACCAAAAGTTTAACGCACAAAAAAAGATTCATCTTTGGGTAGAAGATTTACGATGCGCGCCCGGCCCCGCCCCGCCGCAGGGGCGGCTCTTGATGCGATTGCTAGCAATTCCCAAGGTTTGCAGGCGCACGGGGTCGCTCAGTCGTCGCCGGGCCGCTTGAGCGAAAAGACCTCCGTCACTGCCGCATAGTCCCGGTAACCGAGTTGCGACAGCGGCTGGAACAGCGTCACGTCGACCTTTCCGTCGACGATCACCGCGTCGTCGATGTGCACGCCCACGACCTCGCCGACCGTCATGACGTTCGCCGCGCCGGGCAATTCGATGATCCGCCAGACCCGGCATTCGAGCGCCGCCGGCGCCTCGGCCACCCGCGGCGGCGCGACCACCGCGCTCGGGGCCTTGTCGAGTCCCGCCAGCTCGAACTCGTCGACGCCGGCGGGATGGTTTCCGGAGCTCGCGTTCATCGCGTCGCGCAGCCGGAACGGCACGACGTTGACCACGAACTCCCTGGTGGCGCGCAGATTGGCGACCGTATCCTTACCCTCGTCGAGGCCGATCTTGGGCCCGTTGCTGGCGTACATCACCAGCGGCGGCGCGTCGGCCAGCGCGTTGAAGAAGCTGTAGGGCGCGAGATTGGCGCGCCCCTGCGCGTCGAGGCTCGAGATCCAGCCGATGGGGCGCGGCGTCACCAGCGCCTTGAACGGGTTGTGCGGCAGTCCGTGCGCGTCGACGCCGGGGCGGTAGAACATGCGGGAAAGCCTCGCAGATCGGATTTGCCGCGCACATTATGGGTGTGTTAGGGCGAAGTCGAGCGGGCCCGGCCCGTCCCGCAGCTGGTCTCGCGCCGATGTTCTCAACCCGCATCGAGACGCCCGAGGACGGGGCCGAGGTCGAGTATCTCTATGATCTCGCCTTTGCGCCGGGGCGCAACGCCCTGTCGTCCTACCGTCTGCGCGAGGGCGTCGGGCCGGTGGCGCAGCTCTCAGTGATCGCGCGCGACGAGTACGGCGCGCTCGTGGGCGCGATCCGCTACTGGCCGGTGCGGGTGGGCGCGGCGGGTGCGCCGAGCCTCCTGCTCGGGCCGATCGCGGTGCATCCCACCCGCCAGGGCGAGGGGCTCGGGGCGCTCCTGATCGGCGAGAGCCTGGCGCTCGCCGCCGCAGCGGGCTGGACCCGGGTGATCCTGGTCGGCGACGAGCCCTACTACCGACGCTTCGGCTTCACGCGCGCCGTCGCGGCGCCGCTCGACTATCCGCCGCCCACCAACCCCGACCGGCTGCTGGCCCGCGAGCTCGAGCCGGGCGCCTTCGACGGCGTCGCCGGCATGGTGCGGCGCTGGGACGAGGAGCCCGACGGTCCGTAGCCGGTGGCGGACAGTGCTGACGCGTCATCCCGCTCGCCGCGCCCGGGCCGCCGTCAGGATCCGGCTCCCGCCTCGCGCTCGGCTTCGGCCTGTTCGGCGGCCCAGGCGCCCGCCGCCGCGACCGCCACCGGCGAGGCGGTGGGCAGCACGCCGAGGTAGCTTTCGGTGTCGGCCACCGGAACGACGGCGCGCTGCGTCATCCGGTAGAGCGCATAGAGCGCCACGACGCCGAAGGTCGCGGCGAGCACCAGCCAGAACGCGAAGGGCCCGAAGCGCTCCATCGCCCAGCCGGTGAGCAGTGGGCCGGCGATGGCGCCCAGTCCGAAGGTGAAGACCAGCCCGCCCGACGCGGCCGGCATGTCCTCGTTCGACAGGAAGTCGTTGGTGTAGGCGAGAAACAGCGCATAAAGCGGTGTTGTCACCCCGCCGGCGAGGAAGGCGGCCGCCATCACCGGCCACAGCCCGCCGCCGGCCGCCCAGCCGAGCCCGCAGGACGCCGCGCCGACGACGGCCGCGCCGAAAATCAGCTTGCGCCGGTCCATGCGGTCCGAAAGCCAGCCGAACGGGTATTGCAGGACCAGCGCGCCGGCGAACAACATCGCGATGAACAGCGCGATCTGGTCCGCGGTCAGCCCGATCTGGGTGCCGAAGACCGCGCCCATGCCGGCCTGCGTAGCGTAGAGTCCGCCCAGAAGGAAGATGCCCACGGTGCCGAGCGGCGAGCTCGCGAAGAGCGCGCGCAACGACATCGGACGCGCCACCTGGACCGCCGGGGGACTGGCGACGCTCAGCAGGATCGGCGCGAACGAGATCGACACCAGGATCGAGGCCCCGATGAAGAGGCCTGCGGTCGCCGCGTCGCCCAGGGTCAGCAGCCCCTGCGCCCCGATGATCCCCAGCGTCTGCGCGATCATGTAGGCCGACAGCAGCTTGCCGCGGTTCTCGTTGGTGGCCGCATCGTTCAGCCAGCTTTCCGCGGCGACGTAGATGCCCGACATGCAGAAGCCCACCAGCAGCCGCAGGAGCGTCCACGCCCAGGGTTCGGCGAGCAGCGTGAAGGCGATGAGCCCCGCCGACATGAAGCTGCCGAGCGCTGCGAAGACCCGCACATGCCCCACCCGCCGGATCATCGTCGGGGCCGCGCGCGCGCCCAGCAGGAAGCCCATGAAATAGCTCGAGGTGACGACCGCCAGCTCCGCCGCCGAAAACCCCTCGATCCCGCCGCGCAGGCCGATCAGCGTGAAGTGCATGCCGTTGCCCAGCATGATGAACACCACGCCGACCAGGAGGGCCCATACGCCGGAGAGAACCTGAAGCATCACGTGACCTTTCCGATCTTCGCCGATTGGCGCCGGCCTGCGCCCCGCCTACTCGACCACCTCGATCTCGGTCGGCCGCCAGGACTTGTCGAAGAAGGCCTGCGTTGGGCTGTAGAGCCGCAGCAGCGCCACCCAGCCCTTCGCCGGGTCCGTCTGGATCCAGTTGCCGCGGGCGACGCCCTCGGGCTGCTCGGGCGCGAACCAGACCGTCGTCGAGCCGTCCTCGACCGCCTTCGCCGCCGGCGAAGGATAGGTCTGCGGACCCTGCGCGCGGGTACTTCTGCGGCGTCTTCAGCATTGAGCGGGTCTGGTTGTCGTAGAGCGTGAAGGACCAGAACGCCTCGGCCGGGATGCCCTTCGGGAGCGTCACCTTGTAGGTCTTGGCGCCGTCGAACCAGTCGCCGGCACCGTCCTTGGTGGCGAAGAGGTACTGCGACCCCACGCCGGTCAGCCGCATCGCCATCGCCGGGGTGATCCCGGTCGCGGCGTAGAAGAACGAGGTCCGGGCGTCGTTCTGCCTGTAGCCGGTGGGCGGATAGGGCTTGGCGCCCTCGGCCGTGATCTCCGGCAGCGGCGTCTCGAAGTTGTAGCCGCCCTGGAAGAGCGGGTTCCACCATTGCGAGCCTTCGTACCAGAACCAGTCCGGATCGCGCGGCGAAAAGCTGAGCGTGCGGCCGGTGGCGTTGGCGACCTTCACCGCCTCCTCGAGGATGTCCTTCATCCGGTCGTCGGGCGCAAACTCCTGGCCCTTCCTGATCCCGATCGCGGCGATGGGTCCCATCAGCTCGGGGTCGATCACCGTCACAGGCTCGCTCTGCACCAGCCGGTCGAGCATCTCGTAGTAGCCGTAGCCGCTGGGCGGGATGGTGTTGACCGCCAGTCCGGTGCCCTCGTGATAGACCGGCGCCTTGGGCTCGGCGTTGCGTCCGAGTTCGACCCCGCCCTCGAGGAAGCGCGCGATCGAGAGGCCGACGCCGCCCGGGGCGTATGGATAGATCTTCAGGGTGTCCTTGACGACCTTGACCGTGGGCGCGGGGTCGTCGTCGGTCAGGAACGAGCGGCCGAGCATCGCCGCCCGGTTGGTCCCCGAACGCGCGACGTAGAAGCCGTCTTGCGGAAGGTAGCCGTCGTAGCCCGGCCCGACGAGCAGGTACTTGCCGCCTTCGCCGCGGTCCGGTCCCGGCCGGCCGAAGTCGATGACCCAGCGGAACCACATGTCGTCGAAGGTGCCGAGCGCGCCGGGCGGCGTCTCGACCACCATCGGCCCATCCGAGAGATCGACGAAGGAGAAATAATAGATAGTGTCCGCGTTCGCGGTGAGAAAGAGAGACTCCGAGTCCATCAGTTCGGAGAACAGGATCACCTCGTTGTCCGCGATGCCCACGGACTGGAGACCCTCAAGGATCGCCTGCATGCTCACGCCCTGGAACGTGTCGGTGAAGGCGCGGAAGGCGTAGGTGAAATCGAGATTGTCGTAGACCGCGGCGGCGGTCTCGGGGCTCGGAGCGCCGTCTTTGAACTCCAGCGCGCCGATGCGCGTGTCGACCGATGGGGGCGTGGAGACGGAGTCGATCTCCTCCTGCGACACCTGGCTGAACGACGGCGGTGAGTAAAGCGACACCGCAAGGGCTGCGGCGCCGCAAAGGGCTTTGGCGTGCATGACTTTCGTCCTTCGTGAGGTGGAGCGACCTTGTCTAGCACGCGTCGGGCTCAAGTCCCAGCCGCTTGTCCCCGACCCGTGTCGTCCGGAGCGGCGCTCAGGCCTGCAGGCCCTGATCGCGCAGCCAGTCCTCGAGGGCTGAGCGCACGGTGATCTCGCCGCAGGCTCGGGACTCGTTGATCACCGCCCGCGCCGCGCGCAGGTCGAGCTGGCGCAGGATCGCCTTGACCGGGCCGATCGAGGCGGGACGCATCGACAGGCTGCGCAGGCCGATGGCCGCGAACGCCACCGCCTCGAGCGGCCGCCCAGCGTCCTCGCCGCAGAACGAGACCGGTTTTCCGTGCTCGGCGCAGCGCGCGACGATGTGCTCCAGAAAGCCGATGAAGCTCGAGCTCAGCGTGTCGTAGCGCCGCCGCACCAGCTCGTTCTCGCGGTCGGCGGCGAAGAAGAACTGCTTGAGGTCGTTGCCGCCGATCGAGATGAAGTCCGCCATCTCGAAGAACCAGTCGGGCGCGAAGGCGAGGCTCGGGGTCTCGAGCATCGCCCCGATCGCGACCGCGTCGGGAACGGTGCGGCCGAGCGTGCGCTCCCGCGCGATCTCACGCAGGAGCAGCGCGCGCGCCGCCTCGAATTCGCTGGGCTCGGCGATGAAGGGAAACATGACGCGCAGCGGCCGACCCTGCGCGCCGCGCAGCAGCGCCTGAAGCTGCATGCGCAGGATGCCCGGCCGGTCGAGCCCGACGCGGATCGCCCGCCAGCCGAGCGCCGGGTTCGGCTCGTCGGAGCGCTTCATGTAGGGCAGCACCTTGTCGGAGCCGATGTCGAGCGTGCGGAAGGTCACCGGTTTCTCGCCGGCCGAATCCAGAATGCGCGCATAGAGCGCCGCGAGATCGTCGCGCCGCGGCACTGTCGAGCGGATCAGGAACTGCAGCTCGGTGCGAAAGAGCCCCACCCCCAGCGCGCCGCACTTGGGCAGGCTCGGAAGATCCGCCATCAGGCCAGCGTTCATGTGGAGCTGGAGCGTCACCCCGTCGCGGGTAGTCGCGGGCTTGTCGCGTAGCGTCGCGTAGGCCTGCTGGGCCTCCTCGCGCATCTCGAGCTTCTCGCGGAACGCCTTGGCGACGGACTCCTCGGGCCGCAGATGCACCACGCCCTGGTCGCCGTCGATCAGGATGGCGTCGCCGTTGAGCGCCTCGCGGGTGATGCGCTCGGCGTGGATGACCAGCGGAATGGCGAGCGCGCGCGCCACGATCGCCGCGTGGCTGCCGACCGAGCCCTCCTCCAGCACGACGCCCCGCAGCCTGCGGCCGTAGTCGAGAAGCTCCGCGGGGCCGATGTTGCGCGCGACCAGGATCGCGTTCTCGGGCACGTCGCGGCGGGCGTCGGGATCGCCGCCCGACAGGAGCCGCAGCAGCCGGTTGGCGAGGTCGTCGAGATCGTGGAGCCGCTCGCGGATGTAGGGATCGGCCACCCGGCTCATGCGCGTGCGCGTCGCCGACTGCTCCTTCTCGACCGCCACCTCGGCGGCGAGGCCGCTCGTGATCGAATCCTCCATGCGCCGGACCCAGCCCTTGTCGTGGGCGAACATCCGGTAGGCGTTGAGCACGTCGCGGTGCTCGCCGGAGGCTGTCAGATAGTCGGCGGCGAGCATCTGGTCGACCTCGGCGCGCAACTTGTCCAGCGCGACGTGCAGGCGGACCGACTCGCCCTCGGGGTCGTCGCTGATCGGGTTGGAGACCACCATATGCGGCTCGTGGAGCAGCACGACGCCCTCCGCGACGCCTTCCTGGCCGACCACGCCGCGCACGAAGAACGGCCGGCGATGCTGCTGGGCGAGCTGCATCGGGCCCGGTCCGACGAAGGCGCCGAGCTCGGTCATCTCGGCGATCACCATCGCCACCACTTCCAGCGCGTAGATCTCGTCGTCGGTGTAGTCGCGCGCCACCCGGTTCTGCACCACCAGCACCCCGAGCACCTCGCCCAGCCGCTGGATCGGCACGCCGAGAAAGCTCGAGTAGATCTCCTCGCCGGTCTCGGGCATGAAGCGGAAGCCTGCCGTGTTGGGCGCGTCGCGGGTCGAGAGCGGCTCGGCGGTGTCGGCGATGCGCCCGACCAGCCCCTGGCCGATCCGCAGGCGGGTCAGGTGGACCGCCTCGGGCTTGAGACCCTCGGTGGCGCAGAGCTCGAGCACGTCGTTCTCGGTGCGCAGGTAGACCGAGCACACCTCGGCCACCAGCCCGTCGGCGATCAGCCGCACGATCCGGTCGAGCCTTTCCTGGCCGCCGGCGGCTTCCGCCAGCGTGCTGCGCAGGCGCGTCAGGATCACGCGGGAATCAACCGCGTTCGAAAATGGCATAGGCGGTATTGGTCCCGGGCTCAGCTGGCCTTGTCCAACTCGAAGGCATCATGCAGCGACTGCACCGCAAGTTCCAGATACTTGCGGTCGATCAGCACCGAGACCTTGATCTCGGACGTGGTGATCACCTTGATGTTCACCCCGTCAGCGGCGAGGGCCGCGAACATCTGGTGGGCGACGCCCGCGTGGCTGCGCATGCCGATGCCCACGATCGAGACCTTGGCCACGTCTTCGTTCACGTCGAGGTCGTGGAAGTTGAAGTCGCCCCGCGCCTTGGCCTTCTCCAGCGCGTCGCGCGCCCGCGCCACGTCGCTGATCGGGCAGGAGAAGGTCATGTCGGTGCGGCCCTCCTCGGAGATGTTCTGCACGATCATGTCGACGTTGACCCCGGCTTCCGCCAGCGGCCCGAAGATCGCCGCGGCGATGCCGGGGCGGTCGGCGACGCTGATCAGCGTCAGCTTGGCCTCGTCCCTGGAATGGGCGATGCCGCTCACCACGCGTTTCTCCAAGATCTCCTCCTCGTCGCAAACGATGGTGCCCGGCTCGTCGGAAAAGCTCGAGCGGACCTGCACCGGCACGCGGTTGCGCATCGCAAGCTCGACGCTGCGGGTCTGCAGCACCTTCGCCCCGAGGCTCGCGAGCTCCAGCATCTCCTCGTAGGAGATGCGCGCGAGCTTGCGGGCCTTCTTGGTGATGCGCGGATCGGTCGTGTAGACGCCGTCCACGTCGGTGTAGATGTCGCAGCGCTCCGCCTCGAGCGCTGCGGCGAAGGCGACCGCGGTGGTGTCCGAGCCGCCGCGCCCCAGCGTGGTGATGCGGCCCTCGGGGCTGATCCCCTGGAAGCCCGCGATCACCGCGTGCAGCCCCTCCTCGAACTTCTGGATCAGCCGGCTCGTCTCGATGGACTCGATGCGCGCCGCGCCGTGGGTCGAGTTGGTGCGCAGCGGCACCTGCCAGCCCTGCCAGGACCGCGCCGGCACGCCAAGCTCCTGGAGCGTCAGCGCCATCAGGCCCGCAGTGACGTTCTCCCCCGACGAGACCACCGCGTCGTATTCGCGCGCGTCGTAGAGCGCCGAGGTCTGGTCGACCCAGCCCACGAGCTCGTTGGTCTTGCCAGCCATGGCCGAGACGATCACCGCCACGTCGTAGCCGGCCTCGACCTCGCGCCGGACCTTTTCGGCCGCGCTTCGGATGCGCGCGAGATCGGCGACGGAGGTGCCGCCGAATTTCATCACGAGGCGGGGCATGCGGGACGGGCCTTCGGGCTCGGGTTAAGCTCGCCGCGTCCTTTATCGGCGCGGCGCGACGCCTGCAAGCCGCGTCGGGCGGGCTGCGCGCGGCGCCGATTTCGGCTATGCTGCGCATCCCGAGCGGTCTCCGGGGAGGCGGGAATGGCTCTGACCGAGCAGCAGCTTCGCTCGCGCAGGCTGGACGTTGCGTTGAGCGCGGGCGCGACGGCGGCCTTTCTGGCGCTCGCGGGCCTGCTCGCCCTCACGACCCTGCCGGACTTTCTGCAGCTCTGCGTCATGGCGCTGATCGGGGTGGTTGGCGCGGGGCTGGCCGCGCTGCTCTTTCCCGAGGCGTTTCGCACCGATGTTCCCGACCTCTTCGTCGATCTGCTGGCGCTGGTCGGCGTTTTGGTCTTCTTCGTCTACGAGGCGCCCGAGCGTCGCAAGCTCGAGCTGCGTATCGCGTTGGAAGAGCAGGTCCGCGCCGCCGAGGCCTCCGCCGCCAGCCTCGCCGCCCATGATGCGACGGCCGAGGCGATGCGCGCGGTCGTGGATCTGGTCGCGGCCGACGAGGCCGCCTTCCTCGCAGGGCTGACGGCGGCGCTGGCGCTCGAGGCCCGCAAGCTTGACGCGATCGAAGCGCAGGCCTGCGCGACCGCCTTCGGTCTTGGCCCCGGCCTCGACGCCGGCGTCCGGCTCGGCGTGGGGACGGACGCCCCCGAAATCCCGGCGCTGCGCGACCTCGCCGCGACCCTCGCGGCGCAGGCGGCCTGCGACGTCGCCACCGAGGCGGCTTCCGCCCGCGCGGCGGCAGTCCGCGCCGAGCAGCTCTCGCTTGGGGACGTGGCGGCGTCGCCCGGCCGGTTCACCGCCCTCGGCTCGGCGACGCTCGAGGTCGGCGGTCGGCGCCTCGCCGCCGCCGAGGCGGTGCAGGCGCTGGCGGCGTGGAGCGATCCGAAGGCTCTCGAGACCCACCGCGCCGCGCTGGCGGCCACGGCTGCAAGCGCGGACGCGCGGAAGGAGGCGACGGCGCGCGACCTTGGCGCGCGGCAGGCCGAGCAGGAGGCGCGCCGCTCGACACTCTTCGGACGCATCGCCATCGTGCTCTGGCCCTACGTCGTGATCCTTCTGATCTGCATGAAGCTCGTCGCGCCGCTTCGGCGCGTCTGCCGCGGACCGGACTGACCCCGGCCGCGCGCGCCTAGTTGGCGCGGCGGCTCGACCAAGGCAGGGGCGCGACCGGGATGCCGTCCTCGATCAGCGCGCGGGCGTCCGTGACGCGCGCCTCGCCGATGATCGGGCGCTCGGGCGCTTCGCCGGCGTGAATGCGCCTGGCTTCCTGCGCGAAATCCCGGCCGACGTTGTCGGAGACCGCCTCGATGCGGGCGCGCAGCTCGCGCAGCGCCTGTTCGGCGGGGGAGGCGGGCGCGCTCAGCGGGGTCGCCGGCGGCTGCGTACGGTCGGGGGCGGGCGCGGCGCCGGTCGCGACCTGGGGCGCCATGAGATCCTTCTCCACGGCGTCCGTCCCGCACACGGCGCAACTGAGCATCGCCGCCTTGCGCAGCCGGTCGAAGTCGCTCCCCGAGGCGAACCAGCTGTCGAACCGGTGTCCCTCGGCGCAGCGCAGCGAAAAGCGGATCATGCAACAAACCTGTCGAAATACCTTCACTGACTAGATATACGACGCGACGATGAAGACAATGGCGGAGCCCGGGACCGGCCCGGGCGCGATCGGGTTGCACCTGCGATGATCTCCCCCAGGACCAGCGACATCGCGATCGCGGCGCTGGCGGCGGGTGCGCTCGCGGCGGCGATCGCCGCCTGGGGGATCGCGCCGGCGGCCGCCTTTGGCGTCGCCTTCGCGTTGGCCGCCGCCGCCGGGGCGGCGCTGCGCCGCAGGGCCGAGCGGGCCCGCCGCGCCGCGCCGCCGCCCGAGGCGCCGCGCGCCAAGCCGATCCAGCCGCCGCAGATCGGCTTCGGGCCGGCGCTCATGGAGACCCTGCCAGCCCCGGTGCTGATCATCGCCCGCACCGGCCGCGTCACTTTCGCCAATTCCGCCGCCCACGCCGCCTTCTCCCGCATCGAGCCGGGCGCGCATTTCGCCAGCCTGATCCGCGCTCCTGCCTTCGTCGAGGCGGTCGGCCGCACGCTCGCCGACGGCCGCCCGCAGAGCTTCGAGTTCACCACCCATCAGGGCCGCGAACGCTTCTTCGACGCGCGCACCGCGCTCCTGCCCTCCAACGGGGCCTTCGGCGAGGAGGCGCAGGCGATGGTGCTCATCGAGGACCGCACCCAGGCCCGCCGCGCCGAACAGCTGCGCTCGGACTTCATCGCCAACGCCAGCCACGAGCTGCGCACGCCGCTCGCCTCGATCATCGGCTACATCGAGACGCTCCAGCACCATGCGCGCAACGACTCCGAGGCCCGCGAGCAGTTCCTGGAGATCATGGCGCGCGAGGCGGGGCGGATGCGCCGGCTCGTCGACGACCTGATGTCGCTGAGCCGAATCGAGATGAGCGAGCACGTGCGGCCCGTCGAGGAATGGCCGCTCAACCGCATCGCCGCCGACAGCGCCTCGGCGCTGGCCCCGGTGGCCTCCGAGAAGGGCGTGACGCTCACGGTCGACCTCGACCCGGACGCGGCGATGGTGCGCTGCGACCGGGACCAGATGGCGCAGGTCTTCGCCAACCTCATCGACAACGCCATCAAGTACGGGGGGCCCGGCGTCGAGGTGCGCGTCGCCGCCGCGCCGCCGGACGCCGCCCATCCCAGCCGCGTCGGCGTCAGCGTCAGCGACACCGGGCCGGGCATCGCGCGCGACCACATCCACCGGCTGACCGAGCGCTTCTACCGGGTGAACGCCTCCAGCAGCCGCAGCCGCGGCGGCACCGGGCTTGGGCTGGCCATCGTCAAGCACGTGCTCAACCGCCACGAGGGACGGCTCGAGATCGTCTCCGAGCCCGGAGAGGGCAGCCGCTTCACCGTCTGGCTGCCGCGCGCCAGCCGCGCCGCCGGCCCGGTCCACGCGGTCGACGGTCCAGGCGAGGCCGCCTGAATCGCTTTCCGAACAACGCGTTGCGGTGTCACAGAACCGTCTTGAAACTGTCGCAGGCTTGTTGCGGCCGGCTCTATACTGCATCGTTGAGAGGAACCGCCCGCGTCCGATCGGCGCGGCGGCCTCGAAACGAACGGAAGGATGCATCGACGTGGCGCACATCGTGTCGGCCTTCGACGAAGACCTCGTGCAGGTTCAGGCGCGCATCTCCGAGATGGGCGGGCTCGCCGAGGAGCTGCTGTCGAAATCGCTGGAATCCGTCCAGGGCCGCGACGCGGTGCTCGCCCGCGAGGTGATCGAGCGCGACAAGGCGCTCGACGCCATGGAGATTGCGCTGGAGGAAACCGTGGTCAAGGTGATCGCGCTCCGCCAACCGGTGGCCCATGACCTGCGCGTTCTGATCGCGGCGATGAAGATCGCCTCCACGCTGGAGCGGATCGGTGATCTGGCCAAGAACATCGCCAAGCGCGCGATCCCGCTGAGTTCCGCGCGCCCGGTGAAGCTGACCAACTCGATCGTGCGCATGGGCCGCGCGACGCTCACCCAGCTTTCGGACGTGCTCAACGCCCATGCCTCTCGCGACGTCGATCTCGCGGTGCAGATCTGGAACCAGGACTACGAGATCGACGAGATGTACAACGCCATCTTCCGCGAGGTCGTCACCTACATGGTCGAGGACAGCAGGCTGATCGGCGTCGGCGCGCAGCTGCTGTTTCTCGCCAAGAACCTCGAGCGCATCGGCGATCACACGACGCACATCTCCGAGATGGTCTACTACATCGTCAAGGGCGACACGCTGGGCGACGACCGGCCGAAGGGCGAGCCCATGGGCGTGGACTTCATCCACGACTGATCCGGGGCGCGACAGGAGAGACGGCATGTGCGCAAAGGTGCTGGTGGTCGAGGACGAGGAGGCGATCAGCCACCTGCTGTCCTACAATCTCCAGAAGGAAGGCTTCACGGTGGCCACGTCGGGCGACGGCGACGAGGCCATGATGCGGGTCCAGGAGGAGCGTCCCGACATCGTGCTGCTCGACTGGATGCTGCCCAATGTCTCGGGCATAGAGCTCTGCCGGCAGCTGCGCAGCCGCAACGAGACCCGCGAGATCCCCGTCATCATGCTCACCGCCCGCGGCGAGGAGGAGGACCGGGTGCGCGGGCTCGAGATCGGGGCGGACGACTACGTCACCAAGCCCTTCTCGATGACCGAGCTGGTGGCGCGGATGCGCGCGGTGCTGCGCCGCACCGCGCCGGCGCTGGCCGGCGACGTGGCGACCTTCGCCGACCTGGTGCTCGACCGCCAGCTCTGCCGGGTGCGGCGCGGCAAGCGCGAGGTGCATCTCGGCCCCACCGAGTTCCGCCTGCTCGACGTGCTGATGCAGCGCCCTGGCCGGGTCTTCAGCCGCGAGCAGCTGCTCGACCGGGTCTGGGGCCACGACGTCTATGTGGAAAGCCGCACCGTCGACGTGCATGTCGGCAGGCTTCGCAAGGCGCTCAACCGCCGCGGCGACCGCGACCCGATCCGCACCGTGCGCTCCTCCGGCTACGCGCTCGACGAGACCTACGCCGGCTGAGCGCGCGCGGCAGGACACGTCCCGGGTCGCGCGCGCCGTTCCCGGCCTGATCAGGCGAGGAACTCCAGCCCGTAGCGGCGCGCCACCGCCGCGATCGACGCCGGCTCCGGCGCGGCCAGATCCGCCACCTCGACGAAGAAGCCCTCGAAGCCGCCGGGCGCGCATTGCACCAACGCCCGCGCCGGGGCGTCGGTCTCGTTGCGGAACCGGTGCGGCACCCCGCGCGGCAGCACCGCCGTCGCGCCGGCGCCCGCCTCGAAGGTCTCGTCGCCGCACCAGATCCGCAGCCTTCCCTCGAGCACATGGAAGGTCTCGTCCTCGTTGTGGTGCATGTGCAGCGGCGGGCCCTCGCCGGGACCGATCACCGCCTCGAAGACCGAGGTTCGTCCCCCGGTCTGCGCTGCGGTGATCCGGATCGTCTTGGTCCCGAACGCCATGTTCGCAATTCCGCCGCCGGTCGGGCAGACCGCCGCGGCGCTGAAGTCGCGTGTGGCATCAAGCATCGTCGTTCTCCGTTGCTGTCGCGCCGACCCCATCGCCGGGCGCGGCCGCTGCATTGCGCGAAATCGCTGGTCAGAGAAGACAGACAATACTGGACATGGCGTCCGGCTTGACCGAACAATCGATCCATGGGTCTCTTTGACGATCTGGAGATCTTCGCGGCGGTCTGCGAGGCCGGCGGCTTCGCCCGGGCCGCGGAGGCGCGCGGCCTGTCGCGGAGCCGGGTCAGCGAGAGCGTGCGCGCGCTCGAGGACCGGCTCGGGGCGCGGCTCTTCGACCGCACCACCCGCCGGGTGCGCCCGACCGAGGCCGGACGTGCGCTCCACGCCCGGGTGCGGCGCGCGATCGACGAGACCCGAGCGGGCTTCGACGAGGTCGCCGCCGGCGCCGCCGAGCCGGCGGGCCATCTGCGCATCGGCGTGCTCTCGCACTTCTCCGACCTCTACGTGGTGCCGGCGCTGGCGGGCTTCCTCGCCGCTCATCCCCGGGTCAGCGTGTCGCTGGTGGAATCCGAGCGCCCGGCCGATCTCGTAGGCGAGGAACTCGACCTCGCCATCCGGCTGGCGATGGAGCCTGATCCGACCATGATCGCCCGTCGCATCGGCGCCTCGCGGGTGATTGTCTGCGCCACGCCCGGCCATCTCGCCGCCCGCGGCGCGCCGAACTCATCCGCGCGACATCGCCGCCCATCCCTGCGTCGCCTACGCACGGCTGTTCTGGGAGCGGGAATGGCGCTTCGAGGGGCCGGAGGGGCCTCTGGTCGTGCCGGTGCGCCCAGCGCTGGTCTGCCCCGGCACCGCGGGGCTGCGCGCCGCCGCGCTCGCCGGCGTCGGCCTCGTCGCCCTGCCGGAATGGGCGGTCCGGGACGATCTCGACATCGGCGCGCTGGTGCGCGTGCTCGCCGACTGGCGGATGCCGGGCAGCGGCGTCTTCGCGGTCTATCCCTCGAACCGGCTGGTCACGCCGCGGGTCCGCGTCTGCGTCGACCACATCGCCCGCCACCTGAGGGCGCGGCTGGGCCCGGCCTGAGCCCCCACCGCGTCACGGCCGCCTAGCGGCTGCCCGACCGGCGGTCGCGGCGCGAGGACATCGGCTGGAAGGCCACCGCCACGTGCACCTCGCAGTAGGGCTTGCCCGGCGCGGTCTGCAGCCCGCAGAACCAGAAGTCGTCTGTGGCCGGATCGCCCACCGGCCACTTGCAGGTCCGCTCGGTGAGCTGCATCAGCGTCAGTCGCTTGGCCTTCTTGGCCACCTCCGCGAGATTGGCCAGCGCCTCGGCGCTGATCTCGTTGGCCGAGGGCTGCGGCGGCAGGGGCTGGCCGGGAACCAGCTTGGGCCGCTGCGCGGGGATGTTGGTCGCCTGCGCCGCCGGCCTGGACGCGGCGGTCGGGGCGTCGACCTCCGCCTCCTCGTCGGCTGTCGCCGCGTCGCTCTGGGCCGCCGTCTCGGGCGCCTCTGCGGCCGGCGCGGCCTCGGCATCGTTCTCGGCGCCCGGCGCGCGGTTGGACAGGCCGAGCCGGTGCACCTTTCCGATCACGGCGTTGCGGGTGACCCCGCCGAGCTCCTTGGCGATCTGGCTCGCGCTCTTGCCGTCGGCCCACATGCTCTTGAGGGTTTCGACCCGTTCGTCGGTCCAGGACATTGTCTGCTCCGTAGGGGAAGTCCCGGAACGGGACAAGGCGGCGCGCCGCCGGCTGGGGGCCCGGCGTCACCGTCCTATTGTAACCCCGCGGTCTTGGGTTACAAGCGGCGCCCATGGAAATCGACGACGTCCGCGCCCGATCCGCCGCGCCCGTTCACGGCGCGATGGGCGTGCGCCGCTTCGGACGGATCAACTGGCTGGGCCTCGCCACGCTCACCGAGCGCGAGATCCGGCGTTTCACCAACGTCTGGACCCAGACTCTCGCAGCCCCGGTGGCGACGGCCGGGCTGTTCATGGCGGTGTTCACGCTGGCGCTCGGCGACGGCCGCGGCGAGGTCGAGGGCGCGCCCTTCGCGGTCTTTCTCGCGCCGGGGATCCTGATGATGACCGTCATCCAGAACGCCTTCGCAAACACCTCGAGCTCGCTGATGGTCTCCAAGGTCCAGGGCAACATCGTCGACACGCTGATGCCGCCGCTGAGCCCCGGCGAGCTTCTGGCCGGGTTCACCGCCGGCGGCGTGGCGCGCGGGCTGTTCGTGGCGCTCGGGGTCGGGATCGTGATCTTCCCGCTGGTCGGCGTCGGCCTCGCCCATCCGTTCTGGGCGCTGGCCTTCGTGCTCGCCGGCAGCGCCATGCTGGCCATCGCCGGGCTGATCGGCGCGATCATCGCGCAGAAGTTCGATCATCTCGCCGCCTTCACCAACTTCGTCATCACGCCGCTGAGCTTCCTGTCCGGCACCTTCTATTCCGCCGACGCGGTGCCGCCGGCCTTCGGGTTCCTGCTGCACGTCAACCCGGTCTTCTACCTGATCGACGGGATGCGCTACGGGACTCTCGGGACCAGCGACGCGCCGCCGGCGCTCGGCCTTGCGGTCGTGCTCGCCGCCGACGCAGCGCTCGGCGCGCTCGCCTACCGCTGGCTGAGGACCGGCTACCGGCTCAAGACCTGACGGCGCGTCGCCTCAGCCTCCCAGAGTGCGCTCCAGGCAGGCGAGCCAGTTGTCGCGGGCGATCCTGGCGATCAGCGCCTCGCCATAGCCATGCGCCCGCAGCGCCGCGAAGAGGCGTGGAACCCCGGTCACGTCGCCGATCGCCTCGGGCGTGACGCAGCCGTCGAAGTCCGAGCCAAGCCCGACATGGTCCTCGCCGAGCCGGGCGATCAGGTGGTCGAGATGGCGGAGGATCGGATCCCAGCCGATGTCGCGCCCGGATCGTCCGTCCGCGCGCAGGTAGAAGGTGGCGAAGTTCAGCCCCACCATGCCGCCGCTCTCGCGGATCCGGTCGAGCTGGCGGTCGGTGAGATTGCGCGGCGACGCCGACAGCGCATGGGCGTTGGAATGCGTCGCGACCAGCGGCGCGTCCGAGAGATCGGCGACCTCCTCGAAGCCGGCGGCGTTGAGATGCGACAGGTCGAGCAGGATCCGCAGCTCGTTGCAGCGCCGCACCAGCGCGCGCCCCGCCGGCGTCAGTCCCGGGCCGATGTCGGGATCGCCGGGAAAGCGCATCGGCACGCCGTGTCCGAAGGCGTTCGGCCGGCTCCAGACCGGCCCGAGAGAGCGCAGCCCCATGGCGTGGAAGAGATCGAGCGCGTCGAGATCGGTCCCGATCGCCTCGGCGCCCTCCATGTGCATGAGGCCGGCGATCCGGCCTTCCGCCATCGCCGCCCGCGCCGCGCCGGCGCTGCGCACCAGCGCGAAGTCCTCGGGGGCCGCGCGCGCCATCCAGTGCAGGAGCCCGGCCATGCGCAGCGCCGGCGGCTGGGCGGTTTCCGGGGCCATCGGCGGCGGCAGGGCCAGGTCGTAGGGCGGATCGGCCATCAGCGCCATGAAGTCCGGCGGTGGCCCGCTGCTCACCGGCGGCACGAAGATCGCGAAGAGCCCGCCGATGAAGCCGCCTTCGCGCAGGCGCGGCAGGTCGATGTGCCCCGCCGCGCCGCGCTCGAGCCAGGTCTTGTCGCGCGGCGCGCTTGTGTTCATCAGCCGCAAGAGGAAATCGTTGTGCCCGTCGAAGAACGGAACCGGCGTCTCAGTCATCGGGGTCCGCCCCCGTCCACGCCTCCACCTCGGCCAGAAGCCCGGTGACCTCCGTGTCCTCGATCCCGAGCGCGGCGAAATGGCTCGCGACGTTGCGGATGTAGTCGAGGCTGGTTCCCAGGAACCCGGTCCCGGTGGCGAGATACCGAACCTGCTCGGCGCGGGTGATGTCGGAGGCGATCATCTCCGCCGCGTGGTCGGCGACGAAGGTCAGCGCCGTGCGCGGCCCGTCAGAGAGCCGGACCTCGATGAGGCGCGCAAGATACCCCGGCGCGATCCGCTCGCGCCGCCAGAGCGCCCAGGTCGCGGTCTCCACCTCGCCGGCCTCGATGCGGAAGGCCAGCCCCTCGCAGCCGGCGCCGTCGTCGAGCGCCGCCATCAGCCCCGGCGCCTCATGGGTGCCGCGCGCCCCGTAGACGTCGCGCAGGATGAAGCGCCGCGCATGAACCGGCGCGAAGGCCCGGCGCACCTCGGCGAAGCGGAAGCCGGGGTCCCACATCAGCGAGCCGTAGCCGAACACCCAGAGATCGCCGCCGTCCCAGTCCGCCATCGTCGCGGCGCGCAGCGCCTCGCGCTCCTCCTCGGGATACCACCAGCCCACCGGCAGCCCCAGCGCGCTGAGCTTGGCCTCGAGCGCCTCGAACGACAGCGCAGGCAGCACCGACGCCTCGGGATCGGTCATCAGGCTGCGGAGTTCGGGGTGATGGGCGAAGGGGTCGGTCATCAGCGCGGACGGTCGTCCTTCTTCTCGGCCGGACCGCCCGGCGGACGCAGCCTAGCAGGCTTCGCGGCCGCGCGCCGCTGCATTCTTCACGGGCCTGCGGCGGCGGCGCGGCGGTAGACCGCCAGCGCCGCGAGGCAGCTCGCCGCCATCGCCGCGCCGAGCAGGAACGGCGCGGCGGGTTCTCCGGCGCGGTCGGCGAGCGCGCCCGCGACCGGCGGCGCCGCCATGAAGACGGCGTAGTAGATGGTGAAGAAGACGCCCATGCCGAAGGCCCGCGTCTCGGGCGGCAGCACCCGCGCCGGCATGCCCATGACCGGCCCGGCGGCCAGCCCGCTGACCGCGCCCATGACCGCAAAGACCGCCGCCGCCGCCGCGGCCGGCAGCCAGACCGCCGCCGGCAGCAGGATCGCGAAGCCCGCGAGGCCGAGCGCGGTCACCGCGTTGGGACGTTGCAGGCGGTCGGCGAGCAGGCCGCCGGCCGGGACGGCGAGCGCCATGGCGATTAGGAACAGGCTCGTCGCCGAGCCGGCGGCGGCGAACGTCCAGCCGCGCGCCGCCAGCATCAGCGGCCCGAAGCTGAAGACCATGCCGATGGCGGCGTTGTAGAACGCCCAGATCCAGCCCGCGGCCAGCAGCGGCGCCCAGGGGATCCGCCGCGCCTGCGGGAGCGAGCCGGCCGGCGCGGCGGACTCCGGCGGCGGCCGGTAGCCGGCGAGAAAGAGCGCCAGCCCGGCGACGATCGCGGCGAGCACCACCGCCCAGGCGGCGGCGAGCCCGCCGGCCTCGGCGACCGCCGGCAGGGTCAGCAGCGCCAGCGCGATGCCGACGGGCCAGGAGTTGACGTAGATCGCCATGGCGGTCGAGATCTCGCGGCCGGCGAACCAGTCCGCCAGCAGCTTGGTCAGGAGCACGTTTACCGCCACACCACCCGCCGCGGCGACGATCCTGCCCGCGACCATGCCGCCCCAGCCCGCGGTCGCCCACATCATCGCGCCGCCAAGCAGCATGAGCGCCAGCGCCGCGACCACCACACGCCGCTCGCCAAGCCGCGCGGCCAGCGCGCCGCCGGGCAGGGCCAGCGCGACGCCGGGGGCGAAATAGAGGCCGATCAGCAGGCCGATGTCGGCGAGGCCCGCGTCGTAGCGCACGCCGATCGGCGCGGCCAGCGCCGCGACCGACTGGAACTGGAAGGCCATGATCGCGCGCACGAAGAACAGGACGGCGAGGATCGACCAGCGGCTCCTCACCGGCGCGGGCCGCGCGTCGTCCGGGGGACTGTCGCCGAAACTGTCAGGCGACGAGGCCGAGCTGGCGGGCGATCGAGGCGCTGTCGTAGTAGTCGCGGCCCTCCACGACCTTGCCGCCCGCCACGCGCATCACGCTGCAGTAGCGGACCTCCATGAAGCGCCCGCTTGGCGGAAACTCCCCGAGGCTCGATTTCAGCGGGCCGGACTGCACGCCGCGGTTGACGAACTCCACCACCGCCCAGTCGTCCTGCACGACGACCCGGGTGATCTTCACCTCTCCCTCGGGAAACGCCGCGCGCCAGCGGTGGTAGTCGGCGCGGTAGCCGTCGGGGCCCACCTGAAGCTCGCCGCGCGCGACGTCCTCGAAGCGGCAGTCCTGCGCGATGACCGCGGCGCCGCGCTCGGGATCCCGAAGGTCCCAGGATTCGTGGAAGATGCGGACGATCCGCTCGACTTCGGACATCATGGCGGCCCCGCTCCCTACCGTCCCCCGACGCGCGTAGCATCCTCGATCCGGGCGCCGAAGGCGAGCCGCTTTCGCCCCCGCCGCCCGAATTGACACGTTGACCCCCATGCGGCAGAAGACCGGCTTCGCCGCGCGCCCTCCGGCCGCCCGCGGGGCGTGCGTGTTCCGGGCGGCCGCGCAGGAGACCCAGCCCGTGATCCCGCCCGTCCTTCCGACCTACGCCCGGGCGCCACTGACCTTCGTCGAAGGACAGGGGCCGTGGCTCGTCGAGGAAAGCGGCGCGCGCTACCTCGACCTCGGCGGCGGCATCGCCGTCACAGCACTCGGCCACGCGCATCCCGCCCTGGTCAAGGCGCTCGAGGACCAGGGCCGCCGCCTCTGGCACGTCTCCAACCTCTACCGCATCGCCGAGCAGGAGGCGCTCGCCGAACGGCTGGTCGCCGCCACCTTCGCCGACACGGTGTTCTTCACCAACTCCGGCACCGAGGCGATGGAGCTCGCGGTGAAGATGGCGCGCAGGCGTTTCGCCGCCGCCGGCCAGCCCGAGCGCCACCGCATCGTCACCTTCGAGGGCGCCTTCCACGGCCGCTCGATCGCGGCCATTTCCGCGACGAAGGCCCCGAAGATGATCGACGGCTTCGGCCCGCTCCTGCCCGGCTTCGACATCCTGCCCTTCGGCGACCACGACGCCCTGCGCGCCGCCATCGGGCCCCAGACCGCCGGCGTGCTGGTCGAGCCGATCCAGGGCGAGGGCGGCATCCGCGTCCTGCCCGAGGCCTGCCTGAAGGGTCTTCGCGCGCTCTGCGACGAGCACGGGATCCTGATGATGCTCGACGAGGTGCAGTGCGGCATGGGCCGGACGGGGCGGCTCTTCGCCCATGAGTGGGCCGGCGTCACGCCCGACATCATGATGGTCGCCAAGGGCATCGGCGGCGGCTTCCCGCTCGGCGCGGTGCTCGCCACCGAGGACGCGGCGTCGGGCATGGTCGCCGGCACCCACGGCTCGACCTACGGCGGCAACCCGCTGGCCTGCGCGGTCGGCTGTGCGGTGATGGACGCGATCACCGCGCCCGGGCTTTCTCGACGACGTGAGCCGCGCCTCGGGCCGGCTGCGCCAGGGGCTCGAGGGCCTCGTCGCCGCGCACCCGTCGGTGTTCGCGCGCGTGCGCGGGCGCGGCCTGATGCTCGGGATCGAATGCGTCGCTCCGGTCGCCGACGTGGTCCGGGCCGGCTACGACGCCCATGTCATCGTCGTGCCGGCGGCCGAGAACGTCGCGCGGCTGCTGCCGCCGCTGAACCTCACCGACGCCGAGATCGACGAGGGCCTGCGCCGGCTCGACGCCGCCGCCGCCGCGGTGGAGGCGGCCTGATGCCGAGCTTTCTCGACCTGCACGTCACGCCCGCCGGCGACCTGCGCGCGATCCTCGACGACGCCCACGCGCTCAAGGCCGCCCGCGACGGAGCGACGATGGGCGCGCCGGACGCCGAGCAGCCGCTCGCCGGTCGCATCGTGGCGCTGGTGTTCGAGAAGCCCTCGACCCGCACCCGCGTCAGCTTCGACGTCGGCGTGCGCCAGATGGGCGGCGAGACGCTGGTGCTCTCGGGCGCCGAGATGCAGCTCGGCCACGGCGAGACCGTCGCCGACACCGCCCGGGTGCTGTCGCGCTACGTCGACATGATCATGATCCGCACCTTCGAGGCGCAGACCCTGCACGAGATGGCCGAACACGCCACCGTGCCGGTGATCAACGGGCTGACCAACGCCAGCCACCCCTGCCAGATCATGGCCGACATGATGACCTACGAGGAGGCGCGCGGCCCGATCGCCGGGCGCAAGGTGGTCTGGACCGGCGACGGCAACAACACCTGCAACTCGTTCCTGCACGCCGCCGGCCAGTTCGGCTACGACTTCGCCTTCGCCGGCCCCGAGGCGCTCGATCCCGCGCCCGAGGCGGTCGCCTTCGCGCGCTCGAAGGGCGTCGCGCGTGGACATCGAGCGCGACGCGCTGCGCGCCGTCGAGGGCGCCGATCTCGTCGTCACCGACACCTGGATCTCGATGCACGACGCGCCCAGCGCGCGCGAGCGGCGCTACAAGCAGCTCCGCCCCTATCAGGTCAACGAGCGGCTGATGGCGCGCGCCAACCCCGACGCGCTCTTCATGCACTGCCTGCCCGCCCACCGCGAGGAGGAGGTCACCAACGCGGTGATGGACGGCCCGCAGTCGGTGGTCTTCGACGAGGCCGAGAACCGCCTGCACGCCCAGAAGGCGATCATGCGTTGGTGCCTCGGGGTCTGAGCGCAGGCATGGCGGGCCCATGACCAGCCGCGCGGCGCGGCGAGGGGCGGGATGATGAACGGGCTCCGGGTCGGCGTGGCGGGTCTGGGGCGCATGGGCCGAGCGATGGCGTCGCGGCTTGCGGAACGCGGGTTGCGGGTTTCCGGCTGGAACAGAAGCAAGGTTGATCCCGCAGCCTTTGATGCGGTCGGGATCGCGATATGCGACGACCTGGCCGGATTGGCGTCGGCCTCGGACATCATAGTGCTGTCCCTGTTCGACGATGCAGCCGTCACGTCGGTCGTCCGCGGCCTCTGCGCCGCCGAATTGCGCGGCAGGCTGCTGGTGGACACCAGCACGGTCAGCCCCGAAACGCTGCGCTCGGAGCGTGGGGCGATCTCGCGGGCCGGGGCGTCGGCGCTCGACGCGCCGATCTCCGGTGGACCCGAACTGGTGCGGGAAGGCGCGGCGGGCCTCTACCTCGGTGGAGAGCCCGCGGACGTCTCGCGTTTCATGCCTCTGGCCGAGATGCTGGCTGCGCGCATTCTGGTCATGGGCGGATCAGGGACCGGCGCCGCGGCGAAAGCCGTCAACAACATGATGCTGCTGGGATACTGGCAATGCCTGAAGGAGGCCCTGCAGGTCGGGCGCGCGGCGGGTCTGACGCTGGACGCCATGCTGGACCTCCTCGCACACAGCCCGGCGGCGAGCGGGGCGTTCACGCAGCGCCTGCCGGTGCTGCGCGGGCAGAGCGACGCGGTGGGGTTTTCGGTCGACGGTGCGGTGAAGGACGCGGCACTCTTCTCCGACTTCGCCACGCGCCTTGGCGTGCAGGTCCCGGCGCTTGAGGCGGCGCTCGCCAGCTTGTCAAGGCACGCTCAGGAGGGTCATGGCGGCTCGGACCTCGTCGACATGGTCCGGGCGGCCGCCATCGACTGAGGCCGAGAACCGCGTGCACGTCCAGAAGGCGATCATGCGCTGGTGCCTGGGCGGCTAGGGCCGCGCCCGACCGGGCGGGATCAGACCGGCGCGGCCGGGTGCAGCCGCCCCTCCGCCGCGAGCGCGGTGAAGGCCTCCCAGGTGGCGCGGATGCCCTCGGCGGGCGGGATCGAGGGATAGTCGCCCACATGGGCGCGCAGCGGCGCGTCGTCGAGATCCGGCGGCACCGGGATCGGCCCGCCTGTCGCCGTGATCCGGTGGCCCGGCGCCAGCTCCGAGAGCTGCGCCAGGCCCTCCGCGACGGTCTGGCAGGCGCCGTTGAGGTTGAAGACCGGCGCGTCCTCGCCGTCGCGCGCGATGGCCGCGACGAAGGCCGCCGCCGCCTCGCCGGCGTAGAGCCAGCTCACCGGACCGGAATAGGGCACCTCGAACGCCTCGCCCCGCACCGCATGGGCGATTCCTTGCGTGACCTTCGAGGTCATGCCCTGATCGCGCCCGACGCCGTAGACCACGTTGGGCCGGATCCCGACCGACGGCACTCGCCAGTCGAGCCAGTAGATCTTCGCAGTGTATTCGTTCGCCAGCTTGTAGGCGCCGTAGAGCGTCGACAGGTGCGGCCCGCCCGGCGGCATTCCCAGCGCGGCCGTCGAACTGGCGTAGGCCAGCCGCCGGATCCCGGCGTGGCGCGCGGCCTCGAGGATGTTGATCGTGCCCTCGACGTTGACCCGGGCGCCGAGCGCCGGCGCCGCCTTGCAGAACGGCACCTGCATCCCGGCCAGGTGGATGATCGAGCGCACGCCGTGTTTCGCGACGACCTCGGCCACCCGGTCGCCGTCGGTCACGTCGACGCACTCCCAGGTCAGCGCCGCGGCCGCGGCCTCGCCCATCACAAGTCCGGGGCGGCGGCGGTCGTCGCGCAGGTCGCAGGCCACCACCGGCGCGCCGGACCGCGCCAGGATCGCCACCGTCCAGCCGCCGATGCAGCCGCCGGCGCCCGTGACCAGAACCGGACCGTCGCAGCGCGCCGCATCCACCAGAAATCCGTCCGTCAGCCAGTCCACGCCGCTGTCCTCCCTGTCCGGCCCTCAGCGTCAGCCATTTAAGCCCGTCCCGCCGCGGCTTTCCAGCAAGAGCCGGCCCGGGGGCGGTTCGAACCCCGGATCGTCCATGCCGTCGCGGCGGCGACGGGGCCACAACCCGCCTGCACGTCCGAAAGGCGGCCTGTTCCTGTCGTTCTTTTGCTATCCTCTCCGTTCGTCGCGAGAGCCCGCATCATGCCGGCCCCACGTACGACTGAAAGGGTGCGACATGTCCCGGACCCAGACCGGATCATGCTTCAGCGGCGCAGTGACAGTTGAGACCACCGGCGATCCCGATGCCATGGGATACTGCCATTGCGCCTCCTGCCGGTCCTGGTCGGCCGGACCGGTGAACGCCTTCACCCTCTTCAAGACCGCGAACGTCAAGGTCACCGGCGGCCAGGAACACATCGGCCACTACGCCAAGACCGACCGCAGCGACCGGCAGTTCTGCACGCTGTGCGGCGGGCACCTGATGACCGGCCATCCGCACTGGGGCCTGATCGACGTATATGCGGCGACGATCCCCTGCCAGGCGTTCGTCCCTGGCGTGCATGTCAACTACGCCGAGACGGTGCTGCCGATGAAGGACGGCCTGCCCAAGATGAGGGACTTCCCGTCAGAAATGGGCGGCAGCGGCGAGAGCCTGCCCGAATAGCGCCTTTCGGCGCCGGGGGCAGGCCCGGCTCCCCGCTCAGCGCCGCCGCACGGTCGGAATGGTGGTGCGCCGCTCGATCGGCTTGGCTTTCGCGAGCCGCCGTGGCAGCTTTCCCGCATGGATCGTCGCAGCGGCATGCAGGCGTTTTGCGCCGGATGCGCCGCAGCCCTGCTGGCGGCGACGCCGACGGGCGGAGACCAGCGCGAGCCGCGCTGCAATGCGCTCGCAGTCCCGGAGCACCGACTCGAACCGCCGCCGCTCCAGTACGCCGCGTTCTGCGAACGCCAGCCCGACGCCTGCCGCCTGGGCGGGTCGGAGGTGATCGAGTGGGAGGACTGGCGGGCGCTGCTCGACCGGGTGAACCGCGAGGTCAACGCCGAGGTCCGGCTGGTCGCGGACATGGAGTTGCTGGGCGTCGAGGAGTGCTGGCGATTTCCTGCGGAGGGCGAAGGCGATTGCGAGGACTACGCGCTGGAGAAGCGGCGTCGGCTGGTGGCCGAGGGGCTTCCCTCGGCGGCGCTCACCATGGCGATCGTCCACCACGAGGTGAAGTTCTTCCCTCACGCGATCCTGCTGGCAGAAACCACCCGGGGGACCTGGGCGCTCGACAATCTGTCCGACGAGCTGTTGTGCTGGGATGCGCTGCCCTATCGCTACGAGCGGCGCGAGCGCCCGGACGGCCAGTGGGTGCGGTACGTGGTCAGATGACGGCGGCCTGACCGAAATCCGGCGCGCGCGCCCGGAGATCCGGATCCATCGCGTCGATCGCGCTGGCTTGCGCCAGACCCGGCGTCTCGAAGGACCTCGGGCGCGACTCTGGCGCGATCTTGCCATATGCTCGGGCGCCAACGGGGTTGAAGCAGGGAACTGCGCCGTGCCGGCTTACGTGATCGGACAGATCGAGATCCGCAATTCGGAAGAATACCGGGAGTATCTGGATGGCTTCATGCCGAGCTTTCAGCGGCACGGCGGGGAGCTGCTCGCGACATCGAGCGCCGAAACTGAAGTCCTCGAAGGCGACTGGGCGCTGCCACGCACCGTGGTCCTGCGGTTCCCTTCGGTGGAGGACGCCAAGGCGTGGCACTCGGACCCGGACTACGTCGCCCTTTCGAGGATTCGACGGAGCGCCGCGAGAACGAACCTGGTTCTCGTCGATGGCGTAGCCTGACCGAACGGTCTGTCGAAAGCCGGCCCGCGCCGCCGCGCCTAGCGCCGTCGCCGCACGGTCGGAATGGTGGTGCGCCGCTCGATCGGCTTGGCTTCGGGATGCGGCGGAACCCCGTGGGTGCGGCGCCAGAACGCTGGCCCGCCGGCGCGCAGGAAGTATGGCGCGGCGAGCGCCACGCCGGCCACGAAGCCGCCCACATGGGCCAGATGCGCCACCCCGCCGCCGTCGACCCCGAAGGTCGAGTAACTGTTGAAGCTCTGCAGCGCGAACCAGAAGCCCAGCATCACCCAGGCCGGCACCGTGAATACCCGGATGAGGATGATGAGGATCACGATCACGTCCACCCGCGCCCGGGGAAACAGCAGCAGGTAGCCGCCCATCACCCCCGCGATCGCACCCGACGCACCGACCATCGGCACCGTCGAGCCCGGATCGGGCAGGACCTGCGCCAGCGCCGCCAGCACCCCGCAGGCGAGATAGAACAGCAGGAAGCCCACATGCCCGAAGGCGTCCTCGAGGTTGTCGCCGAAGATGAACAGGAACAGCATGTTGCCGAGCAGGTGCATGATCCCGCCGTGCAGGAACATCGAGGTCAGGATCGTGTGGCGCTCCGACCCGCCCGTGAAGTCCGCCGGCGTCAGCGCCCAGGTGTCGAAGAACGCGGCCAGCCGGACCTCGTCGGTGAAGAGCCCCCAGTAGCCGATGAAGATCACCACGTTGAGCGCGATCAGCGCGTAGGTGACATAGGGCCTGCGCAGCGACGGGTTGTGGTCGCGTATGGGAAACATGGCGCAGCCCCTCCGATCCGGTGGCGCACAAGCTAGGGCGCGATGACGCTCCTGTCACGCGTCCTGTGGGCCCTCGCCTCGACGCGCGCTGTTGGATTAATCAACCTTAACGCCTTTCATTTCAAAGATTTAGCTGGAATTGCACGCGTGTTATCACGCCATAACACACCTCATGCGCCGGCGAACCGCGCTTCAAGCGCCTCCCGCTGCGCGTCGTCGATCTTGGCGAAGAGCACCGCCGGCACGCTGAACCCGTGCCCGGTCGGCAGCGCTTCGAGCGCCGCCTCCACGTCTGAGGGCCAGTCCGCGTCCTCGAGCTCGAGCGCCGCCAGCATCGCCGCGCTGGCGTCGGGCAGGAAGGGGCGCGACAGGACGGCGTAGAGCCGGATCAGGTTGAGCGAGAACCGCGTCACCGCCGCGGCCCTCTCGGGATCGGCCTTGAACGCGGCCCAGGGCGCCGCCGCCTGCAGGTATTCGTTGCCCGCCGCCCAGATCGCGCGCAGTTCCTGCGCCGCCTTGCGGATCTCGATCGCCTCCATCTGCGCCTCGTAGGCCGCGAGCCGCCGCGCGAGCTCCGCCGTCACCGCCGACTCCGCCGGCCCGTAGGCGCCGCCCTCGGGGACCGTCTCGCCGAACTTGGAGCGCGCGAACTTCGTCACCCGGCTGACGAAATTGCCGAGCACGTCGGCGAGGTCCTTGTTCACCCCGGCCTGGAAGCTGTCCCAGGTGAAGTTCGCATCCGAGCCCTCCGGCACGTTCGAAAGGAGCCACCAGCGCCAGTAGTCGGCGGGCAGCACCTCAAGGGCCGCGTCCATGAAGATCCCGCGTCCCTGGCTGGTGGAGAACTTGCCGCCTTCGTAGTTGAGGTAGTTGAAGCTCTTGATGTAGTCGACGAGCTTCCACGGCTCGCCCGAGCCGAGGATCGTCGCCGGGAACGACAGCGTGTGGAACGGAACGTTGTCCTTGCCCATGAACTGGACGTAGCGCACGTCGCCCGCGCCTTCGTCCGTGCGCCACCAGCGCCGCCAGGCGGCGTCGGGCAGGCCGTGCGCGTCGGACCACTCGGCGGTGGCGGCGATGTACTCGATCGGCGCGTCGAACCAGACGTAGAAGACCTTGCCCTCCATGCCGGGCCAGGGCGCGTCGCCGCGCTTGACCGGGATGCCCCAGTCGAGGTCGCGGGTGATGCCGCGGTCCTGCAAACCCTCGCCGTCATCGAGCCATTTCTTCGCGATCGAGGTGGTCAGGACCGGCCAGTCGGTCTTCTCCGCGATCCAGGCGCGCAGCTCTTCGCGCAGCGCGCTCTGGCGCAGATAGAGATGCTTGGTCTCGCGCACCTCGAGGTCCGTCGAACCCGAGATCGCCGAGCGCGGGTCGATCAGATCGGTGGGATCGAGCTGCTTGGTGCAGTTCTCGCACTGGTCGCCGCGGGCGCGCTCGTAGCCGCAGTTGGGGCAGGTGCCCTCGATGTAGCGGTCGGGCAGGAAGCGTCGGTCTGCGAAGGAGTAGACCTGCTTTTCCGAGACTTCATCGATCAGCCCGGCGTCGGCAAGGCGACCGGCGAAATGCTGGGTCAGACGGTGGTTGCGCTCCGAGGACGACCGCCCGAAGTGGTCGAAGCTGAGGCGGAACCCGTCGGCGAGATCCTTCTGCACGGTCCACATGCGCGCGCAGTAGGCCGCCACCCGCTCGCCGGCCTTGGCGGCGGCGAGCTCGGCCGGGGTGCCATGCTCGTCGGTAGCGCAGATTAGCAGCACCTCGTGCCTGCGCGCGCGCAAGTAGCGGGCATAGACGTCGGAGGGAAGCTGGCTGCCCACGAGGTTGCCGAGATGCTTGACTCCGTTGATGTAGGGCAGGGCAGAGGTGATCAGGTATCGCGCCATGACGGCCTTCCGGGCTGGAGGATCGCGTCGAGATAGGCGATCGCGGCGGCGCTGGCCAGAGGCGGCCGGACACTGCCGGGTCCGGCCCGGGCCCGACCCGGTGCGCCGAGATCACTCCCACTCCCGGGGTCGGCGCGCGATCTCCTCGGTCAGGTGACAGCCGTAGTTCTCCCCGCCGGGCATTGTGCAGAGCCGGTCGAAATGATCGGGCGGCAGCTGCGCGTAGCTCGCGCGGGCGTGGAGTGCATCCCGCTGATCGAGATAGCTGGCGCACGCGGCGAGATAATACTTCTCGCGCCGCCACTGGGAGGCGTACCAGCCCGCAAACGTCGCCCGTGTTGCGGCGACATCGCCCTCCGCGCGGGCTTCCGCGAAGATCCGCGCGAGATCCTCATAGTGCTCCAGCGACTGCGCCGCCTCCCAGAGACTGCGCCCGTCCTCGGTTTCCGCCGCGCGCGCGGCGTAGAGCGTCGAGATCGCCTGGGCGTCGGCCTCGAGCGCGAATATCAGCCTGACATTCTCCAACCGCGCCCATTCGAGCGAAAGCCCGAAGCCGCGGCGCAACTGGTCGGCGTGACGCAGCTCGTGCACGGCGATAAGAAGCATCTCCTCTGGCGAGAGCCCAGGATCGAGCGCCACCACCCGCGACGCCGGCTCGTAGTAGCCCCGGCAGTCAGCGAGCCGCGGATCGACGCAGAAAACGACGTCCGCGGCGCGCACCACCTCGGCGAGGTAGGCGGCGAAGTCATCCTCGCCCGACAGCGCCGCCTCGATCACCGCGAGCCCCTCTGGACCGGGTCGGTCGGCACCGGGCAGCAGGCAGACTTCCTCCCAGGCCGGGTTCCACGCGGTCAGGCGCTTCTCGGGCGAGTCGTCGGTTTGTGCGGCGACCGGAGCAGACGCCAGCATGAGGGCAAGGGCGCGCGACAGCGCGGCTGGTGCGGGTCGGTTCGTCATGGCCTTGGTCGCCTTTGCCTTCACGATAGCCGATCCGATCGGGAGGAGCGAGGGCGCGCGCGACGGTCAGTCCGGGGTCGTCGGCCTCGGCCGGATGGCCGGGACGACCGTCCCGACCGCCTCGTCAGCGCACCGGAGCCAACATCGAGGTTCAGCGCGTGCGGTTCACGGGGATCCGGCTGACCCAACGCGTCGCGGTGGCGGCCTCGATGTGGCCGGAGTCGCGCCGCGCGAGGGCGTCCCCATGGGGACATACTGCAAGTATTGGATAGATATCTGAAAACGCATTAATCGGATCTGAACGGCGTGTCCGCGGCTCAGGCGTGGCAGAAGGTGCGGGGGCGCAGCGGCCGCAGATGGTGGCCACAGCCCGCGGCTGGTTGGCGATGCCGCGCCGCCGTTCCATCGCGGCTCCGCTGCGGCCGGTTCTCACGCCGCCGCCGGCGTGTCAGGCCGCGGCGCTGTGTTCCGAGGCCACGCTTTCCCACCCTGATCTGGGTCGGTAGCGCAATGCGATCTGGCCGTTCTCCAGCGTGAACAGGTGGAGCCAGCCATTGTCGAAGAGTGCCCGGAGTTCGGCGTGGTGCTCGAGGACGGCGAGGATCGCCTCATGCGGGGCCTCGACGAAGACCGAGAGCCGAAGTGGCTCGTGGGCAAGGCGCGCGCCGTCATGAACCGTCTGCCAGGGCAGGCCCGGGCGCAGCGCGCCGCCGTTGCCCTCAACGACTCCCAAGCCGCCCACGACATTGTGGATGAGTTTGTTGCCGCCCCCGAAGACCTGAGGCGCGACGGATGAGCCATAGTACTGCAGGCTGATCCAGCTGGCGACCACCACCGGCGCAGTAAGGATGAGTTCTAGCGTCCCGAAACCTGCGTCCGCGCGCCAGTCGTAGGAATGCAGGAAGGCGCGGCCCGCGAGATCCGCCCGCCGGGTGGCGCTTCGCGGCGCGGCGATGAAAGCGGCGCAGCCCGCGAGGCCCCACTCGGGGCGTACCTCTGCCCAGTTCCGGGCGCGGTCGGCCACCGTGTCGGGATCCGCACCGGGCAATCGCGCCGCCCGCTCCGCACGGGTGAGCGCTCCGGCGCGGGCGAGCCAGGCCTTCGCCTGGGCGAGGTCCGCGCCAAACCTCGCGGCCTCGCCCGCGGCGATGTCTTCCCGGTAGAGCGTCACACGGTCGGTGGTGGTGTCGTGAAGGCCAGCGACGAACAGCGTGTCCCGGGCCAGATCGACGCCGTGGGCTGCGAGGCCGGCCCGGGTCTCGGGGTCGTTCAGAAGGCGCGCGAGCAGCCGCGCCGAAACTTCACCCGTCCGCCCGCCGCAGGCCCCGCAGTGGTAGGCGCTCGCATGCGGGTTGTTCACGACCGTCGCGCCGTGGCCCAGCAGGAGGACGAGGCGGGCGTGGCCCTGCGTCAGCGACATGGCCTTCAGGATCGCGGCGGCGGTCTCGGCCTTCGACTCGGCCGGCAGGGATGGCTCGAACTGCGGCGTCGGCGCGACTTCGGCGTCAGGCGCGCCAAGCCCCAGCGCGTCGCGCAGGAGCTTACCGGCGTAGAGCAGCCCGGCAGCCTCGACAAAGGCGAAGGACGAGACGGCGGCTTGCCGGAATCGTCCCCAGGCGCGCACCGCGCGCGCCCGGATTCGCGCCTGAGACGCCACCGTCGGGTCAGCTTCGACGCCCGCCTCCAATCCAGGCCGCAGCAACACCGGAAGGCGATCCTCGACAAGGTCCGACCCCAGGCCGCGAAAGGCGACCGGAAGGCCGAAGAAGCCCGCGAAGCCGATCGTCTCGATGCCTGGGTCGAGGCCCTCGAGCGCCCGGCGGAACACCTCGGAGCGCACGTCGATGCAGAATGCGGCCTGGAGCGCCGGCCGTTCGGGAGAGGCGGCCGGCGTCCCCTGCAGGAGTGCCCCGAGGTGGCGCTGGTGGCCGCGCTCAGCCGCTTCCTGCAGGATGGCGTCGATGATCTGGTCGGGACCGGCGACGACGGGGAACGCGTGGGCGGCGGCCGTGCGTCCCCACGCGGCGGCGACGTCCGGGCCGGCTTGCGCGAGCAGGGCCTCCTCCCAGACCAACCGGACCGCCAGGAGATCCGTCACGGTGGTATCGGTCCCGCCATTGAGCTCGGCCTCCCAGAGGAGCCAGCGGGCGTGCTGCGCCCAGCCGCCGAAATCCATGAGCAGGCGATGGAACGCGGTTCCGGCCGCGGCGGGGGTGAGCCCGAGCGCGTCCGCGGCGCGCAGGATGGCGCGCTCCGGCGTGTCCGGACAGGCGGCGACATGTGCGCAGAAACCGGCGCACCCGGCGATCTCCGGCGTGAGGTCGTGGGAGGCCCATTCCCGCCATGCGGCGAAGGCCGACCGTCCGGGTGCCGGGGTCCAGAGCGCCTGGCCGCGGTCGAAATGGCCCGCGGCCCAGAGGCCCACGCAACGCATGATGATGCTCGGCCAGTCGACGCCGGAGTCGTCCGCGGCGAGATCGGCGACGGTCGGAAGCGGCCGCGGGGTCGGGCTTCCGGATCCCAGCGCCGCCTGCAACGCGGCGACGTCGGCGGGCTTGCCGGGCGAGTCGCAGGCTTCGAGAGCCTCGGCGAGGTCCTCCAGGGCGATACCGCCCGTCTCGAAGCCGGCGGCGTAGGCGCTGCGCGGCCGCGTGAGCGGTGCTCCGGCGACGCGCGATAGCCGGGCGGCGGTCTGGGCGAGGTTCTCGCCCATCTGCCCGAGGCACGGGTTCACCGCGACCGTCGCGTCCAGCGGGAAGGCGGGCGGGATCGCCCGCGCGGCGTCGGCGGCGGCGGCGAGCATTTCGGCGAGCCGTGCGGGGGCGATCTGGGCGTGGGTGATCGGCATGGATGTCTCCAGTGGTGAGCGAAGGGTCAGAGCGGCCGGGCGGTGCGGAAGCCGCCGATCAGCCGGTCGAGCGCCGCGTTGACGTAGAGGCCGTTTGCGAGATGGACGCGCAGCCCCGCCGAGGCTGGATGATGCGCCCAGTGCGGAAATAGGGCCTGGGCAACGGCCACCAGCGCGAAGGAGACGAGGGTCAGCACGATCAGCGCCCATTCCAGCGCGCCGGGATCCGGCGCCGGGGGAAGTGTGTCTTCGGCGATTCGCCCGGCGAGCCAGTGGAAGGCGAAGTACGCCAGCGCAGTCGCGCCGGAGGCCGCCGCGGTCCGCCGGGTCAGCTCGGCCGGCGCGGCGTCGGCTAGCCCCTGGGCGACCAGATACGCAACCCCGAAGATGAGGATGGCACCCAGCGCCAGCGCCTGGGGGCTCTTGGAACCCGCGACCAGACTGAAGACGAACGCCACAGCCGCGTAGAGGCCAAGCGCCAGAAGGAAGGCGAGTCCGACCGCCGCGGCGCCGGGGACCGCCACGGAACCGGGCCTTCGGGCCTCCAGGACCGCCGTGACCGCGGTTCCGGAGGCAAGGAAGGCGTGCGCCTTGTAGAGTGCATGGGCGACGATGTGCAGAAGCGCCAGCGCCCAGAGGCCGAGCCCGCATTGTAGCATCATGAAGCCCATCTGCGCCACGGTGGACCATGCGAGGGCGGTCTTGATCGCGCTTTGGGTGAGCATGACGAGGGCCCCGAAGAGAGCCGTGAAGCCGCCGATCAATACGAGCGCGGTCATCGCGGCCGGGCTGGCCTGAACAAGGTCGGCGCTGCGTATCAGCAGGAAGCCGCCCGCGTTGATGACGCCCGCATGAAGCAGCGCCGAGAGCGGCGTCGGGGCCTCCATGACCTCCGTGAGCCAGCCGTGCACCGGAAAGCTCGCGGTCTTGAGCGCCGCCGCGACCACGAGAAACCCCGTGGCAAACACCGCCGCGCTGGGCAGGCCTAGGGCCGCCTGCGCCGCGATCTCGCCGAAGTCCGCCGTGCCGAACGCGCTCCAGAGCAGGACCGCGGCCGCGGCGATCGCCACGTCGCCGGCTGCCCAGACGAGCGCGAACTTCCGCGCCGCACGCCAGGCTTCAGGCCGTTCCGGGTAGAACAGCAGGAGCCGCCTGAGCCCGATGCCGACCGCGATGAACGCCGCGATCAGGACCGCAAAGCTTCCGGCCTGCACGAGCGCGAGCACCGCGGCGATCGTCGCGAGTATCAGGCCGTGGAACGCGCCCTCGCGGGCCTCGCCGTCGAGATACGACCGGGAGTATCGCACGACGATCCAGCCGACGAAGCCGACCAGCGTCGTCATGACAGCGCTGAGCGCATCGAGGCGCAACGAGAGCAGGAGCGGCCCGGCGCCCGCCGTCATCTCGCGCGGCCCGTGGAGCGCGAGTTGCGCAGACCCGGCCAGCGCGAGGACGAACGCCGCGAGTGCCGCCGCCTCCGCGAGGCGAGGAATGGGGCCGGGACGACGGCCCGGCCGCCCGCACGCGAGGGCCGAAGCCAAGAGGAGCGGCAGGAGGGCGAGAGCGGCGACGAGCATGGCAGACTCCGGAGGTGGCATGGCTCGGAGATATAGTCGTCGGGTTTGGGCTCAAAAAATACAATGTAGTGCACAAAAAGTTCGATATTATAGAACAATAATCCAAGTCTGCCCCGTGTGTCCGGGAAGGGACATCGCGGCGCAGCCGGCGTTTTGGCAGGGTTGATTTGCCGCTGGCTCAGACAAGGGGGTGGCGCTCGGGAGCTCTTGCCTGCCGTGCTTCCGACGATCCGGCGGTTCCGTCTGCCGCCGGGAGCCCGTTTCCTGCGTCTTGGGCCCGCCGAGCAACCTATCCGCCCCGTCTAGCGGTTGGGCCGCGAGTTCTCGCTTTGTTAACATGTGTGCGCCTTCCTTGCGGCGCGGTCGCAGCGCCGCACACAGGTCTTGTCGTCGTGCTCGAGATGACAGAATGATCTTCTCTCATCCTGCCACTGCCTTCGGGGTGTTTGGGGTCGATTCTCGTTGCGGAAACCCTTTGTGGCGCTCGTCTGCGTGCAACGCTCGGAGCCTGCACCGCAGGCGTTGGGCGTGGTCCCGTCATCGACCGGCGCCGCGCGCCGTTCATCCCGCAAGGACGATCCGATGCGGGCGGACGGTCTTGTGGAACGCTACGACCGACACCCAAGAGGACCGGATGCTTGAGATAGCAGAATTCATGGATCCCCGGCCATCGCCGCTCTGGAGGCTCGCGCGTCAGGCGGGCGTCGACGCGGCGGTCGGCGGCCTTCCCGTCGCAACGCTTCGGGCTGGCGAGCGCGTGTGCGATCTCGCCCCGCTCGAGCGCATGAAGCGCAACTACGAGGACGGCGGCTTCCGTCTGGCTGTGATCGAAGCCCGCCCGCCGCTCAATCGCGCCAAGCGCGGGCTGCCCGGGCGCGACGAGGAGATCGACGTTGTCTGCGAAATGCTCTCGAACATGGGCAGGCTGGGGATCGGGGTCTGGTGCTACGAGTGGATGACCGACTTCAACTGGCTCAGGACGTCGACGAACACCCCTTCCCGGGGCGGGTCGGTGGTCACAAGCTTCGATGTGGACGATGTTTCGTCCGAGCCGACGGAGCTCGGGCCGATCGGCGAGAATGCGCTGTGGGCCAATCTGGAGTACTTTCTCGATCGCGTGCTGCCAGTCGCGGAAAAGTCAGGCGTTCGGCTGGCCATGCACCCGGACGATCCACCGCTGTCGCCGATTCGCGGCGTCGGCCGGATCATGCGCAGTGTGGAGAATTTCCGGCGTCTGGTCGACATGCGCCCGAGCCCGATGAACGGCGTCACTCTGTGTCAGGGAAATTTCACGCTGATGACCGATGATCTGCCGTCGGTGATACGGGGCTTCGGCGAGAAGATCTTCTTCGTGCACTTCCGGGACGTGAGGGGAACGCCATCGAAGTTCGAGGAGACCTGGCACGACGCCGGCAAGACCGACATGCTCGCCTGCATGCAGGCCTACCGGGATATCGGCTTCGAGGGCGTGCTGCGACCGGACCATGTTCCGACCGTGGAGGGCGACAGCAACGACAACGCCGGCTATTCCTCCTTCGGTAGGCTCTACGCCATCGGCTACATCCGCGGCCTGAGAGAGGCCGTCTATCGGCAGTAGGATGAAGGCATCGTGCAGATAGCGATCACCGGCGCGAGCGGCCGGATCGGACGCGAGATCGCGGCGCGCGCCTTCTCGGCCGGACATCGCGTGGTCGGCGTCGATCGCGCAGCCCCCGACGGTGCGGCCGCCGAGGGCGCGCGCTTCGTGCAGGCCGACACCGACGACTATGCGGCTCTCGTCAACGCCTTCAGGGGCTGCGACGCGTTGATCCACATGGCGGCGATCCCGGCGCCGATCGGCTATCCGGATCACGTCGTGCACAACAACAACGTTGTCGGAAGCTACAACGCCCTCAGGGCCGCGCTCGAGAATGGCATCTCGCGCATCTGCCAGGCCTCGAGCGTGAACGCCATCGGTCTTGCCTTCAGCCGCGAGGCGCACTTCGACTATCTGCCGATCGATGAAGGCCACCCGTGCTATGCGGAGGAGCCCTACAGCCTGTCGAAATGGATCTGCGAGCAGCAGGCGGACTGTTTCGTCCGACGCCATGCCGGTCTCAGCATCGCGAGCATGCGGTTTCATTATGTGGTGCCGGATCGGGCGCAGGCCGGGGCGATCTACAACACGCTCGAGCCGGGCTCCGAGCGACATCTCTGGGCCTACACGCTGATCGGACCGGCCGCGGACGCCTGCCTTCTCAGCCTAACCGCCGATTTCTCGGGCCACGAGGTCTTCTACATCGTCGCCCCGGACACGACGATCGACATTCCCAGCCGGGACCTGGCCGCGCGTTTCCTTCCCGGCGTTCCGATCCGCGGCGATCTTGGCGGTTTCCGCAGCTTCTTCGACTCGTCGAAGGCGGAGCGCCTGCTGGGTTGGACCCACCCCGAACATCCTAGACGAAAATGAAGATCCGCGAGATCAAGGTCATCGTCGCCTCGACGGGGCGAAACTTCGTGACCGTGAAGATCGCCAGCGAAGAGGGCCTGCACGGCGTCGGCGATGCCACCGTGAGCGGGCGGAAGTAGGCGGTCGTCGCATATCTCGAAGACCACGCGATCCAGACCCTGATCGGCAAGGACCCGACGCGGATCGAGGATATCTGGCAATACCTCAAAAAAGGGGGCCTACTGGCGATGCGGCCCGATCACGGTGGTGGCGATCTCGGGGATCGACATCGCGCTCTGGGACATCAAGGCCAAGGCGGCGAACATGCCGCTCCACCAGTTGCTCGGCGGCGCCTCGCGCGATCAGACCATGATCTATCAGCATGTCGGCGGGATGACGATCGAGGAAGCCGTCGAAGGCGTCTTCGCCCGTCGCGAGGCGGGTCTCGACGCCATTCGCGCCCAGGTCTCGATCCCCGGCTTGCCGCCGATCTAGTGGACCGGCACGAGTTCGGACCAGGCGATCGGCGGGATGATCCGGGCCATGCCGGTCGAGGAGGTGTGGTCCACCCATAGGTACCTCCCCTTGATCCCGAGGCTATTCGAGAGGCTTCGCGAGGCCGTCGGCTGGGATGTCCATCTGCTGCATGACGTGCACCACCGGCTCACGCCGATCGAGGCGGCGCGGCTGGGCAAGGACCTCGAACCCTTCCGGCTGTTCTGGCCGGAGGACCCGGTGCAGGCCGACCTACAGGTAGGAGTTCCGCGTGATCCGCCTGCATACGACCACGCCGCTCGCGGTCGGTGAGATCTTCAACACGATCTGGGACTGCGAGAGGCTGATCTCCGAACAGCTGATCGATTACATCAGCGTCACTTCCGTTCACGCGGGCGGCGTCAACGCCCTGCGGCGGATGCTCAATTTCGCAAGCGTCTACCATGTGCGCTCCCCATGCCATGGCCCGATGGACGTGTCGCCCGTTGCGGTGGGCGCCAACGTGCATGTGGATCGCTGGTCGCCGAACTTCGGCATCCGGGAGTATTCCGGCTACACCGACGCGACGCACGAGATGTTTCCGCACGCGTGGAGGCAGACCGGCGGCTACCCGCTGAGCGGCGAGACCATCGGCCATGGCGTCGACATCGACGAGACGGTTGCCGAAAAAAATTCCTACGTCCCGGCGTACCTGCCGGTCACGTCCGTCAAGGTGGTGGAGTTTCCGGTGTAGCCCACTGAGAGCATCGGTCAGGCTGCCTGCGTTGTAATGCTGAGAAGCGGGTCGCTCTCAGCGGCGTCGATCTGGGCGAAGGCCTCGACCTGCATGTAGCGGTGCTGGCTCTGCCATTCGTCATTCTGCTCGAACAGGACCGCGCCGATCAGGCGGACGATCGAGTCCTCGTTCGGGAAGATCCCGACGACGTCGGCGCGGCGCTTGACCTCCTTGTTGAGGCGCTCGAGTGGGTTGGTGCTGTGCAGCTTGGTGCGGTGCTGCGCCGGGAAGCTCATGTAGGCGAGCACGTCGGCCTCGCTCCCATCCATCAGGTCGGCGAGTTTGGGCCAGCGGGCGCGGAGTTGGTCGGCGACATGGCGCCAGGTCTCGACGGCGGTCTTCTTGTCGGGCTGGTTGAAGGCCTGGCGGATCGCGGCGGCGACGACGGTATGCTGGCCCTTGGGCACATGGGCGAGCGCGTTCCTGATCCAGTGAACGCGGCATCTTTGCCACGTCGCCTCGAAGACCCGCGCGATCGCGGCCTTGAGGCCGGTGTGCGCGTCGGAGATCACCAGCTTCACGCCCTCCAGCCCACGGCTCTTCAGGCTGCGCAGGAACTCGGTCCAGAAGGTCTCCGCCTCCGACGGACCGACGCACAAGCCGATGATCTCGCGCCGGCCGTCGGTGTCGACCGCCATGGCGATTATGGCGGCGACGGAGACGATCCTCCCGCCCTGGCGCACCTTGAGGTAGGTCGCGTCGAGCCAGAGGTAGGGCCAGTCGCCGGCGATCGGCCGGTCGAGGAACTCCCGGACACGGTCGTCGATGTCCTTGCACAGCTTCGAGACGGTGCTCTTGGAGATGCCGGAGAGCCCCATGGCCTGCACCAAGTCGTCGACGCGGCGGGTGGACACGCCGCCGATCCACGCTTCCTGGATCACCGCCACCAGCGCCTTCTCCGACGTCCGGCGCGGCTCGAGGAAGCCCGGGAAGTACGAGCCCTGCCGCAGTTTCGGGACCCGCAGGTTCAGCGCGCCGAGGCGCGTCTTCAGCTCGCGGTCACGATAGCCGTTGCGCCAGGTCTGGCGGCCGCCGCCGCGCTCGTAGCGGGCGGCGCCGACAAGGCCCTCGACGTCATGCTCCATCAAGAGCTGTAGCACCGCCTCGGCGACGGCGCGCAGGAAGTCGCCGTCATCCTGCTTCTGCAACAGCTCGATCAGCGGCAAGGTGGTCTCGGTCATCGGGGTCTCCATCGGCCCGTGGTTGAAGTCCGCAAACACCACCATAGCCGACGCCCTCGATGGCTACCCCGGATCACACCGCCGACGCGGCGCGAAATTCCACCACGAACTCGGACGCTAACTACCTGCCGGTCGCGCGGGCCGAGGAGGCACGCTCTGTAGCTGGTGAGGAGCGACCCCATGAAGATCACCGCCATCAAGCCGTTCCCGTTGTGGATCGGTCACCGCAACCAGCTCCTTGTGAAGGTCGATACCGACGAGGGCGTCTTCGGCTGGGGCGAGAGTGGGCTGTCTGGACGCGAGCGGGCGGTAGTCAGCTTCATCGAGCACTACGCCGAGTTCCTGCGCGGGTGCGATCCGTTCCGGATCGGCGCGCACCGGCAGCGCATGCATCGAAGCCAGTACTTCGAGGGCGGCCGGGTCCTGTAGGCGGCGAGCTTCTGCCAGAAGATGCCGCGGGGCACGCTCGACTTCCTCGAGGAACCGATCCGCGACGAGACCCCGGAGGCCTACGAGTTCCTTCGCACCCTGACCAACGTGCCCTTCGCGATCGGCGAGGAGTTCAGCAGCAAGTGGCAGTTCCTGCCCTTCATTGAGCGCGGCATTCACCAGTTCAACCGCATCGACGTCTGCAACGTCGGCGGCCTGACAAAAGCGATGAAGGTCGCGGGATGGAGCAGGCCCACTAAGTCGATCTCGTCGTCCGTGAAGAACGCGTTGCACTTATTCGGCCTGGATGTGGCGCGCAGGTCGCGGCTGCATGATTGCGATGATGGCGCGGAGGATTTCCGCGGCGATGCCGGGCGCGGTTGTGATCAGGCACGCCAAGAGGCGCGTGAACCATGCGAGCAGCAGGCGGCAGTTGTGCCCGATGGCGCAGAGGATGGAATTGACGGCGTCACCCTCGGGGCCGTGGAGGTGGTTTCGTTCGAGCAGGCCGTCGGTCTTCAGGTGGCCGAGCACGGGCTCGATGGCGTTCCGCCTTCGCATCTCGCGGCGGATGGTGGGCGAGAGGATGCCGCGGGTTTGGGAGACCACGACCTGCAGTCCCTCGCGCGCGACGCCGTGGCCGCGGTAGCCGCGATCGACATAGGCGCGCCGGACCGGGCGGCCGGTGAGGCGGGCGACCTGGTCGATCTGGGCCGCGGGGCTGTGGCCGTCATAGGGGTTTCCCGGCAGGGTCTTTGCGCCGAGCACGAACTGGCCGCCGGGCCCGCGGGCGTTGGTGACGGCGACGGAGGTCTTCACGCCGAACTCGTGGCGGGCGCGGGCCTTGCCGCGGGCGATGCATTCGACCTCTGGCGCGTGGAAGGCGTAGAGCTTGTCGGCGTCGCCCGGGCGCTGGCCATGGATGCGCCGGGCGCGCTCCAGCGTCTCGGCGCAGGCCGCCTCGCGCGCGGGATCGCCCTCGATCTTGCGGGCGATGTCGCGGATCAGCCGACCGAGGAAGGTGCGCAGCTTGCGCAGATGGCGCATGCCCTGCTTGTGGCCGCGGCCATGCAAGAGCCGCGCGACCTCGCGCCGGGCGTGGCGCGCGACGCGGGCGTAGGACTGGCGCAGCGCCACGCCCTGGCGGCGCGCGAGGGCGGTGAGCCGCTCGACGGCGCGCAGCATCAGGTGGCCGTCAGTGGGCGATGGCCTTGGTCTGCACGGTGGTGTCGATGGTCACGCGCTCCATCGCCGTCGGTTTCACGGCGCCGCTGTCGCACGCGATGGCGAGCGTGTCGGCGAGCAGCGTCTCCAGCCGCTCCGCGCCGATACGCTTGCGCCAGCGGGTCATGGAGCTGCGGTCGAGCGGAAGTTCGTGCTGAAAGAACCGCTCGCCACAGAAGGCCTGAAAGTAGGGGTTCTCGACCCAGGCGGCGCAAACCGCCTCGTCGGACAGGCCCTTCACGTGCTTGAGGATGTGCAGCCCCGCCATCAGCCGTGTGGGCAGCCCCGGGGTCACGTCCGTCAAGGTGGTGGAGTTTCCGGTGTAGCCCACTGAGAGCATCGGTCAGGCTGCCTGCGTTGTAATGCTGAGAAGCGGGTCGCTCTCAGCGGCGTCGATCTGGGCGAAGGCCTCGACCTGCATGTAGCGGTGCTGGCTCTGCCATTCGTCATTCTGCTCGAACAGGACCGCGCCGATCAGGCGGACGATCGAGTCCTCGTTCGGGAAGATCCCGACGACGTCGGCGCGGCGCTTGACCTCCTTGTTGAGGCGCTCGAGCGGGTTGGTGCTGTGCAGCTTGGTGCGGTGCTGCGCCGGGAAGCTCATGTAGGCGAGCACGTCGGCCTCGCTCCCATCCATCAGGTCGGCGAGTTTGGGCCAGCGGGCGCGGAGTTGGTCGGCGACATGGCGCCAGGTCTCGACGGCGGTCTTCTTGTCGGGCTGGTTGAAGGCCTGGCGGATCGCGGCGGCGACGACGGTATGCTGGCCCTTGGGCACATGGGCGAGCGCGTTCCTGATCCAGTGAACGCGGCATCTTTGCCACGTCGCCTCGAAGACCCGCGCGATCGCGGCCTTGAGGCCGGTGTGCGCGTCGGAGATCACCAGCTTCACGCCCTCCAGCCCACGGCTCTTCAGGCTGCGCAGGAACTCGGTCCAGAAGGTCTCCGCCTCCGACGGACCGACGCACAAGCCGATGATCTCGCGCCGGCCGTCGGTGTCGACCGCCATGGCGATTATGGCGGCGACGGAGACGATCCTCCCGCCCTGGCGCACCTTGAGGTAGGTCGCGTCGAGCCAGAGGTAGGGCCAGTCGCCGGCGATCGGCCGGTCGAGGAACTCCCGGACACGGTCGTCGATGTCCTTGCACAGCTTCGAGACGGTGCTCTTGGAGATGCCGGAGAGCCCCATGGCCTGCACCAAGTCGTCGACGCGGCGGGTGGACACGCCGCCGATCCACGCTTCCTGGATCACCGCCACCAGCGCCTTCTCCGACGTCCGGCGCGGCTCGAGGAAGCCCGGGAAGTACGAGCCCTGCCGCAGTTTCGGGACCCGCAGGTTCAGCGCGCCGAGGCGCGTCTTCAGCTCGCGGTCACGATAGCCGTTGCGCCAGGTCTGGCGGCCGCCGCCGCGCTCGTAGCGGGCGGCGCCGACAAGGCCCTCGACGTCATGCTCCATCAAGAGCTGTAGCACCGCCTCGGCGACGGCGCGCAGGAAATCGCCGTCATCCTGCTTTTGCAGCAGCTCGATCAGCGGCAAGGTGGTCTCGGTCATCGGGGTCTCCATCGGCCCGTGGTTGAAGTCCGCAAACACCACCATAGCCGACGCCCTCGATGGCTACCCCGGATCACACCGCCGACGCGGCGCGAAATTCCACCACGAACTCGGACGCTAACCAGCCCCGGTCGGCCGGCCTGGTCGATGAAGGTCGCGCCACAGGCCGCATCCAGCTTCTCCCAATCGATCCGCCGACCCAGCTCCAGCAAAGCGTGCTTTGGGTCGAGGATCGCCTCGAGGGTCTCGCGGAACATGTCGGGCTGCACGGCGGCGGCGGGCTTGGCGGGGCGCATCGGTCTGTCTCCATCCGGCTCCAAGCCAGTGAATCCGACCCCGACCCGGCAGGGAACCCCTCGCGTGCGGGCGCGCGCGGTCTTGCAAGCTTTTGGCCTGATCAACCCCGAAAACTTGCGAAAGCGAATACCACACTACACGACACAAGGCTGGTTGAGGGCGGCGGGATCAATTCTACTGGGCGACTCCCTTGCAAGGATTGCCCATGTCGCACCGAGCCATCGCCACCCTCACCCGGACGCTACGAGGCCATGTCGGCCTCGGCAAGTGCCGCCTCGACACGCTCTGCATGCTCGTTGTGGGCATGGTCGCGGCGCGCACCGTCAACCTCGGCCACATCGCCACCGCAGCGGGGAGAACCGTGCTGATCGCGTCGACCTACCGCCGCCTGCAGCGGTTCTTCCAACATGTCGATCTCGACCCCGACTGGGCCGCGCCGATCCTCGCGCGGCTGATCGGCTCGGAGGGGGCGTGGACGCTCGCGCTCGACCGCACGACCTGGAAGATCGGGTCACGCGACGTCAACTATCTCGTGCTCGCCGTGATCACCCGGCGCTTCCGGGTTCCGCTGTTCTGGACCCTGCTCGACGGACCGGGCAACAGCGCGACGGCGACCCGGATCGCGCTGATGCGGCGCTATCTCGCGCATTTCGCCCCCTCGAGCGTCCGGCTCCTGCTCGCGGATCGCGAGTTCGTCGGGGCGGAGTGGCTGAAATTCCTCAACGATAGCAATATCAAGTTTGCCATCCGCCTGCGCGAGGACCTGCGGGTAACCACCGAGGACGGCTGCGAGCTCACGCTCTACGCCCGGCTCCGTCTCGCCCGACGCACCCGGTTCTTCCAGGCGCGCATGGGCCTGCACGAGGACGCCGAGGCCAGCGATGCGCCGCTCCTCCACTTCGCCGCAAAGCGCCTCGAGGACGAGTGGCTGATCGTCGTCTCCAGCATTCCCAGCCGCGAGGCTCTCGCCGCCTACCGCAAGCGCTGGGCGATCGAATGCATGTTCGGCGATGCCAAGACGCGCGAACTCAACATCGAGGACACCCGCATCACCGACCCGCGCAAGCTCGCGCTCCTCATGGCGCTCGTCGCCCTCGCCATCGCCTGGGCCGGCCGCGCAGCCGCCGACCTGCTCGGGATCGGAGCCCCCAGGCGCAAGGCGCACGGCCACTTCGCCCAGTCCTGGTTCCGCACCGGCTTCGACCAGATCCGAAACCTCCTCAGCGCGGGCCACCGCGACGCCCTCGACGCTTGGCGAAGGCTCGAAGAAACAGGTCCAAAATGCTCCTGTCTCAAGAGAGTCGTGTAGCGTGAGCGAATACTTTGATCAGGCGTAAAACCATGCAAAATCAGTGCATCCGGCGATAATCACAGGCGACGATCTCATGCCCCACAACCCGCTCGGCCCGGTGTGCACCGCAGCCACGGTGCACCTTGCGGCGGCGGTGCCGAATTTCTCGTGGCTCGAGACCCGCGTCAGCCCGAACGATCTTTGCGCCGGCGGCGTGACCGACGACGTTTTTCCGGTGCAGCCCCGGCTAGAAGGCGCGGCCTATCCGGCGCCCGAGCCTCTGGGGCTCGGGATCGAGGTCAACGAGGTGCTGCTCGAACGCGATAGCTTCCAGTTCTGGGAGGCCCCCACCTCAGCCGCCGCGACGGATCGGTGATGAACAGGTAGGGCGCGGCCGGAATGCGCCGTCCGGTTGCGGTCATCCTGCTGGCTTGCCTTGCCGGCGCATGTGGGTCGCCGTCCGCGCAGAACGCGTTCGGGCAAGAGTTCAATCGTCGCGCGCCGCCTTCTCGTCGATCCCCGATACGCCCTCGCGCCGCGCCAGTTCGGCAAGAACCGCAGACCATTCGACGCCGGCGGCGGCGAGCATCACCTGCAGGTGGAAGATCGCGTCCGCCGCCTCCGCCGTCAGGGCGTCGCGGTCGCCGCGGGCGGCGGCCACGATGGCCTCAACGGCCTCCTCGCCAAACTTCTCGGCGCACTTAGCGGGCCCCTTTGCAAGTAGGGCGGCGGTGTGCGACATCTTGGGGTCGGCGCCAGCCCGCGCCGATATGGTGGCCGCAAGGCGTTCGAGCACCCCGGTCACGTTGGTCTCACCGGAACGCCCGCGGCGGCAAGGGCCGCCTTGGCCTCGCCGATCGAGTGCTCGCCAAAATGGAAGATGGAGGCCGCAAGCACGGCCGATGCATGGCCCTCCGTCACCCCCTCCACGAGGTGTTCCAGCGCCCCCACGCCGCCCGACGCGATCACGGGGATCTCGACCGCATCCGCCACCGCGCGGGTGAGAGCTAGGTTGTAGCCCGTCCTGGTGCCGTCCCGGTCCATGGAGGTCAGCAGGATCTCGCCGGCGCCGCTGGCGGCCATCCGGCGGGCGAAGTCGACCGCGTCGATTCCCGTCTCCCGCGACCCGCCATGGGTGAATATTTCCCAGCGTCCGCCGCTCACAGTCTTTGCGTCGATCGCCACCACGATGCACTGGGCCCCGAACTTGTTGGCCGCCTCCGCAACCACCTCCGGGTTGGCCACGGCGGCGGTGTTGAAGCTCACCTTGTCCGCCCCGGCTAGCAGAAGCGCGCGAACGTCGTCGGGCGTCCGAACGCCGCCGCCTAACGTCAGCGGCATGAAGCATTGCTCGGCGGTGCGCGAGGCGAGATCGAGAAGCGTGCCGCGGTTCTCGCGGCTCGCAGAGATGTCGAGAAAACAGAGCTCGTCGGCACCTGCCGCGTCATAGGCGCGCGCCGCCGCGACTGGGTCGCCTGCGTCGACGAGATCGACGAAGTTGACGCCCTTCACCACGCGCCCGTCCTTGACGTCGAGACAGGGGATCACCCGGACCTTGAGCATCAGGCGCTCCGATGCAGCAGGGCTGCCGCGGCGCCTGCGCCGATCAGCGCCGTGCCGCCGCTGCGGTTGACGATCCGCATTGCTCGGGGGCTGCGGACCATGCCGCCCGCCCGCGCGCCGAGGATCGCGTAGCCGAAGGCGTTTGCGAAGGCGAGGACCACGAAGGTCGCGACCATTACCGCGGCCTGGCCGGCAAACGGCCGCGCTGCGTCGAGAAACTGCGGCACGAAGGCCACGAAGAACAGGATGCTCTTGGGGTTGAGCACCGTCACCAGCCAGGCGTGGGCCAGCATCCGCATCGGCGGGGCGGCGTCTGTCCGCGCCGAGGCCGAGGCCGCCCCGCCCGCGCGCCAGAGTTTCACCCCGAGCCAGACCAGGTAGGCCGCGCCGATCCACTTCAGCGCCGTGAACAGCGCCGCCGACCCCGCTAGCAGCGCGCCGACCCCCAGCATGGAGAGCGTCATCGCCGTGAGATCACCGAGCGCCACGCCTGCGGCGATTGGGGCCGCGACCCGCCAGCCGCGCCCCATCGCGTAGGACACTACCAGAAGCACCGTTGGCCCGGGGATCACCAGAAGCAGCGCGGAGGCCGCCGCGAAGGCCAGCCAGATCTCGAAACTCATGCCCTTTCCTCCAGAAGCGCCACGGCCTCGGCGAGATCGATGCGTCCTTCGTAGAGCGCGCGGCCGGAGATCACCCCGTCGAGCAAAGCGCCGCAGTCGCGCAGCGCGCTCAGGTCGGCGAGCGAAGACACGCCGCCCGAGGCGATCACCGGGATCGTGACCGCCTGCGCAAGGCTGCGGTCGCCGCGACGTTGGGGCCGGCCATCGCGCCGTCGCGGTCGATATCGGTGTAGATCAGCGCCGCGACGCCGGCGTCCTCGAAGCGGCGGGCGAGATCGAGGGCGGCGACGTCGCTCGTCTCGGCCCAACCCTCGACGGCCACGCGACCGCCTCGGGCGTCTATGCCGACGGCGATCCGACCGGGATGGGCCGCCGCGGCGGCCCGCACCAGTCCGGGATCGCGCAGCGCGGCGGTGCCGAGAATCACCCGGGCTACGCCCGTGGCGAGCCACGCCTCGATGGTGGCGCGGTCGCGAAGTCCGCCGCCGAGCTGCGTCGGCACGGCGACGGCTGCGAGGATGGCCTCGACCGCCTCGGCGTTCACCGGCGCACCGGCGAAGGCGCCGTTGAGATCGACGATGTGGAGCCATCGGCAGCCCGCCGCCTCGAAGGCGCGGGCCTGCGCCGCGGGATCGGCGCCGAAGACGGTCGCTGCGTTCATGTCGCCGCGCAAGAGGCGCACGCACTGGCCGTCCTTGAGATCGATGGCGGGGTAGAGGATCACCGCGCGTCACTCCGGCTTTCGAGGTGTGTCAGTTAGACCGCACTCGCGCGAAATGCAAAAGGCCGGATGGGCGCCGCGGCGGTTCTGGCTTGCCTGCGGGCGGGCCCGCGTCACGTCTCAAAAAAAGATTGCAGAGGCAGGAGAGAAGCCATGAGAAGAGCGTTTTCGAGAATGGCGCTCGTCGGGGCGGTCATGGCCGCGACTGCGGGCCTCGGGGCGGCGCAATCGGCCGAGGGCGTCTGGCTGACCGAACCGATGCGGACGGGCGGCTACGCGCATATCGAGGTGGCGGCCTGCGATAGCTCGGGCGAGGTCCTGTGCGGCCGGATCGTCGAGGTGTTCGAGAGCGACCGGACCGATCTCGTCGGTGCGCAGATCCTCCAGGACATGGTCGCGCAGGGGCAAGGAAACTGGGGCGGCGGCACGCTCTATTCGCCCGACAAGCGCAAGCACTACGACTCGCGCATGGCGCTGGTCGGCGATGGGCTGCGGGTGCAGGGCTGCGTCGCGGCGATCTGCAAGGGCCAGCTCTGGGCGCGGGTGCGCTGATCCGGCCGGACGCCGGCGGCGGCCCGCCAAGGTTGGCGCTTTCGCAGGGTGCTTTGAAATAAAAGAGAAAAAGGGTTAACGCGATTGCGGCGCCACGCTCACGTTTCCACGATCGCCATGGTTTCGACGCTGACGCGCGCCACACGGGCGATCAGGTCGCACGACCTTCTCCTCGTGATCCGCGAAGCGGTAGGTGTCGAGTTTCGCCCGGATCGTCGGATCGCGCGGGGTCTTCTCCTTGTGCTGGTCGAGCACCCAGTCCACGCCCGACCGGTTGCCGAGCCGGTAGGCCCAGACCCCGGCCGGCAGGCCCGACAGCACCGTCTCGCAATCGAGCGTCATCGTTCCCGCCTCGGGATCGGATTTCAGGATCACCCGCGGCGACACTCCGCCCGCGCGGGCCTTGGCGTCGGGCGTGTCGGTCCGCGTGACGGGCCAGGGCTCCACGCTCTCGTAGCCGATGTGCAGGTCCATCAGTATCGCGCACAGGCTGCCCAGCGCCCGAAATCAGTTTGGAACCATGGTCCGGAACGCCATTGGTAGGCACCGATCACATCCGAAACAGTTCTGCCACCCGGGCAAATGGATGCCTCCGCTCTGACGAATATCGGAACTTTCTGTCCATGATGTCAGGCAACGATAGGCAGCGCATGAGCGCTTCGTGCAACGCCTATCTCGCCGAGATCGACCGCCTAGGACGGGTCTCCGAGAATGAGGCTCTTGGATCGCCCGACTGGCCTGGGCAGTCATTCTCCGCGGGCGCTGCGGCAGCGTCAACAGTCGCGCGGCCCGGGGTGGTCTGCGGCGCGGCGGATCGGCGCCAGGTTCAGGCTGGCCGAAGTCCCAGCATCGCGCGGGCCTGCGCCCAGGTCGCCACGGGTCGCCCGTGTCGCTCGCAGAGCGCGACGGTGCGGCGCACCAGCGCCGCGTTCGACGGGGCGAGCGTGCGGGCGTCGAGGCGCACGTTGTCTTCGAGGCCGGTGCGCGCGTGACCGCCGGCGGCGATGCACCACTCGTTGAGCGTGATCTGGTGGCGGCCGACGCCGGCGCCGCACCATTCCGCGTCCGGTGCCAGCCGCGCGACGGTCTCGACGTAGAAGTCGAAGGTCGGGCGGTCGACCGGCATGGCGTTCTTCACGCCCATCACGAACTGCACGTGGAGGCGGCCGGGAATGCGGCCGTCGCGGTTCATGGCCACCGCCTGGTGGATGTGGCTCAGGTCGAAGGCCTCGATCTCGGGCTTCACGTCGTGGGCGCGCATCTCGGCGGCCAGCCAGTCGACAAGATCCGGCGGGTTCTCGTAGACCCGGGTCGGGAAGTTGTTCGATCCGACGCTGAGCGAGGCCATGTCGGGCCGCAGCCGCAGCATGCCGCCGCGCGCCTTGCCCGCGCCGGAGCGGCCGCCGGTGGAGAACTGGATGATCATGCCCGGGCAGTGGGCGCGCAGGCCTTCCATCAGCCTCGCAAAGCGCTCGGGGTCCGAACTCGGCGTCTCGTCGTCGTTGCGGACATGGGCGTGCACGATCGCGGCGCCGGCCTCGAAGGCCTCCTGGGCGCTTTCCACCTGTTCGGCGACGGTGATCGGGACGGCCGGGTTGTCGGAACGCCTCGGCACGGACCCGGTGATCGCCACGCAGATGATGCAGGGTTTCGGGGCGCCCGGTTCAGACATGGTCGGTCGCCCTCGCCGGCGCGGCAGGCGCCCGCGGATCGGCCGGCGCCGTCTTCCGGGCGCGTCCGGCGACGGGCGGCGGGGTCGAAATCGCGGTCACGACGCCCGCCGGACCCCGATCCGCGCGAAGTCGGGCAGCCATGCGTCGTGCGCCTCCAGCAGCGCGTCGACCAGCGACCAGATCTGGTCGAGGTCGAGCTCGGCGGCCGTATGCGGATCGAGCATCGCCGCGTGATAGACGTGGCTGCGGTCGCCGGTCATCAGCGCCGCCACCGTCAGGTCCTGGACGTTTACGTTGGTGCGCATCAGCGCGATCAGCTGCGGCGGGATGTCCCGCACCACCGTCGGCTGAAGCCCGTTCGCGTCCACCATCACCGGCACCTCGACGGCGCATCTCTCCGGCAACTGCGGGATGAAACCGGCGTTGCGAATGTTGCCGTAGATCACCGCCGGCTCGCCGGTGCGGACCGCGTTCATGATCGTGGCGGCGTATTCCTGGCTCGGGCGCACGCTCAGCTCGTTGTCTTCCTGGAGGCGCGCGGCTTCCGTTTCCCAGCGCGCGATCTGCTCGACGCAGCGCTTGGGATACTCGTCGAGCGGGATGCCGAAGCGCTCGATCAGGTCCGGGCGGTCGCGCTTGATGAAATAGGGCGTGTATTCGGCGAAATGCTCGCTGCTCTCGGTGACGAAGTAGCCGAGCCGTGAGAGCATCTCGTAGCGCACCTTGTTGGGGCAGCGCGGATTGTGGGTCGGCCCCTTCGGAAACCGGCCCTCCGCGTAGCCGCGCTTGAGCTCGGGATAGAGATCGACATGCGTGCCGTCGGGCATCCGCCGCTCGAAATTGAGGTAGAACGCCATGTGGTTGATGCCGGCCGCGCGGTAGCGCAGCTCCTCGACCGGCACGTCGAGATCATGAGCCAGTTCCGCCGCCGTGCCCTGGACCGAATGGCAGAGGCCGACCTGGCGGATCGCCGGATACTTCGCTCCGATCGCCCAGGTGTTGATCGCCATCGGGTTGACGTATTGCAGCATGATCGCCTCGGGGCATACCTCGAGCATGTCCTCGCAGATCGACCAGAGATGCGGCACGGTCCTGAGGCCGCGCATGATGCCGCCGACGCCGAGCGTGTCGGCGATGGTCTGGCGCAGGCCGAAGCGCTTGGGCACCTCGAAATCGGTGATCGTGCAGGGGTCGTAGCCGCCGATCTGGAAGCAGACGACCACGAAATCGGCGCCGTCGAGCGCGCGGCGCTGGTCGTCATGGGTTTCGACCCTGGCCGGGACGTCGAGGACGCGCGCCATACGGCCCACCACCGCCTCGCTCTCGGCGAGACGCTTGCGGTCGATGTCCATCAGCCGGATCGTGGCGCCCGAGAGCGCGTCGCGGCTCAGGATGTCGCCGGCGATGTTGCGGGCGAACACGGTGCTGCCCGCGCCGATGAAGGTGATCGTTGTCATGTCGCCATCTCGAATCCGGATCGAACGCGGCGACCTGTGTAGTCCGTCCGTGGGTCGATGACCACGGCCGAGGCGCGCGATGGCGCTGCGCTGGCGCAGCCGTCGCGGCGTCTCTCGCCGCGTCTGGCGCGCGAAGTGAAAACCGACGCGCGGGTTGGCGATAGAGACTGCTCCGAATACTTCTCCGGGAACGCTCCAATGAAGTCGCCGCTCGTCTTCGCATTCGTTCTGACGACGTCTTCGCCAGTCCTTGCGCAGAGCACGGCGTGGTCGTTCGACGCATCGGTCTACGGATGGCTGCCCGGCATGTCGACAACCATCGATACGCCGTTCGGAGCGGTCGATTCCGACGTCAGCGGCAGCGACGCGATTTCCGATCTCGACATGGCCTTCATGGGCACATTCGAGGCGCGCCGGGACAGGTGGGGCGTGATCGGGGATCTGCTCTACGTGGACCTGTCGTCCAGCAACGACACGCCCTTCGGGTTGCGGTTCAGCGACACCCGGGTGAAGGTCAAGACCGCCGCGTTCAGCGGTTATGTGACCTATCGCGTCTACGATGAACCGGCGGTCGCGATCGACGTGGCCGGCGGGTTCCGGGCCTTTGGCGTCGATATCGACACCTCGCTCAATTCCGCCGACAGCCGGCCGAGCTTCAACTCAGAGGCGAGCGAGAACTGGGTCGATCCGCTGATCGGCGCGCGCTTCATCGTGCCCATCACCGAGAAGTGGTTCTCGACCGCGTTCTTCGACGTTGGTGGGACCGGTCCCGACGACAACACCTGGCAGGCTTTCGCAAGCATCGGCTACCGACTTGATTCGCGCTGGTCCGCGCAACTCGGTTATCGATACATGGCGATCGAGAAGGAGATCGGCGAAGCCGACTCCTCCATCGATCTCTATGGCCCTCTCCTGGGCGTCACGGCCCATTTCTGATCGACCGCGACACGTGGTCGCGCATCTGTCCACAGGCGAAGGATCATCCAATGCAGTTGTTCTCTAGCGGTTCGACCGCCCGCACCGCCGCTGCGGCCCTTGCCGCCACCGCGCTGGCCTACGCCGTGGCCGGCGCGGCCAGAGCCGACGAGGGGGAGGCGCTCTTCAAGGCGATGTCGGACTTTCTCGCCGCCCAGCCGGCTTTCGCGTTCGACTACGACGCGACGCTCGATGTCGTCACCACCGACGGTCAGAAGCTCGCGATCGCGAGTTCCGGACAGGCGGCGGTGGAACGGCCCGACCGGCTGCATGCCACGCGGACGGGCGGGTTCGCGTCTGTTGAGGCGAGCTTCGATGGCGAGACCCTGACGCTGCTCAACAGGGACGAGAACGTCTACGCAGAGGAGAAGATCCCGGGGTCGATCGACGGCCTCATCGACACCCTGCGCGAGACCTATCACCGTCCGCTCCCGGCGGCGGACCTGCTTTCTGGCGATGTGCACGCGACCCTGATGGAGGTCGCCAGCGAGGTCAGGGATCTCGGCAGCGGAGTGATCGGCGGCGTCGAGTGCGACCACATCGCCTTTCGCGGCGAGCACGCCGACTGGCAGATCTGGATCGCCCAGGGGGACAGCCCGTTCCCGTGCCGCTACACCATCACCGCGCCCGACATGACCGGCGCGCCGGAATACACGGTGGTCATGCGAAACTGGACCACGGGGCCGGAGGCCGTGGCGCAACTGGCGTTCGAGCTTCCCGCCGAGGCGAAAAGCGTCGCCGCCGAGGATCTGCCCGATTTCGACGCCGTCGCCGGAATCTACATGATCGAAGGAGCGCAGTGAGATGAAGAGAAAGAGTATCCTGAGCGTCGGGCTGGCCGTGCTGGTGGCGACCTCCCTCATCGGGCTGGAAGTCGGCGCGCCCGCCGCCGGATGGATCGGCTTCGTCAAGCCGGCGGAGGCCAGGGTGGGCCGACCGCTCACGCCAGTCAGCGTGGCCGGCGTCGGGCGGCGGACGGTCCGGCGCTGCGCGGTGGGCGTCTACTACTGCTGATCGCACGCTGATCCCGATCGGGCGGTGGCTGTCCTGGACCGCCACCCGCTCCGAAGCCGGTTCCAGACCGGGTTCGGGGCCTCGCATGTGGCCCGCGGCGCGAGACTTGCCGGTGTCCGTGGCGTTGCGCCTGTGCTAACCGGGGGTCTTCGCGCGAACACGGGGACCCGCCAATGACTTCACTGACGGAAGACGGCCGGAAGGTCGTGGCCGAGGTCGCCGCCCGGCATGGCGTCAGCGCGGATGCGGTGACGCATCTGCTGTTGGCTCTGGCGGCCGGGCAGGGATCGCAGGCCCAGTTCAACCATCCCGAACTTGGCGGCATGGGTCAGTGGTCGCTGGGCGGCATGACCATGGTCGGCGACATGTTCAACAACGGGCTGAAGGCCAAGGTCGACGGCGTCTGTTCGGACCTCTCCGACATCCTGCGAACGGACGGCGCCTTCGTCGCGCTCCGGTCACACCAGTCGCAGTCGCAGTCGCAGGGCGGCGGACAGGGGGCGGTTGGGGTGAGCCTGTTCGTGCCGTCGTCTCGCGAATGGCCGGCCGAACTCGGCCAGCCGGCCTCGGTGGGTTCGCAGAACGACATGCGCTACGCTTGGTTTCCCGACAAGCGGCGACTCGCGATCGATGTCGGCGGCCGGATCGCGGTCCATGACACCGGCGACCACCAGATCGGGGGCTTCGGCCAAGCGCAGAGCGGTGGGCAGAGCCTAACTTTCACCAGCCAGCACGGGCTTGTTCGTGTCGCCGACCTGCCGGTCGTCGAGGTTGGCGCCGAGGTTGCGCCGCGGCCTGTCGCCGAGCCGGCTGCCGCGCCCGCACCCGCGCCGGCGTCAGCCCCTGGGCCTTTGACGCCGCCGCCAGCGGCTGTGGCGCCGGCGCCGTTTCCCGAAGCCATGAGCGACGACCAGATCTTCAACCGCATCGAACGTCTGGCCGACCTCTTCGAAAAGGGCATCCTGAGCCAGGCCGAGTACGAGGCCAAGAAGGCGGAGCTCCTGGCGCGGCTCTGATCCGCGGCGCAGCGCCCGCCGGAGATCATTGCCGCCCTGCCGCTGGGAACGAAGGCGCGACACGGGGTCCGATACGCGGTTGCGCTCGCGGGCGGTTCGGCCGAACCTGATCGCGCTCGCCGTATCTGGCGGCGCTCTCCGGAGGAAGGCATGGCGGCGGAAATCGGCCTGATCGGGCTTGGGACGATGGGCGCGGCGCTTGCGCTCAACATCGCGGAGAAGGGCTTTTCAGTCGCGGTCTACAACCGCACGACTGAGCGCGCGCACGCCTTCGCGGCGCAGGCAGGACCGCTTGCGGAGCGCATCACCGTGGCGGAGACGCTGGAGGGCCTCGTCGCAGCGCTTGCGTGGTCCGCGCGCGATCCTGCTGATGGTGCCCGCGGGCGCGGCTGTCGACGACATGAACGCGATGCTTCGCCCGCTCCTGGCGCAGGACGACCTGATCATCGACGCGGGCAACGCCAACTTCCGCGACACCCGCCGTCGCGCGGCCGAAGCAGCGGCCGCCGGATCACCCTACCTCGGCGTCGGCGTTTCGGGCGGCGAGGAGGGTGCGCGCCACGGCCCGTCGATCATGGGCGGCGGCGATCGCGCGGCCTGGGACCGGGTCGCGCCGATCCTTCGCGCCATCGCCGCCGATTTCGCCGGCGAACCCTGCGCCGCCTACATGGGGACCGATGGCGCAGGCCATTTCGTCAAGACGGTGCACAACGGCATCGAATACGCCGACATGCAGATGATCGCCGAGGTCTACGGGATCATGCGCGACGGGCTCGGGCTCGGCGCGGCGGAAATCGGCGAGGTGTTCGCGCGCTGGAACGAAGGGCCGCTGCAGTCCTATCTCATCGAGATTTCCGCCAAGGTCGCGGGCACGGTCGATCCGGACACCGGCCGGCCGCTGCTCGACGTCATTGTCGACAGCGCCGGGCAGAAGGGCACGGGACGCTGGACCGCGATCGAGGCGTTGATGCTGGCCGCGCCAGCGAGCGCCATCGAGGCGGCGGTCGGCGCGCGCACGGTCTCGTCCATGCAAGCAGAACGTCGGCGCGGCGAGGAGATCTTCGGGGCTGCGCCCGGTCGCGTCGATGCGCCGGCGGACTTCACGGACACGCTTGAGGCGGCGCTGCTGGCGGGCAAGATCGCCTGTTACGCCCAGGGCTTCGGTCTCCTTGATGCGGCGTCGCGCGAGTTCGGCTGGAACCTGCCGATGGCCGGCATCGCCCGCGTCTGGCGGGCGGGGTGCATCATCCGCTCGGCGATGCTCGACGACATGGCCGAGGCCCTTTCGGCATCACCGGCCGGCAACCTGATGTTCGCCGGCGGCTTCGCGGAGCGGCTGAAGTCGGCGCACCCGAGTTTGCGGGCGGTGGTGGCGCGCGCCGCGCTGTCGGGCGCGCCGGCCCCGGCGCTGTCGGCGGGTTTGTCGTATTTCGACATGATGCGCACGGCGCGCTCGACCGCGAACATGCTCCAGGGGCAGCGCGACTACTTCGGGCTGCACGGGTTCCGCCGCGTCGACCGCGAGGGCGACTTCCACGGGCCCTGGGCGACCGAGTGAAGGACGGACTCAGAAGAGCCCCTCTACGAGCCCCTCGGCGTTGAGACCGATCGTCTCGGCGGCGGGCACCTTCGGCAGGCCCGGCATGGTCATGATGTCGCCGCAGATCACGACGACGAAGCCGGCGCCCGCGGAGAGGCGCACGTCGCGCACCGGCACCGAATGGCCGATCGGGCGCGCCGCGCAGGTTGGGGTCGGTGGAGAAGGAGTACTGGGTCTTGGCCATGCAGACCGGCAGGCTCGCCGTAGCCCTGCGGCCTCGCAGTTCGCGGAGCTGCTGCGCGGACGCTTGTCGGCGATCGACGTCGTCGGCGCCGTAGATGTCGCTTGGCGATGGTCTCGATCTTCTCGAAGAGCGGCATCGTCGTCGGGGTAGAGCGGCGCGAACGTCGGCGTTGCCGCCCTCGACGATCTCGCACGACGTCGCGGGCGAGGTCCTCGATGCCCGCCGCGCCCGTCGGCCCAGTGGCGGCAGAGCACGACCTCGCGCGCCCATGCCGGCGACGTCGTCCCGGATCGCCTCGATCTCGGCCTCGCGTGTCGGCGACGAAGCGGTTGATCGCGACCACCGCGGGCACGCCGAAGTGGCGGACGTTCTCGATGTGGCGGCCGAGGTTGGCGCAGCCCTTGCGCACGCGCCGCGACGTCTTCGGCGCCGAGGTCGTCCTTGGCGACGCCGCCGTGCATCTTGAGCGCGCGGACGGTGGCGACGATCACCACCGCGTCGGGCTTCAGCCCGGCCTGGCGGCACTTGATGTCGAAGAACTTCTCGGCGCCGAGGTCGGCGCCGAAGCCGGCCTCGGTGACGACGTAGTCGGCGAGCTTGAGCGCCAGTGCGTGGTCGCGACGACCGAGTTGCAGCCGTGGGCGATGTTGGCGAAGGGGCCGCCGTGCACGAAGGCGGGGTTGTCCTCGAGCGTCTGCACGAGGTTCGGCTGGATCGCGTCCTTGCAGCAGCACGGTCATCGCGCCGTCGGCCTTGAGGTCGGCGGCGCGTGACCGGCTGCGCGTCGCGCGTCGTAGCCGACGATGATGTCGACCGAGGCGCTCGCTCGAGGTCCGTGCAGGTCGTCGGCGAGGCAGAGGATCGCCATGACCTCGGAGGCGACGGTGATGTCGAAGCCGGTCTCGCGCGGGAACGCCGTTGGCGACGCCGCCGAGGCCGACGACGATGTCGCGCAGGGCGCGGTCGTTCATGTCGATCACCCGCCGCCAGGTGATGCGCGCGGAGTCGATGCCGAGCGCGTTGCCCGCAGTAGAGGTGGTTGTCGAGCATCGCCGCGAGCAGGTTGTGCGGCGCTGGTGATGGCGTGGAAGTCGCCGGTGAAGTGCAGGTTGATGTCCTCCATCGGCACGACCTGGGCGTAGCCGCCGCCGGCCGCGCCGCCCTTCATGCCGAAGCAGGGGCCGAGCGACGGCTCGCGCAGGCAGACGGCGGCCGTCTTGCCGATGCGGTTGAGCCCGTCGCCGAGCCCGACGGTGGTGGTGGTCTTGCCCTCGCCCGCCGGCGTCGGCGTGATCGCGGTGACCAGGACGAGCTTGCCGTTCGGTCGGTCGCCGAGCGACTTGATGAACTGTTCGCGAGACCTTGGCCTTGTCGTGGCCATAGGGCAGCAGGTCCTCGCCGGGAATGCCGAGCGCTGCGCCGATCTCCTGGATGGGCTTCTTCTGGGCCTTGCGGGCGATTTCGATGTCGGACATGGCGGGCTTCCCTTGGCGAACGGGTGGCTGGGTCGGGCGACCGCGCCGCCCCGGTCCGGTCCTACGCTTCCCCTCGCGGCGCGTCGCACGGTTCCCGACGCAATCGTCGCCATCCGCGACAGGCAGCTAGCAGGTTCAGGAGATCTCGTCGGCGAAGTGCTTCATCACCAGCCGGATCGGGTTCGGCGCGGCCTGGCCGAGGCCGCAGATCGAGGCGTCCTCCATCACCGCGCACAGATCGCGCAGCAACGGCTGGTCCCATGTCGGGGCCTGCATCAGTTGGACGGCCTTGGCGCAGCCGGTCCTGCAGGGCGTGCACTGACCGCAGCTCTCGTCCTCGAAGAAACGAAGCATGTTGAGCGCGGCGCCGCGCGCGCTGTCCTTGTCGGAGAGCACGACGACCGCCGCGGAGCCGATGAAGGACCCGTGGGCCTGGAGGGTGTCGAAATCGAGCGGCACGTCATCGAGCGCCGCGGGCAGGAGGCCAGCCGAGGGTCCACCTGGCTGATAGGCCTTGAACTCGTGCCCCGGCGCCGATGCCGCCGGCGGCCGCGATGATGTCGCGGATCGTGGAGCCGGCGTCGAGCACGTGCACGCCGGGGTTCGCCACCCGGCCTGACACGGAGTAGCTCCGCAGACCCTTGCGCCCGTTCTTGCCGTGGGCGGACAGCACCGCTGGCCCCTCGCGGGCGATGCGCGCGATCCAGTGCAATGTCTCGATGTTGTGCACCAGCGTCGGCCGGCCGAAGAGGCCGACCTGAGCGACGTAGGGCGGTCTGTGACGGGGAAGGCCGCGCTTGCCCTCGATGGATTCGATCATCGCGCTTTCTTCGCCGCAGATATAGGCGCCGGCGCCGCGGCGAAGCTCGATGAAGCCGGGCTCGGCCAATCCCGCAGCCTCGAGCGCCGCGATCTCTCGCCTGAGGATCTCGATGGCGGCGGGGTATTCGTCGCGCATGTAGAGATAGACCCGGTCGGCGCCGACGCCGTGGGCCGCGATCAACGCGCCCTCGAGCATCAGGTGCGGGGTTCGTTCCAGGTAGAAGCGATCCTTGAACGTGCCCGGTTCGCCTTCGTCGCCGTTTACGGCAAGGTACTTTGGCGCCTCGGCGTTGCGGACGATCTCGAACTTGCGCCCCGAGGGAAAGCCGGCGCCCCCGAGCCCGCGCAGCCCGCTTTCCAGGAGATCGTCGCGCAGCGCCTCGACCGTCCGCGCGCCGGCGCGCAGGGCGGCGAGGGCCGTGTACCCGCCTCCCGCCCGGTACGTCTCGAGCGCCTCGTAGTCTGGCATGACTGGACCCAGGTCGCCCTCCGCCATGACGTCGGCGATCCTTTCGGGTGTCGCGTGGTCCACGTGGCGGTGGCCGATCTCGACCGCCGGAGCCGTGTCGCAGCGCCCCATGCAGGGCGCTCGCAGCACCCGCACGGCGCCGGAGTCGACGGAGGCTTCGAGCGCGGCCTTCAGACGCTGCGCCCCTGCGAGTTCGCACGACAGCGAATTCGCAGACGCGGATCGTCACGGGCGGTGGCGGGGCCCCGCCTTCCTTGACCACGTCGAAATGCGCGTAGAACGTCGCTACCTCGTAGACCTCGGCCTGGGCGAGACGCATCTCCTCGGCCAGCGCGTGAAGGTGCGGCGCGGACAGACGCCCGTAGGCGTCCTGGATCAGATGCAGGTGCTCGATGAGGAGATCCGCCCGCCTCGGCCGGTCGCCGAGCAGCGCGCGCACCTCGGCAGCCGCCGCGTCATCGAGGTCGCGGCCCTTGGGTCGCGCGCGTCCCTTGCCGCGCCCCGACTTCCAGACGCCGTTCCTTTGCGCGGATGACGCCATCTGACCCGCCTTCGCCGATTGCTCTTCGCCAAGTCTTTTGGTGCCACATCACGGCGATGCCTGACAGACAGGAAAGCGACATCGGGCGCGCCGCACGCGGCAGGCGCGTCTTCGGACTCAGTGCGTGAAGTCCGCGATCGTCGGTGCGAGCGCCGCTGCGAGCGCCGTCGGAGACACCGCAAAGACGTGGTTCGGGGTGCCGGCCGCCGCCCAGATGATGTCGAAGCGCAGGAGGTTGCGATCCAGATAGGTCTCGATGGGTCGCAGATGGCCGAGCGGAGACACGCCGCCGATGACGAAACCGGTGCTGGCGCGCACCGCTGCGGCGTCAGCCTTCTCCAGGGGGGCGCCGACCAGTGCGGCGGCTCTAGAGAGGTCCACGCGCCGATCTCCCGCCGTCAGAAAGAGAGCGTTCCGGTCGGAGGTCCCGATCCGGAACACGATCGACTTGACGATCTGCGCCACCTCGCAGCCACAGGCGTCGGCCGCCTGCGACGCCGTCGCGGCGCCGGCCTCCATGTGGACCGGAGTGATCCCGAGCCCGAGCCGCTCTGAATGCGCGACGACCCGCGCGAGCGAGGCGCTGCCGCCGGCACCCGCCGGGTCGGTCACGACGGGCGCCCGGTTCCGCGCGCGCTCAGCGCGCCTCCACGTCCACGTAGTCGCGGTGAATCTTGCCGGTGTAGAGCTGGCGCGGCCGGCCGATCTTGAGCTGCGGATCCTCCAGCATCTCCTTCCACTGGCTGATCCAGCCGACGGTGCGGGCCAGCGCGAAGATGGGCGTGAACATCGACGTCGGGAAACCCATCGCGTCGAGGATGATGCCCGAGTAGAAATCGACGTTCGGATAGAGCTTCTTCTCGATGAAGTAGGCGTCCTCGAGCGCGATCTTCTCGAGCTCCTTGGCGACCTGCAGCGTCGGATTGTTGTCGATGCCGAGCAGGCCGAGAACCTCGTCGGCGGACTGCTTCATCACCTTCGCGCGGGGGTCGAAGTTCTTGTAGACCCGGTGGCCGAAACCCATCAGCCGGAACGGATCGTCCTTGTCCTTGGCCCGGGCGATGAACTCGGGAATGCGGTCGGGCGTTCCGATCTCGCGCAGCATCGTCAGGCAGGCCTCGTTTGCGCCTCCGTGCGCGGGGCCCCAGAGACAGGCGACGCCCGCCGCGATGCAGGCGAAGGGATTGGCGCCGGAGGAGGACGCGAGCCGCACCGTCGAGGTCGAGGCGTTCTGCTCGTGGTCGGCGTGCAGGGTGAAGATCCGGTCCATGGCGCGGCTCAGGATCGGATCGACCACGTAGTCCTCGGCCGGGACCGAGAAGCACATGTTGAGGAAGTTGGAGGCGTAATCGAGGCTGTTGCGCGGATAGACGAAGGGCTGGCCGATCGAATACTTGAACGCCCAGGCGCAGATCGTCGGCATCTTGGCGATCATGCGGATGGTCGCCACCTCGCGCTGCCAGGCGTCGTTGATGTCGGTGGAGTCGTGATAGAACGCCGACATCGCGCCCATCACGCCGCAGACGATCGCCATCGGATGCGCGTCGCGGCGGAACCCGCGGAAGAAGTACGCCATTTGCTCGTGCAGCATGGTGTGGTTCGTGACGCGGCTCTCGAAGTCCTCCATCTGCTCCGCGTCAGGGAGGTCTCCGTAGAGCAGCAGGTAGGCCACCTCGAGGAAGTGCGACTTCTCTGCGAGCTGTTCGATCGGATAGCCGCGATAGAGCAACTCGCCCTTGTCGCCGTCGATGTAGGTGATCGCGCTCTCGCAGGAGCCGGTCGACGTGAAGCCGGGATCGAAGGTGAAGACGCCGCCGTCGCTGTAAAGACGTCGTATGTCGAGGACGTCCGGCCCGAGGGTGCCCTGGTATATCGGCAGATCCAGCGTCCGGTCGCCAACGCTGAGCTTCGCGGTCCTCGTAGCCTGGTTTGTCATCTCACTTCCCCTGTTTCGGGCAATGCCGCCGTCGTGCAGGCGGCGTCTTGACCCGTTACGAACGATCTTGCGCGGTCGGCAGATCCCGCGTCAGCCAGGAGCCTGAATGGCGGCGTCCGAAAGCCGGGCCATGGTTTCGTCCCGGCCGAGGATCGCCATCATCTCGAACACGCTGGGCGAAACAGTCCTCCCCGAGAGCGCAACTCTAATCGGTTGCGCCAGCTTCCCCAATCCCTTGGATTCTTCCTCGGCGAATTCTCGTACGGAAGCCTCGAGATCCTTGGAAGTCCAGCTAGCATGCTGCAGGCGCGAAGTCAATCTGTTCAGCATACCGCGGGATACCATATCAAGATGGCCTGCTGCAGTCTCGTCGGCGACGATCGGGCGATCCTCGAGAATGAAGCGAGCCATTTCAAGTATCTGCAGGAGGGTCTTCGATCTCTCCTTCAGGCCGGGCATCGCGAGGGTCATCATCTCCCGCTGCCGTTCCGTAAGGGGCGGGCGTTGTGTCGCTGCGAGGAACTCTTCGATCTCGCGCAGGAGTTCCGCATCTGCAGTGGCGCGGATGTGCTGTCCCGAGAGGTTCTCCAGCCTGGACAAATCGAATCGGGCCGGGGATCTTCCGATGTTGTCGATGTCGAACCAGGTGATCGCCTGATCGGTCGTGAAGAACTCGTCGTCGCCGTGGCTCCAGCCGAGTCGCGCGAGATAGTTGCGCATCGCCTCGGCAGGATAGCCCATGTCGCGATAGGCTTCGACGCCGAGCGCCCCGTGGCGCTTGGAGAGTTTTGCGCCGTCGGGCCCGTGGATCAGCGGGATGTGGGCGAAAATCGGAACCGGCCAGTCCATCGCCTTGTAGGTCAGCGTCTGGCGCGCCGCGTTGGTCAGGTGGTCGTCGCCGCGGATGACGTGCGTCACGCCCAGATCGTGATCATCGACGACGACGGCGAGCATGTAGGTCGGCGTGCCGTCGGAGCGCAGCAGGATCAGGTCGTCGAGGGTGTCATTGCGGAAGGTGATCCGGCCCTGCACCACGTCGTCGACCACGGTCTCGCCGTCGCGCGGGGCCTTGAGCCGGATCACGTAAGGCGCATCGGGCCCGTCGGCAGGATCGGCGTCGCGCCAAGGCGAGCGGAAGAGCGGCGGCCGCCCCTCGGCGCGCGCCGTCTCACGAAAGACCTCGATCTCCTCCCGCGTCGCGTAGCATCGGTAGGCGCTGCGGCGCTCGACCATCTGTCCCGCGACTTCGGCGTGGCGTGTCCGCCGATCGAACTGGCTCACCACCGGGCCGTCCCAGTCGAGACCGAGCCAGCGCAGGCTTCGAAAGATCGCCTCGGTCGCCTCCGGCGTTGAACGTTCGCGATCGGTGTCCTCGATGCGCAGGTGAAACGCGCCGCCGCAATGGCGCGCGTAGAGCCAGTTGAAGAGTGCGGTGCGGGCTCCGCCGATGTGGAGGAACCCGGTGGGCGACGGCGCGAAGCGGGTGACGACGGACGTGGTCGACGCCATGCCTTAACCTCTCGGAAACCATGTTGAGTTCATCACCGTTTAGGCGAATTGTGGACGGGAGAACAAGGGACGTGGGCGCTTCACGCCTCAATGGCGTCATTGATGCGCAGCGCCCCAACCTCGCGCTCTGGACGCCGGTGCTGTTCGGCGGCGGGATAGGGCTCTATTTCGCCGCGCCCCGTGAGCCGGCGGGCTGGATGCTGGCGGCGCTGCTCTCGATGCTGGCGATGTGCGCCCTAACGCTGCCGCGTGTCGGACCCGCGGCGCGGCTGGTCGTGCTGGCGCTGATCCTGCCCGGGCTCGGCTTCACCTTGGCTGCCTGGCGCAGCCATTGGGTGGCCGCTCCGGTCCTGCCCTATCCCGCCACGTTGAACGTCGAGGGCAGGATCGTCGCGCTCGACAGATCCGAAAGCGGCCGGCCGCGGGTGACCCTCGACAGACTGGTTCTCTACGGGGTCGAACCCTGGAGGACGCCGCAGCGGATCCGCATTTCGCTTGAATCCGACACGCCCCAGGAGATGCTGACGCCAGGGATGAGGGTTGCGGGAAGGGCTCGGCTCTCGCCGCCCTCGGCACCGGCCGAACCCGGCGGCTTCGACTTTCGAAGGCTGGCCTGGTTCTCGCAGCTTGGCGCGGTTGGCTATGCCCGCACGCCGATGGTCGAGGTGGAGCCAGTCGGTCGCGCGGGATGGCGCCAGCGCGTGTTCGAGACGCGCATCGCCCTGGCGCGCGCCATCCAGGCGGCGGTGCCCGGACGCAACGGCGGCTTCGCTGCAGCGATCCTCACCGGCGACCGCTCGGAGGTGGATCCGGCGGCGCTCGAGGCGCTCCGAGCCTCGAACCTCGCGCACCTCCTTGCCATCTCGGGCCTGCACATGGGGCTTCTGTCCGGATTCGTGTTCGCGCTTGTCCGCTACGGTGGCGCGTTCGTTCCCGCTCTTGCGCTGGCGTTTCCGATCAAGAAGGTCGCGGCGGTGGCCGCGCTTATGGCCGGGGTCGCGTACCTCCTGCTCTCGGGGGCGAGCGTCGCCACGCAACGCGCCTTCATCATGACGTCGGTGGTTCTCGTCGCTGTCCTGATCGACCGGCCCGCCTTCACCCTGCGCTCGGTGGCCCTGGCGGCGATGATCGTGCTCGTTCTGCGGCCCGAGGCTCTCATGGAGGCAGGCTTCCAGATGTCATTCGCTGCGACAACCGCGCTGATCGCGGCGTTCGAGTGGCTGCGGAGCCGCGACTGGTGGCGCGAGACCCAGGGCGAGGAATGGCGCTTTCTTCGCCCGGTGATCGGCGTGACGGTCACGTCGTTTGTGGCGGGCGTCGCCACGGCCCCGTTCTCGGCCTTCCATTTCAACACCGTCGCTCAGTACGGGCTTGCTGCAAATATCCTTGCCGTGCCGGCGATGGGGCTCGTGGTGATGCCGGCGGCCGTGCTCGCGGGACTCTTCGCGCCGCTGGGTCTCGCCGCGCCGGCCCTTTGGGTCATGGACGCGGGCATCGGCTACATCCTTGCGATCGCCGAGTTCATCGCTTCGCGGGATGGCGCGGTGCGCGCCGTGCCGTCCGGCCCGCCGGCGAGCCTCGGATTGGTCGCGATCGGCGGGCTCGTCGTCGTGCTCTGGATCGGGCGGGGTCGTCTTCTCGGCGTGGCGTTAATCGGTCTGGGCGCGGCGGCATGGACCATCGCCGAACGTCCCGACCTCCTCATCAGCGAGAACGGGCGGCTCTTCGGTGTCAAGACCGAGGCGGGACGGGCGCTGAACTCGAACCAGGGCAACGGCTTCGTCGCGCAGACCTGGCTTGAGAACGATGGGGACAGAGCGACGCAGGAGATCGCGTCCCGCCGGCTTCCGGTGGACCGCAAGCGCGGATTCGCGCGGATGGACTGGCCGGGCGAGGGCGCGATCGTCTATCGGGGATCCCGTGACCAAGGCCTGAACGCCGCGCGCGACTGCGCCGACGCCGCGATCCTCGTGGCGCCGCTCTGGCGCGAGGCGCCGGAGGGCGGATGCGTGTTTATCGGCGAGGATTTCCTTCGCCGGGAGGGTGCGCTGGCGATCTGGCGCGACACCAATGGGCTCCGGATCGACGGCGCGCGGACCCTCAACGAGGCGCGACCCTGGACCCGGGATCCGGCGCGATAGGCGGGGCGATGCGCGCGCGAGACCCACGCCCCGCCCCAGGGGTCGCCCGAAAGTCCCGGCGACCGCGTCAGTAGGTGCGGATCAGACCCACCAGCTTGCCCTGGACCTTGACTTGGTGGTCCTGGTAGAGGCGCGTCTCGTAGGCCGGGTTGGCGGCTTCGAGCGCGATGGTCGAACCCCGTCGGCGGAACGTCTTGAGAGTGGCCTCCTCGCCCTCGATGAGCGCAACGACGATATCGCCGTTCTGCGCCGTGGCCTGTTCCTGGATCACCACAACGTCGCCGTCGTTGATGCCGGCCTCGATCATGGAGTCGCCCTTGACCTCCAGCGCGTAGTGGCGTCCGGCGGTCGCGAGCATCGTTGTAGGGACCGAAACGCTGCGCGAGGCGTTCTGGATAGCTTCTATCGGCGTGCCGGCGGCGATGCGGCCCATCACCGGCAGAAGGGTCGAGCCGTCGGCCGATCTCGATCCCCCGGGAGAGCGGTTCGCGCCGAAGCCGCCGTCGAGCACGGTAGCGCTGGACGGGCCGTCGGCCTCCAGCGTCTCGGGAAGGCGCAGGATCTCGATGGCGCGGGCGCGATGGGCGAGGCGCCGGATGAAGCCGCGCTCTTCGAGGGCGGTGATAAGGCGGTGGATGCCCGACTTCGACCGCAGATCGAGCGCTTCCTTCATCTCGTCGAACGACGGTGGCACGCCGTCGCGCTGCAGACGCTTGTGGATGAAGTGCAGGAGATCGTACTGCTTTCGCGTCAGCATCGGCTGGATCCTCAGGTTGCCACCTGCATTGTTCTATGAACGTTCATGTTTTGTGTCAAGCACGCTTGCGGTCTCTCAATCTGGAGATGACTAAAGCCAGATGAACTCTACCGAAGCTCCTGCTGCGCGCGCGGGATCGTCGGGAGGGCGAACGAGCAGCGCGTTCGCGGCGGACAACACCGAGAGTAGCGAGCTGTCCTGGCGTGCAAGAGGCTCGCAGGCCCAGCCTGACGCATGGCGCTCCACGGTTGCGCGCATGTAGTGCTCGCGATCGCCGTTCGGGCTGACGTCGGTGGCCAGCTGTCCGGAGGCGCGCGACGGCGGCGCGTAGCCGAGGCCAAGCATCGCCTCTACCGCCGGAACGAGGAAAAGCCTGCCGCAGACCATCGCGGAGACCGGGTTTCCCGGCAGCCCGATCATCGGCGTGGCACCCAGTCTGCCCGCCATCATCGGCTTTCCCGGACGCATGGCGATCCGGTAGAATTCGAGCGCCAGGCCGGCGTCGCTGGCCGTCGACCGCACCAGGTCATGGTCGCCTACCGACGCGCCGCCGATCGTCACGATCAGGTCCGCGCCTTCGGCGAGCGCGATCACGGCGCGCAGGGCGGCGACGTCGTCGCGTGCGACGGGCAGGATGCGCGCCTCCGCCCCGCGGCTCTCGAGCAGCGCCTTCAGCCCGTAGATGTTGGAGGCGACGATCTGGTCGGGGCTGGGCGTCTCGCCGGGTGAGACGAGTTCGTCGCCGGTGGCGATCAGAGCGACCACCGGGCGGCGGAAGACTTCAAGCATGGGCGCGTTCATGGCGGCGGCGAGCGCGATGTCGGCAGGGGTCAAGCGTCTTGGAGCGGCGAGCCGCGCGCCGGTCCGGAAGTCGCTCCCGGCGGGACGGATGTGGGTGGCGGGGTCCGGGCCTGCGCGCAGTCGGACAAGGTCGCCGTCGCGGTCGACGTCCTCCTGGATCACCACCCTGTCGGCCTTGGGTGGAACCGGCGCGCCGGTGAAGATCCGTACGGTCTCACCGGGGCCAAGCGCGGCGGTGAAGCGCGCGCCCGCCGACGAGACCCCGACGAGCCGGAGCGCTGGGCCGCCCTCGAGATCGGCGGTGCGGACGGCGTAGCCGTCCATGGCCGAGGCGGCAAAAGGCGGCTGGTCGCGCGCCGCGATCACGTCGCCGGCGAGCACCCGGCCGCCGGCTTCGCTCAGAGCGACGGTCTCCGACGCGAGCGAAGCGAACAGGCCAGCGAGCCGCGCATGTGTCTCGGCGACGGAGATCAGCGGCGCCATCAGCGCGCCTCGAAGCGCCCGGACTTGCCGCCGTCCTTGAACCGCAGCCGGATCTCGCCGATGACCATGCTGCGGTCGACCGCCTTGAGCATGTCGTAGATCGTCAGCGCGGCGACAGAGACCGCGGTGAGCGCCTCCATCTCCACGCCGGTCGGCCCGGTGGTCCGGGCCTCCGCCTCGATCTCGATGCGGGAAGCCTCGGTGACGCGGTTGAAGTCGAGCCGAACCTTGGAGAGGGGCAGGGGATGGCAAAGCGGGATGAGGTCGGCTGTTCGCTTCGCAGCCATGATGCCGGCCAGCCGAGCGACGCCCAGAACGTCGCCCTTGTCCGCAGCGCCGGCGTCGAGGCGCGCCAGCGTCTCGGGAGACATGGCGATCCAGCCGCTGGCGACGGCGACGCGCGCGGTCGCGGGCTTGTCGGACACGTCGACCATGCGCGCAGCGCCGGCCGCGTCGAAATGGGTGAGCTCAGCCATCAGCCGGCTTCCGGTTTCCAGGGCGCGCGCAGCAGCTCGCGCGTCGCCGCCGCCACGTCAGGCTCGCGCATCAGCGTCTCGCCGATCAGAAAACAGCGCACGCCGTAGCTTGCGAGCTGCGCGAGGTCGTTGCGCGTGGCCAGCCCCAACTCGGATATGATCAACCGATCGGGCGGCACGGAGCGCGCGAGGCGGCGCGTCGTCGACAGATCCGTCTGGAAGGTGTGAAGGTCGCGGTTGTTGATGCCCACCAGGGGCGACTTGAGCAGCTTGGCGCGCTCGATCTCGGTGCTGTCGTGGGTCTCGATGAGCACGTCCATGCCCCAGGCGATCGCCGTGGCCTCGAGTTCGGCGGCCTGCGCGTCCGTGACGCTCGCGAGGATGATGAGGATGCAGTCCGCGCCGAGTGCGCGCGATTCGACCACCTGCCAGGGGTCGAAGAGGAAGTCCTTGCGCAGGACCGGAAGGCTGGTTGCGGCGCGGGCCTCGGCGAGGAAGGCGTCGGAACCCTCAAAGCTTGGCGCGTCGGTCAGGACGCTGAGGCAGCACGCGCCGCCCTGCTCGTAGGCCGCGGCGAGGGCGGCGGGGTCGAAGTCGGCGCGGATGAGCCCCTTCGACGGCGAGGCCTTCTTGATCTCGGCGATGAGCGCGTAGCTGCCGATCACCGAGTTGCGCGCCAGCGCGGCGGCGAAGCCCCGGGTGGGGCCTGCGCCGCGGGCCGCGGCCTCGATCTCCGCAAGGGGTCGAGCGCGCTTGCGCTCGGCGACGTCGCGCAGCTTGTAGTCGCGGATCTCGTCGAGGATGCTCATGCGTTTGCCTTTGCGACGTCGCTCGTGAGCGCCGCGAGCCGTTCGGCCCGGTCGCGCGCCGCGCCGCTGTCGACGCTCTCGGCGGCGATGCGGGCACCCTCGGCGAGATCGTCCGCGCGTTCGGCGATGACCAGGGCCGCCGCGGCGTTCAAGAGGGCCGCGTCGCGATAGGCGGACGGCTCGCCCGCGAGAAGCTGGCGCAGCGCGCCGGCGTTTTCCTTCGGGGTGCCGCCGGCGATCTCGGCGAAATCGCGGCGGGCGAGCCCGGCCTGCTCGGGGGTGACGATGAACTCGCGCACCTGCCCGTCCCTCAGTTCGGCGACCCAGGTCTCACCGGCAATCGAGACCTCGTCGGCGCCGTCCGCGCCATGCACGAGCCAGGCCCGATCCGCCCCGAGCGCGCCGAGCGTCTCGGCCATGGGACGGATCACGGATCGCGCGTAGGCGCCCGAGAGCTGCCTGCGCACGCCGGCGGGATTGGTGAGCGGGCCGAGGATGTTGAAGATCGTGCGCGTTCCCAGTTCCTGGCGCGCCGGCATGACGTGGCGCGTGGCGGGATGATGCATGGGGGCCATCATGAAGCCGATGCCGATTTCCCGAAGCGCGCGCTCGACGACCTCCGGGCCGACCATGACGTTGACGCCGATCTCGGTGAGCGCGTCGGCGGCGCCGGACCTCGAGGACAGGTTGCGGTTCCCATGCTTGGCGACCGGAACCCCGGCGCCGGCGACGATGAAGGCGGCGGCGGTGGAGATGTTGAGCGTTCCCTTGCCGTCGCCGCCGGTGCCGACGATGTCGATGGCCCCTTCGGGCGCGCGCACGGGCACGCATTTTGCGCGCATCACCGCGGCGGCGGCGGCGTATTCAGCCACGGTTTCGCCGCGGGTTCGGAGCGCCATGAGGAAGCCGCCGATCTGCGCGGGCGTCGCGTCGCCCTCCATGATCGCCGTGAAGGCGGCTTCGGCCTGTTCACGGCTGAGGGGACCGTCGGCAGCGAGCGCGATCAGCGGCTTGAGCGGCGCGTTCATGCGGCCACAGGTGCGGTCGCGAGAAAGTTCGCCAGCAGCGCGTGTCCGTGCTGGGAGGCAATGGATTCGGGGTGAAACTGCACGCCGTGGATCGGGGCGTCGCGGTGGCGCAGCCCCATGATGGTTCCGTCTTCTAGATCGGCGTTGACGATGAGCGCGGCGGGCAGGCTGGCGCGCTCGACCGCGAGGCTGTGGTAGCGCGTCGCCTCGAAGGTCTCGGGCAGTCCGGCGAAGACCCCGGTGCCGTCGTGGCGGATCACCCCCGTCTTGCCGTGCACGATGTCGGCTGCGCCCACGACCCGGCCGCCGAAGGCCTGGCCGATCGCCTGATGGCCGAGGCAGACGCCGAGAAGCGGCACGCGGGCTTCCGCGGCCGCCGCCACCAGATCGAGGCAGACGCCGGCGCGGTCCGGATCGCAGGGACCCGGCGATAGCACCACAGCATCGGGCCTCATGGACAGGGCTTCGCCAGCCGTCAGTTCGTCATTGCGGCGCACGACCACCTCCGCGCCGAGTTCGCTCAGGTAGTGAAAGAGATTGTAAGTGAAGCTGTCGTAGTTATCGATCAGCAGCAACATAAGATCGCCTCTCCAAGGCTTTAGGCTGGCGGGCGCGCGAGGCCGCGGTATACATGGCCCCTGCGGTCGATCCCGGTCAAGGGGCTCGGACGCAGGCCTGCGAGGGAGGGCCCACTTGGCGAGCGCGTGGCCAGTGCGTGACCACAGTTTTCGAAACGGCTTCCTGACCGGGCTCGCCGTGGGTCTCGCCGCATGCGTCGCACTCGCCGCCGTCTTTCCCGCCAGGATCTACTATCCTCCGAGCGTCGAAGGCGGGATAGACACGGCCCCGACCTCCCCCGACGCGCCGGGTGCTTCTGAGCCGCCGCGTTTTGGCGCGGCGGGCGATCCGTCGGTGGGCGGGCTGAGCGCCGCCGCGCCCACTCCGGCCGCGCGACCGGAGATCTCGCTGTCGCAATTCCCAAGACCGGCCGCGCCGGACGTCTTCGAAGGCGGCGACGCGGGTTCTCCATCCCTCTATCCGCCCGATCGTCCGTGAAGCACGCTCAGTTGCCCATGCGGCCCGTCACGAAGAAATGCGCGTCGCGGGCGGCCTGTCGTAGCGCCTTGGACTTGTCCACGCTCTCCTGGAGTTCGGCCGCCGGGTCGCTGTCGTAAACAACTCCTCCGCCGGCCTGGATGTAGAGCGTCTCGTTCTTGATGACCGCGGTGCGCAAGGCGATGCAGATGTCCATGTCGCCCTGGGCGGCGAAATATCCGACACCGCCCCCGTAGACGCCGCGCTTCTCGGTCTCCAGCTCGTCGATGATCTGCATGGCGCGCACCTTGGGGGCGCCCGACACCGTTCCGGCGGGAAGCCCTGCGAGCAGAGCCGAAAGCGCGTCATGTTCCGGCGCGAGCGCGCCGGTAACGTTCGACACTATATGCATGACGTGGCTGTAGCGTTCGATGACGAACTGCTCGTCGGGTCTGACGGTGCCGACGCTCGCCACGCGTCCGACGTCGTTGCGCCCCAGATCGAGCAGCATGAGGTGCTCGGCGCGCTCCTTGGGATCGGCAAGAAGCTCGGCCTCGAGGGCCGCGTCCTCCTCCGGCGTCGCGCCGCGGCGCCGGGTGCCGGCGATCGGCCGGATCGTCACGCGTCCGTCCTTGACCCTCACGAGGATCTCGGGGCTCGCGCCGACAAGCTGGAAGGCGCCGAAGTTGAAGTAGAACATATACGGGGAGGGATTGGTGCGTCGCAGCGCCCGGTAGAGCGCAAAGGGCGGCAGCGCAAAGGGTTGCGACCAGCGCTGCGACGGCACGACCTGGAAGATGTCGCCGGCCCGGATGTAGCGCTTGGCGGTCTCGACCATCTCCAGATAGCGGTCGCGGCTGGTGTTCGAGACGGGCTCCACCGGCTCATGGTCGGCACCGATGTCGCGCGACGCCGCCGCGGGCGCGCGGTCGAGCTCCCGCACCGCGTCCATCACCCGTTCCGCCGCCTGCGCATAGGCGGCGCGGGCGTTGAGGCCGGAATCGGCCCAGGCCGGGCTGACCACGGCGACCTCGCCCTTGACGCCGTCGACGACGAGCACGACCGACGGGCGCAGCATCACCGCGTCCGGCAAGCCGAGAGGATCGGGATTGACGTCCGGCAGCCGCTCGACGTGGCGGACCATGTCATAACCGAGATAGCCGAAGAGCCCGGCCGCCATCGGCGGCAGATCGCGGGGCAGGTCGATCCTGCTCTCGGCGATCACGTCCCGCAACGACTGTAGCGGCGGCTCCCCCGCCTCCGTCCAGGCTTCGGGATCGAAGCGGGCGGACCGGTTGACGCGCGCGCGCGCGTCATGACATTCCCAGACAAGATCGGGCTTCATGCCCATGATCGAATAACGCCCGCGGGTTTCGCCGCCGGTGACGCTCTCGAGCAGGAAGCTGTCGCGGCGCGCCTCGGTGAGCTTGAGCATCAGCGAGACCGGCGTGTCGAGATCGGCGACGAGACGGGTCCAGACGACCTGGTTTTCGCCGCGTTCGAACGCCGCGGCGAACGCCTCGACCGGAGGATTGAGTTTCACTGGCGGCGCTTCACTGGAGATTGACGAGCGCCGCTTCGATCATGTTCTGGTTGATCGACACTCCGGCCGCGTCGCGCACGGCGGCAGTGTAGAACGCCAGAACGTCGCCCGCCGCCTGGTCGCGGAGTTCGGCGCGCAGACCCTCGACGATGGACGCATTTTCACCCTCCGTCGGATCGAATGGCAGGATGTCGACCAAGCGGGCAAGCACGGCGCCCGCCGCGTCCGTCTCGATCAGAGCGTCGCCGGGCGCGCTGGCGAAGACACGCTCGAGCAATGCCGGCGGAAGACCCGGAGCGACCTGGTTGCGCGCCAGCGGTCCTGAGCTGGCGACCTGGACGCCGAGCTGCTCGGCGAGCGCCGAAAGCTCGGTTCCGGCGGCGATTTCCTCCGCGAGGCGCTCCGCCTGACCGGCGAGGGCTGCGGCCGTCTGCGCGCGGGTCCAGTCGTCCTCGACGGTGGCGCGGATCTCGTCGAGCGGAACGACGGCAGGCGGATCGACGGCGTCGACGCGCAGCGTCACCACAGCGCCGGTGTCGAGCGTGGTCAGATCGGTCTCCTCACCGACCCTTGCCTCGCGCGCGAGTGCCGCGAAGGCGGCTTCATTGGCAAGGCCGCCGACGGTTTCCGAGTTCAAGGCGATTTCCCCGCGCTCCATCGCCGTTTCCTCGACGATCTCCTCGATCGTTGCGCCGCCTGCGATCAGGTCCTGCAGCGTCGCGCTTTCCTCGAAGACGCGTTCGCGGGCCTCTTCGAGCGCCAGCTCGACGCGAAGCGTTTCCCGGGCCTCTTCGTAGGGGGTGACGGCGCCAGCGAGGATGGCGTTGATGCGGAAGATCGACGGGCCCAATTGCGTCTCGACTGGTCCGACAAGGCCCGGTCCGGGCGCGTCGAACACGGCCGCAGCGGCCGCCGGGTCGAGCGTCGTGCGCGTCACCTCTCCCAAATCGATCTCGGAGGGGCCGAGACCGCGCTCCGCGGCCAGCGCCTCGAAGCCGACATCGCCCGAGTCGAGCCGTGCGCGGGCGGCGGTGGCCTCGTCGGCGTCGCCGAAGCCGATGCGGTCGACAATGCGGCGCTCGGGCGTGATGAACCGCTCCGCGCTGGCCTCGTGAGCGGCCCGCAGGACATCCTCGGGCAACTCGATAGTCTGGGCGATAGCTTCGGGATCAAGGATGGCGTAGGTGATGCGACGCGTCTCTGGGCGGGTGTACCGTTCCGGGTCAGCCCCATGGGTGGCGACGAGTTCGGCCTCGGTCGGCGTCTGGATCGGGGCGGGAAGCATCGATGCGTCGAGCCGGATCCATTCGAAAGTACGGCGCTCGCCGAGGTGGGAGAGCACGGCGTCGGCGGCGACCAGCGGCATGGTCGCTCCTGCCTGAACGCTGGCCGCGATCAGTTCGCGCGCGCCTTCGCGGCGCAGCAGCGCCTCGAATTCCGCCGCGGAGAGCCCGATCCGGTCGAGCATGAACGCGTAGGCCTCGCGGCTGAACACGCCGTCGGCGCCCGAGAAGGCAGGAACGGCGATCAGCCGTTCGCGAACGGCCGCATCGCCGGTGGACAGGCCCAGCCTCGCCGCCTCGCCGTCGAGGGCGGCGTCGTTGACGAGCCGCGACAGCACCGCGCCATCGACGCCGAACTGGCGGGCTTCCTGCACGGTCAGGTTGCGCCCGGTCTGCGAGGAGATCGCGCGGATCTCCTGATCGACGGCGCGGGCGAACTCCTCGGCCCCGATCTCGCGGTCGCCGACTGTGGCGACGTTGGACGTCGTGAAGCTGCCGACCCCGATGCCGAAACCCGCGAGGCCAACGATCAGCAGGCCCACGATTGCCCAGACGAAGAAATTGGAGGACGAACCGCGAAAGAACTTCAGCATGCCAGTTGACGATCTCCGATCCACCGCGTGGCGCGGTTCTATGGGGTCGCTTGCGAGGAAACAAGTGGTCGATGCTCGCAGCGCGGTAGCGGGTCCGCGAGGTCGGCTTGACGCGGGTATGGCGCGCAGTTACCCGCTCCGTCGATGGCCGAGCCACCGATCCTTACCCTGAGCGGCGTTGGGCTGACCTTTGGCGGCGACCCGCTTCTGGTCGACGCGTCCCTCGCGATCCATCCTGGCGAGCGCGCGGCGCTGGTCGGCCGCAACGGGTCGGGGAAATCGACCCTGTTGCGGCTCATCGCCGGCAGCGTCGAGCCCGATGTAGGCGAGCGTTTCCTGAGGCCCGGCAAGACCGTCAGCGTCATGCCGCAGGAACCTGACTTTGCAGGCTTCGCCACCCTGTGGGACTACGCGGGGCAGGCGCTGGGGCCGGAGGATTTCTGGCGGGTGGAGATGGCCTTCGAGGGGCTTGACATCGATGGCGCGCGCTCGCCGGAACAGGCGTCGGGCGGAGAGCGGCGGCGGGCTGCGCTCGGACGTATCCTCGCGGAAGCCGCGGACCTGATGTTGCTCGACGAGCCGACCAACCATCTTGACATCGCCACAATACGCTGGCTCGAGGACTGGCTCGCCAAGAGCCGGTCGGCGTTCGTCGTGATCAGCCATGACCGCGCGTTCTTGCGCGCCGTCAGCGATCGGACCCTCTGGCTCGACCGGGGCGTCCTGCGGCAGTCCGACCGCGGGTTCGCAGGCTTCGAGGAGTGGCGGGACAGGACTTACGAGGAAGAGGATCAGGCCCGCCACAAGCTGGACCGTTTGATCCGGTCAGAGGGGCGCTGGGCGGTCGAGGGCATCTCGGCGCGACGCAAGCGCAACCAGGGCAGGGTCCGGCGGCTCTCGGAACTGCGCGAAGAACGCCGGGCCCAAATCCGCCGCGCCGGCGCCGCCAGCATGACGTTCGAAGCGGAGCGCCGGTCTGGCCGCGTCGTGATCGACGCCAAGGATGTCTCGAAGGCGTTCGAGGGCCGAACGGTCATCTCGGATTTCTCTCTGCGGATCCAGCGGGGCGAGCGCGTGGCGCTGGTGGGGCCCAATGGCGTCGGAAAGACAACGCTGCTGCGCCTCCTGACCGGTCGCCTCCAGCCAGACGCCGGCAGCGTGAGGCTCGGCGCAAACCTCGCGGTGGCCTATTTCGACCAGAACCGGGAGGAACTGGATCCGACCCTCACGCTCTGGCAGACGCTGACCGGAGACGCGGAGCTTGGCGCCAGTGGTCGCAACGATCAGATGATGGTGCGTGGCGCGCCACGCCACGTCATCGGCTACCTCAAGGACTTCCTCTTTCATGAGGGACAGGCGCGCGGGCCGGTGTCGGCGCTCTCGGGGGGCGAGAAGGCGCGACTTCTGCTTGCCCGACTCATGGCGCGGGACTCGAATCTTCTCATCCTCGACGAGCCCACAAACGATCTTGACGTGGAAACGCTGGACCTGCTGCAGGAGGCGATCGACGACTACGACGGCACCGTGCTGCTGGTCAGCCATGATCGCGATTTTGTCGACCGGGTCGCCACGACGACCGTCGCGATGGAGGGCGATGGCCAGGCAGTGGTCTACGCTGGCGGATGGAGCGACTATCGCGCGCAGCGCGCGCATGTCGCGACGACGACAGCAGCGCCGGTTCCGGCGCGCTCCGTATCGGGCGGCGCACCCAAGGCCAGCGCATCCGCCACGCCGCACCCGCGCCGGTCCTCCAGGCTGGGATACAAGCAATTGCGTCGCCTGGAGGAGCTTCCCGAAGCGATCTCGAAGCTGGAGGCGGAAATCGCCCAGGTCGAGGAGCTGCTCGCCGATCCCGAGCTTTTCGCTCGGGATCCCGCGAAGTTTCATGCCGCCACCACCGCGCTGGCCGAGCGCCAGGCGACGCTGGCGGCCGCGGAGGAGGAATGGCTTGAGCTCGAGTCCCGCAGGGAAGCCTCTGAGGCGTAACGTCTATCCTCCGAAAGCCCGCGATCAGCGGCGTCCGATAAATCGTATGCCGATCCGCCGCTCGACCGCGCGCATGCGGCGCATGTCCTCCGCCGAGCAGAGCGAGATCGCTTCGCCGGTCTCGCCGTTCCTGCCGCTCCGTCCGGCGCGGTGAACGTAGGCGTCTGGGTCGGCCGGAGGGTCGAAGTTGATGACATGGGTGACGCCGGCCACGTCGATGCCGCGCGCGACGATGTCCGTGGCGACGAGCACGCGCGCGGAACCGGATGAAAACAGGTCGAGGGCGCGCTTCCGTGCGGCCTGGCCCTTTTCGCCGTGGATGGCGACGGACCGCACCCCGTCCTGCCCAAGGTTGTGGGCGATCTGGTCGGCCCGGCGCCGGGTGCGCGCGAAGACGATCACCTTCTTCAGGGCCGGATCGCGGAGAATGGCTGCCAGCTTGGCGCGCTTCTCCTCCGGCTCGGCGCGTTCTGCGAAGTGCTGGAATGCGCCGGAGGCCGGCAGGCGGGGGGGCACGGAAATCCTCTCAGGGCGCAGCAGTAAGCTCCGGGCCAGTCGCTCGACCTGGGGAGGCATCGTGGCCGTGAACATCGCCGACTGGCGCTCGGCATGCAGCAGAGAGACGATCCGGCGAACCGCCCCTGCGAAGCCCACGTCGAGCATCCGGTCGGCCTCGTCGAGGACGACATTTCGGGCGGCTTCAAGCCGCAATGCGCCCGATTGCACGAGATCCAAGAGTCGGCCGGGGGTCGCGACCGCGACATGCGCGCCCGCCGCGAGGCGTCCGATCTGGGTCCTGCGCGAAACTCCGCCAACGATGGGGAGCAGAGAGAGCCCTGTTCCGGTAGCGAACAGGCGCAGGTTCGCCTCGGTCTGAAGCGCCAGCTCTCGCGTCGGCGCGAGGATCAGCGCATGACATGCCTTCGGCACTGGCGGCGCACCCTGAACAAGCAGGCGATGGAGGATTGGCAACGCGAAGGCGGCGGTCTTGCCGCCTCCGGTCTGGGCAAGGCCGATGACGTCGCGCCCCTGAAGCTGCGGCGGGATGGTCCTGGCCTGGATCGGCGTTGGGGTGTGAAAACCGGCGCGCCGTAGCGCGCCTACAAGCGGGTCGGCGAGGCCGAGCTCCGCGAAATCCTGAACAGTCACGCATGGTCCTTCCCCCCCGGGACGGAAGACGTCCCGCGGAACCGCTCCTCCCGGAGCAAACATCCTAAAAAAATTCTTGGTCAATGAAGCGCAAAGCCGTCTTTGGACTGGCTTGGGCGTACTGGGCAATTTATTGCAAATGCATAACAATTCGGTAAGCGCACAATAAAAAGCTGAGCATGAGTGTCGAATCAGCCCAACTTGCTGCGCAGAATGGTCAATGCCCGAGGCTTCAGTTCATCCGCGGCAGCAAGACCTCGCTACGACCGCTTCGGTGTTGAAGCTGCGCGCGACGGGCGCGAAAACCCAACCAGCGATGGTGTCCGTCCACGACCCCGCCTTGCTGCAATCGTTCCACAGCGGAGAACGGTCTGGACGCAGGTCAATTCATGGCGAGGATCAACACGCCGCGACCGGCCAGAACGCGCCCGCCGCCCACCGAGGAGAGGTCGAACGCGACCAGTTGCGACGTCTGGTTGATCAGCACGACGGAACGCCAGCCTTCGGGGCCGGCGAGCGCCATCGCCACAGCGTCGGCCTGTGCCCAGTCATCAGGCGTCATCTGCGCGCCGCCGGGCCTGAGCCAACGCACGTCGTCCGCGCCGGCCTCGGACCCGAGAAGGAATGTCGGATCCGAGATCTCTGGATGCGCGCGGCGCAGCGCAGACAGTCGGACGCAGTACGCCTCGAGTTCGGTGTCCCGGTTGCGCCAATCGAGCCAGGTTATCTCGTTGTCCTGGGCGTAGGCGTTGTTGTTGCCTTGCTGGCTTCGGCCGAACTCGTCCCCGGCGGTCAGCATGATCGCGCCGCGCGAAGCAAAGAGCGCGCCGAGCAACGCCAGCGCGTCGGCGCGGCGCGCTGCGACGATGGCCCCGTCGTCGCTCGGTCCCTCAACTCCGTTGTTCCACGAATGGTTTTCATCGTGCCCGTCGCGGTTGTCCTCGCCATTGGCGGCGTTGCGCTTGGTCTCGTAGGCGGTGATGTCGGCGAGCGTGAAGCCGTCGTGGGCGGCGACGAAATTGACCGTCCGGGTCACCGGGCCCTTGAAGACGTCCTGCGAACCGGCGAGCGCGGTTGCGACCTCTCCGAGCATGCCGGACTCGCCGCGACAGAACTGACGCACCTTGTCGCGGAAGCGGTCATTCCACTCCAGAAACGGCGCGCCGAACTCGCCGAGCCGATAGCCGCCCGGCCCCACGTCCCACGGCTCTGCGATCAGGAGGCGGTCGGCGAGAACCGGGTCCTGCCGCATGTCGCGCAGGAGCGGCGCATCTGGGTCGAAACCAGCCGGCGTGCGCCCCAGAACGGTGGCGAGATCGAACCGGAACCCGTCGAACTCCCGCCTGCGTCACGAAATGTCGCAGGGTGTCTGCAAGCAGCCGCTGCGTCGCCGGATGGTCGCACGCAAGCGTGTTGCCGCAGCCCGTGTCGTTAACGAGGCGGGCTGCGGCGTCGTGACGATAGTAGGCGTGGTTGTCGAGCCCGCGCATCGAGAGCGTTGGTCCGCCGACGTCGCTTTCGCCGGTGTGGTTCAGAACGAGGTCGAGGATGACGCCGATGCCCGCATCGTGAAGCGCCGCCACCGTGGCCCGCAACTCGTCAATTCCTCCGGGGCAGATCCGAGGTTCGATCGCCATCATGGCGACCGGATTGTAACCCCATGCGTTGCTCAGGCCTAGCGGCTGCAGATGACGCTCGTCGATCCAAGCCGTGATCGGCATCAACTCGACCGCGTCGACGCCCAGCTTCACCAGATGTGCGATGACGGCCGGTTCGGCCAAGGCCGCGACAGTTCCGCGCAGACGCTCGGGAACCTTCGGGTGGAGATACGTGAAGGACTTGACGGCAACCTCATAGATAAGCCCGCCGGGCCGGAAGCGCGGAGGAGCCGTCGGGACAGGTCGGGCCGCCTTCTGAGGCAGGATCGCCTTGGGGACCAGGTGCGCGGTGTCCGCCGCAGCGGAGCGTCCGGCCGAAAGTCTTGGGTCCCAACGGAACGGTCGGTCAAGCTCGGTTGCGTAGGGATCGACGAGGAGTTTCGCAGGATCAAAGAATAGGCCGCCTTCGGGATTCCACGGACCGTCCGCGCGCAGTCCGTATCGCGTCCCCGTCGCGGCCTCGCTGGTTTCGACCGACCACACACCGTCGCCGAGCTGCGCCAGTTCGACCCGGCCGACTTCCCGATCGCCATTCGCGTCGAAAAGGCACGCCCATATTCGCGTGGCGGTGCCCGACCATACGGTGAAGCGCGCGCCACGAGCGGTCGGTCGCGCGCCAAACTCGACCGTAGACGAAAGCGGAACCGTCAGGTGACCACGTCCGGAGCAGAGCGCCCTGTTCGCTTGGAGATGCCGGCGATGGCGTCGGCTGTCGCCGCCAGCCCTGCGAGCGCCTCCGATGGATCGAGGTCCAGGCCATCAGGCCCCGGCGCGTAGCGCTCCAGGTAAAGCCTGAGCGTCGCTCCGCTGGTTCCGGTTCCCGAGAGACGGAACACCGCGCGGTCCCCGCCCTCGAAGAGGATGCGCACGCCCTGGTGTTCGCTGAGCGAGCTGTCCACAGGATCGAGGTAAGCGAAATCGTCCGCGGTCTCGACGCGGCGTCCCTCGACATCGCTGCCGGGGAGTTGGGCCAGGTGCGAACGAAGCGCGGTCATAAGGTTGTTGGCGACCCCGATGTCGATCCCTTCGTAATCATGCCGCGCGTAGTAATTGCGTCCGAACGTCCCCCAGTGTTCCCGGGCGATCTCCGCCACGCTCTGCTTCCGCGCGGCGAGGATGTTCAGCCACAGCAACACGGCCCAGAGCCCGTCCTTCTCGCGCACGTGGTCCGAGCCGGTGCCGGCGCTTTCCTCGCCGCAGATCGTCGCCATGCCGGCGTCGAGCAGGTTGCCGAAGAACTTCCAGCCGGTCGGTGTCTCGAACACGGATACGCCCAGCGCCGCCGCGACGCGGTCGACCGCGGCGCTGGTGGGCATCGAGCGCGCAAGCCCGCGCAGACCATCGGCGTAGCCGGGCGCGAGATGGGCGTTCGCCGCGAGCATCGCCAGCGAATCCGACGGGGCGATGAAGATGCCCCGACCGATGATCAGGTTGCGATCACCGTCGCCATCGGAGGCCGCGCCAAAGTCCGGCGCGTCGGGCGCGAACATCGTCTCGTGGAGCTCGCGCGCATGCACCAGGTTCGGGTCCGGATGATGGCCGCCGAAGTCGGGCAGGGGAACGCCGTTTCGCACCGTGCCCGCCGGTGCGCCAAGCCTGCGCTCGAGGATCTCGGTGGCGTAGGGGCCGGTCACGGCGTGCATGGCGTCGAACGCCATGCGGAAGCCGCCCGAGAACAGCCCGCGGATGGCGTCGAAATCGAACAGGGTTTCCATGAGCGCGGCGTAGTCCGCAACTGGGTCGACGACCGCCACCTCCATGTCGCCAAGGCTCAGTTGACCGATCACGCCGATCTCCACGTCCTCGCCCGCAAGGATCCTGTAGCTGTCGATCTCGCGGCTGCGCCCGTAGATCGCGTCGGTCAGGCGTTCGGGGGCCGGTCCGCCGTTTCCAGCGTTGTACTTGATCCCGAAGTCCTCCTTCGGTCCGCCCGGGTTGTGGCTCGCTGACAGGATGAGTCCGCCGAACGCCGCGTTCTTGCGAATGAGGTGGCTTGCGGCCGGGGTCGACAGCATGCCGTCGCGCCCGACGATCACCCGGCCAAAGCCGTTGGCGGCTGCCATCTTGAGCACGATCTGGATCACCTCTCGGTTGAAGTAGCGGCCGTCGCCGCCCACCACGAGGGTCGCGCCTTCGAAGCCCTCGAGACAGTCGAAGACCGACTGTACGAAGTTCTCGACGTAATGCGGTTGCTGAAAGTGAGGCACCTTCTTTCGCAGGCCGGACGTGCCCGGCTTCTGATCGTCAAAGGGCTTTGTGGCGACGGTCTCAATCATGGCGTCCTTCATTCCGCATTCGGGGCGAGTCGCGCATAGATCTCGCGGTAAAGCGCGGCGCTGCGGTCCCACGACACATCCGCCTTCATCGCCCGGCGCTGCATCCCGGTCCAGACCTTCGGATCGCGGTGCAACGCGATAGTAGCTGCAAGCGCGCGTCGAAGGCCGTCGAGCGTGACCGGCTGGAACTGGACACCCGTCGCCACTCCGGCCGCCAACGCGGCGGCATTGGCGTCGATCACGGTGTCCGCAAGCCCGCCGGTGCGCGCGACCACCGGAATTGCGCCGTAGCGCAAAGCGCAGAGCTGGGTCAGACCGCAGGGCTCGAAGCGGGACGGCACCAGCACGGCGTCGGCTCCGCCCTGAGCCAGATGTGCGAGAGGCTCATCATACCCGACGATGACGCCAATGCGACCCTGGCGCCGACCGGCAAGACCGAGAAATGCGCCTTCCAGCGCAGCGTCGCCCGAACCGAGAACGGCCAGCTTGGCTCCGGCCGCGGCCAGATCGTCTGCGCATCCCGCCAAGAGGTCCATGCCCTTCTGCCAGGTCAGGCGGCTGATGACCGCGAAGAGCGGCGCGTCGTCGACGTCGAGGCCGAACCGGCTCTCCAGCGCCAGGCGGTTGGCGTTTCTGCGCCGCAGCGTGCGCGCGCCGAAGGTACTGGCGAGATGAGCATCGGTCTCTGGGTTCCAGACCTCGGTGTCGATTCCGTTCACAATGCCGCTCAGGTCACCCGATCTCAGCGACACTAAGCCATCGAGACCCATTCCGTGGTCCGGGGTCTGGATCTCGGCGGCGTAGGTCGGGCTGACGGTCGTGATCGCGGAGGCGTTCTGAAGACCCGCCTTAAGGAAGCCGACCCCGCCGTAATACTCGACCCCGTCCAGCGCGAACGCGGCGTCTGGCAACTCGAGAGCGGGAAAGATCTCCGCCGGGAAATGCCCCTGGAACGCCAGGTTGTGGATGGTGAGTACGGAGGGGCGATCGATGCCGAGGAACCGCAGATAGGCAGGAGCGAGAGCGGCCTGCCAGTCATGGGCGTGCAGCACGTCGGGGACGAACTTCGCAACGACTCCTGCGGCGATGTCCGCGCCCGCCCAAGAAAGCGCGGCGAATCTGCGCCAGTTGTCCGGATGGTCGTTGCCGGTCGCATCGGTGTAGGGGCCGCCCGGTCGGTCGAAGAGCTCCGGCGCGTCCAGCACGATGAGATCGAGGCCCATTGCGCTTGCCCCGAGCAGGCGCGCCGGCGCGCCGAGCAGCGCATTGTAGACATGGAGCTTTCGGGCCTTGCCCAGCGCGCGCATCACGCCGGGATAGCCCGGCACCAGAGTGCGGGTCTGAACGCCATGGCGCGCAAGCGCCGGCGGCAGCGCGCCGACGACATCGGCCAGTCCGCCCGTCTTGACCAGAGGAAAGACCTCCGAAGCTACAGACAGGATCTTCATCGGACTACAGGTCGAGCGCGTCGATCATCGACTGGGTGATCAGCACCACGCCGCCCTCGGTCCGGCGGAACCGCTTGGCGTCGATCACGGGATCCTCGCCGACCACGAGACCCTCGGGGATCACCACGCCGCGGTCGACCACCACCTTGCTGAGCCGCACGTTGCGCGCGATCCGGGTGTCGGGAAGGATCACCGCCTCCTCGAGCGCCGAGTAGGACTGGACCCGCACGCCGGTGAACAGGAGTGTGCGCCGCAGGCTCGCGCCGGAGATGATGCAGTCGCCGGCGATCAGCGAGCTGACTGCCGCGCCGCGCCGGCTCTCTTCGTCGTGGACGAACTTCGCCGGCGGCTTGATCTCGGCGTAGGTCCAGATCGGCCATTCGGTCTCGTAAAGGTCGAGATCCGGCGTCACGCCGGTCAGATCCAGGTTCGCCGCCCAGTAGGCGTCGATCGTGCCGACATCGCGCCAGTACGCCTCGGTTTCCTCGCCGGTGCGCACGCATGAGCGGCTGAAGCGATGCGCCATCGCCTTTCCGTCCTTGACGATCGCCGGAATGATGTCGCCGCCGAAGTCCCGCCCGGAATTGGGGTCGTCGGCGTCGCGACGCAGCGCGTCCATTAGGAAGCCGGTGTTGAAGACGTAGATGCCCATCGACGCCAGCGCCATCTCCGGCTGGCCGGGAATGCCGGGCGGATCGGCGGGCTTCTCCACGAAGGCGGTGATCTGGTCGTTGACGTCGACGTGCATCACCCCGAAGCCCGTCGCCTCCATGCGCGCCACCTCGAGGCAGCCGACGGTCACGTCGGCGCCGCTGTCGACGTGCTGACGGAGCATCAGCTCGTAGTCCATCTTGTAGATGTGATCGCCGGCCAGGATGATCATGTACTTCGGGCCGTAGCTCTCGATGATGTCGATGTTCTGGTAGACCGCGTCGGCGGTGCCCTCGTACCATTGCGTCTCGGACACGCGCTGGGACGCGGGCAGGATGTCGAAGCTCTCGTTGCGCTCGGGTCGCAGAAAGTTCCAGCCGCGCTGCAGGTGGCGGATCAGCGAGTGGGCCTTGTACTGGGTGGCGACCGCCATGCGGCGCACGCCGGAGTTCAGCGCGTTCGACAGCGCGAAGTCGATGATGCGGGTCTTGCCGCCGAAATAGACCGCCGGCTTCGCGCGTCTGTCGGTCAGTTCCTTCAGACGACTGCCGCGCCCGCCCGCGAGCACATACGCCATCGAGTCGCGGGCGAGCGGTTGAACTGTCTTCTGCATCTGGCCTCCCCGATCCACAATCGTTTTTCGCCGCTATCGCGCGACGCTCTCTAGCCAAAGAGTTGCGAGCGGCGGCAGCGAAAGCGTCAGGCCCGGCGCGTCGCCCTCATGGAGCGCGTCCAGCTCGCCCTCGGGACCAGCGCCGCTGCCGCCAAACTCGGACGCGTCGGTGTTGACCAGCACCCGCCATCGCCCGCCCTTCGGCGCAGGAACGCGGTAGTTCTCACGCGGGATCGGCGTCAGGTTTGCGATCACCATGACGGGCGCGGCCTCCGGAGCCCTTCGCGTCCAAGCAAACACGGAATTCGCGGCGTCGTCGACTATCAGCCACTCGAAACCGTCCGGCTCGCAGTCGCGCGCATGCAGGCCGGGGCACTCGCGATAGAACTGGTTCAGTCGCCGCACCAGGGCTTGGACACCGTTGTGCCTGGGATGTTCGACGAGACCCCAGTCCAGCGAACGCGCCTCCGACCATTCGCGCACCTGGGCGAATTCCTGTCCCATGAAAAGAAGCTTCTTGCCGGGATAACCCCACATGAAGGCGTAGTAGGCCCTAAGGGTGGCGAATTTCCGCCATTCGTCGCCGGCCATCTTCATCAAGAGGCTGCCCTTGCCGTGCACCACTTCGTCGTGGCTGAGCGGAAGCACGAAGTTCTCCGTGAAGGCGTAGAGCAGCCCGAAAGTCAGATCCTTGTGGTGGTGCTTGCGGTGCACGGGATCGAGCGCCATGAAACGCAGCGTATCGTGCATGAAGCCCATGTTCCACTTAAAGCCGAAGCCGAGACCGCCCTCGTGCGCCGGTGCGCTGACCTTCGGCCAGGCCGTGCTTTCCTCTGCTATCGTAATGGCGCCGGGATGGCTTCCGTACGTGGCGCGGTTGGTCCGCTGCAGGAACTCCACCGCGTCGATGTTCTCGCGCCCGCCAAAGCGGTTGGGCACCCATTCCCCGGACTTGCGCGAATAGTCGAGGTAGAGCATGGACGCCACCGCATCGACGCGCAGCCCGTCGACATGGAACTTCTCGAGCCAGAAGAGCGCGTTGTTTACAAGATAGCTCGAAACCTCCTGGCGTCCGAAATTGTAGATCGCCGTGTTCCAGTCGGGGTGAAACCCCTGACGCGGGTCGGCGTGCTCGTAAAGCGCGGTCCCGTCAAAGCGCGCAAGCCCATGGGCGTCAGTGGGAAAGTGCGCGGGCACCCAGTCGAGGATGACTCCGACCCCGGCCCTGTGGGCACCGTCCACGAAGCGCGCGAAACCCTCCGGCGGGCCGAAACGCGCCGTGGGCGCGTAGAGACCGGTCGTCTGGTAGCCCCAGGACGGATCGTAGGGAAACTCGCTGATCGGCATGAACTCGATGTGGGTGAAGCCCATGTCGACGACGTAGGGGATCAGGAGGTCGGCGAGTTCATCCCAGGAGTGGAAGTCGCGGCCATCGGGCTTCCGCCATGAGCCTGCGTGGACTTCGTAGATCGAGACCGGCTGTCGGCGGGCGTCCACGCTCGACCAGAAGGCGCGGTGATCGGCGTCGCCCCAGTCGTGATTGAGCCGCGGCGCGACCAGCGACGCCGTCGCAGGCCGCAACTCGGCCGCGCGAGCGAAGGGATCGGCCTTGAGCGGAAGCCGCACGCCATCGGGGCCGATGATCTCGAACTTGTAGGCGGCCCCGACACCGACCTCCGGCACGAAGATCTCCCAGATGCCGACGTCGGCGCGCAGGCGCATTGCGCAGCGTCGCCCGTCCCAGCTGTTGAAGTCGCCGACGACGCTGACCCGCCGCGCGTTGGGCGCCCAGACCGAGAAATGGACGCCATCGACGCCTTGATGCTCCATCGGATGCGCGCCGAGCTTGTCGAAAAGCCGAAGGTGCGTTCCTTCTGCGATGTAGTAGTCGTCCATCGGGCCGAGCACCGGCCCGAAGGAGTAGGGATCCCAGACCCACCAGGCGCCGCCGGAATTTTGCGCACGATACCGCAGCGGCTGCGGGCCCTCGATATTGAGCGGTCCCTCGAACACGCCGTCAGCGCCACGCGGCTCGAGCGCGCCGAGCCGGTCGCCAGCAGCGCTGAACGCCTCCACTGCGTCGGCCCCATCCACGAACGCCCGCGCGACGAAGCCGTCCGACACGGCGTGGACGCCGAGCACCGAGAATGGATCGGGATGAAGCCCGCGAACGATCGCCGCGATGTCCGCGTCTCCGAGCCGATTGACCCCGTCGACTTTCGCCAAGTCGCGCCCCCTTCGCCCTTGAACGGCTCGAAGGCTACAGCGGCACGTTCCAGATGTCTCTAGCGTATTCCCGAATGGTGCGGTCTGACGAGAACCAGCCCATTCGCGCCGTGTTCAGGATCGCCTTGCGCCGCCAATCTGCGGGGTCGGCCCAAAGCGCGTCGATGCGCCTCTGGGCGGCGGCATATTCATCGAAGTCCGCCGCAACCATAAACCAGTCGTGTTCGTAGAGGCCCCCGATGAGGTCTCGGTAGCGCCCTGGATCGTCGTGCGAGAACACTCCCGACGAGATTGCTGAAAGCGCCTGAGCGAGTTCCGGCGATTGCGCGATGGTCTCGCGCGGGTCCGCGCCCTCGGACCGGCGCGCGGCGACCTCGTCGGCAGTGAGCCCGAAGATCACCATGTTTTCCGCCCCGACATGCTCGCGCATCTCGACGTTCGCGCCATCGAGCGTGCCGATCGTAATCGCTCCGTTCAGCGCGAGCTTCATGTTTCCGGTCCCCGAAGCCTCCATGCCAGCGGTCGAGATCTGTTCCGAGAGATCGGCCGCGGGCACGAGCACCTCGGCGAGTGAAACGTTGTAGTTGGGAATGAACACAACCCTGAGCACGTCGCGCACGGTCGGGTTCGAATTTATGACCCGGGCCACATCGTTGGCGAGCTTTATGATCAGCTTGGCGTTGTGATATGTGGGTGCCGCCTTGCCGGCGAAGAACTTGACGCGCGGCGTCCAGCTCTTCTCGGGATGCGAACAGATCTGATCATAGAGCGCCACGGCCTCGATGATGTTGAGAAGCTGGCGCTTGTATTCGTGGATGCGCTTGATCTGTACGTCGAACATCGCATCCGGAGACACTCGTACACCCATCCGCTCGCGCACCAGCGCGGCGAGGCGCAACTTGTTCTCGCGCTTGACTGCGGCGAAGGCCTGCTGGAAGACGTCGTTGTCGGCGAAGGCCTCGAGATCGCGCAGCGCATCGATGTCATCGAGAAACCGGTCGCCGATGGTCTCGCGGATGAGTCCAGTCAAGCCCGGGTTGCACTGCATGAGCCAGCGGCGCGGCGTGATCCCATTGGTCTTGCCGTTGATACGGTCTGGAAACAGCTTGTGGAGATCGGAGAACACCGTCTTCTTCATGAGCTCGGTATGCAGTTCGGACACGCCGTTGATCGAATGCGCGCCGACGAATGCCAGGTTGCCCATCCGCACGCGTCGTTCGCCGTTCTCATCGATGAGGCTGATGTTGCGGATAGCGGTCTCGTCCATCTCCGACTCCACCCGGGCGAGCCTGAGTAGTTTGGCGTTGATCTCATAGATGATCTGCATGTGCCGCGGCAGAAGTCGTTCGAATAGCGGCACCGACCAGCTCTCCAGCGCCTCTGGAAGCAGCGTGTGATTGGTGTAGCTGATCGTCCTCCGCGTCAGGTCCAGCGCCGTGTCGAAATCGTACTCGTGCATGTCCATCATCAGGCGCATGAGTTCCGCGACGGCGACTGCGGGGTGCGTGTCATTGAGCTGGATCGAGACCTCGTCGGGCAGAGTATCGAGGGTCTTGTACTGCTGCAGATGGCGGCGCAGGATGTCCTGAATGGAAGCGGACGAGAAGAAGTACTCCTGACGAAGACGCAGTTCCTGCCCCGACGGCGAGGCGTCTGCTGGGTAGAGAACCCTCGTCAGGGCGTCGGCGCGGTTGCTTTCCCGCAAGGAGCCGATGTGGTCGCCCGCGTTGAAGGCGGCGAGTTGGATCGGATCGACCGGCTCGGCGTCCCAGAGCCTGAGAGTGTTGACCTGCGCGGCGCGCCAACCGACGATGGGTGTGTCATAGGCGCTGGCGATCACACGTTCGGATGGACGCCAGATGAAGCGCTCGTCCTCCCCGTTGGCCTCGTGATAGTCCACGAACCCGCCGAAGCCGATCTCGTAGGCGGCCTCGCGACGGTCGAACTCCCAGGGGTTGCCGTGTTCGAGCCAGGTCTCGGGCAGTTCGATCTGGTCCCCCTGAACGATCTCCTGCCGGAAGAGCCCGTGCCTGTAGCGGATGCCGTAGCCGAACGCGGGCACGCCGACCGTCGCCATGCTCTCCATGAAACAGGCCGCAAGCCGACCGAGGCCGCCATTGCCGAGCGCCGCGTCGGGTTCGAGTTTTGCTATCACGTCGAAATCAACGCCGAGCGAGGACAGCGCCTCGCGCAATGGGTCAACCAGCCCGAGATTTGAGACCGCGTCCCGAAGTAGCCGGCCGATCAGGAACTCGAGACTGAGATAGTAGAACTCGCTTGGCCCCAGAGTCGTAGGTCTCGCGCGTCGTCGTCATCCACCGGTCAATCGCGCGATCGCGGGTCACCAGCGAGACGGCGACAAGCCAGTCGTTCTGGCTGGCGACCTTCGGGTCCTTGCCCACCCGGTAGATCAGGCGCTCGACGACCTCGCGGGCGAGCACGTCCGGGTCGCTCGATCTCGGACCGGGCAGGGGCAAATGGCGCATGGGTTCGTTCATGGGCGTCTTTCCGTTCGATGTCAGTCCGCGACCCGGTCGATGCCGCCGTGCGCCGCCGACCACTGGAGCGGCGCCTCGAGAAAGGCTTCGACGGCTTCAAGGGTCGTCGGGTTGAAATGGCCACCAGCGCGGGCCTCGTCGAGTACATCGCGCCAAGTTGCTAGATAGTGCAGCTTGAGGCCGTGTTCTGCGAGCACTGCCTCGGTGCGCGGAAATACGCTGTAGAAGAACACGACCAGTGTGTGATCGACCACGGCCCCGGCGTCGCGAAGGGCGTTGGCAAACCCGATCTTCGAGCCGCCATCGGTCGTGAGATCCTCGACGAGGAGCACGCGCTGGCCGTCCGCGAGCGCGCCCTCGATTCGCGCGTTCCGACCGAATCCCTTGGGCTTCTTACGCACGTACAGCATTGGCAACGACAGGCGCTCGGAAATCCACGCGGCGAATGGAATCCCGGCCGTCTCGCCGCCCGCCACCGCGTCGAAGCTCTCGAAGCCGGCGTCGCGCAGAAGCCGCGCGCAGGCAAAGTCCATCAGGGTCGAGCGGATCCTCGGGTACGAAATCAGCTTGCGGCAATCGATGTAGACCGGCGACGCGAGACCCGAGGTCAGCTTGTAGGGCACTTCGTCCCGGAAGTGGACCGCTTCTATCTCCAGCAGCATCCGGGCCGATAGCCGCGCCATTTCGGCGTCGGAAGGAAAGGTGAAGGAGATCATTGGCGTCCCCCGCTAGGGCCGATGCCGCGCGCTCCGCGCGACCTTGGCTGGTGGCAAGCCGCGCAAGGCGCGGACTTCGCGATCATACCGACACTCGCCAGAGCAGCGGCCGCCCTGGATCGAAGACCCTAACCGGACCGACCCCGGTCTGGATCTCTGCCGGCACGTGCGCAGGGGCCTCGTCGCGAACGAGGGTGATGCGGCCCGGATTCTTCCGAAGACCATAGAACGCGGCGCCATTGAGCGAAACGAAGCCCTCCAGCCGTTCGAGCGCGTCCTCTTCCTCGAAGACCTGCGCCAGCCAGCCAAGCGCCACCGGCGCCGTGAAGACCCCGGCGCAGCCGCAGGCGCTCTCCTTGGCCCCGACGGGGTGCGGGGCGCTGTCGGTTCCCAGAAAGAAGCGCGGGTCGCCCGAGATCGCCGCTGCGCGAAGCGCCGTGCGATGGGTGGCGCGCTTTAGCACGGGAAGGCAGTAGAAATGTGGACGTATTCCACCGGCCAGCAGCGCGTTGCGCTCCAGAATGAGGTGATGCGCCGTGATCGTGGCGGCGATGTCATCGCCGCCGCCGCGGACATACTCGACGCCTTCCCGGGTGGTGACGTGCTCGAGAACGACCCGAAGTCCGGGAACCCTGCGCCGCATGGGATCGAGAACCCGTTCGATGAACGCCGCTTCGCGGTCGAAGATGTCCACGTCCGGATCGGTGACCTCACCGTGCACGCACAGGGGCAGTCCGATCTCGGCCATCCGTTCTAGGACCGGCGTCGCCGCATCCAGATTGCGCACGCCGCTCTCGGAATTCGTCGTCGCCCCCGCGGGATAGAGCTTGACCGCGGCCACGAGCCCCTCTGAGTGCGCAAGCGCGACGTCTTCAGGATCCGTCTCCTCGGTGAGGTAGAGCGTCATGAGCGGCGTGAACCGCTGATCGGCGGGGAGCGCCGCCAAGATGCGCGCGCGATAGGCCCGGGCGTCCTCCGCCGTCACCACCGGAGGAACAAGGTTCGGCATCACGATCGCTCGGGCGAAATCCCGCGACTGCCGGAGCACCGCCTCCATCATCGCGCCGTCGCGAAGATGCAGGTGCCAGTCGTCCGGTGTCGTGATCTCCAAGCTCCGCCGCATCGACACTCCTGTTCCTTGCTCCGATTAGTCGCCGTCTCGGGTCAGCGCAAGCAATGCGCCACGGCGGCCGCGCAACCCTGCGGCCATGCTGACGCCGGGCGCCCGGCCGCGAGCCGCTTGTCATTCGCTCCGGACAACCTAGAAGGAGCGGCTGTAGGAGGGCAACGATGCTTCGACGTTTCTTTGGCGCGGGCAAGCGCAGCTTCGAGACGCTCAGCGAACGGGAGATCCTGGCGCTGGCGATTTCCTCCGAGGAGGAGGACGCGCGGATTTATCGCGCCTACGCCGAGGGTCTGTCCGAAAGCTTCCCGCAGTCGGCGAAGGTCTTCGAGGAGATGGCGCTCGAGGAGGACGAGCATCGGCGCAGGCTGATCGACGCGCACACACGTCGGTTCGGGGACACCATCCCGCTGATCCGCCGGGAACACGTGCGCGGCTACTATGAACGCACGCCAGACTGGCTGGTCCGGCCGCTCGGCATTGAGAAGACCCGCGTCATGGCCGAGCGCATGGAGCAACAGGCAGCGAGCTTCTACCTCGCGGCGGCGCAGAAGGCCACCGACGCGGGGACCCGGAAGCTCCTTGGAGACCTTGCGGCGGCGGAAAAGAGCCACGTCAGCCTCGCGCGCCAACTCGGCCTCGCGCACACCCCCGACGAGGTCCGCGACGAGGAGCAGTTCGCCGAGCGCAAGCAGTTCATCCTGACCTACGTCCAGCCCGGTCTCGCCGGCCTGATGGACGGCTCGGTCTCGACGCTCGCGCCGATCTTTGCGGTCGCCTTCGCCACCCAGGATACATGGACGACGTTCCTCGTGGGCCTTTCAGCTTCCGTTGGCGCCGGCATCTCGATGGGCTTCACCGAGGCCGCCCACGACGACGGCAAGCTATCGGGGCGCGGGTCGCCGCTCAAACGCGGCCTCGCCTCGGGAATAATGACCACCATCGGCGGCCTTGGCCATGCGCTGCCTTACCTCATCCCGGAATTCTGGATCGCGACCACTATCGCGATCGCGGTCGTATTCGTGGAGCTCTGGGCAATCACCTGGATCCAGCACCGCTACATGGAAACGCCGTGGATGCGCGCGATGCTCCAGGTTCTTCTTGGGGGCTCGCTGGTGCTTGCGGCGGGCATCCTGATCGGCAACGCCTGATCCGGACCGATCAGGCGACCTACGTCCCGAAGAGGATCTGCTGCGCCTGTCGATCGGTCTCGATGCTCGTCCGCAGATCCTCCCCCAGCGACCATCCCACCTGAACCGCGGGCCGCTCGGACACGCGATCCAACCAGTACGCGAGATTCGGGAACCGGCCTATGTCTTGCTGCTGACCCTCCCAGCCGCGCGCCCAGGGGTAGATCGCCATGTCGGCGATCGAATAATCGCCGGCCACGTACGCGCGATCGGCGAGCCTCCGGTCGAGCACGCCGTAGAGACGCGCTACCTCGTTGCGATATCGTCGCTGCGCATAGGGCAGAGTCTGGGGCGGGGACAGGGACGGCGCATACTTGAGGAAGTGGTGCGCCTGTCCGGCCATCGGCCCGACCCCGCCCATCTGCCACATCAGCCATTGCTCGACCTCGACGCGGTCCCTCTCGGTCCCGCCGCCGAAGCGCCCGGTCTTGCGCGAGAGATAAAGCAGGATGGCGCCGGACTCGAAGACCGAGATCGGCGCTCCGTCGGGACCCTCGGGATCGACTATGGCGGGCATTCGGTTGTTTGGCGATATCGCCAGGAAATCGGGATCGAACTGGTCGCCGCGATTGATGTTCACGGCCTTCATCTCGTAGGGTAGATCCATCTCGTGAAGCGCGATGGAAATCTTCCGCCCGTTCGGCGTCGGCCAGTAGTAGAGCGCTATTGGTTGCTGCATTCCTGCCCTCCCCCTTAATGCCCCATTTGGGTCCGCGGGAGGCGCGTTCAAGCCGGCAACGCCTCCGTCGTCCCGGGCTCGGCCCCTTCGTTCGCGCGCGAACGCCGCAGCGCCGTCGGGACCAGCCTGCTCCATCTAGGCTCCTGAGGACCCCTGCAAGGGCCCGAGGGAAAGGGCGAGCACATCCACCGGACGCTCCGGCGCAATCGCCCCGATCTCGTTCACGAGGTCCGCCAGGCGCGCGCCGACGTCGCCGGCGCGGTCATGGACCCGCGCGAACCCGGTGCGTCCAATGGCGACAGGGCTCGCGGCGTGCGCCTCCCGCGCGCAAGCCGAGGCCGACGCTCTGGCCCGTGGCCGGGTCAGAGTTGACACCCAGCCCTCGCGTCCAACTCTGGATCCGAGCGCAGGTTCGCGTTGGCTCCGGCGCAAAGAGCAGTCGGTGCGGATCGAAGTCGGGATGGCCCGGGTCGAAGCGGTATCCGTGGATCAGGATCGTCACCGGCGCGCCCGGCGCAATCGACGGCAGATCGGCCCCCAGCGCTCCCGCGAGCCCGGCCGGCCGGTCGTTCGGACGCAGTCCGGTTTTGGTCGTTGTCGCACCGAGAAAAGGCATCTTCGCATCGCAGCCGCCTCAATTTGCTGGCGAAATAGGCGGATCCCGCTAACGCAGCTTGGCACTTCGATGATTTTGGTGCGACTCTCGGCCCGCAAACCGGAGCGCCGTGGCATTGACCCAAGCGGCCCCCTTCGCTAGGCGCTTGCCAGATGGCGTCGTTGCTACGCGCCCGAGGAAGGGTCCCATGAACAGGATCGAAGGCCGCCCCGAACCACGCGACGAGGCGAAACTGGGGCGGAGGACCAGGACGCGGCTTGTTCACGCGGGCACACGCCGGAGCCAGTTCGCCGAGACCTCCGAGGCGATCTTCCTCACCCAGGGCTTCGTCTACTCCAGCGCCGAGGCGGCCGAAGAGCGGTTCATTTCCGCCGGGGAAGACGAGTTCATCTACGCCCGCTATGGCAATCCCACGGTGCGCATGTTCGAGGATCGCATCGCCTCTCTCGAAGGGGCGGAGGACGCTTTCGCGACCGCCTCGGGCATGGCGGCGGTGAGCGGCGCTCTTCTCTGCCAGCTCAAGGCCGGCGACCACGTCGTCTCGGCGCGGGCGCTCTTTGGAAGTTGTCTCTATATCGTGGAGACACTGTTGCCGCGCTTTGGTGTCGAAGTGGACTTCGTCGATGGTCGCGACCTCGAAGCCTGGAGCGTGGCCGTTCGTCCCGAAACGAAATTGGTCTTTCTTGAATCCCTGTCCAATCCGACCCTTGAGGTGGTCGATATTGCTGGCGTCGCCGCGATCGCTCATCGGGTCGGGGCGCAGGTCATCGCCGACAACGTCTTCGCAACCCCGATCTTCCAGCGCAGCCTCTCGCTCGGGGCTGACGTAGTGATCTACTCGGCCACGAAGCATATCGACGGGCAGGGACGCTGCCTTGGCGGGGTCGTTCTGGGAACCCGAGACTTCATCCGCGGCAGGCTCGAGCCGTTCCTCAAGCATACGGGCGGCGCGCTGAGCCCGTTCAACGCCTGGGTGCTGCTAAAGGGGATGGAGACGCTCGACCTGCGCTGCAGGGCCCAGGCTGCGAGCGCGCAGGCGATTGCGGAGGCGCTCCGGTCGCATCCCGCGGTCGCCCGGGTGATTTATCCGGGCTTGCCCGAACATCCCCAGCACGCGCTGGTTGGCCGGCAGATGGAGACCGGCGGCACCGTGCTCTCGCTTGACCTTCGCGGCGGGAAGGCGGCCGCGTTCCGATTTCTGAACGGGCTCGATCTGATCCTGATCTCGAACAATCTCGGCGACGCCAAGAGCCTCGTGACGCATCCCGCAACCACCACACACCAGCGTCTCGGCGCCGAGCAGCGTGCGGCTCTGGGCATCGGCGACGGGCTGGTTCGGCTCTCGGTAGGGCTGGAAGACCCGCAGGATCTCATAGACGATATCGGACACGCATTGGCGTACGCGCAAGTCTAGCGATTCACCAAGATTCCATTAAGGCGATTACTTTTGATTCGCTTTTCGCCTATTGGTTGATTATGCTCCATCCTTGAAGCATAGTCGAACGGGCCTAACTGCGAGAGGCCGTCGGGACCAAGGTAGACTGATCGGTTTGGACAGACAAAGTTGCGGAAGGCGAAGACATGAACATGCACACACCTAGGGTCTCGCGGGTCGGGTCGAAGCTTGAGCAGGCCCGGCCGACTTTAGCCGAAGCCGAGTCTGCGGCGCGCACCCTTCTCCGCTGGGCCGGAAACGGCAACCAGGAGGGCGACGGGGCGGCTGTTTCTAGATTGCTCGCCGGATCCGCGCCATCGTCCTATCCCCATTTCAGCCGCAACTACCCCGAAGGATTTCGACCAGACGCGGCCTATCTCGGGACGCTTCCCGACCTTCAAAATGGCCCCGACAGTCTCATCAAGGGCGCCAAGCACGAGATCCAGCACGTCGGAATATCCAATTTCCGGCTGCCCATCCGGTTCCGGACCCGCGCTGGCGGCGAGGTCCAACTCGAGACGTCCGTCACGGGTTCGGTGTCGCTGGAGGCGAACAAGAAGGGCATAAACATGAGCCGCATCATGCGGTCCTTCTACAAGCACGCCGAAAAGTCGTTCTCCTTCGAGGTGATCGACGCGGTGCTGGAATCCTATCTCGGCGATCTGGAGAGCTTCGACGCCCGCATCCAGATGCGGCTGAGCTATCCCATGCTGAAAAAATCGCTTCGCAGCGGCCTCGAGGGCTATCAATACTATCACGTCGCGCTTGAGATGCTGAAGAGTTCCGAGCGGACGCAGCGCATCCTGCATATCGACTACGTGTATTCCTCGACCTGCCCTTGTTCAACCGAGCTCGCCGAGCACGCCCGGCGCACGCGCAACCAGATGGCCACGCCGCATTCGCAGCGATCCGTCGCGCGGGTTTCGGTGGAGCTGGTCGGCGACGAGACGCTGTGGTTCGAGGACGTCGTCGATCTGTGCAATCAGGCGATCCCGACCGAGACGCAGGTCATGGTCAAGCGCGAGGACGAGCAGGCCTTCGCGGAACTCAACGGGTCCAACCCGATCTTCGTGGAGGACGCCGTGCGCCTCCTCTGTCAGAGCCTCGAGAGCGACGCCCGGGTCGGCGACTTTCGCGTGGTCGCCAGCCATCAAGAGAGCCTTCACTCGCATGATGCGGTGTCGATCCTGACCGTTGGCGAGACCTTCCGGCAGAACACCTTCGATCCACGGCTCTTCGACACGCTCTATCACGTCGGCTGACGCCGCAGTCCACGTTTCGGCGCGCGGCCATCGGCGTCCTTGACAGTACGCAGGGGCTGCGCGAACGATCGCCCCCACGATGATCGACTTCAGGCCCGTAGGCTACGTCGTTGGGTGGCTGATCGCGGCGCTGGGAGCGTCGATGTTCGCGCCAATGCTCGCCGACCTGCTCTCCCAGAGCGGAAACGGAGACGAATTCGCCAGCACGGCGATACTGACCATCGTCGCGGGAGCCGTTCTCGTCTTTTCTTGCGAAAGCCGGCAGCGCGGCGTGATGAACGTCCAGCAGAGCTTCATGCTGGCCACCAGCGTCTGGATCGTGTTTCCCTTCTTCGCGGCGCTGCCGTTCTGGTTCGGCGCGCCGCACGCCTCCTTCACCGATGCGTTCTTCGAGGCGATGTCGGGCCTGACCACGACCGGCTCCACCGTCTTCGTCGGCCTCCAGGACCTCCCCGCGGGAACGTTGCTCTGGCGCGGGATGCTGCAATGGTTTGGCGGCCTCGGCATCGTGGTGGTGGCGATGGTGTTTCTGCCGGCGCTCAATGTGGGCGGGATGCAGCTCTTCCGCTCCGAGGCCTTCGACACCCTCGGCAAGGTGCTCCCGCGCGCCAAGGAGATCGCGCTGTCGCTCACCTCGATCTATCTGACCCTGACCTTTCTTTGTTTCATGGCCTATCTCTGGACCGGCATGGCGGGGTTCGATGCGTTCGTGCACAGCATGACCACCATCTCGACGGGCGGAATGGCCAACAGCGACATGTCGTTCGGAGCCTACGGCGCGGGCGCCCACTATGTCGCGGTGCTCTTCATGATCCTCGCCGCGCTGCCCTTCGTGCGCTTCATACAGCTCGCCTCCGGATCCGCCCGTCCGCTTCTCCAGGACAGCCAGATAAGGGACTTCCTGCTGATCATAGCGGTCTTTGTGACCGTGCTTTCGGTCTGGCTCGCCGCGCGCGCGGAGACGGGTTTCGAGCAGTCGTTCCGCGAGGTGCTCTTCAACGTGGTCTCGATCTCGACGGGAACCGGCTACGCGAGCGCCGACTATGACGCTTGGGGCCCACTGGCGATGACGATGTTCTTCGTGATCGGCCTGATCGGCGGCTGCTCGGGATCCACGGCGTGCTCGGTCAAGGTGTTCCGATATCAGCTCCTCGTCTCCGCGATGTCGGCCGAAGTGATGCGCCTTCACAGTCCCAACCGGGTGCTGGTGCCGCGCTACAACAAGAGACCCGTGTCGCAGTCGGTGCTGAACTCGGTGATGGCCTTCTTCATGTTCTTCTTCCTAACAATGGCCATCGTGGCCGTGATCCTCGTCCTGCTCGGGCTTGAGCCGATCACGGCCATCTCGGGGGCGGCCACGGCGATGGCCAACATCGGCCCCGGCCTCGGCCCCGAGATCGGGCCGGCGGGTAACTTCGCAGGGCTCTCCGATGCCGCGAAGTGGGTGCTGGCCTGCGCTATGTTGATCGGTCGGCTCGAGGTGATGTCGGTCTTCGTGCTCTTCACCGCCGCGTTCTGGAGAGGCTGAGACCGTCGGCCGACCGGAACTGCCGCCGCCTGACACGCCCGGAGAGGGGTTCGCTGGAAGTGATCGATCTGCGTCCCGTCTGCGTGATCGTTGGCTGGCTTCTGGCGCTGCTTGGTGGGGCGATGCTCCTGCCGCTGCTCGTCGATCTCCTGGATCGTGATCCCAACGCTAGCGCGTTCGGCGAGGCTGCTGTCGTGACGATCGTCGCCGGCGCCGCGATCGCCACCGCCAGCGGCAGCGCCAGGCAAAGAGGCCTCAGCAAGCAGCAGGGATTCATCCTCACCACCCTCTGCTGGATCGCCTTCTCCGCGTTCGCCGCTTTGCCGCTCATGCTTGGCGCGCCGCACCTGTCGTTTGCGCGGGCGTTCTTCGAGACGGTTTCGGCGATGACGACCACCGGCGCGACCGTGATAGTCGGGCTCGACGAGGCGCCGCGGGGCCTTCTGCTATGGCGTCTGATCCTGCAGTGGATCGGTGGTCTTGGCGTTGTGCTTCTGGCGATGATCCTGCTGCCGGTCCTGCGCATCGGCGGGATGCAGATCCTCCGGATGGGAGACTTCAACACGATCGACAAGATCATGCCGCGCGCGCGTGATCTGGCTCAGTCGTTCGGCAACGTCTATGTCGGCCTGACAGTTGTCTGCGCCCTCGCCTACGACTGGTCCGGAATGTCGCCTTTCGATGCGTGGGGACACGCGATGAGCACCATCGCCACCGGCGGCATGGCCAACTATGATGCATCCTTCAGCGGCTTCTCGATATCGGCGCAATATGTCGCCACGCTGTTCATGCTCCTCTCGTCGCTGTCGTTCGTGCGGTACGTGCAGTTCCTCGCCGGCGATGCGGCGCCGTTTTTTCGGGACACCCAGATCCGAACCTTCGCCTTGATCTATCTGGGGCTCTGCGCCGCACTTGTCCTTGCGCGACTTCAGGACGGTCAGACGTTCGGCGAGCCGATGCTGCGCGAGGTGGCGTTTAGTCTCGCCTCGGTGATCTCCACGACCGGCTTCGCCACCGCCGACTACGGACAGTGGGGTGGTCTGGCGGCGGTGATCGTCTTCTGCGCGATGATGATCGGGGGATGTTCGGGATCGACCGCGGGCGGGCCAAAGGTCTTCCGCTATCAGATCCTCGCAACCGTCACCGCCGCCGAGATCATGAGCCTCAGGCGGCCCCACCAGGTCCGGGTTCTCCGCTACCAGGGGCGCCGCGTGGGTCCTGACGTCATCAACTCGGTCATGGCGCTGATGATGTGCTTCTTCCTCACGCTCGGCATTGGCGCCGTGGCGCTCGCGGCCATCGGTCTCGATCCGGTCACGGCGATCACGGGCGCCGCGGCGACGCTGTCGAACGTGGGGCCCGGGCTCGGCCCGCTCATCGGTCCTGCGGGAAACTACGCGGCCCTGCCCGACTCCGCGCTCTGGGTGATGAGCGGGCTCATGATCGTCGGCCGGCTCGAGCTGCTGACCGTCTTCGTGATCTTCACGGCGGCCTTCTGGCGCGGGTAGGCGCCGTTGCCGCCGGGCGGTCGCTGCGCTAGGACGGCCGCGAAACCGGCCTCGCGAGCGCTCCCATGACCGACATCCCCCGCAGTTTCCAGGAGATCATCCTGCGCCTGCAGACCTACTGGGCGGCGAAGGGCTGCGCGATCCTGCAGCCCTACGACATGGAGGTCGGCGCGGGCACGTTCCATCCGGCGACGACGCTGCGGGCGCTCGGGCCCGCCCCCTGGGCCGCGGCCTACGTGCAGCCGTCGCGCCGTCCGACCGACGGGCGCTACGGCGAGAACCCCAACCGGCTCCAGCACTACTACCAGTTCCAGGTCATCATCAAACCGTCGCCGCCCGACCTTCAGGCGCTCTACCTCGGCTCGCTCGCCGCCATCGGCGTCGACATGGACCTGCACGACATCCGCTTCGTCGAGGACGATTGGGAGAGCCCGACGCTCGGCGCCTGGGGTCTCGGCTGGGAGGTGTGGTGCGACGGCATGGAGGTCAGCCAGTTCACGTATTTCCAGCAAGTCGGCGGCCACGACTGCCGGCCGGTCTCGGGCGAACTGACCTACGGGCTGGAGAGGCTGGCGATGTACGTGCTCGGGGTCGACCATGTGATGGACATGCCGTTCAACGATCCCGACGCGCCGATCCCGCTCGATTACGGCGACGTCTTCCGGCTGGCCGAGCGGCAGCATTCGCGCTGGAACTTCGACGTGGCCGACACGGGGGTCCTCCTGCGGCACTTCGAGGACGCCGAGGCCGAGTGCGCTCGCATCCTGGCCGCGCCCGAGATCGACCCGCGCAGCGGGCGGCGCATCGTCATGGCGCTGCCGGCCTACGAGCAGTGCATCCGGGCGAGCCATATCTTCAATCTGCTCGACGCGCGCGGGGTGATCTCGGTGACCGAGCGGCAGGCCTACATCGGCCGGGTCCGTGCGCTGGCCAAGGCCTGCGCCGACGCCTGGCTGGCGGCGACGGCGGAGACGGCGGCGTGACGCCGGTCCTTGCGGCGGGCGCCGCCCGGGCATGAACGGCCGGCGGCTGATGATCGGCTTTCTGGCCGTGGTGGCGCTCTTCGCCGCCGCGCTGATCTGGTTCCAGTTCTTCGCCTTCTACGAGCGGACCGGGAGCTTCGGGCCGGTCAAAGTGGGGGAGCGCGAGATCGGCTTCGCAGACTACGAGGGCATCGACGCCACCTCGTCGCCGCTCAAGCTGCGCGGCTGCTTCGCCGCCGACCCGGCGGACTTCGCCGGGCTCGATCCGGCTTTGGACGCGACGCCGCTCACGCCGCCGCCGTGGTTTGGCTGCTTCGACGCCGAGACGATCGCCCGCGACGTCGAGGCGGGCAGGGCCGCCGCCTACCGCCTCGCCTCGGATTCGCCGGAAGGGTTCGACCTGATGGCGGCGGTCTATCCGGATGGCCGCGGCTATCTCTGGCGCCAGCTCGGCCCGAAGTTCGCCGACTGAGCCTCGCCGCAGCCGCCCGGGGGTGTGTTATCGGGGCGTAACACGCGTGCAATTCCGATCAAGTCCATAAAATAAAACGGGTTAATCTTCATTAATTTTCCCTTGCGCGCCCGTGGCGCCGGCGTGGCGGGGGGAGGGGCGGCACAGGGACTCCGTTTCGATCGCCGGTCCGGGAGCGGACGCGGGACCCGGCGTCGCCACGCTTGATCGCGCCGCGATCCGCGTTAAGGTTTTCCTCGGCCGTCGCACGCGCGAATGCCCGAAACAAGCGCCGGTCCCTCAGGTCCGGCTTACAACAAGGCCGACGCGGGGGGCGCCGATGGAAACGATCATCTCTTTCATCAACAACATTCTTTGGAATTACCTGCTGATCTATGGCCTGCTCGGCGCCGGCCTCTACTTCACCATCCGGCTCGGAGCGCTGCAGTTCCTGCATTTCGGCGAGATGCTGCGGGTGATCGCCCACGCCCGCAGCGCCGACAAGGCCGGGATCTCGCCCTTTCAGGCGCTCACCATCAGCCTGGCCAGTCGGGTCGGCACCGGCAATCTCGCCGGGGTCGCCGTGGCGCTGACGCTCGGCGGGCCGGGCGCGATCTTCTGGATGTGGATGGTGGCGCTGGTCGGCATGGCGACCGCCTATTCGGAGAGCACCCTCGCGCAACTCTACAAGACCACCACCCGCGAGGGCCAATACCGCGGCGGCCCGGCCTTCTACATGGCGCGCGGGCTGAACGCGCCCTGGGCGGGCTCGGTGTTCTCTGTCTGCCTCATCCTGTCCTTCGGGCTGGTCTTCGTGGCGGTGCAGTCGAACTCGATCGCCGAGGCATTCGCCGGGGCGACCGGCGCGCCCAAGCTTGGCGTCGGGCTCGCCGTGGCGGCGGCCGCGGGGCTGGTGATCTTCGGGGGCATCCGCTCGATCGCCAAGGTCGCCGAGATCCTGGTGCCGTTCATGGCGGGCGCCTACCTGCTGATGGCGGTGGTGGTGATGATACTCAACATCTCCGAGGTGCCGGCCACGCTCTGGCTGATCGTCTCGAGCGCGTTTGGGCTTCAGGAAGCCGCCGGCGGGCTCGCCGGCGGGCTGGCCGCGGCGCTTCTCAACGGCGTCAAGCGCGGCCTCTTCTCCAACGAGGCGGGCATGGGCTCGGCCCCCAACATCGCCGCGGTGGCGACGCCGCAGCCGCACCATCCCTCCAGCCAGGGGCTGGTGCAGGCGTTCGGCTGTTTCATCGACACGATCCTGGTATGCACGGCGACGGCGCTGATGATCCTGCTCTCCGGCAGCCTGGTCGAGGGCGCGCCCACCGGAATGCAGCTCACCCAGGACGCGCTCAGCGTCCACATCGGGCCGGCGGGGCTCTGGTTCATCGCCGTGGCGATCTTCTTCTTCGCCTTCACCTCGATCCTCGGCAACTATTCATACGCCGAGAATGCGCTGACCTATCTCGGGGTCGACGGCCGGCTGGGGATCACGCTTCTGCGCGTGGCTTGCCTCGGCATGGTGGTCTGGGGCGCGATGCAGGCGGTGACGACTGTGTTCAACTTCGCCGACGCCGCCATGGGGCTGATGGCGGTGATCAACCTGGTGGCGGTGATCCTCTTGTCGGGCACCGTGGTGCGCCTGACCCGGGACTACTTCGGGCAGCGCCGCGAGGGCCGCGAGCCGCGCTTTCACATCGCTGAGTTCCCCGACCTCGCCGACGGGGTCAACCGGGACATCTGGAAGTAGCCATGGCCAGGAAAGCGGATGCGGGGCCCGACCTCCAGGCGATCGTCGACGACATCGCCGCGCGCATGGCCAGCGAGACCGAGCGCGGCGAGCAGGCCGACTACATCCCTGAGCTTGCCGAAGTCGACATCAACCAGTTCGGGATCGCCGTCGCGCCGGTCGAGGGCAAGGCGGTCTTCGCCGGCGACGCCGACGTCGCCTTCTCGATCCAGAGCATCTCCAAGGTGCTCACCCTGACGCTGGCGCTGGAGAAGGTCGGGGTCGATCTGTGGAAGCGGGTGGGGCGCGAGCCCTCGGGCGATCCGTTCAACTCGGTGGTGCAGCTCGAATACGAGCGCGGCGTGCCGCGCAACCCGTTCATCAACGCCGGCGCCATCGTGGTCGCCGACGTGGTGCTGGGCGACCGCGAGCCCAAGGAGGCGATCGCGGAGATCCTGGCCCAGTGCCGCCGGCTCTGCGACGACGAGACGATCGCCATCGACGCGGCCGTGGCGAAGTCCGAGGACCGCACCGGGCATCGCAACCGGGCGCTGGCCAACTTCATGCTGGCCGAGAACAACCTCAAGAACCCGGTCGAGCGGGTGCTTGACGTCTATTTCAACCACTGCGCCATCGCCATGACCTGCCGGCAGCTCGCCACAGCGGGCAGGGTTCTCGCCGCCGCGGCGCGGGACGAAGGCTACGACCGCGCGCAGATGACGCCGGAGCGGGCGCGGCGGATCACCGCGCTGATGATGACCTGCGGCCAGTACGACGCCTCGGGCGAGTTCGCCTTCCGCGTCGGCATCCCGGCCAAGAGCGGGGTGGGCGGCGGCATGCTGGCGGTGGCGCCGGGCCGGGGCTCGATCGCCGCCTGGTGCCCGGGGCTTGACGAGAAGGGCAACTCGGTGCTCGCCGGCAAAGCGATGGAGGAGTTCGCGCGCGCGACGGGCTGGTCGATCTTCAACGGTTGAGCCTTGACCTCGGGCCGGGCTTGGGCTTTGGCCGGGCCGAGCGACCGACCCCGAGCGAAGACCCGCAAGCGAAAGACGCCGACGCCCGCCATGCCCGACCTGCTGCTCGAACTCTATTCCGAGGAGATCCCCGCGCGCATGCAGGCGCGCGCCGCCGACGACCTGCGGGCTCGGGTGACCGAGGGCCTCGTCGAGCGCGGGCTCGCCTACGCGCACGCGACCGCGCTCTCGACGCCGCGGCGGCTGGCGCTGGCGGTGACCGGGCTGCCGGCGCGGTCCCCGGACCTGCGCGAGGAGCGCAAGGGGCCGCGGGTGGACGCGCCGGAGGCCGCGCTCGAGGGGTTTCTGCGCGCCACCGGGCTCACCCGCGACCAGCTGGAGCGGCGGGCCGACAAGAAGGCCGAGGTCTGGTTCGCGGTCGCGACGCGCCCCGGCCGGCCGGCCGCCGAGATCGTCGCGGAGACGGTGGAGGCGGTCGTGCGCGGCTTTCCCTGGCCGAAGTCGATGCGCTGGGGCGCGGGCGAGCTGCGCTGGGTTCGGCCGCTGCAGTCGATCCTGTGCCTGCTGAGCGACGAGGCGGGGGCGGAGGTGGTGGCGCTCGACATCGACGGGATCGTCGCGGGCGACGCGACCTTCGGGCATCCGTTCCTGGGGCCGGGGCCGATAAGGGTGTCGGGGTTCGAGGACTACGAGGCGAAGCTGCAGGCGGCGTTCGTGCGGCTCGATCCGGCCGAGCGGCGGGAGCGGATCGAGCACGACGCCCGCCAGCTCGCCTTCGCGCGCGGGCTTGAGCTGGTCGAGGACGCGGGTCTGCTCGACGAGATCGCCGGGCTGGTGGAATGGCCGGTGGCGCTGGCGGGGCGGATCGAGGCGCGGTTTCTCGAGCTGCCGCCGGAGGTGCTGCGGACCTCGATGAAGGCGCACCAGAAGTTCCTGTCGCTGCGCGATCCGGCGAGCGGGCGCATCGAGGGCTACGTGGTGGTGGCCAACCGTGACACCGCCGACGGCGGCGCGGCGATCCTCGCCGGCAACGCCCGGGTGCTGGCGGCGCGGCTATCGGACGCGGCGTTCTTCTGGGAAAACGACCTCGCGACGCCGCTTGAGGCGATGGCGGGCAAGCTCGACGCGGTGACGTTTCACGGCAAGCTCGGCACTCAGGGCGCGCGGATCGGGCGGATCGCGGCGCTGGCGCGCGAGATCGCGCCGGCGGTGGGCGCGGATCCGGACCTCGCCGAACGGGCGGCGCGGCTCGCCAAGGCGGATCTGGCCAGCGAGATGGTCTACGAGTTCCCCGAGCTGCAGGGGGTGATGGGGCGCTACTATGCGCTGAAGGCCGGGGAGGATGCGGCGGTGGCCGACGCCGCGCGCGACCACTACGCGCCGCTGGGGCCCTCGGACGCGACGCCGAGCGCGCCGGTGTCGGTGGCGGTGGCGCTGGCGGACAAGATCGACATGCTGACGGGATTCTGGTGGCACGGGATCAAGCCAAGCGGCTCTGGCGACCCATTTGCGCTGCGCCGGGCAGCCGTTGGGGTCATCCGAATAATAGTATCGAACGAAGTTCGGCTTCGTCTTCTGAATACCTTCCTATTTGCTGACGAGCCTTTCCACCGAGAAATCGAGCATTCGTTGTTCCGCGAGGAATCGGGCTGGCGTGAACGAGCTGCAAGCTACCTGGGCATATCGGCCGAGCAGGTTGAGAACCTTAGGATTCAGCTGTTGGACGCTCGCTTGAAGCGAGAGGGGCGTTCGATCAGGGATGAATTCCCTGAATGGTCGAAGTTGACGCTCAAGGATTTGGAGCGGCTTCCCCACCCTTGCGAAGATCTTCTCTCTTTCTTCGCCGACCGACTCAAGGTCCACCTCCGCGACGAGGGCGTGCGGCATGACGTGATCGACGCCGGTCTACGGGCTTGGCGGGCAGGACGACCTGGTGGCGCTGGTGGCGCGGGTGCGGGCGTTGCAGGGGTTCCTCGACGCCGAGGACGGGGCGAACCTGCTGACCGGGTTCCGGCGGGCGAACAACATCCTCGAGGCCGAGGAGAAGAAGGACGGGGTGGAGTATTCCCTAGACCCGCATCCGGGCCTCGCCGAGACTGACGAGGAGAAGGCGCTCTTCGCGGCGCTCGACGCCGCCGAGGCGGCGCTGGGGCCGTCGCTGGAGGCCGAGGACTTCGCGGCGGCGATGGCGGCGCTGGCGGCGCTGCGCGGGCCGATCGACGCCTTCTTCGACACGACCGTGGTCAACGCCGAGGCGGCGGCGGTGCGGCGCAACCGGCTCTGTCTGCTCAATCGCATCCGGGCGGTGATGAACCGGGTGGCGGCCTTCTCGGAGATCGAGGGCGGCTGAGCGCGGCGAATTGCGTTGCGCGCCCGGCGCGGGTCGCTATGTTGCAGCGCAATGAAACCGGCGGCGCACACCGATGAGGCTGACGCCCGCGTCGCGCGGCTGGACGGAAGCATGGCGGTTCCCGTCGAGGTCTTTGGCCGGCGGGCCGCCAAGCTGGCCCGGCTCGCGGGTCTTGGCCTGCCGACGCCCGAGGGCGCGGCGCTCTCCTTCGACTGCGTGCGCGCCATTGGGCGCGGTGCGGCGTTGCCGCCGCTGCCCTTCGACATCACGCCCGGACGCCTCTTCGCGCTGCGCGGCAGCCCGGCGAACCGCGCCTGGGGCGGTCCGAAGGCGCTGTTCGGCTTCGGCCTGAGCCCGGCCACGGCAGGGCGTCGCGGCGAGAGGGCCGGGCTCGAGCCACTGCGCGACTTCGTCGCCGCATACGCGCATCTGGTGCACGGCGCCGATCCGCTGGGGTTCGCAGGGGCGGAGGATGCGGCGGCGCTGGCCGCGCGCTTCAGGGCGCTGACCGACGCGGACTTCCCGCTGGATCCGGCCGTCCAGATCGCCGCGGCCGCCGCGGCGGTGGCGCGGGCGTGGGACACGCCGTCCGCGCGGCTGCTGCGCCGGGCCAAGGGCGCGCCGGACGACGGCGGGATCGCGCTGATCGTCCAGGAATACCTGCCCGGCGCGGGTCCGGGACCGAGCGGCGCGGGCCGGCTCGCGCCGATCGACGCGCGCACCGGCGCCCCGGCGGTCTCGGTCTCCTTCCAAGGTCCTGCCCGGGCCAACGGCGCGGCGGCGGGCCGCGACCTGGAGGAGATCGCGCCCGAGGCCCACGCCGCGCTCGTCGCGGCGGCGGCGCGCATCGAGGCGAGGCTTGGCGACGTCTTCGAGATCGACTTCGTGCTCGACGGCGGCAGGCTCGCGCTGGTGGACGCGATCCCGGCCCGGCGCAACGCGCGCGCGGCGGTGCGCGTGGCGGTGGATCTGGCCAACCGCGGCGCGACCACCCGGGAGCGCGCGCTGCTGCGCGTCGAGCCGATCAGCCTGGTGGAGCACCTGCATCCGCAGATCGACCCCGCCGCGCCCCGCGACGTCTTCGCCCGCGGGCTCGCCGCCAGCCCCGGGGCCGCCACCGGGCGCATGGTCTTCACCGCCGAGGCCGCACAGGCCGCGGCGGCGCAGGGCGAGGGCGCGATCCTCGTGCGGCCCGAGACCACGCCCGAGGACATCCGGGGAATGCACGCCGCGCGGGGAGTGCTGACCGTTCACGGCGGCATGTCGAGCCACGCCGCGGTGATCGCCCGCGGCATCGGCCTGCCCTGCGTGGTCGGGGCGAGCGAGTTGCGCGTCAACGCCGAGGCGCGACTGCTGCGCGCGCCGGACGGTCGCGAGTTCGCGGAAGGCGCGCTGATCACCATCGACGGCACCCGCGGCGAGGCGATGGCGGGCGCGCCGCGCACGGTGGCGCCGGAGCTTGGCGGCGCGGTGCGCCAGCTTCTCGACTGGGCCGACGCGGCGCGGCGGATCGGGGTGCGCGCGAACGCCGACACGCCGGCCGAGGCGCGCATGGCCCGCGAGTTCGGCGTGGACGGGCTCGGGCTCTGCCGCACCGAGCACATGTTCTTCGAGCCGGCGCGCATCACGGTGATGCACGAGCTGATCATGGCCGACGACGTCGCCACCCGGCGCGCCGCGCTCGAGCGGCTGCTCCCGATGCAGCGCGCCGACTTCAAGGAGCTCTTCGAGATCATGCGCGGCATGCCGGTGACGATACGGCTGCTGGATCCGCCGCTGCACGAGTTCCTGCCGGCGTCGCCGGAGGGGCTGCGCGATCTCGCACGGGCGCTCGGGGTCGAGGTGGAGGCGGTGCGCGCCCGCGCCGCCGAACTCGCCGAGGTCAATCCGATGCTCGGCAAGCGCGGCGTGCGGCTCGGAATCACCATGCCCGAGATCTACGAGATGCAGACGCGGGCGATCCTCGAGGCGGCCATCGAGGTCAACCGGGGCGGCGGCGACCCGGTGATCCCGGAGATCATGATCCCGCTGGTCTCGGCGTTCCGCGAGGTCGAGCTGGTGAAGGCGCGCATCGAGGCGATCGCGGAGGCGGTGCGCGCCGAGCGCGATGCGCCGCCGACCGCCTACCGGCTCGGCGTGATGGTCGAGACGCCGCGGGCCGCGCTGCGCTCGGGCGACCTGGCGGGCGCGACGGCGTTCCTCAGCTTCGGGACCAACGACCTGACGCAGATGACCTACGGGCTGAGCCGCGACGACGCGGGCCGGTTCATGCGCGACTACGTCGCCAACGGCGTCTTCTGGGAGGATCCGTTCCATTCGCTCGACGTCGAAGGCGTGGGCGAGCTGCTGCTCATCGCCGCCAACCGGGGCCGGGCGCGCAATCCCGACCTCATCCTCGGGCTCTGCGGCGAGCACGGCGGCGACCCGGCCTCGATCCGATTTTGCAAGATCGCGGGATTCGACTATGTCTCCTGCTCGCCGTTCCGGGCCCCGATCGCGCGGCTGGCGGCGGCGCAGGCGAGCCTTCTGTCGGCCGGCGAGGACGGGGAGGCGTCGCCGGCGTGAGCGCGGGGCGTGAGGATCTCGCCGGGCTGCGCGCCGGCGGCAAGGCGGCGCTGGCGCGCGCACTGACCGCGCTCGAGGAGGCGCCACAGAGCGGCGCGACAGCGGCGCTTCTCGATGCGGCGCTGGCCGATCCGGTCGGCGTGGCGATCGGCCTGACCGGCCCGCCCGGGGTCGGCAAGTCGACGCTGGCAAACGCGCTCGTCGACGCCTTCTGCGCGGCTGGGCAGAGGGTGGGCGTCATTGCCGTCGATCCGACGTCGCGGATCTCGGGGGGCGCGCTCCTGGGAGACCGGGTCCGCATGAGCGGCCGCGCGGGCGATCCCGGCGTCTTCATCCGCTCCATGGCGGCGCGGCGCCGGCTGGGCGGGCTCGCGGACATCACCTTCCCGGCGATGACGCTGATGCGGGCGGTCTTCGAGCGGGTGATCGTGGAGACGGTCGGCGTCGGCCAGTCGGAGACCGAGATCGCCGAATGCACCGATCTGGTGGCGCTCTGCGTGCAGCCCGGGGCCGGCGACGCCCTGCAGTTCATGAAGGCCGGGGTGATGGAGACGCCCGACCTCGCGCTGGTGACCAAGGGCGACATGGTCGCCGAGGCGGGCCGCGCGGCGGCGGCGCTGCGCGGGGCGCTTTCGCTCGAATCCGGTCCGGTTCGGAGTGCGCCGGTGGCGATCGTGTCCGCACAGACCGGGGAGGGTCTCGCCCAAGCCGTTGAGATCATTGACGCGTTGATCGAGGCGCGCCGCAGTTCAGGCGTCATGGCCGCAGACCGGCGCGCCAAGGCGCAAGCTTGGGTTGAATCGCGAATCGCCGAATCGTTCGGGGCCGTCGGCCTCGCCGCGCTCGCCGACCGGATCGGGCGCGAAGAAAGTCCGTTCCGGACCTATTTCGGCCTGGCTCCCGAAGCTGAGAGCCGGGTTCGGGAAGCGCTGCGAACGGTCTGAAACTCGGACAAAACCCCCGCCGGCCCGCCGCCTCTATGCCCGACGCCGTTTGGCGAGTTTCCGCCGACGGTTTTCGGCGTCTGGACTCCGTCTTCGCAGGGCTGCCAAACGATCCGGCTTAACGTTCTGTTCACCATCGCGAAAATGCGCGCGGGAACGGGGACTTCGCTGTCGGGGGACATGGGAATGGCGGTTTCGGAACGGCTTCGCGCGGGTCGCTGGCTCTGCGCGCTTGGGGCGGCCGCCATCGGCCTTGGCGTTGCGTCGGGTCATGCGACCGAGCCTCCGTCTGCGCTGGCCGGCGAGAGCCTCTCGCAGCTTCTCGGGGCCGAGCGGGCGGCGATCGCCCGCAAGAGCGGCGCGCGGATCGCGGCGCTCTCGGTCAAGAGCCAGCAGCGTCCCCAGCCGCGCGGCGGCGTCGAGGCGGTCACCGCGAGCACCAGAGGCGCGAGCGCCACCGACGCCGTGGAGATTATCGACGCGCGCCGCATCTCGCTGTCGATGGTCGATTCCCTGCCCCTGCCCGAGCGGGGCGAGGAATGGCGCTGCCTCGCCGAGGCGATCTACTTCGAGAGCCGCGGCGAGCCGCTGTCGGGACAGGTCGCGGTCGCCGAGGTCGTTCTAAACCGGGTGGACGACCGCCGCTATCCCGGCAGCATCTGCGGCGTGACGCGGCAGGGCGTCGGTTCGGGCCGCGCCTGCCAGTTCTCCTACGCCTGCGACGGGCGGCCCGAGGACATGACGAGCCCGCTGGCGCGCGAGCGCGCGAAGAAACTGGCCGCGCTGATGATCGATCGCGCCGACCGCACCGTCACCGGCGGAGCCACGCATTTCCACGCCACCTACGTGCGGCCGGGCTGGGCGCGGCGCATGACCCGCACCGCCGCCATCGGCGCCCATGTCTTCTACCGGACAGGCGACGCGGTGGCGCAGCGCTGAGCACGCCGCGGGCGCGCGTCAGTCCGCGAAGGTCTGGGCCAGGTAGAGATCGCCGCAGGCCGGGCCGTCGGGATCGACGCCGACTCCGCTGCCAAGCCGGGTGAACTTTGCCGACAGGAGCGACGAGCGGTGCTTGGGCGAGGCGAGCCAGCGGTTGACGACCGACTGCGCGAGGCTGGCGTAGGTGTGCACCGGAACCTGCTGCTTCGTGTCGCCGTAGATGAAGTCGCAGCCGCGCGACGACATCGAGATCGGCCGGCTGAGCAGCCGGTAGACCTTGTCCATGGCGATGTTCTCGGCGGCGTTGCGATACGAAGCGGACACCCGCTGCATCCGCTGCTTGAGGTCCTTCTGGCCGCGCACCGGCAGCACGTGGGCGTGCGTGCGCAGCCTGGCCATGTTGCGGGCGTGATCGGCGGCGGCCTGGGTGAGCCGCGGATCGAGCGCCAGCGGCGGCCTTCCGGCCTGACGCCGCGCGGCGTTCGAATAGATCAGCACCGCCTCGGCGAAGAGCGCTTGGTCGGGCCGGTCGGAAATCGGCTGGTTCATCCGGCTCGGCAACTGCTGCGCGCCGGCGGCGCCGGCGGCGGCGGACAGCAGGAGTATGGCGCAGGCGCGCCCGATGCGTGACATGTCGATCCCCTCCATACCCCGGTTCGTCGGCCGCCGGGTCCCGTTCGGGACGATCGGCGGAACCCCGCGCATGCGGGCAGGATGACCGGCCATGCTTTGTGCGCCGTTAAGGCGCGGTTGCCGATTTGCGGCTTGGTGAACCGCCGTTAACCGGGACGCTGGCCTTGTCGCGCGCCGGGCGAGCCCGTATCTCTGAGACGAGCGGGGCCGGACGGGCCCGACGGGGCGGGGCCATGGACGAGACAGCGATCGCATTCGAGATGCCCCACGCGCGGGCGTCCGCCACGTCCGCGGGAACGCTGCCAGACCGCATCTCGGTGCGCGACTACACCCGGTCGGTGGAGATCGGCGCCTTCGCCAGCGAGCGCGGCGTCGTGCAGCGGGTGCGCTTCAACGTGGTGCTCGAGGTGCGCCACCATACCGCCGCCATGGACGACGACGTCGACAAGGTGATCTCCTACGACACGATCACCGAGGCGATCGAGATCGAACTCGACGCGGAACGCATCAACCTGCTCGAGACGCTCGCCGAGCGGGTGGCCGTGCGTTGCCTCGCCGATCCGCGCGCTCTCCGGGTCTTCGTGCGCGTGGAAAAGCTCGACCGGATCCCCGGCGCGCTCGGCGTGGAGATCATGCGGGCGCGCCTCGACGAGGGCGCCACTCGGCTGCGGCCGGCGCCGGCCGCGGCGCGCGCGGCTGCGCTGCGGGCAAGGGTTGTCTATGTCGATCCCGAAGCGCTCGTCGGCGCATCGCGGGCGGACTGGCTGGATGCGCTCGCAAGCGCATGCGCGGAAACGGTTGTCTGTCTCGGTCCCGAGCCGGCTCAGGCGTCGGCTGCGACCGACGCGCAGCGACGGATCGGGCTCCTGGCGATCGACCAGGCGGCCTGGGCGCTCGCCGACGCCGATCCGCGCTTCACGGTCGTGTCCTCGCGCGCCGAACTCGACTGGGCGCTCAAGTCAGGCCGCCAGCCGGTCTGGGCGCCGACCAAGATGGTGATGGACGCCGTCGCCGGGCCCCAGTCCGACGCCAGCCGCCCGGCCGGGCTGGCGCTCTGGCTCGCCAGCGAAATCGGCGCGACCGAGGCGCTGCTGGTCGGCGCCGAAGGCGTGGGACCGGAGGGCCGGGCTTACGGCGGCCGGGTCGCGCGCATCGCCACCCCGTCCGAGCTCGCCATGGGCCCGGGCTGATGGCCCAGTCCCAGGTCTGCGACTTCGGCTGGAAGGCGGTCGACTTCGACCTGCCCGACACCGACGACGCGCGCTGGAGCCTCGAGCGCCTGCGTGGCGTCAACGGGCTGGTGATCGTCTTCATCTGCAACCATTGCCCCTATGTGCTGGCGATCGCCGACAGGCTGTCCACGGAGGCCGCCGCGCTGAAGGAGATCGGCGTAGGCTTCGCGGCGATCTGTTCCAACGACGCCGTGAGCCACCCCGCCGACAGCTTTGAGAAGATGGGCGAATTTGCCCGCCGGCACGGCTTCGCCTTTCCCTACCTGCACGACGTCGATCAAACGGTCGCGCGCGGCTATGGCGCGGCCTGCACTCCAGATTTCTTCGGCTTCGACGCGGATCTCGCGCTGCAGTACCGCGGAAGGCTCGACGACGCGGGACGCAGCGAGCGCCCGCCCGCACGCCGCGAACTCTTCGAGGCGATGGCGCAGGTGGCCGAGACCGGAAAGGGTCCCGCCGACCAGACACCCTCGATCGGCTGCTCGATCAAGTGGAAGGCCGCCTGAGCGCGGGGATGCGCCCGGTCCGGTATAGTCCGCTGCCGCGCTCGGAGCGGCCGCGACCGGCCCAGGCGCTGCCGCTGGCGGGCGGTCCGCTCTGGTTCGATGCGGTGGTCGCGCACCGGCGCGGGGCCCCGCCCGAGCGGCTGGATGCGGCCGCGGTTCCCGCCGAGGCGCTGGCGTCGCTGACCGCCCCGCGTCCGGGTCCCTGCGGCCTCGCCTTCGACCGGCCGCGGCTGATGGCGGTGCTCAACGTCACGCCCGACAGCTTCTCGGACGGCGGGCTCGACGCGGGGACGGAGGCGTCGGTGGCGCGCGGCGCCGCGCTGGTCGAGGCGGGCGCCGACATGCTCGACGTCGGGGGCGAGTTCGACCCGGCCCGGGGCGCGGCCGGTGAGCGCGGACGAGGAGATCGCCCGCGTGGTCCCGGTGATCGAAGGGCTGCGCGCCGCCGGAGTAGCGACCCCGATCTCGATCGACACCCGCAAGGCCGTCGTGGCCGAGGCCGCCTTCGCCGCCGGCGCGGACATGCTCAACGACGTCTCGGCGCTTGGCTTCGACGCCGACATGGCTGCGGCGCTGGCCCGGAGCGGTCGGCCGGCCTGCCTGATGCACGCCCGGGGCGATCCGGAGACCATGCAGGACGCGCCGGTCTATGACGACGTCCTGCTCGACGTCTGCGATTTCCTCGAGGCGCGCCTTGCGGCGGCCGAGGCGGCGGGCGTGGCGCGCGCAGGCGTGATGGTCGATCCCGGGATCGGTTTCGGCAAGACGCTCGAGCACAACCTCGCTTTGATCCGCGGGCTCGCGATCCTGCACGGGCTCGGGGCGCCGCTGCTGCTCGGGGTGTCGCGCAAGCGCTTCATCGGGACGCTGGGCGCGGCGCCTGACCCCTCCGGCCGGGTTCCCGGCTCGATCGCCGCCGCGCTCGAGGGTTTGCGTCAGGGCGCGCAGATGATACGGGTTCACGACGTCGCGGAGACGAGGCAGGCGGTCGCGGTCTGGACTGCGCTCAACGCCTGAGTAACGCGGCGCGGGACATCGGGACAGGCGCGCAGGATCATGGGTAGAACGCTTTTCGGGACCGACGGTGTGCGCGGGCGCGCCAACGAGCACCCGATGACCGCCGCGGCGGCGCTGCGGCTCGGGCAGGCGGCGGGGCGGTATTTCCGCAAGGGCGACTACGCGCACCGCGTGGTGATCGGCAAGGACACCCGGCGGTCGGGCTACATGCTGGAGAACGCGCTGATGGCGGGCTTCACTTCCGTCGGCATGAACGTCTTCATCGTCGGCCCGGTGCCGACGCCGGCGGTGGGCTTTCTGGCCCGCTCGATGCGCGCCGATCTGGGCGTGATGATCTCGGCCTCGCACAACCCGTTCCAGGACAACGGGATCAAGTTCTTCGGTCCCGATGGCTTCAAGCTCTCGGATGCGGCCGAGGAGGAGATCGAGGCGCTGCTCGAGGGCGAGCCCGACCTGGCCGCGCCCGCGGGCATGGGACGCGCGACCCGGATCGAGGACGGGCGCGGGCGCTACATGGAGTTCGTCAAGACCACCTTCCCGCGCGGCCAGCGGCTCGACGGGCTGAAGGTCGTCGTCGACTGCGCCAACGGCGCCGCCTACCGCACCGCGCCGGACGTGCTCTGGGAACTCGGCGCGGAGGTGATCCCGGTCGCGGTGTCGCCGAACGGCTACAACATAAACGACGGCTGCGGCTCGACGCACACCGATACCGCGATCGCGGCGGTGCGCCTGCATGGCGCCGATCTCGGCATCAGCCTCGACGGCGACGCCGACCGGGTGATGATCATCGACGAGACCGGCGCGGTCGCGGACGGCGACCAGTTCATGGCGCTGATCGCCCAGAGCTGGGCGGCGGAGGGGCGGCTGAACCACGGAACCCTGGTCAGCACGGTGATGTCGAACCTCGGGCTCGAGCGGCATCTGGAGCGGCATGGTCTGCGGCTGGAGCGCACCGCGGTGGGCGACCGCTACGTGGTCGAGGCGATGCGCGCGGGCGGCTACAACCTCGGCGGAGAGCAGTCCGGGCACATCGTGATGACCGATTACGTCACCACCGGCGACGGGCTGGCCGCGGCGCTGCAGTTCCTATCGGCGATGGTCGCCTCGGGGCGGCCCGCCAGCGAGCTCGCCCGCGTGTTCGAGCCGATCCCCCAGCTCTTGCAGAACGTGCGCTACCAGTCCGGCGCCGCACCCCTGGAGGAGGAGAGCGTGCGGGGCGTGATCGCGTCGGCCGAGGCGCGGCTGGGCGGCCGCGGCCGGCTTCTCATCCGCAAGTCCGGCACCGAGCCCCTGGTCCGGATCATGGGGGAGTGCGAGGACCCCGACCTCCTGCGCGCCATCGTCGGCGAGATCGAGGCGGAAGTGGCCAAGTACGCCTGAGCGGGCGCGATGTGGTCGATCTAGCGCGGGGAGATGCGGATATCGCGATCCGGACCGCCGAGCCGACCGAGCCCAACCTGGTGGTCGGATACCGCTTCGCCTGGGGCAGTTGCCTCTATGCCTCGGAAGCCTGTGTGGCGCAGCACGGGCTGCCCGACACGCCCGACGATCTGCGCCGGCAGACGATCTGCGCCGGCACCAGCTGGTGTGCTACGATACGAAGGTGCTGCACCTGAACGCGTTCGGCTGTATCGAGCGCTACGCCGATCCGGCGTTTCCGGCGATCCGGATCGAGAATTCCGACGGACACGGGTGATGATCGAACAGGGGGTCGGCATCGGCCCGCTGTTCTGTGCGGTGGGGGATGCCTGCTAGACGCTGATCCGGGTTTTTCCCGAGCCCTTCGACCAGATCCCGTCCTGGATCGTTTACCACGAAAGTGCGCGCGGCTCGGCAAGGGTGCGGGCGGTGATGGATGCGCTGGTGGCGTTCCACAAGGCGCGGCAGCGGCTGCTGATCGGGCTGGGGCCGGCGTCGGACCAGGCCTGAGACGCGGGGAAACGAAGGCCCTTTCCGGGCGTCCGTCCCCCGGCGGGATCAGTCCGCCGGTTCTTCCTCGAAATTGTTCCAGAATTCGTCGCGACCGTTGCTGCGCGGGAGCGGGCCGTCGGGGACCGGCACGCCGAGGAAACCGCAGAAAGGCTCCCAGCCGTCCGAGGGCGTGAACACCAGAAGCCGGTCGGCGGGGACAAGCTCGCGGACCAGCCGGTTGTTCCGACGATAGGCGGTGATCGCCATCTCCCGGTCGGGCAGGCCGCCGAAGGTGTCGTCGATGTAGAACGGTGTCAGGGCCACGAAGATCTCGCGGATATGCGGCGGCATGTCGCGGGTGAGGCGGGCATGGTTGGCTCAGACTTTGAGCACGGACTTGCTGAAGCTTGCCCACCACTCCTCTTCCGGCCGCTCGGTGTGGATGACCCTTGCATCCGGGCAGGCGTGGAGGGTTTGCTGCCCGACCCTGCCGCCGGGAAAGTCGACCTGGGCGCGGTAGCCGTCGAAGACCGCTTCCCAGTCGACGGGTTCGCAGCGGGCGACCTCGGTCCAGATCGCGACCTGTGCGGGATTGGCGAACAGCTCCATCATGTGATGGCAGGGGCCGAAGCCGAGCTGTTCGAGGGCGGCGCGGGTGGACATGGTGCCGGTGCGGCTCATGCCGGTGCCGATGATCTCCAGGGGCATTTCCGCTATCTCCGGTCGGTTGCTGAACGGGCTTCTCGATCCCGCCGGGGCATGAGGGATCGGCTGGCCGGAAAGGGTTTCGCCCCTTCCGGTCATGTGCGCACCTTGCGGCTCTGGCGGGTCGTCTCGGTGACGGACTGACGCTAGAGGAGGCCGCCAGAGCCGTCGACGCCCGGATCTGCATGTGTTGCGTGCACAAATGCACGGGGCCGCTCGTGAACGCGTCAGGTGCCCGCAGGCAGCCCGGAACTGAAGGTCTTGCACGGGGGGACGACGGCGATCGGGCTGCGGCGATTTGAACCGCCGGATGGCGCCTTCCGGTCGCTGGTGCCCACTTGTGCCGCAGTACCGGACCCCATTCCACCGCGCGCGATCCGGGCTGGGTTGCGGTCCTCCCAAACGGCTCTTGCGCGCCGCTTGCGCACCCGCGATTTCCCGGTTGGCAAGCGCCGGGGAATCGCTTAACCGGACGTCGGGCGCGTCGCCGGACGAGGGTGAGCGGTGGCGGGCTCAGCGATCTCACCCTGACGATGGAGCTGGCAGATGAGCCAAGCCCCGGCTGACGCGACCGTGGTCGCCGCCGCCCCGAACCCCGACATACGACCGCTGCGCCCGGAGTTCTCCTCGGGGCCCTGCCCGAAGCGCCCGGGTTGGGACGCCGCCGCCGTCGCCGCGCGGGCCTTTCTTGGCCGCTCGCACCGCGCCGCCGGTCCCAAGGCGCAACTCGCCGAAGTGATAGACCGCACGGCCGCCATCCTCGGCGTGCCCGCCGGCTACCGCGTCGGCATCGTGCCGGCCTCCGACACCGGCGCCTTCGAGATGGCGATGTGGTCCATGCTCGGCGCGCGGCCCGTGGACATGCTGGTCTGGGAGAGCTTCGGCCAGGGCTGGGCGACGGACGCCACCAAGCAACTGAAGCTCGACGACTGCAGGGTGCTGGCCGCGCCCTACGGCGGGCTGCCCGACCTGGGGTCGGTCCGCCCCGACGCCGACGTGTGCTTCACCTGGAACGGCACCACCTCCGGCGCGCGCGTGCCCGACGCGGACTGGATCGCCGGCGACCGCGCTGGGCTGACGTTCTGCGACGCGACCTCGGCGGCCTTCGCGCAGCCGCTCGACTGGGACAAGCTCGACGTGACGACCTTCTCCTGGCAGAAGGCGATGGGCGGGGAGGGCGCGCATGGCGTGCTGATCCTGTCGACGCGCGCGGTGGAACGCCTCGAGAGCTTCGCGCCCGCCCGGCCGCTGCCCAAGATCTTCCGCCTCACCAAGGGCGGCAAGCTGATCGAGGGGATCTTCCGGGGCGAAACCATCAACACGCCCTCGATGCTCTGCGTCGCCGACGCGCTCGACGCGCTCGACTGGATCGAGGCCCTCGGCGGGCTCGAGGCGACCATGGCGCGGGCCGACGCCAACGCCGCGGCGTTGCAGGACTGGGTCGACGCGACGCCCTGGGTGGAGAACCTCGTCGCCGAGCCGGCGGCGCGGTCGAACACCTCCGTGTGCCTGCGGATCGTCGACGCCGAAATCGCCGCCCGCGACGAGACGGCGCAGCGGGATTTCGTCAAGCGCATGGTCAAGCTCCTGGAGGCCGAGCGCGCCGCCTACGATATCGCCGGCTACCGCGACGCGCCGCCGGGGCTTCGGATATGGTGCGGGGCGACGGTCGAGACCGCCGACATCCGTGCGTTGACTCCCTGGCTCGACTGGGCCTTCGCCGTCGCAAGAGCCGGCTGAGCCCGACCCGTCATCCGTTCCAAAGTTCCCCGCGGGCCGCGCCCGCCCATGGAGTCGTTCCCATGCCCAAGGTTCTCATTTCCGACGCCCTCTCCGACGCCGCCGTGCAGATCTTCCGCGACCGCGGCGTGGAGGTGGATTTCCAGCCCGCGCTGGGCAAGGACGCCGCCCGCCTCGCCGAGGTGATCGGCGACTTCGACGGCCTGGCCATCCGCTCGGCCACCAAGGCCACCGCCGAGCTGATCGCGAAGGCCCACCGGCTCAAGGTCATCGGCCGGGCGGGGATCGGGGTGGACAACGTCGATCTCGCCGCCGCCTCCGCCAAGGGGATCGTGGTGATGAACACGCCCTTTGGCAACTCGATCACCACCGCCGAGCACGCCATCGCGATGATGTTCGCCTGCGCCCGGCAGATCCCCGCCGCCGACGCCTCGACCCGTGCCGGCAAGTGGGAGAAGTCGAGGTTCATGGGTACCGAGATCACCGGCAAGACGCTTGGGCTGATCGGCGCCGGCAACATCGGCTCGGTGGTCGCCGCCCGCGCCATAGGGCTGAAGATGAAGGTGATCGCCTATGATCCGTTCCTGTCGGCCGAACGGGCGACGGCCATGGGCGTCGAGCGGATCGAGGACCTCGACGAGCTGCTCGGCCGCGCCGACTTCATCACCCTTCACCTGCCCAAGACCGACAAGACCGCCGACCTGCTTTCGGCCGAGCGCATCGGCCGCATCAAGCCCGGCGCGCACCTGATCAACTGCGCGCGCGGCGGTCTCGTCGACGAAGCCGCCGTCGCCGAGGCGCTGCGCGAGGGGCGGCTCGCGGGCGCGGCCTTCGACGTCTTCGCGGTCGAGCCCGCGACCGCGAACCCGCTCTTCGAGGCGCCCAACGTGGTCTGCACGCCGCACCTGGGGGCCTCGACCTCGGAGGCCCAGGAGAACGTGGCGCTACAGATCGCCGAGCAGATGTCGGACTATCTGGTCAGCGGCGCGATCTCGAATGCGCTCAACGCGCCGAGCGTCACCGCCGAGGAGGCGCCGATCCTCAAGCCGTGGGTCCGGCTGGCCGAACTGCTCGGCAGCTTCGCTGGCCAGGTCACCGAGCACGCGGTCCGCGATATCGAGATCGAGTACGTCGGCGAGGTGGGCGCGCTCAACCTCAAGCCGCTGACCGCGGCGCTGACCGCGGGGCTCCTCAAGCCGCTGGTGGGCGAGGGCGGGGTGAACATGGTCTCCGCGCCGATCGTGGCGCGCGAGCGCGGTGTCAAGATCGCCGAGACCCGCAAGGACGCCCAGGGCGCCTTCGGATCCTACGTCCGGCTGATCGTGACCACCGAGAAGCAGACGCGTTCGGTGGCTGGCACGATCTATTCCGACGGCAAGCCGCGCTTCATCCAGATCAAGGGCATCAACCTCGAGGCCGAGCCCATGGCGAACATGCTCTACACCACCAACACTGATGCGCCGGGCTACATCGGCGCGCTCGGCACCAAGCTCGGCGATCTCGGCGTGAACATCGCCACCTTCGCGCTCGGCCGCGCCGAGAAGAGCGGCGAGGCGCTGGCGCTGCTCGGGATCGACGCGCCGCTGGACCCGCCGACCCTCGAGGCCATCGCCGCGCTGCCCCAGATCCGGCAGGCCAAGGCGCTGCGGTTCTGAAACCGGCGCGCGCGGCGCGCGTTGCGTGGGCCCTCGCGGCTGCGGCATCATCGGCGGCGGGGGAGGCGCCGATGATCGAGACTGCCCGGCTGCGCCTGCGGCGCGCGCGAATGGAGGACGCGGACGACCTCTTCGAGGTCTTCGCCGATCCGCGCGCGATGCGCTACTGGGACAGCCCTCCCCACGTCGAGATCGCGCAGACCCGGCGCTGGCTCGCCGGCATGGTGGCGTCCTCTCCCGACGAGACGGACGACTTCGTGGTCGAGCACGCGGGCCGGGTGATCGGCAAGGCCGGCTGCTGGCGCTGGGGCGAGATCGGGTTCATCCTGCGCTCCGATCACTGGGGGCGGGGCCTCGGCGACGAGGCGCTCGGCGCGGTGATACCGCATGTGTTCGCCAGCCTAGCCCTCGATCGGCTCGAGGCGGACGTCGATCCGCGCAACGCCGCGGCGCTGCGCCTGCTGGACAGACACGGGTTTCGCGAGGTCGGCCGGGCGGAGCGCACGACCCTCGTGGGCGACGCGTGGTGCGACAGCGTCTATCTTGCGCTGGATCGCCCCGAAAGCGGGAGGGAGACATGATGACGCCGCTGTTTCTGGGCTTCGGGCCGCGCGCGCTGGAATGGTTCGAGGGCCTGGAGGAGCACAACGAGAAGGCCTGGTTCGACGCCAACCGCGCCCGCTTCGAGGCCGAGGTCAGGGGGCCGCTCGAGCGGCTCCTCGACCAGCTTGCCGAGGATCTCGGCGGGACGGTGAAGATGTTCCGCCAGAACCGCGACATCCGCTTCTCCAAGGACAAGTCGCCCTACAAGACCAACGCCTACGGGGTGGTCAGCGTGCCGGGCTCGCAATCGGGGCTCTATGTCTCGATCTCGGCCAGGGGCCTGACCGCCGGGTCGGGCTACTGGCGGATGGCGCGCGACCAGCTCGACCGCTACCGCGCCGCCGTCCAGGGACCGGACGGCCCGGCGCTCGACGGGGCGGTCCGCGAGATGATCGCCTCGGGCGCGCGGCTCTGGGGCGAGGCGCTCGCCACCGCGCCGCGCGGTGTGGCGAAGGACCATGCGCTGACCCGGCTGCTGCGCCAGAAGGACGTGCTCGTCGGCGACGACCTTGGGCCCCGGGAAACGCTCGACGGCCGCGCGCCGACCGCCTTCGTGCGCGGGCTCTGGGATCGCTCGCGCCCGGTGATGAACTGGATGGACGAGCATGTCGGCCCGTCCGAACTGCCCGCCGAGGCGCGTGGCCGCCGCTGAACGGCGCGGCGGCCGCGCGTCGGTCACTTCTTCTTCGGTTTGCCCGTCTCGAGCGCGGCGGTCAGGCTGCTTGCGGCCGCAGTCGTCTTAGGCTTTACCTGCTTGGGTTTCTTGGCTTCGCGATTGCTCTTCTTCTGGCCCTTGGCCATGGCGGTCGCCCGTTCCGGCTTCGCCGCGACGGGCCGCCTGGCCCGCGCGGGGGAGCGCGCACCGGGGAGCGGCTGCCGGATCGGCGTCCGCGCGCGGCCTCCCGTTCCATTCGCTGCGCCCGAACCGGCCGGCTGTCAAGGGTCGGCCCGCCGTCGCGCGGCCCCGGCGCGCCCGGCTTTCCTCGCCGGCGCGCGCCGCCTATAACTGGCCCCTGAGGCAACCGGGGGGCAGGGCCCATGGGCAACGTGGTGGTCGTCGGCGCGCAGTGGGGCGACGAGGGCAAGGGCAAGATCGTCGACTGGCTCAGCGAGCGTGCGGACGTGATCGCGCGTTTCCAGGGCGGCCACAACGCCGGGCACACCCTGGTCGTCGACGGCGTGACCTACAAGCTGAGCCTGCTGCCCTCGGGCATCGTGCGCGGCGGCAAGCTCAGCGTGATCGGCAACGGCGTGGTGCTCGACCCCTGGGCGCTGGTCGCCGAGATCGAGAAGCTGGCCGGGCAGGGCGTCTCGGTGTCGCCCGAGACCCTGATGATCGCCGAGAACACGCCGCTGATCCTGCCGCTGCACCAGGACCTCGACCGGATCCGCGAGGAGGCCGCCGGGGCGGCGAAGATCGGCACCACCGGCCGTGGCATCGGCCCGGCCTACGAGGACAAGGTCGGGCGGCGCAACGTGCGCGTGGCCGACCTCGCCGACGCCGACACGCTTGAGACCCGCCTCGACCGCCTGCTCGCCCATCACGACGCGCTGCGCCGCGGGCTTGGCGCGGCGCCGATCGACCGGGCGGCGCTGAAGGCGAAGCTGGTCGAGATCGCCCCGCGCATCCTGCCCTTCGCGGCGCCGGTCTGGCGCACGCTCGCGGAGGCGCGCGCCTCCGGCAAACGCATCCTCTTCGAGGGCGCGCAGGGGGCGCTGCTCGACATCGACTTCGGCACCTATCCCTACGTGACCTCCTCGAACACTCTGGCCGGCATGGCCGCGACCGGCACCGGCATGGGGCCGGGCGCGATCGACTTCGCGCTCGGCATCGTGAAGGCCTACACGACGCGCGTCGGCGAGGGGCCGTTCCCGGCGGAGCTGTTCGACGCCGACGGCGCGCGGCTTGGCGAGCGCGGGCGCGAGTTCGGCACGGTGACCGGGCGCAAGCGCCGCTGCGGCTGGTTCGACGCGGTGCTGGTGCGCCAGACCTGCACGACGAGCGGCGTGAACGGCATCGCGCTCACCAAGCTCGACGTGCTCGACGGGTTCGATGAGCTGAAGATCTGCGTCGCCTACGACCTCGACGGCGAGCGCATCGACCACCTGCCGACCGCGGCGGCGCTCCAGGCGCGGGTGACGCCGGTCTGGGAGACCATGCCCGGCTGGTCGGAGACCACCGCCGGGGCGCGGAGCTGGGCCGCCCTGCCGGCGGCGGCGATCAAGTACGTGCGCAGGGTCGAGGAGCTGATCGGCTGCCCGGTGGCGATGCTCTCCACCAGCCCCGAGCGCGAGGACACCATCCTCGTCACCGATCCGTTCGCCGCATGAGCGGGCTCAGCTACAAGGCGCGGCGGCGCTGGTCGCTGGTGGCGCTCCTGGTCGGGCTGCCGCTCTACATCGTCGTCGCGGTCAACGTCGTGGAGATGTTCGACCGGCCGGGGATCTTCGTCGAATTGCTGATCTTCGTCGGTCTCGGTGTGCTCTGGGCGCTGCCCCTGCGGGCAATCTTCTCGGGCGTCGGACGCGAGGCCCCGCCGCAGGACAAGGAGTGAGCCGGGTGCCTGCGCGCGCGCTCGCCGCCGGGCTGACGGCGATCGTCGCGGCGTCCGCCGGCGCCGAGGAGGTCGGCGAGGTCACCACCGCCATCAAGCTCCTCGGCGCCAACCACCGCATCGTGGTCGAGGCCTTCGAGGATCCCAAGGTCGAAGGCGTGAGTTGTTTCGTCAGCCGCGCGCGCACCGGCGGCGTCAAGGGCTCGCTCGGGCTCGCCGAGGACACCGCCGACGCCTCGATCAACTGCCAGCAAACCGGTCCGATCCGCTTTCTCGGCGAGCTGGAGGAGGGCGAGGAGGTCTTCGGCCGCCGCGCCAGCGTGATGTTCAAGCGCGTCCAGGTTGTGCGGTTCCACGACGAAACCCGCAACGCACTGATCTATCTGACCTATTCGGACCGTCTCATCGAGGGCTCGCCCCAGAACAGCATCTCCGCGGTGGTGATGCGCGACTGGCGGTGAGCGACGCGCCGATCGTCAGCGCCGCCGGCGTCACGCTGATCGGCGCAGGTCCGGTCCCGGACGGGGCGCTCGCGGCGGCGCTGGCGCTGGCGCCGGTTGCGATCGCGGCGGACGGCGGGGCCAATGTTGCGCTGCCCGCGGGCGCGGCGCTGCGCGCGGTGATCGGCGACATGGATTCGGTGGCCGACCTCGAGGGCCTGCGCGCCCGCGGCGTGACGCTGCGCGAGATCGCCGAGCAGGACAGCACCGACCTCGAGAAGTGCCTGCGCTCCGTCGAGGCGCCATTCTTCGTCGGCGTCGGGTTTCTCGGCGGCCGCGCCGATCACGCGCTCGCGGCCCTGAACGCGCTGGCGACCCGCCCCGCGGCGCGCGTGGCGCTGCTCGGCGCGCAGGACGTGTGTTTCCTCTGTCCCGAGCGCCTCCGGCTCGACCTCGCCGCGGGAACTCGCGTCTCGTTCTTCCCCATGGGCCGGGCGCGCGGCGTGGAAAGCTCGGGGCTGCGCTGGCCGATCGCCGGCCTCGACTTCGCCCCCGACGGACGGATCGCGGTCTCCAACGCGGCGCTTGGCGGTCCGATCACCGCCCGGTTCGACCGCCGCCGGGTCATCGCCATCCTGCCGGCGGCGCATCTCGTCGCGGCGGTCGCGGCGCTTGGCTGAACCGTCAGCCGCGCAGGAGCTCGCGGATGCGGCTGCGCACCAGGTTGATGTGCATCCGCATGGTGTAGGCCCGGTCGCGGAAGCGCAGCGGCAGCTGCAGGTCGATCAGATCGGACTCGATAGCGTCCAGCCGCGCCTCCAGATCGCGCAGCCGATTGGGTTCGGGCGCAGTCAGCATCTCCCGGTCGATGTCGAGCAACTCGCCGTAGCGCCGCCAGACCCGCGAGTTCATCCGCCACTGATAGAGCGTCGGACCCATGCGGATCAGCGGCACCAGCAGGAACAGGATGGGCAGCAGCAGCAGCGCCACGATCGAGATCTGCGCGACCATCCAGTAGGGCAGGAGCCGCGCCAGCGGGTGCGGCCCCTTCTGCAGCAGATCCGCCGCCTGGACGTTGACCGGCAGCGCCGCGCCGGCGGCGCGTGGAAACGCGTCCTCGTCGGCGAGCAGCCCGCGGGCGGAATGCACCTCGCGCGCGGCGGCGACCAGCCGGTCGACCAGCGCCGGGTGCAGGTCCCCGCGGGCGGCGAGCTGGCCGACCATGGCGATGAGTTCGACCGGCTCCGGCGGGATCTGCGCCACGTAGTCGATGGCTGAGCGCGGGACCGTGACGACCTGAACGTAGGCCAGCCGCCGGGTCAGGGCCTCGCCGTCGCGCAGCGGGCTGAAGTCCATGCCCGCGGCGAAGAGGTCGGCCAGATAGGGCGCGTCGGCGGGCGCCACGAAGAGCGCGGCGTCGATCGAGCCGTCGAGTAGCGCCTCCGTCGCGTCCGCGCCGCCGAGCGCAACCAGATCGACCTCGTCCGGGCCGAGACCGAGGGCCGCGACGATCTCCGCGACCACGACCCGCGTTCCGCTTCCGGCCTCTCCCGCCGCGATCCGCTCGCCGCGCCAGTTCCGCGGGTCCGAAGCATCGGCGAGCCTGCCGTCGTGAAAGATCCAGAGCGGCTCCAGGAACACCGCGGCCAGAGCTTCGATCCCGGCGTCGGGCGGCGGGTCGATCCCGCCCTGGAGGAACCCTGCATCCGCCGAGCCTGAGGCGAGCAGGGCGGCGTTCTCCACGGAACCCGGGGTGTCGAGCACCACCATCTCGATGCCGTCGCGGGCGAGAATCGTCCGGTAGCGCTCGGCCATCGCGTGATAGGCGCCGCCGGGGCGTCCGGCCGCGAAGGTGAGCGTCCTGGGCGGAACGAGATCGAGCGCGCTCACCGTCACGGCGACGGCGGCGGCGATCAGCAGGGCCGGCGCTAGCGCCGCCCGGAGCAAGGATGAATCGAGGCGTTCGCGACCCAAGAGTCCGCTCCCCGCGCGCGCCTGCTGCGCGTCCGTACTCGTTCAAGCACGGAGGCGACCGCGTCGCAACCGATGGGCGCCCCGAGCGCAGGCCACCAAGACCGCGGCGGGCGTCCTGGCGGGGAAACGAATGGCGGGCCGGTCGAACCCGGTTCGCCTTGATCCAAGTCAAGGTCGGGTGGCCTCGATCGCATCAAGATATCCGGATCCATAATAAATTGGGAGATCTGCAATGAATTTGCATTCGATGGCGGTCGCGAGCGCAACCAGAGGTGGTCTAGCGGTGTGTCTTCTGGTTTCAGCGACGTCGCTTGCGCCGGCGCAGAGCGTCGATTTCGGCAAGGCCCTGTTCGACCAGAACTGCGCCGCCTGTCATGGCCCGGAGGGAGCGGGTGACGGGCCGGTCGCCGTGTACATCGAGCCGAAACCGTCCGATCTGGGGCAACTGGCGGCGGCGAACGACGGGGTGTATCCGTTCGGGCGGGTGTGGGACTCCATCGCCAGCGGATCGATGTCTGCAGCGCACGGCACCTCGATGATGCCGATCTGGGGCGATCTGTTCATGGCGGAGGCGCTGCCCAAGGAGATCCATCCGGGCGTCAGCGCCGAGGACCTCGTGGAGGCGCGCATGATCGCGCTGACCTACTACATCCAGTCCCTGCAGAAGTAGGAGGCGGCACGCGCCTCAGCAGGCGGGCACGTTCACCGCGAGGCCGCCGAGCGAGGTCTCCTTATAGCGGGCGTCCATGTCGAGCCCGGTCTGGCGCATGGTCTCCACGCAATTGTCGAGGCTCACCAGATGGCGGCCGTCGCCGTGCAGCGCCAGGCTTGCGGCGCTGACCGCCTTGATGGCGCCAAGGCCATTGCGCTCGATGCAGGGAGCCTGGACGAGGCCGGCGATCGGGTCGCAGGTCATGCCGAGGTGGTGCTCGAGCGCGATCTCGGCGGCGTTCTCGATCTGCTCGGGCGTGCCGCCGAGCACCGCGGCGAGCCCGGCTGCGGCCATCGCGGCCGCCGACCCGACCTCGCCCTGGCAGCCGACCTCCGCCCCGGAGATCGAGGCGTTGGTCTTGATGATCGCGCCGACCGCCGCGGCGGTCAGCAGGAACTCCGGCACCCGCGCAGGATCGGCGCCGGGCGCGTGGTCGAGCCAGTAGCGGATCGTCGCCGGAACGACGCCGGCGGCGCCGTTGGTGGGCGCGGTCACCACCTGCGCGCCGGCGGCGTTCTCCTCGTTGACGGCAATGGCGTAGACCGAGATCCAGTCGTTGATCGTGTGCGGCGCGGCGAGATTGCGGCCGCGGTCGGCCAGCAGCCGGTCGCGGATGTTCCCGGCGCGGCGGCGCACGTTCAGCCCGCCGGGCAGCACGCCGGGCGGCGCCGCCAGCCCGCGGTCGATGCAGTCCGACATCACCGCCCAGATCCGAGCCAGCCCCTCGTCGGTCTCGCGCGGCGCCCGCCGCGCGTCCTCGTTGGCGCGCTGCAGGTCCGCGATACTGCGCCCGTGGCGCGCTGCGAGCGCCAGCAGCTCGGCGGCGTTGCGGAAAGGGTAGGGCAGCGCCGGCCCCGAGGCCGCGGAGGGCGGCGCGGTCAGCTCGCGGGCGGTCGCCACGAAGCCGCCGCCGACGGAGTAGTAGGTCTCCTCCCAGTAGAGATTGCCGTCACCGTCGAAGACCGCGAGCGTCATGCCGTTGGCGTGGCCGGGCAGCGGCGGGCCGTAGTCGAAGACGAGATCGGCGACCGGATCGAAGGCGAGCGGCGGCAGCCCCTCGGGCGTCAGCCTGGGGTCCTGCGCCAGGCCCGCGAGCGCGGCTTCGGCGCGGGTCGCGTCGAAGTCGTCGGGCGCGAAGCCGCAGAGGCCGAGCGTCACCGCCCGGTCGGTGGCGTGGCCCTTGCCGGTGAAGGCGAGGCTGCCGTGGAGGCGGCAGCGGATGCGCGCCATCTCTCCGGTCCCCGGCACCCGGTCGACGCCGGCGCGCAGCGCGTCGAGAAAGCGCCCCGCCGCCACCATCGGCCCCATCGTGTGGCTCGACGACGGGCCGACTCCGATCTTGAAGATGTCGAACACGCTGAGGTCCATCGTCGCGATCCTTTCGCCCCGCCCCTGACCGCAATGCCTCGGGACGCGCCCGGGCGTGCGGCTGAAAACGACCTCGCCGCGTCGTCCGCGGCAATTCGGCTTTCGGCGCCCGTCTTATGCGCCTATAAGGCGGCGGCTCCGCACAGTCCGACCGCCAGGAGGTAGCTCGCCATGTCGCTCACACCAGCCGACGCCGCCAAGCGCGCAGCCGCCGCGCGCGCCCTCCGGATGGTGGAGGCCGGGATGCACGTGGGGCTAGGCACCGGCTCGACCGCGGCGTGGTTCGTTCGGCTGCTGGCCGAGCGCCGCGCGGCGGAACAGTTCGAAGTGAAGTGCGTGGCGACCTCGAGCGCGACGACGGCGCTGGCGGGCGAGGTCGGGCTGCCGCTCACACCCATCGAGGAGATCGGCGCGCTCGACATCACCGTCGACGGCGCGGACGAGTTCGACGGCGCCCTCAACCTCGTCAAGGGCGGCGGCGCCGCGCTCCTGCAGGAGAAGATCGTGGCCGCCGCGAGCGCGCGGCTGATCATCGTCGCCGACGCCGGCAAGCAGGTGGCGACGCTCGGCGCCTTCCCGCTGCCGGTCGAGGTGGTGCGCTTCGGGGCCTCGGTGACCCGGCGCAGCGTCGAGGCCGTGCTGACCGACATGGACGTGGACGCCCGCCGGGTGACGCTGCGCATGGCCGGCGACGCGGCCCTCGTCACCGACGAGGGGCACCATATCCTCGACCTGCACCTTGAACGCATCGGCGATCCCGCGGCGCTCGCCGCGGCGTTGAACGCGGTGCCGGGCGTGGTCGAGCACGGGCTCTTCATCGGCATGGCCGAAGCGGTGATCGTCGGAGCGCCCGACGGCGGGGCGAGGGTGATCCGCCGCGTGCCGGTGGAGCTGGCCGAGGAAATGCGCGGCGAGGACGCCTGAGCGATGTCCGCCGGGGCCTTCGACTTCGATCTCTTCGTCATCGGCGGCGGCTCGGGCGGCGTGCGCGCGGCGCGGGTCGCGGCGGAGGCGGGGGCGAAGGTCGCGCTCGCCGAGGAATACCGCTACGGCGGCACCTGCGTGATCCGCGGCTGCGTGCCCAAGAAGCTCCTGGTCTACGCGTCGGGTTTCTCTCAGGCCTTCGAGGACGCCCACGGCTACGGCTGGAGCGTCGGCGAGACCGCCTTCGACTGGCGCAAGCTCATCGCGGCCAAGGACGCGGAGATCTCGCGCCTCGAGGCGATCTACCATGACAGCCTGCGCCGGGCGAGGGTGCAGCTCTTCGGCGCCCGCGCGACCATCGCCGATCCGCACGAGGTCGAACTGGCCACCGGCGCGCGCTACAGCGCCAAGCACCTGCTCGTCGCGACCGGGGCCGCGCCGTTCGTGCCCGACATCCCCGGCGCCGAGTTGGGGATCACCTCCAACGAGATGTTCGGGCTCGACCGGCTGCCGGAGCGGCTGATCATCGTGGGCGGAGGCTACATCGCCTGCGAGTTCGCCGGCATCATGAACGGACTGGGCTCGAAGGTGACGCTGCTCTACCGCGGCGACCAGATCCTGCGCGGCTTCGACGACGACGTGCGCGACCATCTGGCCGAAGCGATGCGCGACAGGGGCGTGGTGGTCGAGATCCAGCGCGACCTGACCGCCATCGAGAAGGACGGCGACCGGCTGGTTGCGACCTGCGACAACGGCGAGCGTCACCACGCCGACCAGGTCATGTTCGCGACGGGGCGCAATCCGAATTCGGCCGGGCTGGGGCTCGAGGCCCTCGACGTCGCGCTCGGGCGCAACGGCGCCGTCGTCGTGGACGCATGGTCGCAGACCGGCGTGCCGTCGATCTTCGCGGTGGGCGACGTGACCGACCGCGCGGCGCTGACGCCGGTGGCGATCCGCGAGGGCGAGGCCTTTGCGCGCACCGTGTTCCGCTCCGAGCCGACCCGGGCCGACCACGGGCTGATCCCGACCGCGGTCTTCACCAGTCCCGAGGTCGGGACGGTCGGGCTGACCGAGGCCGAGGCGCGCGACCGCGGCGCGGTCGAGGTGTACCGGACCGCATTCCGGCCGATGAACCATGTGCTTGCGGGCCGGCGCGAGCGCATGCTCATGAAGCTCGTGGTCGACGCCGCCGACCGCCGCGTGCTCGGCTGCCACGTCGTCGGCCACGCCGCCGGCGAGATGATCCAGGTCGCGGCGATCGCACTGCGGCTCGGCGCGACCAAGGAGGACTTCGACGCCACCATGGCGGTTCACCCGACCGCGGCGGAGGAACTGGTCACCCTGCGCACGCCCGTGTCATGAACGGTTGAAATCCGGCCCTCAGGGGTCACCTACAGGTCAGAGCGTCGCCCAGCGGCGCAAAGAGCACAGCTAAGGAGAGCGGAGGCCCATGCCCTACAGCAACAACGGCGGTCCCTGGGGAGGAGGCGGCAGCCGCGGCGGCGGCGGTCAGGACGGGGGCGGAAATCGCGGCGGTGGTCGCGGGCCGGGGGGGCAGCCGCCGGTTCCCGACATCGACGAGATCGTCCGAAAGGGCCAGGAGCAGCTCAAGGTGCTGATGGGCGGCGGCCGAGGCTCGCGCGGCGGTTCCGGCGGCGGCTCCGGCGGCGGCCCCGGCATCGGGCGGCGCGGCCTGGGGCTCATCGCGCTCGGCCTCGTCGGCCTCTGGCTTTTCGTCTCCTTCTACACGGTGCGGCCCGAGGAGCAGTCCGTGGAGCTCACCTTCGGCGAATGCCGCGGCGAGTGCATCGGCCAGCCCGGCCTGAACTTCGCCCCCTGGCCGATCGTCACCCGCGAGATCATCCCGGTCACGCGAGAGAACACCGAGGAGATCGGTGGCGGGACGCTGCGCAACGGCCGTCCCGCGGGACTGATGCTGACCGGCGACGAGAACATCGTCGATATCTTTTTCCAGGTGGTCTGGAACGTGCGCAACCCGGCCGAGTTCCTGTTCAACATCGCCGATCCGCGTGCGACTATTCAGGCGGTGTCGGAGTCGGCGATGCGCGAGGTGGTCTCGCGCAGCGAGCTATCCCCGATCCTCAGCCGCGACCGCGGCGTGATCGCGCAGGAAGTGCGGGACCTGATCCAGGCGACGCTCGACGAATACGGCGCGGGCGTGAACATCGTGCGGCTGAACTTCGACAAGGCCGACCCGCCCCAGGAGGTCATCGACGCCTTCCGCGACGTGCAGGCCGCGCGCCAGGAGCGCTCGACGCTGCAGAACCGCGCCGACGCCTACGCCAACGAGCGCCTCGCCTCCGCGCGCGGCCAGTCGGCCCAGACACTGCAGGAGGCCGAAGGCTACCGCGCCCAGGTGGTCAACGCAGCCACCGGCGAGGCCAGCCGATTCAGCGCCGTGCTCGAGGAATACGTCAAGGCCCCGGACGTGACGCGCCAGCGCCTCTATCTCGAGGCGATGGAGAACGTTCTCGGCGACGTTGAGGTGTTCCTCATGGATACGCCCGGGACCGGCGGACAGGGCATCGTGCCCTACCTGCCGCTTAACGAACTGCGTCGCCCGTCGTCCGAGGAGACCCGCTGATGCTCAGACTTCCGATCATTCTCGCGATCCTCGTGGGTCTAGGTTTCGTCGCCCTCAACTCGATCTTCGTCGTCGACGAACGCCAGAAGGCGATGGTGCTCCAGTTCGGCCAGGTTAAGTCGATCAAGGAAGAGCCGGGGCTCGCATTCAAGATCCCCTTCATCCAGAACGTCGTCTACTACGACAGCCGCATCCAGGCCCTCGACACCAACGCGCTGGAAGTGACGCCGCTCGACGACCGGCGGCTGATCGTCGACGCTTTCGCGCGCTGGCGCATCGACGACGTAGAGCAGTTCCGCCGCGCTGTCGGAGTCGGCGGCATGGCCGCGGCCGAACAGAGGCTGGACGGCATCCTCAACGCCAATATCCGCGAGGCGCTCGGCTCGGTCCGCTCGGAAGTCGTGCTGTCGGCCGATCGCGTCGGCCTGATGAACCGCATCCGCGACGCCTCCATCGTCGAGGCGCGACAGCTCGGCGTTCTGATCATCGACGTGCGCATCAAGCGCGCCGACCTGCCCGAGCAGAACCTTGCGGCGACCTTCCAGCGCATGCAGGCCGAGCGCGAGCGGGAGGCGGCCGACGAGCGCGCCCGAGGCAACGAGGCGGCGCAGCGCGTGCGCGCCCAGGCGGACAGGACGGCGATCGAGATCGTCTCCGAGGCCGAGCGCGACGCCAATATCATCCGAGGCGAGGCCGACGCCGAGCGCAACCGCATCCTTGCGGAATCCTTCAGCGCCGACGAGGAGTTCTTCTCCTTCATCCGGTCGATGGAAGCCTACCAGTCGGCGATGACCGGCTCGAACACCACGATGATGATCGAGCCCGACAGCGAGTTCTTCAACTATCTCAGTTCGCCGTCAGGTCCGGCGGCGCGGCCCGCCGGGGCCGGGCCTGCGGACGGCGACGCCGACCCCGCGGCGTCTCCGAGCGCCCGGCTTGAATGATCGAGGCGCTGCTGCTCGGCGCCGGCCTCGTGGCGATCGTCGAGGGGCTGGTGCTGGCGCTGGCGCCGTCGAGACTTCGCGAGGCGCTCGAGATGCTCGAGCGCCTCGGCCCCGATCAGCGCCGGCTGATCGGCCTGGTCGCAGTTGCCGTCGGCGTGGCTCTGGTGGCGCTCTCCAGGTTATGATCCGATCGTCTGGACCGTCACATGGCCGTTACGGCACGCATGCGTGACTTGCTTACCCGGTGGGATGGATTCAACTGAAGGCGTCGCGTTCGAGCGTGGGCGAGCGCCGGACGCCGGAACCAAGGAGAAATGAGTTGAGACAACTGACGCAAACGACGCCTGCCGGATCGCCGCTCGGCTCCGCGGCCGCCCTCGGCCTCGCGCTGGCCCTCGGGCTCACGGCGACGGTGTCCCCGCCCGCAGTGATGGCCGAACAGGTGACCGCGCCCGAGGACGTCGCCGCTCCGCCTAGCTTCGCCGATCTTGCGGATCGGCTGAGCCCCGCCGTGGTCAACATCACCACGTCCACCAACGTCGCGAACGTGAGCCAGGGCGACCGCCCGATCATTCCCGAGGGCTCGCCCTTCGAGGACTTCTTCCGCGATTTCCTGGACCGCGAACCGGGGCAGCAGGAACGGAGGAGCCGGCGGTCGAGCGCGCTCGGGTCGGGTTTCATCATCTCGGCGGACGGCTACATCGTCACCAACAACCACGTCATCGAGAGCGCCGACGAGATCACAGTCGAGCTGTTTGTCGGCGGCGAGGAACTCGAGGCCGAGCTCGTCGGCCGCGACGCCCGCACCGACATCGCGCTGCTCAAGGTCGACACCGACAAGGAGCTGCCCTTCGTCGAGTTCGGCGACAGCGATGCGGCGCGGGTCGGCGACTGGGTGTTGGCGATCGGCAATCCGCTCGGCCAGGGCTTTTCGGTCTCCGCCGGCATCGTCTCGGCGCGCAACCGCACCCTGCAGGGCTCCTACGACGACTTCATCCAGACCGACGCCGCGATCAACCGTGGCAACTCCGGCGGGCCGCTCTTCAATATCGACGGCGAGGTGATCGGGGTGAACACCGCCATCCTCAGCCCGAACGGCGGATCGATCGGCATCGGCTTCGCGATGTCCTCGGCCGTGGTAGAGCGCGTCGTTGCCCAGTTGCGCGACTTCGGCGAGACTTCGGCGCGGCTGGCTCGGCGTGCGCATCCAGAATATCGACGAGGACATCGCCGAATCGCTTGGCCTCAAGGCGGCCCAGGGTGCGCTGGTGACCGACGTACCCGAAGGGCCGGCCATGGATGCGGGCATGCTCGCCGGTGACGTGGTGCTCAGCTTCGACGGCGAGGTCGTGGACGACACCCGCGAGCTGGTGCGTATCGTCGCCGAGACCGAGGTCGGCCGCGAGGTCGAGGTTGTGGTGTTCCGCGATGGCGCGGACGTGCCGCTCAAGGTCACGATCGGTCGGCTGGAGGAGCAGCCGATGCTGGCCTCCGCCGAGGTGCCGGGCGGGGACGAGGCCCCTGAGGAGGAGACCGTTCTCGGCCTGACCCTCTCGCCGGTGACCGACGAGCTGCGCGCCGAGCACGGCATCGACGGCGATGCCGTGGGTCTGGTGGTGCTCTCGGTCGAGGAAGGCTCGGACGCGGAGACCAAGGGTCTGCGCGTCGGCGACCTGATCACGGAGGTGGGCCAGGAGCCGGTGGCCTCGGCTGCGGACATGCGCAAGCGCATCGAGGCCGCCGAGGAGGCCGGGCGCAGCTCGGTTCTGCTGCTGGTGATCCGCGAGGACGCCCCCCGCTTCGTGGCGCTCAGCCTCGAGAACTGAACCCGCGTCGATCCTCATTGGGTCGTCACATGCGCGCGCCCCGCGCCGGGAGACCGGCGCGGGGCGCGGCGTCGTTTCAGGGGGGCGCAGGCCCCGGCCCCTCCATCGTCACGATCTCGTCGAGCAGCGCCGAGATGTCCTCGATCGTCTGCGCCACCACGTGGATCACGTCGCCGTCGCGCTGCATCCGCCCGGTGACCTTCAGCGCCCGGCCCGCGATGACCGCCCGCCGGAAACGCTGGAAGATCTTCGCCCAGACCACGATGTTGGCGACCCCGGTCTCGTCCTCGAGCGTCAGGAAGATCACCCCCTTCGCGGTGCCGGGCCGCTGGCGGCAGATCACCAGCCCCGCCACCGCCACGCGCGCCCCGTCCGGCGGCAGGTCGAGCTGGCGCGCGGTCAGGCAGGCCGGCGGACGCGGCAATGCGGGCGGGCGGGGCGGGGCGTCGACGCGCATGAGAACATAAATAGAACATACACCGCGCCGCGCAAGCCCGTTCAGTCGAGCAGGCCCGCCAGCAATCCCGCGAACGCTGCCGGCGCGCCGATCATCAGCTCGTGCCCGACACCCGGCAGCACCGCGACCTGCACGCCGCGCGCCTCGAGCCGCGCCGGATCGGGCGCGTCGGCTTCCCCGTAGACGAACGTCCGCGGGATCCGCAGGGCGAGAAAGTCCTCCTCGAACGCCTCGGGCAGGTCGACCAGCGCCCGGCTGATCGCGTGCAGCGCCCAGGGATCGGCCTGCGACCACGCCCCGAACACGAAGCCCTCGAACCCGCCGCCCGCCAGCGCCCCCTCCCGCAGCGCGGCGAGCATCCGCGGCAGGCCCTCGGCCGCGAAGCGCGCGTCGGGGTCCGCCGCGATGCGCCGCGAGGCTGCGCCGCCGCCTGGCAGGACGTTGGCCTCGCCGACCACCAGCCGCGAGACCAGATCGGGCCGGGCGCAGGCGAGCGCGATCGCCACGGTTCCGCCCATGGAATGCCCCACCACCGGAAACGGCCCGCCTCCGAGATGGTCGAGAACCGCGGCGACCACGGCCGCATGGCGCGCGAGCGCATGGTCGAAGCCCGCCGGACGGTCGCTCGCCCCCGATCCGAGGAAATCGATCATCACGAACCGCCGCCCGGCCAGCGCCGGATCGGTCGCCACGTCGAGAAAGCTGCCCACCGCCGGCAGGCAGAGCCCGGGCAGGCACACCACCGCAGGGTCCGTCCCCGGGGTTTCGTGCCAGCTCACGAAAGCGTCCTCCGTCGAAAGATAGAGGCTCTCCATCGGCTTCGCTCCCTTCCCTGGTCGTCGCCGCGCGATTCAACCATGGCGGATCCCGCCGTCCGCGACTAGATAACCGCCGCGACCACCGAACCGAAGACCACACCGAGACTGCGAGGAAGCCCCCCATGGCCCGGATCACCTACATAGAGCACAACGGCGCCCGCCACGAGGTCGACGTGCCCAACGGCCTCACCGTCATGGAGGGCGCGCGCGACAACAACATCGCGGGCATCGAGGCCGATTGCGGCGGCGCCTGCGCCTGTTCGACCTGCCACGTCTATGTCGACCCCGCCTGGGTCGAGAAGCTGCCGCCGCGCGACCCGATGGAGGAGGACATGCTCGACTTCGCCTGGGAGCCCGACCCGGTGCGCAGCCGGCTGACCTGCCAGCTCAAGGTCTCCGACGCGCTCGACGGCCTCGTGGTGCAGATGCCCGAGAAGCAGATTTGAAGGCGCGCGCTGCGGCCCTCGCGCTCGCCGCGGCGGCCTTCGCCGCGCCCGTCCTTGCGCAGACCGCCTGCGTCGAGCAGGCTGGATTCCGCGCCTGCTTCGCCGAGCCCACCGGCCGCTACGCCCACGGCGTGCTCGGCGACGCGGTCGAGTGGGGCGCGCTGACGCTGCGGACGCCCGACGGCTCGGTGGCGACCGCGCGGCTGCCCGAGGACCGGGTGTTCGAGGACCTCGTCCCGCGGCTCGTCGACATCGACGGCGTCGCGCCCCCCGAGATCGTGGTGGTCGAGAGCTCCACCGCGGGCGGGGCCCGGCTTGCGGTCTACGGCGAGGGCCGCGGAACGCTGCGCGTCATCGCCGCCACGCCGGAGATCGGCACGCCCAACCGCTGGCTCGCGCCCGCCGCGATCGCCGATCTCGACGGCGACGGGGCGATCGAGATCGCCTATGTCGAGACCCCGCATCTGCGCGGTGTCCTGCGCATCTGGGCCTTCGCGCCCGGCGGGCTCACCGAACGCGCCGCCGCCGCCGGCCTCTCGAACCACCGCATCGGCGAGGACTTCATCTCCGGCGGGCTGCGGACCTGCGACGGGATCCCCGAGATCGTCACCGCCGACCTCGGCTGGACCCGCCTGCGCGCCGCGCGCCTCGCAGGCGACCGCATAGCGTTGCGCGATCTGGGTCCGCTGGAGGGCCCCGGGGACTTCGCCGCCGCGCTCGCCTGCGGCCGCTGACGGGTTCGCGCCGGGCGATTGCCCGGGTTTGCCTGAAAGTGCTTCGCGATCCGCGCGCTGGACCCGGGTCCAGCCCGGACGTAGCGTGTATCAGCGAATGCGGCCCCGATATCGGCCGCGCGACACGGGGAGCGGGACGCCACCACTTAGCCGGGACCGCCAGAAGCGCGCAGGCGCCTTGGTCCCATGACTTCATCGCCGCCCGGGCGACCCCGGCAGCACGAGAGGGATACCGATGAGTGACGCCTCCATTGGGACGCCGGAGCAACTCCGCGACCCGAACTACACCCCGCCGCTCTACAAGGCGATCCCACTGGGCATCCAGCATGTCATGGCGATGTTTGTCTCCAACGTGACGCCCGCGATCATCATCGCCGGCGCCGCCGGGTTCGGCTTCGGCTCGAACTCGCCCGATTTCCCCGAGCTTCTCTACCTGATCCAGATGTCGATGCTGTTCGCCGGTGTCGCCACGCTCCTGCAGACCATCACTCTCGGCCCGGTGGGCGCGGCGCTGCCAATCGTGCAGGGCACCTCCTTCGCCTTCCTGCCGATCATGATCCCGCTGGTGGCTGGCAAGGGCGTCGACGGGCTGGCGGCGCTCTTCGGCGGCGTGATCCTCGGCGGCTGCTTCCACGCCTGCCTCGGCTTCGTGGTCGGGCGCATCCGCTTCGCGCTGCCGCCGCTGGTGACCGGCCTTGTTGTCACGATGATCGGTCTGGCGCTGGTGCAGGTCGGCATCCAGTACGCCGCCGGCGGCGTGCCCAGGATCGGGACCCCGGAATACGGGTCGATCTCGAGCTGGTCGGCGGCGCTGGTGGTCATCGTCGTCACGCTCGGGATGAAGTTCTTCACCCGCGGCATGCTGGCGGTCTCGGCGGTGCTGATCGGCCTGCTGGTGGGCTACATCTATGCGCTGCTGACCGGGATGCTCACGTTCGAGGCGATCGCGGGAAGCTGGAACAACGCCGCCGCCTTCGCGCTTCCCCAGCCGCTGAAGTACGGCTTCGAGTTCTCGCTGGCCGCCGTCATCGGCTTCTGCCTGATGGCCTTCGTCTCTGCGGTCGAGACGGTCGGCGACGTCTCGGGCATCACCAAGGGCGGCGCTGGCCGCGAGGCCACCGAGAAGGAGATCGAGGGCGCCACCTTCGCCGACGGCCTCGGCTCGGCCGTCGCTGGCGTGTTCGGCGGCCTTCCCAACACCTCCTTTTCCCAGAACGTCGGCCTGATCGCCATGACCGGGGTGATGAGCCGGCATGTGGTCACCTGGGGCGCGCTGTTTCTGATCCTCTGCGGGCTGGTGCCCAAGGTCGGCTCGGTGATCCGCACGGTGCCGATCGAGGTGCTCGGCGGCGGCGTGATCGTGATGTTCGGCATGGTGGTTGCGGCGGGCATCTCGATGCTGTCGGACGTGCACTGGAACCGGCGGAACATGGTGATCTTCGCCATCTCGATCTCGGTGGGCCTCGGGCTCCAGCTCGAGCCGGGCGCGGTCCAGCACCTGCCCGACACCCTGCGCATCCTGATGACCTCGGGGCTCCTGCCGGCGGCGTTCCTTGCGATCGTGCTCAACCTAATTCTGCCCGAGGAACTCGCCGAAGAAGCGACCGAGGAGGTCTCGGGCGGCATGCAGGGGCATGGCGAGGGCGACTTCGGCTTCAAGCGCGACTGAGCGCGCCGCCTGCGCGTCCCGGGAGCGTCCCCGGGGCGCGTTAACACTTTTTCGATTTTTGAAAACAGAGGCATGAGAGGCGTCCCCATGGGGACGCCCCGACACCAGGGCGCTCAGGCCCTCGAATCCGGTCGCCCGAGCGCCCGCCAGCCGATGTCCCGCCGAAAGAATCCGCCGGGCCAGTCGATCGCCTCGGCCGCGGCGTAGGCCAGCCCATGGGCGGCCTCGAAACTCGGCCCCTGCGCCGAGACCCCGAGCACCCGTCCGCCGTTCGAGACCGGCGCGCCGTCCTGCATCCGGGTGCCCGCATGGAAGACCTGCACCCGCGGGTTGTCGACGTCGGGCAGCCCGATCGGCTCCCCGCGCGCGAAGTCGCCGGGATAGCCCCTGGCGGCGACCACCACGCAGATCGCATGGTCGTCCGCCCAGTTCAGCCGCGCCTCGCCCAGCCGGCCCTCCGCGCAGGCCAGGCAGACGTCGAGCAGCTGCGCCCCGAGCCGCATCGCCAGAACCTGCGCTTCCGGGTCGCCGAAGCGCACGTTGTACTCCACCAGCCGCGGTGCGCCGTCCGCGATCATCAGCCCCGCATAGAGCACGCCCCGGAACGGCGTCCCGCGCCGGACCATCTCCGCTAGGGTCGGCCGGATGATCCGCTCGACCGCCGCCGCCGTCACCTCCGGCGTCATCACCGGCGCCGGCGAATACGCCCCCATCCCGCCGGTGTTGAGCCCCCGGTCGCCGTCGAACGCCCGCTTGTGATCCTGCGCCGTCCCGATTGCGACGAAGTCCTCCCCGTCGGCGAGCACGAAAAGGCTCGCCTCCTCGCCGGCCATGAATTCCTCGACCACCACCCGCGCGCCCGGTCCCTCGGCGAAGATCGCGTCGACCGCCGCCTGCGCCGCCTCCACGGTCTCCGCCACCGTCACGCCCTTACCCGCCGCCAGCCCGTCCGCCTTGACCACGATCGGCGCGCCCTCAGCCGCAACGTAGGCGTGCGCGGCTTTCGGGTCGGTGAAGGTCTGGCTCGCCGCCGTCGGCGCGCCGCAGGCCGCGCAGATCGTCTTGGTGAAGTCCTTGGACGCCTCGAGCATCGCCGCCGCACGCCCCGGCCCGAGCGTCAACACTCCGCCCGCGCGCAGCGCATCCGCCACGCCCTCGACCAGCGGCGCCTCCGGTCCGATCATAACGAACCCGATGTCGTTGTCGCGGGCGAAGGCTAGCACCTTCTCGCCATTGAGGATGTCGAGCGGCACGCAGGTCGCCTGCTCTGCGATCCCGGCGTTGCCCGGCGCGCACCACAGCCGGTCGCACTTTGGGTTCTGTGCGAAGGCCCAGGCCAGCGCGTGCTCGCGCCCGCCGCCGCCCAGAATGAGGATGTTCATGCGCCCCTCGCCTTGGCCCGCTGGGACCGGCGTTCTATGCTGCCCGTAAAGACCTCGCAAGCGTGAGCCGCATGGACCTCCTCGAAGACAGCCCCAGAGGCGCCAACGCGCCGGAATTCACGGTCGCCGAGATCGCCGGCGCGGTCCGGCGCGTCATCGAGGGCGAGTTCGGCCGGGTGCGCGTCCGCGGCGAGGTCGGCCGCGTGTCGCGCCCCGCCTCCGGCCACCTCTATCTCGACCTCAAGGACGATCGCGCGGTGCTCAACGCGGTGATCTGGAAGGGAACCGCGCGCGGGCTCGCCGTGCAGCCCGAGGAAGGCATGGAGGTCGTCGCCACCGGCCAGCTCACCACCTTCCCCGGCGGCAGCCGCTACCAGATGGTGATCGAGGCGCTCGCCCCCGCGGGCGTCGGCGCGCTCATGGCGATGCTCGAGAAGCGCAAGGCGGCGCTCGCCGCAGAGGGCCTTTTCGAGGCATCCCGCAAGCGGCCGCTGCCGTTTCTGCCTGAAGTAATCGGCGTCGTCACCTCGCCGTCGGGCGCGGTCATCCGCGACATCCTGCACCGGCTGCGCGAGCGGTTTCCGCGTCTCGTGCTGATCTGGCCGGTGACGGTGCAGGGCGAGAGATGCGCGAGCGAGGTCGCCGCGGCCATCCGCGGCTTCAACACCCTGCCGGAGGCGGGTCCGATCCCGCGCCCCGATCTCCTGATCGTGGCCCGCGGCGGCGGCTCGATCGAGGATCTCTGGGGCTTCAACGAGGAGATCGTCGTGCGGGCCGCAGCCGAAAGCGCCATCCCGCTGATCTCCGCCGTCGGGCACGAAACTGACACGACGCTCATCGATCTCGTCGCCGATCGTCGCGCGCCGACCCCGACGGCTGCGGCCGAGATGGCGGTTCCGGTCCGCCTCGAACTCCTCGCCGCGCTCGCGGGTCTCGAGGAACGCCGTCGGCTCGCGCTGTCGCGCGGGCTCGATCAGCGTCGCCAGCGGTTGCGGGACCTCGCACGCGGTCTGCCGCGGCCCGAGGCGCTTCTCTCCGAACGCGCCCAGCGGCTCGACGGCCTCGGACAGCGGCTGCCCCTGGCGCTACGCGCCGCGGCGCGGGAGAAGCGCCTCAGCCTCGGCCAGGGAGCGGCGGGCCGGTTCGGCCCGGCCTTGCTCGTCATGCGTGTCGAACGGGAGCGACGGCGCCTCGAACGCGCCGCCGGCGGACTTCGGCCCGAAACGCTGCGCGCACGGATTTCCGGCCTCGGGGATCGGCTCGAAGCGCGCGTCGACCGGTTGAGACGCGCCATGCGCCAGGACCTGCGGGACCGGCAGGCGCGGCTTGGCCTCGCAGCGCGGTCCCTCGTCGGTCTTGATCCCAGGGCCGTCCTGGCGCGGGGCTACGCGATCGTCCGCAATGATGCCGGCGTCGTGCTGCCGCGCGCCGCCGTGGCGGAGGCGGCGACGGTTCTGGAGATCGAATTCGCCGACGGCCGGCTGCACGCCAAGCATGTCGCGCAGGCGCATCCAAAGGCGCCGCGGCGTCGGCGCGCGCCGGATGACGATCCGGACCAGGGCTCCCTGCTCTGACGAAGCCTCAGGCGCCCACGTCCGGCCCGCGGCACACGAGCGGCGCGCGGTCCACCCGGTCGAGCATGACGGGCTCTTCGTCCGGTGCGCCGTCCTCGAGGAAGTAGGCGACCACGCCGCCGCCCTCCCGTCGGAACAGCCAGCACTGTTCGTCCGGATCGCCGTCATAGAGGAAGCAGATGGCACCGTCGCGCTCGCGCCAGCTTCCGGAGGCGCAGGTTCCGTCGGGGAACCGCCAGACGCTGCGGCGGCCCGGTTGGAAGGCCTCCGACCCGAAGGGCGCGCCGCCGAGGCTGAAGTGGAGCGTGCGGCCCTCCGAGAGCGCCTCGAACTCGTCTCCCGTCATCGCCGCGTCCGCCGCCGCCGGACCGGCGAGGGCCAGGACGCTGATCGCTGCGAGACAGGATTGCAGGCCCGGATTCATCTCGCCATCCTGATGCGAAGCGACCACAGATCTATATCGACCCTCGACACCGCGCCAGCGGTTTGCGAGGGAAGCCCTGCGATCGGCGGGGCCGGGCGCGTCGGAGAACGGGGGCGAGGCGTTGATGGATCTCTTCGCGGACATGAAGGCGCATGTGCTTGCGGCGATCGGGGAAATGGTCTCCGAGGGCGCGCTGCCCGACGGGCTGCCGACCGGGGCGGTGACGGTTGAGCCGCCACGCGATCCGGCGCACGGCGACATGGCGACCAACGCCGCGATGGTGCTGGCGAAGCCGGCGGGCGGGAACCCGCGCGAGATCGCCGCGCGTCTGGCGGAGATCCTCTCGCAGGTCGACGGGGTGGCTTCCGCGGACGTGGCGGGCCCGGGTTTTCTGAACCTGCGGCTCGAGACGCCCCGCTGGTTCTCGACACTTCCCGAGTTAATTCGCCAGGGCGCCAACGCCGGCCGGTCCCGAATGGGCGCGGGGCGGCGGGTGAACGTGGAATTTGTCTCGGCAAATCCGACCGGCCCGATGCATGTGGGCCATACCCGCGGGGCCGTCTTTGGCGACGCGCTCGCAGGTCTGCTCGACTTTGCGGGTTTCGACGTGACGCGCGAGTACTACGTCAACGATGGCGGTGCGCAGGTCGACGTGCTCGCGCGCTCCGTCTACCTGCGCTATCTCGAAGCGCTCGGCGAGGCGGTGGATTTCCCCGAAGGGGCCTATCCGGGCGACTATCTGATCCCGATCGGCGCGGACCTTGCGGAACGTTACGGCGACGCGCTCGTCGGTCGACCCGAGGCCGACTGGCTTCCCGAACTGCGGGAGTTTGCGACCGACGCGATGATGGGGATGATCCGCGGCGATCTGGCCCTGCTCGGGGTCGAGATGGACCACTTCTTCTCGGAGCGCGCGCTCTACGGCACCGGCGACATCGAGACGGCGCTGGCAGCGCTGGAGGCGAAGGGTCTTCTCTATGAGGGCGTTCTCGAGCCGCCGAAGGGTCGGGTTCCGGAGGACTGGGAGCCGCGCGAGCAGACGCTGTTCCGCGCCACAGCATTTGGCGACGACGTCGACCGGCCGGTGAAGAAGTCCGATGGGAGCTGGACATACTTTGCGCCGGACATCGCATATCATTTCAACAAGATAGAGCGTGGCTTTGACGAGCTGATCGACGTTCTCGGCGCCGACCACGGCGGCTATGTGAAGCGCCTCAAGGCCGCGGTGGCGGCGCTTTCGGACAATCGGGTGCCGCTCGACGTCAAGCTCTGCCAGCTCGTGAAGCTGTCCAAGGGAGGCGAGCCCTTCAAGATGTCGAAACGCGCCGGCACGTTCGTCACGCTGCGCGACGTCGTCGACCAGGTCGGCCGCGACGTCACCCGTTTCGTGATGCTGACGCGCAAGAACGACGCTCCGCTCGACTTCGACTTCGACAAGGTGCTTGAGCAGTCCAAGGACAACCCGGTCTTCTACGTGCAGTACGCCCACGCCCGCGCCTACTCGGTGCTCGCACGCGGGGCTGAGGCGGGGATCGCGACGGACGACGCGACGCTTGCGGCGGTCGATCTCGCGCCGCTGGGTTCGGAGGGCGAGACCGCGCTGGCCCGCAAGCTGGCCGAATGGCCGCGCATGGTCGAGATCGCGGCGGCGAGCCATGAGCCGCACCGGATCGCCTTCTATCTCTATGACCTCGCGTCGCAGTTCCATGGTCTTCAGCATCAGGGCAAGCTCGACCCGGAACTGCGCTTCGTGCGCGAGGACGCACCTGAGCTGTCCGGCGCGCGACTTGCGCTCGTCCGCGGGACACAGGTTGTCATATCCGCAGGTCTTGCTATTCTCGGCGTGACCCCGATGAACGAGATGCGTTAAGCATCCGCTAAGCAATTTGGGGTTGGAGCAGAGGCACATACTGGATATAGTGTGTCAACACAGGCAAGAACCCTATGCGCGATGTCTACAACGATGGCTACGATTCCGTAGTCGCCGGCGATCCGGGCGGCTTGATCCCAGAGTCCGTGAAGCGCGCGGCGGCTGCGGCGCTCTTCGTCGGGCTCATCGCGGCCATGGGCCTTTGGGCGTATCGGCTCGGGACGCGGGACGCCGGCGAAGTGCCGATCATCCGGGCGATGGAGGGGCCGGCCCGGGTCGCGCCGGAGGATCCGGGCGGCCTGCAGGCTGCGCACCAAGGGCTTGAGGTCAACAGCGTGCTTGCGGCGCAGCCGGCGCCTGAGCCCCGCGCCGTGGTGGTCGCGCCACCGCCCGAACCGCTGACCGAGGAAGACGCTCCGCAGGGCGACCTGCTGCGATCGGTTCAGGCGGCTATGGTTCAGAGGGCGATGGAGGACAGCGAGGCTGAGCTTGCAGCCGCGGCGCCTTCCCCTCCCTCGGACATGGCGGTCGTCGAGGACGTCGCTGCGATGGAGCCGGCCGCGGAGGCCGGCGAGCGGGCCCCGCTAGCGGCGGGTCCGCGGCCCATGGGGCGGCCCAAGAACCTTGCGGCTCCACGCGCCACTCCGGTCGCGACCCGGCCCAGCGCCGTGCCCGAGACCCGGGAGGTGGCGAGCCTGCCGGTCGGATCGCGGCTCGTACAGCTTGGCGCGCTACGACAGCGCGGAGCTCACGCGCGCGGCCTGGGACAATCTCGTGGAGCGCTATGGGGACATCCTCGGGTCGAAAAGCCTCTACGTCGAGCGCGCCACCTCGAACGCGCGGGTGTTCTATCGCCTCAGGGTCGCAGGCTTCGACAGCGCCGACGGAACCCGCGTAATGTGCGAGGAACTGCGCGCGCGGGGCGTCGACTGCATCCCGGTCACGCTTCAGTAGATGCGCCCCCGGGCCGCAATATTCGGTTGCGCCGGACCATCGCTTCTTTCGAGCGAGAGCGCCTTCTTTTCGGGCGTGGATCCGTTGGGGTTCATCCTGTTTGCCCGAAACATCGAAAGCCCGGCGCAACTCCTGCGTCTCACCAGCGATCTTCGCGACTCGGTGGGACGCGACGCGCCGGTCCTCGTCGACCAGGAGGGTGGCAGGGTTGCGCGCATGCGCGCCCCCGACTGGCGGGAATGGGCGCCGGCGCTCGAGGAGTGCGAACGGCTGCCCGGGCCCGATCTGCGGGTGCAGGCGATGCATCTGCGCTACCGGCTGATCGCCGCCGAGCTTGCGTCGGTCGGGATCGACGTGAACTGCGCGCCGGTCCTCGACGTTGTTCATCCAGGAACCCATCCGGTTCTGCGCAACCGCTGCTACGGCCGCGATCCGGCGGAGGTGGCGCGGATCGGCCGCGCGGTCGCCGAGGGTCTGCTCGCGGGTGGCGTGCTGCCGGTGATGAAGCACATGCCCGGGCAGGGGCGGGCGGACCTCGACAGTCACGCCGACCTGCCGGTGGTCTCGGCGACCCGGACCGAGCTTGGGCATGAGTTCGCGCCGTTCAGGTGCCTCGCGGATCTGCCCATCGGCATGACCGCGCATGTGGTCTACTCGGCGCTTGACCCAGAGGCCCCGGGCACGCTTTCGCCGCTGGTCAACTCCACAATACGCGCGGACATCGGGTTTGACGGGCTTCTGCTCACCGACGATCTGTCGATGCGCGCGCTCAGGGGGCCGTTCGATGAGCGGGCGGAACAGGCCTTCGCTGCGGGTTGCGATGTCGTCCTGCACTGCAACGGAGATGCGGAGGAGATGTCGGCCGTCGCCTCGGTCACTCCGCGCCTCGAGGGGGCGTCGGCCCGGCGGGCGGATGCGGCGCTCGCCCGGCGCGGACACGGCGGCGGCGCGGACGCCGGGGCGCTGGAAGCCGAAATGCGTACCCTGCGCGAGGGCGTCGCGGGTGCCTGAGGATTTCGCCGGGTTCGAGAGCGCCGTGGAGCGCCGCGTCGCGGAGGCGCTCTTGGTGGACGTGGATGGCTACGAGGGTCCGCTGGACCTTCTGCTGATGCTGGCGCGGTCACAGAAGGTGGATCTGCGCAAGGTGTCGATCCTCGGGCTCGCCGAGCAGTATCTCGGTTTCGTCGAGGCGGCCAAGCGTCTGCGCATCGAACTTGCAGCGGACTACCTCGTGATGGCGGCGTGGCTTGCGTACCTGAAATCGCGCCTCCTGCTGCCGCCGGATCCAGCTGAGGAAGGCCCTTCGGGCGACGAACTGGCGGCGCATCTGGCCTTCCAGCTCCAGCGCCTCGAAGCCATGCGCGACGTCGCCGCCCGGCTGATGGGGCGCGACAGGCTCGGGCGGGAGGTCTTCGCCCGCGGCGAGGTCGAGCGCGTCTCCCGGGAAGTCCGGATCGAGCACACCGCCGACATTCTCGACCTGATGCGGGGCTACGCGCGGATCAGGACCCGCGAGGACTTCGAGCCGCTGCATCTGCGTCGCGGTCCCGTCTACACCATGGAGGCTGCGCTCGAGCGGATGCGCGGGCTGATCGGTGCGGCGCTCGACTGGACCAGCCTCGCGGCCTGGCTGCCCGCGGACTGGTTGGATGACCCCAAGAAGCGTCGATCGGCGACGGCCGCCAGCTTCGCGGCGGCCCTTGAACTGGCGAAGTCGGGACAGCTGTCCTTGCGCCAGGATGGCGCTTTCGAGCCGATCTATGTGCGTCAGCGGTGCAAGGAGCCAGCCCCATGAACGAAACGACCAGCGTCTTCACGCCGGATCCTGATTTCGATCCGACGGATTTCTCGATCCCGGCGCTGCCGGAGCAAGAGCGAATGGTCGAGGCGGTGCTCTTTGCCAGCGACAGGCCGCTCTCTGCGCGGGAGCTCGGTGAGCGGCTGCCCGCCGGTTGCGACGTGGGAGAGGCGCTCGCGAGGCTGCGGCGGCGCTACGAGGGACGCGGCGTGGAGCTGCGCAGGGTCGGAGACGCGTGGGCGTTCCGGACCTCCGCCGATCTCGGTTTCCTGATGAGCCGCCAGGTCGTTGAGACGCGAAAGCTCAGTCGCGCCGCAATCGAGACGCTGGCGATCGTCGCCTACCACCAGCCTTGCACGCGCGCCGAGATCGAGGAGATCCGCGGGGTCTCGGTGTCCGGCGGCACGATCGATCTGCTCATCGAGCTTGGCTGGGTGAAGCTTGGACGCCGGCGGATGAGCCCCGGCAAGCCGATGACCTTCGTGGTGACCCAGGCGTTTCTGGATCACTTCGGGCTGGAATCGGAGGGCGATCTTCCCGGCGTGGCGGAATTGCGCGCCGCGGGGCTGCTCGACAACCGGCCCGGGCCCGATGGATTGCGCGGCTCGAGCCTCGTCGGAGAAGATCCGGATGATGGCGACGCGCCCGTCGTCAGAGGCGAGCAGGACGAGTTGTTCGGCTAAGGTGTGCGGAAAGCGCGGGATGCGGTTGGCGGAGCCGCTTCATCCGGATCGGGAGGCTCTCCTTCAGCGTCGCGTGAGTCTGTGGTCGAATGGACGAGGTGCAAGGCTGGACAGAAGCGGGCTGCGCGCCGCGCCGTGATAAGTCGCCAACCGTTGCCTCAGTAGACACGACCGGCATAGAACCGTCGATACTCCTCGGTCCAGTCCCACCACACTTGGTGTCGCGGGCTCAGCGGTAGCAGCACGACTCCGGTGATTCGCGACAGCGCGCCGCCGCAATTCACGCAAGCAATCGGCGACTCACTTGAAGGCGCTGCTGTGAAGCCGCGTGCGATCTGAACCGGCTGCCCGAAGCCGGTCGGGTCGATCCAGGCAGTCGAACTCGAAGGAAGGCGTGTCTGCTGCGACCTCAGAGGCGGCGGCGCTTGAGCCCCGAGCGATCTGGATACCGAAGGCTCCATCGAACTGAGCGCTGGCGGGTGTGCCGACGAATGCGGCTGCGGCCAAGGCGATCGTCGCGCCAAGGGCGCTTCTTGAGTGACGGGGCATCTGGCCTCCGGATAATTCTGAACTGCATCGTATCGTAGCGCGATGTCACGCGATGCGTTAACGATTGTTAACGGTTGGTTAATCGAAGTCTAAGCGGGGCCGCGATCAGCCGGGGCTGTTCAGCAGGAAGATCGCCAGCGCCCAGCAGGGCAGCGCCACGAAGAAGCAGAGATACGCATTGCGAACGTGCCGGTACTTGGCTGCGGCGATGCCGGCGGTGACGTGGCATTGCGCGGCGAGGTCAGACAGGTAGGCGTCCGCGTCGAGACCGAGCATGGCGGCGCGGTAGGTGTCGGGCGGCCGCGAAACGATGCCGCCGAAGTAGAGGAGCGAGCCGCTGGACCTGCGCATTCGGGGGATGACGGTCAGCGCCATGAAGCCGAGCGCGCAGACCAGAGGCACCACCCCGACGAGGGCGTAGGCGGCCTTGTGGAGGCTCGGGGCCGGGCCGCGCAGCAGGGCGGCGAGAACGCCGATCATCGCGGTGGTGGTCGGCACGAGAAGCTGGATCTTGGAGTCCGAGGCGCGGATCGAGTTCGATCTGTCGCGCGAGGTTCTCCTCGAGCGCTCGCGAGAGATCGAGGCCCAGGGGCGGCGCGGACGGAGCGACTGCGTCGAGGCGGAGGGCGGGCTCGGGACTGGACGGCATGAAACTCGATCGCAGGGTGAAAGCGCGACCATCATCGCCGTGGCCGCGAAGGCGGTCAAGCGCGGCCCCGGCGTGTCAGTCGCCTCCGAGCGCCTCGGTCGCGGCGCGGGAGATCGGCCAGTCGGGATGGTTGGCGCAGGCGGCTGCGACCTCGGCGGCCCACTGGCGGGCGAGGGCGGGATCGGCGCCGGCGACCTCGCCCCCGACGGGCTCGATCGCCCCGAGGGCGGAGAGACGCGACAGGGAATCCATGCCGACGAATGCGGCGCAGGTCACGCCGCCGCCGTCGGGGTCCGGGGCCTCGCTCAGCGAGGTCTGGGCGGCGAGCGGCGCGACGGGGGCGAGATGATGAAGAGCGCGAGGGTGAGGCGACGCATGGGATGGCGGCTCCGGTGGGCGGGAGGTGCAGTATGGGGCGTCGGCGCGGGATTGGGAAGCGCCGGGCGCGAAGTCCGGTGCAACGCCGCCCTGGCTGCGCTAGGGTGAGTCGACGAGAGGTGGAGGTCGCGATGACGAATCCCTGGATGAGCCTGTGGCTCAGCGAATGGCACAAGGCGGCGAACGCCGCGAAGGGGCAGATGATGGCGGAGATGGCCCGGCAGCAGCAGGCGGCGATGGCGGCCTGGACCGAGGAGGCGACGAAGATGTGGATGTCGGTCTGGGCGCCCTGGATGGCGGGCGCGGCGGCGCCGCAGCGGAAGCGGACCCGAAGGTGACGAAAGGGGGGAAGGTCATGGACGAGGCGACCTTCAACATGTCGATGCGGAAGTATCTCAAGCAGGTGGGGGTGACCTCGCAGCAGGCGATCGAGAAGCACGTGCGCGAGCATGGCGATACGTCGGGCAGACTCAGGGTGCGGACGGTGCTGCGCATCGAGGGGCACGGGATGGAGCATGTGGTCGAGGGGGAGATCGACCTGGGATGAGGGCGGTGTGGCGCCGCCGGGGCGGGTTGTGCGCCGCCCCTGCTGCTGCTGGCCGCCTGCGGCGGCGGGGGCGGCGAGGTCGCGGGCGGCGGCGCGGGGGCCTATCCGGGCGAGACGCCGGAACTCAGGGCGATGGCGGAGGCGGCGGCGGCGCGCAACGGCGTGCCGCCGGATCTGGTGCGGCGGGTGGTGTCGATCGAGAGCGGGCACCGGCCGGAGGCGGAGAACGGGACCTATGTGGGGCTGATGCAGATCGACCCGCAGACGGCGCGGACGATGGGCTACCGGGGCGACCGGGCGGGGCTGTTCGACGCGGCGACGAACCTGGAGTTCGGGACGCGCTACCTGCGGGGGGCCTGGATCGTGGCGGACGGGGATTCCGGCCGGGCCTACGACTGGTACCGGCGGGGGTACTACTACGAGGCCAAGCGGCGGGGGCTGCTCGAGGAGACCGGGTTGCGGTGAGGGTGTGTTATGGGGGCGTAACACACGTGCAATTCCGGTTATGTCGTTGGAATTGTTGGCGTTAAGATTCAATAATTTTTGGTGAATCTGGTTCTGCGGAAGTGTACACGGCTCAACTGGTGGAATGGGTGAATTACCAACTGAGCTTGCTGGCGGGGAGACATGGTAGACTGTCCTATCGGCGTGCTGCGCGCGACCCAATCCTAAGCAGGAGCAAACCCGCCAACAGCATTCCGGCGGCCGGTGGAAGCGGGACGGACGAAACTACCCCGAGGGCAAAGGTTGGAAGCATGGTGGTGCTGTAATCGTTATAGATACCGCCGGCGTTATTTGTCGAGCCATCAAGCACGGTGAACCATCCGCCGTTGCTCACAAATGGCAGAATGCCATTCTCCGATTGGCCAAAATAATCATACCGAGGGCCCCCACCTTGCAGACTAAAGCGAAGCGTGTAGATTCCGGGCAAGAGCGTTAATTTCGAGATTTGGTTTGTGTACCATCCGACCCCATTTGGTTGGAACGACCATGAACTTGTAAGAGTGCAGCATCTTCCGACCAATCCACCAATTGTATCTGATTGGTATAGTCTAAGAAAACCGGAGTATCTACTATATGGATATTGAACATAACTAGGGTCAGCATTGATGTAGGTGCTGATACTATCTATCACAACTTCACGATTTACGCGAAAGAGTACTCCCGTCACGCTATTACCCGGAGCGCCTCCGTTCGAGAGTGCTTGATCTGGATAAAGCCCGACTGGCGCACTTTGGGCACCAGAAACCCATAAGCTCAATAGCAGCGCCAACACGAAACTACAGATTCTCATGTGCTTCTTATCTCAGCAACCAGCACAACAGCAAAGTATCGAATTCATATTGCTCTGATTCTTTATTGCTGTCAAGAGTGCGTAAATGCAACCCGTGGTTGCTTATTGCTCTTGGTTGGGGGCGGGTTTGACTTCAGAGTGAAACGTTACTAAGAGACTGCCCACTCACGTTCAGCGGAAAGTGAAGCTGCGCAGTGTCCAGCTCCGGCGCAGGGTGCAGCCCGAAGCGTGCGACAATCGCGCATCGTGTAGTTGCGTTCGCACCTAACCACCCGGACAGGGCGTCGGTGCGCTGGCCACTTTCCACAAGTGGGCCACTCGCCGCGTTAGATCTCCAGCAGGTTTGGCCGGAGTACTCCACCTTGCGCGCTTGTAGGCGGGTTTGCGCCCCGACGCGGGGCGCGCAGGCGCCGTTTCACCTGTTTTCACCTCATTTGTTGAATATGTTTTTAACTATACTTCACGCGACGGCGCCATGCGCGGGATCGGACGCGGTCGGCGTCGGGACGGGCGCATGCGGCATTTCATTGGGAGCCTGGCGCCGGGGTGATCGGCATCTCCGGGGGGTTGGCCGTGCGGCGCGGGCCAATTGGCGTCTTCCGTGTTAGGCTCTGCTCCGCGAATTCAATTTGGGAGCAAGGCCATGTTCAAATTCATTCTTCCTGTATCCGCCGTCATCCTTCTGACCTGCCCGCCGGGAGCGGGCGCAGTGAACCTCGACCGGATGTCGGGCCAGAGCAAGCGGATCCACTGCGTCGCCTACGGTCTCATCGACGTGCGGATGCGCCGCGATTCCGGCCAGATCGACGAGGCGGCCTTCGAGCGCGAACGCTCACAGTTGATCTGGAAGATCCAGAACCGGGGCGACAATTTCAACTATTCGTCCGACTTCCGGAAGCTCAACAGGGCGATAGAGACGATCGTTGCGGAACAGCCGCCGATCGACGAGTTCAAGGCGACAGCGGCGGCGTGCCGGACATATCTGAGGCTGTGACCGGCAGGAGCGGCGGCTGGGTGAGCGGCATCGGCATACCTGCAAAGATTGGGTTTCCCGCCGTGACGTGCCCACTCGGCCTCCTCCTTCGACCTCGGGGACGTGCGCGCCGGAATGGCGCGCAGGCGCCGTTTCACCTGTTTTCACCTAATTTGACAAACATATCTGGAAACATGTTTCACACGACGCCGCCATGCGCGGGAGCGCGGGCGGCCGGCGGCGGGGCGGGCGATCTCCGGGGCTCCGCTCGTTCGCAGCGGAAACCGTCCACAGGACGGTTTCCGGGAACCTTGCTCACCCATCCATCTTCAGCGCGTTGATGAAGGCTTCCTGCGGGATGTCGACCCGGCCGAACTGGCGCATCTTCTTCTTGCCGGCCTTCTGCTTGTCCAGAAGCTTGCGCTTGCGGGTGATGTCGCCGCCGTAGCACTTGGCGGTGACGTCCTTGCGCAGCGCCGAGATGGTCTCGCGGGCGATGATGCGCCCGCCGATCGCGGCCTGGATCGGGATCTTGAAGAGGTGCTGGGGGATCAGCTCCTTGAGCTTCTCGCACATCGCCCGGCCGCGGGCCTCGGCGCGGGCGCGGTGGACCATGGTCGAGAGCGCGTCGACCGGCTCGTCGTTGACGAGGATCGCCATCTTGACGAGGTCGTCCTCCTGGTAGCCGGTCACCTGGTAGTCGAAGGAGGCGTAGCCCTTGGTCACCGACTTCAGCCGGTCGTAGAAGTCGAAGACCACCTCGTTGAGCGGCAGGTCGTAGACCACCATGGCGCGCGATCCGGCGTAGGTGAGGTCGAGCTGGACGCCGCGGCGCTCCTGGCAGAGCTTGAGCACGTCGCCGAGGTAGTCGTCGGGCACGAGGATGGTGGCGCGGATGCGCGGCTCCTCGATGTGGTCGATGCGCACCGGGTCGGGCATGTCGGCGGGGTTGTGCAGCTCGAGCATGGTCCCGTCGGTCTTCCAGACATGGTAGATCACCGAGGGCGCGGTGGTGATCAGGTCGATGTCGTACTCGCGCTCGAGCCGGTCGCGGATCACCTCGAGGTGCAGAAGGCCGAGAAAGCCGCAGCGGAAGCCGAAGCCCAGCGCGGCGGAGGTCTCCATCTCGGCGGAGAAGGAGGCGTCGTTGAGCTGGAGCTTCTCGATGGCGTCGCGCAGGTCCTCGAAGTCGGCGCTGTCGACCGGGAAGAGGCCGCAGAACACCACGGGCTGGGCGGGCTTGAAGCCGGGCAGCGGCGTGGCGCAGCCCTTCTTCTCGGTGGTGATGGTGTCGCCGACGCGGGTGTCGCGCACCTGCTTGATCGAGGCGGTCAGAAACCCGATCTCGCCGGGGCCGAGCTCGTCGACGGGCAGCATGCCGGGACGGAACACGCCGACCCGGTCGACGCCGTAGACCGCGCCGGTCTGCATCATGCGGATGCGCTGGTCCTTGCGCAGGCGGCCGTCGAAGACGCGCACCAGCACGACGACGCCGAGGTAGGCGTCGTACCACGAATCGACCAGCATGGCCTTCAGCGGCGCGTCCGCGTCGCCCTTCGGCGCGGGCAGGCGGGTGACGATGGCCTCGAGCACGTCGGGGATGCCGAGGCCGGTCTTGGCGGAGATCTCGACCGCCTCGGAGGCGTCGATGCCGATGACGTCCTCGATCTGCTCGCGCACCCGGGCGGGCTCGGCGGCGGGCAGGTCGATCTTGTTGAGCACCGGCACGATCTCGTGGCCGGCGTCGATCGCCTGGTAGACGTTGGCCAGCGTCTGCGCCTCGACGCCCTGGGAGGCGTCGACCACCAGCAGCGAGCCCTCGACGGCGCGCATGGAGCGGGAGACCTCGTAGGCGAAGTCGACGTGGCCGGGCGTGTCGATGAGGTTGAGGATGTAGGCCTCGCCGTCGTGGGCCGTGTATTCGAGGCGCACGGTCTGGGCCTTGATGGTGATGCCGCGCTCGCGCTCGATGTCCATGGAATCGAGCAGCTGCTCCTTCATCTCGCGGTCGGCGACCGCGCCGGTCGACTGGATCAGCCGGTCGGCGAGCGTGGATTTGCCGTGGTCGATGTGGGCCACGATCGAGAAGTTGCGGATGTGCGAGGGCGCGGTCATGGCCCGAGCGTATGGGGCGCATTCCCGAAGCCCGTCAAGGGGCCGCGACGGCGCAGGCTCAGCGGCGGCCCTTGCCGTTCGAGCCGCCCTTGTCGTGGCCCTTCGACTTGCCGTTCGAGCCTCCCGCGCCCCTGCCCTTGCCGTTCGAGCCTCCCGCGCCGTTGCCCTTGCCGTTCGAGCGGCCCGCCGCCTTGCCGCCCGCCCCGGATCGGCCCGAGGGTTTGGCGTCGCGCGTGGTTGCGCCTGGTTCTTCGCCGGGTCCGGCCGGTCGGCCCGGGCTTCCGGCGAGTCCCGCCGCGCGTCCGGTCGCGCCCGTCGCGGGTCCGGGGTCGGGCGCCGCCGCCCGTGACCGCACTGCGCCTGCGGTGGCGCCCGCCGCGGCGGGCGCGCCGGCGCGCGGGCCGCGGTCTGAGCGCCCGGCGGTCGCGTCGGGCAGGCGGGCGAGCACCTGCTCGAGCACCGACTGGGCGCGGGAGAGCGAGGTGTCCGCGACCCGGCCGGCGACGATCTCCCAGCCGGCGGCGGCCGGGGCGGAGGGTCGGGCGGGCGCCTCTCCGGCGAGCCAGAGCTCCACCGCGCCGGGCGGCGGCGTCGGGCTGAAGTCGGTGAAGTCGCGGGCGAGAGTCGGCGCGCCCGCCGCCGAGGCGATCGCCGCCACCGCCTCGGCGGCGGCCCGGTCGGCCTGGTGGAAGTAGCGCACGTTGCTGGCGCGGATGGAGACGCCGGCGCGGCCCTGGCGCAGCTCGGCGGGTCCGGCGGCCTGCAGGGCCGCGACCAGCCCGGCGGCCTCGGCGGCGGGCACGCTGGGCGGCAGGTGGACGACGATGCGAAGCCCGGCCAGCGCGCCGGCGGGCGGGGGCGGCGCCGCGCCGGCCTCGGGCGGGGCGAACGCGACGGTCGTGGGCGGCTCGGGCAGGCGCGGAGCGGCGGGCGCGGCGACGGCGGCCGGGGCCCCCGGCGCGCTGTCGATCCCGACCGCCCGGTCATAGGGCGCGGGCGGGAGCTGCGGGGCGATCTGGCGCCAGGCGGTCGGCGCGTGCAGTGCGAAGGCCCCGCCGAGCGCCGCTCCGCAGAAGAACATCGCCAGCATCAGCCGGTCGGCGCGGCGCGTCCAGCCGGTCGGGAGGCGCATCCGGTCGGTCGGGAGGCGCGCCGACGGCCAGGCGAGCCGCTTCCGGAGAGCCGGAAGGGCGGGCGCGGCGGTCGGTTTGCGGGCCTTCTCGCGGGCGGCCAGGGCCACGGCGCGGCGGCGGCGAGCCTCCACGAGACGCCGCTCCAGCGCTACCGGATCGAAGGGATCCGGCGCGCCGATCGGCGCACCCGTCATGGGCCTCTGCTCGGTCATGTCCGCCCCGCCCAGGTCGTTCGGTCAAGCGCGTGGCAACGGCTTCCCGTAGTCCCTTGCAATGAGGCTATGAATTGCAGGCGCATCCGTCAAGCGCCGCGGCGACGGGGCCGCGGCTTGCTGCGCGCAGTGTTGCCGATCCGCCCGCGCCGCGCCATCGGCGCCGGCCGGACGGGGTCAGACGACGGCGGCGACGGTCTTGGCGCGAATCTCCGCCTCGGTGACGCCGTCAGCGATCTCCTCGATGTGCAGGCCCCGGTGGGTCACGTCGAAGACACCGAGATTGGTGATGATGCGGTCGACCACGCCCTTGCCGGTCAGCGGCAGCGTGCATTCGCGCAGGAGCTTCGATTCGCCGTGCTTGGAGGTGTGATCCATGATCACCACGACGCGCTGCACGCCGGCGACGAGGTCCATCGCCCCGCCCATGCCCTTGACCAGCTTGCCGGGGATCATCCAGTTGGCGAGGTCGCCCTTCTCGGAGACCTCCATCGCGCCGAGGATCGCCATGGCGATCTTGCCGCCGCGGATCATGCCGAAGCTCTGGGCGCTGTCGAAGTAGCTGGTGCGGTCGAGCTCGGTGATGGTCTGCTTACCGGCGTTGATCAGGTCGGCGTCGACTGCGTCCTCGGTGGGAAACGGCCCCATGCCGAGCATGCCGTTCTCGGACTGGAGCGTCACGTCGACGCCCTCGGGGATGAAGTTCGAAACCAGCGTCGGGATCCCGATGCCGAGGTTGACGTACATGCCGTCGCGCAGCTCCTTGGCGGCGCGGGCGGCCATCTGGT
>CAVOZD010000013.1:0-112983 GCA_963700835.1 uncultured Alphaproteobacteria bacterium
TGACGCTGGAAACCATCGCACCGATGGGCGATGATCCCCTGATCAGCTCGGACTTAGGTAGCAAATGCACCAGATTGGGGTCTATCGCCCGACGGCGTGGCGGCGGTTCAATGTGGCATGGGCGAGCCACTGGTCATTCAGACGCTGAAGGACAAGCGGGCCGAGATTCTCGGTCGGATCTCGGCCTATGAGGCGCAGATCGCGCAGGCCAAGCACGACCTGGCGCATGTCAACGCGACGATCCAGCTGTTCACCGAGCCCGAGAAGCAGCGCGCCCGGTACATGGTCAGCCACGGGTTCTTCAAGAAGGGCGAGATCTCCGACATCTGTGCGCGCCATCTCGGTGCTGACGGCGAGATGACCACGCGCGAGCTCGCCGAGCGTGTGATGGCCGAACGCAAGCTCGACAGCTCCGATACGACGCTCAGGAACTCGGTCGCCTTCAAGGTCGTCCAGGCGCTGCGGCACGCGAAGCGCCGCAAGCTGGTGAGGATGGTCGAGAAGCGCAAGGGGATGTGCGTCTGGGCGCCCGGCGAGGCCATCACGCTGCGCGTCGTTGCCAGTAGCCCTTCCATGCCCGGCTGACCGGGGATCCGAGCGCATCGCCGATCAGCCGGTCGGCGAGCCTGCCGTTGCTCTCGGCCTTGTGGTCCTCGAGCCAGGCCGCGTGCGCCGCATAGGCGTCCAGGTGCTGGCCGCCGACCTTGTGATGCTGCCCACCGATCATTCGCCTCAGCCGCGAGAAGAAGCTCTCGGCGAGGTTGGTGTGGACGCCGTCCCGGCTATAGGCTTCCGAATGGTTGATGCGATGAACGTTGAACGCCGGCTCCAGAAGATCCCAGTGCGCCACCTCGTCGGCCGAGATCGCCGACCCCGGCGCGATCCTCTCCCTGGCAAAGCCCACGCCCTCGGCCTCGCGCAGGAATGTGCGCGTCAGCGTTCGCCCGCCCCGTTGGCGGAGCGCGACGACGATCCGGCGTTTCCCGCTGCGGCGCCTCAGGAGACGGCGGTCGACACGATCCTCGCGTGCGTTGGCGGGCCGGACATGGCCGCCGAATGCGGCACCGTCAACTTCGACTTCACCTTCGAGATGCGCCTCCCTGGTCTCGGCGGCCATCGCCTCACGCAGTTTGTGCATCAGCACGAACGCCGTCTTGTGCTGGACGTCCAGGTCCCGTGACAGCTGCACAGCCGAGAGCCCCTTCGAGGCGTTCACGAAGAGACAGATCGCGCCGAGCAGGTCCGTGAACGAGAGCTTGCGCGAGGCGAAGATCGTGCCCGATGTCACGCTGAACTGGCGGTGGCAGGCGGCGCACTTGAAGCGGCGGCGTGTCGAAAGATCATAGACATCGAGGCAGCCACACGCCGGACAGACCGGCTCGCCATCGGTCTCCGTCCAGCGCAACCGGCAGAACCGTCGATACGCCGCCTCCTCACCTTCAGAGAAGATCGACTTCAGCGACAACGTCCGCGCCGCCGCCGAAAGCAGGAAATGCTGCGCCATCTTCGCCTCGTGAACATCTCGTATGTTCGCTCTATGTTCTATCTGAGCGCGAATATCAACGTTTGGTGCATTTGCTACCTAAGTCCGCATCAGCCTGCCCGCCGTGGCATCCTGATCAAGCAGGCCCGCGCCGAGCATCACGGTGACGATCAGCGCCAGCTACACCACTCGATGGGGCACTACCTATAATCACTCGGCTAGGTGTCTCGCTGTTTCGATCAGGCTAAACTGACCAATAACGCCGGCATTCTGAAGACCGACTCGTTCGGCTCCCTCGACTACGAAGCAATGCTCGAGCAGTTCCGGGCGAACGCCCTGGGCCCGCTCAGGGTCACAGAAGCGCTCGTCGACAACCTCAAGGAGGGGTCGAAGGTCGCGATCGTCAGCAGCCGGGTTGGCTCGATCGCGGACAACGGTTCGGGCGGCAACTACGGCTATCGTGAAGCGTTCTTGACGGCGATGGCGACGGCTCTGGGCTGGCCCACAAGCATCACCGCTGTTTGCCGGGCACTGTCTCGGCAACTCGCGGTCCGCGGGCTTTCTGGTCCCGCCGTCCTTCGCATCACCGGGCTCAGCGCATGATCATGACCGCGCATCCGGCGCGACGGGCGATGCGAGATGCGGTCGAGCCTAGGAAATAGTCGGTGGCGGAGGGATGGTGGGAGCCGACGACGATGAGATCGACGCCGTTGGTTTCGGCATGCCGCGGGACCTGAACGCCGGGCTTGCCCTTCTCGACCGCGACGTCGACGTCGCCGCCGGAACCCGTAAAGCCCGCGAGCCGATCCCGGACCATCGCCGTCAGGTGGTTCTCACTCTTGACGTCGACGAATTCGGCGACGAAGCCCGGCACCTCCTCCAGCACCGTCAGCAGGGTGATGCGTCCGCCCGGCGCGAGAACCCTGCGCGCGAATTCGATCTTGCCCGCGACCATCGCCTCGTGGTCGAGCGCGACGCCGATCAGAACGTGCTTGTACATGATTTGCCTCGTGTCTTCGGTCAGGGAGAGGTGAGTAGCGGAATGAGCAGCGAGACCAGCAGCGCGAGGAACAGTGTCTCGGCGACCAGCAGCATCGCGGCCCCGGCGCCGACCTTCAGCACCTCGCCGGGTACGGTCTTCAGCCCTACCGCGGCGATCGCCGTCAGCAGGAACCATCCGGACAGCAGTTCCCCGGCGCGCGCGACGACGGCGGGCACCAGTCCGAGGACCGAGACGACCGCGAGGATGAGGAACGCCGCGACGAATAACGGAAGAAGCGGCGGGCGCCCCCCGGCCACCTCGGCGTCGCCGCGCATGAGCGACCGGATCGCCAGCGCGGCCAGCATAACCACGGGCGCGAGCGCGACGACCCGCAGGAGCTTCACGAAGGTCGCCGCGTCGCCGGCCTCGGGCGAGATGGAGTAGCCCGCGCCCACGACCTGCGCGACGTCGTGGACGGTGGCGCCGATAAAGATGCCCGCCGCGAGGTCGCTCACGCCGAGCGCCCCGAGGGCGACCGGATATACGATCATCGCCAGCGTCGAAAGCACGGTGACGCCGACCACGGTGAAGACGAGCCGGTCCTCGGAACGTTCGTCCCTGGGCAGGATCGCTGCGATGGCGAGCGCGGCCGACGCGCCGCAGATCGCGACCGACCCGGCCGAGAGGAAGGCGAAGCGATGCCGGAAGCCGAAAAAACGCGAGACGCTCATGCCGAACGCGATGGTCGCGACGATGGCGATCACGACGAGGGCGACCACGCCCGCGCCGAGATCCGCGGCGAGGTCGAAGCTTATCCGCATTCCGAGGAGCGCGACGCCCATGCGCAGGACGGTCTTCGACGTCCAGGCGATGCCGGGCGCCGTGCGCGGTTCCGCCGAGAGGAAGTTGAGCGCGATGCCGAAGAGAAGCGCCATGAGCATCGCGGGCGCGCCGTAATGCTCGGACACGAAACGGCTGGCGAGGGCGATGATCGCGGCCACCGTCAGGCCCGGCACGATCCCGCGCCCGGGCCAGGCGGTCATCAACGCGTCGCGGATCATCGGAGCATCGCCCGGATAGGATCGAGATAGGCGCGCGGAACGCTCAGGCCCTCGGCCTCGGCGCGCGCCAAGGCCTCCCGCCGCCTCGCTCCGGGAAGACGCGCGCCCTCGGCGGCGAGCACCGTTTCGACCAACGCGCGCATTCGGGCAGAGAAGGCCTCGAAATCGGGCGGCCGGATCGAGAGCAGGAGCTGCCCCGTTGCGGGCGGCGGCCCCTCGGCGTCGAAAAAGGAGGACACGTCTTTCGAGAGGTTGGCTCCGGTGACCGCTGCGGCGAGGATCTCGACGATCATCGCGAGAACCGTGCCCTTCGCGCCGCCGATGGGCAGCATGGTCCCGGCGAGCGCGGCCTCCGGGTCGGTCGTGGGTTCGCCCCGCGTATCGAGCGCCCATCCCGCCGGGATACGCTCTCCCCGCTTCCTCGCGCCCATGATCTTGCCGCGCGCCACGACGCTCATCGACAGGTCGGCCACGAAAGGCGGCCCGTCTGGCGACGGGCATGCGAACGCGACGGGGTTGGTGCCGAAGACCGGTTCGGTCGCGCCCCAGGGCGCGATGGCCGGCGGCGCGTTCGCGAACATCAGCGCGACTGCGCCGTTCTGCGCGACGCGCTCGACCTGGACCGACAGCGCGCCGCAGTGATGCGAGCGTCGGATCGCGACGCAGCCCGCTCCCTGTTCCCGAGCCATGTCGGACGCGGCCTCGGTGGCGATGTCCAGTGCCGGATAGGCGAACCCGTTCTGCGCGTCTATTGAGACCAGCGCGGGAGCTACGCGCTCCAGACGGGGAACGGCGTCCCCGCGGAGCTTGCCGGAGCGGACCTGCGCGACGTAGTCGGCGACGCGCGAGAAGCCGTGGCCGGTCTGCCCCTCGGCCTCGGCGGCCACCAGCGCGCGCGCAACGGAAGCCGCGCAATCGGAGCGGACGCCGGCGTGTTGAAGGGCGGCGGCGATGAGCCGCCGCCCGTCCTCCAGCGACAGGATCTCCGTTTCGGGCACCGCCGGCGGTCCCCTCTCAGGCGCTGCGGTAGAGCTTGGTCATCGAGAATTCACGGTGTCCCAGCGCCTCGGCCGCCGTGTTGCGCCCGTTCGCCGTGCGGCGGATCATGTCGATCAGCGCGTCGCCAGCCTCGTCGATGGTCTGCTCGCGGCGCAGAATGCCGGAGACGTCGACGTCGATGTGCTCGGACATCGTGCGGACGGTGCGCGGGTTCGCGGTGATCTTGATGACCGGCACGATGGGGTTGCCAACGACGTTGCCCTGCCCCGTCGGGAAGGTGTGGATCACCGCGCCGCCCGCGGCCATCAGCGTCACGCATTCCGCGGCCGCCGAAGAGCTGTCCATGAAATAGAGGCCGCTGCCGGATTTCGGCATCTCGGCGGGTTCCAGAATGTCGATGAACTGCGAGGTCCGGCCGATCTTCTCGAGGTTGCCGAGCGCCTTCTCCTCGATCGTAGTCAGGCCGCCGAGGATGTTGCCCTTGGTCGGCTGGCTGTCGGAAAGGTCGTCGGTCTGGTGGGCGAAGATCACGTCGTCCTGGTAGGCCTTCCACATCCTGTACCAGCGCTCACCGACCTCCTCGCTGATCGCCCGCTTCCGGCAGATGTGCTCGGCGCCGGTGATCTCCGAGGTCTCGCCGAAGAAGCCGGTGATGCCGACCGGAAGAAGCTTGTCGTACATGTTGCCTACCGTCGGGCATGAGCCGAGGCCCGTGGTCGTGTCGCTCTCGCCGCACTTGGTCGAGACCCAGAGCTCGCTCAGCGCGCACGCCTCCCGCTGGACCTCGGTCGCCTTGTGGACGAAATCCTTGGCTGCCCAGCTTGCCGCGCGGATGGTCTCGAAATCGCCCTTCTGCTCGATGGAGAACTCGGCCACCTCCTTGCCTGTCTCGCGGATGCCGTCGGCGATGCGCCGCGTCCAGTCGGGCTCGATGCCGATGACGACGACCGAATGCACGTTGGGGTTCGAGCCGGTGCCGATCATGGTGCGGAAATGGGTCTCGAGGTCCTCGCCGAACTGGAGCCGCCCGTAGGCGTGCGGGATCGCGAGCGTGCCCTTGACGTTGTTGGCCACCGCTTCGCAGGCGGCGTTCGAGATGTCGTCGACCGGCAGGATGACGACGTGGTTGCGCACGCCCACGCGGCCGTTCTCGCGGCGGTAGGCGTGGATGGACATGTTCGAGAAATCGAGTGGCATGGCTGTCTCTCCTACCAGCGCTTCGTCTTGACGTTGTGGGTGTGGACGTGTCCGCCTTTTTCGACATCGGCGACCACCTTGCCGATGTCCTCGCCGTACTTGATGGCGGTGTCGCCGGTCTTGAGGTCCTTGAGCGCGATCTTGTGCCCGATGGGCACGTCGGCGTTCGCCGTCAGACGGAAGGTCGAGTTGTCGTGCGTGACGCAGCAGAGCATGTCGGTGCCCGCCGTCAGACCCTCGACCACGACGACGCCGACGTTGTCGTCGTGGTCATGGACGAGAAGATGCGGTATTTCAGCCATGGAGTATCCCCTCTGTTTCAGGTGCCAGTATGATCTTCGGCGCGGCCACCCGGCCGGCGCGAATGTCGTCGAAAGCCGCGGCCCCGTCCGAAAGCGGACGCTTCTCGTACCAGTCGAGCGCCCCGAGGCGGCCGTCCCACATCGCCTGTGCGCAATCGCGGAAGTCGCGCGCGGTGTAGGTGTACGTGCCGGTGAAGGCGATCTCCTGGAGCGTGACGCGGCGTATGTCGAGGCCGCCCTCGCCGCTGCCAAGGCCGATGTGGATCACGATCCCGCCCGGCGCGACCGCCGCGCCAGCCTGCGCCCGGGTCGCGGAGATGCCCACCCCGTCGATCACCACGTCGATGTCGTCGTTCTCCGGCAGGGCGTCGGGCTCCACGACGTCGAGCCCCGTGGAACGTCGCAGGAAGGCGCGGCGGGCCGCGTTCGGCTCGACAACGGTCACGAACGCGCAGCCCTGCGCGATCAGCGAGAGCGCCGCTCCGACGCCGATCGCTCCGCCGCCGATGGAGACAGCGCGCCGCGCCTGCGGCGCATGCCCGAGCGCGATCCGCGCGGCGTGCCATCCGCAGGCGACGGGCTCGCAGAGCGCGGCCTGATCGGCGCTCACATGGTCGGGCACCGGGACGAGGTTGCCGCGGGGCATCGCAACGGCCTCGGCGAAGCCGCCCTCGCGCGGGGCCATTGAGATGATCTGACGGTCCGGGCAGAGGTTGTCACGGCCGGCGCGGCAGTAGTGGCACGCGCCGCACGTCACGAGCGGGTTGACCGTCACGCGCCGGCCCTCGGAGATCCCCGCGACCTCATGACCAAGAATGAGCGGCGCGGGCCGGCGGGCGTCGTGGCCGAGAAACGCGTGCATGTCCGAGCCGCAGATGCCCGCGCTCTCGACGCGCACGAGCACCTCGCCCTCCGCCAGCGCGGGGTCCGGCACTTCGCGGATCTTGAGGATTCCCGGGCCGGCATAGACGAGCGCTCTCATTTTGCGGTGAAACCTCCGTCGACCATGAGGACCTGGCCGGTGACGTAGGCGCTGGCTTCCGAGGCGAGGAACAGGAGCGGCCCGTCGATGTCCCGAGGCTCTCCGTTGCGCCCGACGCAGGTCTGCGCCGCGTTGCGCGCCGCCCGTTCAGGATCGGCGAAGACCGCCGCTGTCAGCTCGGTGGGGAAGAAGCCTGGCCCGATGGCGTTGACGTTGATGCCGCGCGGCGACCACGCCTCGGCCAGCGCGCGGGTCAGCTGCGCGACGCCGCCCTTGCTAGCGCCGTAGGCCACTCCGCCCGGAAAGGCGCGGTAGCTCTGCAGCGAGGCGAAATTGACAATCCGCCCCCAACCGCGCTCGGCCATCGCGGGCGCGAGCGCCTGGCTGAGGAAGAACGGCGCGCCGAGATTCAGCGCCATCGTCCTGTCCCAAGCTTCGTGCGTCACGGCGTCCGCGGATTCGCGGGTGTTGATGCCGGCAGCGTGCACCAGGATGTCCGGCGGCCCGAAGGCTTCGGAGATCTCGGCCGCGAGCCGCTTCGTCCCGTCGCGCGCGGCGACGTCGGCCACCAATGCTTCGGTCCGTCCGCCGGCCTCGGCCCGCCAGTCGGAGAGAGCGTCGGCGCGACGGGCGACGCCCACAACGGCGGCCCCCGCTCGCGCGAGCACCGTCGCCGCGCGCCGACCGAGCCCGGAACTCGCGCCGGTCACGCAGGCGACGCGGGCCGACAGGTCGAACCATGCGGGAACGCCCCCGTCAGCCATCGGGATGAAGCTCGAAGGTCTCGGCGGGGAAGTACTTGCGGAGCCGGATGTCAGCCGTGCGGGCGTGGCCCTCCATGCCTTCGAGGCGCGAGATCCGCGCCGTCGCCTCGGCAACGGGGCGCGCGCCCTCCCGTGTCGCCCTCTGCCAGGTGACGATCTTCATGTATTTGTGGATCGACAGCCCGCCCGTGTACCGCGCCGCGCCGCTGGTGGGCAGCACATGGTTCGTGCCCGAGGCCTTGTCGCCGAAGGCCACTGTCGTCTCCTCTCCGAGGAAGAGCGAGCCGTAGCATTGTAGCCGGTCGAGCCACCAGTCGAGGTCCGCCGCCTGCACGGTCAGATGCTCGGGCGCGTAGGAATCAGAGACGGCCGCCATCTCCTCGCGGTCGGCGCAGAGGATCACCTCGGCGTAGTCGCGCCACGCCTTCGCGGCGTTGTCGCTGTTGATCTCGGGCAAATCGGCGATCAGCTCGGGCACGCGTTCCATCACCCTTTCAGCGAGTGCGCGATCGTCCGTGACCAGCCAAACCGGCGAGTTGTAGCCGTGCTCCGCCTGGCCGACGAGGTCGGCGGCCACGATCTCGGCGTCGGCGGTCGCGTCGGCGAGGATCAGGCTGTCGGTGGGCCCGGCGAACATGTCTATGCCAACGCGGCCGAAGAGGATGCGCTTGGCCTCCGCGACGAACTGGTTGCCGGGGCCGACGATGATGTTGGCCTCCGGCAGACCGAAAAGGCCGAAGGTCATCGCAGCGACGCCCTGCACTCCGCCCATCGCTAGGATTTGGTGGGCGCCGCAGAGGTGGGCCGCGTAGACGATAGCGGGATTGACGCCCGTGCCCGGACGAGGTGGCGAGCAGACCGCGATGTTGCGGCAGCCCGCGACCTTCGCGGTGGTCACCGTCATGATCGCGCTCGCGACGTGACTGTAGCGGCCGCCTGGCACGTAGCAGCCCGCGGCGTCGACGGGGATCGCCTTCTGTCCTGCGACGAAGCCGGGCAGGATCTCGGTCTCGAAATCGCTGACCGTGTCCATTTGCGCCATCGCGAACCGCTCGACGTTGTCGTGGGCGAACTGGATGTCGCGCTTAAGGCGTTCGGGGACACGGGCCACCGCCGCCTCGATCTCATCGGCGCTCATCAGGACGTTGCCGTCGTAGCGATCGAATTTCGCGGCGTATTCCAGCGCCGCCTCCTCGCGCCGCGCTTCGATGTCTTCGAGGATTCCCTTGACGATCGCCTGCGTGTCGCCCGCGTCGCTCTGCGAGGTCAGGCTCGCTTTCTTGAGATATTCCATTGCCATGGCTCAGCGCTCCTAGCGGTAGATTTCGGGAAGGAAGACCGTGGAGATCCAGGGGACGTAGGCGATCAGCAGCGTCACGATCAGCATGAAGAAAACGAAGGGAACCGCGCGATAGGCGATCTTGAGGATCGATTCCCCGGTCAGGCCCGCGACCACGAACAGGTTGAGGCCCAGAGGCGGCGTGATGAAACCCACGCCGAGCGCCGTGATCATCATGATGCAGAACTGGATCTCGTTCATGCCCACGTTGTCGGCCAGAGGCTTCAGGATCGGCGCGAGTATGACGATGTTGGGCGTCGTCTCCATCACGCAGCCCGCCGCGATCAGGATCAGGATCATCATCAGAATGAGCACCCAGGGCTGGTCTGAGACGCTGGTGGCGGCGCTGACAAAGCCCTGAGGAACTCCAAGAATTGCAAGCGCCTGGGCCAGCGGCAGAGAGAAGGCGATGATCGGCAGGATGATGCCGTTCACCTTGGCCGAGCTGACCAGCATGGCGGGGAAGTCGGACAGCTTCAGGGTTCCGAGGATGAAGCCGATGATGATGGTCACGACCACCGCCGTCGCGCCCGCCTCGGTGGGCGTCAGCCGGCCCGAGAAGATGCCGTAGAAGATTATGCCGGGCACGATGAAGGCGTACCAGCCCGATCTCAGCGCGGTCCACAGGTTGGAGACGTACTCGGCCATGCTGATGTTGCCGCCGCCCTCCCAGCCGTAGAGCCGGTTCATCACGATGTTGGTTATCAGGATCGAGATCAGGATCGCGATGCCGGGGATCACCGCAGCGAGGAACAGGGTCGAGGCCGATATGCCGAGCACGAGGCCGATAATGATGTAGGCGATGGAGGGCGGGATCAGGATTCCGGTGCAGGCGCCGGCGGCCACCAGCGCGCACGCATAGGGTCGCGGATAGCCGCTCTCGACCAGCCGGTCGATGGTCATTCGGCCGACGGCGGCCGCGCCTGCCGCGTCGGAGCCGGAGATGGCCGCGAACATTCCGCAGACCAGGACGGTGGCCGATCCGAAGCCACCCTTGGCGAACTGCGTCAGCGCCTCCGCCACGTCGAGGAATTTTCGGCTCAGGCCCGTGCGCACCAGCACGTCGCCCGTCAGGATGAACAAGGGCACGGCCGTCAGGGCGAAATGGTCGATGCCGTGAAACAGGCTCTCGCCCACGAGGCTGAGCGGCAGCGCGCCCGAGATGAGGAGCATCGCGACGGACGCGGCGCCTATGGCTGCCCAGACAGGAACGGCGAGCGCCACCAGGACGACGAAGACGATGACGGGGCCGTAGAACTCGAAGCCTAGGTCGATCGTCTGTTCCTGAAGCTGATTCCAGAGCATGACCGTCCCCTCAGTCGAAAAGCTTGTCGCCCTCGTAGACGGGCGTGCCGTCGCGGAGGTCGGTGACGTCGCGGATGAGCGACTGGATCAGGCGAAACATCATCAGCGCGAAGCCGATGGGGACGGCGGCGAGGAACCAGACCTGGCTGATCCGCAGGCCGTGGGTGACTGAGCCGAACTTCCAGGAGACGTGCGTCGCCTCGAAGGACCAGTAGAAGGCGATGATCGCGATGACCAACATCACGATGTCGCCGAAGATATAGAGGATCGCCTTGGCCCTCGGGCCGACGTACTGCATGATCACGTCGATGCGGATATGGCCGCGCTCCTTGACCGCGGCGGCCGCGCCGATCCACGCGAGGTAGATGAAGGAATAGCGGACGATCTCCTCACCCCAGATGGAGGAATAGGAGAGCACCTCGCGGCGGACGACCTCGATGAACATCGTCGACGACGAGCATGATGTAAAATACAAGAAGGGCCCACCTCTCGGCGTCCCTATTCAGCCTTGAGAGTATTCGTCGCATGGAGTCCCCCCGTTCACGCCCTCTCGGGCGCGGTCACATCGGCTCGTTCCGGCGGTCAGGAGGGGCGCGCGCGACGGAGTCGCGGTCCTGCGCGCGCCCCGCTGCCGTCATCAGGCGTCGTGCACGTAGTACCTGCCCTGAGTGCCCGCGGCCTCCTCGAGTTTTGCGAAGACCTCCATGGACCCCGCCAGGTCGACCTTGAACTGGTCCCAGTCGGAGAGCTGGTAGCCGCCCGTCTCCTTCCACTCGGCCAGCTGGTCGTCGCTGAGGGAATGGAACTCGACGCCCGCCTTCATCAGCTCGGCCATCGCGAAGGCGCGTGCGGACGGGACCTTGGCGAGGTTCTGGTGCGCGGTCATCTCGCCGGCGAACTCGATGCCTTCCTGGACGTCGCCCGGCAGCGAGTTGAACCACTCGAGATTGACCGAATAGACTTGGCTGTCAGGCACCGCCTGCGTGAACGTCACATGGCTAAGAATGTCGGCGAATCCGAACACGTAGAGCGCGCCGACGGACGGATCGAGCGCGTCGGCGACGCCCTGCTTGATTGCCGAGGGTGTCTCGCCCCATGCGACGGGCGTGGGATTGGCGCCGACCATGCGGTAGTACTGCTGGAGCATCTGGCTGCCGGGCACTCGGAACTTGACGCCCTGCAGATCGGCCGGTGTTATGACCGGCCCTGCCCCGCCCTTGCGCATCGCGACGACGCGGGGGTCGATGACGACGTAGAACAGGGCCTTGAAGCCCGAAGCCTCGACCTTGGGATGCACCTCCGATCGCCAGGCGTCCGAATTAACGAGGTTGGTGAACCGCTGGTTGGACCCGCAGAAGTAAGGCAGGTTGATCAGGTCCACGGCGCTGGCGAACGGCGCGAAATTCGATAGCGAGTGCTGCGCGGCCTGGATGGTTCCGCCCTGAACGGCCTGGACGAGCGCGCCGCCTGCGCCGAGCTGCCCGCCAGGCGCCAGCTTGACGTAGACCTTGCCTCCAGTGGCGTTCTGGATGTTCTCCTTCAGGTCGAGCTGCATGATCGGATAGCTGCGGGACGCGCCAAGGACGTAGGCCGTGGCCAGAGTCATCGTGTGCTCGGCCGCCTGTTCGCGCTCGCGCTCCTCGGCCTGAGTCTGCGCGACCGCCTCTGTCGACCACAGCACGCCCGCCGCTCCGGCGACCATCGCCACCGTGAAGCCGCCGGTGGCGGTCAGCTTCAGAAAGTTCCGGCGCTCCGCCAACTCGAGTTCTGTCAGTCCGCTCATCATTCGATTCCTCCCTTGATGATGCTCTCTTCGTTGGATTTGCGTCTCTGCTCCTCTGTCTCGCGCTTCAGGATCGCGACGGTAAACGCGATCGATGCCGCGAAGAGCGACAGCATTTCGCCCACGTCGCCCATGACGGCAGCATTTAGGAGCGCCCCCAGGACGACGTTGGCCACGTAAAGGCCGAAGAAGCCGGCCGCCAGAGCCAGAAACATCGTTTTCCCCTTCGGTTCATGCGATTCGCGATCAGTGTAAGCGCTTACAATTGAGAATGGAAGCCTTTACATCCGCGCCGGACCGAGTGAGAACGATCTTGTGACAAAGGGCATGGCGAAACCAACGCTCAAGGACGTTGCCGACCGCGCCGGCGTGTCGACGGCGACCGTCTCGCGCGTGATGAACACTTCCGGCATTGTGCAGCCCGCGACCCGCGACAGGGTCCAGGCCGCCATCCGCGAACTCGGCTACACTCCGAACTTCGGGGCCCGGGCGCTGGCCTCAAGGCGGACTAATACCGTCGCGGCGATCGTGCCGACGCTGGAGAACGCGATCTTCGCCCGCGGTCTCGAGGCATTCCAGGACGAACTCTCGAGCAGCGGCGTCACGCTGCTGGTCGCCTCGAACCGGTACGATCCGGAGATCGAGAGCGCGCAGGTTCGCAAGCTGGTGGCGCGCGGCGCCGACGCGATCCTCCTGATCGGCTTCGACCGCAGCCCGGAGATCTACGAGTTCCTTCGCCGCAGTGGCACGCCCTTCGCGATTGCGTGGGCGCACGACCCCGCGCAGCAGTTGCCTTCCGTCGGCTTCGACAACCGCCTGGCGATGAAACGGCTGGCCGAAAGGGTTCTCGCGCTCGGCCATCGCCGCCTGGGAATGATCACAGCGCATCGTCAGGAGAACGACCGCGCGCGCTACCGCTGGCTGGGTATCCTCGACGCGCTCGCCGAGCGCGGGCTGCCCGAACGCGCCCTAGTGATCTTTGAGACGAGCTACGCCGTTGACGAGGGCCGCGCGGGCTTCCGCGCGCTGATGTCCCAGACAGGGCCGCCCACCGCCATCCTGTGCGGCAACGACGTTCTCGCGGCAGGCGCGGTGCTGGAGGCCCGCTTCCGCGGTCTGCGGATACCCGAAGACATCTCCATCACCGGCTTCGACGATATCGAGATCGCCGAGATCCTGTCGCCGCCGCTGACCACCGTGCACGTCCCCCATCGCCGCATGGGGCGGGACTCCGCCCGGCTCCTGCTCGCGATGCTGACGGGCGCGGAGACGGGACCGAGCCAGGCGATCGACACGGAGATCGTCATGCGCGGCACTCTTGGCCCGCCGCGAGAGGCCCGGGCATCCCAGCCATGAACTGACCTTGCCCCCTGAATCCGGACCAGGGGCTTGTTGGATTAGGCCGCCATTTTGGGCATCATGTCCATCCTTGCCTGTGCCGGAGTTCGGTATCCGATGCTGGAGTGGCGCCGCTGGCGGTTGTAGAAAATCTCGATGTATTCGAAGAGCGCGGCCTTTGCCTCGCGCCGCGTCCGGAACTTGGTTCGGTGAACCATTTCGGTTTTCAGTGAACTGAAGAAGCTCTCCATCGGGGCGTTATCGAGGCAGTTACCCTTGCGGCTCATCGAGGCGGTGATGCGATGAAGTCCGAGCAGTTTCCGGTAGCTGTCGCAGGCGTATTGGACGCCCCTATCGGTGTGGACGATCAGCCCGGGCTGAGGGCGTCGGTTGCGGATGGCCATCTTCAGCGCGTCTTCACACAGGGTGCTTTTGAGCCGCTCCGACATTGACCAGCCGACGATCTCCATGGTTGCCAGGTCCTTGACCGCCGCGAGATAGAGCCAGCCTTCACAGGTTGGGATATACGAGATGTCTGCCAGCCAGACGGCGTCCGGCGCCATGATCTTGAAGTTGCGGCTCAGCAGGTTCGATGCGATCGCAAACGCATGGCGACTGTCGGTGGTCATGGGCGTGCGCCGCTTACGCCGAGGCGGGTGAATACCGTTCTGTTTCATAAGCTTCGCCACCGTCTTTCGCGATACGCGGCTTCCCCGGTCCCGCAGTTCAGCGTGGATACGAGGTGCGCCATAGCGCTGTCTGCTCCCTTTGAAAATCAGGCCGATCTCATTGATCAGCGCATCCCGCCGGACCGTTCGCGCCGCCCGTTCCGGGGCGGCGCGGCGCCAGGCGTGGAACCAACTGCGGCTCACGCCAAGCACCCGGCACATCAAGCGAACGGCGTGATCGGTGACGTGGGCCGCGATGAAAGCGAGTTTCGCAATCATGTCTTCGCCGCCCACTGAGCGAAAAAAGCCGATGCTTTGCGCATCACCTCATTCTCTTCCTTCAGCCGTCTGTTGTCCCGGCGCAGTTGCGCCAGTTCAGCCGCCTCGGCTTTGGTTTGAGCGATCGCCGTCGCCGAACCCGCCGCCAGAAGCTCGAGGCGCCACGTCTTCAATTGCCCGGACGTGATCCCCAACTCCGCCGAAAGGCTCGCATAGGTCACTCCCGGCTCTGACAACCTTGCCACCGCCTGTTCCTTGTATTCCGGCGTAAACCGCCGCCTCGTCTTCGGTCACGTCCGTCAAGGTGGTGGAGTTTCCGGTGTAGCCCACTGAGAGCATCGGTCAGGCTGCCTGCGTTGTAATGCTGAGAAGCGGGTCGCTCTCAGCGGCGTCGATCTGGGCGAAGGCCTCGACCTGCATGTAGCGGTGCTGGCTCTGCCATTCGTCATTCTGCTCGAACAGGACCGCGCCGATCAGGCGGACGATCGAGTCCTCGTTCGGGAAGATCCCGACGACGTCGGCGCGGCGCTTGACCTCCTTGTTGAGGCGCTCGAGTGGGTTGGTGCTGTGCAGCTTGGTGCGGTGCTGCGCCGGGAAGCTCATGTAGGCGAGCACGTCGGCCTCGCTCCCATCCATCAGGTCGGCGAGTTTGGGCCAGCGGGCGCGGAGTTGGTCGGCGACATGGCGCCAGGTCTCGACGGCGGTCTTCTTGTCGGGCTGGTTGAAGGCCTGGCGGATCGCGGCGGCGACGACGGTATGCTGGCCCTTGGGCACATGGGCGAGCGCGTTCCTGATCCAGTGAACGCGGCATCTTTGCCACGTCGCCTCGAAGACCCGCGCGATCGCGGCCTTGAGGCCGGTGTGCGCGTCGGAGATCACCAGCTTCACGCCCTCCAGCCCACGGCTCTTCAGGCTGCGCAGGAACTCGGTCCAGAAGGTCTCCGCCTCCGACGGACCGACGCACAAGCCGATGATCTCGCGCCGGCCGTCGGTGTCGACCGCCATGGCGATTATGGCGGCGACGGAGACGATCCTCCCGCCCTGGCGCACCTTGAGGTAGGTCGCGTCGAGCCAGAGGTAGGGCCAGTCGCCGGCGATCGGCCGGTCGAGGAACTCCCGGACACGGTCGTCGATGTCCTTGCACAGCTTCGAGACGGTGCTCTTGGAGATGCCGGAGAGCCCCATGGCCTGCACCAAGTCGTCGACGCGGCGGGTGGACACGCCGCCGATCCACGCTTCCTGGATCACCGCCACCAGCGCCTTCTCCGACGTCCGGCGCGGCTCGAGGAAGCCCGGGAAGTACGAGCCCTGCCGCAGTTTCGGGACCCGCAGGTTCAGCGCGCCGAGGCGCGTCTTCAGCTCGCGGTCACGATAGCCGTTGCGCCAGGTCTGGCGGCCGCCGCCGCGCTCGTAGCGGGCGGCGCCGACAAGGCCCTCGACGTCATGCTCCATCAAGAGCTGTAGCACCGCCTCGGCGACGGAGCGCAGGAAATCCCCGTCATCCTGCTTTTGCAGCAACTCGATCAGCGGCAAGGTGGTCTCGGTCATCGGGGTCTCCATCGGCCCGTGGTTGAAGTCCGCAAACACCACCATAGCCGACGCCCTCGATGGCTACCCCGGATCACACCGCCGACGCGGCGCGAAATTCCACCACGAACTCGGACGCTAACTCGTCTTCTTCGTCATCTGCTTCTCCCGGTTCAGAGGCTACTTTAACCCCTGGTCCGGGATCTGGGGGCAAGGCCAGCGCGCTCCTGGCTCGGCACGCCGTACCACGACCAGGCGAGCCTGCGCGGCGTCGGCTGCGACTGCCTCGGTCTCGCCCGAGGGGTCTGGCGTGACGTCGTCGGCCCCGAGCCGTTCCCGATCCCGGCCTACAGCCGCGATTGGGGCGAGACCGGGCCGCGCGAGATTCTGGTCGATGGCGCGCGACGCATGATGATCGAGGTGCCTCCCGTAGAGGCCGGTCCCGGCGCACTGGTGCTCTTCCGCATGAAGCCCCGCGCGATCGCCAAGCATGTCGGGATCCTGACCGGGCCCGACAGCTTCCTCCACGCCTACGAGCGGATCGGCGTGATCGAGGAACCGCTCACGCCGTCTTGGCGGCGGCGCATCGCCTTCGCCTTCCTGTTCCCGCAACGCTGAGATCCACACATGGCAACGCTTGTCCTCGGCGCGGCTGGCGCCGCCATTGGCGGTTCGATCGGCGGCGCGATCCTCGGTGTCAGCGCCGCGACGATCGGAGGCTTCATCGGCTCCAGCATCGGCTCGGTCGTCGGCAGCTGGATCATCTCGTCGCTGGCGCCCACCCAGCGCATCGAGGGCGCGCGGCTCGACACGCTGCGCATCACCTCGGCCACCGAAGGCGCGGTCATCCCGCGGCTCTACGGCCGGATGCGCATGGGTGGCAACCTCATCTGGGCGACGGATTTCCGCGAGGAGACCAAGACCACCATGCAGGGCGGCGGCAAGGGCGGCGGGGGCGGCAAGGTCAAGACCACCGAGTATCTCTACTACGCCAGCTTCGCCGTGGCGCTCTGCGAGGGCCCTATCACCGGCATCGGCCGCATCTGGGCCGACGGTAAGCCGATGGACCTGTCCGGTGTCACCTGGCGCTGGTATCCGGGCGATGAGGCGCAGACGGCAGACCCGTTCATCGCGGCAAAGATGGGCGCGGCCAACACGTCAGCCTATCGCGGGACGGCCTATGTGGTCTTTGAGGAGCTGGCGCTCTCCACTTATGGCAACCGCCTGCCGCAGCTCTCATTCGAAGTGTTCCGGCCGCTCGCCGATCCCGATACCGCCGAAGGGCTGGTGCAGGCCGTGACGATGATCCCGGCGTCCGGCGAGTTCAGCTATGCCACGCAGGCCATCCGAAAGACCGACGGCGGCGCGACGGTGCCCGAGAACCTGAACGCGCTGGCCGACTTCACCGACATGGAGGAGTCGCTGGACCGGCTGCAGGCGGTGGCGCCTGCGGTCGAGAGCGTCAGCCTCGTCGTCGCGTGGTTCGGCGACGATCTGCGCGCGGGATCCTGCAAGGTGCGGCCGGGCGTCGAGGTCTCGACACATGGTCGATCTGTCCGCGGCCACGACGCGGTGTCGAACCTTGACGACCTGCTTGCTGCGGCGCGCAAGGGCGTCGACGGGGTCAACTTCGCGTTGGGCGACGACATCCTAGTGATCGAGGTCGTCACGCTGACTGATCTCGGCACAGGAGACTTCCTGTTCTAGGCACGGGTCTGCCGCGATCATCGCCGCCACGCCGGGCACGCAGCGCAGGCGTCCGCGACAAGCGCCGATCCGGCCATGGCGCGCTGTGTCGCTTTAACCAACCCAGCGTGACGGCAGGTTCTTTGTTTTCGAAGTTTCCTTTTTTTCGGTGACCTGACGCGCCTCCCCGTGGGGACGCCGCGCGGAAGAGCAATCCGGTGTCCCGCACGCCGCCCTTCGTTAACGCCGTCAGCAGCACCAGTCGCCCCTGCGAACCCGAACGCCCCGCCCAGCGGAAATGCGCCTCAAAAAAAAGCGCGAAGACCGCGGAATCCGGGGCCCTCGGATCCTGCGTCGCTGCGCCGGTCGTCAGCGCTTGGAGAATTGGAAGCTCCGGCGCGCCTTGCGCTTGCCGTACTTCTTGCGCTCGACCACCCGGCTGTCGCGGGTGAGAAAGCCCGCCGCCTTCAGCGCCGGCCGCAGGGACGGATCGTAGAGCTGGAGCGCCTGGCTGATGCCGTGCTTGACCGCGCCGGCCTGGCCCGAAAGCCCGCCGCCCTTCACTGTCGCCTTGACGTCGAACTGCCCACTGACGTTGGCCACGCTGAAGGCCTGCCCGATCAGCATCTGCAGCACCGGCCGCGAGAAGTAGTCGTTCATGTCCTTGCCGTTGACGCTGACCTTGCCGGTGCCCGGCATGATCCAGACCCGCGCCACAGCGTCCTTGCGCTTGCCCGTGGCGTAGGAACGCCCGAGCTCGTCGCGCACCGGCTCGCGCGTCGGCGCCTCGCTCGCCAGCGGGGTGTCGAGCACAGCGTCCTTGAGGTCTTCGAGCGTGTTCAGTTCGGCCATCTCATGCGCTCCGGGTGTTCTTGGCGTTCATGCCGGCGACGTCCAGCACTTCGGGCTCCTGGGCGACATGGGGATGCTCCGCCCCGGCGTAGACCCTGAGGTTGCCCAATTGCTTGCGGGTCAGCGGACCGCCTGGCAGCATGCGCTGCACCGCCTTCTCGACCACGCGCTCGGGATGCTTTCCCTCGAGGATCTGCCCCGCCGTGCGGTGCTTGATCCCGCCCGGAAATCCAGTGTGCCACCAGTACTTCTTGTCCGAGCGCTTGTTTCCCGTCATCTGCACCTTCTCGGCGTTGATGACGATGACGTTGTCACCCATGTCCATGTGCGGCGTGAAGGTCGGCTTGTGCTTGCCTCGCAGCCGCATCGCGACGATGCTCGCGAGCCGGCCCAGCACCACGCCCTCGGCGTCGATCACGACCCACTTCTTGTCGATATCGGCCGGCCTGGCGGAGAAGGTTTTCATCTCGGTTCGTTCCTGTACCAGAATCTGGCGACGTTCTACACCGTTCTCCGGCCGCGTCAATGCGATGCGATCAGTTTTTATGACTTGCAATCAGCTGCTTGAAAATAGGGTAATATTTTACCCCAGTCCTTACCGAAGAGGCCCGGTCGAACCCTTGGCTTGGGGGCGGCGCGCAGGCCATCGTATCAGCCCCCGTTGACCATGGCGCTGCGATCGCCAGGACAACCGTCGCGCCACCGGGCGCGCCGGGCGCTTGTGCGACGCCGCCTCCGGCGGCAACATCCGAGCGCCCGAATCCAGGAGCGGACGCAGGATATGTCCAAGGCGCCTCCCCCCCGCGGCCCGGTCGATCTTGCGGTGGACGTCGCGGTTCGCCTTGCTATCCTGGGTCTCTTCGCATGGCTCGCACTGTCGCTTGTCGCGCCGTTCGGCGTCATCATCGCCTGGGCGGTGATCCTTGCGGTGGCCACCAATCCCGCGCACGACGCGCTTTCCCGCCGCCTCGGAGGCCGCAAGAAGCTCGCCGCCGCTCTGATGGCGGCTGCTGGGCTCGCGATCATCATCGGACCGATAACCGTGCTCGCCGCAAGCCTCGTGGGCACGCTCGAGCATGTGACCGCCCGGCTCGTCAGCGGCGCCATCGAGATCCCGGGGCCGGTGGAGCGACTGCTCGACTGGCCCCCCCTGGGGCCTGCCCTGCACACGTTCTGGACGCAGTCCAGCGGCGATCTCACGAGTTTTCTCAAGACCTACGGGAACGAGATCGCCGGCGTCGGGGCCTTCGTGCTCGGATCGGCGCTGCACATGGTCTTCGGCGTGATCGGTTTCGCCGTCGCTGTGGTGATCGCGGGGTTCCTGCTCGACCCCGGACCGAGGCTCGCCAACCGCGCCAAGGCGCTGGCCGACAACGTCTTCGGCGCGCGCAGCGCGCATCTTCTCGATCTCGCGGGACAAACCATCGGCAACGTCGCGCAGGGGGTGATCGGGGTTTCCCTGCTGCAGGCGCTCCTCATTGGGGGCGGCCTCATGGTCGCCGGGGTTCCGGCCTACGGCCTGCTGACGCTGGTCGCCGCAGTGCTCGGCGTCATTCAGATCGGCCAGACCGTGCTGGTGGCGCCGATCCTGGTGTGGGCCTGGATCGAGCGGGATCCGACCACGGCGATCCTGCTCGGGATCTGGCTCGTGCCGGTCGGGCTCATAGACAACGTGCTCAAGCCACTGGTCATGGCGCGCGGCCTCGACACGCCGATGCCGGTGATCCTGATCGGCGTGCTCGGCGGTACGTTGAGCTACGGCCTGGTGGGGCTCTTTCTGGGACCGATCGTGCTTGCGGTTTTCTACGAGGTGCTGCTGGCCTGGGGAGACGCACCCCGTGGCGAGCGCCCGTCTTCGGACTCGGCCTCGGCTGCGGTCGACGCTCCGCCCGATGCCGGCTGAGGCGTACTCCTGCCCCTGCGGCGGCGGAGCCTACGCGCTCTGCTGCGGACGCTTCATCGACGGCGGCCAGCGACCCGCGACGGCCGAGGCGCTGATGTGGTCGCGCTACTACGCCCATGTCGGCCGCGACATGCGCTATCCCCGCGAGACGCTCGCGCCCGGCCGCCGTGGCGACTTCTAACGGCTCGCGACCAGCGCGTTCGCGACTCGCGATCGCTGGTGCGGGTTGCGCGTTCTCGCTGTGGCGGGTGGGGGTCCGCATGAAGACGTCGGCCGGGTGCTCTTCGAGGCGCGCTACCCCTCCGATGGCGCGGAGCGGGTGCACCGGGAGCCGAACCTCTTTCGCCGGATCCACGGCGCCTGGGCCTATGTCGAGGAGCTTCCCGAACCACGCCGCAGGCCGCCGCGGTCCCACTGACTGCCCCTTCGGGGCAAGGGCGCCCTGGGTCGCCCGGCCGTGGCGCACCGCGCGCCCGCGGCGGCTGGCGCATTGACTCAGCCGATGGCGCGCGGCGGGATCGAATAGGTCAGGCTCGCCCGCGCGACCGGTCCGTCGACGCCCTCCGACATGATCATCACGTCGCCGACCGAGAGCGTCCGGCCGAGCTTGAGCACGCGCGCATCGGCGACGAGATCGCCGGGCCCGGGCTTTCGCATGAAGTCGATCGAGCAGCTCGTGGTCACTGTCAGCGCCTCGCGGCCGATCAGCGCCAGCGTGGCGAAGTAGAAGGCGCAATCGGCGAGTGTGAACATCGCCGGTCCCGACACCGTGCCGCCGGGCCGCAGGTCGCGCTCGTCGGCGCGCATCCGCACCCTCATCCGGTACGGCTCCATCTCGAGCACCTCGAAGCGCCCGTCGAGCTGCGGGAAGATCTCGGCGATGTAGACGTGCATCTCGTCCATGGTGAATCGCAGGCGCATGACGGGCTTTCGGATGCGGCGGGTTCGGTGCAGACTGGCGCGGTCCCGTTCCCGTCGCAAGGCCGACCGCCATGACCGCCTCTCTCGTCGCCCAGGAAACCGCCGACGCCATCGCCGTGCTGACACTCGACGATCCCGCCCGGCTCAACGCGCTCTCTATCCGGATGATCGCCGACCTGCGCGCGGCGCTCGAGACCGCGGCGGCGAATCCCGACGTGCGGGTGATCGTGTTGCGCGGAGCGGGCAAGGCGTTCTGCGCCGGACATGATCTGCGCGAGATGAGCGCGGCGCGGCAGGCGGAGGATTCGGGCCGGGCGTTCTTCGAGCGGCTGTTCGACGAGTGCGCGGCGCTGATGAAGGCGATCCGGGTCGCGCCGCAGCCGGTGATCGCCGAGGTCGGCGGGGTCGCGGTGGCGGCGGGCTGTCAGCTGGTCGCGAGCTGTGATCTGGCGATCGCGGCGGAGGAGGCGCTCTTCGGGGTCAACGGGGTCAACATCGGGCTCTTCTGCTCGACGCCGATGGTGGCGCTGACCCGCAACGTCGGGCGCAAGGCGGCGTTCGAGATGCTGACGACGGGCGCGCTGATCTCCGCGTCGCGCGCGGCGGAACTGGGGCTCGTCAACCGGGTGGTCGCGCATGGCGATCTCGCGGCGGAGACGCACAGGATGGCGCGCACGATCGCCGGCAAGCTCGGGCCGGCGGTGGCGCTCGGCAAGCGGGTCTTTCACGAGCAGGCGGACATGGACATCGACGCGGCCTACGCCCATGCGGGGGCGGCGATGACGCTCAACATGCTGCGCGAGGACACCGCCGAGGGGGTGCGCGCCTTCCTCGAGAAGCGCCCCCCGCACTGGGAGTCATGACAGCCTGCGAGGGCGCCAAGGTTGGCGAGATTTCAAGAGCCTGTTTTAAAACACAAAAAGAGTAAACGGAATCTGAACGCCCCATCGGCCACGGCCGCTAGGGCCTCAGCGTGATCCGCGGTCGATGCGCCGTGCGATCAGGCCCGACGCCGGCCAGGCCAGCGCCGCGCCGACAAGGATCGACCCCGTGATCGGAAGCCAGCCGACCCAGCCTGCGACCAGCGCCGCGACAATGAGCGCGCCACCGATCACCGATCCCGCGATCAGCGCGACGACGTGGCGGAGGGCGCTCACGACCGCGCCGCCTCAGGCCCGCGCGATGCGCTGTTCGATCGGATACTGCGCGGCGAAGCGGGCGCGGATGATCAGCGCGAACAGGAGGACGGCCCCGAGCTGGTGCACGATCGCCACCTGCCAGGGCGCGGCGTAGAGCACGGTGGCGATCCCGAGCGCCACCTGCGCGAGCAGCATCAGCATCATCGCGTCGAAGGCCCGGCGCACGTGGACGAGCGCGCTCGACCGGCTGCGCCACCAGGCGAAGGCCGCCAGCAGCGTGAGTGCGTAGCCGAGGACGCGATGGTTGAACTGCACGAGGCCCGCGTTCTCGAGGAAGTTGCGCCAGGCCGGGGTCGCGGTGAAGGCGTCGGGCGGGAACACCTGCCCGGCCATCAGCGGCCATTCGGGATAGCTGCGCCCGGCGTCGATGCCGGCGACCAGCGCGCCGAGCACGATCTGCGCGAAGGCGGCGATGATCAGGAGCTTGCCCCAGAACACCAGTCCCTCGTTGCGCCGGCGCCGCGCCTGCAGCAGATCCGCCTCGTCGCGGCGAAGCAGCAGCACATACCAGGCGATCAGGCCGAGGATCACGAAGGCGAGGCCAAGATGCACGGCCAGCCGGTAGGAGGCGACGCTGGCCATGCCGGGCCGGAGCCCTGAGGCCACCATCCACCAGCCGATCGCGCCCTGGAGCCCGCCCAGCGCGCCGAGGCCCAGAAGCCGCCCGGTCCAGCCGACGGGAATTGCGCGGCGGGCGAGAAACCACAGGAACCCAGCGGCCCAGACCAGGCCGACCACCCGGCCGAGCTGGCGATGGCCCCATTCCCACCAGTAGATGCGCTTGAACTCGGCGAGCTCCATGCCGCGGTTCAGGATCTCGTACTGCGGGCTGGCGCGGTACTTCTCGAACTCCGCGTCCCAGGCGGCGGCGTCGGCGGGCGGCAGCGCCCCGGTCACGGGGCGCCATTCGGTGATCGAGAGGCCCGAGTCGGTCAGCCGGGTCATGCCGCCGACCACGATCATGGCGAGAACCAGGGCGAAGAGCAGCATCAGCCAGACAGCAATCGCCCGGCGGGCCGGCGCTGGCCGGCGCGAAGCGGTCGGCGCTGGCGTGGCCGCGCGCGCCTCGGCCTTGCTTCCGGCCACGTCCTCGAAAATGCTGCGCTTGCCACTCATCTCGCCTCTCCCGCCGCGCGATCTAAGGGGGCCGCCCCGGACGGGCAAGCGTCATTTGCGCGCGGCCGCGCCGGGCCGCGGCCCCTCGTCGAGCGCCCGCACCACCCCGTGCAGGGTGCGAACCTCCGCCGGGGTGAGAGGCGCGCGCCGGAAGAGGTTCTCGAGATTGACGACCATCCGGGCGCGCCGTTCCTCGGGATGAAAGAAGCCTGCGGCGTCGAGGCGCGCGACGAGCCGGTCGAGAAACGCGTCCACTTCGCCGGCGGTGGCGCGCCCCTCCGCCTCCGCCTCCGCCGCCACGCCGGGAGCAGGGGCGGCGGTGGCGCGCATCCACTCGTAGGCGAGGAGCAAGACGCTCTGGCCAAGATTCAGCGAGCCGAAGGCGGGATTGGTGGGCGCGGTGATCACGGCGGCGGCGCGCGCCACGTCCGCGGTCTCGAGCCCCGAGCGCTCGGGCCCGAACAGCACTCCCACCCGGCCGCCCGCGGCGATGGCGGCGGCGGCTTCGGCCATCGCCGCCTCGGGCGTCAGCACCGGCTTGGTCATCGCCCGGTCCCGCGCGGTGGTGGCGTAGACATGGGTGAGATCGGCGCAGGCCGCGGCGGTCTCGTCGAAGACGCCGACCTGGTCGAGCACCCGGGCCGCGCCGCTCGCCATCGCCTGGGCGCGCGGGTTCGGCCAGCCGTCGCGGGGCGCGACGAGGCGCATCCGATCGAGCCCGAAGTTCCACATCGCGCGCGCCGCCGCGCCGATGTTTTCGCCCATCTGCGGCGCGACCAGCACGAAGACGGGGCCCGGCGCAACGCTGGCCGCGCGTTTTCGATGATCGGTGCCCGCCATCTTGTCCCCCGGGTGGTCGCCGATCTGATACGCTTGCCGCCCGGGAGCGACAAGGGAGGGCGCGCGGCATGGCCTACGACGAGGGACTGGCGGAGACGCTGCGCGCAGCGCTGGACGATCTTCCGGGCGCGGTGTCGGAGCGTCGCATGTTCGGTGGGCTGTGCTTCCTGTGGAACGGCCACATGCTCTGCGGAGTGATGCGAGACGGGGCGATGTTCCGGGTGGGCAAGGCGCACCAGTCCGCAGCGCTCGCGGTGGCGCAAACCCGCCCGATGGCCTTCACCGGTCGACCGATGGGCGGGCTCGTGGAAGCCGAGGCCGAAACGGTGATCGACGACGCGCTGCGCGCGCGGCTCCTGGCGCTGGCGGTCGATTTCGTACGGTCGCTGCCTCCTAAATAGTCGGCATACTGACGTATACCACTCTTTTCCGAAGCCGCGAATTGCGCTAGAGGCTTTCGCGAGCCGAATCCAACCTGGCTGAACGAGGGAGCGAACATGAGCAAGATCAAGGTCGACAATCCGGTCGTCGAACTCGACGGCGACGAGATGACCCGGATCATCTGGGACTTCATCAAGCAGAAGCTGATCCTGCCCTATCTCGACGTCGACCTGAAGTACTACGACCTCGGCATCGAGGAGCGCGACCGCACCGACGACCAGATCACGGTCGACGCCGCCAACGCCATCAAGCAGTACGGCGTCGGCGTGAAATGCGCGACCATCACGCCGGACGAGCAGCGGGTCGAGGAGTTCGGGCTCAAGCAGATGTGGCGCTCGCCCAACGGGACGATCCGCAACATCCTCGGCGGCGTGATCTTCCGCCAGCCGATCATCTGCCGCAACGTGCCGCGCCTGGTGCCGGGCTGGACCGAGCCGATCGTGGTCGGCCGCCACGCCTTTGGCGACCAGTACCGCGCAACCGACTTCCGCTTCCCCGGGCCCGGCAAGCTCACCATCAAGTTCGTGGGCGAGGATGGCGAAACCATCGAGCGCGACGTGTTCGACGCGCCCGGCGCCGGCGTCACCATGGCGATGTACAACCTCGATGCCTCGATCATCGACTTCGCTCGGGCGTCGATGAACTACGGGCTCAACCTCGGCTGGCCGGTCTACCTTTCGACCAAGAACACCATTCTCAAGGCCTATGACGGGCGCTTCAAGGACCTCTTTCAGAGGGTCTATGAGGAGGAGTTCGCTGACGCCTTCAAGGCCAAGGGCATCACCTACGAGCACCGGCTGATCGACGACATGGTGGCATCGGCGCTCAAGTGGTCCGGCGGCTACGTCTGGGCCTGCAAGAATTACGACGGCGACGTGCAGTCCGACACTGTGGCGCAGGGCTTCGGCAGCCTCGGGCTGATGACGAGCGTGCTGATGACGCCCGACGGCAAGACCGTCGAGGCCGAGGCGGCGCACGGCACGGTGACGCGGCACTACCGCGAGCACCAGAAGGGCCGCGAGACCTCGACCAACTCCATCGCCTCGATCTACGCCTGGACCGGCGGCCTCAAGCACCGCGCCAAGCTCGACGACAACGCGGCGCTGGCAAACTTCGCAGACACGCTCGAGAAGGTGACGGTGGCCACGGTCGAGGACGGATTCATGACCAAGGACCTCGCTCTGCTTGTCGGGCCGGACCAGAAGTGGCTGACCACGATGGGTTTTCTCGAGAAGGTGGACGACAACCTCAACAAGGCGCTGGCCGGCTGAAGCGGCCGGCACGGGCGTGCGGGATACGATCCACGCCGCCCGCCCCGAGGCCGCGGCGGAGCGGGGACTGCGACCTGACGGACAGGAGCTCATGCACCCGGCTACAGATCACGCTTCACTGGCTGGTCGCGCTCGGAATTCTGGCAGCCTACCTGCTCTCGGACGTCATGGGGCGGGCGCTTGAGGCGCGCGCAGAAGTCGGCCGGAGCGGATGGAGGGCACCACGCCGCATGTCTGGATCGGCGGCGCGGTCTTCACTTTGGTCGTGATCCGGGTCGTCGCGCGGTGGCGGGCGGGGGCCCCCGCCCCGCCTCCCGGGCCCGCCTGGAAGACCGCGGCGGCGGCCTCGGGGCACCGGGTTCTCTACGCCCCGATGATCCTCGCGCCGATTCTCGGCTCGGCTGCCTGGTGCAGCGGCCTTAGAGCATCTCCCGTTCGTGGTGAATCGCTAGGGGATTCCCAAGGAGCCGATGTTCTGATTCTCTGCTCCGGAGGCAGTTCCGGGGGCGATGAGATGGGCAATCCACTATCCATGGATATTCGGTCGCGGACGCTTGCGGCTGTTGATGGTGGATCGACCCGGCGGGCCTCGGCCAGGCGGTTCGGGGTGTCGGTGTCCTCGGTGATCCGCTGGGACGCATCCCGGCGCGCGACGGGGAGCTTCGAGCCGAAGCCGCAGGGCGGCGACATGCGGTCGAGGGGTCTTGAGGAGCGGCGCGCCGAGATCATGGTGGCGCTTGAGCAAGAGGGCGATCAGACGCTGGACGAGCTCCGCGCCCGGCTCGCCGCTCAGGGCTTTGCCACGTCCACTTCCGCGCTCTCGCGCTTCTTCCGCCGCCACGGCGTCACGCGGAAGAAAAGACCGGCCACGCGGTCGAGCAGGACCGCCCGGGCGTCCTGAGAAAGCGCCGAGCCTGGTTTGAGACGCAGCCGGACCTCGACCCCGGCAGGCTGGTATTCATCGACGAGACCTGGACCGCGACGAACATGGCGCGCACGCACGGCCGCTGCCGCCGGGGCGAATGGCTGCGCATGGGCTTCCCGCACGGCCATCGCAACGACGACGCTGGCCGCCGGCCTCCGCCTCGACGGCATGGTGGCGCCGATGGTGCTCGATGGCCCGATCAATGGCGACTGGTTCGAAGCCTACGTCGCCCATGTCCTTGCGCCGGTGCTGCGCCCCCGCGACATCGTCGTCATGGACAACCTCTCAAGCCACAAGCGTGCCGCCGCTCGGCGACTGATCGAGGCGGCCGGAGCCGGACTGCGCTTCCTTCCGCCCTACAGCCCCGATTTCAACCCGATCGAGATGGCATTCGCGAAGCTCAAGGCGCTCCTCCGGAAAGCCGCCGAGCGCACCGTCGATGGACTGTGGAGCACCATCGGTCGACTCGTCGACATCTTCACACCAAGCGAATGCGCAAACTACTTCAGCGCCGCCGGGTATGATGCAGACGGATCGGGAAATGCTCTAACGCGGCCGGCCCCGCCCACGAAGCGGCGGCGAACCTGCTGATGATCGTCGCGCTTGGCCACGCTCTGGTGGCGCTGCAACACCAGTTCTTCCTGAAGGACGACATGTTCCGGCGCATGCTGCCGCCCTGAGGCGACGGCGGATCAGAGCCCCTCGACGATCACCAGGTCACGCTCCGAAGCGCCGCGCGCGAAGCCCAGCGCCTGTTGGTAGGTGTCCGAGAGATAGCACGCCTCGGCGTCTGCAAGGCTCGGGAACTCGACGACCACGTTGCGCGGATGGGCGCGGCCCTCGAACTGCCGGCAGGCGCCGCCGCGGGCGAGGAACCGTCCGCCGTGCTCGGCGATCGCCTCGCCGGCGAGCTTGGCGTACGCACCATAGGTGGCCTCGTCGGTGACGGTGACATGGGCGATCCAGTAGGCGGGCATCGGCGGGTCTCCTGCATCGGGAACGGGGTCAGGCTTCGAGCAGCGCGCGGGCAGCGGCGATGGCCGCGCCTGCCTTGGAGGGGTCGGCTCCGCCGGCCTGGGCCATGTCGGGCCGGCCGCCGCCACCCTTTCCGCCCATAGCCTCGGCCGCGGCGCGCACGATGTCGACGGCCGAGATGCGCGCGGTCAGGTCGTCGGTGACGCCGGCGGCGACCGCGGCCTTGCCACCGGCGTCGGCCACCAGCAGCACCACGCCCGAGCCGAGCCGGGCCTTGTGGGCGTCGATCAGCCCGCGCAGGTCCTTGCCCGAGACGCCCGCAAGGCTCTGGCCGAGGAACGGCACGCCCCCGACCGTTTCCGCGCCAGGCTCTTCAGCCGCGCCGGCACCGCCGCCGAGCGCGACCTGGCGACGCAGGTCCGCAACTTCCTGGGCGAGCGCGCGGCGTTCCTCGAGGAGCGTCCGGATCCGGCCGGCTAGTTCATCGGGCCGGGCGCGCAGGAGGCCCGCCGCCTCGGCGAGCGCCGCTTCCTCGCGGGCGACATGGGCGAGCGCCGCCGCGCCGGTCAGCGCCTCGACCCGGCGCACGCCGCTCGCTGAGGCGCTTTCGCCCACCAGCTTGAAGGCCCCGATGTCGCCGGTGCGGCGCACATGGGTGCCGCCGCAGAGTTCGAGCGAATAGATGTCGCCGCTTGGTCCGAGGCCGCTGCCGGGCGCGGTGCCCATCGACACGACCCGAACCTCATCGCCGTATTTTTCGCCAAATAGCGCGCGGGCGCCGAGCGCCTCGGCGGCCTCGGGGTCATCACCCGAGTCTCGACCGGCGCGTTCTGGCGCACGAAGACGTTGACCTCGGCCTCGACGGCGGCGAGCTCGCCGGACGTCATGGCCCGGGCGTGGGCGAAGTCGAAGCGCAGCCGGTCAGGCGCAACCAGGCTGCCCCGCTGGGCGACGTGATCGCCAAGGGCCCGGCGCAGCGCCTCGTGCAGGAGATGCGTGGCGGAATGGTTGGCGCGGATCGCCGCACGGCGATCGGGGTCGACCTTCAGCGCCGCAAAGGCGCCACGGGCCAGCGCGCCGCGCGTCACCCGGCCCACATGGGCGAAGACGCCCGCGTGCTTGCGCACGTCCTCAACGACGACTTCGGCACCCTCCGCGACGATGACGCCGCGATCGCCGACCTGGCCGCCGGATTCGGCGTAGAACGGCGTTTGGTTGAGCACCACCTGCACGGTCTCGTCCTCGGCCGCGCCGTCAACGGCCGCGCCGTCGCGCACGATGGCGAGCACTTGGCCCTCCGCGGTCTCGGTCCCGTAGCCGAGGAACTCGGTCGGCCCGAGGCTTTCGGCCAGGTCGAACCAGATGGCGGGCTCCGCCGCCTCGCCGGTTCCAGACCACGCGGCGCGGGCCCGGCGGCGCTGCTCGGCCATCGCCGCCTCGAAGCCCGCCACGTCGACGGCCCGGCCCTTCTCGCGCAGCGCGTCCTGGGTCAGGTCGAGCGGGAAGCCGAAGGTGTCGTAGAGCCGGAACGCCGCCTCACCGGGCAGGGCCGCGTCCTCGGGCAGGCCGGCGAGTTCGTCGTCGAGCAGGCGCAGGCCGCGGTCGAGCGTCGCCTTGAAGCGGGTCTCCTCGAGTTCGAGGGTCTCCTCGATCAGCGTCTGGGCGCGGGTGAGCTCGGGAAAGGCCCTGCCCATCTGCGCCACCAGCGCGGGCACGAGGCGGTGCATCACCGGGTCCTGGGCGCCGAGGAGATGCGCGTGGCGCATCGCCCGCCGCATGATCCGGCGCAGCACGTAGCCGCGGCCCTCATTGCCGGGCGTCACCCCATCGGCGATCAGGAACGACGTCGAGCGCAGGTGATCGGCGATCACCCGGTGGTGGGTGCGGCCTGACCCGTCGGGATCGGCGCCGGTCGCCTGGGCGGAGGCCTCGATCAGGCTGCGCATCAGGTCGGTGTCGTAGTTGTCGTGCTTGCCCTGCAGCACCGCGCCGATGCGCTCGAGCCCCATGCCGGTGTCGATGGAGGGCCGCGGCAGGTCTAGCCGCGTCGCCTCGTCGACCTGCTCGTACTGCATGAAGACGAGGTTCCAGATCTCGATGAACCGGTCGCCGTCCTCCTCGGAGCTGCCCGGCGGGCCGCCCCAGATCTCCGGGCCATGGTCGTAGAAGATCTCCGAGCTCGGCCCGCAGGGCCCGGTGGGGCCCATCATCCAGAAATTGTCCATTGTGGCAATGCGGATGATGCGCTCGTCGGGCAGGCCTGCGACCTTGCGCCAGATCTCCGCCGCCGCATCGTCGTCGTGGTAGATGGTGACGAGCAGCTTGTCGGCGGGCAGCCCGTAGCCCTGGGTCAGCAGATTCCAGGCCAGCGGGATCGCCTCCTCCTTGAAGTAGTCGCCGAAGGAGAAGTTGCCGAGCATCTCGAAGAAGGTGTGGTGGCGCGCGGTGTAGCCGACATTGTCCAGGTCGTTGTGCTTGCCGCCCGCGCGCACGCACTTCTGGCTGGTGGCCGCGCGGGAATAGTCGCGGTGCTCGAGCCCAGTGAAGACGTTCTTGAACTGCACCATGCCGGAGTTGACGAACATCAGCGTCGGGTCGTTGCGCGGCACCAGTGGCGACGATGGCACCACCGTGTGTCCGTGCTTCTCGAAGTACTCCAGGAAAGTGGAGCGAATGTCGTTCAAGCTCGCCATGTGAAACATCCAGTCGGTGCGGCCGGAGCGACCGGCCCGCACCGGCGCGCAGCCCGGCTCGGGCAGACTCGATGTGTTAGCGCCCGCAGGCCGGGCTGTCCACGTCCGCCGCCGCGCCCGCCTGCGGTGCCGCCCGGCCGGGACGGCCGCGACTCGCCAGGGCACCTGCGGGCCGGGCGAGCAGAGGGCGCGGGCGCCGGGCCAAACCGGGCGCTCGAAGGCGGTCCGCGGACCTTGGCTGGCGGCTGGCGCGCGGACCGCGCCCCGGAACGTGGAACTCCGCGCCCTGCGAGGCGCGGCGTCGGTCTGAATCGGGGACCGCGGCGCCAGCCGCGCGCCCAAGCGTTTCACTCGTCGAAGACATCCTCCTGCTCGGCGCCCGACATGCCGAAGTCGAGCCCGTGCGCGGCGCGCAGCTTGTCCTCGATGGCGAAGGCGATGTCGGGGTTCTCCTTGAGGAAGGTCTTGGCGTTCTCGCGACCCTGGCCGATGCGCTCGTCGGCGAAGGAGTACCAGGAGCCGGATTTCTCGACCACTCCCGCCTTGACCCCGAGGTCGATCAACTCGCCGCGCTTGGAGATCCCCTCGCCGTACATGATGTCGAACTCGACCTGCTTGAACGGGGGGGCGACCTTGTTCTTTACCACCTTGACGCGGGTGGCGTTGCCCACGACCTCGTCGCGGTCCTTGATCGCGCCGATACGGCGGATGTCGAGACGGACGGAGGCGTAGAACTTCAGCGCGTTGCCGCCCGAGGTGGTCTCGGGAGAGCCGAACATCACCCCGATCTTCATGCGGATCTGGTTGATGAAGATCACCATGCAGTGCGAGCGCGAGATCGCGGCGGTCAGCTTGCGCATCGCCTGACTCATCAGCCGAGCCTGGGCGCCGACCTGAGCGTCGCCCATGTCGCCCTCTAGCTCGGCGCGCGGGGTGAGCGCCGCGACGCTATCGACCACCACCACCGAGACCGCGCCGGAGCGCACCAGCGTCTCCGTGATCTCGAGCGCCTGCTCGCCGGTGTCGGGCTGGGAGATCAGCAGCTCGTCGATGTTGACCCCGACCTTCTTGGCGTAGACCGGGTCGAGCGCGTGCTCGGCGTCGACGAAGGCGCAGACGCCGCCGCTCTTCTGCTCCTCGGCGATGACGTGAAGCGCCAGCGTGGTCTTGCCCGAACTCTCGGGTCCGTAGATCTCGATGATCCGCCCCTTGGGCAGGCCGCCGATGCCCAGCGCGATGTCGAGCCCGATCGAGCCGGTCGAGACCGCGGCGATGTCGAGGGCGGGCGTCGAGCCGAGCTTCATGATCGAGCCCTTGCCGAAGCTGCGCTCGATCTGCGCCAGCGCCAATTCCAGCGCCTTCTGCTTGTCCATTTCGCGTCTTTCGCTCAGGTCCAGGATTGGGGTCGCCATCGGTGTCGCCTCTTATTCCACAGTTGCGCTGTCCCGGCAATCGAACGGATGTTCCTGCCTTGTTCCGTTCCGGAACATGGGATCAAAACGGGAACAATGCAACGGAAATTTTCGGCGAAATCTGCAATTGCGGGTGATTGTTGAAGCAGGGTTAACCGCCTCAGCCCTCGATGTGCTCCTTGACGCGCTGGGTGAGCTCGTTGAGCGTGAACGGCTTTTGCAGGAAGGCGGCGTTGGGCACGCCGCTCTCGCCGCCGACGAAGGCGTCCTCAGTGTAGCCCGACATGAAGATCACCTTGGCGTCGGGGCGGGTCTTGCGCGCCTCGCGCACCCAGCCGGGACCGTCGAGGCCGGGCATGATCACATCCGAGAGCATCAGGTCGACGGCCAGCTCGGGATCCCTGAGGATCTCCAGCGCCTCCTCGCCCGAGGCGGCCTCGACCACCGTGTAGCCGCGCAGCTGCAGCGCCCGCGCCGCGAAGGAGCGCACCGGATCCTCGTCCTCCACCAGCAGCACCAGCCCGCGCCCGGTCAGGTCGCGCGGGCGGCGGCGCTCGGCCTCCTCCTTGGCCACATGCACGTCGACCCTGTCGTAGGCGGGCAGGTATATGGTGAAGGTCGCGCCCTTGCCCGGCACGCTGTCGGCGAAGATGAAGCCGCCGGTCTGCTTGATGATGCCGTAGGCGGTGGAGAGCCCGAGGCCGGTGCCCTCGCCGACCTGCTTGGTGGTGAAGAACGGCTCGAAGATCTTGTTGAGTTTGCCTTCCGGGATGCCGGTGCCCAAATCGGCGACCTCGACGACCACGTAGTCGCCGCGCAGCACCACGGCGCGGTCGCGGCTGAGGTCGGCGTCGAGGTGGACGTTTCGGGTGGAGATTCGCACCTCGCCGCCGCGGGGCATGGCGTCGCGGGCGTTCACGACGAGGTTCATGATCACCTGTTCGAGCTGGCGCTCGTCCACGCGCACCGGGCTCAGGTCCGGGCCATTCTCGATGCGCAGCGTCACCTTGTCGGTCAGGAGCCGGTTCAGCAGATGCGCGAGCTCCGACAGCGTGTCCTGGAGGTTGATGACCGTGGGCCGCAGGGTCTGCTTGCGCGAGAAGGCGAGCAGCTGGCGCACCAGCGCCGCGGCGCGGTTGGCGTTCTGGCGGATCTGCATCGAGGTCGCCGTGCTCGACGTCGGCGACGTCGTGGCGCATCAGCAGCAGGTCGCAGTGGCCGTTGATCGCGGTCAAGAGGTTGTTGAAGTCGTGCGCGACGCCGCCGGCGAGCTGGCCGACCGCCTGCATCTTCTGGCTCTGCACGAACTGCGCCTCGAGGGTCTTCAGCTCGGTGGCGTCGCTCATCACCGCAAGGATTGAGGTGGCGCCGTTCAGCACCGTGCGGGTGAAGGCGACCTGCAGGAAGATCTCCTGGCCGTCGATGGCGCCGCGGGCGATCTCGGAGCGGCCGAGCGCGCGGCCCTTGGCGGTGTCGGCGAGCCGCTCGGCCATCGGCCGGCCCATGCCCTCGATGATGTCGGTGATCCGTGCGCCGGGTCCCGCCGCGTCGCCGAGCAACTGCCGTGCTGCGCGGTTGGCGTAGGTGAGCCGGCCGTCGGGCTCAAGGCGCGCGAGCGCCACGGGAAGCTCCTCGAGGAAATGGTCGGGAACCATGCCCGAGACCTCCGCCTCGCCCAGCGCGGTCAGCGCCACGTCGCGCATGCCGCCGGCCTCGGCGAGCAGCACCGCGCGCACCGAGCCGCCGCCGCCAGCGAGCGCGTGCACCCCATCGGGCCGCAGCGGCGGATCGAGCAGGAGATCCTCGAGCGTGTCGAGGTCGGCCGGCGCCAGCGCCCGCGCCGCCGGATTGGCCGCCGCCACCCGGTCCTCGGCGTCGAGCCGCAGCCAGGCGGCGCTGGCGGCGTCCCAGTCGGGACCGCGCGCGCCGCCGCCGCGGCCCTTCTCGACCCGCCAGAGCAGCGAGCGGCGGCCGTGGCGGGTGACGACGACGCGGTCGCCGGCGCCGGCGTCCTCGGCAGCGACGCCGTTGGCCCGGGCCTCGCGGGTCAGCCGGTAGACCGCCGCCGCGGCCGCCTCGGTCCAGAGCGTCTCGAGCTCGGCCCGGCCCGCCGCCGGGTTGCGGGCGCGCACCCGGCCAGCGAGGTCGGTGAGATAGACCGGCTCCAGGCAGCTCTCGAAATCGTCGATGCACGCCGCGCCGCCGCGCCGGAGCCGGGCGGGAAGCCCCGAGCCCGCCAGCGCCAGGAACCCGCCGAAGACCAGCATGGCGACCGCCACCGCGGTAGGCGCCACCGCCGGCCCGCCCCAGACATCGGTCAGCGTAGAGGCGAAGAGCGCTGCGCCGGCCAGCCCGACCGCCGCCGCAACGCGCGGCGCGGCGGGGCTCCCGAACTCCTGTCCGAAATGGCCCCCGTACTCGCTCATGTCGCGCCTGTCTTCCAGCATTCTGCCCAGCCTGAACGGATCGCGAGCATAGACCACCGGAGAGTGTTCAACCATAGGGTCAGTTAACGGAGCCTGAACCCGTCATGCGGGCACCCGCCGGGTCCGGCCCGGCCGGCGGAATCGCGCCATGTAGAAGCCGTCGCCGCCCTCCAGCGGGCTCAGGCGGCGCGCGTCAAGCAGTGTCCAGTCGCCGTGGCGGTCGGCGAAGGCCGCGGCGCGTTCCTCGTTCTCGGCCCTAAAGAGCGAGCAGGTCGCGTAGACCAGCAGCCCGCCCGGCGCAACCTTCGCCGTCGCCGCGTCGAGGATCTCGTCCTGGAGGCGCGGGAACTGCGCAAGCTTGCGGGCGGTCAGCACCCACTTGCCCTCGGGTTTCCGCCGCCAGGCGCCGGAGCCAGAGCAGGGTGCGTCCACCAGCACCAGGTCGCAGCGCCCGGCGAGACCGGCGAGACCGGCCTCATCGAGGATCTCCACCCGCGCCCCCGCCCGCGCCGCGCGCTGGGGCAGGTCGGCCATGCGGCGCGCGCTGACGTCCCAGGCCATCAACCGGCCCGTCCCCTGCATGGCGGTGGCGAGGCCGAGGGTCTTGCCGCCGCCGCCAGCGCAGTAGTCGAGCACGGTCATCCCCGGCCGCGCGCCTGCCGCCTCGCAGACGTGCTGGCTGGCCACGTCCTGAAGCTCGACCATGCCTTGGGTGTAGGCGCGGCTCGCCGCCACCATCCGCGGGTTTTCCACCACCCGCAGCGCGTCGCGCGACAGCGGATGCGGCGCGACATGCACGCCGTCGCGGGCCAGCGCCACCGTGGCCGCGCCGGCGGTGCTCTTGAGCCGGTTAACCCGCAGGTCGACCGGCGCGCGGTCGCGCAGCGCCGCGAGCGTCGCCTCGAAGTCCGCGCCGAGCGAAGCGCGCAGCGCGGCGTCCAGATGATCTGGATAGTCGAGGCGCACCGGGTCGGGCGCGCCCTCGAGATCGGGGCGGAGCGCGTCCGCCTCGGCTTGGCTCAGCGGCGCGGGATCGTGACCCTCGCCGGTGAAGAGCGCCGCGAAGTCGAGCCCGTCGCGCAGGGTCTGGCCGATCAGAACCTGCCGCCCCGAACCGCCGCCGCCGCGCCAGGCGAGCGAGCGCAGCTGGCGCAGCGCGTCGTAGATGTGGTCGCGCACCGCCGCGCGGTCCTTGGAGCCGGCGAAGCGGCTGGCCCGCGCCCAGCGCGTCAGAGCCCGCTCGGCGGGCTCGCCGGCGAGGGTCGCGTCCAGAAGCGAGATCGCGGCGGAGATGCGAGCGCCAGGGGTCATCGGCGGACCTTTGCCCGGTCGCGCGGCTGCTGGCAAGGCGGGGGCGGCGCGAACGAAAAGGCCCCGGCGAAGCGCCGGGGCCGTCGATCTTGCGCCGGATCTGTTCGCCTCAGGCGGCGACGCGCGCCTCGAGCACCTCGTCGACCGAGGCCTGCGCCTTGTCCTCGCCGACGCCGTTCACCGCCGCCACCTCGCGGGTCAGCCGCTCGAGCGCCGCCTCGTAGAGCTGACGCTCGGAATAGGACTGCTCGCGCTGGTCGTCGTTGCGATGCAGGTCGCGCACAACCTCGGCGATCGAGATCAGGTCGCCCGAGTTGATCTTCTGCTCGTACTCCTGCGCCCGGCGCGACCACATCGCGCGCTTGACCCGCGCGCGGCCCTTTAGCGTGTCCATGGCCTTGGAGACGATGTCCACCGAGCTCAGCGGCCGCATGCCGACCGAACTCGCCTTGGCGGTCGGAACCCGCAAAGTCATCTTGTCCTTCTCGAACGAGATCACGAACATCTCCAGCGACAGCCCGGCGACTTCCTGCTCGTCGATCGAGATGATTCGGCCAACGCCATGCGCCGGATACACCACGAAGTCGTTCGGACGGAAATCCGCCGTTTTCTTTGTCTTGCTCATGCCGCGTCTTTTCCTAACTGACCATCACCGGGGTCATAGGTCAGACCAAGCCGACGTTCGGGCCCCGATCCTGTCGCGGCTCGCCGGTTTCGATTCGGTCAGACTGATTGGCACCGAACCCGACTTCGGCGCGCCCCGACGTTTTTCGTATTTCTCACCTTAGCAGAAAAATCCGCCTTGGGAAAGTCAATGGCGCGTTATACTAACAGACGCGCGGCCCTAAAACGTTTCCCGCCGCCTGGCCGCCCGAAAGTTGCGCTGCCGCGAAGGTGGAGGCAACAAGTGTCAATCGGGGGCCGTCAGCTGCCCGCCCCGGGCTTCTCGGAGAAGTACTTCTCCATCTTGCCCGCCTCGCCGTCACGGTCGTCCGCGCCCGGCAGGGGCTCGAGCTTGGTGGTGATCACCGGCCAGGCTTCGGAATACTTTCGGTTGAACTCGACCCATTTCTCCGTGTCAGGCTCGGTGTCGGGCCGGATCGCGTCGGCGGGGCATTCGGGCTCGCAGACCCCGCAGTCGATGCATTCGTCGGGGTGGATGACCAGCATGTTCTCCCCCTCGTAGAAGCAGTCCACGGGGCATACCTCGACACAGTCTGTGAATTTGCAGGCGATGCAGTTCTCGGTCACCACATAGGTCATTGGCGTCGCAGCCTCGGTCGTCAGCTCGGTCCGCAGGGCCTGTCACGCTCCGCAATCGACACTTAACAGGCTGGCGGTGCTGTTCAAGGGCCGGAGGCCGCCTCTCCGGGCGGCGCGAGGTCGCGGTAGAGCGCCTGCGCCTCCGCAGCCGGGCCGCGTCGCGCGCCGAGCGCCAGCACGCGCACCACCCGCACCGTATCGCCCTGAGGAAAGGTCAGCCCGTCGCCGACCCGCACCGGCGAGGCCGCTTTGGAGACCCTGCGGGCGTTGACCCGCACCTTCCCGGCCGCCACCAGCCGGGCCGCGAGCGCGCGCGTGCGAAAGAACCGCGCCTGCCAGAGCCACTTGTCGAGGCGCATGGCGGGGGCAGGTTCGGGCTGGCCGCTCACGGAGCGCAAGCGCAGCTGCGGCCCCCGCCAAGGAGCCCTCCGGCCTTCCGCGGCCCGATCAGGGAAGCGCCACGCCGCAGCAGGGTCAGTCGCGCAGCTTGAGCGCCAGCAGCGCGGCGAAGGGATTGTCCGGATCCACGGGCTTCTCGGGACGCTGCGGACGGGGACGCGCGGCGGCGGGCGGCGTGTCGGCGTCCTCGCGCCGCCCGGGCTTGCCCTTGGGCCGGCCTCCCTCGCCGTTGCGGCGGGGCTTGCCCTTGGGCTTGGCGCCCGGCTCTCCCTGCGCCTCGCCGTGGCGCCCGCGCGTGGTGCGCCGCTTGGGCACTCGGGTGAAGACGTAGAAGGTCTCGGTTTCCTCGGCCTCCGCGACGGCAGTCGTCGCCAACGATGGCGTCGCGGAACACTCTGAGGCGGACGCGGGCGCCTCCACGGCCGCCGGCGCCTCCGCGGCGACGGGCTCCGCGACCGCCTGCGGCTCGGCGGCGGGATCCGTGTCAACCGGCTCCACCATCGCCTCGACGTCCGCGGCCCCGCTTTCTTCCGCGACGTCCTCCGTCACGGCAGTGGCGGGCTGATCGGCGCCCGACCCGCTCGCCGCCGCTGCGGCCTCCGGCGCAGAGCCGGATTCCTGCGCCTCTTGCGCGGTCGGGTCCTTCGCGACGCCTTCCGTCGGCGCCGCCGCCCCGGGTGGCGCGGCGCCGACCTCGGTCGCGCCCGCCGCGTTGGCGGGGGCGGCTGGCTGGCGGCGTTTCGGGCGGGTTCCGGGCTCGGCGTGGTAGCCCATCCCGGCCATCAGCCGCGCGAACTGCTCGAGCGTCAGCCCGGTGATCGAGAGCATGTCCGGCGTCGCCTCGAAGCCGCCGCTCGCGTCGAGCCCGCGGATCATGTCGGCGAGCCGCTCGAGCATGTCGATCCGGATCGCCCGGTCGCCGGCCAGCCGGTAGCCGATGCGCGGATAGTAGCCCTGCGGCGCGCCCGGCGCGGCCGGGATCGTCACCAGCCCCGGCGGCGGCGCCTCGGGGAACTCGTCGAGACCGGCCTTCAGCGCCCAGAGCACCACCCGCATCCGGGTAGGCGCGGGCTTCAGCAAGGCCGGCTGGAAGACCGTGAACTGGCCGAAGCGCACCCCGTGCTTGCGCAGGCTAGCGCGCTGGTCCTGATCGAGATCGCGCACCTCCCGCGAGATCTCGCCGCGCGGCGTGACCCCGAGTCCCTCGACGAGGCGGAAGGCCACGCCCCGCGCCATGCCGGTCAGCGCCGCGTCGTCGCGCAGCGCGATCAGCGGCGCAAAGAGCGCCGCGATCCGCCGGTCGAGCCAGTGCCCGAGGCGCCGGCGCACCTTCTCGGCGATCTCGGGCGGCGCGTCCTCGTCGACGAAGGGCTCGACCTGCGGGCTGAGCGCGTCGGGGCCGGCCGAAGTCTGCCCACCGCGTGCTCGCCCCACATCAGCCCGCCCTGCTCGGTGACGTCGAACTCGGCGTCGGGGGCGTTGTAGAACTTGTCGACCCGCAGCGAGAGCGCCGGCGCCAGCGCCGCCACCCCGGCGGCGCGCAGCGTGCGCGCCTGATCGGCGTCGGCCTTGGGGTCGAGCCGGAAGCGGAACCCCTCGAGACGGCCGATGAACTGGTCGTCGATCGTCACTTCCCCGTCCTCGGTCACGCTGGCCACGAGGTTCTCCTTCTGCTTCAACCGACGCATGAGCACGCTCGTGCGCCGGTCGACGAAACGCTGGGTCAGCCGCGCGTGGAGCGCGTCCGACAGCCGGTCTTCTACCGCACGGGTCTCGCCCCGCCAATGGTCGCCATCGCCGATCCAGCCCCGCCGCTGCGCGAGGTAGGTGAGCGTGCGGATGTAGGCGAGGCGGTTAGACAGCGCGTCGATGTCGCCGTCGGGCCGATCGATGCGGCGCACCTGCCCCGCGAGCCAGTCGTCGGGGATCGATCCGCCGCCGTGCAGGAACTCAAAGAGCCGCACGCAGAGCGCCGCATGCTCGCCGGGCGAGACCTTGCGGAAGTCCGGCACCTGGCAGACGTCCCAGAGCAGGCGCACGTCGCGCGGGTTCTCCACCCGGCCGCGCAGGGCGGGCATGTCCACCAGCGCGCGCAGCGTCGCCAGATCGTCGGCTTCGCGCGCTCGCACCAGGCCCTCTCGCTCGCTCGGCGCTTCGAGCGAAGCGATCAGCGCCTCGGGCGAGGCGAAGTCGAGCGTGTCGCTGCGCCATTGCAGCCGGCCCAGCGGCGAGAATCGGTGCCCCTCGATCGCGGCGACGACCTCGGGCTCAAGCGTCCCGGCCTCGCCGGTCACCCCGAAGCTGCCGTCGGTGGTGTAGCGCCCGGCCCGCCCGGCGATCTGGGCCAGCTCGCTCGCTGCCAGCCGGCGCTGCCTGCGGCCGTCGAACTTGCTCAGCCCGGCGAAGGCCACATGGGAGATGTCGAGGTTGAGCCCCATGCCAATCGCGTCGGTGGCGACCAGATAGTCGACCTCGCCGTTCTGGTAGAGCGCCACCTGCGCGTTGCGCGTGCGCGGGCTGAGCGCGCCCATCACCACCGCCGCGCCGCCCTTCTGGCGGCGGATCAGCTCGGCGATCGCGTAGACGTCCTCGACCGAGAAGGCGACGATGGCGCTGCGCGGCGGCATCCGGCTGATCTTGCGCCCGCCAGAGTAGCGCAGTTCCGAGAACCGCTCCCGGCGCAGGAACCGCGCCTCGGGCACCAGGTCGGCGATCCGCCCGCGCATGGTGTCCGAGCCCAGAAACAGCGTCTCGTGCAGGCCCCGCGCCCGCAGGAGCCGGCTGGTGAAGACGTGGCCGCGCTCGGGATCGGCGCAGAGCTGAATCTCGTCGACGGCCACGAAGTCCGCGCCAAGGCCCAGCGGCATCGCCTCGACGGTGCAGACCCACCACGTCGCGCGCGCCGGCACGATGCGCTCCTCGCCGGTGACCAGCGCCACCACCGAGGGCCCGCGCAGGGCGACGATCCGGTCGTAGACCTCGCGCGCCAGCAGGCGCAGCGGCAGGCCGATGACGCCGGTGCGATGGGCGAGCATGCGCTCGACCGCATAGTGGGTCTTGCCGGTGTTGGTGGGACCGAGCACCGCGCTGACCCGCGGCGCGTCATCGAACGCCATTTCGCCGCCTCCGCGTCGCGCGCGCCACCTCTCAGAGGTCGGCGGCCCCTGTCAAGCGTTCGAGCCGTTGCACCGCCTCGTCGAGGCCCGGCCGGTTCGGGGTGATCGCGTAGGCCGCGCGCAGCGCCTCGAGCGCCAGCGCGTCCTCGCCCAGCGCCTCGAGGATCTGTCCCAGCCCGCTCAGCGCCCCGAAGTGCCGCGGCTCGAGCGCCAGCGTGCGCTCGATGTCGGCGACCGAGAGCGCGTATTCATCCATCAGGAAGAACGCGGTCGCCCGCGCGTTCCAGCCCTCGGCGAATCCCGGCGCGAGCTCGGTCAGCGCGCTCAGGTGCTCGATGGCGGTCGGGTAGTCCTCCGCTTCCATCGCCTCCTGTCCGCGCTTGAGCAGCAGATCCATCGATTCCGAGCCCGACTGCGCCCAGATCCGCAGGATCTCGCTCTCGACGCGCCGCCAGTCCTCGCGCCCGAGTTCGGCGAGCTGGGCGAAGAGCGCGTCGAGCTTTTCCGCGCCCGCGCTCGGCTCCGCTTGAGCGGCCAGCGGCGACGCCGCGCCGAACCAGGCCGCCGCGGCCAGAATGATCCAGAGTTGGTTCTTTTTAAATCCCGCCATGCTCTCTAAGTTAGCGGTTCGATTTCACAGATCGAGGGCCCGGCCCTCTTCTCGCGGAGACCTTACCAATGAGCGACATCGTGGACGGCGCCGTCAAGGCCCTCGGAGACCGCATGGCCGGCCAGAGCATCGACGGCACCGTGGAATTCGTCATCGAGGACGAAGGCAGCCTCACCATCGACGACACCGGCGTCAGCGCCGGGTCCAGCGGCGGCGCGGACTGCACCATGACCGCCAGCGCCGACACCTTCCAGAGCATCCTGGAGGGCGAGCTCAACCCCACCACCGCATTCATGTCCGGACGCCTCAAGGTCGACGGCGACATGGGCATGGCGATGAAACTGGGAAGCATCCTGGGATGACCGGAGACGCGCCCTATCACGCGGACCTCGCCGAGGGTCCTGCGGGTGTGGAGGCGTACTGGGCGCGCACGGCCGACGGCGTGCGGATCCGGGTCGCGACCCGGGCCGGCGGCGGCGCCGGCACGGTGATCGTCTTTCCCGGGCGCACGGAGTTCATCGAGAAATACGGCCGGGTGATGGATCGGCTCGCCGGCCTCGGCGTCTCGGTTGCGGCGCTCGACTGGCGCGGACAGGGGCTTTCGGACCGTTTCGGCGGCAACCCCTCGCTCGGCCATGTCGAGGACTTCCGCGACTACCAGCGCGACGTCGGCGCGATGCTCGGGCTCGAGGCGGTGCGGGCGCTTCCCCGGCCCTGGGTCTTGCTCGGCCATTCCATGGGCGGTTGCATCGGGCTGCGCACCTTGCTGGAGCGCGCCGATTTCGCGGCCGCCGTCTTCTCCGCGCCGATGTGGCACCTTCAGATGCGCGCCGCCACCCGCGAGCTCACCAGCAAGATGACCCAGCTCGCCAACCTCATGGGTCTCGGCGGCCGGCTGACCCCGGGAGCAAACCCCGGGCCAACCGCGCTCGCCATCGCCTACGCCGGCAACCCGCTGACCTCCGACGAGGCGACCTTCCGGTGGTGCATGCGCCAGATCATCGACAAACCGGAACTCGCCATCGGCGGCCCGTCGATGCAGTGGACCCGCGCCGCGCTCGAGGAGATGGCGCGGCTCTACGTCGCCCCGCTGCCGAAGCTTCCGGTGCTGACCTTCCTCGGCGGCGGCGAGAGCGTGGTCTCCTCCAGCGTCATCCGCACCCAGATGTCGAAGATGGAGAGCGGCGAGCTGGTCGAGCTGCCCGGCGCGCGCCACGAGATCCTGATGGAGCGCCCCGAGATCCTCACCGAGGTCTGGCCCCGGATCGGCGGGTTTCTCGAGGCGATGCGCCCGCCCGAGGCCGGGCGCGTCGCCAACGGGCGCTAAGCGTCCCGCGACCTCAGTCCGCCACCCGGCGCAGGATCGCCAGCGCCTCGGCGTGGACCCGCGCGTCTCCGGCCGCCAGCACCCGGCCGCCGCCGTGGGGCGACCCTCCGCGCCAGTCGGTGACGATCCCGCCGGCCGCTTCGATCACCGCTTGCGGCGCCTGGATGTCGTAGGCCTGAAGCCCCGCCTCGATCACCAGGTCGATCTGGCCCATGGCGAGCATCGCGTAGGCGTAGCAGTCGAGCCCGTAGCGCGTCAGGCGAACCCGGTCGCGCACCGCCTCGAAGCCCGCCCGCTCCGCCGGCGCGCCGATCTCGGGAAACGTCGTGTAGAGGATCGCCGCCGACAGGCCGGCGCAAGCCCGGGCGGCGATCGGCCGGACGCCCGCGCGATCGGCGAGGTCCGCGGCCCCGAAGCCGCCGATGAAGCGTTCGCCGATGAAGGGCTGGTCGATCACCCCGAGCACCGGCCCCGTGCCCGCGTTCACCGCAATCAGCGTGCCCCAAGTCGGTGCGCCGCTCAGGTAGGCGCGGGTTCCGTCGATCGGATCGAGCACCCAGGTCAGGCCGGTCCTGCCGGCGGTGGCCTCGTATTCCTCTCCAAGGACCCCATCGTCCGGCCTCAGGCGCAACAATTCCACCCGCATCGCCCGTTCGGCGGCGCGGTCGGCCTCGGTGACAGGGTCGAAGCGTGCCGCAGGATCGGCCGCGGACTTGTCGGCGGCGTCGAGCCCCGCACTGCGGAACAGCCGGAGGGTCTCGCCGGCCGCCGCGTCGGCAAGCGCGCGCGCGACCTCGCGCAACTCCGCCCGCGTCTCCGGCGAAAGATCAGGATCTCCGACCACCATCCGCCCCCGATCCCGACTGGTCCGGAGGCGGTCTCCCCCAACCCGCGGCGCGGGTCAAGCCGCAGACGTCAGGCGACGTCGCTCAGCACCCGCGCCAGGTCGAAGAGCCGGCGGCGCTGGGCCTCGGGGATAGAATAGTAGGACCGCACCAGCTCCAGCGCCTCCTTGTCGGCGAGCAGGTCGCCGCGGCGCGCCTCGCGCTCCAGCGCCGGAGCCTCCGTCGCGCCGTCCTCGCTGTCGAAACCCTCGAAGAAGAAGCTGATGCTGACGTCGAGCGCCTGGGCGATGTCCCAGAGCCGCGACGCGCTGATCCGGTTCATGCCGGTCTCGTATTTCTGGATCTGCTGGAATTTGATCCCGACGATGTCACCGAGCTGCTGCTGGGTCATGCCCACCATCCAGCGACGATGGCGCACGCGCCGGCCCACATGAACGTCCACGGGATGTTTCATACTCGCTGCTCCAATGTCCAAACGCTGTCTCCTGCCTCTTTCCAAGCACGTTTCGTGCCAAGTCTTCTCACTGGGGGTGTCGGCGCGATTCACAACTCAATCAGAGGTGTTTCTTCCGACTCCCGTGCGCGAGATCACACAATCAGCGAGCGAGTTCCAGAGGCATTGCAAAACCGTAAACGTGCGCCGTAAGTGATTTGCAAAGGAATCGCAAAATGCGAAGCGCAACCAATGCGCGATCAGGAGGCGGCGGCGCGCGCCTGACGCTTGCGCTCGTGGGGATCGAGGGCGCGCTTGCGCAGCCGGATCGCGTTCGGCGTCACCTCGACAAGCTCGTCGTCGGCGACATATGCGATCGCCTGCTCCAGGCTGAGGCGGACCGGCGGGGTCAGCACCACCGCCTCGTCCTTGCCGGCGGCGCGGATGTTGGTGAGCTTCTTGCCCTTGAGCGGGTTCACCTCGAGGTCGTTGTCGCGGTTATGCTCGCCGAGGATCATGCCGCCGTAGACCTGCTCGCCGCCGCCGATGAAGAACCGGCCCCGATCCTCGAGGTTGAAGAGCGCGTAGGGGACGCTCACGCCATCCTCCATCGAGATCAGCACGCCCACCCGGCGGCCGGGGATCTGCCCGCGCCAGGGCGCCCAGCCATGGAACACCCGGTTCATGACCCCGGTGCCCCGCGTGTCGGTGAGGAACTCGCCGTGATAACCGATCAGCCCGCGCGAGGGCGCATGGGCGACGATTCTCGTCTTGCCGCCCTGCCCGGTGCGCATCTCCACCAACTCGCCCTTGCGCTGGCTGAGCTTGTCCACGACGACGCCGGAATAGGCCTCGTCGACGTCGATGGTGACCTCCTCGATGGGCTCGAACCGCTGGCCGTTCTCCTCGCGCAGCAGGACCTGGGGCCGCGACACCGAAAGCTCGAAGCCCTCGCGGCGCATGTTCTCGATCAGCACGCCCATCTGCAGCTCGCCCCGACCCGCGACCTCGAAGGCCTCGCCGCCGGGCGTGTCGGTCACGCGGATCGCCACGTTCGATTCCGCCTCGCGCATCAGGCGCTCGCGGATCACCCGGCTCTGCACCTTGTCGCCGTCGCGCCCGGCGAGGGGCGAGTCGTTGATGCCGATGGTGACCGAGATCGTCGGCGGGTCGATCGGCTGGGCCGGGATCGGCGCGGTCACCGCGGCGTCGGCGATCGTGTCGGCCACGGTCGCCTTCGACATGCCGGAGAGGCTCACGATGTCGCCAGCCTCGGCGCTGTCGACCGACTGCCGCGACAGGCCGCGGAAGGCAAGGACCTTGGAGATGCGGAAGCGCTCGATCTCGCGGCCCTCGCGCGAGAGCGCACGAACGGTCTGGCCCGCGCGGGCCACGCCGCTCTCGATCCGACCGGTCAGGATGCGGCCAAGGAACGGATCGGCCGAGAGCGTGGTCGCCAGCATCGAGAACGGCTCGTCGCGCCGCGCCGCCTGCGCGGGCGCGGGCGTGTGGGCGCGCACCAACTCAAAGAGCGCCGAGAGATCCTTGCGCGGCCCGTCGAGCTCGACGTCCGCCCATCCGCTGCGCCCCGAGGCGTAGAGCACCGGGAAGTCGAGCTGCTCGGGCGTGGCGTCGAGCGTCACGAAGAGATCGAAGACCTCGTCGAGCGCCCGGTCGGGCTCGGCGTCGGGCCGGTCTACCTTGTTGAGCACCACGATCGGCCGCAGACCCAGCGCCAGCGCCTTGGCGGTGACGAACTTGGTCTGCGGCATCGGCCCTTCGGCGGCGTCCACCAGCAGCACGACGCTGTCGACCATGCTCAGGATGCGTTCGACCTCGCCGCCGAAATCCGCGTGCCCCGGCGTGTCGACGATGTTGATGCGCGCGCCGCCCCATTCGACCGAGGTGCACTTGGCCAGGATGGTGATGCCGCGCTCGCGCTCGAGATCGTTGGAGTCCATGGCGCGTTCGGCCACGGCCTGGTTCTCGCGGAACGACCCGCTCTGGCGCAGCAGCGCGTCGACGAGTGTGGTCTTGCCGTGGTCGACATGCGCGATGATCGCGATGTTGCGGATATCCATCGTCGGGGTTCCTTCGGGCGGCGGACGCGCCCGGGCGCGGTCCGTCTTCGCAGCCGCAATAAGGCCGGCGGGCCGCAAGCGCAAGCGGGGCGTCCGGCGCGTCAGCCCGGGCCGGCGCGCTCGCTCATCCAGCGCAGCAGCCGGGCGATCGCCAGACCCAGCAGCGCCGCCAGCCCGGCGACGGCCCAGAGCCCCAGCCCGGCGGCGAGGAAAGCCACGCCTGCCGTCGTGGCCTTCACTAGGCGGATCGGGTCCATGCGCACCGAGCCCCCCCCGCCCGCCGAAGTCGGCGACGGTCTGGAGGGTGATTAGGGCGAATGTCGCCGCGGCCACGCCGAGCGTCATCTGGGTGCTCAAACCTGCGTCATGATCCGACGCATCGCGCTCGAAGCCGAGATGCCCGCAGAGCGGCGCCGCTCCGAGCAGCATCAGCACGATCATCGGCAACGGCGCGGCCATGTCGCGCCCGCACTCCGCCGCCAGCATTCCCGCGTCCATCTCCGCCTTGCCCGTCGATCGGCGCTCTGGGGAGCGCCGCCGTTTCCGCTCCGTGGACGCGGAACAGGGCGCCCCGCAATGACGCGCAAGCGGCGGCGCGCAATGCGCCCCTTCCCGCGCCGGCCGGGGGAGGCTACCACGTCGCCCGGAGCGTGGACGGAACTCGAGGGGATGTCATGCGGGCGATGCAGATCGTGAGCCTCGGCGCGCCGCTGGAGCTGCGCGAAATCCCCGACCCCGCGCCGGGACCGGGCGAGGCGCTGCTGCGGGTGCGCGCCTGCGGCGTGAACTTCGCCGACACGCTGATTCTGCGCGGTGCCTACCAGGAGAAGCCACCCCTCCCCGCGACCCCCGGCATGGAGGTCTGCGGCGTGGTCGAGGCGCTCGGGCCGGGCGCCGCCGGTCCGCCGCCGGGCGCCCGCGTCGCCTGTCACGCCGGCGGCGGCGGCTTCGCCGAGTTTCTCGTCGCCCCGGCGGCCGCCTGCGCGCCGGCTCCCGCGGCGCTCTCGGACGCCGAAGTCGCGGGCTTTCCGGTCGCCTACGCCACCAGCCACATCGCGCTCGCCCATCTGGCGCGGCTGCGCCCCGGCGAGACCCTCGCCGTGCTCGGCGCCTCCGGGGGGGTCGGACTGACCGCAGTTGAACTCGGCCGGCTCGCCGGCGCGCGGGTCATCGCCGTCGCCCGCACCGAAGAGGGGCGCGCCGCCGCCGCGGCCGCCGGTGCCCATCACCTGCTCTCGGGCGAGGAGCCGGATCTGCGCGGCGCGCTGCGCGCCCTCGGTGGGGTCGACGTGCTCTACGACGCGGTCGGGGGCGCGCAGTTCGAGGCGGCCTTCCGCGCCTGCCGGCCCGAGGCGCGGATCCTGCCCATCGGCTTCGCCAGCGGCGAGATCCCGCAGATCCCGGCCAACATCCTGCTGGTCAAGAACCAGTCGGTCTTCGGCTTCTATCTCGGCGGCTTCGCTCGGCGCCATCCGGAGGTCGTCGCGGACTCCTTTGCCACGCTCTTCGCCTGGGTCGAGACGGGCCGGCTCCGACCCCACGTCAGCCACATCCTGCCGCTCGAGGAGGCCAATGCGGCGCTGGAGCTTCTGCGCCGGCGCAAGGCCACCGGCAAGGTCGTGGTCGCGGTGAGCGACGACGTGACCCCAGTCACGCACGCCAGGGCGGATCGCCCCTAGTCTCCATCGGGAAGGGACGCCGCGCGGACGCGGCGGGACCCGATACCGGAGGAGAGACCCATGCCCTCGATCTACGACCCCGCCCTCGTCGACGTCATCCCCGCGCCGCGGCCCACCGCCCGCCACGGCCTGAAGCGGGCGCTCCAGCGCCTGATCGGGGTCGACAGGGAATCTCGCCAGATGGCCGCGCTCGCCCGGCTCGACGACGCCCGCCTCGCCGACCTCGGCCTGAGCCGCGGAGCGGTCGAGGCCGAACTCAAGCGCGCGGGCTACCGTCGCTGACCGGGACGTCCGGGGCCCCGCGCGTCCCGACCTCAGTCGCGAGCGCGCTCGGCCAGGTCCAGCACGCTCGGACCCATGTGATCGACGATGGCCTCCACGCCGCGGGCGTTGGGGTGGATGCCGTCGCCCTGCATCAGCAGCATGACCTGCACCACGTTGCGTCCCTCGCCCATGCCTGCCAGGAACGAGCGGTAGTGCAGCGCCCCGTGTTTCCGCGCGAGTTCGGGAAAGAGATCGCGGAACGCCGCCTCGTACTCCGCGCCGTAGTTCTTGGGCGCGGGCAGCCCCGCGAGCAGCACCGGTAGGCCCCGCGCGGCGATCTCCGTCAGGATGCCGTCGATGTTGGCGCGGATCTGCTCCGGTTCAAGCCCGCGCAGCACGTCGTTGCCGCCAAGCGCCACGATCACTGCGTCCACGTCCTCGGTCAGCGACCAGCTGATGCGCGCCAGTCCGCCCGCGGTGGTGTCGCCGGACACCCCGCCGTTGATCAGCCGGATGTCGCCGTCGCCGTTCTCCGCAAGCCAGGCCTGCATTTGCGGCACGAAGCCCTGCGCCTCGGGCAGCCCGTAGCCCTGTGTGAGCGAATCGCCGAAGGCGAGGATGGTCACTTCCTGCGACGACGCACCGCCGGCGGCGAGCCCGCAGGACAGGCCGACCGAGACCGCGAGAGCGCTCGTCAGGTTGCGCAATCGGCGCAGAGCCCCATATGGCCGGTCGGGCCGGGCGCGACCGGCCGGCCGACCGTCGCGTTGCGAGCAGGTGTCCATCATGTCGTCTCCGATGTCTTCTCCGGCGCTGTCGCTCAAGAATGTCTCGCTCACCCTCCAGGGCAACGCCGGGCAGGTCAACATTCTGCGCGATGTCACGCTTTCGGTCCGCCGGGGCGAGACGCTCGGGCTGGTCGGCCCGTCCGGATCGGGCAAGTCGTCGCTGCTGATGCTCATGGGTGGACTCGAGAGCGCGACCTGCGGCAACGTGACGGCGCTCGGCGCCGGATCTCACGGCGCGATGGGCGAGGATGCGCTGGCGCGCTTCCGACGCGATCACATGGGCGTGGTCTTCCAGTCCTTCCACCTTATTCCGACGATGACCGCGGTCGAGAACGTCGCCACGCCCCTCGAGCTCGCCGGCGACGCCGACGCCTTCGAGCATGCCGCGGCCGAACTCGCGGCGGTCGGTCTCGCCTCCCGCGCCGACCACTATCCGTCCCAGCTGTCTGGCGGCGAGCAGCAGCGCGTGGCGCTGGCCCGCGCCGCGGTGACCCGGCCCGAGATCCTGCTCGCCGACGAGCCGACCGGCAACCTCGACGGCTCGACCGGCAAGGCGATCATCGAACTGCTGTTCGGGCTGCGCGACCGCCACGGATCGACGCTGGTCCTCGTGACACACGCCCCCGAGTTGGCGGCGCGTTGCGACCGGGTCGTCCATCTGCGCGACGGCGCGCTGGAAACGCTCGCGGAGGCCGCCGAGTGACCCGGCGCCGGCCCATCGACGCAAGACGGCCGTCGTGAAGGCGCCCCTGCCCGTGCGCCTGGCGTGGCGCGAGATGCGCGGCGGCCTGCGCGGCTTCGCGGTCTTTCTCGCTTGCCTCGCCCTCGGCGTCGCGGCCATCGTTGCGGTCGGCTCGGTGCGCGAGGCGATCGGGCGCGGCCTCACCGGCGAGGCGGCCGCCATCCTCGGCGGTGACGCGCAGATGCAGTTCACATATCGCTTCGCGACCGACGCCGAGCGCGCGTGGATGGACGCGAACGCCGAGGCCGTCTCGGAGATCGTCGATTTCCGCTCCATGGTCACCCGGACACCGTCCGAGGGCGCGGAGGAGCGCGCCCTGGTCCAGGTCAAGGCCGTGGACGACGGCTATCCGCTCTACGGCGTGGCCGAACTGGCCAGCGGCGGCGACCTCGCGGCGGCGCTCGCCCCCCGCGACGGGACGCCTGGCCTCGTCGCCCAGCGCATCCTGATCGATCGGCTCGGTCTCGTCGAGGGTGACCTGCTGCGCCTCGGCGAGACGGAGTTCCGGCTGGCCGGCGAGCTTCTCGTCGAGCCGGACGGGGCGGCCAGCGGCTTCGGGCTCGGGCCGCGAGTGATCGTGCGGCTCGACGCGCTCGACGGCAGCGGGCTGCTGTCGGAAGGCTCGCTCTTTGACAGCTCCTACCGGCTCCGCTTCGCCCCGGAGGCCGATCTCGCGGCGCTCGAGGACGACGCCGTCGCGCGCTTCGCCGAGACCGGGCTGCAATGGCGCGACCGGCGTAACGGCGCGCCGGGCATCAGCGAGTTCGTGGACCGGCTGGGCAGCTTTCTGGTGCTGATCGGGCTCGCCGGGCTCGCCGTGGGCGGGGTCGGCGTGTCTGCGGCGGTGCGCGCGTATCTGGAGGGCAAGACCGAGACCATCGCCACCCTCAAGACCCTCGGCGCGACCGGCGGAACGATCTTCGCCGCCTACCTCCTGCAGATCGGGGCGCTGGCGCTGGTGGGCGTGGCGATCGGGCTGGCGCTCGGGGCGCTGGCGCCGCTGGCGATCGCGCCGCTCATCGTCACGCGCCTGCCGGTGCCGGTCGAGTTCGGGATCTACGCCGCGCCGCTCCTCGAGGCGGCGGTCTACGGGCTGCTAACTGCGCTCATCTTCACCATCTGGCCGCTCGCGCGCGCGCGCGACATCCGCGCGGCCGAGCTCTTCCGCGACGCCGCCAGCGCGCGGCGGGCCTGGCCGAGGCCAGTCTATCTTCTGGCGATCACAGGCCTTGTCGCGCTCCTGGTCGGGCTCGCGACCTGGCTGTCGGAGTCCGAGACCCTGGCGCTGACCACCGCCGGCGGCGTGCTCGGCGCGCTCGCGATACTGCTCGTCGCCGCCGCCGCCCTGCGCCGCGTGGCGCGGCACCTCGCTCGCGGCCGCCTCACCCGCGGCCGCCCGGCCCTGCGATGGGCGCTCGCCGCGCTCGGCGGCCCCTCCGGCGAGACCGCCTCGGTCGTGCTGTCCCTCGGCCTCGGTCTAACGGTTCTGGCTGCGGTGGGGCAGATCGACTCCAACCTGCGCCAGCTGATCACCAGCGACCTGCCCGAGCGGGCCCCGGCCTACTTCTTCGTCGACATCCAGAACGACCAGCTCGCCGGTTTCCGCGAGCGTGCTGAGGCCCAGCCGGGCGTCGAGACTGTCGAGACGGCGCCGATGCTGCGCGGCATCATCACCCGCATCAACGGCGTCCCCGCCCGCGAGGTGGTGGGCGACCACTGGGTGCTCGAGGGCGACCGCGGCGTCACCTATTCCGCAGCGCAGCCCGCGGACGCGGTGCTGACCGAAGGCGCATGGTGGCCCGAGAACTACGCCGGCCCGCCGCTGATGAGCTTCGCCGAGGAGGAGGGTCGCGAGATGGGCCTGAAGCTCGGCGACGAGATCACCGTCAACATCCTCGGCCGCGACATCACCGCCACCATCGCCAACTTCCGCGTGGTCGAGTTCGAGAGCATGGGGATCAACTTCATCATGGTCGTCGATCCCGCCACGCTCGCCGGCGCGCCGCACACTCACATCGCCACCGTCTACGCCGCAGAGGAGGCCGAGGCACCGCTGCTGCGCGATGTCGCCGGGGCCTATCCCAACATCACCGCCGTGCGGGTGCGCGAGGCGATCGACCGGGTCGCGGAATCGCTGCGCAGCATCGGCGCCGCCACGCGCTGGGGCGCGGCGGCGACGCTGCTCACCGGCTTCGTGGTGCTTATCGGCGCGGCGGCGGCCGGCGAGCGCCGTCGGGTGTTCGAGGCGGCGGTGCTGAAGACCCTGGGCGCCAGCCGGGGCCGCATCCTGGCCAGCTTCGCGCTGCGCTCGGCGCTGATCGGCGCGGCGGCCGGCGCCGTGGCGATCCTCGCCGGCGCGATCGGCGGCTGGTGGGTGACCACGGTGGTGATGGAGGGCGACTACCGCTTCGAGCCGGTCTCGGCGCTCGCCATCGTGGTCGGCGGCGCGCTCGCGAGCCTGCTCGCCGGGCTCGGCTTCGCGCTGCGCCCGCTCTCGGTGCGGCCCGCGCGGGTGCTGCGGGCGCGGGAATAGACCGAAGGCCGCCGAGGACCACATCGATCTGGACGCCTGCGCCAATAGGCGACCCAATAGAGACGCACCTTCAGAACATTTGGTTCGATACCCACGGCGAGAGTGTGTGGTAGGCTCGCCCTCCAACAAGAACACGGGAGGGGCAATTCAAATGACGAACGGAACGACGAGACTGGCCTGTCTGGCGATCCTCGCCGCGGCCTCAGCCGCCGGCGCAGCCGAGATCTGGGCGGTAGACGGGCTCGACACGCCCGAGAGCGCGCTCTTCGACGCCGAGCGCGGGGTGCTCTATGTCAGCAACATCACCGGCGACATTCTGGAGCGGGACGGAACCGGATACATCGCCCGGATGTCCCCCGAGGGCGAGATGCTCACCCGGAACTGGGTGGAGGGCCTCGACGCGCCAAAGGGCCTCGCGCTGTCGGGAAACACCCTCTATGTGGCCGACATCGACCGGCTGGTGGCGATCGACGTCGACGCCGGGGCGATCACCGGAACCTGGACCGCCGAGGGCGCGGTATTTCTCAACGACACCGCCGTGGACGAGGACGGCCGCGTCTACGTGTCCGACACGCTCGCCAACCGCATCCATGTCCTCGCGGACGGCGCGCTCTCGGTGCTCGCCGAGGGCGACGCGCTCAAGCATCCCAACGGGCTGGCGATCTCGGACGGCGTACTGCTGGTGGCGAGCTGGGGCGAGGGCCTGCGCGACGACCTCACCACCGAGGTCGGCGGCAACCTGCTGAGCGTCGACCTTGAGACCGGCGCGGTCTCGGACTTCGGCTCCGGCGCGCCGGTGGGCAACCTCGACGGGCTCGAACCCGACGGCGCAGGCAACTGGCTGGTCACCGACTGGGTCGCCGGCGCGCTCTACCGCATCTCGCCGGACGGCGGTTTCGAACTGCTGCGCGACCTGCCGCAGGGAAGCGCCAACCTCGAATACCTCGAGGACTCCAACACGGTCGTCATTCCGCAGATGCTGGACGGCAGACTGGTCGCCGAGACGCTCGACTGAGGCCGAAGGTCCGCCCCTGCGGCGCGCTGTCGCGGGGGCGAATCGGCAAACCCAATAAAAACGCTCATAAATAGTGATTCGGAACCCGATTCCGGGTTGAAATGAACGGCGCAGCCCCCAATATCGCCAAGAGCGCCGTGGGGTGACCCGTCGGCGGAGGGTCTTTACGGAGGAACCAATGGCCGAAATCGAGACTGTTCGTCGGACAGGCGCCGGCGTTCGCACGGCGGAGATCGACGAGGGTCTTCGCGCGCACATGAACAAGGTCTACGGCACGATGTCCGTGGGCATGCTGATCACCGGGCTTGCGGCCTGGGCGGTGTCGGGCCTTGCGGTCTCGACCACCCCGACCGAGTACCAGATCGGAACCGATTCGTATCTGACCGCGTTCGGCGCGGCGATCTACGCCTCGCCGCTGAAGTGGCTGATCATGTTCGCGCCGCTTCTGTTCGTGTTCGGCCTGAGCGCCGGCGTGAACCGCCTCTCCGCGGGCGCCGCGCAGAACTCTCTTCTACGCCTTCGCCGCAGTGATGGGCGTATCCATCAGTTCGATCTTCCTGGTCTTCACCGGCATGTCTATCGTGCAGGTGTTCCTGGTGACGGCGATCGCCTTCGCGGGTCTGTCGCTCTGGGGCTACACCACCAAGAAGGACATCTCGGGCTGGGGATCGTTCCTGATCATGGGCGTGATCGGGCTGATCGTGGCGATGGTCGTCAACATCTTCCTCGGCAGCCCGGCGCTCGCCTTCGCGGTCTCCGCGATCGGCGTGCTGATCTTCGCCGGCCTGACTGCCTACGACACGCAGAACATCAAGAGCACATATCTGCAGCTGCGCGCCGCCCAGGGCGAGGAGTACATCGAGAAGGCCGGGATCATGGGCGCGCTGTCGCTCTACCTGAACTTCATCAACATGTTCATGATGATGCTCCACCTCTTCGGTCAGCGCGAATAAGCCGCGCGACCATCGCCGAAGGAACGGGCCGGCCCTCGCGCCGGCCCTTTTCTTTGCGCGACGCCGCGCGTCCGCCGTCCGGACCAGGGTGGCCGCTAGACGTCGCCGGCCGCCGTCGCGAAGAGCCATGAGGATGTTTCGCTGGCGGCGACCGATCGGGCGGCGGCGTCGCAGCTGGCGCGCACGCGGGGGATCTCGGCCGAACGGGGCGCGACGCCGCCGGCCTTGTGGACCGCGCTCATGCGTTTGACGTCATCGACGCAGCGCGCAATTCCCGCAGACAGGCTTGCAGCCGTGGCCGCCGCATCCGGTCGGCCGGCGTCGAGCAGTCGCCCGGTCTGGAAGCCGGCGATCACCGCCGCGTAGTCGTCGACGCTGCCTGCATATGAGGCGGGCGATCGCAGCGCGCCGAGTTCGGCCTTGGCGAGCAACACGTAGAGACCCTCGAGCGCGTCGTAGGTCCGATTGGCGCTGGCGATCCTGAACTGTGGATTCTGGCTGCAGGCCGCGACCGCCAGCGTCGCCGCCACGATGAGGCTTCGCTTGATGAGCCCTGGCGCCTGCACCTGCTTCCCCCGCCCCTTCGTTCGGCGATGGCTGCACTTCTACGGCGCCGCGGCGCCGGCGACAACGATCTCGGCGCGGGTCCCGCGGGGCGCGTCTCGCGCGTCTCGCCGGCCGAGAGCCGTCTCTTGCGCCGCCCGACCCGATGTCCCACCGTGGGCGCGCAAGCACGGAGGCGCGCCGATGACCGAGATCCCCCGCCATCCCCTCTTCGCCGGCGGGCCGGAGGTGTCGCGCCTCTGCCTCGGAACCATGCTGTTCGGCGCCCAGACGTCGGAGGCCGAGGCCGGGCGCATCCTCGACCGCTTCATGGCGGCGGGCGGCGACTTCGTCGACACCGCCGACACCTACGTGGGCGGCGAGTCCGAACGCATTCTCGGCCGGCTGCTCGCCGACCGGCGCGACAGGTGTTTCTCGCCACCAAGCTCGGCAACCCGGTCGCCGACGCCGAACGAATCCGCGGCCTCGCCCCCGGCCTACATGCGCCGCGCCGTCGCCGCCTCGCTCGACCGGCTCGCCGTGGACACGATCGACCTCTACTACCTGCATCTCGACGACGAGACGACGCCGCTCGAGGACATTGTCGGCACGCTGGGCGAACTGATCGCGCAGGGTCGGATCCGCCACTGGGGCTTCTCGAACTTCCGGCCCTGGAAGGTCGCCGAGATGGTCCGCGTCGCCGACGCGCAGGGGGTCGCGCGGCCGGTGGTCGCCCAGCCCTACTACCACATGCTCAACCGCGTCGCCGAAACCGACCTCCTGCCCGCTTGCCGGCACTTCGGCATCGGCGTGGTGCCGTATTCGCCGCTGGCCCGCGGCGTGCTGACCGGCAAGTACCGCGACGAGGCGCCGCCGGCGGATTCGCGGGCGGCCCGCAAGGACCCGCGGCTGATGGAGACCGAATTCCGCCCCGAGACCATCGCCGCCGCCAACGCCGCCGCCGACCGGGCGCGTTCCACGGGGCGCGATCCGGCGGCGGTGGCGCTGCAATGGGTGCTCGCCAACCGGGCGATCTCCGCCGTGCTGATCGGCCCGCGCACGCTCGACCAGCTCGAGGGCTATCTCGCCGCCATCGGCGTCCCCTTCGACGCCGCCGACGAGGCCGCCTGCGACGCGCTCTGCCCCTCGGGCCTGACCCCGGCCCCGCTCTACGCCGACCCGCGCTATCCCTACCGCGGGCGCTTCACCAACTTCGCCGCGACGGGTTGATCCGCGCGCCGCTCCGCCCGAGCCCGGCCCAGCGCGGGGCCGCGCGACGCGCGTTCAGTTGCCCCCGAAGATGCCGTTGAGCACGCTGCGGAAAACCGACTGCACCGCCCCGCCCACGTCGCGCGCGATCGCGCCGGGGTCGGGCGCGCGCGCCACCACATGCGGCGGCGATGGGGCAGTCATCGGCAACGGCAGCGGCGGTACGCCCTGCTCGACCCGCGTCATCGTCTCGCGCCAGATCTCCGCCGGCAGCCCGCCCCCCGTCACGCCCGACAGCGGCGTGTTGTCGTCGTAGCCCATCCAGACCCCGGTCACGTAATTGCCGGTGAAGCCGATGAACCAGGCGTCGCGGGCCGCTTGGGTGGTGCCGGTCTTGCCGGCGGCCGGCCGGTCGGCGAGCTGCGCCCGGGTTCCGGTTCCCTGGGCGACGACCTGGCTCATCATCCAGACGAGCTGGCCGGCGGCGCGCTCGTCGAGCACCCGCACCGGCGGGGCCGACCCGCCGCCCGCCAACAGCACCGAGCCGTCCGACTTCAACCGCAGATCGCGCATTCCGTAGGGCTGCGCCTTCATCCCGCCGTTGAGGATGCCGGCGTAGGCGGCCGTCATCTCCAGAAGCGTCGCCTCCGAGGTGCCGAGCGCCAGCGCTGGCCCGTCCGCGATCGGCGAGTTGACCCCGAGATCCTGCGCCAGCGCCTTGACCCGCGCCCGACCGGTCGATTCCGAGACCCGCACCGCCGCGGTGTTGATCGACTGGGCCATCGCCTGAGCCAGAGTGATCTCGCCGGCGAACTCGCGGGTGTAGTTCTTCGGCGACCAGGACCCCGAACCCGGCACGTTCAGCGTCAGCGGCGCGTCGAGCACCGTGTCATAGGGGCTCGCGCCCGCCTGAAGCGCGGCTCCGTAGACGAATGTCTTGAAGAGCGAGCCGGTCTGGCGCAGCGCCTGTGTGGCCCGGTTGAACTGCCCCTCGCTGCCGCCCAGATCGCGGCCGCCGATCATCGCGCGCACCGCCCCGTCTGGCGACATCACCACCACCGCAGCTTGAGCCTTCGAACCGGCGCGCACCTTGGTCTCGAAGACAAAAGCCAGCGCCTCCTCCGCCGCCCGCTGAACGCGCGGGTCGAAGGTGGTCGCCACCGACACGTCCTCGGTGGTGCTCCGGGTCAGGAAGTCCGGCCCCGAGGACATCACCCAGTCGGCGAAGGCCCCACCGGCCCGCGCCGCCGCCGCCCGCGACAGGGACGCCGGCTGCGCGATGGCGTTGGCCGCCTGCTGCTGGGTCAGGTAGCCCTGCCCCAGCATCACCTGAACGATGGTCTCCGCACGGCTCTGGGAGCGGACGAGATCGTTGGTCGGGGCGAACTTGGACGGGGCCCGCAGCAGTCCCGCAAGCATCGCCGCTTCGGCCGGATCAACCTCGGCCGCCGACTTGCCGAAGTACCGCTGCGCCGCCGCCTCAAACCCCGTCGCCCCTGCGCCGAGATAGGCGCGATTGAGGTATATCGACAGGATCTCGTCCTTGGTGAACTTCCATTCCAGCGCCAGCGCCGCAGGCACCTCCTTGATCTTGCGCTCCAGCGTCCGGGTGTTGTCGAAGAAGAGAAGCTTCGCGACCTGCTGGGTGATCGACGAGCCGCCCTGGACCGTGCGTCCCGCCCGCAGATTGACCGCCATCGCCCGCGCCGTTCCGATCGGATCGATGCCTGGATGCCAGTGGAAGCGCCGGTCTTCCGTCGCGATCACGGCGTTGCGCAGGTAGGGCGAGACCTCGTCCGCCATGATCAGCCCCTGCTGGTCGCCGCGCCAGGCGAACACCTCGCCCGACGCGTCCAGCAGCGTCACCGACCCGGTGTCGCGCCCGTCGAGCAACGCCTCGAAGTCGGGTAGCTTAGTGTAATAATAGGCAGTCGAAACAGCCAGAGCCACCGCGCCCACCACGGCGACGCGCACGCCGATCCACCACCCCACGCGCCATAAGGTCAGGAAGAGTCCGCGGAACATGCGTTCCATCGGCCCGAGGCGCGGCTTCGCCTTCACCCGTCGTCGTTTCGCCTGGGCCATGCCCGAATGTCCTGCCCGTTTGTTTTGACCAGACAATACCCGTTCGCCGCGCAAAACGCCACACTTCCGCCGCAGCGCACCAACAAGCCGTCATGAGATAAAGTGCCTGATTTGTGATCAGAATGGCGCGACGGGCGCATTTACGGGCAAAAACTGCTGCGCTGCGGCGCCAACGCCCGCGCGACTAGAGCCTCATTAGCAGGCAAGTATCTGACACAAAAGGCTTTTGCGTTCCTGGCACAGGATTTGCTTCTTCAAGGTGAGTGACTGGAAATGGTTCGCGAAGCAACTGAGAGGAACGTATGAAACTGGTGGTCGCCGTCATCAAACCCTTCAAGCTCGAGGAGGTGCGCGAAGCTCTCACCGGCGTGGGCGTTCAGGGTCTGATGGTCTCAGAGGTGAAGGGCTACGGACGCCAGTCCGGCCATACCGAAATATATCGCGGGGCGGAGTACGTCGTGAACTTCGTCCCCAAGATCAAGCTCGAACTTGTCGTTCCCGACGCTTCGGTGGGCAATGTGGTCGATACGCTCGCCGCGACAGCGAAGACCGGAAAGATCGGCGACGGAAAGATCTTCGTGATCGACGTGGAGCAGGCGCTCCGTGTGCGCACGGGAGAGGTGGGCGAAGATGCTCTCTGATCGGATCGAGGCGGCGAGTGTCGATCGAACAGCGCAGCGGGCGATGGCGATCGAAAAGCGTGACAAGAAAAAGAGGACAAACCAGACCATGATGCGATTTGCGACTATCGGCGGCGTGGTGAGCGCCCTGGCGATCATGACGCTTCCCGCCTTTGGACAGGATGCGGCCGCCACTGAAGCCGTGGAAGCCGCTGGCGGCGGGGAACCCGCAGCGCAGACTGTATTCATCTTCAACACCCTGTTGTTTCTCGTGTCAGGCTTTCTCGTGATGTGGATGGCCGCTGGCTTCGCCATGCTTGAGGCTGGACTGGTCCGCTCCAAGAACGTGACGATGCAATGCACCAAGAACATCGCGCTCTTCGGACTGGCGGTGATCTTCTACTATCTGATCGGCTACAATCTTATGTACCCACTCGGGAACTGGTCGATCGGTAGTGACGAGACCGGCGGCTATCTCGGCGCTTTCGGCGTGGCGGTCCTCGAGGCGGTCGGCATCGGCGCGGACGGAGCGGATGACATATCCTACGCCGCGACCGGGTCCGACTTCTTCTTTCAGGTGATGTTCTGCGCGACGACGGCCTCGATTGTGTCGGGCGCGCTGGCCGAGCGGATCAAGCTCTGGCCGTTCCTGATCTTCATCGTCATCCTGACCGCGCTTATCTACCCGATCCAGGCGTCCTGGAAGTGGGGCGGCGGCTTCCTCGACACCCAGTTCGGCTTCCTCGACTTCGCCGGCTCCACCGTGGTGCACTCGGTCGGCGGCTGGGCCGCGCTCGCGGGCGCGTTGCTGCTAGGGGCGCGGGTCGGAAAGTATCCCAAGGGCGGCGGAGTGCACCCGTTCCCTGGTTCCAACCTGCCTCTGGCGACGCTGGGAACGTTCATCCTCTGGCTAGGCTGGTTCGGCTTCAACGGTGGTTCGCAACTGGCGTTCGGATCCGTCGGCGACGCCGCCGATGTCAGCCGGATCTTCGCGAACACGAACGCCGCCGCCGCCGGCGGAGCCGTGGCGGCGCTGATCCTCACCCAGATCCTGTACAAGAAGCCGGACCTGACCATGATCCTGAACGGAGCGCTGGCCGGGCTGGTCTCGATCACCGCGGAGCCGCTGACGCCGACGCTTGGCATGGCTACTCTGATCGGGATGGTCGGGGGCGTGATCGTGGTGATCGCTGTACCCATGCTCGACAGGATGAAGATAGACGACGTGGTCGGCGCGATTCCGGTGCACCTCTTCGCCGGCATCTGGGGAACCATGGCGGTTCTGCTGACAAATCCGGACGCGACGTTCACCGGCCAGCTGTTCCCCATCATCATCGTCGGCGTCTTCGTCTTCGTCAGCTCGCTGGTGGTCTGGGGCGTCCTCAAGGCGGTCGTCGGCATACGCGTCGATGAAGAGGCCGAGATCAACGGGCTCGATGTCGTCGAGCTCGGTATGGAGGCCTACCCGGAGTTCTCCAAGGCGGGCTGACCGGCTTTTCCTCCCCCGGGCGGGCCCAATGGGCCCGCGCGAACCTGATCCGGGCCAATCGGCCCGGATTTTTTTCCGAAGTGCCGGGCGTCGAAGGGGTAGCTATTCCGCGGCGACGGTCCGGGCGGTCTATGAAGCCGCGCTCCGGTAGGGAGCGCCGTCGCCCGCCAGAACGTTCAAGAGCGCGCGGAGGAGCAGGACGGCGCCCAGCATCTCGAGGGTCTCCTCGTAGATGATCATGCGAAGATGGGACTGGCCGAAGGGCATGCTCGCGAGATGACCCTTGTCAACCGCAGCGTAGATCGACTCCACGCCGATCGCTCCGGACAGGAACACGACCGCGGCGGCGATGATCGTGAACGCGACCGCGGGCTTGAGCCGGATCAGCAGCCGCAGGTAGATCGCCGCGATCACCAGCGCAAAGGCCGCACCGAATATCACCCAGGCGTAGGTGAAGAAGCCCGAGAAATCCGCCAGGCTCACCACGAACCCGCCGATCCCCTCGTGAACCTTTCCTGCTTCGTCGAGCGACAGGAAGGTGAAGAGCGGAACCATGCCCGCCCAATAGCCCAGATGCCCGTAACCACGCTCGCGAAAGACACGCCAGATCGAGAAGGCGACGAGAGCGGCGGCGAGCCAGAGAACGGATGAAAACCATGTGGGAAGGTTCGACTCCTGACCCAAGTCTACGAAGCGAAGCATCTCATCGGAAACCAGATCGGGCCGTCTGCCGTGCAGCTTGTCGAAGGCTACGTGCAGCGCGGCCAGCGCCACCGCGATGATCGCGAGAACAATCGGAATGATGGTGGCGTCCCAAGCCCGCATGGGGCGGAGAGCAGGCCCGATTTCGCGTTGAGTCTCAGTCATACGGCGTTCCCCTGTCTTCGCATGGTTCCCGCAAGTGGATGAACAATCCGCCGGTCCGCACCCAGACCGTCGCCCGCCGGGGGGCATCGCCAATCGCAGGGACTATTCCAAAAGCACAGCGCTCGAGTGGCGCCGCGTATACGGCGAACTCCCGAGCGCGAGCACCCTCAGCAGCGTGTGGACAAGTAGAATGACGCCCAGCATCTCCATTGCCTCTTCCAACATGATCATCTCGGCCCAATTGAGGCCGAGGGGAAAACGCTCGAACTGGCCTTGCTCAAGCGCTGCCCCGATTGACTCGACGCCCGCCGCCCCTACTACAAACATCGCGGCCGAAACCACGAACAAAAACGCAATAATTGGGCGTAATCTCAACAGGAACCGAAAGTACAGCGCGCCCACCACCACGACGATCCCGATGCCGACAAAAACCCAAGCATAAGTATACTCGATGATTTTGGGCAGCTCGATGTGTCGATAGACCGTCGCGCCGATTATCTCGTGAATCGTTGCGGACTCATCCAGCGAGAGAAACAGAAACAGCGGAACCATACCGATCCAGTAGCAGACGTTCGGCAGGCCGTTCTCGCGGTGCATCTGCGCGACCGAGAAAGCCAGAAAGGCCGCAAGCTGCCACAGAAGCGCCGAGAACCACGTCGGAAGGTTCGCCTCCTTGTTCAGGTCCACGAAGTCAATGATTTCCGGGCGGAGGAGACCGGGATGGAGGTAGTCAATCCTGTGCACCAAGAGATACAGCAGCACCAACGCGCAGGTAAGGGCCGCAAGGCACGCCGGAACCCAGAGCGCGTGCCACTTCGTCACCGGTTGAAGCCGAGTCGGGGTTGCTTCGCTGTCTCGAGGTTTGCACATCACCTGGGCTTTGCGACACGCTCGTGAGGTTCTCGAAACGCCCGCGGAAAGAATCCACGAGCCAGGCGCGGCTTTGATTGTGATAGATCGCTGACATGCCGCGCGCTATTCATCAGATCGCCTCGTCAGGCCACTCGTCGCGACGTCGTCGGTTCGGCTGAAGCAGCTATCTTCGCATGATCCCCAACGGGGATAACGCCTGTAGGGCCCGACATTTAGCGCCAAGCCACCGCCATGATTGCCAGAGCCATCGGATTGACAGTGAACGCCCCCTCGACACCGGGACGAAGGGCAGGACGTGCTTCAGTGCGGCGTTCGGACATCTATGCCGTTGCGACAGTTTCGAATTGTGACACTATCATGTCAATTGGACGAATATGCAATCATGAATATTGGTGGATGCCGGGAGCGCGATCCGACGCCGCTCGGCCTATTCCGCCGGGACGGGACTCCCCGCCGGATCGGCGTAAGGCGACGCGTCGAGGGCGAGCACGCGAAGCAGAGTGTAGATGAGGAGAATGACGCCAAGCTTCTCGAGCGTTTCCTCCAGGACGACCATGCGGGCCCACGTCAAGCCCAGAGGGAAGTGGTCGAGCTTGCCGTTCCAGACAGAGGCGCTGACCGAACTCGATGCCGACCGACGCGAAGACGAAGACCGCCGCCGAACTGACGAACAGAAGCGCCAGAACACGCTGCAGTCGCAGCAGGAACCGCAGGTAGATCAGGCCCACCACGGCCACCAGACCGACACCGAACAGAACCCAGGCGAAGGTGTAGTTGAACACGTCGGGAAGCGCAGCGCGTCTCGCGATCAGGTCGCCCACGTTCTCGTGGACCATCGCCGCCTCGTCGAGTGACAGGAACAGGAACAGCGGGACCATGCCGAACCAGTAGCCGACATTCGGCAGCTTCTTCTCTCTGTGGGCTTGGGCGATTGAGAACGCGAGCAGCGCCGCGGTCTGCCAGAGCAACGCGCTGAACCAGGTGGGCAGGTTCGCCTCTCCCGTCAGATTGACGAAACTGATGAATTCCGGCCGGATGAGATCGGGATAGTGATAGTCGACCTTGCGGACTGCGAGATAGAGCGCGGCGAGAGCGATCGCTACGGCCGCAAGGAACACAGGAGCCCAGACCACGTGCCAGGGCGCGACCGGCTGGAGCCGCACAGGCGTCATGTCATGGGGCGGCTTCTGAATCATCGGACCAGCAGACGACGATCTCGTTAATTTCCCATGAACTTTCAGTCCGGCGGCGACGCGCAAGTTGGGTCCCGAGAAAGCCCTTGTCGCTGGACGCGATTGCATGGATTCTGCGCGCATGTCTGATCGACCCGGATTTCCCTCGTGGCCGGACGTGGCCAGCGACCTGATCGACGTCGCTGCACGTCGGGCCCCCGCCGACATGGTCATTCGTGACTGCGCGTGGGTCAACGTGCACAGCCGCGAGATCATTCCCGGAACCGATGTCGCCATCAAGTCGGGACAATTCGCTTATTGCGGGCCGGACGCGCGTCCGATGATCGGCCCCGCGACTCGGGTGATCGCCGCGGAGGGGCGCTACCTGACGCCCGGGTTCTGCGACGGACACATGCACATCGAGAGCGGAATGCTGACGGTCACGCAGTTCGCGCGCGCCGTGATGCCGCACGGCACCACCACGATGTTCGTTGATCCTCACGAGGTGGCGAACGTGCTCGGGCTGGAAGGCGTGCGACTGATGCACGACGAGGCGCTCGCCCAGCCGATCAACGTTTACGTGCAGATGCCGTCCTGCGCGCCCTCCGCGCCGGGACTCGAGACGACGGGGGCGGAGCTTGGCCCCGAGGAGGTCGCCGAAGCGATGGGCTGGCCCAACATCATCGGGCTCGGGGAGATGATGAATTTTCCGGGCGTCATCCACTGCGACCCGAGGATGCTCGGCGAGATCGCCGCGACACAGCGCGCCGGCAAGATCGTGGGTGGCCACTACGCCAGCCCCGACCTGACGGACTTTCACGCCTACGCAGCCGGCGGGCCCGCCGACGACCATGAGGGCACGCGCGAGGCGGACGCGGTGATGCGCGTGCGCCAGGGCATGCGGGCAATGCTGAACTCGGCAGCGCCTGGCACGATGTGGAACGCCAGATCACCGCCGTCACGGAGCGCGGCCTCGACCCGCGAAGCTTCGTCCTCTGCACCGACGACTGCCACTCCGGCACGCTGGTGCGCGAGGGCCACATGAACCGGGTGGTGCGCCATGCGATCGACTGCGGGCTCGAGCCGCTGGTCGCGCTGCAGATGGCGACAATAAATACGGCGACGCATTTCGGCCTCGAGCGCGAACTCGGCTCGATCGCGCCCGGCCGTCGCGCGGACGCCATCCTGACTTCCGATCTGCGCACGCTGCCGATCGAAACCGTGATCGCGCGCGGGGAAGTGGTGGCCGAGGACGGACGCTGCCTCGCGCCGACGCCTGATTTCAGATGGCCGGACGCCACGCGCCGAACGGTTCGGCTTGGTCGCGCGCTGGTCGATGCGGACTTCGACGTTCCGGCGCCTGCCGGTGCGAATGTGGTGCGGGCGCGGGTGATCGGCGTCGTCGAGAATCAGGCTCCGACGCGGGCGCTTGAGGCGGAACTGCCCGTCACAGATGGCGCGGTGGGCATGAATTCAGCGGCGGATGTCTGCCAGATCGCGCTGGTCGAGCGGCACCGCGGCACCGGCGGCGTCACTAACGGCTTTGTCTCGGGCTTCGGCTACGACGCCCCCTGCGCCGTGGCGTCGACCGTCGCCCATGACAGCCACCACATGATCGTCGTTGGCACATCCAAGGGCGACATGGCGCTGGCCGCCAATCGGTTGGGCGAGGTCGGCGGCGGCGTAACCGTCTGGCGCGATGGCCGCGAGCTGGCGCTGGTGCGCCTTCCCATTGCCGGCTTGATGTCGGACGCGCCCGCCGCAGAGGTCGCCGAGGCCGCGGAGCGCATGGTCGCGGCGATGAAGGCCTGCGGCTGCAAGCTCAACAACGCCTACATGCAGCATTCACTGCTGGCGCTGGTGGTGATACCGGCCCTGCGGATCTCTGACATCGGATTGATCGACGTGGACCGCTTCGAGAAGACCGACCTCTTCCTGCCCGCGTGAGGACATCGCCATGAAATCGGGCCGTTGGCTGTCGGAGCTTCCCGTTCTCTCGCCGCCGGAAACGCCGGAGGCGTCGCACATGGACCCCGCGGAGGCCGTCGCCGACCTGCGGCGCCTTTATGAGCTGGCCACGGACTTCCTCCGCGACCGGTTTGCAGCTGTGATGGGCGGCGAGAAAGCCGCAGGGCGTTACCGCGCGTACTATCCGCAGGTCAGCCTCACGACGACAAGCTTCGCGCACGTCGACAGCCGCCTGTCGTTCGGACACGTCACCGAGCCCGGGCTCTATTCGACGACCATCACGAGGCCCGACCTGTTTGCGGACTATCTCGTGCAGCAGATCGGTCTACTGATCCAGAACCACGGGATGCCTATCCGCATCGGGCTTTCGGACACGGCTATACCGCTGCATTTTGCGATGGCCGAGGGCGCGCATGTCGAGGGCTCGATTGCGGACACGCTCAAGCGACCGCTGCGCGACGTCTTCGACGTGCCCGACCTGAACACGACCGACGATCACATCGTCAGCGGCCAGCCGCGGATCGGGCCAGACGGAGCCAGGCCGCTGGCCCCCTTCACCGCGCAGCGCATCGATTATTCGCTCGCCCGGCTCGCGCACTACACCGCGACGAGCCCCTCGCATTTCCAGAATCACGTGCTGTTCACGAACTACCAGTTCTACATGGATGAGTTCGTGGGATATGCGAAGAGCGCGCTGCAGGATCCGGACTCGGGCTATGTGGCGCTGGTCGAGCCGGGCAATGTTCGTGACCACCCGAGACGGGACCGAGGGTGCCCAGCCCGGCAAGCAGCCGCAGATGCCGACCTACCACCTGACCCGTCCCGGCCATTCCGGAATCACGATGATCAACATCGGCGTCGGTCCTTCGAACGCCAAGACGATCACCGATCACGTGGCCGTGCTGCGGCCGCATGTGTGGCTGATGCTCGGCCATTGCGCCGGCCTGCGGAACTCGCAGTCGCTCGGCGACTACGTGCTCGCCCACGCCTACATGCGCGAGGATCACGTGCTCGACGACGACCTGCCGATCTGGGTGCCGATCCCGGCGCTCGCTGAGGTGCAGGTCGCGCTCGAAGACGCGGTCGAGCAGGTGACCGGACTGACCGGGTTCGAGCTCAAGAAGATCATGCGGACCGGAACCGTCGCCACCATCGACAACCGCAACTGGGAGCTGCGCGATCAGTCGGGGCCGGTCCAGAGGCTCAGCCAGGCGCGAGCCATTGCGCTCGACATGGAGAGCGCCACGATCGCGGCCAACGGCTTCCGTTTCCGCGTGCCCTACGGCACGCTGCTCTGCGTCTCCGACAAGCCGCTGCACGGCGAGTTGAAGCTGCCGGGAATGGCGACCGCCTTCTACCAGCGGCAGGTGTCGCAGCATCTCGAGATCGGCATCCGCGCGCTCGAGAGCCTGCGTGAAATGCCGCTCGAAAGGCTCCACTCGCGCAAGCTGCGCAGCTTCGACGAGACCGCATTCCTGTGAAGATTCAATCTCATTTCGCGAATCATTTCCGCAACACTCCCGCTGGGATTGCGGGCTGATCCAAGAAAAGAAGGGGTCCAGGCCATTATGCGATTGAGTTTCCGGGGCGGTGAGGGTTAATTGCCCGCCACCTGGCGCGCATTCCAGCGTCGGGCGTGAAATCCGCACCACAGGGAACGCTCCATGACACAGAAGCCGATGACAAAAACGCAGCTCGTGGCTGCCCTTTCGGAGAAGGCGGACATCGACAAGTCGACGGCCAATCGCACGCTCGACGCGCTGACAACGATCGTGATGCACGAAGTGGCGCAGGGCGGCGCCGTCACGCTTCCCGGACTCGGGCAAGTTCGCGTGCCGCGCCCGTCCCGAGCGCATGGTGCGCAATCCCTCCACGGGCGAACAGATTAAAAAGCCCGCCGATCGCGTGGCGAAGGTCACCATCGCCAAGGCGCTCAAGGACGTGATCAACGCCTGATTCCAGTCCGGCGACATCGCCGGGCGCAAGCGGGCCGCGCGGGAGCGCGGCCTGTTTCTTTCTGGGGGCGCCGCACATGCCGGATTGGCGATCGCTCACCCTCGGCTTGGTCTTCGTAACCATGTGGAGTTCGGCCTTCACGTCAGCGCGCATCGTTGTCGCAGGGGTGCCGCCATTCCTCGCGCTCTCGGTGCGTTTCGCGATTTCGGGCGTCATCGCGCTGGGCGTTGGCTGGGCGCTCGGGCAGCGCATCCACCTCGACCGGCGGCAATGGACGGCCGTTGCGATCTTTGGCCTCTGCCAGAACGCGCTTTATCTCGGGCTCAACTTCGAAGCGATGCGCACCATCGAGGCGAGCATCGCGGTGATCATAGCAAGCCTTCTGCCACTGTTCGTGGCCGGCCTGAGCATGCTGTTCCTTGGCGAACGCCTGCCAGCCCCGGCGCTGGCCGGGCTGGCTGCGGGTTTGGTCGGAGTTCTGGTCATCATGTCCGCCCGGCTGGGCGGCGGGGCGGACCCGAGGGGGATCGCGCTTTGCGTCGCCGGCGTGCTTGCGCTGAGCGTGGCCACGCTCATGGTGCGAGGCGTGTCCGGCGGCGGCGATCTGTGGATGGTGGTTGGCCTGCAGATGCTGGTCGGAAGCGCAGCACTCCTGCCTGCGGCCGCAATTCTAGAGACGTGGAGCGTGACTTGGAGTTGGCCGCTTGCGGCCGCATTCGCCTATACGGTCCTAGTGCCGGGCCTTGCGGCGACGATGATCTGGTTCGTGCTCGTAGGCCGGATCGGCGCCACCCGCGCGGCGACATTTCATTTCCTGAACCCGTTTCTGGGAGTGGCGATCGCCGCGGCGATCCTCGGCGAACGCGTCTCGGCGCGCGACTTGGTAGGCGTCGCGATCATCATGGCGGGCATTCTCGCGGTGCAAGTGTCACGCAGCGGCGGTCGACTTTGAGAGAGGCGGTTGCGCCGCCGCAGCGCGGCAGTAAGAACAACAGTGAAATTCTTACCGAGAGGGCTGCCTTGCACACCATGACCACGGACGGCCTCGCCCTGAAGATCCAGCGCGCCATCGACGCAAAGACCAAGCCGCCTAGGTCGCTCGGTCGCATCGAGGATCTCGCAGCTCAAATTGCGGCGCTGCAGGGAACCCTCGCGCCGCGCATGGAGACCTGCACGCTGACGATCTTCGCCGCCGATCACGGGGTCGTTGCGCAGGGAGTCTCGGCCTATCCGGGCGACGTAACCGCACAGATGCTTACCAATTTCCTTGCCGGAGGCGCCGCCGCCACCGTTTTTGCAAGGGTCCTCGGGGTCGGCGTGCGTGTGGTCGACGCAGGAGTCGCAGTCGAGTCTGCAGCCCATCCCGAACTTCACTCCCGACGGCTCGGCGCGGGCACGCGGGACTTCTCGTTGGAGCCGGCCATGGCCGCCGCCACGCTAGGCCGCGCACTGGAGAGCGGTCGGGCCCTCGGCGCGGAGAGCCCCGGAGAAGCCGCCGCGTTCGGCGAGATGGGCATCGGCAATACCTCATCGGCGAGCCTGATCGCCCACAAGCTGACCGGACTCGGGCTCGATGACCTGACAGGGCGCGGAACTGGGCTGGACGACGCGGGGCTCCGCCGCAAGGCCGCGGTCCTGGCGCGCGCGGCGGCGAGAACACCGCAGCGCCTCGACGCGGGGGCGGCGCTCGCGGAATACGGGGGCTTCGAGATCGCGATGATGACCGGCGCCATGCTGGGCGCGGCGGAAGCGGGAAAGCTCGTGCTTGTGGATGGTTTCATCGCTACCAGCGCCGCGCTGGCGGCGCTCGGGTACGCGCCGAACCTGCGCCGCGCCCTGGTCTTCTGCCATCTCAGCGAAGAGGCAGGACACCGGCGCCTTCTCGATCATCTCGGCGCGCAGCCGCTGCTCTCGCTAGGGATGCGGCTTGGCGAGGGCACGGGCGCGCTGCTGGCCTGGCCACTCGCCCGCGCGGCGGCGGCGATGCTCCGGGACATGTCGAGCTTCGAAGACGCAGGCGTCAGCGGCCCGGCATGATGCGCGGCGCGCGCGAGATCGTGGCGGAGATCGCGCTGGCGGCCCAATTCCTGACGCGGCTGCGTGTCTCCGCGCCGGTCTGGTCGGCTGCGCGCATGGTGCGATCGACGCGCTGGTACCCGCTGGTCGGAGCTGGCGTCGGCGCGCTCTCGGCTGGCGCCTTCGTGGCCGTGGACGCGCTGCTCGGCCCGCCGCTGGCCGCACTCGCCGCCGTCGCGACCGCGCTGGTCGTCACCGGCTGCCTGCATCTCGACGGACTAGCCGACCTCTGCGATGGCCTCGGAGGCGGCCGGACCCGGGACCACGCGCTCGCCATCATGCGCGACAGCCGAATCGGAACCTACGGCGTCGTCGCCATCGGACTTGTCGTGGCCGCGCAGACCCTGGCGCTCGCGCGGACGCCGCTGGAATATGCGGCGACAGCTCTCGTCGGCGCGCATGCCGCGAGCCGCGCTTCCCTGGTGCTGGCGCTGGCGACGTCGCGTTATGCGCGGGCGGAGGGCTCCGCCGGTTCCGTCTCTGGCGGTCCCGGTCCCGGCGGCGTCGCGCTGGCGCTTGTTCTCGGCATGGCAGCGCTGCTGCCACTCGCAGCGGCTTCGCTAGGTGCGGCGCTGGCGGGCGTCGCCGGGCTCGCAAGCGCCCATGTGCTGATCCGCCGACGCTACGAGGGCAGGCTTGGCGGCTACACGGGGGACTGTTTGGGAGCTGTCCAGCAGACGGGCGAACTCGGGTTCTATCTGGGGGTTGCGGCTTGGCTCTGATCATTCTGCGGCACACGCGGCCCCGCGACGCGGAAGGACTGTGCTATGGCAGAAGCGATCTCGAGCTTGATGGCGACTTCGAGCCCGAGGTGACGCGGATCGAGCGCGGTTTGCCAGCGGTTTCGACGATCGTCTCGAGCCCCCTTCGCCGCTGCCTTCGGCTCGCCGAGCGTTTATCCGCCAAGCGGGCTCTTCGGCTGGATGTCGACGGGCGCCTTGCGGAAATGGATTTCGGTTCTTGGGAGGGTCTCCCCTGGGAAGTCGTCCCCCGCGGCCAGCTCGACGCCTGGGCTGAAGATTTCGAGCACGCGCGCCCGCACGGCGGCGAGAGCGTGGCGATGCTCGGCGCGCGGGTGGCGACAGCCCTTGAGGACCACGAGGGCCTCGCCCGAGCCGCCGACGCTCTGGGTCACACATGCGGGGGTCGTCCGCGCCGCTTGTGCGGTTGCGGGTCTGGAGGAGGGCTGGGAGACGCGCCTCGACTTCGGGCAATGGCTGCGGCTCGAGCTGACACGGGATGATCGGTCCAGAATTTCTCCATCGCGATATAGGTGAAGGACGCCGACCACGTGATCAGGATCAGTCCGTTGAGCGATTCCACACCCGCCATGAAGCGGATCGGGCCCTCCGGAATGATGTCTCCGACCCCAAGCGTGGTGAATGTGGCAGCCGAGTAGTAGAAGTAGTCAAGCGGCGCATTCTCGATCGACCCGCTTAGCCTTCCCAGCGACGGGAAGTGCAATGTCATCCAGTAGGCGAGGGCGTAAAGGGCGATCTGGAGAATATGGCCGCAGAAGGCCACGATGATGACCACGATCATGCGCACGCGCAGCTGTATCGAGAGGCGTGGGATCAGACGCGTGGTGTAGCGAAGTATCTCATAATGCATCGCCACAGTTGTCGCGACGAGCGCCAGCGTCACGCAGATGATGATGAGGAGTTCCATGCGCCGCCGGTGAGGATTGCAACGCGGTGCTTACCGGACGGGGCGCTCGGCGGCAATGCGCCGCCCGCCTCAGCGCCAGAGCAGCCCCGGCTTCTGCCGGCCGACCCACGGGCCAACCACGACGTTCTGCTCCTCCAGTTCAGTTATCGCCGTGCGGCTCCCGGCGCGCACCTGGTCGAGCAGGATGTGGCCATCGCGCGGTTCGCGGCGATCGACTGCGCTGGCTATAACGTCGCGCATGTGGACGAAACCATAGGCCTGTTCGGTCAGGTCGGCGGCGTCATAGCTCGCCTGACCGAGACCGACGTAGTGCCGGACCGATCCGCTGCGGCGCAGCCGCTCCTCGAAGAATGCGCATGCGATGAGGCATTCGTCGGCCAGCGCGCGCATGGCGTCGGTCGGCGCGTTGGCTTCCATCGCGCGCGCCGCGCGCACGGTCAGTTGGTCCACCTTGATGGCTGCGCTGATGAACTTCGCGAAAGTGATTGAGAGGTAGGCTTCGAGTGTTTCGGTGAGGGGGACGCCGGCCTTGCGCATGCCAGCCCTGACATAGTCCGATGCGATTGACAGGGTGGCGTTGTTCATCGCGCGCCTGCCGCTGCCTGAAGAAGTTCCTTCCGGGAAGGAACGATGCGGTGGTCCGGTTCTGGGGGCGCGGATCTCGCCATGGTCACCTCATACCGGGTGGTCTCGGTTCGGATAGTCTTGCATAAGGAAGCGGTGAATTCGTTAATGACTTCGCGCGCGAGAACGATCGAACGGACGCTGCCATTTCAGACGCATGAGGGATGGGGTGCCCGGGCAGGGACTGCGGAAACGCGTGGCTTCCAGGAGACCGAGGACACAACATTCCACCGAACATAAGGTAAGAATAACACGAATTGCATCTTCAAACCAACATGTTGACGCGATATGCGACAAATTGTGCAGTGCGAGACGCCGTGATCGAGATCGAACTCAAGATCATCCCCGACGAAGGGGCGGAGCAGACGCTCATCCGGGGCGAGCGCATCGCCGGCCTCAGGATCGCCCCGCGTCGAACCCAGTCGCTGCGCTCGGTGTACTACGACACAGAGGGCCTTGATCTGTCCAGGGCCGGTATCGCGCTGAGGTTGCGCAAGACCGGGCGCCGCTGGGTCCAGACCGTGAAGCGAAAACCGGCCGGTGCCAAGGGCGTGCACGGACTCTTTGCCCATCAGGAGGTCGAAGCGGCGGCGCCCGGCGGCCGGTTGACGCTAGACGGACCGGATGAAGCCGGAGTTTACGCCGCCATCGCCGCGGCCGCGGGCGCGGCGGAGCCCAAGCCTGTTTTCGAGACTCAGGTTCGACGCATCATTGAGCGGCTTCGCACCGCGAGCGGGGAGGTTGAGGTCGCGATCGATCGCGGTTCGATCATCGCAAGCGAACGGTCCGAACCGATCCGCGAGGTCGAGATCGAGCTTGTGAAGGGCGACGTTCGCGCGGTCTTCGAAGTCGCCAAAGTCTTGTTCGAGACCGGGCCGCTCCGGTTCGCGACGCAGAACAAGGCGGCTCGCGGCTACGCCCTGGCCCGGGCGGAGACGCCGAAGGACCCGTTTCTTGCCCGCAACGCCGGACTGATGCGCTATGGACCGGATGTGCCGGTCGAGACCGCTGCGCGCGACGTGCTGCGCGACTGCTTCGCCCAGATCGCCCACAACATGGTTGTCGTTGCCGAGAGCGACGCCTCCGAGGGACCGCATCAGTTGCGCGTCGGGCTGCGCAGGCTTCGCACGGCCTTCGCGGTATTTGGCCCGAGCCTCGGCCCCGGTTCAGTCGCGGCGCTGTCGGTCGAGGCGAGGCGTCTCGGGAAGGTCGTCGGCGAACTTCGAGATCTCGACGTGCTGATCGGCGAAGTTGTGGCGGCGCACGCGGGACGCGGTCTGGACCGTCCGGCACGAGAAGCTCTGGCCGCGGCGCTGGAAGAACGGCGCCGCAATGTTCGCGCTTCCGTCCGCAGCGCGCTCGCCGCGCCCGAGACGATCGGTTTCGTGCTCGATCTGGGACAGTTGATCGAGGCGCGGGGCTGGCTTGCACCGTCGGACTATTCGCAGACCGAACGACTCGCCACGCCGCTCGGATCCCTGGCACCGAACCTCATGCGCGCCCGCAGCGCAAAGGTTGCGCGGAAGGCGCGCGGTCTGCGCCACCTCGACGACGAAGAGCTTCACGACCTGCGCAAGGAGCTCAAGAAGCTGCGATACATCGCCGACATCCTCGATCCTGTTTTTGCGGAGAAGAACGTGAAGGCCTATATCCAAGCCCTGAAAAGGCTCCAGGACACGTTCGGCGGACTGAACGACATGACCATGGCTGCGCAATACCTGACCGGACCCGAAGCGCCGGGCCGCGCGAACCCCGACATCCAGCGCGCGGTCGGCTGGGTGCTCGGCGCCCTGGCGGTCTCCGCCCCGCAGGATCGTCCGAAGCTCTTCAAGCGCTGGGCGCAGTTCGAGGAAATCCGTCCCTTCTGGAAGTGACCGGTCGCGCACTGGTCGCGGGAGGCATCCCCTGCTAGCGTCGCGACGCACAGGGGGGGAACATGGCGGCACTTACCAAGAAGGTGACCTTTCCCGGGCACGACGGCGGCGCGCTAGCCGCGCGCCTCGACCTTCCCATTGGACCGCCGAGAGCCTACGCGATCTTCGCGCATTGTTTCACCTGCTCGAAAGACATTCTGGCCGCCGCGCGGATTGCCCAGGGCTTGGCGGCGCGTGACGTCGCTGTCCTTCGTTTCGACTTCACTGGGCTCGGACACAGCGCCGGAGAGTTCGCCAACACGAACTTTTCCTCAAACGTCGCCGATCTCGTCGCCGCGGCCGACTGGCTACGCGCTGAGCTCGCCGCGCCGAAGATCCTTATTGGGCATTCACTCGGTGGGACGGCGGTGCTGGCCGCGGCCGCAGATGTGCCGGAGGCTCGCGCCGTCGTCACGATCGGAACGCCGGCGGACGCCGAACATGTCGTCAAGAGCTTCTCCGCCGATCTTGATCGCATCACGGCGGAGGGCTCAGCAGAGGTCACGCTCGCCGGGCGCGCCTTCACCATCCGCAGGCAGTTCCTTGAGGATCTCGCACGGACGCGGCTGCGAGACCGGATCGCAGCGCTCAGACGGCCGCTCCTGATCTTTCATGCGCCCCGCGACGAGGTCGTGGGCATCGACAACGCCGCCGAGATCTTCAAAGCCGCCAAGCATCCCAAGAGCTTCGTCTCACTCGACGACGCAGACCATTTGCTGACGCGCACCGCTGACGCGGTCTACGTAGCCGAAGTGCTCGCGGCCTGGGCGGAGCGCTATCTCGATCCGAAGGCCGAGGACAACGCGCACTCCAATCTGGTGACGGTCGCCGAGACGGGCGTCACGCGCTACCAGCAGGCGGTGCGCGTGCGCGGCCACGCTTTGCTCGCCGACGAGCCGCCGGCCGTTGGCGGCGGCGACACGGGCCCGTCCCCCTACGATTTTCTGGCGATCGCGCTCGGGGCCTGCACGGCGATGACGCTGCGCATGTACGCCGAGCACAAGAAGATGGCTCTCGGCCAGGTCAGCGTGACCGTCGAACACGAGAAGATCCATGCCGAGGATTGCGCGGAGTGCGCCGAAGGTCGGACAGGACGAATCGACCGTTTCGAGAGGGTGATCTCGGTCGAGGGCGATGTGTCGCCGGACGTTCGCGCCAAGCTTCAGGAGATCGCCGGCAAGTGCCCGGTTCACCGGACGCTGGAGGCGTCCTCCGTGATCGTGACCCGGCTCGCGAACGAAGCCTAGACCGCGACCGAATGCCGGGCCGACGAGGCCGCGAGATAAGCGTCGAAGACCGAGGCGACGACCCGCGAGAGCTTGAGGCCGGTCTCCGTGAGCGTGATGCGGTCCCCCTCCCGCCACAGAAGCCCGTCGTCGGCCATCCGATCGATCTCGGTCAACTCGGCGGCGCACCAGTCTGGCCCTCGGCCGAACGTCGCTCCGATCGCGACCGGGTCCACAGCCCCGTCGCACATCAGGCGCTCGATCACCGCGCCGCGCAGCCGATCGTCGCCGGAGAGCGCAACGCCCTTGACCACCGGCGGGGTTCCGGCGCGGATCATCCGGGCCCAGGCCCGGGTCTCGGACTGGTTCTGGACAAATCCTGCCGGCGTGCGGCCGATCGATGTCGCGCCCAGCCCGATCATCGTCTCCGCAGAGTCGGTGGTGTATCCTTGGAAGTTCCTTCGCAGACGACCTGCGCGCGCGACCACGGCCATGTCGTCCTCGGGCAGCGCGAAGTGGTCGAGCCCGATCGCAGCATAGCCGGCGGCGCGCAGCGCCTCGCCCGCGCGCTCGGCCTGCTCGGCGCGGTCAGCCGGGCCGGGAAGGGCCGCCTCCGAGATCATGCGCTGGTTCTTCGCCATCCAGGGGACGTGGGCGTAGCCGAAGAGCGCGATGCGGTCCGGGCGCATCTCGCGGCAGATGCTTATGGTCTCCAGGAGGGTCTCCACGGTCTGGTAGGGCAGTCCGTAGATCAGGTCGAAGTTTATCCCGCCGACGCCGGCGGCGCGCAAACCCGCGACCGTCCGCGCCACCATGTCCGGCGGCTGGATGCGGTTGATCGCCGCCTGGACCCGCCGGTCGAACTCCTGAACGCCGAAGCTCGCGCGCGTGAAGCCGAGCGCGCCGATGGTCTGTGTCATCTCGTCGGTCAGCGTGCGCGGGTCGCTCTCGATGGCGATTTCGGCCGCAGCTGCGAAATCGAAGCGTTCCGCGACGTCATGCATCACCCGGACGAGATCTTCGGGGGCGAGCGCGGTCGGAGTCCCTCCGCCCCAATGGAGATGCGAGATCGCCATGCGCCGAGGAAGCAGCCGGGCGATGAGGTCGATCTCAGCCCGCAGATCGTCCACATACTCCGAGACGGGCGCATAGCGGGCGGCGAGCTTCATGTTGCATCCGCAGTACCAGCACATCTGCTTGCAGAATGGCACGTGCAGATAGAGCGAGATCGGTTCCACCGGATCGAGGGCCCACAGCCAGTCCCGGTAGAGATCAGGCGAGAATGGCGCAGCGAAATGCGGCGCGGTCGGATAGCTGGTGTAGCGCGGCACGGCGCGACGTGCGTAGTCATGGAGGGGTGAGGTCATCGAGGCCTCCGTGCCGTGGATGCGGACGCGAGCCTAGCGGATGCGGCCGGCCGCCGACATGACCCATGTCAAGCACGTGCCGGCGCCCTGGGAAGGCGCGACCGAGACGTCCGAAAACCGGCGGATCGATCTCAATCAATTGCCATACCTTGTTTTCCGGACGCTCCTCATCCTGATTCTGGCTTGTCGGAAAGCGCGACCGGCGGAGCAACCCTGCTCGCCAAACAATGGTTTACCGGTCGCGGGAATCACCCTACGCTCCTAGGCGAGAACTGGGGGTTGGATGCGTCTCAACGGCTGGAACGCGATCATCAGCGGAGGCGCGAAGGGGGCCGGAGGGCGCGGCCGCTACGCTCTTCGGACGCGAGGGTGCCCATGTTGCAATCATCGACATTCAGCAGGAGGCGGGAGAGGCCAGGGCCCGGGAGATCGTCGAGGCCGGGGGTCGGGCGTTCTTCGTGCGCGCGGATGTCTCGATGGCGGCAGAGGTCGCAGCGGCGGTCGGAACCGCGATGGAGCGCTTCGAGGGAAGGGTCGACACGCTCTACAACCACGCCGGCACGGTGATCGTGAAGCCGTTTCTCGACACCACCGAGGCTGAGTGGGACTGGATGATGGGCGTCAACGTGAAATCCATGTACCTGATGACCCGCGCCGTGCTGCCGGCGATGCTGGCCGCAGGCCGCGGCACGATCGTGAACACCTCGTCCATCTCCGCAGTGGCGGGCACGTCCATGGAGGTTCTCTACTGCACCTCGAAGGGCGCCTGCCACATGTTCACCCGGGCGATCGCGGTGGAGTTCCGGGACCGTGGCATCCGCTGCAACGCGGTCTGCCCCGGCTTCATCCGGACCGACCACGGGCTGCGAGAGTTGGCCGAGCTGCGCGGGCTCGGCGTCGACGTTTCCGAAGAGGACATCGTGCGAATGCAGGGACGCATCTGCGAGCCCGAAGAGGTGGCGAACGCGGCGCTGTTCCTCGCCGGACCGGAATCGAGCTTCGTCAACGGCGAGACGCTGTTCGTCGACAATGCGATGCTCGTCAGCACCTGAGAACACCCGGAAGGGCGCGGCGCAGCCACTGGCGTGCGCGGAGTTCTCGGCGGGCGAAAACTGGAAGCAACACAGAGAAGGGAGTCAAACATGACCCGGAACACTAGACGTCAGTTCATCAAGAAGGCCGGGGCTGTCGGCGCGGCCGCCGGCGCCGCGACGCTCGCCGCTCCGCCTGTGATCGCGCAGGAGCCGATCCGCTGGCGGCTCCAGACATACGCCGGGGCGGCGCTGGGCGAACATGTCACCAAGCCGGTGGTCGACGCGATCAACGCCGCCGCGAATGGAGAGATGGAAGTCGAACTCTACTACGCCGACCAGATCGTGCCGACGGGCGAGCTCTTCCAGGCGTTGCAGCGCGGCACCATCGACGCCGTGCACTCGGATGACGACAGCATGGCCTCGCCGACGCCGGTGCGCCAGTTCGGGGGCTACTTCCCGTTCGGAACTCGCCACGCGCTCGACGTGCCCGTGCTGTTCCAGCAGTACGGACTCGCCGACATCTGGCGGTCGGCCTATTCCGACGTGGGCGTCACCTGGCTTTCCGCCGCGGGACAGGATCCCTGCAACTTCAACACCAAGAAGGAGATCACCTCGCTCGCCGATCTCGATGGGCTGCGCCTCTACACCTTCCCGACGGCCGGACAATTCCTCAGCCAGTTCGGGGTGGTTCCCGTGAACATCCCCTATGCAGACGCCGAAGTGGCGGTGCAGACCGGCGAGCTCGACGGTATGGCCTGGTCGGGGATCACCGAGGACTACAGCGTCGGCTGGGCGGACGTGACCGACTATTTCCTGACCAACAACATCTCGGGGGCGTGGATCGGCTCGTTCTTCGTCAACGAACAGCGCTGGGCCGAGCTTCCGGATCACCTCAAGGCGCTGGTGATGGCGGCGATCGAGAGCGGCCATGACTACCGCAACCAGTGGTACTGGGGCGGCGAGGCGCGGCTGCGCGCAGAAGGCGACAAGCTCGCGCTGCGCTCGATCCCGGCCGAGGAATGGAACCAGGTCGCGGAGGCCGCCGCGGTGTTCTGGGACGAGGTCGCCGAGGAAGGCGAGACCGAAGCCAAGCTCGTCGGCATCTTCAAGCAGTACCGCGACATCATCAATGCGGCCGGCTATCCCTACAGCCTCGGCTGACCGGGGGAAAGCTCCGGACAAGTCGATCGGGTCGGCTTCTCGCGAAGCCGGCCCGTAGTCGTAGTGACGGCGACGACAGGGGGAACGGCGCAATGAAAGCCTTCATGGCGGCCTATGTCCGTCGCATCGAGTGGTTCAACTACCGCGTCGGCCGCTTTGCGATGTATCTGATCTTCGTGATGATGGCGGTCCTGCTCTGGTCGTCCTTCACCAAGACCGCGCCGTTCATGCGGCCCTCGCTCTGGACGCTCGAGACCGCCCAGTACGTGATGGTCGCCTACTATATGCTGGGCGGGCCCTATTCGATCCAGCTCGACACCAACGTGCGGATGGATTTGGTCTACGGCGCGATGAGCTTCCGGCGGAAGGCCTTCGTCGATGTCTTCACCGTCCTGTTCCTGATCACCTATCTGGGGTTCCTACTCTACGGCGGCTCGAACAGCCTGGCCTACGCCATCGAGTTCAACGAACGCTCGCCCACCGCCTGGCGCCCCTATCTCTGGCCGGTGAAGACGGTCATGGTGATCGGGATCCTGCTGATGCTCCTCCAGGCCTTCGCCGAGCTCTTCAAGGACATCGAGCGGTTCCGCACCGGTGAGGCCGATCCCTTCGGGCCGGGTCCGGCCGCCGGCCAGAAAGTGGCGGGCGACGTCTGATGGCCTACGAGCATATCGCGCTTCTGATGTTCGCCTCCATGATGCTTCTGCTCATCACCGGGCAGCGCGTCTTCGCCGCCATCGGTGTCGTCGCCGCCGTGTCGGCATTCTTCTTGTGGGGGACCGGCGGGTCCGACATTCCCTACTCGGCCGCCATCAAGCTGATGAACTGGTACCCGCTGCTCACGCTGCCGATGTTCATCTTCATGGGCTACGTGATGTCGGAGAGCCGCATCGCCGACGACCTCTACAAGATGTTCCACGTCTGGATGGGGCCGCTCAACGGCGGGCTCGCCATCGGCACCATCGGACTGATGGTGCTGATCTCGGCGATGAACGGTCTCTCGGTCGCCGGCATGGCGATCGGGGCGACGATCGCGCTGCCGGAACTGCTGAAGCGCGGCTATGACAAGCAGATGGTTACGGGCGTGATCCAGGCGGGGTCATCCCTGGGCATCCTCGTGCCGCCCTCTGTCGTGCTAGTGCTCTACGCGATGATCGCGCGCCAGCCGGTGGGTCAGCTGTGGCTCGCGGGCGTGTTTCCTGGACTGCTGATGGCCGGGCTCTTCATCCTCTACATCGCAATTCGCTGCCGGCTTCAGCCTCAGCTCGGGCCGGCCCTGCCGCCGGGCGAACGGGCCGTGCCGATGGGCGAGAAGCTCCGCCTTCTCAGCGCGGGACTGCCTGCCGCTGTTGATCTTCTTCGCGATGATGGTCCCGTTCATCAACGGCTGGACCAGCCTGGTGGAGAGTTCGGCGATCGGGGCGATCACCGCCTTCATGGCCGCGGTGATCAAGGGCCGGATGAGCCGGGAGGTGTTCGAGAACTCGGTGCGCTCGACGCTGGCCGTCTCGTGCATGTTCATGTGGATCATCCTGGCCGCGCTCGCCTTCGGCGCGGTTTTCGACGGTCTCGGAGCGGTGCGCGCGATCGAGAACCTGTTCGTCGGCCAGCTCCACCTTAGCCCGTGGCTGATCCTTATCCTGATGCAGCTTTCGTTCCTCGTGATGGGCACCTTCCTCGACGACACGGCGATGCTTGTGATCGTGGCGCCGCTCTACGTGCCACTGGTCGGCGCGCTCGGGTTCGACCTGATCTGGTACGGGATCCTCTACACGATCACCTGCCAGATCGCCTACATGACGCCGCCGTTTGGCTATAACCTCTTCCTGATGCGCGCCATGGCCCCGCCGGAGATCACGATCTGGGACATCTACAAGTCCATCGTGCCCTTCGTGTTCGTGATGGCGCTCGCGCTGGCGATCGTCATGATGTTCCCCGGCATCGCGCTGTGGTTGCCAGAATACGTCTACGGGAAATGAGGGAGACGGCATGAAACGCTCAGAGGTCAACGAAATCATGCGCGCGGCGGACGACTTCATCCGCTCGTTCGGCTTCATCCTGCCGCCGTTCGCCTACTGGTCGCCCGACGAGATGCGCGCGCGGCGGCCCGCGGGGATCGTCGACGCCCGACTCGGCTGGGACATCACCGATTACGGCAAGGGCGACTTCGACGCCTTGGGTCTCTTCCTGTTCACGGTGCGAAACGGCTCGGAAGCCGATCTTAGGCGCGGCGGGGGCATGTGCTACGCCGAGAAGATCATGATCTCGCGCGACCAGCAGATCTCGCCGATGCACCGCCACATCGTGAAGGCGGAGGACATCATCAACCGGGGCGGCGGCGTGCTTGCGCTAGAACTCTTCAACTCCGACGGCGATGGGAACGTCGACCGCGCGACCGACGTGGAGGTCGCCACCGACGGCGTACTGCGCCGGCAGAAGGCGGGCGAGGTGCTGCGCCTCTATCCAGGCGAGAGCGTGACGCTCATGCCCGGCAACTGGCACGCCTTCTGGGCCGAGGATGGTGACGTGCTGATAGGCGAGGTCTCGACGGTCAACAATGACCTGACCGACAACATCTTCACCGAGGAGATCGGCCGCTTCTCCGAGATCGAGGAGGACGCGGACCCATGGCATCTTCTGGTCTCGGACTACCCGAAGTGGCTGAGTTGAGCCCACGGCCCTGAGCCGAACCCTCGATCGCACCGAAAAGGCGGCGCTCGCCAGCGTCGCCGTCGGCGTGCTCGTTCTCGCGCTCAAGCTGGCGGCTTGGCGGATCACCGGCTCGGTGGCGCTGCTCTCGGACGCGCTGGAGAGCATCGTCAACGTCGCCGCGGCGGCAGCGGGGCTGATTGCGATCCGCGTGGCCCGGCGGCCGGCGGACGTCGACCATCCCTATGGCCACGACAAGGCGGAATACTTCGCCGCCGTGTTCGAGGGCGTGCTGATCGTTCTGGCGGCGCTCTCGATCCTGCGCGAGAGCCATGCAGCGTTTCTGGCGCCCCGCGCGCTGGACGCGCCAGCCGTGGGCGTCGCGATCAACGCAGCCGCCACGGCGATCAACCTTGTCTGGGCGCGGTATCTGCTTCGGACTCGGTCGCGACTGGCGCTCGCCGGCGCTGACCGCCGACGCGCGCCACATCATGACCGATGTATGGACCTCCGCCGGGGTGCTGGTCGGCCTTGGGCTCGCGGTGGCGACCGGCTGGCGCTGGGTCGATCCGGCGCTCGCCGCGATCGTCGCGATCAACATCCTCCGCGTGGGCTTTGGGCTGGTGCGCGAAGCGGCCGGAGGGTTGATGGACGCGGCGCCGCCCGAGGAAGAGCGGACGCGCATCCGCGAGATCATCGAGGCCGAGCGCGGAGGCGCGCTCGAAGCGCACGATCTGCGGACCCGGCTTGCGGGACCAGTGACCTTCATCGAGTTCCACCTTGTCGTTCCGGGCGGGATGAGCGTCGACGCGGCGCACGACATCTGCGATCGGATCGAGGCCGCGCTCCGGGCGGAGGCGCGGGGCGAGCTAGCGATCACGATCCATGTCGAGCCCGAGCGCAAGGCGAAGCATGCGCCGGTTGGAGTCCACTGAGGATCAGCTTGGCCGCACCGATTGCCGAGGCGGGTCTTGGCGCGCATGATGCTGTGCAACGCGCCGGCCGCGAGGAGAGACAAGCGATGAGCACACTGTCGTTCTTCGGAGCCGCCGGAACCGTGACAGGCTCCTGCACGCTCGTCGACACCGGGATCACGCGCGCGCTCGTCGACTGCGGTCTCTTTCAGGGTAATCCGTCGGTGCGCAGGCTCAACTCGGAGCCGTTTCCGTTCGACCCGCGGACGGTCGACTTCGTGCTGCTCACCCACGCTCACACCGACCATGCAGGCCTTCTTCCCAAGCTGATACGTGACGGCTTTGCAGGGTCGATCTATGCGACCCGACCCACGGCCGATCTCTTGGAGTTCATGATGCGGGACAGCGCCCGCATCCAGGAGTCCGAAACCGAGCGCGACAACAGGCGGCAGCAGCGGCGCGGACAGCCGGTCGCCCCGCCGCTCTTCACAATGGAACACGCAGAAGAGGCGCTTCGGCGGCTCGAGGAGGCGCGCTATGGCGAATGGTTCGAGCCCGCGCCCGGACTCGGCGTGCGTTACTGGAACGCCGGCCACATCCTCGGCTCGGCGTCGATCGAGCTGAAGTATCCGGACGGCGCCACCAGCCGGACCATGCGACTGATCTTCTCTGGCGACCTTGGCCCGGACGAGAAGGCCTTCCACGAGGAACCCGTCGCCGAGCAGGGCTACGATTACGTGGTCTGCGAGAGCACATACGGCGACCGCGAGCGCCCCGACTACACGCTCGAGGGCCGCCGCGCGGCGCTTCAGGCCGAGCTGGTCGCGGGACTGCGGCGCGGCGGCAACATCGTCATTCCCTGTTTCGCAGTCGAGCGGACCCAGGAACTCCTGCACGACATCGGCGTGCTGCTGTCGCGCCGCGAGATACCGGAGACCACGGTTTTCCTCGACAGTCCGCTCGCGAGCAAGGTGACCGACGTGTTCATCAAGTACGCCGACACGCTGGAGGACGTCGACATCCCCGAGCGCCGGCTCTTCCGCGACCCGCGCTTCCGGATCGTCGAGGACGTCGAGGAAAGCATCGCGATCAACCGGATCACCGGTGGCGCGATCATCATCTCCGCAAGCGGCATGGCCGAGGCCGGCCGGGTGGTGCATCACCTCAAGAACAACATCTGGCGCAAGGAAGCGACGGTGCTATTCGTCGGATACCAGTCACCAGGCACGACCGGGGCCCATATCCAGAGCGGCGCCGACGCGGTTTTCCTGCACGGCAAGGAGTACCGGATCCGGGCTGCGGTCCGCAGCATAGGCAACTACTCCGCCCACGCCGATCAGAGCGAACTGTTACGCTGGATCCTCGACCGCCGGCCGATCGCCGGGGCGGTCTTTCTCAACCACGGCGAAGACGCCGCGCGATCGCGCCTCGCCCAGCTTCTTGTCGAGGCCGGGCTGCCGGCCGACCGCATCGTGCTTCCCGATTTCGACGAACGCTTCGACCTGACCGCGGGCGCGCCGGCGTCCAAGGGGCGGGCGATCGAACGGATCGATCCCGCCGAGCTTGCGGAGGACTGGCAGGAGGGCTTCGCGCGTTTCACCCTTGATCTGGAACGATCGCTCGAGAGTGCCCCGGACGCGGCCGCGCGCGAAACGCTTCTCGCCCGGCTGCGCGACGCGCTCGGGTCAGCGTGAGCCGCGTCGATCCAGTGGACGAAGGCGGCCCGCCCGCCGCCCCGCCTGAGGCCACGGTCTTCGCCGTGCTCGGGGCGCTCAGCGTCTGTCATCTTCTCAACGACACGATCCAGTCGCTCCTGCCGGCGCTCTATCCGGTCCTTCAGCGCAACTACGCGCTGAGCTTCACCCAGATCGGCTTTCTCCACTTCGCGTTCCAGACGGTGGCCTCGGTCCTTCAGCCCGTGATCGGCCTGAGCACCGACCGTCGCCCGCGCTTCCGCCTGCTCTCGACCGGGATGGGGCTGAGCCTCGCCGGGCTCCTCATGCTGGCGTCGGCGGAAAGCTACGCGATGCTGGTCTTCGCGGCCGTTCTTGTCGGGCTCGGCTCGTCGATCTTCCATCCCGACGCCTCGCGGCTGGCCCGCGCCGCCTCCGGCGGACGCTACGGCATGGCGCAATCGGTCTTCCAGGTCGGCGGCAACGCCGGAACAGCGATCGGCCCCCTTCTGGCCGCCTACGTGGTGTTGCCGCTTGGCCAGCCGAGCGTGGCGTGGTTCTCGGCGTTGGCGCTGTTGGGCATGATCGTGCTCTGGCGGGTGGGCGACTGGGCTCGGAGCCAGCATCTGCGCCGGCCGCGCGGAGAGGTCGGGGGCGTGGCCGGCGCGGTTCCCCCAAGAGCCCGGCGGGCGCTCCTCGTTCTGGCGGCACTGGTCTTCTCGAAATATCTCTACATCACCTGCCTCACGAGCTTCTACACCTTCTATCTGATCGAGCGTTTCGGCGTCAGCGTGCGGGACTCCCAGCTCTTCCTGTTTCTGTTCCTCGGGGCGATTGCGGCCGGCACGCTGATCGGCGGGCCGATCGGCGACCGCATCGGGCGCAGGGCGGTGATCCAGGTGTCGATCCTCGGGGCGCTACCGTTTACGCTGATGCTGCCCTATGCGGGCCTCGCCTGGACTGCGGCGCTGACCGTGGTGATCGGCGTGGTGATCGCGAGCGCCTTCTCGGCGATCATCGTCTATGCGCAGGACCTTATCCCCGGGCGGGTTGGACTGGTCTCCGGGCTCTTCTTCGGTTTCGCCTTCGGGGTGGCCGGCATCGGCGCGGCGGCGCTCGGCGCGCTGGCGGACTGGCGCGGGATCGAGTTTGTGTTCCGCCTCTGCGCCGTCCTGCCCTTTGCAGGCCTTCTCGTGACGTTCCTGCCGCCGGAGCGACGCGCCTGATCCGGCTCAGGATCGGTTCGCGAGCTGAGCGGTCAGCCGATCGATGCTGCCGCCCTGGGCCTCGAGCATGGCTCCGATCTCGGCCCGCTCGTTGGCGAGCATCGAGACCCCCTCGATCACGAGGTTGACCACGCGCGGCTGGCCGCTTCGTGCGCTCACCTGCCAGTCGACGGCGATCGGATCGCGGCCCGGAATGCGAACGACCGTGTTGACCAGCACGCCGGCCTTTCCGGCGTCGCGCGCGCCCGAGACGCTCACGGTGGCGTTGCGGTACTCGTTGAATTGCCGACCGTACTTGCGCGCGAGGTAGGACTGGAACGCTGCTACATAGCTGCGCTTCTGGGCGTCCGAGGCGGCGCGCCAGGGCGGTCCAAGAGCCGCCGCCGCCACCGCCGGGATGTCGCCGTATCGCGCGAGGATCCGTTCGAAGCCGGCGGTGACCTGCCCCGCTCCGCCGCCGGAATTGACGAGACCGGTCAGCTCGCCGGCCAGTTGCTGGACCAGCGCGGCCGCCTGGCTCTCGGCGCTGGCCCGCGCTGGCCGGGGTGCCGCGGCCGCGAGGACGACCGCGCCGAGGCCGAACAGCACCGCGCGTCGCTGCGCCCGCGGCTGGCAACCATCGATCTCAGAAATCCGCATAGACGTCCTCCAGATCCTCCAGGTTCGCCCCGCCCTGCAGACGCGCGCGCATGTTCTGCAGGTAGGTGATCCGCTGTGCTGTGTAGCTGTCCTGGGAGGTATAGAGCAACTCCTCCAGAACCGGGTCGAGCTCATAGCGGTCGTTGACGATGTCGAGGGCGGCGACGCCCACCAGCGCGTTTCCGACCGCGACCGGAGCGATGTAGAACATCGGGTCGGCGAGGATGTCGAGCGCCCAGCCGGTCCAGTCGCGCTGCGTGCCGGGACCGCCCAAAGGCGCCTCGATATAGGCGCCTTCGGGAATGCCCCAGACAAAGAAGGTCTCGTCGAAGTTCGTCTCGTCATAGGGCAGCCCCATCTCGATTGCGGGATCGAGCAGCCCTAGAAGCCCGAAGGTGGAGTTGACCGCAAACCGCGTTGCGTTGCGAGCCACCAAGTCGCCCTTGCCCTGGAGCGCGTACTGGATCGTCTCGCCAGGCAGGCTCCAGTGGTCGTTCAGGTTGCCCAATCCGGTCCGCACTGGCGGCGGCATGATCGTCCCCCACACCCGCGCGGTGCCGCCGAACAGGGCGCTGTCCACGGTCTTGTTCAACGTGTGGACCTGGCGGTTCAGCCCTTCATAGGGGTCGTGATCGAGGCTCGAGGGGTCCGGCGCAGCCGCGCAGCCGCTCAGCCCGATCGCGGCGATGACAAAGACGATGGTGAGTCTTCCGGCCAATCTTGCCTCCGAACGGGCGCGTCAACCAGGCCGATCGGCCGCGCCGGCGGCCATGGCGCGCCGCCTGACCCGACCTTCGGGAACCGGCGAAATATCTCTGTCGCGGCGTAGCATTCGCGGCTAGCGTGAAAAAGCCCTCATTGGAACGGAGCCAATTTATGTCCTCCCGGATCGACGCGCGACTGTCAGAGCTCGGCATCGTCCTCCCCGACGCGCCTGCCCCCGGGGCGAACTACGTGCCCTATGCCCTCAGCGGCCAACTGGTGTTCGTCTCCGGTCAGGTGAGCCGCGATTCCGGCGGCTTCGTCGTCGGCAAGCTTGGTGCCGACACCACCGTCGCCGAGGGTCGCAACGCTGCGCGCCTCTGCGCGCTCTCACTGATCGCAAACCTGCGCGAGGCCTGCGGCGGCGACCTCGACCGGGTGCGGCGGGTGGTCAAGCTGAACGGCTTCGTCAACGCAACGCCCGACTTCACCGAACACCCGCAGGTGATCAACGGCGCCTCCGATCTCTTCGTGGAGATCTTCGGGGACGCAGGCCGGCACGCCCGCGCAGCGGTGGGCTGCGTCTCTCTGCCGCTCGGAGTTGCGGTCGAGATCGAGGGCGTCTTTGAGATCGCCTGAGCTGCCCGAGGCGTTCCTTCAGGCTCCGATCGCCCATCGCGGCCTGCATCATCGCGGCAGTGGCGTGGTCGAGAACAGCCGCGCCTCGGTGCGGGCGGCGGTCCTCGCCGGATACGGCATCGAGATCGACGTGCAGCGCTCTGGCAATGGCGTGGCGATGGTCTTTCACGACCCCACGCTCAAGCGGCTGACCGGCCAGGCCGGCCGCGTCGACGCTCTGGACGCGGCGGCGCTCGGCTCGATCAACCTGCGCGACGGCGGCGAGACCATTCCGACCCTGCGCGAGATCCTCGCCCTCGTCGCCGGGCGTGCCCCGCTCCTCGTGGAGCTGAAGGATCCCGACGATGCTCTGGCCGAGACCGACGGCGTGCTCGAGGCCGACGTGGCGGAGTCGCTGGCGGACTACGACGGACCGGTGGCGCTGATGTCGTTCAATCCTCACGTCGTGGCGCATCTGGCGCGCATGGCCCCCGATCGCCCGCGCGGCCTGACCACATGCGACTTCGTCGGGCCCAGTTGGCCGTTGCCCGACTACCGGCGGGCCGAACTCGCCGGAATGGCCGATTATGACCGCGTGGGCGCAGCCTTCGTGTCCCACAACCACCGCGAACTCGACAATCCCGCGCTCGCTGACCTGCGCGCGCGCGGCGCCCCGGTTCTCTGCTGGACCGTGCGGACCCCCCGCGAAGAAGAAGCCGCGCGCACGCGCGCGGACAACGTGACATTCGAGGGGTACCGGCCGCGGCCAAGCGCGCCGTGACACGCGCGCTTGGCGCCGGGGCGCTCTATGCGCTGGCCCTACTGTCCGCCGGCACGGTCCTCGGCGCGGTGCGGGTGCTCCTCGTCGCTCCGGCGCTCGGCGAGGGGCGCGCGCTGGCGCTGGAACTGCCGCTGATGCTAGCGATCGCCTGGGTCGCCTGCGGGGTGATCCTGCGACGCCAGCGTGTCGCGACGGCCGCTAGGCCGCGCGCGACAATGGCGGCCGTCGCGCTCGGATGCCTGCTCGCCGGCGAGGCCGTCCTCGCCGCGCTGCTCGTGGGACAGTCGCCGGCGGCGTGGCTGGCCGGGCTGGCCCGGCCGGAGGCGCTGCCGGGTCTTGCGGCGCAGCTGGTCGCGGCGGCGCTGCCGCTGGTGCGGCGCCCTGCGGCGACCCCGCATTGACTGCGCGCCGTTCGCCGCCATCTTGAGGCGTTAAATCAGCGGGGACAGGCGATGGACGGCGGCGAGCGGATCGAGATCATCGTGCTCGGCGGGCTCGACGAGATCGCAGCCGAGGACTGGGACGCCTGCGCGGCACCCGGCGCGGGGCCGCCGACCAGACCCCTTCACGACCCACAGGTTTCTATCAGCGCTTGAAGCGTCGCGATCAGTAGGCGCAGGCTCCGGTTGGCGGCCTCGCCATCTCGTTGCGCGCGAGGGCGGACAGATCATCGCGGTGATGCCGCTCTACGCCAAGAGCCACAGTCAGGGCGAATACATCTTCGATCACAGCTGGGCGCACGCCTTCGAACGCGCCGGCGGACGTTATTACCCCAAGCTTCTGGCGGCGGTTCCGTTCACCCCGGCGACCGGGCGACGGCTGCTGACCCGGCCCGGCTTCGAGGAGAGCGGCCGGGCGGCGCTCGTCGCGGGGGCGATTCGTCTCGCAGAACAGAACCGCGTGTCTTCGGTGCACATCAATTTCTGCACGCGCGAGGAGCGCGATTGGGGCGTCTCGGCGGGGCTGATGGCGCGCACGACGCAGCAGTTCCACTGGGAGAACCGCGGCTACGGCGACTTCGACGCCTTTCTCGCCGACCTGTCCTCACGCAAGCGCAAGGCGATCCGCAAGGAGCGCGCCCGAGCGCAGAGCTTCGGCGGAGAGATCTTGGCGCTGACCGGGGCCGACATCGAGCCCGAACACTGGGACGCCTTCTGGCGCTTCTACCAGGACACGGGAGCGCGGAAGTGGGGCACGCCCTACCTCACCCGCCGCTTCTTCGACGAGGCGCAGGCCCATCTGCGCGATGACATGCTCCTCGTGATGGCCCGCCGCTCGGGACGCTGGGTGGCCGGCGCGCTCAACTTCATCGGCCGTGACGCGCTCTACGGGCGCTACTGGGGATGCGTCGAGGATCACCCCTGGCTGCACTTCGAGCTCTGCTACTACCAGGCCATCGATGCGGCGATCGCCCGCGGGCTCGCGCGGGTCGAAGCCGGCGCTCAGGGCGCTCACAAGCTCGCGCGCGGCTACCTGCCGGTGGAGATCCATTCGCTGCACTGGATCGCCGATCCAGGCTTCGCCCGCGCCGTCGCGCAATATCTCGAGGAGGAGACCCGCCACATGGGCGACGAGATCGAGGTTCTGACCGCCTACGGCCCGTTCCGGAAGATCCCGGCGGACGACTTGGCGGAGCAGGACTGAGTTGCGGCCGCGCGACTTGCGAATCGTGGCAGGCTCTGTTCGTTTGCGCGCGACCGCAGGGAGGCACGGATGCCCGACGAACTCGTGTTCTACACCAACCCGATGTCGCGGGGCCGGATCGTGCGCTGGATGCTCGAGGAGGTCGGCGCGCCCTATCGGACGGAGGTCATCGAGTACGGCCCCCCGATGAAGTCGCCGTCCTATCTCGCAATCAACCCGATGGGGAAGGTCCCGACGCTGCGCCATGGCCCGGCGATCATAAGCGAGTGCGCCGCGATCTGCGCCTATCTCGCCGACACGTTCCCGGACGCCGCGTTGGCGCCGCCGCCGGGAGAGAGGGCCGACTACTACCGCTGGCTTTTCTTCGCGTCGGGCCCGCTCGAGGCGGCGATCGTCAACCGCTCGCTCGGCTTCGAGGTTGCGCAGGACCGCGCCGGAATGGTCGGCTACGCGCCTTTCGACCGGATGATGGACACGCTCGAGGCGGCGGTGTCGGGCGGGACCTACATCGCAGGCGATCGGTTCACGGCCGTCGACGTGTATCTGGGGTCGCAGATCGGCTTCGGGCTCCAGTTTGGCTCGATCGAGGATCGACCGGCGTTTCGGGACTACTGGAGCCGGGTGTCGGAGCGCCCTGCGCGGCGTCGAGGGACGGAACTCGATGATGAACTCATGCCCGCAAGCCGAGACACAGGCTGAACGACCGGGTGCAAACGGGAGACACAAGCCATGGCTGAACTGCTGACCGACGCGGAGCGTGCGGAGCACATCCCCGGCCTGACAAACGCTGGATGGGAGACGCGGGCGGAGCGGGACGTCCTCTTCAAGCGCTACCGTTTCCAGAACTTCATCGAGGCCTTCGGGTTCATGACGCGGGCGGCGATGGTGGCCGAGAAGATGAACCATCACCCGGAATGGTCGAATGTGTACCGCACCGTGGAAGTAACGCTGACGACCCACGACGCCGGCGGGCTCAGCGCGCTCGACATACGGCTCGCCGGCGAGATGGACAGGCTGGCGGGGCCGGGCGCATCGGGCTGACACTGGCGTCAGGCGCTGCCTGCGCCGAAGAGCCGGCCGCGCTCGGTGATGGCCACGAGCGCGAAGGCCGCCAGCCCGAATCCGGCGTAGCCTGCGAGAACCGGCGCAACGGAGCCATCGAAACTCTGGCCGACCGCCCAGCCGAGAACGGCGGCCATGGCGGTCGTAACGGCCCCGACGAAGGATGAGGCGGTGCCCGCGATTTCGCCCATCGGCTCCATCGCGATCGCGTTGAAATTCGGCATCAGCAGCCCGAAAAAGAACATCGCCACCGACAGCAATCCGATGAAGAGCGGGAGCGCTGGCGGGCCGAACGCGAGGGAAAGCCCCAGGTGGGCGGACGCCACAAGGATCATCCCGATCAACGCCACGTGCGAGATGCGGCGCATGCCCAGCGCCATCACAAGCCGGATGTTGATGAAGGCCGCGAGCGCCAGCGCCAGCGCGACCACCCCGAACAGGACCGGAAACCACTGGCCGACCCCGTAAACCTCCTCGAAGATCTGCTGGGAAGCGTTCACATAGCCCATGACGGCCCCAAGGACGCAACCCGTCGCCAGCGTGTAGCCGAGCGTCTGGGGCGTCGACAGCGTTGTGGCGTAAGCCCGTCCAACCCACCGGATCGAAAAGCCCTCGCGCGCGCCTCGCGGCCGGGTCTCGGGCAGGACCGCGGCGATGGCGGCTGCGATCGCAAGGCTCACGAGCGCCAGGAACCCGAAGATCCAGCGCCAGCCGCCCAGCAGAATTAGGCCCGAACCGATCAGCGGCGCGAGGATCGGCGCGACCGTGAAGACGATCACGATGAAGGACATCACCTCCGCCATGCGCCGCCCTGCGTAGATGTCGCGCACGACCGCGATCGCGACCACCCGCGGCGCAGCGTTCGCCGCCCCCTGCACCAGCCGCGCGGCGAGCAAGGCCCCGAAGCTCGGCGCGAAGAGGCAGGCGAGGGTCGCCAGGGCGTAGACCGCGAGCCCCGCGAGCAGCGTCGGCCGCCGCCCGAACCGGTCGGAGAGTGGGCCGACCACGGTCTGTCCGAGCGCGAATCCCACGAGGTAGAAGGTGACGACGAGCTGCGGCGCGTTGGGATCGGTCAGCTGGAAGCCCGCCTCGAAATCGGGAAATGCGGGCAGCATGATGTCGATCGAAAGCGCCGTCAGCGCCATCAGGCTCGACATGAGCGCCACGAACACGCCGAAGCGCGGCGCGGTGCTGGCCAGGTCGGGACGGGCGGTCTCAAGGGTCATCGGGTGCGGGGTGGGCCAGCTGCGCGGGGCGCGACGCTCGCCCGATGCCCCTGTCTACGGGCCAGGAGCCCCGCCCGCCAGTGGCGCGGTCCCCAACGGGCGGTCATCCGCGCGCCGCTGCCCCAGGACGCCTGAGCTTTGGCCGCGGCGGTTCGGGCGCCGGCGCGCCGAGCGCCTCGGCCAGACGCGCGAAGCTCGCCGCCACTCCGTCGGGCGCGCGCTCGGCGAACAGGGCGTCGAGCGCCGGCCAGATCGCGATCGCCTCGTCGATGGCCGGATCGCTGCCCGCGACATAGAGACCGGTCTGGATCATCAGCGCCGCGTTCTCGTAGGCGGTGAGGACGCGCCGCACGCGCGCGAGCAGGGCGTTCTCCGCTTCGCTCGCTACGCCGGGCAGGCTGCGCGAGACGCTGCGCCGGACGTCGATGGCCGGAAATCGGCCGCGCTCGGCGATGCCGCGGTCTAGCACCACATGGCCGTCGAGCACGCCGCGGGTGATGTCGGCGACTGGCTCCTCCATGTCGGACCCTGCGACGAGCACCGAGAAGACCCCGGTGATGTCTCCCTTGCCGAAAGGTCCTGGGCCGGCGCGCTCGCACAGGGCTGCGATCAGGTTGGCGGTCGACGGCGGGAAGCCGCGCAGCGACGCCAATTCGCCCGCCGTCAGCGCGATCTCGCGGTGGGCCTCTGCGAAGCGTGTGAGCGAGTCGAACATCAACAGCACGTGCCGCCCCTCGTCGCGGAATACCTCCGCGGCCGCCATCGCCATCCAGGCGGCGCGCCGCTTAATCAGCGGCGCCTGGTCGGACGTGGCGGCGACAACGACGGCGCGAGCCATGCCCTCGGGGCCCAGCACGTTGTCGACGAAGTCGCGCAGCTCCCGGCCGCGCTCGCCGATCAGCGCATAGACCACGATGTCGGCCTCGATGCCGCGCGCGAGATCGCCGAGCAGCGACGACTTGCCGACGCCCGAGCCCGCGAACACCCCGATGCGCTGGCCGCGCGCGACGGGAAGCGCGGTATCGAAGACGCGAAGTCCTGTGGCGAGGCGCCGGCCGAGCCCCTTGCGGGTGGCGGGCGGCGGCGGCGCCCGGCGCAGCGTCGCGGTCGCCGCGCCGGGCGCGAGCGGCCTCCCATCGAGCGGCGCGCCGAAGGCGTCGACGATGCGCCCGACCCATGCCTCGGCCGGATGGGCGTCCGCCGGCCCGAGCAACGTCACCGCATCGCCCACCGCGACCCCGTCGCCGGAGGCGTAGGTCATGGCCCGGGCGTGGCGCTCGGAGATCGCCACGATCTCGCCGCCGAGCGCCTCGCCACGCCGGAGTCGGATCGACACCTGGTCGCCGATCCGGGCGTGATGGGTGAGGCCGGCGATCTCGAGCGACGCCCCGCCGACCGCAGCCACCCGGCCAATGCGGCGGTGGTTGGCGATCCGCGAGAGCTCCGCCTCAAGGGCGGCGAAGTCGGTCAGCATGCGTGTCCTCGGCCAGACGCGGGATGCGCTTACCCTTTGTCAACCATCGAGGATTAATCCCCGGTTGACGACGAACGCCCCGGGAGAACCCGCGATGGACCTCGATATCGCCGTGCTGCGCCTCGCCAGCGGACTGGCCTCGCACTCGACCGCCCGCCAGACGGTGATCGCGGAGAACATCGCGAACGCCGACACGCCGGGCTACCGCGCTCGCGACGTCGGGGGGTTCGCCGAGAACTTCGCGCGCACCGTTCCCGCCTTCGAGGCGCGGACGACCCGACCCGGACACCTGGCCTTCGGAGACACGTCGCGCGGCTTCGAGGTGCGGGAAACGGTTCTTCCCGGTGCGGAGACGCCGAACGGCAACTCGGTCTCGCTGGAGGATCAGATGGTGCGCGCCGCCGAGATACGCCAGCGGCATGACCTCGCGATCGGGGTCTACCAGAAATCTCTGGACGTTCTGCGCGCGAGCCTGGGCCGCAAGTAATCCGGAGAACCCGATGGACGAGATGATGAAGACCATGGCCGCTTCGGCGAGCGGAATGCGCGCCCAGACGACCCGGCTGAGGCTGACGGCGGAGAACATCGCCAACGCCGACACGCCCGGCTACCGGCGCAAGACGGTGTCCTTCGAGGAGACTTTCCAGAGCGCCGATCCGCGAGCGGTCCGCACCGGACCGGTCCGGCTCGACCGCAGCGAGTTGGCGCAGATCTATGAGCCCTCTCATCCATTGGCCGGCGAGGACGGCTTCTTCGAGGGCTCCAACGTCAACATGCTCACCGAGATCGCGGACTCGCGCGAGGCGAACCGGTCCTACGAGGCCAATCTGAAGATGTTCGACCAGGCCCGACAGATGGCCAGTTCCCTCCTCGACCTGTTGCGGCGCTAGAAAGGCGGCAAGACGAAATGGACATAAAATCGACGCTGGCGTCCCAGCTCTATTTCCAGACCCAGACGGTCGCGAAGCCGGCGGCCGAGACGATCGAGCGCGGGCCTGCGCAGGCGTTCCAGGCGGCGGCCGCGGACTTCATGGAGACGATGCGCGCCAGCGAGGAGACCGTGAAGGCCGGGCTCGTCGGGCGCGCCGATCCGCAGGCGGTGGTCGAGGCGCTGGCCGCGACTGAGCTTGCGGTGCAGACCGCGGTCGCGGTCCGCGACAAGGTGGTCGAGGCCTATCAGGAAATCCTGCGCATGCCGGTCTGAATCCGATGACCGAAGCCGAGGTCCTCGACATCCTGCGCCAGGGCCTATGGACGGCGCTGATCATCTCCACGCCGATCCTGGCGGTGGCGCTGATCGTCGGGCTCGGCATCGGTCTCCTGCAGGCGCTGACCTCGGTTCAGGAGATGACGCTGACTTTCGTGCCGAAGCTCGGCGCGATCCTGGTCGTGTTCTGGGCGACGATGAGCTTTTCCGGAGCGACGCTGGTGCGGTTCTTCCAGGACCAGATCATTCCCATGGTGATCGGGAACTGAGCGCCGCAAAAAGGCTGCGCGCTCAGTCTGCGCGGACGCGCGAAGGGCGCGGACGCCCTTCGCAATGGTCCTTGCCGATCACTCGGCCTTGAAAATCTCGACGATCATGAGCTCCGGCTCCTCGCCGCAGCGCGAGGCCAGCGTGTCCTGGATCTCGGCGTTGGTGAGTTGTGTGTCCATCTCGGCGTTCATCGACTCCAGTTCCGCGACGATCGCCATCTTCCCGGCGTTGTCCATGGCCGCGTAGTCCGCGCAGGCGAGCTCGGCGGCACCCTGAGCGAAGGCGGGAGCCGACAGGCCCAGAACTGCGGCAGTGATGATAAGTGTCTTCATTCGGTGATACTCCCCAGAGATTTCTGGCCGATTCGTAATCGGCCACGGGCGGAAATTAGACCCAGGGACGACCATTGTCTTCTCATATTGCGCCACGGCGAACACAGGCACACGGACCAACGGCATCTCGTCCGATCAAGCGTTCGTCAGGGCGGTCGGCGCGCACGCACTTCAGGTCACCGGGAGCCGCGTCGTCTCCTTGATCGCTTCCATCACGAAGCTCGCGGACACGTCTTTGAGGTCGATGCGTTCGATTAGACGCTTGTAGAGTCGGTCGTAGGCGGCCACGTCCGCGACACGGGCCCGGATAAGGTAGTCTTGCTCGCCCGACACCCGATATACGCCGAGGATCTCGTCGATGCCGCGCGTCGCCCGCGCGAAACCCTCCGCCCAATCCGCGTCGTGGCGGTCCGTGCGGACCGAGATGAACACCGTCAGGCCGAGGCCCACTGCCTGCGGGTTCACCAGCGCCACCCGTCCGAGGATCACGCCCCCCGCCTCTAGCCGACGCACACGACGCCAGACCGCGTTGCGCGACAGCCCGACTTCGTCAGAGAGCGCATCGAGCGAACCGCCAGCGTCCTGCTGGAGCGCGTTCAGGATCTTCCGGTCGATTGAATCCAGTTCCCACATACTCACACTTTTGCGGGATATAATTCGAAAGTCCAGTCAGAATATGCGAGATTTGGGACGCATTTGCGCGAGATCTGGCGCACATTTTGCCCTGCACAGCGCCCCCAGGAGGACATCCGATGAACACCGTGACCCGGCTCTTCACCACCCACCCCGCGGCGGTGGACGAGACCTATCTCGAGCACATGCGCTTCGCCTTCGGTTTCGCGGGCCTGCTGACGCTCGCCGCAATGGCGGCCGTCGTGCACGCAGTTTTCCCTTTCGCCTGCGAAAGGACCGCGAGCCGCATCACCGCGCGCCTCCACGAACGAACGCGCACCCGCGGCCGCTGATCCGGAGCGCCGGAGCCGGGCGTCCAACCGTCCGGCGCGCAGCGCGCTCATCACGCTCTCATCCGATCCGACGCGAGGCCGCCCCGACGCGCAAATCAAGGCCGATCAAGCCCTTGACCGAATCTTTACCATGGCCGGTCCATGGTCCGCCCATCGACGCGCCCCTGCGGCGCGGTTGCGCCAGAACGGCGGAGGGAGCGATGGACCTTGCAGGCTATGTGGCGCTGTCGCGCCAGACCGGGCTCGAGAAGGAGCTCCAGGCCGTGGCGAACAACATCGCCAACCTCAACACGACCGGCTACCGGCGCGAAGGCGTCGTCTTCTCAGAGATCGTCGCGGCCCTGCCGACCGAGGGCGGCGGCGTGGCGATGACCGGCGCCCGCGGGCGCTTCACCGATGGACTCCAGGGCGCGCTCGTGTCGACCGGCGGCGCCCTCGACATGGCCATCGAGGGCGACGGCTTCTTCCGCGTGATGACCCCGATGGGCGAGCGGCTGACCCGCGCCGGCGCCTTCACCCGCAACGCCGACGGCGAGATCGTCAACATGGACGGCTACGCGCTGCTCGACGAGGGCGGCGGGCCGATCGCTATACCATTCGAGGTGGAGAACATCGGCCTCTCGGCCGACGGCACGCTGTCGGGCGACGGCGATCCGATCGCGCTTGTGGGCCTGGTGACCGTTGAGGACGAGACCACCCTCTTCCGCGAGGCCGGCGTGCTTTTCCGTGCCGAGGGCGAGACCGTCCCGGTCGAGCGGCCGCGAGTCGCGCAGGGCTACCTGGAACAGTCCAACGTCAACGCCATCGCCGAGATCGCCCGCATGATCGAGGTGCAGCGCGCCTATGAACTCGGCCAGCGCATGCTCGATGACGAACACAAACGCATCAGCCAGACGACCCAGACCCTCGGTCAGAACGTCTGACGTCCGCAACGAGCCAGGAGAGCAGAGAATGCGCGCACTCAACATCGCCGCGACCGGCATGTCGGCCCAGAACACCCGGGTCGAGGTGATCTCGCACAATCTCGCGAACATGAGCACGACCGCCTACAACGCCCGGCGCGCGGAGTTCTCCGACCTGCACTACCAGCAGATCGAGCGGCCCGGCGCCATCACCTCGGCGGAGGGCACCGTGCTTCCCGCCGGCGTTCAGCTCGGCCTCGGCGTGCGGCCCTCGGCGGTGTCGATGCTGGTCGAGCAGGGCGCGCTGACCGAGACCAACGGCGCGCTCGACATCGCCATCGAGGGCCAGGGCTACCTCGAGATCACCATGCCCAACGGCGAGATCGTCTACACCCGCGACGGCGCGCTCAAGCGCGACGGCGACGGCCTGGTTGTGAGCTCCGACGGCTTCGCGGTCTCGCCGGAGATCACCATCCCAGAGGACGCGCGGGAAGTGACCATCAACCCCGACGGCGAGGTCTACGCCTATTTCAACGACCAGGTCGACGGACAGCTGCTCGGGCAGTTCACCCTGACCACCTTCGCCAACGAGAAGGGCCTGGAGGCGCTGGGCTCCAATCTTTACCGCGAGACCGAAGCTTCCGGCGCGCCCAATGTGGGCGACGCCGGCGAGGATGGGCGCGGGGTGTTCCGACAGGGATACCTCGAGAGCTCCTCGGTGGACGCCGTGCGCGAGATCACCGACCTGATCGAGGCGCAGCGGGGCTACGAACTCAACGCCAAGGTGATCACCGCCGCCGACCAGATGCTCGCCGCCACCACGCAGATCCGCTGAGCCATGCGGCGCGGTCTCGCCATCGTCGCGCTCGCCGCCATGCTCGGAGCCGATCTCGCCGCGGGACAGGCGGTCGCGCCGGTGCGCCCGATCCGCGCCCAGACGATAATCGCCCCCGGCGACCTGCAGGTCCTCGAGGAGGCCATGCCCGGCGCCGTCACCGACATGGACGCGCTGGTCGGACTCGAGGCCCGCGTGACGCTCTACACCGGCCGGCCGATCATGCCCGACCAGGTCGGCCCGCCCGCGGTGATCGAGCGCAACACGCTGGTGCGGATGCGCTTCGCGCAGGGGGCGCTGACCATCGCCACCGAGGGGCGCGCGCTCGACCGCGCCGGCATCGGCGAGCGGCTGCGCGTGATGAACCTGGCTTCGCGCCAGATCGTGACCGGACGCGTCGGTCCGGACGGAAGCATCGAGGTAGGAAAATGACCCATCCCATCCGCGCCGCCGCGCTCGGCCTCGCCGCGGCGCTCGTCCTGGGCGCCTGCGGCATCGGCCAGCCTCCTGAGATGACCAGCATCGGCGCAGCGGACGAAAACGCCGGGCCGATCCTCACGGCGGAGCGCGCGGCGATCTCGGTGCCCCCGCCGCAGGCGGCGCGCTACGCCTATCAGCAGGGATCGCTCTGGAACAACGGCAAGACAGGGCTCCTTGGCGATCGCCGCGCAAGCGGGCTCGGCGACATCCTCACCGTCGTCATCGAGATCGACGAGGAGGCCGAGATGCGCAACTCAACCCAGCGCACCCGCGGCGGCGAGCAATCGGCCGAAGTGGGCACCTTCTTCGGGCTCGGCAACTACGTGCCGCAAGAGATCGACATGCTGTCGCCCAACGTCCAGTTCGGTTCGGACTCCCGATTCCGCGGCGACGGGCGCACCAGCCGCGAGGAACGGATCACGCTCCGCGTGGCCGCGACGGTGGTCAACGTGCTGCCCAACGGGCACCTGGTGATCCAGGGCGACCAGGAGATCCGGGTCAACAACGAGCTGCGCGACCTGCAGCTCGCCGGCATCGTGCGCCCCGAGGACATCTCGCGCTACAACGAGATCCCCTACGACCGGATCGCCGGCGCGCGGATCGCCTATGGCGGCCGAGGTCAGCTCACCACCGCGCAGCAGCCGCGCTGGGGCGACCAGATCTACGACCGCGTCATGCCCTACTGACGGAGACGGCGCCATGAAACTCGTCGCACCGCTCGCGATCGCGCTGCTCGGACTTGGCGCCGGCGTCGGCGCGGGCCTTGCGCTAAGGCCCGACCCCCATGCCTCCGACGCCGCGGAGTGCGATCCACACGGCGCGGAGCCCTGCGAGACGGCCGAGGCGGACGATCCGTTCCGGCCCAAGCCGGACAAGGCCCACGCCAAGGAGGATCTCGTCTACGTGCCGCTGAAGAAGCCCTTCGTCGTGCCGGTCTTCAGCGAGGACAAGGTCACGGCCATGGTGGTCCTGTCACTCAGCGTCGCGGCGGTAAAGGGGCCCGAGGTCGAGAAGAAGATCGAAGAGATCGAGCCCCGCCTGCGCGACGGGCTTCTCAACGCCATGTTCCGCCACGCGAACGCCGACGGCTTCGAGGGCAGCTTCACCAGCGGCCGCAAGATGGAGGACCTCAAGGCCGCGCTGCGCGCCGCGGTCCAGGAGGTGATGGGCCCGGAGGCGGCGAGCGGCGTCTTGATCACTGAAATCGCCCGGCAGGACGTCTGAGCGCCGAGTCGTCACGGAACCGAAAAGGCTGCGGCGTACGGTCCGCCCGCGGCGTCCGGACGGTCGGGTTCAGCGTCGTCGCCATATCTGTGCGCTAATGAGCCTGTGACGTTGTGGGCGGGCGGGCCTGGCGGGGTGTCCGTCTCCGGCCGCCCGGCGCGCCTATTCGAAGACGCCGGCCTCGAACACGTCCGGCTCGAAGACATGGGCGATGTCGGGGCGGGGCAGCGGGCGCGCGACACCGGCGATCGGCCCGTAGAACGCCGCCACCCCGGCCCCGGTCAGGAATGTTCCAGCGAGAAAGCCCCGCCGCGAGAGCCCGGACACGGGCAAGTCGAGGGCCGCTTCGTCCGGATCGGGTGGCGCGGGCCCCGTCACGGCGCAGCGACCACCGTCCAGGGCGCGGCGAAATGGTGCTCCTCGAGGTTCTCGCCCGGCCCGACCCGGTCTAGGATCAGGAAGCGCCCGGTGCGTCCCAGCGGCGTGAGCACCCCGTGCCAGACTCCGCGCAGGTAGTTCACGCCCTGCGTCCCGTCGGTGAGGAACGCCAGCGGCGCGCCGGGGGACCCGCCGTCGTCGGGCGCAACCACGACGAGGAACGGATCGGCGCTCATCGGCACGAAGGCTTGACTGCCCAGCGGATGCCGCTCGACCATGCCGAGCTCCAGCGGCAACGGATAGGGGCGCGCCACGCCGAGACTGACGCCGAGGCGCGCGCCCTCGCCCGTGACCTCGACCCGGGCGAGATCATGGAATCGGTCGCACATGCCGCCGTTGATCGCGAAGCTTGGCGGCCCGGCGGCCGCGATGACGTCGCCGAAGGGCGCGAAGGCCGCCGCGGTCAGCGGCTGGGCGACGACCACGCGACCGCTCATCCCGGGGTCCGCGCGCCAATGCGCAGCGCCGCGTGGCGGTTGACGTCCTTGTAGAGCAGGTAGCGGAAGCGTCCCGGCCCGCCGGCGTAGCAGCCCTGCGGGCAGAAGGCGCGCAGCCACATGAAGTCTCCGGCCTCGACCTCGACCCAGTCTCGGTTGAGCCGGTAGACCGCCTTGCCCTCGAGCACGTAGAGCCCGTGCTCCATCACGTGGGTCTCCATGAACGGGATCTCGGCGCCGGGGTCAAGGTTGACGATGGTCACATGCATGTCGAGGCGCATGTCCTCGTGGTCGAAGAAGCGCGTCGTGGTCCAGCGGCCCTCGGTGTCGGGCATCGGCGTGTTGGGGATGTCGCGCTCGTTGGCGACCAAGGGATCGGGCGACCCCAGCCCCTCGACCGGCTGGTAGGCCTTGCGGATCCAGTGAAAGCGCGCCGTCGCGTCGCCCTCGTTGCGCGCCGTCCACGGCAGGCCCGCCGGAACGAAGGCGAAGCCGCCCGGCCCGAGGTCGTGCCGGGTCCCGTCGATGTCGACCCGCAGCCCGCCCTCGACCACGAAGAGCGCGCCCTCGCCGTTCAGGTCGGGCTCGGGGCGGTCGCTGCCGCCGCCCGGCTGCACCTCCATGATGTATTGCGAGAAGGTCTCCGCGAAGCCCGAGAGCGGCCGCGCGATGATCCAGGCGCGGGTCTTCTCCCAGAACGGCAGGTAGCTGGTGACGATGTCGGTCATCACCCCGCGCGGGATCACCGCATAGGCCTCGGTGAAGACCGCGCGACCCGACAGGAGCTCCTGTTGCCCCGGCAGGCCGCCGTGCGGGGCGTAGTAGGGGGTTCGCGTCGCGGGGAGGTCCTTCATGGCAGCATGTCCTTCAGGCGCAATTGGGCGATCCGCTCGACCTGGTTGCAGGCGGCGGCGAATTCCGTTGCCCGGTCGTGAGCGAGGCGCCGCTCGAAGGCGGCGAGGATGCCGGCCTTGTCGTGGTCGCGCACCGCGATAATGAACGGAAACCCGAACCTGGCGGCGTAGGCGTCGTTGAGTTCGGTGAAGCGGGCGCGCTCGGCGTCGGTGAGCGCGTCGAGACCGGCGCCGGCCTGTTCGGCGGTGGACTCGGGCGTCAGCCGACTGGCCGCGGCGAGCTTGCCGGCAAGGTCCGGATGGGCGGCGAGCACGCCGAGCCGTTCCACCTCCGAAGCCGAGCGGAAGGCGCGGGCGAGCGCCGCATGCACGCCCGCGGCGCTGTCGTGGGCAGGGCCGAGCTCGAAGGCGTGGGCGCGCTCGGCGATCCAGGGCGAGTGCTCGAAGACGCCGCCGAAGCGCGCCACAAAGGCGTCGCGATCGAGTTCGGACGGGCGCGCGTCGGGCGCGGCGGGCGGATGGGTCTCGCGCCAGTGCCGGGCGATGTCCGCGCGGCGCGCGATCCAGACCCGCTCATGGGACTGCACGTGGTCGAAAAAGCGCGCCAGCGCCGCGGCGCGGCCGGGCCGACCGGCGAGCCGGCAGTGCAGGCCGATCGACATCATCTTCGGCGCCCCCGCCGCGCCCTCGGCGTAGAGCACGTCGAAGCTGTCGCGCAGGTAGGCGAAGAACTGGTCGCCGGAATTGAAGCCCTGCGGCGTGGCGAAGCGCATGTCGTTAGCGTCGAGCGTGTAGGGGATGATCAGCTGGTCGCGCCCAGCGTGGCGGCGCCAGTAGGGCAGGTCGTCGTCGTAGGCGTCCGAGACCCAGTCGAAGCCGCCCTCCTCGGTGGCCAGATCGACGGTGTTGACCGAGCAGCGCCCCGTGTACCAGCCGCGGGGACGCGCGCCGACCACCTCGGCGTGCAGGCGGATCGCCTCGTCCATGTCGGCCGCTTCCGCCTCGCGGGAATGGTCGCGGTAGTCGATCCACTTCAGCCCGTGGCTGGCGATCTCCCAGCCCGCGTCCTTCATCGCCGCGACCTGGTCGGGCGAGCGGGCCAGCGCGGTGGCGACGCCGTAGACGGTCAGCGGGACCTCGCGGGAGACGAAGAGGTCGCGCAGCCGCCAGAAGCCGGCGCGGGCGCCGTATTCGTAGATCGATTCCATGTTCCAGTGCCGCTGGCCGGGCCAGGGGGCGGCGCCGACGATCTCGGAGAGGAACGCCTCGGAGGCGGCGTCGCCGTGCAGGACGCAGTTCTCGCCGCCCTCCTCGTAGTTCAGCACGAACTGGACGGCGACATGGGCGCCGCCGGGCCAGCGCGGATCGGGCGGGCGTCCGGCGTAGCCGCGCAGGTTCCTGGGGTAGCGTCGCACGGTGTCCGGCTCCTCGTCTGGGAGATCTTGGCCAGCATAGACCGACCGGGCGGCGGCGGCCTTGCAAAAAATTCTTGAAGGAACTTCCGCCGAGAAGACGCTGGCGCGCGCGGGCCGTGCGGCGGATGATGCGGGAAAGCGATCAGTCGAGGGGAGCGCGTAATGGCGGCGGGGAGAGGCTACGTCACCACCCATGTTCTTGACGCGGCGCGGGGCTGTCCCGCCGCGGGGATGCGGATCGACCTCTTCCGGCTCGAGGGGGAGGCGCGTACGCTGATCCGGACGGCCGTCACCAATTCCGACGGGCGGACCGACGGGCCGGTGATCCCGAAGGGGGAGCTCGGCCCGGGCGGGTTCGAGCTGCTGTTCCACGCCGGCGACTATCTGGCCGCGGCGGGGCTGGCCGGGGAGAGCCCGCGGTTTCTCGACCTTATCCCGATCCGCTTCGGCGTCGCCGATCCGGAGGCGCACTATCACGTCCCGCTCCTGCTCGCCCCCTACAGCTATTCGACCTACCGGGGCAGCTGACCGGGCCCGGAGGTGTGTTACGGCGCGTGTAACACGCGTGCAATTCCGGTTATGTCATTGATATTGAAGTGGTTAATCTTCGTTAATCGCGGGCGGTAACACACTTAGGGGCGACGGTTGGTCCTGTTTGGCCTTCAGGGGCCACAAGACGATCCGAGGGCGGCGCCTGCCTGGGCGGGCGCGAAAGCGCCTGCCACGGGGGCAGGCAGGCGCTGCCCGGCGTCGCCGCCGGGCGGGGCGGGTGAAGCGGGGGCGCGTCGCGGAATCGGCCTGCGCTCGCGCCGAGGCGGCGGCCCGGCCCGCCCGCGCACGGCCGTCCTTGACAGCCCGCGTCCGGTCCCCGACGCTCGCGCGGGGCTCGGGCTTCGCCGGGCGCGGGGGGCGAAGCATGGGCGCGCGCGGCCGCACCATCGTCATCGGGGCGGGCGTCGTCGGGGTCTCGGCGGCGATCTGGCTGCGCCGGGCCGGCGTCGAGGTCACGCTTGTCGACCGCGGCCCGCCGGGCCGGGGCGCGTCCTACGGCAACGGCGGCGTGCTGGCGTCCTGCGCGATCGCGCCGGTGACCGGGCCGGGCCTGCTGCGCAAGGCGCCGGGCATGCTGATCGACCCGGACTTCCCGCTGTTCCTGCGCTGGAGCTACCTGCCGCGGCTCGCGCCTTGGCTGCGGCGCTACCTCGCGCACGCCAACGACGCCGACACCCGGCGCATCGCCGCGGGCCTCGCGCAGATCATCGGCGACAGCGTCGACCAGCACCGCGCGCTCGCCGCCGGCACCCCGGCGGCGGAGTGGATCGTCGGGAGCGACTACAGCTTCGCCTACGCCGACCGCGCGGCCTTCGAGGCCGACGCCTATGTCTGGGGCCTGCGCCGCGACGCCGGCTTCGAGCCCGAGATCCGCGAGGGCGCGGCGGTGCGCGCCCGCGCGCCGAGCCTCGGACCCGGGATCGGGCTGCTGGCGACGGTGCGCGACCACGGCTTCATCCGCGACCCGGGCGCCTATGTCGCGGCGCTCGCGGAGGCGTTCGAGGCGCTCGGCGGGCGCGTCGTGCAGACCGACTTCCGCAGTTTCGACCTTGCCGGCGGCCGCGTCCGCGCGGTGGAGACCGGCGCGGGGCGCCTCGCCTGCGACGCGGCGGTGCTCGCCACCGGCGCCTGGTCGAAGCCGCTGATGCGGGCGCTTGGCGTCGACGCGCCGCTCGAGAGCGAACGCGGCTACCACGTGGTCTTCGAGGACGTCGCCGGCGGGCCGGACCACCCGATCATGGTGGCCAGCGGCAAGTTCGTTGCGACGCCGATGGCCGCGGGACTGCGCTGCGCGGGGATCCTGGAGTTCGGCGGCCTCGCGGCGGGCCCGTCGCGCGCGCCGCTGGCCTTCCTGCACCGCCAGGCTCGGCTGGCCTTCCCGGAGCTGCGCTTCCGCGGGACCGTGGAGTGGATGGGCCACCGCCCCGCCCCCTGCGACAGCCTGCCGGTGATCGGCGAGATCGGCGCCACCGGGGTCTTCGCGGCGTTCGGCCACCACCATGTCGGCCTCACCGGCGGCCCCAAGACCGGGCGGCTGGTGGCGCAGCTGGTGACCGGGGCGCAGCCCAACATCGACCTTGCGCCCTTCGCCCCGGCGCGGTTTCAATGACGGCCATGGACCGACGAGGTTCCAGAGAGGGAGACCCGAGGATGATGACGAGAAGCATTCTGGCCGCCGGAACGGCCGCCATCGCCACACTTGCGGCGGCCGCGCAGGCCGAGACCTGGGACATGCCGCTGGCCTATCCGGCCACCAACTACCATTCCGAGACCGCCGCGGGCTTCGCCGCCTGCGTGACCGAGGCGACGGGCGGCGCGATCGAGATCGTCACCCACCCCAACGGCTCGCTGTTCCCCGGCAGCGACATCAAGCGCGCGGTCCAGACCGGCCAGGCCCCGATCGGCGAGCGGCTGCTGTCGGCGCACGCCAACGAGAACGCGGTGTTCGGCTATCGATTCGATCCCGTTCCTGGCCACCTCCTTCGACGACTCCGTGGCGCTCGCGGAGGCCGCGCGAGCCGACGCTGACCGAAGTGCTCGACAGCCAGAACCTGGTCTATCTCTATTCGGTGCCGTGGCCGCCGCAGGGCATCTACGCGCAAGAAGGAGATCGACTGCGGTCGCCGACCTCGCAGGGCTGAAGTTCCGCGCCTACAACGCCGCCACCGCGCGGATGGCCGAGCTGGCAGGCATGCTGCCGGTGCAGATCGAGGCGGCCGAACTGAGCCAGGCGCTGGCCACCGGCGTCGCGGAGGCTTCATCTCCTCGGGCTCGACCGGCTACGACGAGAAGGTCTGGGAGCATCTGACGAACTTCTACGAGGTCGACGCCTGGCTGCCGCGCAACACGGTCTTCGCCAACAAGGACGCCTGGAACGGCCCTGACGCGGAGCAGCAGGCGGCGATTCGAGGACTGCGCCGCCACCGCGGCGGCGGAGCGGGCTGGCCAAGGCCGAGGAGCTCACGCAGTTCTATCTCGACGGGCTGCGCCGAGGGCGGCATGACCGTGGCGCCGCCGAGCGACGCAGCTGCGCGCCGATCTGCAGGCGATCGGCGAGACGATGACCGCCGAATGGCTCGCGGAGGCCGGCGACCGGGGCGGCCATCGTGGACGCCTACAAGGCGGGCCAGTGAGGCTGGCGCCGGGCCGGACGTGGCGGGCGGTGAGCCGCCACCCGGTCCGGCGCGCGCTCGACGCGCTCTACCTCGGCGCGGGCGTGCTCGCCGCGCTGTTCCTGATCGCGATCCTCGCGATCATCGTGGTGCAGATGGTGGCGCGCTGGAGCGGGCGCGACGCTTCCCGGCGCGACCAACTACGCCGGCTACTCCATGGCGGCGGCTCTTTCTTCGCCTTCGCCCATGCGCTGAACCGCGGCGCCCACATCCGGGTCGGCATCCTGTTCAACGCGCTCGGCCCCGGCGGGCGGCGGGCGCTGGAGATCTGGTGCTTCGGCATCGCGACGCTGCTCGCCTGGTTCCTGGCGCGCTACGCGGTCAAGCTGGTGAGCTGGTCCTGGAAGCTCGGCGACGTCAGCCAGGGCCAGGACGCCACGCCGCTGTGGATCCCGCAGATGCGCCATGGCGATCGGCGCGGTGATCTTCGCCATCGCGCTGACCGACCAGCTGGCGACGCTGCTGCTGGGCGGCGCGGCGGTCACCGACGCGGGCGAGGTCTGAGGTGGCGCGCGCCGCCCGAGGCGCGGCCCGGGGCCCGGCGCATGAATGAATTCGGCGCCATCGGCGTCTTCCTCTTCGTGCTGTTCCTGCTGCTCGGCACCGGCGTCTGGGTCGGGCTGGCGCTGCTCGGCGTGGCCTGGGTCGGCATGGAGCTGTTCACGTCGCGCCCGGCCGGCGACGCCATGATCACGACCATCTGGACGGCGTCGTCGTCCTGGACGCTGACCGCGCTGCCGCTGTTCATCTGGATGGGCGAGATCCTGTACCGCACCCGGCTGTCGGAGGACATGTTCCGGGGGCTCTCGCCCTGGATGGCGGGCTGCCGGGCGGGCTCCTGCACACCAACATCGTCGGCTGCACGGTGTTCGCGGCGGTGTCGGGCTCGTCGGCCGCGACGCTCACGACCGTCGGCAAGATGTCGATCCCCGAGCTCAGGGCGCGGGACTATCCCGAGCGCATGATCATCGGCACGCTGGCCGGGGCGGCGACGCTCGGGCTGATGATCCCGCCGTCGCTGACGCTGATCGTCTACGGCGTGACGATCAACGAATCGATCACCAAGCTGTTCATCGCCGGCATCCTGCCGGGCCTGATGCTGGCGCGATGTTCATGCTCTACGTGGCGGTCTACTCGCAGGTGTCGCGCGAGTACGCGCCCAAGGCCGAACCGCCGATGAGCTTCGGCGAGAAGCTGCGCAACTCCCGCTCCTGATCCCGGTGATCCTGCTGATCCTGCTGGTGATCGGCTCGATGTATCTGGGCTTCGCCACCGCCACCGAGGCCGCCGCGTTCGGCGTGCTCGGCGTCCCTGGCGCTGGCCTGCGGCGCAGGGCTCGCTCACCTGGGCCAGCCTTCGCCGACAGCCTGATGGGCGCGACGCGCACCTCGGCGATGATCGCGCTGATCCTGGCCGGCGCCGCGTTCCTGTCGCTGTCGATGGGCTTCACCGGCCTGCCGCGGGCGCTCGCCGAGTGGATCGGCGGCATGGAGCTGTCGCGCTTCCAGCTGCTGATGGCGCTGCTGGTCTTCTACATCGTGCTCGGCTGCTTTCTCGACGGCATCTCCTCGGTGGTGCTGACCATGGCGGTGGTCGAGCCGATGATCCGCCAGGCCGGCATCGACGTCATCTGGTTCGGCATCTTCATCGTCGTGGTGGTCGAGATGGCGCAGATCACGCCGCCGATCGGCTTCAACCTGTTCGTGCTGCAGGGCATGACCGGCCACGAGATGAGCTACATCGCCCGCGCCGCGATCCCGATGTTCCTGATCATGGTGGTGATGGTCTTCGTGCTGATCGCCTTTCCCGAGCTCGCCACCTGGCTGCCCGACAAGATGCGCAGCGTCCCGAACCCGTCCTGAGCGCCGCGCGCGGCTTGCCGCGACGCCCCGGCCTCCGCTAGCATCGCCACGGGCAACGGGGGGAGCGGGCCATGCGCAGGGTTCTGGGCGTCAGTTTCGACCACATGCACATGGGCGACCTGCTGCGCGAGGTGGCCGCGCATCCCGACGCCGAGATCGTCGGCGTCTGGGACCCCGACCCCGCGCGCATGGCCGCGGCGATCGAGACCTTCGCGATCCCGCCCGAGCGGGTCTTCACCGATCTCGACGCCTGCCTCGACGCGGGTCCCGCCGATCTGGCCATCGTCGGCTCCGCCCCGGCGAAACACGCCGAGCACGTGGAGGCGCTGGCCGCGCGGGGGCTCAACGTGATGATCGAGAAGCCCTTCGCCGCCAGCGTCGCCGACGCGCGGCGGATGATCGCGGCAATGGACGGCGCGGCGGGGCGGCTGGCGATCAACTGGCCGCTCGCCTGGTATCCGCCCCATGTCACCGCCAAGCGCCTGCTCAACGCCGGTGAGATCGGCGCGCTGGTGGAGGTCCACCACTACGGCGGCAACCGGGGGCCGCTCTATCACCTGGCCGACAAGATCGAGGTCACCGACGCGGAGGTGGCGCGCCAGAAGCCGGACGCTCTGGTGGTACAGGCGCGCCGCCGGCGGCGGCAGCCTGCGCGACTATCTGGGCTACGGCGCGACCCTGGGCACCTGGTTCATGGACGGCGAGGCCCCGCTCGAGGTGACCTGCGTGGTCGACGAACCACCGGGGCTCGAGGTCGACGAACACTCGATCGCCGTCCTGCGCTACGCGCGCGGACTCTCCAAGCTCGAGACCCGCTGGGGCACCTTCACCGATCCCTGGACCACCCAGACCCAGCCGAAATGCGGCTTCGTGCTGGTGGGAACCGACGGGACCATCGCCAGCTACGACTACGACGACCACGTGACCGTCCAGACCCGCGCCCGCCCCGAGGCGACGCCGGCTCCAGTCGACGTCCTGCCCGAGGGCCGCCGTGGCGCGGTGGAATACATGCTCGCGCGCATCGCCGACGGGGCGCCGATCACTGGCCCGCTCGACCCCGCGATGTGCCTGACCGCCCAGCGGATCGTCGACAGCGCGGTGCTGTCGGCCGCCCAGAAGCGCACCGTGGCGCTGGTCCCGTGAGCGAGACCGACATCGACACCTACGCGCTCAGGAGCGCCGCCGCGGCCGAGGTCGCCGCGCCCGACCTTCCCTACCGCCCGCCGGTCCCCGAACGCTGGCGGCCGCGCATCGCGCTCATTGGCGCGGGCGGCATCGCCGGGGCGCATCTCGACGCCTACCGCACGGCGGGCTTCGACGTGGCGGTGATCGCCAACCGAACGCTGGCCCGGGCGATGGCGCGGCGCGACGAGTTCTTCCCGCAAGCCGAGGCCACCGACGACATCGCCGCAACGCTGGCCCGGCCCGACATCGAGATCGTCGACCTCACCCCGCATCCGCTCGAGCGCTACCCGATGATCGAGGCGGCGCTCGAGGCCGGCAAGCACGTGCTGTCGCAGAAACCCTTCGTGCTCGATCTCGACGCGGGCGCGCGGCTCGCCGATCTGGCCGAGGCGCGGGGGGTGCGGCTGGCGGTGAACCAGAACGGCCGCTGGGCGCCGCATTTCGCCTGGATGCGCGAAGCCGTCCGCGCCGGCCTGATCGGCGACCTGCACTCCTGCCACGCGAGCGTGCACTGGGATCATGGCTGGATCGCCGGCACGCCGTTCGAGGCGATCGACGACCTCATCCTCTACGATTTCGCCATCCACTGGTTCGACTTCTTCGTCTCGCTCGCCGGCGACCAGGCGACCGAAGTCTACGCGCGCACCGCGCGCGCCGCCGGACAGTCGGCGCGGCCGCCGCTGCTGGCCGAGGCGCTGGTGGCGTTCGACGGCGGGCAGGCGTCCTTCGTCTTCGACGGCGCGACGCCATACGGGGCCCAGGACCGCACCATCGTCACCGGGTCCGCGGGGACGCTCTCGAGCGTCGGGCCCGATCTCAACGACCAGGCGGTGACGCTCACCACCGCCGCGGGGGCGGCGCGGCCGGTGCTCGAGGGGCGCTGGTTCAACGACGGGTTCCGCGGCGCGATGGGCGAGCTGCTGCGCGCGGTCGAGGCGGGCGCGTCCCCGTTCAACGACGCGCGCGACAACCTCGCCTCGCTGGCGCTCTGCTTCGCCGCGATCGCCTCAGCGCGGCGCGGCCGGCCGGTGGTCCCGGGCGAGGTCCGCAGCCTCGCGACTGCGCGTGACTAGAGTGCAGGCTCGCTGTAGCGTTGCTCCCCCGCCGAGCCTGCCGCCTCGGCCCAATGGGCAGCACTCAGGGACGCAATTCCATTTACACATCAATCTTGGCAGCGGCACGCCCCTGATCGAACGCAGGCGAGCACCACGATCTTCATGTTTGACCTTGGTTGATGCCGATCAGCAGAACCAATCTGCAAGGTCCATGATTTGGCCGTGTCCATCCAGGTCCTGGATCGCATATTCGTTGCCGGCGGCTGCCTCGTAAGACCAGTTGCCGACCGCATACTTCAGAAACGCTACCCCTTTCGTGCCGCCTTCGTAAGGATCACCAATTAGCTGGTGACCTCGATAATCGGCTACGTATCCATCCGACGCTCCATCTTCTTCGAACTTAAAATCGGCCATGCTTGGACCAGTGGCGTTCCAAGTGGCGATCTTCTCGAAGTCATTTTCTCCTTTTTCACTTCTTAGAACTTCAACGTGTAGTCCTGGAAATATTTCTATCGCATCATATTTTCCATTTATCTCTACATAGTTATCGTTGGCATCGACTTCGCCGCGAGATGATTTGGAAAAGCCGATCTTGCTTGGCGGCGCGTACACATCAAATTTGAAATCAAAATCCTCACACAACGGACCTCCAATGAGGTCTACGTCGGTGAAGAACCCCAGATAATTGAAATTCTTTAGATTTTGACCTTTCGCCATCCGCTGCTGCGGCACTTCCGCTTCATCAAGACCGAGGTTGCGGACTTCGAGGCCTACGTCGGCTGCTGCCAGGTCACGGACATTGCAGGCTTTCTCGCCGATCACGGGTTCACCGAGCACACGCGCCATGCGTTCGCCAAACGCCCGGCGGGCGGGTGCTATTACGACATCGTCTACCAACGGGGCAGCGACCATGGCTGAAGGGCGCCGAGGACGCATCGCCGGCCGGCTGCGGGACCGTTGGCGGGACCATCGCGAGCGCGCTCGCCAGGCGCGGGCCGCGCGCGAGTGGGCCGCGCGCTCGGCGGGCTGGCCGAAGGGGCCGGGCGGCGAGCAGATGCTCCACATCGGCTGCGGCAAGGTCGATGCCGCCGGGTTCATCAACCTGGATGCGGTGGCGCTGCCCCATGTCCACATCGTCCATGCGAACCTGCACCACTTCCCGATGATCCCCGAGGCGGCGCTGGACTTCGTCTACCTGTCCCACGTGCTGGAGCACGTGGGGCGCCGCGAGGTGGTGGCGGCCCTGACGGAGCTTCGGCGCATCCTGCGTCCCGGCGGGACCTTGCGGCTGTCGGTCCCGGACTTCGACCACATCGTGCGCATCTACACCGAGAGCGGGAATACCATCAGCGCCATCGACGGCCCCCTGATGGGCGGCCAGGACCGGCCCTACAACTACCATTACGCCGTGTTCAATGCCGCCCACCTGCGGGCCAAGCTGGCCGAGGCCGGCTTCGCGGACATCCGCCACTGGGACCCGGCCGACTGCGCCCATCACGACTTCGACGACTGGGCATCCGGGTCCATCGGCTGGGGCGGTCGGCGCTTTCCCATCAGCCTCAACATGGAGGCCACCAAGCCCCGCTGAGGCGTGGGCGGGGGTGGCGGATCCGGCTCGGCTCGCGACGACCCAGCCTGGTCCGGGCTGCGCGCCCGCTCTCCCTTGGCGATGGTATCGAGGGTCTCGAGCCGGCGCTGGCAGTGCGCCAAGGCGTCCCACTCCCCCCAGCGTTCACGCGCCACGTGCATCACCTCCCGCGCTCGGCCCAGGCGCCCGAGGGACAACAGCGCGCTCACCTCCGCCACCACCTGGCCCCGGCGCGCTCCGCGGCGGCCCGCGACTGTCCATCATCGTCCTCGGTCGCCCACGCGGGGGCTCGCGGGTCGAGGCAGCGCGTGCGCCCGGCCAGGGCCTCGGGGGCGGAATCCGTTAGCACCGCCAGCCAGTCGTACAACGCTGCCGCATCGTCCAATCGGCCCCATGCCTCCAGATCCTTCGCGCGTTGCGCGAACTCGGGGATGCAGTAGGCGCCGATACCCGCCTCGGCGGTCAGGGCGCCGACCCGAGGTCGATCACCGAGGCGGCGGCCGTCGCGCAGGTAGGCGAACAGTGGTGCGAGGGGGTCGCCGACTGGGGGGACAGGGTGATCGGGCGGCGTGCGCCTCGGTCAGGCCGGCGGCGCGGACGAGCGTGCCTGATCGCCGTCGGCCTCCAACAGCAGCATGGCCGGGGAGTGCTCCCGCGGTCCGAGCAGGGCCAGGAACTTCGCCAGCATGCGTTGGTTGCCGGTGACGACGATCAGGTCCGCCTCCTGGGCCTCCCACAGCAGGGCGCACAGTGAACCGAGGTCCTCGCCGATGACTGCCGTACTCTGCCCTGCATGAGGACCTCGGCGGTGTGCTGGTGGACGCCGACGGCGAGGCGTAACAGGGCGGCTTCGGCAGGGGTGAGGCCGTCGGCCTTGCCTTCCACCTCGCCGATCAACTCCAGGGTGCGGGCGTAGCCGTCGCTGAAGACCTCGCAGCGCAGGGGGCGCGGCCCGATGTGCCCGCGCAGGGCCTCGATCAGGATGCGCAGGCCGAGGAACTCGGCCTCCGCGCACCTCCCCGGTGCGCGCGATGACCCGATGCCAGGCCAGATAACCGGTTTGGGGGAAGAGGGCGATGTCCGCCGCGTCTCCGCAACGTAGATGGGCCAAGAGCCGAAGCTCCGGCGAGGGCCGCCGCCGTGCCGCCGCTGGCGGGGGCGCGAACAGGGCCCGGAGCTGCTGCCCGAGCCCGCCCTCGAATCGCACGGCATCGGCGCCGGTGATGCGCGTCAGTAGCCCCCGCGACTCCCCCTGGAGCCGGAGCTCCCCGAGGGTGCCAGGCGGTGGGAGCTGTGCGTGGGCACCAGGTCCACCAGCCCCGCTCCGTCGCACACGCCCGCGCCCAGCAACCGCTCGGGCGAGAGGTCGATGGGGGCGGCGGGGCAGCGCCAGATCCGCCGGGCTGGCGGTGGGGAGGATGCGTCCCGGGTCGAAGCGCTGCCAGAAGCCTGGGGGCGTTCGGCTGCTGGCGAGCGGTGTCATCCGAAAGGCCATCCCCGCCGCCGTGCCCACGCGATAGAGCAGCGCCAGCTGCATCAGCTGGTCGGTGAATCCGACGTCGTCGGGAATCCAGGCGGTGAAGATCGTCTCGGACATCGGCGGTTGAGTGTATGCGAGCGCCGGGCCCGCTACAGGCTCCTTTCCCTGGGCCCTTCTTGTGGGATGGGAGAGACGGTCGTGACCGAAGGTGGGCGCGGACGCGATTCAGCCCCCGCCGCAGATCGGGCAGGCGGGGTCGGCGGACGGATAGGAAATGCAACCGCCTCTGCGAGCCCGAGGTGGCGTCAGGACGAGAGGCTAGCGAGGGCCAGAGGGCTGGTCAAGGCTCAACCGTCAAGGCTCCACGGCAAATCCGTTCTAGCCCGCGTGCGCTTGGAGGGCCTGGGGCGGTAGCGGGAATCGTCGGTCATGCGCAGGTAGTCGAAGACCAGGCGAACGTTGCGCGCCAGGCGCTGGATGGTGGCGGCGACGGTATCGCGGGACTTAGCCTTGATGACGCCGATGGCGAAGCGGCGTAGCGCGGTGATGTTCTCGGGACCGTGTTTGGTGCGGATGGTGCAGCGATCCTCATCCCAGTTCCAGTCGAGGATGTAGTGGCAACCATTCTCGACGCTCCAGTGGCCGCGGTTGAAGGCCAGTATGGCCGCAGCGCTGGCACGCTGCGGGGTGTGGCTGGTGATGCCGTAGGCGGTTTCGCTCGAGGTCTCGCCGGTGGTCTTCTC
>CAVOZD010000014.1:0-265738 GCA_963700835.1 uncultured Alphaproteobacteria bacterium
GCAGCCGCGACTGGACGTACGCGACCGCGCCGACGTCGAGCCCGCGCGCCGGCTGGTCGGCGAGGATGATCCGCGGGCCCGCTTCCAGCGCGCGGCCGAGGATGAGCTTCTGCACGTTGCCGCCCGACAGCAACCGCGTCGGCGCGCCAACTCCGGGGCAGCGCACGTCGTAGCGCGCCACGACGCCTTCGGCGAAATCCGCGACCGCGCGCCAGTCCATCCAGCCCGAGCGGCTGAAGGGCGGCGCGCGGTAGGCCTCGCTCACGGCGTTTTCCGCGACGCTCATGTCGGCGATGACGCCGATTGCGTTGCGGTCCTCCGGGATGCGCGCCACTCCTGCGGCGAGCGCGGCGCGCGGCGACCAGTTCCGCGCCGGCGCGCCGTCCAGCTCCAGCGACCCGGACGCCGCCCGCGCGAGGCCCGCGATGATTTCAGCGATCGCCGCTTGCCCGTTGCCCGAGACGCCGGCGAGCCCGGGATCTCGCCACCGCGCAGCTCCAGGTTGACACCCTTGAGCCCCGGCGCCCCGGCGCCGTGGCGTCGCACCCGCGAGGCAGAGCCGCACCGGGCCGACCTCGCCGGCGGCGACCCGCGCCGGCGCGATCTCGGGGCCGCCCATCATCTCGGCCAGCCGACGCTTGTCGGTGCGGTCGGTGCGATCTCGGCGACGAGCCGACCATGGCGCAGGACGACGACACGCGAGGTCAGCGCCATGACCTCGTCGAGCTTGTGGCAGATGAAGATCACCGACGAGGCCGTTCGCCACGGCCCGCCGGAGCGTCGCAAAGAGCGCCTCGGCCTCCTGCGGGGTGAGCACGGCGGTGGGCTCGTCGAGGATGAGGATGCGCGCGTCCCGGTAGAGCGCCTTTAGGATCTCCACGCGCTGGCGCTCGCCGACGGTGAGCGTCGAGACGCGCGCGTCCGGACGCACCCCGAGCCCGAAGTCGCGCGACAGCGCGGCGATGCGCGCCCGGGCCGCGCCCCAGGCGCGCCCCGGCCGCCAGAGCGGCCGCGTGCCGAGGGTGATGTTCTCCAGAACGCTGAGATTGTCGGCGAGGGCGAAGTGCTGGTGGACCATGCCGACGCCGGCGGCGAGCGCCGCGCCGGGCCGGCCGGGAGGAAGCGGGCGGCCGAAGACCTCGACGACACCTGAAGTCGGCCGCGTACTTGCCGAAGAGCACGTTCATCAGCGTGGTCTTGCCGGCGCCGTTCTCGCCCAGGAGCGCGATCGCCTCGCCCGCGCCGAGGCTCAGGCTGATGGCGTCGTTGGCGAGGACCGCCCCGAAGCGCTTGGTGATGCGGTCGAGGCGCAGGACGGCCGGCGCCTCCGGGTCCGGATCCATTCAGGTCGAGGTCGGCTCGGAATCGTCGATCTCGACCACGAACTCGCCGGCGAGGATCTGCGCCTGACGCTCCGCAACCATCTCCATCGCCGCCTCGGGCACCTTGCCCTCGAAGGTTCCCAGCGGCGCCACCGAGCATCCCCCCGCGATCATGAAGGAATAGACGCCGTAGTCGGCGGCCACGAACTCGCCGGCGCGCACGGCGGCGATGGCCGCGTCGAGCGTCGGCTCGAAGTGCCACAGCGCCGAGGAGACCACGGTCTCGGGATAGTCGGGCTGGGTGTCGATGACGTTGCCGATGGCGAGCACACCGCGCTCCTGCGCCGCGTCGGAGACGCCGAAGCGCTCGGCGTACATCACGTCGGCGCCGTTCTCGATCATCGCGAAGGCGGTCTCCTTGGCCTTGGGCGGATCAAACCAGCTGCCGATGAAGGCGACCTGAAAGGCTGTGTCGGTCTGCACCTCCTGCACCCCGGCCATGAAGGCGTTCATCAGTCGATTCACCTCGGGGATCGGGAAGCCGCCCACCATGCCGATCCGGCTCGAGCCGCTCATGGCGCCGGCGATGACGCCCGTCAGGTACGAGGCATCCTGGATGTAGTTGTCGAAGACCGCGAAGTTGGCGAGCGCGGGATCCTCCTTGAAGCTCGATCCCATCAGGAAGGCGGTGTCGGGATAGTCGGCGGCGGCCTCGCGGGCGGCCTGCTCGACGCCGAAGACCTCGCCGACGATCAGGTCGCTGCCGGCCTCGGCGTATTCGCGCAACACGCGGGCATAGTCGGTGTTGGCGACGTTCTCGGAGAAGACGTACTCGATGTCGCCGCGTGCGACGGCGGTTTCGGCGGCGAGATGGATGCGGCTTACCCACTGCTGCTCCACCGGCACGGTGTAGATCGCGGCGACCCTGAGCGGCTCCTGGGCCCGCGCGCCGCGCGGGAAAGCGCCCAGTCCGGCCACTGCGGCGGCGCCGCCCGAGAGCGCCAGGAGCCTGCGCCGGTCGAGGTCCAGCGACGGCTTGCGCGTGATCAGTCGATGCATGGCGTGTCCCACCCTTCGGTTGCTCCGCCGTCACGGTAAGCCGGATCGGACCGGCCGCACAAGCGGCGCGCTCAGCCGGCGGCGAGCGCGGCGGCGAGCCGGTTGTGCTCGGCCACGAGCGCGGGCAGGTCGACCGTGCCGAACGCGCCGTCCTGGAGCACCACGCGGCCGTTGATGACCGCAGTCGAGGCGCGCGGCGGGGCGCAGAAGACCAGCGCCGCCACCGGATCCGCGAGGCCGCCGGAGAGTCCGACGTCGGCGAGGTCGAAGGCGGCGAGATCGGCGGCCATGCCGGGCGCGATGGCGCCGATGTCGTCGCGGCCCAGCACCCGCGCGCCGCCGAGCGTGGCGATCTCGAGCGCCTCGCGGGCGCTCATCGCCGCCGGCCCGAAGCCGACGCGCTGGAGCAGCATCGCCTGGCGGACCTCGCCGATCATGCTTGAGCTGTCGTTGGAGGCCGAGCCGTCGACGCCGAGCCCGACCGGAACCCCGGCGTCGCGCATGGCCCGCACCGGGGCGATCCCCGAGGCGAGGCGCATGTTCGAGCACGGGCAATGCGCGACGCCGGTTCCGGTGTGCGCGAAGGCGGCGATCCCGGGCGCGTCGAGCTGCACGCAATGGGCGTGCCAGACGTCGGGGCCGACCCAGCCGAGGTCCTCGGCGTATTCGGCCGGGGTCATGCCGAAGCGCTCGCGGCTGTAGGCGACATCATTGACGTTCTCGGCAAGGTGGGTGTGCATCGAGACGCCCATCGACCGCGCAAGCTCGGCCGCGTCGCGCATCAGGCCCTGCGACACCGAGAACGGTGAGCAGGGCGCCACGACGAGGCGCAGCATCGCCCGGGGAGCCGGGTCGTGGAACGCCTCGATCAGCCGCAGGCTGTCGGTCAGGATCGCCGCCTCGTCCTCGACCAGCGCGTCGGGCGGCAGGCCGCCCTTGCTCTCGCCGACGCTCATCGACCCTCGGGCGGCGTGGAAACGCATGCCGATCTCGGCCGCCGCCTCGATGCTGTCGTCGAGCCGGCAGCCGTTGGGAAAGACGTAGAGGTGATCGGAACTGGTGGTGCAGCCGGTGAGGATCAGCTCGGCCATCGCCGTCTTGGTGGAGACATGGATCATGCGCGGGGTCAGCCGCGCCCAGATCGGATAGAGCGTGCGCAGCCAGGTGAAGAGCTCGCCATCCTGCGCCGACGGCGTCGCCCGGGTCAGGCTCTGGTACATGTGGTGGTGGGTATTCACGAGGCCGGGGATGACGATGCGCCCGCTCATGTCCAGCGTCTCGTCGGCGGCGGGCGGCGGCGTCTCGGGCCCGCCGACCGCGGCGAAACGGTCGCCCTCGATCAGCGCCCAGCCGCCGGCGATCTCACGGCGGGTGGCGTCCATCGTCACCAGGATGTCGGCGTCGCGGATCAGCAGGGTTCGGGTCATCTCACGCCTCCGGCCGAGCCGCTGCGGCCCGCGGCGCAGAATAGCCCCGAGCGCGCGGCGTGCGCCATCGCTCCTGCGTGCGCGCCCCGCCCATCCGCTGCGCGCGCAGGTCTGCGCGCGTGCGAAGCACACTCAAGCCCCTGAGAAGACTTGGATTCGCAATCCCAACGCTTCGTGAATCACGCGCGGGCGCACGGCGCGGTTCAGGCGAACCACCAGCGATGATACGCCCTGCCGCCGTCCAGCTCCCAGTTCGCGGCCACGTTCTCGCCGTGCATGACGTTCTCCTGCCGCGCCATGACGCGATTGCGGAAGAACGGCATAATCGTCCCGCCGTCGTCGCGCAGCAGAAGCTGCATCTCGCCGTACATCTCCGCGCGCTTCGCCTCGTCGAGCTCGGCCCTGGAGGCCAGCAGGAGCTCGTTGAAGCGTGCGTTCTGCCAGCGGCTCTCGTTCCATGGCGCATCCGCCTTGTAGGCTAGCGAGAAGATCACGTCCGGCGTGGGCCGCGCGCCCCAGGGCACCACCACGAAGGGCTTCTGCAGCCAGACGTTGGAATAGTAGCCGTCGCTGGGCTCGCGCACGGGGTTGATGGTGATGCCGGCGGCCCTGGCGTGCTCTGAGAAGAGCACGCACATGTCCACCGCGCCGCTGAAGAGGCTGTCGGCCGCCGAGAGATCCACGGTGATCGGTCCGACGCCGGACTTGTCCATGTGGAACTTCGCCTTGTCGGGATCGTAGGTGCGCTGTTCGAGCTCGGCGAAGTACGGCATCGAGGGCGCGATGGGATGATCGTTGCCGAGGCTGCCGTAGCCGAAGAGGATCTTGTCGATGACGTCCTGACGGTCGATGGCGTATTTCAGCGCAAGGCGCACGTCGAGATTGTCGAAGGGCGCGGTGTCGGTGAACATCGGCAGCGTGACGTGCGAGGCGCTGGGCACGTCCTCCACCACGATGCCCGGGGCGCGCTGCAGGAGCGCCACGGTCTTGAGGTCCACGTCACTGATGGCGTCCACGTCGCCGGTGATCAGCGCCGACTGCCGCGCCGTGGGATCGTTAAGCGTCACCATGCGGATCCCGTCGAACCAGGCCCCCTCCCGGTGCCAGCCGTCATGGCGCGCAAGCTCGGCGCCGACGCCGGGCTCAAAGCTGACGATCTTGTAGGGGCCGGTGCCGTCGCCGCTTTGCCAGTCGACGCCCCCGCCCTCGACCGCCGGCATGATGACGAGGTGATAGTCCGACAGGAGGTACGGCAGGTCGGCGTTGCCCGAGGCGAGCGTGATCACCACAGCGGTGTCGCCGTCTGCGCGGATGTCGGTGACGTCCGCGAGCAGGGCCTTGGCGGCGGAGGTGGCGTCGTCGCCGCGGTGATGGTTGAGCGAGGCCACGACATCCTCGGCCGTCATCGCCTTGCCGCTGTGGAAAGTGACGCCGTCGGCGAGCTGGAAGCGCCACTCCGCAGCGCCCGGCGCCGCCTCCCAGGACACCGCCATATCGGGGCCAAGCTCGTTGGTGGGCGTGATCTCGGTGAGATAGCTGCGGATCGCGTGGGAGAGCTGGATCATGAACACGCTCTGCGTGGTGCCGGGATCCAGGCTGTCGGTGGTGTTTCCGTCGTGCACGCCGACGCGGAAGACGCCCCCGCGCTTGGGTTCCTGGGCGGCCACCTTCGTGCCCCAGAGCGTCGTTGCCGAGGTCGCGGCGACGCCGGCGACGAGCGCGCCCTCCATGAAGCGGCGCCGGTCGATCCTGCGCCGGCGGGCCTCCTCGATGAGGCGGGCGATCAGAAGGTCGTCGCGATTGCGGTCAGTCATGTACGGGTCCACCCCTGGCTGACGCCGGGAAACCCCGGCATTGCAGGCATCTTACCGCGCGTGCGCCCACATGCCAGTCACTTTGGGGCGCGTCGGCGGGCCGACGCCGGGCCACAGGCGAACAGCCACCGTCGACGGGCCCGCGTCCCGTCCAGCTGCCAGTTGGACGCGATCCTTGCGGGGTTGGCGACAGTGTCGCGGCAGCCCGCCGGACCGAACGCCACGCCGACGCGACGGCCATTGACTTGCGTGGAAGCTCCGGCGAGCGTCGATCGCGTCCAAGCAACGAAGAAGGGAGGCCCACATGCGCTCGATGATCATCGCGCTGGCGGCGCTGCTGGCGGCCGGCGCGGCGGACGCCCGCGACCTGCGCACCGCGATCGTCGCAGGCGGGTGCTTCTGGTGCGTCGAGGCCGATTTCGACAAGGTACCGGGCGTGGTGGAGACGATGTCGGGCTACACCGGCGGCGACCTCGAGAACCCCACCTACAAGCAGGTGACCGACACCGAGACCGGCCACTACGAGGCGGTGCGGATCACCTACGACGCGGAGGTGGTGGATTACGAGGCGTTGCTCGACGTGTTCTGGCGCTCGGTCGATCCCACCGACGACGGCGGGCAGTTCTGCGACCGGGGCTCGAGCTACCGCACGGCGGTCTTCGCGCTGGACGCCGCACAGAGGGCGGCGGCGCAGGAGTCACGGGAGACCGCCGAGGCGGCGCTCGGGCGCGAGATCGTCACGCCGATCCTAGAGGCTGGAACCTTCTGGCCCGCCGAGGACTACCACCAGGACTATTATACGAAGAACCCGCTGCGCTATGCGTTCTACCGGCGTTCCTGCGGCCGAGACGCGCGGCTGCGCGAGCTCTGGGGCGAGGACGCCTTCATCGGGGACAAGTCCTGACGCCCCGGCGCGGCCTCGCTCAGAGGAAGACGCCCGCGTTGTTCGCCAGCACGATGCGCAGCGCGTAAAGTCCGATAAGCAGCACCAGCGGCGCGAGGTCCAGCCCGCCCATGTCGGGCAGCACGCGCCGGATCGGCGCATAGAGCGGCTCGAGCAGGCGGTTGAGGCCGGTCCAGATCTGCCAGACCAGCGGCTGGTTGCGGTTGAGAACGTTGAAGTTGATCAGCCAGCTCATGATCACCTGGGCGATGACGATGAACCAGACCACATCGATGATCAGGAAGAGGATCTGGAGAATGGATTGCATCGCCTTGGTCCGTATCTCGGTTGACGCCAGAGTGCGCCACACCTAGTCCGCGCGGGGCGGGGTCGCAAGCCGTCCCGGCCCGGTCGCCGCGGGCGCGGGCGCGATGGAGACGCAGATGACCGCACAGTCGTCCCGCCGGGGCGTGTTCTCCTGGATGCTCTTCGACTGGGCCAACCAGCCCTTCCACACCCTAATCGTCACCTTCATCTTCGCGCCCTACTTCGCGGCCACGGTCGTGGGCGACCCGGTGCGGGGACAGGCGCTCTGGGGCCTGGCCGCCTCGCTCGCGGGCTTCGCCGTGGCGATCCTCGCGCCTGCGCTGGGGGCGATCGCCGACCGCACGGGACGGCGCAAGCGCTGGGTCGCGGCCTTCTCGGTCCCGTTCGTGGCCGGCTGCCTTGGGCTCTGGATCGCCACGCCCGCGATGGCCCATCCGGCGATCGCGCTGGTCTTCTTCGGGCTGGCCTTCGTTGGGGCGGAATTCGGGCAGATCTTCACCAACGCCATGCTGCCGGTGCTGGGGCCGCGATCGGCCATCGGGCGGATATCCGGCTCGGGCTGGGCGATCGGCTATCTCGGCGGTCTCGTGGCCCTGTTGGCGGTGCTGGCGTTCCTCGCCCCCGCCCCGGGCCGGGAGACGACGCTCATCGGGATCGCGCCGATCCTGGGCCTCGATTCCGCCGCCGGCGAGCCCGAGCGCGCCACCGGCCCGCTCAGCGCCCTGTGGTATCTGGTCTTCGCAGCGCCGCTCTTTCTCTTCACCCCCGACGCGCCCGCTGCCCACGGCGCCGGCGGCGCAGTGCGCGCGGGCCTGCGCGACCTCGCGCGCACGGTGCGCGACGTGCGGGCCCATTCCAGCCTCGCGGCCTATCTCGCCGCCTCGATGATCTATCGCGACGCGCTGGCGGCGCTCTTCGCCTTCGGGGGCATCTACGCCGCGGGCGTGCTCGGCTGGGGCGTGTTCGAGCTCGGCGTCTTCGGCATCATCGCCGCGGCCACGGGCGCCGTCGGGGCCTGGCTCGGCGGCAAGGCCGATGACCGGATCGGGCCGAAGACGGTGATCCTGTCGGCCATCTGGCTTCTGATTTCAGTATGTTCGGTGCTTCTTCTCACAAGTCGCACGAGTTTTCTCTTCGTTGCGGTCGCGCCCGACTCCCGGCTTCCGGACCTGGTCTTCTTCGTCGCGGGCGGGCTTCTGGGCGTCGGCGCGGGCGTGCTCGGCGCCTCGTCGCGAACACTGCTGGTGCACCAGGCCGAAGGCCGGGTCGCCCCGGCGCAGGCCTTCGGGCTCTACGCGCTCTCAGGCAAGGCCACCGCCTTCATCGGGCCGGCGATGATCGCGCTGGTCACCGCCGCCACCGGGAGCCAGCGTCTCGGCGTGACGCCGGTGATCCTGCTCTTCCTAGCCGGCGCTATTCTGCTAAACTGGGTGTCAACGGAAAACGAGCAGTCCGAGGCCCGACAAACATGATCGCATTTCGAGTAGCGGCGCTGCTTCTTGCGCTGCTGGCGGGCGCGGGAGCCGCCGCCGCCCAGACCGCGCAGTCGCAGTTCGCCGCGAGGCCGACCCCGTCGCCGCACGACCCGCATCCGGTGGGACGACACGCCCAGGGCTGTCTCGCCGGCGGCGTCCAGCTTCCCGAAACCGGACCGACCTGGCAGGCGATGCGGCTGTCGCGCAACCACAACTGGGCGCATCCCGCCGCGATCGAGTTCATCGGCGATCTCAGCCGGCAGGCCACGCGCGCGGGATGGAGCGGGCTCTATGTCGGCGACATCTCGCAGCCGCGCGGCGGTCCGGTGGCTGGGCACGCCTCGCACCAGATCGGGCTCGACATCGACATCTGGCTGTTGCCGGCCACCCGCCTCGATCTGAGTCGGTCGCAGCGCGAGAGCCTGTCGTCGATGAACGTGCGCAGCGCCGACCAGCGCACGGTCAACGGCAATTGGACCCGAGCCCATCATTTCCTCCTGGAAACCGCCGCCCGCGACCCCAGGGTGAACCGCATCTTCATCACCCCGCCGGTCAAGTTGCGGATGTGCGCCGACGCCGGCGGCGGCGACCGAGCCTGGCTCGGCAAGATCCGGCCCTGGTGGGGGCACAACACCCATTTCCATGTCCGTCTCAACTGTCCGCGCGGCGCGGTCGGCTGCGTGAACCCCGAGCCGCTGCCCGCTGGCGACGGTTGCGCCGAGGCGGTCTGGTGGGTCACCGAGGCGCTGGAGCCGCCCGATCCGAACGCGCCCAAGCCGCCGGAGAGGCCGCCGCTGCGCCTCGCGGACCTGCCGCAGCAGTGCGCGCAGGTGTTGAACGACTGATCCGGGCCTTTGCCGCAGCACTGATCGCCGCCGTCCCGATCGCCGCGGCCGTCGTAGCTGGAGCCGCGCCGCGGCTCGACCTAGACGCCCGCGTCGTCTGGTCCCACCCGTCGGCGGAGTTCGGGGGCATGTCCGGGATCGCAGTCCTCGACGCAGGGGCGGCGCTCGTGGCGGTCTCGGACCGCGGGGCGTGGGCGACCGGCCGCATGATCCGCCCGGACGGCGCACTGACCGCGATCGAGACCACGGGCTTCGGGCCGCTGCGCGCAATCAGCGGGGCCCCGCTCGAGGGCGAGGAGGTCGACGCCGAGGGGCTGGCGGTCGATCCCGGCGGCGGCTTCGTGATCAGCTTCGAGGCCTTCCACCGCATCCGCCGCTATCCGAGCATCGACGGGCCGGCGCTGCCCCTCGAGGGCCATCCGGACTTCCCGGGCCTGCAGAACAACTCGGCGCTGGAGGCGCTCGCGGTGGACGGGCGCGGCGTCATCCACGCCGTCCCCGAGCGCTCGGGCGCCTGGACGCGGCCGTTTCCGGTCTATCGCCTGAATGGTGGGCGCTGGGACAAGCGGCTGAGGATCCCGCGCCGGGGCCAGTATCTTGTGGTCGACGCCGATTTCGGCCCGGACGGGCGGTTCTACCTGCTGGAGCGCGAGTTCCGCTGGGCCGGCGGGTTCTCGACGCGCATCCGGCGGTTCGACTTCGCCGGAGACGCGGTCACCGGCGAGGAGACGCTGCTGCAGACGCCCTTCGGGCCCTTCGACAACATGGAGGGGATCGCGGTCTGGCGCGACGCTTCCGGCGTCACCCGCGTCACGCTGATCTCGGACGACAATTTCGTCGCCTTTGTCCCGACGGTGGTCGTGGAGTACGTCCTCGTGGAAGACTGACGTCGCGCACGCCAGGCGACGCTACTTGATCTTGCCTTCCTTGTACTCGACGTGCTTGCGCGCGACGGGGTCGTACTTGCGCGCCGTCATCTTCTCGGTCATCGTGCGCGAGTTCTTCTTGGTCACGTAGAAGTGCCCGGTGTCCGCCGTCGAGTTCAGGCGGATCTTGATCGTCGTCGGCTTCGCCATTGCGTCCTCTCATGCGACCGCGGCCATGAGGCCCGACCGGATCGCCCAGAATCCCGGAGATCGAGCGCGTGTGATACCCGATCGGCCCCGGCTGTCAAGCTTCAGAGCAGGACGAACTCCGATCCGTCGCCGCCCTGCCGGAAGAACGGCACGCCCCGGGACGTCGGCGCGCCCGCGAGCCGGGTCTCGACCTCCGAGAGCACGACCTCGGTGATGAAGGGCAGCGGCAAGCGGCGCGCCTCGGCCAGACCGACCCAGCGCAGGTCACGCAGCTCGCCGGAGGCGCGCGCGAAATCGTCCGGGGACCCGGCCAGCGCCGCGGTGTCGGCGAGGAAGAAGCGGGCGTCGAAGCGCCGCGGCCGGCCCGGCGGCGTCACCGCGCGAAACACGAAGCGCAGCGCCGCGGTCGCGGGCTCCACGCCCGCGTCGACGAAGCCGCGCCAGGGCTCCGGCCAGATCTCGCGGCGCGACCGCGCCCCGCGCGGCGTCCCCAGCGCAAGGCCGGTTTCCTCCCAGAGCTCGCGGATGGCGGCGAAGGGCAGCGCCGCGGCGACCTGCGGGCTGGCGTGGCGCAGGGTCGCCGGTTCGGGCGCGGGGCCCGCCTCGCGCGCGCCGAGCTCCAGGTCGCAGGCGTCGACCGCGCCGCCGGGAAAGACGAACCGGTCGGGCATGAACACGGCCGTCGCGCCGCGCTGGCCCATCAGGACGCGCGGCGCCGGGCCGTCGTGGCGCACGAGGATCACCGTCGCCGCGTCGCGGACCTCGGCCTTGCGTTCAGGGACCTCGCGCAAGATCGCCCGCCTCGCCGAAGCCGTGCATGCGCTTGGCCCACTGCACGCCGACGAAGGCGCCCTTCAGGCGTGGCAGGAGGAACAGCGAGAGCGCCGCGAAGACCGCCGAGAAGCCGAGCGCCATCGCCCAGCCCGGCGGCCGGAAGATCTCGAAGACCAGCAGCATCAGCGGCGCCATCAGGTGGCCGGTGATCAGGATCGTCGCCCAGGCCGGCCCGTCGTCGGCGCGCTGGTGGTGAAGTTCCGCGCCGCAGCCCTCGCAGTCGTCGCGAACGGTCAGGTAGCCGTCCATCACCGGCGACGCGCCGCAGGCCGGGCAGCGCAGCCTGAGCCCGCGCAGGATCGCCGCGCGGGTGTCGCGTTCGGGTTCCGCCACCGGAGCCTCCTTTCCGCTTCGCGCGCAGGGTATTCGATGGCGCGCCGGGCCGCCAGTGGCGGCGGCGCGCCCCGTGACCGCCGGAAATCCGGCGGCCGTCCGTTCAAGAGGCCAATCGACCGCAGACCGGAGACGCCGTGACGGGCATGAAGCGTTGGACGGGGGAGGCGCGCCGGCGCCGGCGGGGCGCGATCCGCGCTGGATTGGCCGCGATGTCCGTGCCAGACGGTCGCGTTGACCCGGCGGGCGGCGCCGGTCGGCGTCGCGCCGGCGTGGCTGCATGCCGGACGTGTCGCCGGACGGAGCGGGAGGAGCGCGGCGCTGAAGACCGGGACATCCAGTTCGGACGCGGCGCTGCTGCGCCGCTACGCCGCGGGCGACGACGCGGCGGCGCGGGAGCTGACACTGCGGCACTGCGCCGCGGATCCATGCGGTGGCGCGGCGGATGCTCGGCGATGCAAGCGAGGCTGAGGACGTGACCCAGGAGACCATGCTGCGGATGTGGACGATCGCGCCCGACTGGCGCGAGGGCGGCGCACAGGTCGGGACCTGGGCCTACCGGGTGGCGCACAACCTCTGCATCGACCGCCTCAGGCGGCGGCGGTCGGACCCGCTCGATGACACCGAGATCGCCGGGCCCGAACCCGACGGCGAGGCGGCGGCCGTCGGACGCGACCGGGTCGCCGCGCTCGAGGCGGCGCTGGCCACCCTGCCCGCCCGCCAGCGGTCCGCTGTTATCCTGCGCCATCTCGAGGAGCGCGCGAACCCCGAGATCGCCGAGATCCTCGAGACGAGCGTCGAGGCGGTCGAGAGCCTGCTCAAGCGCGGCCGGCAGTCGCTCGCCGCGCGGCTGGCGCCCATGCGCGACGATTTCGACTTTGGAGAGAACACACCATGAGCGGACGCGACGCGTACCCCGACGAGGACGCCCTGGAGACCTGGTTCGCGGCCGCGCGCGTCGCGCCGCCGGCCCCGCCGCCCGCCCTGATGAGGGCGATCGAGGCCGACGCGGCGCGCGTGACGGCCGCGCGGGGCCGCGCCGTCGCGACTGCGCCCGCCGCGCCCGCGCCCCGCTTCGGCGCGTGGCTCGCGAGACTTCTTGGCCCGGGCGGGGTGGCGACGCTGACCGCCTGCGCGCTGGCGGGGTTCCTCGTGGGGGCGTCGGGTCTGAGTGACTGGGCGCGCGAGGCGGCCTGGACGGACGCCGATCCGGTTGCGGAGTTCTTCGACATGGCGGAGGCGAACTGAACCGATGACCGAAGCGCCGCAATCCGCCCGTCCGCGGCGAACGCTCCGCATGTTGCTTCTGGTGTCGGCGGGGCTCAATCTCGCGCTGATCGGGCTGATCGCGGGCGCGCTCGTCAAGGGACCGCCGGACCGGATGCGCCCCGGCCCGGCCTTGCACAGCTACGCCCGGGCGATGCCCGAGAGGCACCGCGAGGCGCTGACCGAGCGGATGCGCGAAGGCAATGGGGCCTGGCGCGATATGTCTGCGACGCGGCGCGCCCAGCGTGCGGCGCTGGCGGCGGCGCTGACCGCGGAGCCCTTCGAGATCGCGCGAGTCGAGGCGACGCTTGCCGAGGAGCGGGCCGCGGCCGACGCGCTCGCCGCGGTCGGGGCGGCGCTGCTTGCCGCCGAGATCGCGGAGATGGACGCCGAGACGCGCGCGCTCTATGCCGCGCGCATCCTCGAGGGCCGGCGGCGGAGAGACTGAGCGCTCAGGCGGCGCGGGCGAAGAAGCTGACGCGGTTGCGGCCGGTTTCCTTGGCGCGGTAGAGCGCGGTGTCGGCGCGCTTGATGATCGCCTCCGGGTCGCTGTCGGCAGCCGTGGCGATCGCCGCCCCGACGCTGACCGTGACCTGCACCGGCGCGTCAGCGCCGGGCATCAGGAACGGCTCGTCCTCCACCGCCCGGCGGATGCGCTCGGCCGCCGCGGCGGCGGCGTGTTCGTCCACGTCGGGCATCGCCACGAAGAACTCCTCGCCGCCGAAGCGCGCGACGAGATCGACGCCGCGGATGTTCTCCTGGAGCCGGCGCGAGAATTCCTTGAGGACCGCGTCGCCGGCGTCGTGGCCGTAGCGGTCGTTGATGGTCTTGAACCGGTCGAGGTCCATCATCATCACCGCGAAGACCCCGTCTGTCTCGCGCGCGCGCTCCATCACCCTCAGCATGTGCTGGCTGGCGTAGCGGCGGTTGTAGATGCCCGTGAGCGGGTCGATCACCGCGAGCTTCAGACCGTTCTGGACATTGGTGCGAAGCTGGTCGGAGTAGCGCTTGCGCCGCATCTGCGAGCGGATGCGGGCGATCAGTTCGTTCACGTCGAAGGGCGTCTCGATGTAGTCGGAGGCGCCGAGATCGAGCCCCTTGGCGGCGGTCTGAACGTCGCCGTTCTCCACCACGAGGATCACCGCCGACTGGCGGGTTTCGGTCCGCGAGCGCAGCGCCGAGACGAGGCGCAGCCCGTCCCCGCCCTCCATCAGCGACTGGTGCACGACGAAGACGTCGGGCAGCTCGAGCCGTGCGAGGTTGAGCGCCTCGCGTTCGGAGTAGGTGACGATGGTCTGGATGCCGAGCCGCTGGCGCAGCTCGTCCGCCCAGCAGGCGCCGTCCTCGAGGGTCGGCGGCGCAATCAGGATCGGCCCGCCGAGCTCGAGGTCCATCTCCTTTTCGGAGATGAAGTCGGTGAGGCCGAGTTCGCGCGAGGTCAGGTCCCTCAGGCGCAGCTCGTCGAACATCATCTTCATGCGCATCAAATTCTTGACGCGGGCGAAGAGCGCGAGATCGTTGAAGGGCTTGGACAGGAAATCGTCGGCGCCGACCTCGAGGCCGCGGATGCGTTCCTCGGGCGAATCGAGCGCGGTGACCATGATCACGGGGATGTGCGCGGTCTCCTCGCTCGCCTTGAGAATCGAGCAGACGGTGAACCCGTCCATGTCGGGCATCATCACGTCGAGCATGACCATGTCGGGCTGCTCGGAGCGGGCCATCTCCAGGGCCTGCGTTCCGTTTTCGGCGACAACGACATCGTAATAGGCCGAAGACAGCTTCGCGCGCAGAAGCAGACGGTTGGTTGCCACGTCGTCAACAACCAGCACCCTGCCTGACATCCGGCGTCCTCCTCGCGGGATGATTTGCTTCACCCCCTTGATCAGGAACGAAACATAGACGCAAATGTGTTAACGAATGGTTTAACCGACCCGCCGGGAGGCTTGCTTGACCCCAGACGAAGCCGCGGCCACCGGCCAGGACGCCCTTGTCTGGATGGCGCGCAACCCCGATGCGCTTGCGGGGTTCCTCGCCACCGGCGGCGGCTCGATCGACGATGTCGCCGGGCGTGCGGGCGATCCGGAATTCCTCGGCTTCGTGCTCGACTACGTGCTGTCGAGCGAGGCGCTCGTGCTCGCCTTCGCCCGCGAGCTTGGTGTGGATCCCGCCACGCCCGGGCGGGCGCGGGCGCACCTTCCCGGCGGCGACGCGCCGGCCTGGACCTAGACCCGGGACACGACGACCACAGGCGCACGCTGCGCTGACGGAACAAGGGCCGGCCGCGCGGCGCCGGCCGCAGGGACGGACACAGGACTGGAGCGGGCGGTGCGACGAGACATCAGGGGGATCGTGTTCGACAAGGACGGCACGCTCTTCGACTTCAACGCGACCTGGGCGGTGTGGTGCGCGGGCTTCATCGCGGAAATCGCCGGCGACGACCCGGTGCGCTCAGCGGTGCTCGCCGAGGCCATGGGATTCGACCGCGCCGCCGGACGGTTCGACCGCGGCAGCCCGGTGGTGGCGGAAACCATCGACGTGCTGATCGCGCTGATCGTGCAGGCGCTGCCCGAACTCGGCGCGGCGCATCTGCGTCAGAGCATCCTGCGCTCGACCTCCGCGGCGCGCCAGGTGCCGACGACGCCGCTCGAGCCGCTGCTCGACCTGCTGCGCGGCCGGGGCCTCACGCTCGGCGTGGCGACCAACGACGGCGAGGAGCCGGCGCGCGCCCATCTCGGGCGCGCCGGGGTGCTGGAGCGCTTCGCCTTCGTCGCCGGTTTCGACAGCGGCCACGGCGGCAAGCCTGGGCCCGGCATGCTGCACGCCTTCTGCCGCGAGACCGGGCTTCCCGAAGCCGCCTGCGTGATGGTCGGCGACAGCACCCACGATCTGGTCAGCGGACGCGCGGCCGGCATGGGCGCCGTCGCGGTGCTGACCGGCGTCGCCGACGCGGCCGAACTCGCGCCCCATGCGGACGTGGTGCTGCCCGACATCTCCGCCCTGCCCGCCTGGCTCGGGATCGAGGCCGCGTGAACCCGCGGTCGGCGACGGCGCGATGAGGCCGGGCCGCGGACGCGGGAGCGGCCCCGCGCGGCGCGGCGGAGGGCCGGCGCGCGCGATCGCGCAGTCGCCCTGGCGCATCCCCCAGAACACCGACGCGCCGACCGAGCCCCTGTCTCCGGAGGGCGTCGCGGCGATCCACGACGCCGCGATGCGGGTGCTCGAGGAGATCGGCGTGGAGTTCCTCAACGCCGAGGCGCGCGAGTTGCTGCGCGCGGCGGGCTGCGACGCGCCGCGCGGCGCGCAGACCGTGCGCATGGATCGCGGCTTCGTCGCCGAGATGATCGCGCTGGCGCCGGCCAGCTTTTCCATCGAGCCGCGCAACCCTGCGCGCACGGTGTCGCTGGGGGGGCGGTCGATGTGCTTTGGCAACGTCGCCTCGCCGCCGAACGCCATGGACCTCGACCGCGGCCGGCGGCCGGGCGACATCGGGAGCTTCCGCGACCTGGTCAAGCTCTCCCAGGCCTTCGACTGCATCCACCTTCTGGTCGGCTATCCCGTCGAGCCGGTTGACCTGCACCCGAGCCTGCGCCACCTCGACTGTCTCTTCGAGATGCTGACGCTGAGCGACAAGGCGATCCACGCCTACAGCCTCGGGACCGAGCGGGTCGAGGACGCGCTTGAGATGGCGCGCATCGCCGCGGGCGTCAACGCGGCCGCCTTCGAGGCGACGCCGCGGATCTTTACCAACATCAACTCCTCCAGCCCGCTCAAGCACGACTGGCCGATGCTCGACGGCGCGATGCGCTTCGCGCGGCGCGGCCAGCCGGTGATCGTGACGCCCTTCACGCTGGCCGGGGCGATGGCACCTGTGACGCTGGCCGGCGCCGTCGCGCAGTCGGTGGCAGAGGCGCTCTCGGCGATCGCGCTCCTGCAGGTGGTCCGTCCGGGCGCGCCCTGCATGATCGGGACCTTCACCTCCAACGTCGACATGCGCTCGGGCGCGCCGGCCTTCGGAACGCCGGAATACATGCGGGCCACCCAGATGACCGGGCAGATGGCGCGCCACTACGGCCTGCCGCTGCGGGCGTCGAACGCCTGCGCGTCGAACTCGGCCGACGGCCAGGCGGTCTGGGAGAGCAGCAACAGCCTGTGGTCGGCGGTGCAGGCGGGGGCGCACCTGGTCTATCACGCGGCCGGCTGGCTCGAGGGCGGCCTGATCGCGTCCTACGAGAAGTTCGTGATGGACTGCGAGATGCTCCAGCAGATCCAGCGCTACTTCGAGCCGGACCTAGTTGAGGTGTCGCAGGACACGCTGGCGCTCGACGCCATCCGCGAGGTCGGCGCGCAGGGGCACTTCTTCGGCTGCGCCCACACCCAGAGCCGCTACCGGACCGCGTTCTACGCCCCCTTCCTGAGCGACTGGCGCAACTACGAGGCCTGGGCCGAGGACGGCGCCGTCGCCACGCCGGAGCGCGCCAACCGGATCTGGAAGGCATTGCTGCGCGAGTTCGAGCCGCCGCCGATGGAGGCGTCGATCCGCGCGGAGCTTGCTGATTTCGTGGCCCGGCGCAAGCGCGAGGGCGGCGCGCCGACCGACTTCTGAGGCGCGCGCCGGGCGCCGTCGGGCAGGAACCCGCTCCCGATGAACCTCACGACCGGACTGGAACTCCGGCGCGGGCTGCGCGCAGGGCCTTGGGCAAGGGCTGCGCTCGCGCGTCTGGCGCAAGCCTCGCGGGGACACCTTGCGCACAAAGCGCTCATGTCCTTCGGGGCAGACTGCGCATGGGGCTTTCGTCGCATCTTGCATGCGGGCGTCTTGAACGAACCACGCAGCTTCACTGGCGCGGGCTGCGCCCGGGAGCGCCGCACTCGCGAAGCGGAGTCCGGGGCGTTGTGGCGCGGATGCGCGCGCTGGGCGGGCGGTCCGCAGGGCGCCCCGCAGGCCAGGGTCGCGCCGCGGGCCGGGGAACGCGGCCGGAGCGGAGCTCAGGCGCGGCGGCGGACGCCGACGAGCGCGGCGATCGCCGCGGCCAGCAGCAAGAGCGGCGCGGGAACGGGGATCGGGGCGACGGGCGTGGCGGTCCAGCCGCCGGATTCGGGCTCGAAGTAGGCGAAACTGTCGTAGATGTCGCCCTCGCCGCTGCGGCCGAAGCAGAAGTCGGTGTTGGTGAGCAGGTAGAACGGCCCGCCCCCGCATCCGCTGTTGGCGCCTTCGTCGAAGGCGTAGGCGCTCAGCGCGCCGCCGCGCCAGATGGCGGAGAAGACGGTGTAGCCGTCGGAGCTTCCCGAACGATGGCCGTTGAAGAAGCGGTCGATGTCGCCGGTCAGCCAGTCGGGCTGCACCGCGTCGCAGGCCGCCGGATCGGCGAAGCAGTCGATCGTGAAGCGCCGCCCGTTGTCGTTGACGATGTACTGGTCGTCATCGCGTCCGCCGAAAGCCTCGAAGACGTAGTCGGGGCTCGGCAGGTCGGCGCGGAAGGTGAAGCCGGTGAACCCCGCGATGGTCTCGCCGAACGGGCAGACGCCCTGGCCGCGGTCGCACACGAGATCGGGCCCGCTGTAGACGTACTCGATGGGGACGGCGCCGGCGGGTTTTGTGGATCCGAGGGCGGCCGCGCCGACGGCGACGGCGAACGCCATGACTGAAGGCCTCATGAAATCTCCCCGGCGATGCTCCGCGGCGCCGATCTCGGTCCCCGCTCCCAGATGTTCACGTTACAGTCCAACTGCTTCCACCACAAGTCGAACGTAAACAGTTGGTTAACGTCCCCTGCGATCGGCGCGGCTCACCACTCGCGCCACGGAACGCGACGGCCGCGCGGCGACGATCGCGTGCGGGAGGGCGGACGGGGCGGAAAGTAGCGGGTGGGGGGCGGCGGTGGTGGGTGATGACGGGCTCGAACCGCCGACATCTTCGGTGTAAACGAAGCGCTCTACCAACTGAGCTAATCACCCGGGCCGCAGACGTGATATCGCGGCGGCCGGCGCGCGCGCAAGGGTCGCCGGCGGCGGATGCGCGACGGGGCTACACACCGGCGCTGAAATCTGTAGAACCGCGTGCGAACGGCCTCAGGGGCCGCAGAGCAGGCAAGGATGATCCCCGATGAGCGAGAACGACGAGAAGAAGGAGGCGCGCGCGCCGGACTTCGTCACCGAGCGGCTGATGAAGTCGCGCCAGGTTCTGATCTGCGAGGAGATCAACCAGCGCATGGCCAAGCGGGTCATCGCGCAACTGCTTGCGCTCTCGGACGAGAGCGACTCGGACATCGTGATGTTTCTCAACTCGCAGGGCGGTCACGTCGAGGCCGGCGACAGCATCCACGACATGATCAAGTTCATCCCGCCTCGGGTACGCATCATCGGCACCGGCTGGGTGGCGAGCGCGGGCACGCACATCTTTCTCGCCGCCGAGAAGGACGACCGGCTCTGCCTGCCCAACACCCGCTTCCTGATCCACCAGCCCTCGGGCGGCATCGGCGGCCAGGCCACCGACATCTCGATCCAGGCCCAGCAGATCGAGATCATGCGGGCGCGGCTGGCGCGGATCATCTCCGACGCCACCGGCCAGCCCTATGACCAGGTGCTGGTCGACATCGACCGCGACAAGTGGATGGATACCGCCGACGCGATCAAGTACGGCATCCTGAGTCGGGTCGTGCGCAACGTGAAGGAGGTCGCCTCGTAGGCGATCGCCGCTCAATCGGCAGGAGCGCCGCTAAGCCCAGTTCAAGTCCTGTTGGTTTTTCACCCAAAGCGCGGGACGACGCCCTGGCGCGATCGGACCGGGAAATGGTGGGCGATGGCAGGATCGAACTGCCGACATCTACGATGTGAACGTAGCGCTCTACCGCTGAGCTAATCGCCCCGGCGGGTGGATTAGCGCCTCCACCGCGGCTTCGCAAGCGCCGAGAACGGCCTCAGTCCTGCGCGCCCCTGGCCGCGCGGCGCTTGCGCCGCGCACTGCGCGCGGCGCGGTCCGGATCCTGCGCCCTCGGACGGTAACGATAGAGCGTACGGGTCTCGCCGGCTTCTGTCTTGCGCTCCACCACGCGGATCTGGCCGAAGGCGGGATGGGCGAAGTCCCGCCCCGCGCGCAGGCCCGTGCGCACGAACTCGAAGGCCGCCGCGAGGGCCTTCTCCGCATCGGCGCGGTCAAGGCCGGTGGTGGAGACGACGTGGTCGAGAATGTCGGACTGACTGTTGTCGGATTGCTGCATTGGCGAGCCGCCTCGGGGGGGCCGTATCCGGCCGGGTTGCGCACATCGTCCGGAACGCCGCGCCCGGACGACGACATCATCGGGCTCAAGGCGCTGCGACGCAACGCCTTTTGGCCGGCCGTCGGTCCCGGGGGAGCGGGCGGCGGCCGGCGCGCAGGATCAGTGGGCGGGAGCCGCGGGCGCCGCGGGGCTCGCCTTGGTGGCGGCGGCCGCGGCGGCCTCTGCGGCCTCGTCCCACTCGATCGGCTCTGGCGCGCGGGTCAGCGCCACCTTGAGCACATCGGTCACGTTCGACACCGGGATCAGCTCGAGCCCCGACTTCACGTTGTCGGGGATGTCGCGCAGATCCTTGACGTTGTCGAATGGGATGAGCACCGTCCGCACTCCGCCCCGGAGCGCGGCCAGCAGCTTCTCCTTCAGCCCGCCGATCGGCAGCACATTGCCGCGCAGCGTCACCTCGCCGGTCATCGCCACATCGCGCCGCACCGGGATGCCGGTGAGCACCGAGACGATCGCGGTGACCATGGCGATGCCCGCAGACGGCCCGTCCTTGGGGGTCGCGCCCTCGGGCACGTGCACATGGATGTCGGCGACCTCGAACATCGGCGGCTTCAGGCCCAGGTCCGGCGCCTTGGAGCGCACGTAGGACGACGCGGCGTCGATCGATTCCTTCATCACGTCGCCGAGCTTGCCGGTGGTCTTCATGCGGCCCTTGCCCGGCAGCTTGAGCGCCTCGATCGACAGAAGGTCCCCGCCCACCTCGGTCCAGGCGAGGCCGGTTGCGACGCCGACCGCATCCGCGTCCTCGGCGAGCCCGTACTTGAAGCGGCGCACTCCCAGGAACTCCTCGAGGTTCTCCGGCGTGACCACAACCTTGGCCGCGGCGCCCTTGACGATTTCCGTCACCGCCTTGCGGCAGAGCTTGGCGATCTCGCGCTCCAGGTTCCGCACGCCCGCCTCGCGCGTGTAGTAGCGGATGATGTCGCGCAGCGCCTCGTCGGTGAGCGAGAACTCGCCCTTCTTCAGGCCGTGGCCCTTCTCCTGCTTGGCCAGCAGATGCTGCTTGGCGATCTCGAGCTTCTCGTCCTCGGTGTAGCCCGAGATCGAGATGATCTCCATGCGGTCGAGCAGCGGCCGCGGCATGTTGTAGGTGTTCGCCGTGGTGATGAACATCACGTTCGACAGGTCGTACTCCACCTCGAGATAGTGGTCGATGAAGGTCGAGTTCTGCTCGGGATCGAGCACCTCGAGCATCGCGCTGGCGGGATCGCCGCGGAAGTCCTGACCCATCTTGTCGATTTCATCGAGCAGGATCAGCGGGTTGGTGGTCCTGGCCTTTTTCATCGACTGGATGATCTTGCCGGGCATCGAGCCGATGTAGGTGCGCCGGTGGCCGCGGATCTCCGCCTCGTCCCGGACGCCGCCGAGCGAGATGCGGATGAACTCGCGCCCCGTGGCCTTGGCCACCGACTTGCCGAGGCTGGTCTTGCCGACGCCCGGGGGCCCCACGAGGCAGAGGATCGGCCCCTTGAGCTTCTGGCTGCGCGACTGCACGGCCAGGAACTCCACGATCCGCTCCTTGACCTTCTCGAGCCCGAAATGATCGTCGTCGAGGGTCTTCTGGGCGAGAACCAGATCTTTCTTGATCCGGCTCTTCTTGCCCCAGGGGATCGAGAGCATCCAGTCGAGGTAGTTGCGCACCACGGTCGATTCCGCCGACATCGGCGACATCGAGCGCAGCTTCTTGAGCTCGGCTTCGGCCTTCTCCCTGGCCTCCTTGGAAAACTTGGTGGCCTTGATGCGCTCCTCCAGTTCGGCGGCCTCGTCGGGGCCGTCCTCGCCGCCGCCGAGCTCGCGCTGGATCGCCTTCATCTGTTCGTTGAGGTAATACTCGCGCTGGGTGCGCTCCATCTGGGTCTTCACCCGGCTCTTGATCTTCTTCTCGACCTTGAGCACGCCCATCTCGCCCTGCATCAGGCCGTAGATCTTCTCCAGCCGCTCGCCGACGTCCACCTCCTCGAGCAGCGCCTGCTTGTCCTCAAGCCGCGCGCCGAGATGGCCCGCGACGGTGTCGGCGAGCTTGGCCGCGCCAATGGTCTCGGACACCGCCGAGACCGCCTCGTCGGGCACGTTGCGGTTGAGCTTGGCGTAGCGCTCGAACTCGGCGCTGACCGTGCGGCTGAGCGCCTCGATCGCCTCGGCGTCGTTCTCAGTCTCGGCGATGCGCTCGGCGGTGGCCTCGAAGTAGGCCTCGTTGGCGACGAAATCCTGCACGCGCACGCGCGCCTTGCCCTCGACCAGCACCTTCACAGTGCCGTCGGGGAGCTTGAGCAGCTGCAGCACGTTGGCCAGCACGCCGACCTTGTAGATGCCCTCGGGCGTGGGGTCGTCCTCGCCGGCGTCGATCTGGCTGGCGAGCAGGATCTGCTTGTCGTCCTTCATCACCGCCTCGAGCGCGCGCACGGATTTGTCGCGGCCCACGAACAGCGGCACGATCATGTGGGGAAAGACGACGATGTCGCGCAGCGGCAGGACGGGAAAGGACTGGGTGCTCGATGCGGTCATGGGAAACCCTTTTCATTGCGGCGAAACGCTCCGACCCCACCTCTGTGGCAGCCCGGCGCTCCCTCGGCGTTTATTTGGCCCTCCACCCGCTCCCTTTCAAGCCGACTTCTTCTGCCCCCGCCCCGCGGCGCTGGCAAGGGTCCGGGCACACGCCGGGCGGCTGGAGGCCGCGCGCACTCGGCGCTCGATGGCCGATTTCCGCAGTTCGAGACGGCGAATGTTCCTTGCCGCGCGCTGGTGAGGGCGCGGCACTTCATCGCGGACCGCCGCAAGGGCCGGCGGTTTCTCAGGGTCAGTCTCGCCGTCACCGATGCGACGGATGCCGCCGCAGGCCCTTCACCCGTTTTCGGAACATTTCGGAGCGCATTTCCGAAGGTTTAGGACCGCTTCAGGACGCGACCGCCTGGGTCGGTCAAGCTGTCTGCAGGAAGTCACCCCGCAGACCGGAGATCACAAGATGGCCTACCTCCCCGACAACCGCACCGCCCGCGTCCCGATCAAAACCCGCGTTCCCGGCCCCCTGTCCGTCGCCGTGGCCATCCTGGCGCTGTTGCGCCGGACGCCAACGCCGCCGCGCAAGAGCGCCGACGCGCATCTGGCCGCCCAGGCCCTTCGAGAGCAGGCGCGTCGCGCGGTCGACCAGCTCCTGTTCTGATCACTCCGGGATCCCGACGCCGCGGAGAAACGCATCCAGCCTGCGAAGGTGGTCGGGCGACCTGAAGGGCGTCGTCCGCAGTGTGCCGGCAATCGTCATCTCCGGCTCGCGCGCCAGAAGCAGTCTGCCCAGCCCCGCCGCGTCGTCGAACCGACCCATCTCCCAATAGCAAAAGGCGAGGCCCATGCGGTTGGCGCTGTACTCGGGCGCTTCGGCAATGGCCTGCTCCAGGGCCAGCCTGGCTTGCTCGAGCCGCCCGGCCAGCAACAGCGCGGCTCCAGTCCGCCGCGGACCTGTCCGATGATCGGGTCCAGCGGGTTCAGTCTCAGCGACCGGCTGAAGTGGCCGATCGCCAGGTCATAATCGCCCAGATAGCCGTGCACCCATCCCAGGGCGTTGAGCACATGGGATGAATTCGGGTTCAACGCATGGGCCTGCTGGATCACCAGCAGACCGCGCTGCTGCTGGCGCCCGAGAAAGGCGATGGCAAGGCCGGCAAAGGCCAGCGCCATCGCATCGTTGCGCGGATCGGCCACCACATCCTCGGCCAGGGGCAGACAGACCGCGGCCGCGTCCATGGTCAGCCAGCGTTCCGACCGGGCGGTCTCTGTCACCCGGCAGATAAGACCCTTGGCCTGAGCATAGCCGGGGTCGACCTCCAAGGCGCGTTCCAGCAGGGCTCGCGCGGCGAGGAAGCTGTCGAAGTCCTTCAGGCGATGCACCTGCGGCATCGCCCGCAGGCACAGGTCATAGGCGGTAAGGTCGGTCGTCGGCTTGGCGCTGGCGCGACGCGATTCCGCCAGCAGCACGTTCGGCTCGATGGCGGCGGCGACCTGTTCCGTGACAGCGTCCTGCAAATCGAAGATGTCGGCCAGCGCTCCGGCGAAGCGGTTCGACCAGATCGTGCGCCCGCTCTCGGCCTCGACCAGTTGCGTCGTGATGCGCAGCCGGTCGCCCGAGGCCTGGATGCTTCCTTCAAGGATGTAGCGCACGCCAAGCTGTCGGCCGACCTCGGCCAGATCGACGCTGCGGCCTTTCAGCGTGAAGGTCGAGGAGGCGGCGATCACGAAGAAGGCCGGAATGCGCGACAGCGCTGCGATCAGGTCGGCCACGATGCCGTCGACCAGATACTCCTTGCCCGCATCACCGGTCAGATTGGCGAAGGGCAGAACCGCGAGCGAGGGCTTGTCGGGCAAAGGCAGGGTTTCGGACGGCTCCTGCGGGGCCGTGGCCGGGACCGTGAGCGTCAGCTGGTATCCGACGCCCGGCACAGTGGCGATGGCGCGGGCGCCGATCAGCTTGCGCAGGGCCGCGATCTGGACGGTCAGGTTGCTCTCCTCGACGTTCAGATCGGCCCAGACACTTTCAAGCAGCTCCGCCTTGGTCACCACCCGACCGGAATGCGCGTGCAGACAGGACAGCACGTCGAAGGCCCGCGCGCCGATTGTATGCGCCACGCCGTCGATGCGCAGGCTTCGCTGTGTCGAAAGGATCTCTATGGAGCGGGTGGTATCATCGGGCATGGCGCGATGATACAGACGGAAATCGCCCCGACATAGCCGGCTTTCTTCCGCGACCCGAGGAGTCGGCGTCGATCATCGCGCCCCTGGCCAAGGGCGCCACTCGACGGCGGCCCGGGGCCGGGAGCGGCCGCCGGCTCGCCGCCGGAACGTCGGCGCCGCGTGTGAAATGGGTTTCCACACGGTTAACGCGAAAAATGACTCGGCTTACTTTCAAGGACTTACCCGGAATTGCACGCGTGTTACGCGTGTTACGCCGGTCTCAGGCGGCGCCCGTCTCGGCCAGGTCGCCCTCGGCGCGCTGACGGTGGAACTCCGCCTCGAAGCGGGCGAGCCCGCCCGCCGCGATGGCCACGCGCAGGCCGGCCATCAGCTCCTGGTAGTAGTGCAGGTTGTGCCAGGTCAGCAGCATGGCCGCGATGATCTCGCCCGACCGGACCACATGGTGCAGGTAGGCCCGGCTGTAGCGCCGGCAGGCCGGGCAGCCGCAGTCGGGATCGAGCGGGCGCGGATCCTCGGCGTGGCGGGCGTTCTTGAGGTTGACCGCGCCGCGACGCGTGAAGGCCTGCCCGGTCCGGCCCGACCGGGTCGGCAGCACGCAGTCGAACATGTCGACCCCGCGGACCACCGCCCCCACGATGTCGTCGGGCTTGCCCACGCCCATCAGGTAGCGCGGCCGATCGTCGGGCAACTGCCCCGGCGCGTAGTCGAGCACGCCCAGCATCGCCGCCTGCCCCTCTCCCACCGCCAGCCCGCCGATGGCGTAGCCGTCGAAGCCGATCGCGGTCAGCGCCGCCGCGCTCTCCGCGCGCAGGTCCCGCTCCAGGCCGCCCTGCTGGATCCCGAAGAGGGCGTGGCCGGGCCGATCCCCGAACGCCGCCCGCGACCGCTCCGCCCAGCGCATCGACAGCGCCATGCTCGCCGCGATCGTCTCGCGCGACGCCGGCAGCGCGGGGCATTCGTCGAAGCACATCACGATGTCCGAGCCGAGCAGGCGCTGGATCTCCATGCTGCTCTCGGGGCTGATCATGTGTTTCGAGCCGTCCACGTGGGAGCGGAAGGTCACGCCTTCCTCGGTGAGCGTGCGCAGGTCCGCGAGGCTCATCACCTGGAAGCCCCCCGAATCGGTCAGGATCGGCCCCGCCCAGTTCATGAACCGGTGCAACCCCCCGAGCCGGGCGATCCGCTCCGCCCCAGGGCGGAGCATCAGGTGGTAGGTGTTGCCGAGCAGGATGTCGGCGCCGGTCGCCGCCACGCTCTCGGGAAGCATCGCCTTGACGGTGGCCGCCGTGCCCACGGGCATGAAGGCCGGCGTGCGGATCTCGCCGCGCGGCGTGGCGATCACGCCGGTCCGGGCGCGACCGTCCGTTGCATCGATGCGGAAGGCGAAGCAACTCATGGCCTCCTGCTAGCGCTATTGCGCAGCGGCGGCAAAGCCTGAACCCGGGAGGGCCGCCCGGCGTTGCGACCACCCGCCGCAGGAAGCTGGCGGGAGGCGCGACGGGGCGACTTTACCCGACGCGTCTATTCCTTATATAACAAGTCGGGAATTACGGAGCGCCATGACATGACCGCCGAGCCAGAAGCCCCGATGGAGGGAACGCCGCTGATCCGGCCTTCGAGCACGGATCATCCTCTGTACGACAGCATCGTGGAGGCGTGCCGAACGGTCCACGATCCGGAGATTCCGGTCAACATCTTCGACCTCGGGCTGATCTACACCATCGAAATCACCGAGGAGAGCGACGTGCACATCGCGATGTCGCTCACCGCGCCTGGATGTCCGGTGGCCGGCGAGATGCCGGGATGGGTCGCCTCAGCGATCGAACCGTTGCCCGGGGTGCGCCACGTCAACGTCGAGCTGGTCTGGGAGCCCCAGTGGGGCATGGACATGATGTCCGACGAGGCCCGACTCGAACTCGGCTTCATGTAGGACGCGCAGGCGGAAGGAACGAGACGAGATGTTCGGCATTCCCGGAAAGCCTCCGGTAACGATCACCCCGGCCGCCGAGGCCCGCATAGCGCGGCTGATGGCCGAGGGCGGCTCCAAGGGGCTCAGGATCGGCGTCAAGAAGGGCGGCTGCGCCGGCATGGAGTACACCATGGACTACGTCGAGGCGATCGACCCGCACGACGAGGTGGTCGAGCAGAACGGCGCCCGGGTGATGATCGCGCCCATGGCGCAGATGTTCCTGTTCGGAACCGAGATCGACTACCGCACCGAACTGCTCGAGAGCGGGTTCACGTTCAACAACCCCAACGTCGCCGAGGCCTGCGGCTGCGGCGAATCGATCAAGTTCAAGGATGCGTGAGCCCCGGCCTTTCCGCGGACGCCCCCGTCTGCTAGCCGGAGCGGTCGGAACCGGTCGGGAGGGAGGCTCATGGCCAATCGCAAGCTCATCGCTGGCAACTGGAAGATGAACGGCCTCGCCGCGCCGGGACGCGCGCTGGCCGATGCCGTTGCCGTTGACGCGGCGACGGCCGCCTGCGACGTGCTGATCTGCCCGCCGACGACGCTAATCGCCGCGCTTTCGGGAAACGATCTCGCAGTAGGGGCCCAGGACTGCCATTGGGAGACTTCCGGCGCGCACACCGGCGACATCTCCGCAACCATGCTCGCCGACGCGGGCGCAGTGGCGGTGATCGTCGGGCATTCCGAACGGCGCCAGGACCATGGCGAGTCCGACGAGATTGTGGCGCGCAAGGCCCTGGCCGCGCAGGAGGCGGGCCTCACGGCGATCGTGTGCGTCGGAGAAACCCGGAAGGAGCGCGAGGCAGGCGAGACGCTCGAGCGGATCGGTGCGCAGCTCTCTGGCTCACTCGGCGCGGGGATCGACCCAGCGCGACTCGTGATCGCCTACGAACCGGTCTGGGCGATCGGGACCGGACTGGTCCCGGGCTTGCAGGAAATCACGGACGCGCACGCTTTCATCCGCAAGACGCTGATCGACCGGTTCGGGGTCGCCGCCGGCGGCGCGGTGCGCGTCCTCTATGGGGGATCGGTGAAGGCCGCCAACGCCGAGGCGATCTTCGGGGTAGAGGACGTGGACGGGGCGCTGGTGGGCGGCGCGTCGCTCAAGGCCGAGGACTTCCGCGGCATCATCGCCGCGGCGCGCTGACGGATCAGCCCGCCCGGCGCCGCTGCCCGTCCGGGATGCGGTAGTGGGAGGCGAGACGCTCGAGCGCGATGCGCAGCACAACCTTGCCGGACCGCGCAGACCATCCAAGGCGTTTCTCCGCTGTTTCAAGGCCTTCCAGAAAGCAGCAGATGCGAAACACGATATCGGAGAGACCGGGGCCGAGGGCCTGCATCGCCTCGGCCACGCGCCGCCGCGCCGCGTCGGACCCGGACCCGCCAGGCTCGGCAGGCGCCGAAACCCCGCGCGACCCTCCGGCAGTCAGGAACCGCTCCCAGTTCTGGGCGACGCGCGGCCCGATCTGGGCGAGTTCGAAATCTTCGCGCAACCGCTCGCCGGCCTCGATGAGGTCGGCGGTCAGGTAGGGCTCCCCGGACCGGTCGCGCTTGCGGCCCAGCACGGAAAGCGGGCTTTCGGCGAGGTTGAGGCGCACGGTTTCCTCTCGCGACCCGTCCCGCGACGCGATCTTGCGCTCGGCGTAAAGGCGGTGCTGTTCCTGGAACGGAGCCTGCGCCTCGGCGAATCCGTCCCGCGGCGCGCGCTGCTCCCTCTCCTCGGTGAGCATACGCTTGAGCGCAGCGCGGCCGACCGCCGTGATCAGGTAACATGCAATCTTTCCAGGGCGCTCGCAGGCGATCCATTCCTGGAGCGCGAAGGCGTGGGCGACGTCGCGATCCACCACAGCGATGCGGTTCTGGCGGCCAGGGACGACTTCCCGCATCACCACCGCACGCTCCATCGTCGGCGCGACCGCAAGGAAGGCCCCCTTCTCGCAGAGCCGCCGCAGGATGCGCCTGGCCTCGCGCACGACGTTCGCGTCAGGGCCCGGATCGGACTTGGCGGCGGTCTGGGTCATGGATATCGACTCCCTCGTTACTGTCTCTGGATCGGGGGTGGCGGCGAGGCTGCGGCACATGCCTTCAAGCGCCTCGTCGATGAGCGGGTCGTCGCGCCAGGCCTCGACTCGGCGGATCTGTCGCAGGACGGTGGAGGCATGACAGCCCTTGACGCGGGCGAGCGACCGAATCGCGTGACCGCCGGCAGTGTGGGCGAGATAGGTGAGCGCGGCGTCGGGGACCCAGGTCGGAATCAAGATCGGGGATCCTTCAGGCGGTTCCGGGCGGGGTCGGCTGGACGAACTTCGTTTTCAACGACACAGTCTCGTTCAAGACAATTTTCGCAAAACTCGTGTTAAGATTGATTCATGAATCATTCATTAACCAACGGAAATCGCCACATTTCCTGACCAAGACCAGCGCGCGATGCACGCAAAAGTTGCGCAACACCCCCTCTACCTGAGCGATAGTGCGCCCACGAGAACATCACAGGAGGGACCCGATGTCCGACTTCGCCCAGATGCTTCAGGCGCTGCGCCGACCCAAGATCCTCATTCGCGCCGCCCGCGCGGGCGTGGTCGACTACCGCCGGGAGCGCGACCTCAAGAAGCTGTTGCGCCAGCAGGCTGCCAGCGCCTCGGCGCGCACCATCGACAGCCTGCTGGCCGAGGAGAACCGGCTCGAAGCGACGCGCACCTCCGGCGAGGGCACCTACAACCTGCAGCGGCATGTCGCCGTCCTGACGGCCATCATCGCCGAGGCGCGCATGGTCGGTCAGATCGCCGCCGCATGAACCACGTCGTCCGCGGCGCGGCGGCGACGCCCGCTTGCGCTCGCAGGGCGCATCGGTCTTGATGCGTTTGTGTCCGGACGGCTCATCATCGCATCGAATCGCACCGCCATACCCGGGGAGACCCCGACCGGCGGCCTCGCCGTCGCGCTGGCGGATGCGCTCGTCGAGCGCGGAGGCGGGATCTGGTTCGGCTGGTCCGGCGAGACACTCGAGCGCGAAACCCGCGGCGTGCGGGTCTTCGCCGAGGGCGACATCGACTTCGCGCTCGCCGATCTGACCGAGAAGGAATACGCGGGCTTCTACCTCGGTTTCGCCAACCGCGCGCTCTGGCCGGTGTTCCACTACCGCACCGATCTCGCGACCTTCGACGACGCGGACTTCGCCGCCTACGAGGCGGTGAACCGGCGATTCGGGCGGCTCCTGTCGCAGCTCACGCGCCCCGCCGACACGGTCTGGATCCACGACTACCAGTTCCTGCTGATGGGTCAGGAAATGCGCGCCAGCGGCTGGGACGGGCCCATGGGCTTCTTCCTGCACATCCCCTTTCCTGCGCCCGAGGTGTTCACGTCCATCCCGCAGCACCAGCGGCTCGCGCGAGCCCTGTGCGCGTTCGACCTCATCGGTTTCCAGACCAAGCGCGACACGGCGAACTTCCAGCGCTACCTTACCGAGCATTGCGACGCGAAACTGCTCGAGGACGGCCGGATTTCGGTCTTCGACAGGACCACCCGGCTCGGCTCGTATCCTATCGGCGTGGACGCCGACGACGTGGCCGGCCGGGCCACGAGCGCAGAGGCCTGCGCGGCGGCGGAACGGCTGGGGCGCATCATCGACAACCGGGCGCTGGTCATCGGGGTGGACCGGATGGACTATTCCAAGGGCCTCCCCCAGCGGATGCAGGCCTTCGGACGGATGCTCGACCAGTACGAATTGCTCCGGGGGCGCGTGAGCTTCCTGCAGATCGCGCCGCCGTCGCGGGTGGACGTGGACGCCTATCAGGACCTGCGCGAGGAACTCGACCGACTCGCCGGCCGGATCAACGGCGACTACGCCGATCTCGACTGGATGCCGATCCGCTACCTCGCCCGGCGCTATTCCCGCGACGCGCTGGCCGGCCTCTACAGGCTGGCGCGGGTCGGGCTGGTGACGCCGCTCTATGACGGCATGAACCTCGTGGCCAAGGAGTTCGTCGCCGCCCAGGACGACGCCGACCCTGGGGTGCTGATCCTCTCGCAGTTCGCCGGCGCGGCCGAGCAGCTGGAGACGGCGCTGCTGGTCAATCCGCACGACATCGCGGCGGTGTCCGACGCGATCCACAGGGCGCTTTCGATGCCGATCGAGGAGCGCCGGGAACGCTGGCGCGCGCTCGACCGTTCCGTGCGGGAAGAGGATCTCGCCTGGTGGCGGCGCAGCTTCATCGCCGCGCTCGACGAGGTCGACGCGGCGTCGTGAGCGCCAGAGCCGCCGACCGGTTCGAGCTTGCCGGCTTCGCGCTCGCACCTGGCGACGCTCTGTTTGTCGACTTCGACGGAACACTGGCCGACATCGTGGACGACCCCGACGACGCCCGCCTCGACGCAGGCGCCGCGGCGTCGCTCGAGGCGGTCGGCAGCGCGCTCGGCGGGGCCGTGGCGGTGCTGAGCGGTCGGGGGCTTGCGGATCTCGCGCGGCGCACTCCGCAAGGGCTCTGGCGCGCCGGAGGGCACGGCCTTGAGGTCGCGGCGCCCGGCGATACGCCGGCCCCGGACCGCGAGACCCCGCCGCCAGCCGTGCTCGCCCCGCTCGAGGCTGTCGCGGCGCGGCCCGGCGTCCGGCTCGAGATCAAGGGACCGATGGCGGCCCTGCATTTTCGGGCGGATCCGGCCGCGGAAGCGGACTGTCTCACGGCGGCGCGCGCGGCGGCCGCGACCCCGGGCTACGTGGTCCAGGCGGGCAAGATGGTGGTCGAGGTCAAGCCGGAGGACGCCCACAAGGGCCGCGCGCTCCTGCGACTCCTGGGCGCGCCGCCGTTCCGCGGCCGTCGGCCGGTGATGATCGGCGACGACGTGACCGACGAGGACGCGATCGCTGCGGCGCAGTCGGTGGGCGGCCTTGGCGTAAAGGTTGGCGAAGGTCCGACGGCCGCGCGCTGGCGCGCCCGCGACCCCGCCGCAGTGAGGGCCTGGCTTGCGAGTGAGGCGGCGCGGATCGGACGCTGATCCAAGCCGCGCTGATCCGCAGACATGGGCCCGATAGTGCTCGAGCGGTGGAGGGGCGCCCGCTCGGCGGCGTGCTGTCAGCAAAATGCCAGCCGCGCAGCCGCCAACGGTGTAGGCTCAGCGTCTCAGCGTCTCAGCGGCTGCGAGGCCGAACGGCGCGCCCTTCGCCGCGGCCGCTTCCCGAACCAGGGTCTCCACGAGCGGACGCGATTCTCCGCCGAGCGCGCGCTCCACGAGCGGCGCCTGCACCCCTACTGTGCGCGCCTGCATCGCCAGCTGACGGACAGTGTTTCCCAGCATGGTGGGATTGGCCAGAACCGCGTCGACCTGCCGGGCCAGGGCGGTAGTCGTGTCCACTACATAAGTCACCTGCAGGAGCCGTGGCGGAACGCCTTCCGCCGTATCGGGCAATACGTCCCTTGCCCTCGGACTGAACTGGGGAGGCAGCTCCAGAGTTAACCGACATCGATCTCACCCGAAGGCGTCGGGCTCCTCGCGCTTGCGTCGCGCCACGAAGTCGTCGAGCGCGTCGATCACGGCGGGATCGTTGGAGGGAGGCTGGTATTCGGACAGCATGCGCCGTGCGCGGGCGTTGGCAAGCGTCATCGTGTCCCGCGCGCCGGCCTCGGCCCAGGTCTCGAACGGCTGATAGTCGAGCACCTGGGTCCGCCAGAAGGCGGTCTTGAAGTTGGCCTGGGTGTGGGCGCAACCGAGATAATGGCCACCGGGCCCGACCTCGGCGATCGCCTCCATCGCCTGGCCGTTCTCGCTGAGATCGATCCCCCCCGCGATCGAGTGAAGGACCCCGAGCTGGTCGGCGTCGATCACGAACTTCTCGAGGGATGACACCAGCCCGCCCTCGAGCCAGCCACAGGCGTGCAGCATGAAGTTCACGCCGCCCAGCAGCGCCGCCTGGAGCGTGTTCGCCAACTCGTAGGCCGCCTGGGCGTCGGGCAGCTTGGATCCGCAGAGCGCGCCTCCCGACCGGAACGGCAGATCAAGCCGTCGGGCGAGCTGGCCGGCGCCGTAGAGGATCTTCGACGCTTCGGGCGTGCCGAAGGTCGGGGCGCCGGAGTTCATGTCGATCGAGGTCACGAAGCAACCGAACACGACCGGCGCGCCCGGGCGCACGAGCTGCGAGTAGGCGATACCTGCCATCGCCTCGGCCAGCACCTGGGTCAGCGTGCCCGCGACCGAGACCGGCGCCATGGCTCCTCCGACGATGAAGGGTGAGACGATGCAGGCCTGACCCGCCTCGGCGTAGACCTCCAGAGCGCCCATCATGACGGAGTCGAAGGTCAGCGGCGAGTTGATGTTGATAAACTCGTCATGTAGCAGTTGTGTCCCACGGCGTCGGCGCCGAAGAGGATCCGGCACATCTCGACGGAGTCGCGCGCCCGGGCGGGATCGGTCACCGCGCCCATGAACGGCTTGTCGGTGAGCGTCATGTGGGCCTGCAGCATGTCGAGGTGGCGCTTGTTGACCGCGATATCGGTCGGCTCGCAGAGGGTGCCGCCGGAATGGTGCACCCATTTCGACATGTAGCCGAGGCGGACGAGGTTGCGGAAATCCCCTATGGTGGCGTAGCGCCGCCCGCCTTCGAGATCGCGGAAAAACGGCGGGCCGTAGACCGGCGCGAGCACGAGCGACTTCCCGCCGACGGTGACGTCGCGGGCCGGATTGCGGGCCTTCTGGACATAGCTCGACGGGGCGCGGGCGCAGAGGCTTCGGGCGAGGCCTCTCGGCAGGTGGACCCGCTCGCCGCGCACGTCGGCTCCGGCGTCCCGCCACCGCGCCAGCGCGGCGGGGTTGTCGACGAAGTTAACCCCGATCTCCTCGAGCACCCGCTCGGCGTTGGACTCGATCAGCGCGAGGCCCTCGTCGTCGAGGATCTCGTAGTTGGGGATGCGTCGCTCGATGAAGGACGCGGCCTCGATGCGCGGGGCGGTGCGTTCCGCCCGTCGCGCCGCGCCGCCGCCGCCGCGCCCGCGCCGGGCCGACGCGCCCTCGATCGTTCCGACTTCCGCCATGCCTGACCTCCGCGGCGCGCGTGTTCCGCGCCCGACGCTTCCCGGGTGAACCGATTTCCTTGATAGGGGCGGGACGAAGGGATCGTGCGGTGAATTGCGCCGCTGCGAAGCCCAGACGCGACATCGAGACCGTCCGATCGGGCCCGCGACGCCGGGCGGGCCCGCGACGCCGGCGGCGGTCCCGCCCCCCAAGATTTCGGGGCGCGGATTTCGGGCGTCCGCACGCGGACCGATTTCAACGTGCTGTTTTTGATACGAAAAAGTGTTAACGTGCCCGAACCTACGCGACGGCGGCGCCCCTCTGCTGGACCGGGTGCGGCTTGCGGGCGGAAGGGGCGGACCGCGCCGCCGGAACCGACCCTGGTCCGGCGCGCCGGCCTCTTGCGCGCCTCGGCGCCCCGCCCTATGCGTCGGCCATGACCCAGCCCGACCATCAGCGCCTGCTCATCGTCGACTTCGGCAGCCAGGTGACGCAGCTTATCGCGCGCCGATTGCGCGAGGCGCGGATCTACTGCGAGATCCATCCGTTCCAGAAGGTGAGCGACGCCTTTCTGCGCGCGTTTGCGCCGCAGGCGATCATCCTGTCAGGCGGCCCCGCGAGCGTCACCGAAAAGGGCAGCCCGCGGGCTCCGAAGGCGACCTTTGCGCTCGGGGTCCCGGTTCTGGGCATCTGCTACGGCCAGCAGACGATGATGGAGCAGCTCGGCGGACGGGTGGAGGCCGGGCACCACGCCGAGTTCGGCCGCGCCTTCGTCACGCCCGCCGCCGACGCGGACCCCCTGCTTTTCCTCGGCCTGTTCCAGAGCGGACGGGAGGAAGTCTGGATGAGCCATGGCGACCGGGTGACCGAGCTTGCGCCGGGCTTCCGGGTCATGGGCGCCTCACCGAACGCGCCCTTCGCGATCGTGGGCGACCCCGAGCGGCGCTTCTACGCGGTGCAGTTCCACCCGGAAGTGCATCATACCGTCAACGGCGCGCGGATGCTGAAGAACTTCACCGATCTGGCGGGCTTCACCGGCGACTGGACCATGGCCGCCTATCGCGAGCAGGCGATCGCGGAGATCCGCGCGCAGGTCGGCGACGCCAAGGTCATCTGCGGCCTCTCGGGAGGCGTCGACTCCTCCGTCGCTGCGGTGCTGATCCACGAGGCGATCGGCGATCAGTTGACCTGTGTTTTCGTCGACACCGGCATGATGCGGATGGGCGAGGCGGAGGAGGTGGTGGGCCTCTTCCGCGACCACTACAACATTCCGCTCATTCATGCCGACGAGGCGGACCTGTTCATTGATGCGCTGGAGGGCGTGTCAGACCCCGAGATCAAGCGCAAGACCATCGGCGCACTCTTCATAGAAGTGTTCGAGAAGCACGCAAAAAGTATTGGAAACGCAGAGTTTCTCGCCCAGGGCACGCTCTATCCGGACGTGATCGAGAGCGTGAGCTTCACCGGCGGGCCATCGGTGACGATCAAGAGCCACCACAATGTCGGCGGGCTGCCGGAGCGGATGCACCTTAAGCTGGTGGAGCCGCTGCGCGAGCTCTTCAAGGACGAGGTCCGGGCGCTGGGGCGCGAATTGGGCCTGCCCGCGAGCTTCGTCGGGCGGCATCCGTTTCCCGGACCGGGCCTCGCGATCCGCTGTCCCGGCGAGATCACCCGCGAGAAGCTGGATATCCTGCGCAAGGCGGACGCGGTCTATCTCGACCAGATCCGGCGGCACGGGCTCTACGACGAGATCTGGCAGGCCTTCGCGGTGCTGCTGCCGGTGCGCAGCGTCGGCGTGATGGGCGACGGTCGGACTTATGACTATGTCGTGGCGCTGCGCGCGGTCACCAGCGTCGACGGCATGACCGCCGACTACTACCCGTTCGAGCACGCTTTCCTGTCGGAGACCGCGACGCGGATCATCAACGAGGTCCGCGGCGTCAACCGGGTGACCTACGACATCACCTCCAAGCCGCCGGGCACGATCGAGTGGGAGTGACGCCGGCCGGCCGGACCCTGCGCGCGGCGACGCCCTCCCAGCCGCTTGTCGCCTTCGCCTGGATGCTCGCGGCGGCGGCGTCCTTCACGCTGATGGCGGTCGCGGGACGCGAGATCCAGACGGAGATGAACACCTTCGAGCTGATGCTCTACCGCTCGACGATCGGGTTTGCGGCGCTGGCGCTGATCGTCTGGCGCAGCGACCGGGGCTTTGCGCAGGTCCGCACCGCGCAGCCGGCCCAGCACGTGCGGCGCAATGTGGTGCACTACGCCGGGCAGAACCTGTGGTTCTTCGCGGTGGCCACGATCCCGCTCGCCCAGCTTGTCGCGCTGGAGTTCACCAACCCGATCTGGGTGGCGTTGCTGGCGCCGGTGTTTCTCGCCGAGCCGCTGACCCGGGCGCGGCTGGTGGCGGCGGCGGTCGGGTTTGCGGGCGTCATGGTGGTGGCGCAGCCGGGACAGCTCGGCTTCGGGGTCGGCCAGGCGGCGGCGCTGACCGCGGCGGTCTGCTTTGCGATGACGACGATCTTCACCAAGCGGCTGATGCGCGAGGACACGGTGCTCTGCGTGCTGTTCTGGATGACGCTCGCGCAGGCCGCGATGAGCCTGCCGCTGGCGCTGCCGGGCGGGATCCCCTGGCCCTCGGCGGAGATCGCGCCGTGGGTGGGGCTCGCGGGCGTCACCGGGCTCACGGCGCACTACGCGCTGACCTCGGCGCTCGATCACGCGCCCGCCATCGTCGTGGCGCCCATGGAATTCATCCGCCTGCCGGTCTTCGCCGGCGCGGGCATGTGGCTCTACGGCGAGCCGCTGAGCGTCGCGGTCTTCACCGGCGGGGCGCTGATCATCGCAGCGAACCTTCTGAACATGCGGGCCGAGCGGCGGCGCGCCGCGTCGTGACGGCCCCCCTTTTGCGACGACGGCGCGCATGCTAGGCGGCGCGCGACGCAGCCAAGGAGACGCCCATGAACATCGACAAGATCCCGGCCGGGAAGAACCCGCCCAAGGACATCAACGTGGTGATCGAGATCACTGGAGGCGCGGCCGGCGGCGCGCCGGTGAAGTACGAGATCGACAAGGAGTCGGGCGCGGTCTTCGTCGACCGGATCGTCAACACGCCGATGTTCTATCCGTGCAATTACGGCTTCGTGCCGAACACGCTGCATGCGGACGGCGATCCCACGGACGTGCTGGTGCTGTGCGACTTCGACCTCGCCCCGGGCGTGGTGATCCGCTGCCGCCCGGTGGGCGTGCTGAAGATGGAGGACGACGGCGGCATGGACGACAAGCTGATCGCCGTGCCGGTCGAGAAGGTCGATCCGTTCCAGGCCCATATCCAGGATCTCGAGGACGTGGCCCAGAAGACCCGCGACCGCATCAAGCACTTCTTCGAGCACTACAAGGATCTCGAGGAGGGAAAATGGGTGAAGGTGATCGGCTGGGGCGACAAGGCCGAGGCCGAGGCGATCCTGCAGACCTCGCTCGACGCGATGAAGAAGTAGCCCGAGGGCGCGCCTTGACGGCGAATGCGGCCGGCCCCCAATGGGCCGGCTCTTTTTGTCTGAAATCATTGAAGAAAAACGCGAGCGGCGGTCAGCGCCATCGCTATCGGGCGCTCGACGGCCCGGCGGTTTGTGTCCGGCAGGACGCAGGGCGAAAGGAAATGTCGCGCGCGCCGAGTCATTATTTGACGGTTACCTGACGCAACGTCACGATTGAAAAAAGGGTTGCAAGACGAAATTGCATCCGCCGCGAGATTGAACGCTTCTGTCGTTATCAGGGAGGGATCGATGAACCGTCAGTTTTTCTTCGGCCACGCCGGCCGCCTGTTCGCCAGCGCCTCCGCGCTCTGCCTCGTCGGCGGCCTCGCCCACGGGGCCGCGCTCGAGCAGGCCGTCCCTTCGACCTTGCGTCTGCTCTACGAGGAGGGAACCTACGCCGAGTTCGGGATCACCTACACCGATCCTGACCAGAGCGGCGAGGACGCCACCATCCCGGCGGGCGTCGTCGGGCCGGTGCCGTTCACGCTTCCCGGCAACACCGGCGACGTCTTCGAGGATCGCTGGAATTTCAGCGGCGCATGGAAGAACGACATCAACGACCGTTGGAGCTACGTCATCGGTTTCGACCAGCCGTTCATCGCCGACACCAGTTACGGTCGAGGGAGCTTCCTGCCCAACCCGATCAACTTCACCTACGACGGCAGCAGCGCCAACCTGACCACATACCAGATCACCGGCGTGCTCGCCTACGATGTGAACCAGGACGTCAAGGTGTTTGGCGGCCTGCGCGCCCAGTGGCTGAACGCCGACGCAGCCCTGCCCTTCATCGCGGGATACAGCGTCGACGCCGATCCCGGCTGGGGTTTCGGCTGGCTCGTCGGCGCGGCCTACGCCCGACCGGAGATCGGGCTGCGGATCGGCCTTACGTATTTCTCGGAGATCAAGCACGACCTCGACACCGCCGAATACAGCGACTTCTTCGGCGCCGCAGACACAAGCACCGACATCAACACGCCGCAGTCGGTCACCCTCGACGCACAGACTGGGGTGGCCGAGGGCACGCTGGTCTTCGGCTCGATCCGCTGGGTCGACTGGTCGGAGTTCACCATCGCGCCGCCGCTCTATTCCGACACGACCGCAGGCGTTCCTGGGCTTCGAGCGACCGCTGGTCGACTACGCCGACGACTGGTGGACCTACAACGTAGGCGTCGGCCGGCAGTTGACCGAGAACCTCGCGGGATCGCTTTCGGTGACCTACGAGCCCGACGTCGGAGGCGAGATGACGAGCCTCGGACCCTACGACGGCCGCACCACCGGCACCGCGGCGCTGAGCTACGACTACGGCCAGATCAACGTCACCGGCGGGCTGACCTACGGGGTGCTCGGCGACACCGTTCAACCTGCTCGACACCGACTACAACGACGGTTCGGTCTGGGGCGCGGGGCTGAGGATCGGCTACACTTTCTGAGCGGCGAAGACTGCCGCGGCGCCCGCCCTGGCGCCGCGGCTTGAACCCGCGCGGGGCTGCCGATAGACCGGCGCGATGGAGCGGCGTCCCAGGATATATGCGACGGCGGAGGACTGGCGGCGCGCGGACTCGCGCCGGGTCAGCCTCTTCGGCATGTCAGGCCTCGGCAAGACCCGCACCGCCGCGATGCTGCGCGACGACGCGGAATGGTTCCACTACTCGGTCGATTTCCGCATCGGCACCCGCTACATGGGCGAGCACATCGTCGACAACTTCAAGCGCGAGGCGATGCGCAACCCGTTCCTGCGCGAGCTTCTGCGCTCGGATTCGATCTACATCGCCTCCAACATCACCTTCTCCAACCTCGCGCCGCTCTCGACCTATCTCGGCAAGCCGGGCGACCCGGAGCGGGGAGGCATACCGTTCGAGGACTACCTGCTGCGCCAGAGGCAGCACCGCGCCGCCGAGATCGCCGCGACCCGCGACGCGCTGCTGTTCCTGGGCAAGGCGCGCGACATCTACGGCTACGCGCATTTCGTCTGCGACACTTCCGGGTCCCTCTGCGAGGTGGTCGACGCAGGCGAGCCCGAGGATCCGGTGATGCGCGACTTGGCCAGCGCCACGCTGCCGGTGTGGATCCGCGGCGACGAGAGCCATCTGGAGGCGCTGTGCGCCCGCTTCGACCGCGCGCCGAAGCCGATGTACTATCCCGAGGCGTTCCTGACCCGGCTCTGGGAGGACTACCGGGCCGAGCGCGGGGTGGCCGCGGACGCGGTCGATCCCGACGACTTCATCCGCCACGGTTTCCGGGCGCTGATGGCGCACCGGCTGCCGCGATACCGGGCGATGGCGGAGGCCTGGGGCGTCACGGTGGAGGCGGCGGCGGTGGAGCGCGTGCGCGACCCGCAGGACTTCGAGGAACTGATCGCCGAGGCGCTCGCGGCCTGATGGGCGCGGGCCATCATGGGCACGCGCACGGGCATGGCCACGGGCGCGGGCGGAGCAACCGCCGGGCAATCGGCGTGGCGGCGCTGCTCACCGGCGTCTTCATGGCGGTCGAGGCGGCGGGCGGGCTGGCGGCGAACTCGCTGGCGCTGATCGCCGACGCCGGCCACATGGCGACCGACTTCGCCGCGCTGGCCCTCGGCTGGCTGGCGTTCCGCATGGCCGAACGGCCGGCGGACGCGGCGCGCACCTACGGCTTCGACCGCTGGTCGGTGCTGGTCGCCTTCGTCAACGGGCTGGCGCTCTTCGCAGTCGCAGCCTGGATCGTGGTCGAGGCCGTCCACCGGATCGGCGCGCCGGAGCCGGTCGCCGGCCGGCTGATGCTCTGGATCGCCGTGGCGGGGCTCGCGGTCAATGTTGTGGTCTTCGCGGTGCTGTCGCGGGGCGACCGGGAGAACCTGAACCTGCGGGCGGCGCTTCTGCACGTGGCGGGCGACCTGCTGGGATCGGTCGCGGCGATCGCGGCGGCGCTGGTGATCCTGGGCACCGGCTGGACGCCGATCGACCCGATCCTGTCGACGCTTGTGGCGCTGCTGATCCTGGTCGCGGCCTGGCGCGTCGTGCGCGAGAGCGGGCATATTCTGCTCGAGGGCGCGCCGGCGAGCTTTGACGCCGGGTGCGTGCGCGCGGCGCTGCGCGACGCCGTGCCTGGGCTCGCGGACGTGCGGCACCTGCACGCCTGGTCGATCAGCCAGGAGCGGCCGATGATCACGCTGGAGGCGGTGCTCGACGACGGCGCGGACGGCGAGGCCGCGCGCGGCGCCATTCGGCGCGTCCTCGCCGAGCGGTTCGGCTTCGACCACGCCACCATCGAGATCTGCGCCACCGACGCGGGCGCAGACCGGCAGGAGTTGCCGGTCCGGGACCGAGCCTCTATCTAGGCGCTCTGCCGCGCGAAGGTCCCGCCCATGCCCATCAAGATCCCCGCCGAACTGCCTGCGCACGACGTGCTTCGCCGCGAAGGCGTGATCGTGATGTCGCGCGAGACCGCCGAGCGGCAGGACATCCGGCCGCTCCGGATCGGGCTTCTGAACCTCATGCCCAAGAAGGTGCAGACCGAGACGCAGTTCGCGCGGCTGATCGGGGCGACGCCGCTCCAGATCGAGCTGACGCTGATCCGGATGAGCGAGCACCGCTCCAAGACCACCTCGGCGGCGCATCTTGAGGCGTTCTACCAGCCGTTCAGCGTGGCGCGGGCCGAGAAGTTCGACGGGCTGATCATCACCGGGGCGCCCATCGAGCATCTCGACTACGAGGCGGTCAGCTACTGGGACGAGCTGCGCGAGGTCTTCGCCTGGACGCAGACCAACGTGCATCACACCATGGGCGTGTGCTGGGGCGGCATGGCGATGCTCTACCACTTCCACGGCGTGCCCAAGCATCTGCTTCCCGCCAAGGCCTTCGGCTGCTTCAGGCATGTGGCCCACCATCATGGCTCCGGCTTCCTGCAGGGCTTCTCGGACAGCTTCGTGGTGCCGGTCAGCCGCTGGACGGAGGTGCGGTCCGAGGACGTGGCGCTGCATCCGGACCTGCGCGTGCTGATCGCCTCCGAGGAGGTCGGGCCATGCCTGATCGAGGACGCCGGACGCCGGGCGCTCTACATGTTCAACCACTTGGAGTACGATTCGACCACGCTCGGCGAGGAATACGCCCGGGACCTGAAGAACGGCGGACCCGTGGCGATGCCGGTGGATTATTTCCCGCAAGGCGACCCCGCGCGTGCGCCGGAGAACCGCTGGCGCAGCCACGGCCAGCTCCTCTACGGCAACTGGATCAACCAGATCTACCAGACGACGCCTTTCGAGCTCGATGCGATCGGGACCTGAGCGGCCCGTGCGGCGGCGGTTGCTGGCCGGAGCGGCGGCCATGGCCGCAGGCGGCTGCGCCGGGGGGGCGGAGGAGACGCCGCGCGCGCCAGCGCAGGCGAGCGTCGCCTTCGAGCGGCTGGGCTCGGGCCCGCCGGTCGTGCTTCTGCACGGCGCGAGCGGGAACCGGCGCGACTGGACCATGGGACCCGCAAAGGCCATCGCGCAGCGCCGCACGGTTTACGCGTTCGACCGGCCGGGGCACGGGACGAGCGGGTTTCCCGCAGGACTGGAAAGCCTAACGACGCAGGCGCGGCTGATGCGCGCGGCTCTGGAGCGCGACGGCGTGCAGCGCGCGGTCGTGGTCGGGCACAGCTACGGCGGGTCGGTGGCGCTCGCCTGGGCGCTGGACGCGCCCGAGAGTGTCGAGGGGCTGGTGCTGATCGCCGCGCCCTCGCATGTCTGGCCGGGCGGGCTGGGGCTGACCACGGAGATCCTCGCCGCGCCGGTGCTCGGCCCGATGTTGGCGCAGGCGGCGTCGCGGGTGGTGGGATCCGCGCAGGCCCAGACCGCCGCGCGCCGGGTCTTCGCGCCCCAGGATCCGCCGGAGGGCTACGTGGAGGCGCTCGACCTCAGACTGGTGCTGCGCCCGGAGACGCTGCGCGCCAACGCGCTCCAGCTCGACGCGCTCAAGGGCCAGATCGCCGCGATGCAGCCGCGCTACCCGACGCTCGCCATGCCGATCGAGGCGCTGCACGGCGACCGCGACACGACCGTGCCGATCGAGATCCATTCGATCCCGCTGGCGGGCGCCGCGCCGACGGCGCGGCTGACGCCGCTCGAGGGCGTCGGCCACATGCCCCACCACGTGGCGACCCCGGCGGTGATCGCGGCGCTCGACCGATTGCGGGTTCGCGGGGCCTGAAAGGCGCGCAGACCGCGCGGGCGTGGTTGCCGGCCCGCCGGACCGTTGGCATAGTCGGGCATCGCTGCCGGGGAGGACCGCATGGGCGACAAGACCGCCGACAAGCCCTTCGGGGGCGCCATCAGCAGATTCGCGACAAAGGACGCGCCGAAGGCGATCCGAAAGCGGCTCAAGGACGCCGACAAGAATGAGATCCTCGACAACCGCTATCCCTATCCCGAGCGACTGGACAGCGACGCCTACGAGGAGGCTTACGAGGTCTGCCAGAGCGAGCTGGTGAAGGCACAGACCTGGTTCCGAAGCGAAGGCCGCCGTATCGTCGTGCTGTTCGAGGGACGCGACGCCGCCGGCAAGGGCGGCACGATCAAGGCGGTCCGCGAGAACCTCAACCCGCGCCACACGCGCATCGTGGCCCTGCCCGCCCCGTCGGACACCGAGCGCGGGCAATGGTACTTCCAGCGTTACATCGCGCATCTGCCCACGACCGGGGAAATGGTGCTGTTCGACCGGTCCTGGTACAACCGCGCCGTGGTCGAGCACGTGTTCGGCTGGTGCACCGACGCCGAACGCGAGCGATTCTTCGCCCAGACCCCCGAGTTCGAGGACATGTTCGCCCGCGAGGGGATCGTGCTGATCAAGATCTGGCTGGCCATCGGCCGGGCCGAGCAGCTGCGCCAGTTCCTCCAGCGCGAGAACGATCCGCTCAAGCACTGGAAGCTCAGCGAGACCGACGTGGAGGGGCTGCGCCGGTGGGACCGCTTCACGAAGGCGATCGGCGAGATGTTCGCGCGCACCCACACCGAGGTCGCACCCTGGACGGTCATCTGGGGCGAGGACAAGCGGCGGATGCGGCTCGCGGCGATGCAGACGCTGCTGGCGCGGCTGGACTATCCGGGCAAGGCCGCGCCCGACCCGGACCCGGCGATCTGCGGCGGGCCGGGCATCCTTCCAGGGGACTGAACCGGGCGCGGCTGCGGGAAGGGTTGCGCCGCGCGACCCCGGCCCCCATCTGACGCGGGATCGAACGAGGAGATCCCATATGTTGCAAGCACCTCACTGGCCCGGCACGACGCACGCCCTGCCCGATCCTGAGGCGGACCGGCAGTTCTACGAGGGCGTTCCGTCGCGCAGGCTGGCGGCCTGGGTGTTCGATCTCCTGATCATCCTGGCGATCGGGGTGCCGATAGCGCTCTTCTTCGGGCTCGCGACCTTCGGCTTCGGCTTTGCGCTCTTTCCGTTCATCATCGCCGCGGTAGGCTTCATCTACCGCTCGGTGACCATCGCCGGCGGCTCGGCGACCTGGGGCATGCGGATCATGGGGATCGAGCTGCGCAAGTTCGACGGCGAGCGGCTCGACCCGCTGACGGCGGTGCTGCACACGCTGATCTACACCGCGTCGTTCAGTGTCATCGTCGTCCAGTTCGTGAGCTGCGGCGCGATGCTCGCCACCCGCTATGGCCAGGGCATCCCGGATCTCGTTCTGCGCACGACCGCGATCAACCGGCCCGCCGACTGAATCGGCCCAGCGTTCACCGCGATCTCAGAATCCTGTTGCCGCAAACCGACGCCTGTTGATAGCCTCATTTCGGATCTTTCCCTTGCAGGACCCCGATGCGCCACAGCCTGCCACAGACGCACCAGTTCTATGTGACGGCCCCGCAGCCCTGCCCGTACCTTCCGGGCCGCGTGGAGCGAAAGCTGTTCACGGCGCTGCAGGGCGAGGGCGCGGCGCATCTCAACGACGTGCTGTCGCACCAGGGCTTCCGGCGGTCGCAGAACGTGCTCTACCGACCATCCTGTGCGGGCTGCTCGGCGTGCCTTTCCGCGCGCATCGTCGTGAAGGACTTCGAGCCGTCCCGCAGCCAGCGCCGCATCCTGCGTCGCAACAGCGATCTCGACCGCGTGTCGACCAGCCCCTGGGCGAACGAGAACCAGTTCGACCTGTTCCGGCGCTATCTCGATGCGCGTCACGCCGCAGGCGGCATGGCCGACATGGACCTGACCGAGTTCGGGGCGATGATCGAGGAAACCCCGGTGCGGAGCCGTGTGGTGGAATACTACCGGCGCGGGCCGCGAGGCCGCGGGCGCAGTCTGGCGGCAGTCTGCCTGACGGACCTGCTCTCGGACGGCGTGTCGATGGTATATTCGTTCTTCGACCCCGACCTGACGGCCGACAGCCTCGGCAGCTTCATCATACTGGACCACGTGGCCATCGCCCGCGAGGCCGGGCTGGCCTACGTCTATCTCGGCTACTGGGTGCCGGGCAGCGCCAAGATGGACTACAAGGCGCGCTTCCGTCCGCTGGAGGTGTTCGTGGACGGGCGCTGGACGCTGCTCGAGCAGGCGGATCTGAGCGCGATCGATCGTCGCATGACTGACCGGACCGCGATCGTCGACCAGGTCGCCGCGATCGAACTTCCCTCTACCGGATAGACCCGCCGCGCGGCGGTCCCGGGGCTTCGCGTCCCGCCTTGATTCTCCCGCGCAAGCATCAAATATGCCTTCGCAAAGAACAACCGGCTTCGGGCTGTCCGTGCCGGGTTTACGGGGAGACAAACACGCCGATGGAACGCCGCAACTTCATTAGAGGCGCCGCACTCGCGGTCTCGGGGACCGCCCTTGCCGCGCCTGCCCTCGCCCAGGAACGCATGACCTGGCGCATGGTCACGACCTGGCCCAAGAACTTCCCCGGCCTCGGCGTCGGCGCACAGAGGCTCGCGGACCGGATAACGGCGATGTCGGACGGGCGGCTGACCATAGAGGTCTATTCGGCGGGCGAACTCGTGCCAGCGCTCGGCTCGTTCGACGCAGTGATCGAAGGCTCCGCGGAGATGAGCCACGGGGCCGCGTATTACTGGCAGAACAAATCACCCGCGACGGCCTTCTTTACCGGCGTTCCCTTCGGCATGACGAGCCGCGAACTCGCCGCATGGGTCCGCTACATGGGAGGCCAGGAGCTCTGGGACGAGGTCTACGACCAGTTCGGCGTCCAAGGGTTCCTGAGCGGCGACACCGGCACCCAGGCGGGCGGCTGGTTCCAGAAGGAACTGACCGGAGTAGCGGATGTGCAGGGGCTGAAATTCCGCACGCCCGGGCTCGGCGGCCAGGTCTGGGAGAAGATGGGGGCGACCGTCGTAAACATGCCCGCAGGAGAGATCTTCGCGGCGCTGCAATCGGGCGCGCTAGACGCGGCCGAATTCGTCGGCCCCTACAATGATCTGGCGCTGGGCTTCTACCAGGTATGCAAGTACTACTATCTTTCAAGTTTCAACGAGCCAGGTCTCGCCACCGAACTGGCCGTCGACAAGGCCAAGTTCAGCGCGCTTCCCTCCGATCTCCAGGAGATCGTGAAGATCGCTTGCCAGGCGGAGTACGACCAGGTCGCGAGCGATTTCTACGCCAACGACCCGGGCGCGCTGAAGACGCTGATCGACGAGCACGGCGTCATCACCAAGCAGTTTCCCGAGGACATCTACGAGGCCGGCGCCAACGCCGCGCTCGAAATCGTCGAGGGACTTCGGAACTCGGATGACCCGCTTACCGCGAGAGTGACCGAGGGCTACCTGGCCTCGCTCGCCGCGGTGCGGACGCGCACGGAGCTGACCGACATGCCCTACCTCGAGATGCGCAAGAAATTCTTCAATCCCGCCTGAGATCAGCGGGACCGGCCGGCAGGGCGGACGGAGCGAGGGCTCCGTCCACCTTTCTTCCGTCGCGGTCCGACAGCTTCGCATTCAGACCCGGGACCGCGGGCGGATTTCACGGACGAACGCATTCTTCGCCGGAAACCGGGCAACGTGAGATCGGCCTCGTCCAACGCACTCCACAAGTCTCAGCCGTAAATGAGCGTCGGTAGCCAGGTGACAAGGCCCGGAAAGGCGATCAGGAGCGCGATCACGGCGATCTGGAGCACAACGAACGGGGCGGCGCCCCGGTAGATCTCGCCGGTGCGCACCGTGGGCGGCGCGACCGAGCGCAAGTAGAACAGCGAGAATCCGAAGGGCGGGGTGAGGAAGCTCGTCTGGAGATTCACCGCGACGATCACCCCCAGCCAGACGGGGTCCACCCCCATGAGAAGCAGGACAGGGGCGGTGACCGGAATAATGATGAAGATGATCTCGAACGTGTCGAGGATGAAGCCGAGCACGAACATCAGCAGCATCACGAAGACGATGGCGCCGTAACTTCCGCCTGGCAGCGCTGCCATGAACTCGCCCACCAGATCGTCGCCGCCGAGCATGCGGAAGACGAGACCGAAAACGGACGCGCCGAGCAGGATGACGAAGATCATCGAAGTGGTGACGGCGGTCGACTGCATGACCGACCAAAGGTTCGCCCGGGTGAGACGGCCGCGCAGAGCGGCCAGAAGCATGGCCCCCACCGCGCCGACGGAGGCGGATTCGGTCGGCGTGGCGACGCCCGCAAGAATGGAGCCCAAGACCGCCACGATAAGCGCGAGCGTCGGGATCATCGTGACGACCACGTCGCGCAGGAGCCCCGCACGCTCCTCCGCCGTGACGGTCAGCGCGGGACAGCTCTCGGGATCGATCATGGCCCGGAAGACGACATATCCCATGTAGACCGCGACGAGGATCAGTCCGGGAACGAAGGCGCCGGCGAAAAGGTTGCCCACGGAGACGACCTTGGGCGCGAAGTTGCCGAGTTCCATCTGGACCTGCGCGTTCATGCCCCCGAGCATGTCGCCCATGAAGATGAGCACCGTCGAGGGCGGGATGATCTGGCCCAGCGTGCCGCTCGCGCAGATGACGCCTGAGGCGAGCTTCGGATCGTAACCGGCCCGCAGCATCGAGGGCAGCGCGAGCAGGCCCATGGTCACCACTGTCGCCCCGACGATGCCGGTCGAGGCCGCAAGCAACGCGCCGACGGCGATCACCGAGATGCCGAGCCCACCTCGCAGCGCGCCGAAGAGCCGGCCCATCGTGACCAGAAGCTGCTCGGCGATGCCCGAGCGTTCCAGCATCATCCCCATGAAGATGAAGAGCGGCACGGCGACCAGCACGTCGTTGAGCATGATGCCCATGTAGCGCGGAGCGACGCTCGAGAGGTTCGACGGATCGAAGGCGCCGAACCACGTGCCGATCAGCGCGAAGATCAGGGCAACGCCCGGAAGCGTGAAGGCGACGGGGAACCCCAAGAGAAGCACGCCGATGATGCCGAGGAACATCGTCAGGCTCAGGATCTCGCCGATCAGGACGGTGTCCATGGGCTCAGGCCCCGTGCGCGGGGTAACGCATGGCGGGTGGCAGCAAGTCCTCGCGCCCGGCGAGCACCAGAACGCCGCGCAGGAACATCGCGAGCGCCTGGAGACCGACAACGGCGACGAAGACGAGAATGAAGCTCTTGAGGATGAAGAGGCCGGGCAGCCCGCCCAGGTTGGGGCTGCTCTCGCGCAGGCCCCACGACCGCGAGACGTAGGGCCAGCCCCACCAGGCGATCGTCCAGAGGAACGGTCCGACGAAGAGCGCCGATCCGATCATGTCGACGAGCGCCCTCGTCCGGGCGCCCGCCTCGCGGTAGAAAACGTCGACCCGGACATGGGCGTCCGTCATCAGGGCGTAGCCGGCGATGCCCATGAACATCGCGCCGTTGAGCCAGACGTAGAGATCCTGCATCGGAACCGAGCCAGTTCGGAACACGTAGCGCATCACGACGACCGTGAAACAGACGAGGACGATGAAGAGGGGGAACCAGGAGAAGAACCTCCCCAGGACTCCGTTGATCCCGTGGATGACGCGGACGGTGGCGGCGACGGCCTGCATGTTTTCACACCCCTTGCGCCGGCGAGTGCCAGGACCCGTGCGGCGGCTTCTCCAACGCCTTGAGCTTGCACGGACCGATTCGTTCCGCAACGGCCCGTTGGCCCGGTCGTTCATGGATGAGACCGATTTTCCGGCCGATCGGGAAACAAAACTGCGCTGGAGCCGGGCCCTGCGCAATTTTCCGCGCAGTCCCGTGTTGACCGGTTCGGCGCGCGCGCCTAGATAATCGACGTCGCGACGGAGCGGGCGCATGGACGAGCCGGGAATCGTGGGAAGGAGCGGACGACGGGGAACGTGAGGCGTTCGACCGGATAGTCCGTCACGCCCCCGGCGCGGGGGCATTTTTTTGGCGAAACGAGCTCGCGGACACAATCCGCGGGACACGCGGAACGGAGACGAGGATGACTCGACAGTTGACCGGGGCCCAGATCGTCATCCAGGCCCTTCGCGAGCAAGGCGTGGACACAGTGTTCGGCTATCCGGGCGGCGCGGTGTTGCCGATCTATGACGAACTGTTCCAGCAGAACCAGATCCGCCACATCCTGGTGCGCCACGAACAGGGCGCGGCCCACGCCGCCGAGGGCTACGCGCGCTCCACCGGCAAGCCCGGCGTCGTGCTCGTCACCTCCGGACCAGGCGCGACCAACACGGTCACCGGCCTCGTCGACGCCCTGATGGATTCAATCCCGCTGATTGTGCTCACCGGGCAGGTTCCGACCTTCATGATCGGCAACGACGCCTTCCAGGAGGCGGACACCGTGGGCATCACCCGGCCCTGCACCAAGCACAACTGGCTGGTCAAGGAGACCGAGAAGCTGGCGGAGACCATCCACCAGGCGTTCCATGTCGCCACTCACGGCCGCCCGGGCCCGGTGCTGGTCGACATACCCAAGGACGTGCAGTTCGCCACGGCGAGCTACTCGCCGAAGTCCGAGGCGCGCACCGGCCACTACGCGCCGCGCACCAAGGGCGATCCGGCGGCGATCCTCGCGGTGGTCGAGGCGCTGGAAGCGTCGGAGCGGCCGATCCTCTACACCGGGGGCGGCGTGATCAACTCCGGGCCGGCCGCCTGCGCCGCCCTGCGCGAGCTCGCCGGGGCGACGGGCTTTCCGGTGACCTCTACCCTGATGGGACTCGGGGCCTATCCCGCGAGCGGCGAGCGCTGGATCGGCATGCTGGGCATGCACGGCACCTACGAGGCGAACTGGGCGATGCACGACTGCGACTTCATGCTCTGCATCGGCGCGCGATTCGACGACCGCATCACCGGGCGGCTCGACGCCTTCAGTCCGGAGAGCTTCAAGGCGCACATCGACATCGATCCGTCATCGATCAACAAGAACATCCATGTCGATGTGCCCATCGTCGGCGACGTGGGCTCGGTGCTCGCTGACATTCTCGCGGTATGGAAGTCGCGCGGGTCGCGGACCAACGCTTCCGCGGTCGCCAAGTGGTGGAAGCAGATCGGGCTCTGGCGCGAGCGCGACTGCCTGAGTTTCCGCAACTCCAGCAGGGTCATCAAGCCGCAGCACGCGCTGCAACGGCTGGAGGCGCTGACCAAGGACCGTGACCGCTACATCTGCACCGAGGTAGGCCAGCATCAGATGTGGGCGGCGCAGTACCTTGGCTTCGAGGATCCGAACCGCTGGATGACGAGCGGAGGACTTGGCACTATGGGCTACGGGCTGCCCGCGTCCGTGGGCGTGCAGATCGCCCATCCCGACGCGCTGGTGATCAACGTCGCCGGCGAGGCGTCGTGGCTGATGAACATGCAGGAGATGTCGACGGCGGTGCAGTACCGGCTGCCGGTCAAGCAGTTCATCCTCAACAACGAGCGCCTCGGCATGGTGCGCCAGTGGCAGGAGCTGCTGCACGGCGAGCGGTATTCGTCGTCCTGGTCGGAGGCGCTGCCCGACTTCGTCAAGCTCGCCGAGGCCTTCGGGGCGAAGGGGATCATCTGCACCGATCCCGCAGACCTCGACGACGCGATCATGGAGATGATCGAGCATCCCGGGCCGGTGGTCTTCGACTGCGTGGTCGAGAAGCACGAGAACTGCTTCCCGATGATCCCGAGCGGCAAGGCGCACAACGAGATGCTGCTCGGCGAGGCGAGCACCAAGGACGCCATCGACACAGCCGGCGCGGTGCTGGTCTGATGAACGCGCTCGCCATCAAGAAGGGCTCGTCGAGCCACAGCGCCTACAACCTGCGCAACCCGCTGGGCGACCATCAGGAGACCCACACGCTCGCGGTCATCGTCGACAACGAGGCGGGCGTGCTGGCGCAAGTCATCGGGCTCTTTTCGGGGCGCGGCTACAACATCGACAGCCTCACCGTGGCCGAGACCGACCACGCGGGCCGCATCTCGCGGATCACCATCGTCACCACCGGCACCCCGGCGGTGATCGAGCAGATCAAGGCGCAGCTCGGGCGCATGGTGCCAGTCCATGACGTACACGACCTGACGGTCGAGGGGCCGGCGGTGCAGCGCGAACTGGCGCTGATCAAGGTCGCCGGCGTCGGCGAGAAGCGGGTCGAAGCGCTGCGCACCTCCGACGTGTTCCGCGCGCGGGTGGTGGACACCACGCTCGAGAGCTTCGTCTTCGAGATCTCCGGCGCGCCGGAGAAGGTCGACGCGTTCATTTCGCTGATGCGGCCGCTAGGGCTCGTCGACGTGGCGCGCACCGGGGTCGCTGCGATCGCGCGCGGAGTTCTGAGACCGGTGCGGCGCGCCAAGACGCTCAGATCGAGCCGGCCTCGACCATGAAGTTGTTGGCCGTGCACATCGCCGCGTCGTCGGAGGCGAGAAACAGCGCCATGCGCGCAATGTAGTCGGGCTCGAGCGGATCGGGGAGGCACTGGCGCGCGAGGTGTCGCTCCAGCGCCTCGGGCGTCACCCAGAGCGCCTTCTGGCGCTCGGTCATCACCCAGCCGGGAACCAGCGTGTTGACCCGGATCCGGTGCGGACCTAGATCGCGCGCGAAGGAGCGCGTCATCCCGTGCACCGCCGCCTTTGCGGATGTGTAGGCCGGCATGCCGCCCGCCGCCTCCCACCAGGAATTGGAGCCGAGGTTGACGATCGCGCCGCCACCCGCGGCGATCATGCCCGGCGCGACCGCCTGGATGGCGAAGAACATGTGGCGCAGGTTGGTGGCGATGCGCTCGTCCCAGTAGGCGGCGTCGACCTCGCGCCAGTCGTGGCGGTCGTCGCGGGCGGCGTTGTTGACGAGCACGGTGGCGGGCCCGAGCGACGCGGCGAGCTTGGCGAAGGCCGAGCGCAGGGCCTCGACGTCGCGCAGGTCCGCCGCGGCGAATGCGCACGCGGCGCCGGTTGCGGCGATCTCGTCGCGCAGCGCCGCGCCACCGGCCTCGTCGATATCGACGAATCCCACGCGCGCGCCCTGGTCGGCAAAGGCGCGCGCCATGTGTGCGCCGATGCCGGAGGCCGCGCCGGTGATGACGACGACGCGCTCCTTCAGGCTGGGATAGATGGCGAACTGCGGCATGGGGCTCTCCGTTGTCGAATTGGCTCTGGGCCGGCTCAGTGGGCGGCGAGCGCGAGGGTCCGGGCCCGCGCCCGGCTCGCGGCGGTGTCGGGAAGCGCCGCGACGTCCTCGACGCGCACGACCGCGCCGCGGGCGACCGGCTTAGCCATCGCCACGCCCGAGGCGAGGCCGATCGGCAGCGCCCCGGCGGCGCGCGAGGCTTCAGCCGGGGAGAGCCGGCCCCAGACGCAGCGGCCGCCCTCGCCGTCGAGCATGTCGCCGGGCGCGAGGTCGCGCTTGGCGACCGAAACGACGTCGCCGACCCAGGCGCGCGTGGTCCCGGTGGGCTCGCCGCGCAGCGCCGCGTTCACGATCGAGACGCCGAGCTCGAGCCCGATCAGGTGGTAGGGGCGCCAGAGCGCGGCGAAGCGCCCGGAGGAATCGGTGCGCAGACCGTACTGGGCGAAACAGGCGCGGGCGTAGTCGTTGGGCGCCTCGAAGACCACATAGACACCCCAGCGCAGGTGGTCGTGCAGTTCCGCCTCGGCGCCGCGCTCCGCGGAGGCGACGACCTCGACGAGGCCGGACCGCGCGAGCAGGCCTCCGTCCGCGTGCGGGATGAGCCGGTCCTGGAGCGACTGCGCGCCCACGGAGGGAAAGCCGAGGCCGGCCTCCGGCACGCCGAGCCCGGTGGCGTTGGCGATGGCGGCCATCTCGATCGCGGACTTGGTGCCGTCGAGGAACGAGTTGAACATCTGCGGGTTCATGCCGGCGGCGCGCGCCTCGGCGTCGGTGATCCCGAAGTGCGGCCAGACCTCGTCGGGGGTGAGTTCGTGATAGAACGGCTGGTATTTCGTCCCCTTGCCGGCGGCGACGACCGAAAAGCCGCAGGTTCGCGCCCAGTCCACCATCTCCACGACCAGCGCCGGCTGGTCGCCGTAAGCCATGGAATAGACGGTGCCGGCGCCGGCGTGAGCGGCGGCCAGCGCCGGGCCGGCGAGCACGTCGGCCTCGACGTTGACCATGACGATGTGCTTGCCCGCCGCAGCGGCGGCGAGCGCGTGGGCGCAACCGGCGGACGGAGAACCGGTGATCTCAAGCACCACCTCCACGTCGGGCCGTGCGATGAGCGCCAGCCCGTCGTCAGTGAAGGCCGTGGCGGCGATGCGCTCTTCGGTCCAGCCGACCGTCGCGCAGGCCTTCCGGCCGCGGTCGGGATCGAGATCGGCGACGGCCGTGACCTCGATGTGCGGCGAGAACGGGACCTGGTTGAGAAACATCGACGCGAACTTGCCCGCTCCGATCACGCCGACCCGGATCGCTCCCGCAGCCTCCATGCGGCGGGCGACGATCCCGGGCGAAAATCGCGCGAAGGCGGCGGCGCCGGGCGTCACCGGGAGGCGAGACCGAGGATGTAGGCGATCAGATCGTCGGTCTCCTGGTCGCTCAGCTTGAGGTTGGGCATCGTCGGATGGCTCGACTGCAGCCAGACTACGAGGCTGGTGCGCGTCAGGCTGGGCATCTCGGAGACCGCGGTGAAGGCCGGGGCGTTCGCGTCGGGCGAGAGCCGGTCGCCGGGCTCGATCGCATGGCACTCCGCGCAGTCCGCCACGGCGAGGTCGCGCCCGCGCGCAGGGTCGCCAAGCTCCTGTGCGCTGGCCCCCTGCCCGACCGCGACTGCGGCGAGCCCCGCCGCAAGGATCGCGCATCTCTTCATCGGTCCACTCCGTATCCACCGTCCTGAGGATCCCAGAATAGACCTCCGGTCGGACGCCGCAATCGCCTTCTGGCGGACCGGTTCACTCGATGAACTTCGGCATGATGAGCCGCGGCAGGGCGAGGATCGCGTCGGGAACCAGGATGACGAAGCCGAGCACCACCAGCATCGGCAACAGGATGATCGCCACGTCGCGCAGCACGTGGATCAGCCGGATCTCCCCGATGGCCGCGGCGATCAGCAGACAGAGCCCATAGGGCGGCGTCACAAGGCCGAAGGCGAGGCTGATCACGCCGATGATGGCGAAGTGGATCGGATGCATGCCGACGTGCTGGGTGACCGGGTAGAGCACCGTGCCGAGGATGATGATCGCCGGGATCGCGTCGATGAACATGCCGATGAGCAGGAACGCCAGCGCCACCATGACGCCGGTGCCGACGACGCCGAGCCCCATCGCCTCGATCTGGGAGACGAGCGCGGCGGGGATCTTGAAATAGGCGAGGCACCAGCCGAAGGCCGACGCCGTGCCGATGCAAAAGAGCGAGATCGCCGCGAACCGGGCGCTGTCGTAGAAGATGCGCGGCAGTTCGCGCGGCTTGACCGACCGGTAGATCAGGAGGCCCAGGGCCAGCGAATAGAACACCGCCACCACCGAGGCCTCGGTCGGGGTGAAGAAGCCGCCGACGATGCCGCCGACGATGATCACCGGCGTCATCAGCGCCAGCGACGCGGAACCCGCGGCGACCATGAGCTGGAGAAACGTCGAGCGCACGTGCACCGGATAGCCCCGGCGCTTGGCGAAGACGTAGACGGTGAGCATCTGCGAGCCGGCGATCAGGATGCCCGGCAGGACGCCCGCCAGAAACAGCCCGCCGATCGAGACCGACATCAGGCCGCCCCAGACCACCATCAGGATCGAGGGCGGGATGATCACGCCCATGACGCTCGAACAGGCGGTGATCGCCACGGCGAAGGAGGTGTCGTAGCCTTCCTTCTTCATCTGCGGAATGAGCAGCGAGCCGATGCCTGCGGCGTCGGCGGTGGAGCTTCCGGAGATGCCGGCGAACAGCATCGAGACCACGACGTTGACGTGGCCGAGCCCGCCCGGCAGGTGTCCCACCAGCGAGCGCGCCAGGCGCACCAGCCGGTCGGTGATGCCCGCCCCGTTCATCAGGTTGGCCGCGAGCAGGAAGAACGGCACCGCCAGGAGGACGAAGGCGTTGTAGCTCTTGAACATCTCGCGCAGGAGCAGGATCGGCGTCAGCCGTTCCTCGATGAAGAAGACGGGCACGACCGCAAGCCCCAGCGCGAAGGCGACCGGCACCCGCAGGAAGACGAGAACTCCGAAGACTCCGAAGAGGATCGCGGCGACCTCACCCGGTCCCATGCGCGGCCCCTCCCCGATACGCGGCGACATCGTCCCAGATCTTCTCGCCGATGAAGAGGGTCCAGGTCAGCCCGGCGAGCGGCCAGGCGGAATAGATCGCGAGCATCGGCAGCCCCGAGATCTCGGACTGCTGCCGCGAGCCGAGGATCGCGAAGTCGTAGCCGTAGCGCAGGAACGTCAGCGCCACGAGCAACATGGCCACGTGCACAAACAGCTTCTGGAAGAGCGCGACGCGCCGGCTGGCGCTCTGGGGCATGACGTCGACGTCGAAATGCGTGCCGTCGCGCACCGCGATCATCGCGCCGATCAGGATGATCCACACGAAGCAGAAACGGGCGATCTCCTCGGTCCAGATGAAGCGCGGGATCAGGCCGGTGTAGCGGCTCAGGATCTGCATCGCGACGGGCACGGTCAGCACCGCCATCAGGAGCGTGAGCACGACCTGAAGGAAACGGTAGTAGATGTCGAGGATGCGGCGCACGCGGGTCCGGTGATCGGAGGAATGCGGCGGCGCCGGAAGCCGGCGCCCCGCTGAAGGCCTATTGAACCGCCCGGATGGCTTCGAGGACCTCGGTGGCGCCCAGCTCTTCGGCGTAGGCGTCCTGGACCGGACCGGCGAGTTCGAGCAGCTTGTCGCGGTCGGTGAACTCATGCGTGGTGAGAAGGCCTGCGGCCTCCATGGCGGCGAGCTTCTCGGAATCCTGGCCGGATTCGATGTCGCGGCCAAGCTTGCCGGCGGCCTTGCCCGCCTCCAGCACGCACGCCTGTTCCTCGGGCGTCAGCCGATCGAAGGTGGCGTTCGAGAAGGCGAGCGGTCGCACGGTGATCGCGTGCGCGGTCTTGGCGATGTGCGGGCCGACCTCGTAGAACTTCATCTGCTCGATGCCGGCGGCCTCGTTTTCGGCGGCGTCGATGACGCCGGTCTGGATGGCGTTGTAGACCTCGTCATAGGCGATGACCGACGGCGCGGCGGTGATCGCCTCGAAGATGCGCGTCTGGATCGGCGCGCCCATCACCCGCATCGGCAGGCCCTCGAGATCGGCCATAGTGGTGACGGGCTTGTTGACGATGAGCTGGCGGGTGCCACCGCCGGCGTAGCCGATCAGCCGCACGTTGGCCTTGTCGAGCACGTCGGCGGCGAGCGGCGCCAGCGCGTCCTGCTCCATCACCGCGTTCCAATGGTCAAGGTCGCGGAACAGGAACGGCATGTCCATCAGCGGTGCCTGCTGGCTGAAGGTGGACATGTGGCTGGGCGAGACGATGCGCGTAGTCGACCGCGATGCCCTGGCTCATGTTCTCGAAGTAGTCCTTCTCGAGGCCGAGCTCGGAGTTGAGGTGCAGGTCGAACACCAGCGAGCCGCCAGAGCATTCGCCCGCCAGCCGCTCGAATTCGCGCAAGGACTTGGTGAAGGCGTGGTCCTCGTCGAACTGGACGGCGCCGACAAGCGTGGTCTGCGCCGAAGCCCCCGATGCGAGCGCGGCGAAGGCCGCTCCGACGAGTAGCGTTCCGATGGTCTTCATGAGATCCTCCCTGAAAGTCGCCCGCGGCGTGCGCCCGCAGGTCCCGATTTTGCTTTTGCGCCTCGGATGATGGCGCAAAGAGGCAGGGCTGTCCACCGCGCCGGGACGCGGGCGCGGGCGGGGGCGTCAGGTCTCGAGGCCGGCGGCGCGGGCCATGCGGTGGAACTGGTGGGTGAAGACCGCGACGCCAAGGATGGGGACCACCAGATTGAGCACGGGCACGCTCATCGGGATGGCCATGGCGACGCCCGCCAGCCAGATGCGGCCGGCGTTGGCGCGCCGCAGGCCGGCCGCAGCCTCGGGGGCGAGCCTGCGCTGGGCGACGAGCTGGAAGTACTCCCGCCCGAGCAGGAAGCCGTTCACGATCCAGAAGATGAATGGCGCGAGCGGCGCGACGGTCAGGTAGATGACGAGGGCGAGCGCATTGGCCGCCACGACCAGCCCGAGAAACCGGGCCGCCTCGCCGATCTGGCGCGCGAGCGGGGCCTCGCTCACCGGCGGCAGCCCGGGATAGTGGCGCGCCTCCACGGCGTCGGCGACGTTGTCGAGAAAGAATCCGACCACCGCCGCCGCGGTCGGGACCATCAACACGACAGAGAGCGCGAGCATCACGCCGATCGCCGCCCAGGACAGCAGGTTGTCCACGAAGCCGACCTCGCCGATCCAAGGGAGCGCGATGGTGTCCGGGAGCGCCCAGCCCACCAGCGTCACCACCGCCCAGAACACCGCCGCGAGCCCCACGATCGTCAGGCCGAGCGCCCAGAGCAGCACCCGCAGGAAACGCGGATCGCCGATCTGGCCCACCGCGCGGGCGAGGTCGACAAGAAGGCTCACGCCTCGATCCAGGTCGTGATCGCGTCCATGTCCGGGCGCGGTCGCTCGGGCGGCGCGGCGCTGGCCGTGCCGATGTGAAGGAAACCCGCCAGCCATTCCTCTGGCGCGAGGCCGAACGCATCCTCCAGCAGCGGCCGGTCGTAGGCGGGCCAGCCGGTGAGCCAGTTCGCGCCCCATCCCGAGGCGAGCGCCGCGTTGAGCAGGCCGAGGCACACCGCGCCGGCCGAGAGCGTCTGCTCTATGGCGGGGATCTTGTCGCTGGCGCGCGGCGCGGCGACGACGGCCACGGCGACCGGAGCCTGCTCGAACGCGAGCGCACCCTTGTCGGCGTCCGCGCCGGTGCTGGCCGCCCGCGCCCGCACCGCCGCCGCGACCCGCAAAAGGCCCGGCCCGCGCAGCACCACGAAGCGCCAAGGCTCGAGCTTGCCGTGATCGGGCGCGCGCGCGCCGGCGCGCAGAAGCACCTCGATCTCGGCGCGGTCGGGACCGGGCGGGCCGAGCAGTTTCGCCGGCCGCGACCGTCGGGTCAGAAGAAACTCGAGCGCGGCCTGATCCTTCGGCATGGGCCCTCCGGCATGGCTGGTGTCGTGGCGCAATTGTCGGCTGCGCGGCCCGCCGTCAAGGCCGACGGCCGCATGCGTGGCTCATTCGCGGCGCAGCACCCGGTCGACGACGAAGCCCGCGGCGGCGCCGCTGCGATAGTCGGCGGCGAGCGCCACCGGATCGTAGTCCTCCTGAAGCCAGGTCAGGAACGGCTTGCCCACCGCCTCGCCCTGGGCGGCGTAGCGCTCCAGAAAGAACCGCAGGATTCCGGTCTGGGAGCCCGGCACATGCAGGTATTTCCAGGACAGCTGCCCGAGCGCCGTCTCGACCGGCGCGCCATGCCTCAGGATCAGGTAGAGCGCCGAGACGAAGCCGGCGCGGTCGGCCCCTGACTTGCAGTGAATCAGCATCTTCGGCTCGGCAGTCTCGAAGATCTCCGCCAGACCCGACACGACCGCGACCGTCGGCGCCCGGCGCGAGGTGATCTCGAAGTCGATCAGCCGGATCCCGGTTTCGCGGCAGGCCTCGCGTTCGAGCAGATAGGAGCCCCATTCGGTCTCGCCGCGCAGGTTGAGGATGGAGCGAAAGCCGCGCCGGGCCAGAGCCCGGATCTGCGCCGGATCGGGCTGGTTGCCGCGCCAGACGTCCGCATCGAGCGAATGGAGGTTGCGAAACACCCGCCGCAGCGCGCCGTGATCAAAGACGAAACTGTCGATGAGCGCGCCGCGCCGGGTGACCGCGGGGTCGGGATGGGCGAGCCAGCCGTCCTTCCAGCGCCGGTGCCAGCTGCGCTTGCGGCCCTTCTTCGCCGGCATCAGCCTGGGTCCGCCGCAAAGAGAAACGGCCGGGTCAGATCGCTCAGCCGCGTTTTCTGCCGGCCCGCGGCGTCGAAGTTCTCCGGGGCGAGCCAGGCCGCGTAGGCGGGGGCGAGCCGCTGCCAGTCGCCGTCGGTCATCGCGAACCAGGCGCTGTCGCGATTGCGTCCCTTGACGATCATGTGCTGGCGGAACACGCCCTCGTAAGAGAAGCCGAGGCGCTGGGCGGCGCGGCGGCTGGCCCGGTTGGCGGCGTCGCACTTCCACTCGAAGCGCCGGTAGCCGACGTCGAAGGCCCAGCCCGCCAGGAGGCGGATCGCCTCGGTCGCCGCGGGAGTGCGCTGGAGAGACGGGGCGAGGCGGATGTGGCCGACCTCGATCGAGCCCGCCTCCGGCGCGATCCGCAACAGGCTCATGACCCCCGTCGGCGCGGCGTCGCCGGCGTGAACCGCGAAGAAATGCGGATCTGAAGAAGCGGCGGCCTCGGCGATCCAGCGGGCGTGCTCCGCTTCCGCGGCGAAGGGACCGTAGGGCAGATAGTCCCAGATCTGGTCGGCGCCCGCGAACGCCGCATGCAGCGCCGTGGCGTGGTCGGAGCGCAGCGGTTCGAGGCGCGCGTAGGCGCCCTCGAGCCGCAGCCCGGATTCGGGACGCGGCGGCGGCGTCCAGTCGGCGAACGGCGGCGGGGTTTCGGTCATGGGCCTTCAGGGGCAAGCGGCGGCAGGAGCATCGCACGGGCGCGCCGGGGCGGCAATCGCGCTGGGGGCGACCTAGCCGAGGGAGAAGCCATCGGGATAGTCGTGCAGCCCGTCGAAGTCCGCCTTGCCCAGCGGCGCGCCGGCCTGCTTGAGCGCTACATAGGCCACGGCCTGGTGGAAGTAGAAGTTCGGCAGTCCGAAGCGGTAGAGGAACGCCTCTCCGGGCATCTCCAGATCGGCGAAGCCGGCCTGCGCGCGCACCATGCGGGTCTCGGCCCCCGCGAAGGCGACCGGGTCGAGTTCGTCGAGCAGCGCGCGCGACCCAGCGAGGCGGGCCCCGAGACCCGCCACCGTGTCGAGAGGGTCACGCAACTCCGGCGCGCGCGCGCCGGCCAGCGGGAAGGCGATGCGCAGGGTGAACTGCGCTGCCGTCGCCACCTGCCGCCCGGCGGGCAGCATGCCCGGGGCCGGCCGCCCCGCCAACGCCGCATCGACGGCGGGCCCGAGGGCGGCCTGCGCGCGCAGGAGCATTCCCTCGATGCGGTCGAGCGCGTCCCGGAAGACCGGAACGGTCGCGCGCCACATCGGCGGTTCCCCTGAGATCATCCTTGCTCCCCCCCTCGCGGCGCGTCGGGCGGACCCGGGAGCGGCGGCGTCACGCCTTCGCGATCACCCGCAGGCCGAGCTCGCGCAACTGCTCGTTCGTCGGCGCGCTCGGCGCGCCCATCATCAGGTCCTCGGCGCGCTGGTTCATCGGGAACATGATCACTTCTCGGATGTTCTCGGCGTCGGCGAGCAGCATCACCATCCGGTCGATGCCCGGCGCGATGCCGGCGTGCGGCGGGGCGCCGTAGCGGAAGGCCGAGATCATGCCGCCGAAATGCGCGTCTACGTAGGCGCGGTCGTAGCCGACGATGCGGAACGCCTCGTACATCAGTTCGGGCTTGTGGTTCCGAACTGCGCCGGAGGAGAGCTCGACGCCGTTGCAGACGATGTCGTACTGCCATCCGAGCACGTCGAGCGGATCCTGCGAGCCCAGCGCCTCGATCCCACCCTGGGGCATCGAGAACGGGTTGTGGCTGAAGTCGAGCACGCCGGTCTCCTCGTCGCGCTCGTACATCGGGAAGTCGACGATCCAGGCGAAGTCGAAGCGGTCCCCGTCGGTGAGGCCGAGCTCGCGCCCGATCTGGACGCGCGCCTTGGCCGCGACCGGCTCGAACTGACCCGGACGGCCGGCGAGGAAGAAGACCGCGTCGCCGGCGACGACGCCCATCTGGGCGCGCAGGGCCTCGGTGCGCTCGGAGCCGAGCGCCTTGGCGACCGGGCCAGCGGCCTCGTCGCCGTCTCGCCAGAGAATGTACCCCATCCCCGGCAGTCCCTCGGCTTGCGCGAAGGCATTCATGCGGTCGCAGAAGGCGCGGCTGCCGCCGCCGGGCGCGGGGATTGCCCGGACCTCGTTGCCCGCCTGCTCCAGCAACCCCGCGAAGATCTTGAACCCCGAGCCGCGGAAATGCTCGGAGACCACCTGCATCTCGATAGGGCAGCGCAGGTCGGGCTTGTCGGTCCCGTATTTCAGCATCGCCTCGCGGTAGGGGATGCGCGGGAACTCCTGCGTAACCGGGCGGCCGCCGCCGAACTCCTCGAAGACGCCGCGCATCACCGGCTCGATGGCCTGGAACACGTCCTCCTGGGTGGCGAAGCTCATCTCCATGTCGAGCTGGTAGAATTCGCCGGGAGAGCGGTCGGCGCGGGGGTCCTCGTCGCGGAAGCAGGGCGCGATCTGGAAATAGCGGTCGAAGCCCGCGACCATGATCAGCTGCTTGAACTGCTGCGGCGCCTGCGGCAGCGCGTAGAACTTGCCCGGATGCAGGCGGCTCGGCACCAGGAAATCGCGCGCGCCCTCGGGGGATGAGGCGGTCAGGATCGGGGTCTGGAACTCGGTGAAGCCCTGCTCGGTCATGCGCCGGCGCAGGCTGGCGATGACCTTGCTGCGCAGCATGATCGTGCGGTGCAGGTGCTCGCGGCGCAGGTCGAGGAACCGATACTTGAGCCGCGTCTCCTCGGGATAGTCCACCTCGCCGAAAACCGGCAGCGGCAGTTCGTCAGCCGGCCCGAGCACCTCGAGATCGCGGATGAAAACCTCGATCTCGCCAGTCGGGATCTTCGGGTTCACCAGCGCCGGGATCGCGCACCTTTACCTCGCCGTCGATGCGCACGCACCACTCGCTGCGCAGCTTCTCGACCTCGCGGAAGGCCGGACTGTCCTCGTCGGCCAGCACCTGCGTCATCCCGTAGTGATCGCGCAGGTCGATGAACAGCACGCCCCCGTGGTCGCGCACCCGGTGAACCCACCCCGCGAGCCGCACCGTCGCGCCGACGTCGGCTGCGGTGAGCTGGGCGCAAGTGTGGCTGCGGTAGGCGTGCATGTGCGAGATCCCCGAGATTTCGAGCCGGCGCGGAAGGCCGGCCCGACTTAGCGTCGGCTCCGGGACGGCGCAAGGGCGGGTCGGACGCGTTCAGACCGGACTAGGCGCGCCGAGGCCGCCTTCGCCGTCCGATCCCGGCCCAGCGAGGGCGTTGTCCTCGGCGCGCTGGATCTCGACGAAGACCCGGCTGACTTCCGGATGCCGGGCGCGGATGCGGCGCTGGAGCTCGGCCGCACCGAGTTCGACTGCGCCGGCGCTGAGTTCGTCCCGCGCGTCAACGCTGAGGTTCACCAGAACGTCCATCGGCCCGAAATGCATGGTCCGCGCCTCGTTCACGCCGTCCACGAAGTCCGCCTGCCCCGCGAGCCCCAGGATGTCCTCGACCAGCGAGGAGTTCGGCGGACTCGCCGACCAGCAGCGTCCGGGTCTCGGCGGCGGAGAGCATGGCCGCCAGCGCCATCACCCCGCCGACCGCCAGCGCCGCCGCGCCGTCGGCCCAGAGCATCCCGACACGATCGGAGAGATAGACGCCGATCAGCGCCACGACGATGCCCGCAACCGCCGCGGCCCCGCTGAAGAGCACGCTGTAGCGTGCCGGATCGCGCGAACGCCGCAACTCGTCTAGCAGGCCCTCTCCGGGCGCCTCGACGTCGCGGCGTTGGTCGAACCGCCGCCAGGCGAGGGTCAGGGTGACGAGCTGGAACACCAACGACAAGGCCAGGATCCGGTAAGCCACGGCAGGGTTCTCGATGGGCTGGGGATCGATCAGGCGCTGCGCGCCGTAGCCGATCGCGAGGCCCGCGCCGACCGCGAACAGCAGCACCGATCCGACGAAGGTCCAGAAATAGAGCTCCTTGCCGTATCCGAACGGGTGCCCGGCGTCGGCTGGGCGCCGGGCGCGCCGACCGCCGACGATCAGCATCGCCTGCGCGCCGGCGCCGACCAGCGAATGGGCGGCCTCCGCTAGCATCGTCGCCGAGCCGGTCAGAATTCCCGCCACGAATTTCGCCACTGCGATCAGTGCATTGCCGATCATGGTTGCGATGATGAACCAGTTCCAGTCGCTCGGCATGTTCCCTCCGGTCCGCGCGATGCTCGCGCCATGGAGGAACCCGTGTCAACCCGTTCCTTGGCGCGATTGCGGCCTGCGATGGCAGGCGTGGACCATCGGGATCATCGGCGGAATCCCGCCCATCGCCGCGAGGAAACTGGACTGCCTGACTCAACCATGCATTGTGCCGCCGAAAGCAACAGTCCGGAGCGCCGGTTTGTCGAGTATCAATCGTTCCGCGTCCGCATTCGCACTCCTTCTCGTTCTCGCCAACTGCGCAGAGCATCCGATGCAGACCGAGGCTTCGGCCCCTGCGCCCACGCCGCAGCTGTCGCGCGCATCCGGGGGCGATCTCGCCTGTCTTGCTGAAGTGATCTATTTCGAGGCGAGGGGAACCGGAGCAGCCGGACGCGAGGCGGTCGCCCACGTTGTGGTCAATCGCGCCGAGAACCCGGAGTTCCCGGACAGCGTCTGTGGCGTGGTCGCAGACCGCTGCCAGTTCTCATATCGTTGTGACGATCATCCCGACATTCTGAGCCATGAAGCGGAGAGAGCGGCTGCGTTCCGGACAGCTCAGGCGGTCTTGACGGGTGCAAAGGACATTACCGACGGAGCTTTGTTCTTCCATGCCGATCGCGTTGCGCCGGGATGGTTCGACACTCGGCCGCGGATCGGCGTGTTTGGCGGAAACGTCTTTTATCGCTAAAACAAGCTCGAAGGTCAGACCTGTAGACGCTTCGTGTCCTCTAACCAGTCCCTGAAGGCGCAGTCTTCGATCCGAGTAGATATTGTTGAGGGCGCGGACCCGCCGGCCGAAACCGGCGGATCCGTTGTAGTGTCAGGCTCAGCCCTGCGGGATGGCCTCGAACTCCTCGACGGAAAGCGAACCGTCGCCGTCGGCGTCCGCGGCCTGCAGAGCAGCCTCGTCCATGTCCGGCATCGCGGCCATCGCCTCTTCCATGGAGATCACGCCATCGGCGTCCGTATCCACTTCCTCGAAGGTCGCGGCGGAGACCAGCGCCGGGACGGCGAAGGCGGCGAGAGCCAGGGAAAGAACAGTCTTGCGCATGGGTAGTGCCTTTCTGTCTGTTGTCTTTGGCGATCGGCGACAGCCGACCGACGAGGCCGGAAGATCCGACCTGCACTGGTTCAACTAGTGACCTGCCGGCGGGTTCCAATATGCGCCAAAAAAAATTCGATAGACCGGCGGAAAATCGCGCATGGCGAAGATATGCTGTCTCGCCCATGTCGATACGATGTTGAAATGCACTTCATGGCAATTTGGCTGGCATGAGTTTTAGACCTTGTATTCGCTCATCCGTATAATGAATTTTTGATATTTTGATAGAACGCTGAGATTATTTCCAGTATAAACTCTTTCTTAATGAGCGACTCCACCAGTCGAATGTCGAGCAGACCGCAACCCGAAAGGGACCGGGCGGCGGGATGGCGCGCCTGCGTGCGTACGATCCCCGTGGGACGCATTCGGCTGTGGCGGCCTGCGCAGACCCCGCCGAAGCTTCATGCCGGCGCTCCCCGCTAAACGCGCTTGCACCCCGTGCGACGCTCACTATAACCGCCGAAAATTGCCCTTCCAGAGGCGAATTCGACCGCTCCCGGACGCCCGCCCGCACCGGACCCCAGCCTGCGAAGGTCAGCATGCCCAAAAGAGAAGACATCCGCTCGATCATGATCATCGGGGCGGGGCCGATCGTCATCGGCCAGGCCTGCGAGTTCGACTATTCGGGTGCTCAGGCCTGCAAGGCGCTGCGGGAGGAAGGCTACCGCGTGGTGCTGGTCAACTCCAACCCCGCCACGATCATGACAGATCCCGGGATGGCCGACGCCACCTACATCGAGCCGATCACGCCTGAAATAGTCGCCAAGATCATCGAGAAGGAACGCCCGGACGCGCTGCTGCCCACCATGGGCGGCCAGACCGGACTCAACACCGCGCTGAAGCTCGACGACATGGGCGTGCTTGCGCAGTTCGGCGTGGAGTTGATCGGGGCCAAGCGCGCGGCAATCGAAATGGCCGAGGACCGGAAGCTCTTCCGCGAGGCGATGGAGCGCATCGGGCTCGAGAACCCCAAGGCGACCATCGCAAACACGCTCGAGGAGGCGATGGCCGCCATCGAGCATGTCGGCCTTCCCGCGATCATCCGTCCCGCCTTTACGCTCGGGGGCACCGGCGGCGGCGTCGCCTACAACCGCGAGGACTACGAGCGCATCTGCGCGACCGGGCTCGACGCCTCGCCGGTCAGCCAGATCCTGATCGACGAGAGCCTGCTCGGCTGGAAGGAGTTCGAGATGGAGGTGGTCCGCGACCGCGCGGACAACTGCATCATCGTCTGCTCGATCGAGAACGTCGACCCGATGGGCGTCCATACCGGCGACAGCATCACGGTCGCGCCGGCGCTGACGCTCACGGACAAGGAATACCAGATGATGCGCAACGCCTCGATCGCGGTGCTGCGCGAGATCGGGGTCGAAACGGGGGGCTCGAACGTACAGTTCGCGGTGCAGCCCGAGACCGGGCGCCTCGTCGTCATCGAGATGAACCCGCGGGTCAGCCGCTCCTCGGCGCTGGCCTCCAAGGCCACCGGCTTTCCCATCGCCAAGATCGCGGCGAAGCTCGCGGTGGGCTACACGCTCGACGAACTCGACAACGACATCACCCAGGTTACGCCCGCGTCCTTCGAGCCCACAATCGACTACGTCGTGACCAAGATCCCGCGCTTCGCGTTCGAGAAGTTTCCGGGCGCCGAGCCGGTGCTGACCACGGCGATGAAGTCGGTCGGCGAGGCGATGGCGATCGGGCGCTCATTTCACGAGAGCCTCCAGAAGGCGCTCGCCTCCCTCGAGACCGGGCTGGCGGGGCTCGACGAGATCGCCATACCCGGCGCAGGTCCGGAGGCGAGTGTGGCGGACCGCGAGACAGCCATCGTCAAGGCGCTGTCCGTGCAGACCCCGGACCGGCTGCGGATCATCGCCGAAGCGATGCGCCACGGCCTCGACGATGGACGCATCCACGCCGTCACCCGCTTCGATCCGTGGTTTCTCGCGCGCATCCGGGAGATCATCGAGGCCGAGGCGCTGATCCGGGCCGAGGGATTGCCGCAGACCGCCGAAGGCATGCGGCGGCTGAAGATGTTCGGCTTCTCCGACGCGAGGCTTGCGCGGTTGACCGGCCGCAGCGAGGCCTCCGTGCGCGCCGATCGGCTTGCGCTCCGGGTGACGGCGGTCTTCAAGCGCATCGACACCTGCGCCGGCGAGTTCGAGGCGCAGACGCCCTACATGTATTCCACCTACGAGGCGGACGCAGGCGGCGAGGTCGAATGCGAGGCGCGCCCGTCCGACGCGCGAAAGGTGGTTATCCTCGGCGGCGGCCCGAACCGCATCGGCCAGGGCATTGAGTTCGACTATTGCTGCTGCCACGCCTGCTATGCGCTCTCGACGGCAGGCTACGAGACCATCATGGTCAACTGCAATCCCGAGACCGTCTCCACCGATTACGACACGTCCGACCGGCTCTACTTCGAGCCGCTGACCTTCGAGCATGTCATGGAGATCCTCCGCGTCGAGCAGGAGAACGGCACGCTGCACGGGGTGATCGTGCAATTCGGCGGCCAGACCCCGCTGAAGCTCGCCAACGCGCTGCACGACGCCGGCATCCCGATCCTCGGCACACCTCCCGACGCCATCGACCTCGCCGAGGACCGCGAGCGCTTCCAGAAGCTCATCGCCCGACTCGGCTTGCGCCAGCCGGCCAACGGCATCGCTCGCTCGCCCGCCGAGGCCGAGCGCGTCGCCCGCGAGATCGGCTATCCTCTGGTGATCCGTCCCTCCTACGTGCTGGGAGGGCGTGCGATGGAGATCGTGCGCGACGACGCCCAGCTCAGGCGCTACATCAACGAGGCCGTGCAGGTCTCCGGCGACACGCCGGTTCTGCTTGACAGTTATCTGTCGAACGCCGTCGAAGTGGACGTGGACGCCATCGCCGACGGAACCGACGTGCATATCGCTGGTGTCATGGAGCATATCGAGGAGGCGGGCGTGCACTCCGGCGACAGCGCCTGCTCGTTGCCGCCCTGGTCACTCGACCCGGGCACCGTCGCCGCGCTCAAGGACCAGACCCGCGCCATGGCGCTGGCGCTCGGCGTGCGCGGGCTGATGAACGTGCAGTTTGCGGTCCAGAACGGCGATATCTACGTGCTGGAAGTCAATCCGCGCGCCTCGCGCACGGTTCCCTTCGTCGCCAAGTCCACCGACAGCGCCGTCGCAGGCATAGCCGCCCGCGTCATGGCCGGCGAGCCGCTCTCGGCCTTCCCGCACCGCCCCGCCTATCCCAAGGGCGTGGGTCCCAACGAACCTCTGCCGATGGGCGATCCGATGACGCTCGCCGATCCCGAGACCCCGTGGTTTTCGGTGAAGGAGGCGGTGATGCCCTTCAACCGCTTCCCCGGCGTCGACACGCTGCTTGGCCCGGAGATGCGCTCGACCGGCGAGGTCATGGGCTGGGACCGCAGCTTTCCGCGCGCTTTCCTGAAGGCACAGATGGGCGCCGGCGCCAACCTGCCGGCAAAGGGTTCGGTCTTTGTATCGATCAAGGACAGCGACAAGTCGGAGACGATCCTCGACGCCGCGCGCATCATGGCCGACCTCGGCTTTCGGATCGTCGCCACCTCGGGCACGGCCGTCTATCTGGCGGAGAACGGCATCGCCGCAGAGCGCATCAACAAGGTCTTCGAGGGCCAGCCGCACATCGTCGACCGCATGAAGGACGGCCGGGTGCATCTGGTCTTCAACACCACCGAAGGCGCCCAGTCGATCGCCGACAGCCGGGCGATCCGCGCGCTGGCGCTCTCCGCCCGCATCCCCTACTTCACCACCGCTGCAGGTGCGCGCGCCGCCGCCGTCGCCATGCAGGCGCGGCTCGAAGGCGAACTCGGGGTGCGGGCGCTGCAGGGCTAGGGCCGGGCGCCGGACCGAGGGCGGCTGTCGCGTTTTCGTGCTTCGGCCGGGCCCAGTCCCCGCCCGGACAGCAATGCCATCGTCGCACACCAGAGGGGAGGCTCCATGGCGAGGAAAACGAGGACCGGGCCTCCGCCCGCATCGACGGCGATTTCGTGTCCTTCTCATCGGCATGCGTAGCAACACTACCTGAAAGCCCGGAAGACAGCTTCGGGTCGCGACGACGCTGGGCGCGACGCTCAGGGAGCTCCATGACGGCGCGCCTTAAGTGCGAGCGTCGTTCCTGTCCCATGACCTTGGCGCCCTATCCGTGAGCGTCGCCTGCCGGTCTGGCCTTCGCGGCTCGCAACTCATCGACAGAGCGCACATCGCGCCGCGCCACTCCCGGGTCTCGACCTTAGGGTTCCTGAGTCGCTCGCGCGCGGCGGGGATGGCGCTGGCGTATTGCGGCAGCCACTTCTCCTGCGCGACCAGCATCTCCTCCACCATCCGCCAGACCTCATCCGGGGAGCAGACCGCCCCAACCAGCGGGTCGTGCAGCACCGCGTGCTTCGGAAGGTTCAGGTCGCCGGTCAGCGCGGCTTCCACAGCCAACCGCTGAGCGCCGAACGCTGACGCTGACCGAGCGCATCGCAACGCAGGCGAGCGGCAGCTCGATGCGCTCGACCATGTTGATGCCGAAACGGTTCACGAAGCCCGGGCTCTCGATGATGCAGTCATCCGGCAGGTTCCGGGTAGCTCTGCCGGCGCCCGGAACGACATCGATCACCGCCTGACCGAGCCGCCCCACCCGTGGCCACGCCGAAAGGTCGCGGCGGGGTGTGTTATGGGGCATAACACGCGTGCAATTCCGGTCAAGCCGTTGAAATAAAAGGGGTTAAGGAAGATTAATTCTGCGTTGAGGCGATGCCCCGCCGCCGAGACGGACGGCGATCGCGCGCCCCGCCTAGCGCTCGGTGAACTTCAGTTCGATGCGGCGGTTGCGGGCCAGGGCCTCGGGGCTGTCGCCCGTGTCCACGGGGCGGAACTCGCCGAAGCCGGTGGCGGCGAGGCGGTCGGCGGGCAGGCCCAGCTCCTCGGTCATGAAGCGCACGACCGACAGCGCACGCGCCTGGCTGAGCTCCCAGTTGTCGGCGAAGGCGCTCCCGGCGGAGACCGGGGTGCGGTCGGTGTGGCCGTCGACGCGCAGCACCCAGTCGATCTCGGGCGGCACGTCGTCGGCGATGTCGCGGATCACCTCCGCCACGCGCGCCACCTGCGCCCGGCCCGCGGCGCCGAGCGTCGCCGAGCCCGGCGCGAACAGCACCTCGGAGGGGAAGACGAAGCGGTCGCCCACCACCTGCACGCCCTCGCGCTCGCCCAGCACCTCGCTCATGCGGGCGAAGAATTCCGAGCGGTAGCGGCGCAGGTCCAGCGCCTCGGCCTCGAGCCGCTCGCGCTCGCGGGCCTCGAGCTCGGCGCGGGCTGCCTCGGCCTCGGCGCGCGCCGCCTCCTCGGCGGCGACGCGGGCGAGGGCGGCGTTGAGGTTGCGCCCGAGCGTCTCGATCTGCACTTGGGCGGCGACGTCCTCGGCGCGACTGGCGTCAAGCAGCCCCTGCAACCCGTCGAGCTGGGCGCGCAGCTGGGCGGTCTGCTGGTTGAGGAGCGCCACCTGGCGCTGCGCCTCGGCGGAGATCTCGGTCTGCTCGGCGAGCAGCGCCTCGGCCTGAGCGAGCTGGGCCGCCTGGCGTTCCTGCTCGGTCAGCGCCGCGGTCTCGGCCCCCTCGAGCGCGCGCCGCGCCGCCTCGGCGGCGGCCAGGAGGGTGAGCGTCTCCTCGGCCTTCCGGCGCTCGGCCTCCAGACTGAGCGTCATGGCGGTCAGTTCGGCGTCGGCGTCGGCGAGCCGCTCGCGCAGCGCCTGGGCGGCGGCGGCTTCCGCAAGGCGCGCGGCCTCGGCCTCCGACAGGGTCTCGGCCTGGGTGGCGGTCTCGGCCCGGAGCGCCGCCACGTCGTCGCGCAGGGATTGCGTCAGCGCCTCGAGCGCCTCGGCACGGGCGGCGTCGAGCCGCGCCGCCTCGGCGCTGGCGTCGACCTCCGAGCGCGCCTGCGCCAGCGCCAGCTCGAGCGCCTGGGCCTGGTCCAGCCGGGCGGCGCTCTCGGTCTCGGCCGCCTCCAGCGCCGCGGTCACGTCGGCGTTCCGCGCCAGCAGCCCCGCCACCTGCGCCTCGAAGGCGGTGATGCGGGCGGCGGCCTCGGCGGCGGCGTCGGTGAGCCCGGCGATGCGCGCCTCCGCCGCCGTCCGTTCGGCGGTCAGCGCGGCGATGCGCGCCTCGGCGGCGGTCTGCTGCGCGGTGAGGGTGGCGACGAGTTCCTGCTGGGTGTCGGCGCGGGTGCGCTCGAGCCCGAGCGCGTCGGCGAGATTTGCGACCTGGAGGCTCAACTCGTCGAGCTGGCGGTCCTGGTCCTCGATCTCGCGATCCTGCCCGGAGATGGTGTCGCGCAGCACAAACTGCACGATCATGAAGATCGACAGCACGAAGAACAGCACCAGGATCAGCGCGGTCATCGCATCGACGAAGCCCGGCCAGATCGAGTTGGCGAAGCGCCCCGTGGCGCGGCGGCTGAGCGCCATCGCCTAGCGCCTCGGCTGGCCGGCGGCGGCGCGCAGCGCCTCGGTCAGGCCGGCGATCTCGGCGCGCATCTCGCTGACCATGTCCTGCCGTCCGGCGGAGAGGTCCTCCAGGATGCGCAGCACCTGGGTGTCGATCGAGCGCAGGCGGGCGCGCGTCTCGGCGTCGAGCGCGCCGGTTTCCTCGTCCCGCCCGGCGAGGATCTCGGCGACGCGCTCCTGGGCCGCGGCGATGCGCTCGAAGAGCGCGCGGTCGGCGGCGCGGGCCTCGGGCGCGCTCAGCGCCTCGGCGAGTTCGACGACGCGCCGCTCGGTGGCCTCGGCCCGGGCGACGCCCTGCTCGACCACCTCGCGCAGCGCGTCGATCTGCTCGGTGGTCTGGCCGACGAGGGTGAGCACGTTGGCGGCGTTGAGCCCGCCCTCGGCGTCGACGGCCGAGAGGCCGATCTTGGTGATCGAGGACAGCCATTCCTCGAGCTCGCGGTAGAAGCGGTTCTGGCCGTGGCTGGAGAAGAGTTCGAGGAGGCCCACGACCAGCGAGCCGGCGAGGCCGAGAAGCGACGAGGCGAAGGCGGTGCCCATGCCCGAAAGCTGATCCTCGAGCCCGGACATCAGGTTGTCGAAGACCTCGATGGCGCTCTGGCCCTCCTGGGGCGCGAGGCTGCGGATGGTGTCGACGACGGCGGGCACAACCGTGGCGAGACCGTAGAAGGTTCCCAGCAGGCCCAGAAAGATCAGCAGGTTGATGAGGTAGCGCGTGAGGTCGCGCTGTTCCTCGAGACGGGTGACGACGCTGTCGAGGATCGAGCGGGTCGAGCTCGCCGTCAGCGCCGAGCGCGCGCGCCGCTCCGACAGCAGCGCGGCGAGCGAGGCGAGCAGGCGCGGCGACTTGGTGAACTGGTGGCCGGGCCGGTCGAGCGCGAAGCCCTCGATCCAGTTGACGGCGCTGATCAGCGTGAAGACCTGCCAGAAGCAGGCCAGCACGCCGACGAGAAACACGAAGCCGATGAAGCCGTTCAGATAGGGCGAGGCGAGAAACACCGGCGCCACGGTGGGAAACAGCAGCACACCGCCGGCGACCGCGAGCCCGAGCACGATGAGCATCATGACGATCTGCCGGACCGGCTGGGTGAACCGGGGTTCGGCCTTCAGGGTCAACGCCATGTTCGGTCGTTCTCTCCGCAACGGACACGCGCGACCTTACTTGGTGTGGCAACGCTTTCCAACCGGCTTGTGTTGCTGCACAATCCCGGCTCGCGAACGGCGGCCCGATCGGCGCGCACGGCGCGAGGCACAGGGAAGGAAAGCTGTTGGACCAGTTTCTCGAAGCGCTCGGCGGCGTCGACGCGGTGATGGCGCCGGTGATCGCGATCCTCTTCTTCGCGATCGTCCTCATCCTGCTGATGGTCAAGTCGGTGCCCCAGGGCGAGAACTGGACCGTCGAGCGGTTCGGCCGCTACACGCGCACGCTGCAGCCGGGGCTGCGGTTCATCATCCCGGTGATGGACCGGGTGGGATCGAAGATCAACATGATGGAGACGGTGCTCGACATCGAGCAGCAGGAGGTGATCACCCGCGACAACGCCATGGTGGTCGCCGACGCGGTGGCCTTCTACCAGGTCGTGGAGGCGTCCCGGGCGGCCTACGAGGTGCGCGATCTGGAGCATGCGCTGCGCAACATCAGCCAGACCAACATCCGCGCGGTCATCGGCTCGATGGACCTCGACGAGTCGCTCTCCAACCGCGACGCGATCAATCAGCGGCTGCTGTCGGTGATCGACCAGGCCTCGACGCCCTGGGGGGTGAAGGTGACGCGGGTGGAGATCCGCGACCTCGCGCCGCCGCCCGACATCACCGAGGCGATGGCCCGCCAGATGAAGGCCGAGCGCGAGAAGCGCGCCGAAATCCTTCAGGCCGAGGGGCAGAAGCAGTCGGCGATCCTCAAGGCCGAGGGCGTGCGCGAGAGCCAGATCCGCGAGGCCGAGGGCCGCAGGGAGGCGGCGTTCCTCGACGCGGAGGCGCGCGAGCGGGCGGCGCAGGCGGAGGCCAAGGCGACGACGATGGTCTCCGAGGCGATCGCGCGCGGCGACATCCAGGCTATCAACTATTTCGTGGCGCAGAAATACACCGAGGCGCTGCGCGACGTGGCCGCCAGCCCGAACTCCAAGACGATCATGATGCCGCTGGAGGCGGGCAGCCTGATCGGCTCGGTGGCGGGCATCGCCGAACTGGCCCGCGCGGCCCAGTCAGGCCAGGGCGGCTGAGCGATGGAGGTTCTCTCGGGAATCTCGCCCTGGTGGTGGGTCGCGGGCGCGGTGGCGCTGGCCGGGATGGAGATGCTGACCGTCTCAACGGTGCTGATCTGGTCGGCGCTGGCGGCGATGACCGTGGCGCTGATGCTGTGGCTGGCGCCGGACGCCAGCGGCGCGGCGCAGCTCGGGCTCTTCGCGCTGCTCTCGATCGGCTACACCTTCCTCGGACGGGCGCTGGTGGGACGCTTCGGCGACGGCGAGGGGCGCTCGGCGCGCCTCAACCAGCGGGCCGAGGCGCTGATCGGGCGCGACGCGGAGGTGGTCAGCTTCCGCTTCCACGAGGGCGAGGTCAGGATCGACGGGGTGCAGTGGCCGGCGCGGCTCGAGGGCGAGAAGACGCCCGAGGTCGGCGAGATGGTCCGTGTCATCGCCGCGGACGGCATCGTGGTCTGGGTGAGGCGCCAGCCGCAGCCGCGCGCCGCGGAGGCGACCGAAGAGGCGTGAGCGGCGGCGCTGCTGCCGGGGCCAACCCCTAGGCGGACTCCCGGTTCATTTGGGAGGGCGGCGGCGTCGTTCCCGTCACCGTCGTGGCTCCGGATCGGGCGCGTCGCGAGGTGACGTTGCGCACGGCGGACCGGTGGACATTCACCCTGCCCGCCGGCCCCAGGGTTCGCAACCTGGCCGAACTCGCGTCATACGGCCGCGCCGCTGACCTCGGCGCGCCGGGAGGAGCTGGTGGCGGTCCTCGGTGGCGGCGACGGGCGCGGCGACTGCGGCGGCGGCTGGGGCGTATGGTGGCGGCTGCGACGCGCGGATTTCGCGGCGCCGACGCGCCGCTCTGGAACGCGCCCGGCCGGGTGACCGCGCCGCCCGACCCCGGCGGCGCCGCCGACCCGGGCGTCCGGGGCGTCAGCGGCTCAGGGTGCGGGCCGGGTGGGGGCGGCGCGGCCATGGCGGCCGGCTGCCCGATGCGGCGGTCGCGCATGCGCAGGCGGACGGCGCGCACGCCCGACGGCCGCCCGGTGGAGGCGCGTGGCCGAAGACCCTCGGGCGCGCTCCTTCTTGGCGTGGCCTCGGGGTTCCGCGTTGGCGGCTTCGTGGAGGCGACCCAGGAGGCGTGAGCGCCGGCCTGGCGGATCGCGTGCGCGACGGGAAAACTGCGGAGATCACCAGATCCCAGATTTCGTTGCCAACGAACGTCGGTAACGGCAACCATTTCGTCAAAGGCACTCAATCGGAATCAGCCAGCAGGGGGGTCTTCAAACCAGGAGACGACGCCGGTGCGGGAAGATGCGGCTCCACAATGGGAATGCCGGGGCAAGCTGGCGCTGTCGACTGCAACGCGCAGCCATGCTGGCGACTGTCATCCTGTCGTTCGGCGCGCCGGGGAGCGCCGCGGTCGTTGCGTTCAGCCTTGGCGATGGCGGAACGTCGATCGTGTATCTCGGCGACGTGACCGGAAGCGCGACGCCCGTGGCGCGCCCGATCACCAACGCGGCGAATGGGGCAAACGTCGCGCTGACCGACATCGACTTCGAGAAGGAGACGGGCCATCTCTATGGCGTCAGCGCCACGGAAGACGCCGTGTACCGTCTGGACCCGCTGACCGGCGTAGCGACGTTTCGCGCGTCTTTGCCGGTCTCCAGCGACGCCGCCGCCCTGCTGGCAGACTGGAACAACGCGATCGACCGCATGCGGATCGTGAGTTCAACAGAGAGCAATGGCGACAACCTGAACTTCGTGTTCAACCAGGACGCTGACACCGTAACGCAGAACCTAACGCACTTCTTCGCTGCGGGGGATCCGAATGCAGGGACCGCCCCCCGGCTTGTCGGAAACGCCTACCGCGACGCGGTTGCGACCGGCGGCGTTGGCAATGTGCCGCCGCAAGGCGGTGTTCAGCTCGGCATCGATGCGGCGACGGATGCGCTGGTGAGCATGGCAAACAATGCGGGCGTTCTGACCACCTTGGCCGGGTTTTAATTCGACGTGAGCGGACCGGGCGGATTCGACATCTTTTCGACACCCGATGGTCTGGGCGGGTTCGATGACGCCGGCTATGCGCTGCTCTTGGGAGGACCGGGCGGAGCCTCGATCAATCTCTATCGATTCGCGTTGCCTGACGACCTGTCTGGCGGCATCTCGCTCTCCAGCCTGCGCAGCTTCGGCAGCGCGGATTTCGGGGGCTTGCAGGGGCTGGCGGTGATCGACAGCGCCGCGCTTCCGCCGATCCCGCTCCCGGCGTCGCTGGCGCTATCGGCGACGGCGGTGGCCGCCATGGCCGCCCTGCGACTGCGCAGGCGCGGCAGGACGGCGTGACACTTCAGCCGTTCGTTCATGCTCGGCGGACCGACCGCAGGGTTCACATCTGCGGCAGGCGCCGGTTCTCGGCGGTCGCCGCGACCACCGCGGCGACGCGGCGGGCGCGCGTCTCGGGTTTCCGCGCGAGGTCGATCCAGCGCAGCACGTTGCGCAGATAGGCCGGCGGCAGCGCGGCGAACCGCTCCCGGGCCGGCGGTCGCGCCGCCAGCGCCGCGGCGAGATCGGAGGGGGTCACCAGAGCGTCGACCTCGGCCGTGGCGTCCCAGAGACCGCTGGCGATTGCGACTACGACCGCGGCTTCGCCGGGCGGAGCCATCCGGCCCTCCGCGCGCAGGCGCGCCACGCGGTCCTTGTAGCTCTTCGCCCAGCGCTGGGTGCGGCGGGGAGAGATGAGCTGCATGGTGCGCGTCTCGTCGAGCTTGCGCCGGACGCCGTCGATCCAGCCCCAGGCCAGCAACTCGTCGAGCACCGCGCCGGTGGAGAGGTATTTCTCCGGCGCGCCCTTCTTCCAGGTCACCAGCCAGACGCTCTCGGCCCGGGCGTGGTTTCGCGCGAGCCAGTCGCGCAACTCCCCGGGGCTGGCCACCTCGACACGCTCGAAGCTCTCGGTCCGGATCATGGGGCGAAAGTTAGCGCGAGGCCCGGGCGGCTCAACGCGCCAGACGGGCGCGCACCATCTCGGCGAGGCGGACGAGGTCGGGATCGGGCAGCCCCAGCGCCTCGAGCCCGGCGACGGTGTTCATCAGGTACTCCGCGTTCGGCCCCTTGGGTCCGTGGGCAGTGGCGATGACGTCGGCCTGCTCCTCGAGGCTCAGCACGCCGGCGTACTGGGGATGATCGGTGCGCACCAAGAAGCATACCGCCTCGACGTCCGCGCCGGTCTCCAGCCGCAGCGGCAGCCGGGCCTCGGCGTAGGCGTAGGAGACCAGTTCGCGGGCGCGCAGGTAGGCCAGCGTCTCCGCGACGCGCGGCCCCTCGACATGGTAGGCGACGCCGGCGCAGGCCGCCGCGGCGTCGCGGTCGAGCGCCAGCACGAGGCCGGGGCGTTCGGGCGTGCCGCGATAGCGGATCGAGGACATGCAGAAGGCCCGCCGATAGCCCGATAGCGTCGCGCGTCGGCGGTCGGTGAACTCGAAGCCCGGATCCCAGATCAGCGAGCCGTAGCCGAAGACCCAGAATCCCTGCCCGCGGTCATCCATCGAGGCCGTTTTCCCTTCTCGCCCACGGCGCGCTGCGCTAACAACCCGCGATCGCGCGGGGTTAGGACATGCGGCTTCTGTTGGCAATCGTCGTGCTGGCGGCGCTCGGGTGGAGCGGGTGGTGGTGGTTTCACGCCAGCGCGCGCGAGCGCGCGCTCGAGGCCTGGCTTGCGGACCGCCGCTCCGACGGCTGGGTGGCCGAGGCGACGGAGGTCTCGGTGACGGGGTTTCCCAACCGGATCGACGCGATGATCGAGGGGCTCGAGCTCGCCGATCCGGAGTCGGGCTGGTCCTGGCGGGCGCCCCAGTTCCAGATCCTGTCGATGTCGTGGAAGCCGCACCACGTGATCGCCGTCTGGCCGGGCGCGCAGGAGATCGCCTCGCCCTACGAGACGGTGACGATCGAGTCGCAGATGATGCGCGGCTCGGTGGTGCTGGCGCCGGGCCCGGCCCTGGCGCTCGAGCGCACCGCGATCGAACTCCAGGACGTGCGGGTGACCAGCGAGACCGGCTGGACGGCGCGGATCGGCGACGCGCTGCTCGCGACCCGGCGCAGCGTCGGCGAAGGCGCCCCGGCGCACGGCCATGACGTCAGCCTGAAGGCGTCGGGGATCGCGCCGCCCGACGCCTGGTTCGCGGCGATCGGCCAGACCGGCGTGCTGCCCGAGGCCGCGCAGTCGGTGGAGATCGACGCGACGGTGATCTTCGACCGCCCCCTCGACCGGGCGGCGGTCGAGGAGGTGAACCCGGTGGTCGAGGAGATCCGCATCCGCGACGCCAGCGTGGTCTGGGGCGAGCTCGACCTGCGCGGGCGCGGCGCGCTCGCCGCGGACGCGGCGGGGTTTGCGGACGGCGAGATCGAGCTCAGGGCGCGCAACTGGCGGGAGATGATCGACGTGGCCGAGCAGGCCGGCGCGCTCAACCGGACGCTGGCGAGCGGCTTGCGCGCCGGGCTCGAGCTTCTGGCGATGCTCTCGGGGGACCGCAACGCGCTGACCGCGCCGCTCAGCTTCAGCGACGGGGAGACCCGGCTGGGGCCGATCGCGCTGGGAGAAGCGCCGCGCCTGGCGCGGCGATAGGCGGCCGCGTGGAACCCCGGTTGCGTCCCGTCGCGGGTTCGGCCACCCCTCGGGCCCATGACGCCTGAAGAGATCGCGGCGCTGTTCACCCGGTCGGACGGGAGCTTCGCCTTCGCGCGCTGGGGGCGGCCGTTCGCGCCGGTGGCGTTCGGCGTGGAGACCGCGACGCTGTCGGTGGTCAAGGGCGCGATCGAGGCGGTGGCGGCGCTGGCGGGTCATTCGGTGGTCGAGCTCGACCCCGAGCTCGGCGTCAACCTGATGCTGTTCTTCGTGCGCGACTGGGACGAGTTGCGCGGGGTTCCCGACCTCGACCGGCTGGTCCCGGATCTGGAGGCGCTGCTCGACCGGCTCACGGCGGCCGAGGCCAACCAGTACCGGCTGTTCCGCTTCGACGCGCGCGGGGCGATCCGGGCATGTTTCTTGTTCCTGCGCATGGACGCGCATCTGAGCGCCGCGCCCGCCGAGGTCCTGGCGCTGAGCCAGGCCGCGCAGTCGGCGCTGCTGTGGTCGGACATGGCGTTCCGGGACCGATCGCCGCTTGCGCGGGCGCCGGCGGCGGAGCGACGGTGCTGCGGCCCGAGATCGGGGCGCTGATCCGGGCGGCCTACGACCCGGCGCTGCCCGACTTCGCCGACGATCCGAGCCACGCGCTGCGGCTCTTCGCGCGCATGCAACGGGGGCACTAGCGGCCGCGGCGCGCGCCGCCCGCAGCGGCCGCGCCGGGATCAGGCCCCCGCCTTGCGGATGCGGCCGAAGTCGGGGGCGGGCGTGTCCTGCCCGGCCTCGATGATGCCGCGGCGGATGCGGCGGGTGCGGTCGAAGTAGGCGTGGAGCTGGGCGCCGTCGCCGGTGCGGATGGCGCGCTGGAGGGCGAAGAGCTCCTCGGTGAAGCGCCCGAGAATGTCGAGCGTCGCGTCGCGGTTGTTGAGGAACACGTCGCGCCACATGGTCGGGTCGGAGGCGGCGATGCGGGTGAAGTCGCGAAACCCCGCGGCGGAGTAGTTGATCACCTCGCTCTCGGTGACCCGGCGCAGATCGTCGGCGACGCCGACCATGGTGTAGGCGATCAGGTGCGGGACGTGGCTGGTGACCGCGAGCACCAGATCGTGGTGGTCGGGGTCCATCTGGTCGACGCGGGCGCCGAGCGCGCGCCAGAACTCCGCCAGCGCCGCGAGCCGCTCCGGGTCGACGTCCTCGGGCGGGGTCAGAATGCACCAGCGGCCGTCGAAGAGTTCGGCGAAGCCCGACGCCGGTCCGGAGTGCTCGGTCCCCGCAAGCGGATGGCCGGGAATGAACGCGACGCCTTGCGGCATGTGCGGCGCGACCGCCGCGATCACCGCGCGCTTGACCGAGCCCACGTCGGTGACGGTGGCGCCGGGGCGCAGCTGCGGGGCGATGGCGCGGGCGGTCTCCTCCATGGCGCCGACCGGGACGCAGAGGATGACGAGATCGGCGCCCTCCACGGCCTCGGCGGCGCTGCCCTTCACCTCGCAGAGCCCCAGGCGGGCGGCCTCGGCGCGGGTCCCGGGCGTGCGGGCGTAGCCGGTAATCGTGGACGCCATGCCAGCCCGGCGCATGGAATGGCTGATCGAGGAGGCGATGAGCCCAAGCCCGATCAGGGCGACGCGCTCGTAGGCCATCAGGCGGCGGCCCGCAGGAAGTCGGCGACGGCCGCGGCGACGCGGTCGCAGGCCGCGGCGTCGCCGATGGTGATGCGCAGGCAGTTCGGCAGTCCGTAGCCGGCGACCTTGCGCACGATGACGCCGCGCGCGCGCAGGGCGGCGTCGCAGGCGGTCGCTGTCTCGGGGTCTGCGAAGCGGGCGAGCACGAAATTTGCGTGAGAAGGATCGGAGGGAACGCCCAGCGCCGCGAGCGCCCCGGCGAGCCTTGCGCGGTTGGCCGCGTTCTCGGCCCGGCAGCGGGCCACGTGATCGGCGTCGCGCGCCGCCGCCTCGGCTGCGACCAGCGCGGCCGTGGAGAGGTTGAAGGGCCCGCGCACGCGCTCCAGCGCCTCGATGACGTGGCCGGGTCCGTAGCCCCAGCCGATGCGGAGCCCGCCAAGACCATGGATCTTGGAAAAGGTCCGGGTCATCACGACGTTGTCGCGGGCGTCGACAAGCGAGGCGCCGCCGTCGAAGTCCGCGACGTATTCCGCGTAGGCGCCGTCGAGGACCAGCAGCGCCCGAGGCGGCAGGTTGGCGGCCAGGCGCGCTACCTCGCCCTCGTCGAGCATGGTCCCGGTGGGATTGTTGGGGTTGGCGATGAACACCAGCGTCGTGCGGGGGCCGCAGACGGCGAGAATGGCGTCGACGTCAGCCCGCCGCTCGGTCTCGCGCGCCACCACCGGCGTCGCGCCGGCGGCGAGCGCGGAGATGCGATACATGGCGAAGCCGTGCTCGGTGTGCACGACCTCGTCGCCCGGCCCGGCGTAGACCTGACAGAGGAACGCGATGATCTCGTCAGACCCCGCGCCGCAGATGACCCGTGCGGGATCGACGGCGTGGGCCACGCCGATCGCCCCGCGCAGGGCGACGTGGCTGCTGTCGGGATAGACCGCGAGCGAGGACGCTGCGCCGCGGAACGCCTCGACGGCCGCCGGACTCGGGCCGAACGGGTTTTCGTTCGAACTGAGCTTGAGAGGCCGGTCGACGCCCGGAAGGCGCGCCTCGCCGCCCTGGTAGAGCGCGATGTCGAGGATGCCGGGCTGGGGCCGGATGGTCGGGTGCGGCGGCGTCATGGTCGGCTCGCGGTTCGCTGGTCGGTGGGTCTCTAGCCGCGACCGCGCGGAAACGCCAGACGGATCGGGCGAAGCGTCAGGACGCGCAGGCGCTGACGGCGACGCGGGCGACGCCTTCGGCGTCGAAGGCCGCGCTCGCGGCCACGGCCCCGGAGACGACCCGAAGCGTCGCCCCGGCGATCTCGGCGCCGGCGACCCGGGTCTGGCCCAGCGGACCGTCGGCCAGCGTGTCGTCGATGTCCACGTAGATCACGATCCCCGCGCCGGCGGGAAGTCCGGCGAGGTCGAGCGACAGCGCCCGGTCGCCGTCGGTCAGCTCGGAAAACCCCGTGACCAGTTCGGCGCCGGCGACGAGACGCGGCGACTGGAAAACGGAGACGCCTGGCCCGCCCGCGGTGACGTCAAAGAGAAGCCCGGCCGGTGCGCCGGAAAGGTCGATGTCGAGTTGGAGCGGACCGAAATCGCAGCTGCCGGAATTGTCGATCTCGAGAACGTCGCTGGGCGCGCCCTCGACGAAGCGCGCCGACATCTCCGCGACGCCAGGCCCGGCGAAGAGGGCGAAAAGCAACGCAAGCGAACCCGACCGCATCGCCGGCATGCTCCTTTTCCCCGCATGTTTCATGTCACCGGAAATGGTGTGCCCGGCTGCGAGCATGTCAACGGGCGCCGACGAGCCTGAGTTCAGGTCGCGGGACCGGCGGTGCGGGCGGGGGCGCCTCGTGGTCGACGGGCAACGGAGCCTCGATCCAGAAGATCGACCCCTCGCCGATGGCGCTGTGCAGGCCGATGCGCCCGCCCATGCGCCGGACCATTTCGGCGCTGATCGCGAGCCCGAGCCCTGCGCCGCCGGGACGCCGCGTCCCGTCTTCGCCCTGCTCGAAGGGCTGGAAGATGCGCTCCTGCGCCGAGGGAAGCACGCCGACGCCGGTGTCCTCGACCTCGATGCGCAGCGTGTCGCCGGCTAGCGCGCGCGCCCGCACGGTGATGAGGCCTGCGTCGGTGAACCTGACTGCGTTGGCGACAAGGTTGGTGACGATCTGGCGCAGCGCCGGCCGATCGCCGCGTCGGGCCCGCTCAAGGCCGGGCGCCAGCGTCACGCGCAGCGCGACCGCGCCAGGGCGGGCCGTGAAGCGCGCCTCCTCCACGATCTCGGCGAGCAGCGCCCCGAGATCGAACGGACCGTCCTCCGGCTCACGATAGGTGCCCTGTTCGAGGCGCGAATACTCGAGGATGCGGTCGATCACCGAGAGAAGATGCAGGCCCGAGGACCGCATCAGGCCGACGTTGCGGCGGGCGCTCTCGCCGAGATCGTCGCGGAGCACGACGCTCGTCATACCAATGATCCCGGAGAGCGGCGTGCGCACCTCGTGGGCGACGGTCGCTAGCAGCCGCGTCTTGGCGGCGTCGGCGGCCAGTGCGCGCTCGGTCATCTCGGTGAGCATGGCGGTGCGCTCGTCGACGCGGCGTTCGAGGTCGCGCCGGTGCGCGAGGGTCTCGTCGATGGCGTCGAGGCGGTCACGGTTTACGGCGTGCACCAGTTGGCAGGTGAGCACCAGGAGGTTGAGAAACGCCACGGTGGCCACGAAGCCCGGCGCGGTGACCGCCCCGCCGAAGTGGAGCAGCAGGATGCAGAGCGCGACGTTGACGGCCGCGAGCGAAATCACGGCGCCGTCGAAACTGCGGCGTTGCATTGCGATCCAGAGGCAGAAGGGCGCGGCGAGCAGCAGCGTCACGGCGCTCGGGTCGAGGTGTCCGCCGAAATCGAGCAGGATCCCCAGCGCAGCCAGCAGCACAAGTCCGAAGGCCGCGATGCCGATGGCGGGCCCAGGGTCGTCGCGGACCTGGTCGACCTCGGCGAGCGTGGCGAGCGCGGCGGCGCAGGTGGCCAAGCCCAGCGGCTGGAAGATCCAGGCGAGCGCCGCCAGGCGCAGCGGCGAAACCTCCGCGCCGAGCAGGCCCAGGCTCGCGGCAAGCCCGAGAACGCTGGCCACGACCAGCGAAAAGAGCGCGACGCCTGCCAAGAAGACGAGCCATTCGAGCATCCGCGTCGCGGTCCCGCCGCGCCGCGCGAGCGCGCGCATGGCGCTCCACGCGGCGAGCGCGGCCGCGCCATGGGCGGCGCCGTCGACGGCGGCCTCGACCGGACCCAACCCCGAGAGCAAGTCGCCGAGCGCAAAGCCCGTGAAGACCACGACGCCGCCGCGCCAGCGCAGGGTGAGGGTCGCCACGAGCGCGACGCCCGATGCCGGGGTGGCGGCGAGCAGAACGCCCTCGCCGAAGCCGAGCCAGCGGCAGAGCCAGACCAGGCCCGCGATCGCCGCCACGGAACCGAGCGTGGTTCCGGGTCGCCGCATCAGATCGCCTGGTCCGAGCATGTCCGCCTCCGCGGCGTCGTCCCCCGCCCGAGGGGCGACAGGTCACCGGCGACCGTGGGGATCGGCGGTTCATCCGAAGGTTGAAGAAGACAGTCGCCACGCACGTTTGTCAAGAGTCTGTTAACAACTCCGGCGGAACGCGGCCGTCAGAAGAAGCTCTGGGGATCGACGTCGACGCTGACCCGGACCGCGGCGGGGGGCGGCGCGGCGGCAAGCCAGTCGCGCAGGGCGGGCTGAAGCGCGGCGGACCTCGGCGCCTTGACGAGCAGCCGCACCCGGTGGCGGCCGCGGATGCGCGCGATGGCCGCGGGCGCAGGGCCGTAGACCTCGGCGCCGGCGGCGCGCAGCGGGCCGGAGGCGGCGGCGAGCGCCCGGGCGGCGTCCCAGACCCGGGTCTCGTCGCGGCCCGACACCACCACGCCGGCCATGCGGCCGAACGGCGGCGCGCCGGCGCGGCGGCGCGAGTCCGCCTCGGCGCGCCAGAAGCCGGCGTCGTCGCCCGAGAGGATCGCCTGAAGCGCCGGATGTTCCGGCTGGTGGGTCTGGATCAGCGCCGCCCCGGGTCGCTCGGCGCGCCCGGCGCGGCCGGCGACCTGGCGGATGAGCTGGAAGGTCTTCTCGGCGGCGCGCAGATCGCCGCCCTGGAGCCCGAGATCGGCGTCAATGACGCCGACGAGGGTCAGCAGCGGGAAGTTGTGGCCCTTGGACACCAGTTGCGTGCCGATGACGATATCCGCGGCGCCCGAGGCGATGGCGTCGATGCGCTCCTTGAGCGCATGGGCGCTCTCGGCGAGGTCGGAGGAGAGCACGGCCACCCGGGCGTCGGGCCAGCGGTCCATGGCCTCCTCGGCCAGCCGCTCGACGCCCGGGCCGATCGCGGCCAGCCGGCCCTCGGCGCCGCAGGCCGGGCACCTGGTGGGCACCGAGGCGCTGGCGCCGCACTGATGGCAGACCAGGCGCTTGCGAAAGCGGTGCTCGACCATGCGGGCGTCGCAATGGCCGCAGCCGATCTGGTGGCCGCAGGCCCGGCAGATGGTCAGCGGCGCGTAGCCGCGCCGGTTGAGAAAGAGCAGCGACTGCTCGCCCGAGGCGAGGCGTTCGGACACCGCGGCGGCGAGCGGGGCGGAGATCCAGCGCCCGGGCTCGAGCGGGTCGGCGCGCAGGTCCACCGCCGCCATCTCCGGCAGCCGCGCCGCGCCGAAGCGCTCGGGCAGGTCGAGCCTGCGGTACTTGCCGGTCTCGGCGTTGACCCAGGTCTCGAGCGCCGGCGTGGCGGAGGCCAGCACGACGGCGGCGCCCTCGAGAGAGGCGCGCAGCACGCTCATGTCACGGGCGTGGTACAGCACGCCCTCCTCCTGCTTGTAGGAGCCGTCGTGCTCCTCGTCGACGACGACGAGGCCGAGACTTGAGAAGGGCAGAAAGAGCGCCGAGCGCGCGCCGACCACCAGCCGCGCCTCGCCGGCGGCGAGCGACCGCCAGGCGCGGCGGCGCGCGCCCTCGGTGACGCCGGAGTGCCATTCCACCGGCCGCGCCCCGAAGCGCGCCTCGACCCGGTCGAGGAATTCGACCGAAAGCGCGATCTCGGGCAGGAGCACCAGCGCCTGGCGACCGCGGCGCAGGGCTTCGGCGACGGCCTCGAGATAGACCTCGGTCTTGCCCGAGCCGGTCACGCCCATCAGGAGCGTGGTGGAATAGACCGCCTCGGCGACGCGGGCGCGCAGTTCGGCCGCCGCGGCGGCCTGGGCGGGCGAGAGCGCGGGCGGCCGGGCCTCGGGGTCGAGCGCGGGGAACGGCGGGTCGCGGGGCGCGTCCACGCGGCGCAGCGCGCCCTGGCCCTCGAGCCCCTTCAGCACGCTCGCCGAGACGCAGGCGAGAGCGGCCAGTTCGCCCGGGGAAAGGCCGAGGTCGCCGTACTCCCGAAGCGCGGCGAGGACGCGCGCCCGCGCCGTGGTCATGCGCTCGGGCGGGGTTGGCCCGAGGCGCAGGAGCGGACGGGCGGCCGGCGGCGCGCCAAAGCCGGGCGCACGGGTGGCGAGCCGCAGCATTGCGGTCAGCGGACTGAGCGTGTAGCCGGCGGCGCGCTCGAGGAAGGCCCGCATCGCGGGACGCATGGGGGGCGCGTCGAGGCGGCCCTCAAGGCTGCGCAGCTTGTCGGGGTCGAAGCCGCCCTGCCCCGGCCCCCAGACGCAGCCGATGACCCGACGCGGCCCGAGCGGCGCCTCGACATAATCGCCCAGCGACAGCCCGCCCTTCGGGACACGATAGTCGAGCAGCCGGTCGAGCCCCTCGGCGGTGAGCACGGCGACGGTCTCGCCGGCGGCGAAATCAGGGCGAGGCGCGGAGGCCTCTGGGCGAATGGGGTGTTCCATCGCGCTATACCTTGGGCTAGGATGGTGCGAAACCACAAGGGCTGACGCCCGCGAACGAAAGATGCGCCCATGAAATTCTTCGTCGATTCGGCCGATGTCGCTGCGATCGCCGAGCTTCACGCGCTTGGCATGGTCGACGGCGTGACCACCAATCCGAGCCTGATCCTCAAGTCGGGGCGCGACATAGTCGAGGTGACCAGGGAGATCTGCAACCTGGTCCCCGGCCCGGTCAGCGCCGAGGTCGTGGCGCTCGAAGCCGACGACATGATCGCGGAGGGGCGCAAGCTCGCCAAGATCGCCGACAACATCACGGTCAAGGTGCCGCTGACCTGGGCAGGGCTAAAGGCCTGCAAGACGCTGAGTGACGAGGGACGCATGGTCAACGTGACGCTCTGCTTCTCGTCGAACCAGGCTCTGCTGGCGGCGAAGGCGGGGGCGACGTTCATCTCGCCCTTCGTCGGGCGGCTCGACGACATCAACCTCGACGGCATGGAGCTGATCCGCGACATCCGCACGATCTACGACAACTACGGCTTCGCCACCCAGGTCCTGGCCGCCAGCATCCGCAGCGCCAACCATGTCAGCGAGGCAGCCCTCGCGGGCGCGGACGTGGTCACCGCCCCGCCCGGGGTGATCAAGGCGCTGGCGAATCATCCGCTGACCGACAAGGGGCTCGAGGCCTTCCTGAAGGACTGGGCCGCGACAGGCCAGAAGATCGTGTGAGGACGCATCCATGAGCGACGAGGCGGCCGAAGCTCTCAGGGACCGGATCCTCGCCGACCCGGCGCTGATCCTCGAGGACGACCGGCTGATGCGGGCCCTGCTCGCCGCCGACCGCCAGCGCGCGCTCGGGCGCAACGTCGTCGACCTGCGCGGGGTTCTTGTCGACCGGCTCGAGGAACGGCTCGACCGGCTGGAGGACACCCACCGCGAGGTGCTGGCGGCGGCCTACGAGAACGTGGCCGGCACCAACCAAGTGCATCGCGCCTGCCTTGCGCTCCTGGAGGCGGAGGATTTCGCCGAATTCCTTCGGGCGCTGACCCATGACGTGGCCAACATCCTAGGGGTCGAGGTGATCCGGATCGGGCTCGAGGCGCCGGCGGCGCGGCCGCGCCAGAGCCTGGGACCGAAGGGCCCGCTGCACGACGTGATCCTCGCGCTGCCCGAGGCGGGGGTGGACGCCTACATCCGTCTCGGCCGCGGGCTCGGCCCGCGCAAGGTCACGCTGCGCCAGGTCGACCCGGCGCCGGACGACCTCTTCGGGCCGGACGCGGTCCGGGTGCGGTCGGAGGCGCTGATCCGCCTCGACCTCGGCCCCGGCAAGCTCGACGGCCTGCTGGCCTTCGGCGCGAGCGATCCGATGCGGTTCCATCCCGACCAGGGCATGGACCTGCTCGATTTCCTCGGCGGCGTGTTCGAACGGTCGATGCGGCGCTGGCTGGCGTGACGACGGCCGGGTCCGAGGGAGCCTCGGCGCTTCTCACGGACTGGCTCGCGCAGATCGCCGCCGTGCGGGGCTCCGCGCCGCGCACTGTCGTCGCCTATCGCCGCGACGTGGCTGGATATCTTGGCTTTCTGGCCCGCCACCGCGGCGGTCCGGTGGGGCGCGCCGGGCTCGGCGGGGTGAGCACCAGCGAGATCCGCGCCTGGATGGCGCACGAACGCGGGCGCGGCCTTTCGGCGCGGTCGCTGGCCAGGGCGCTGTCAGCGGTGAAGGGGTTCCATGTCTGGCTGGCGGAGACCCACGGCCTCGTTGCGCCGGCAGTGAGCGCCATGCGCGGCCCCAAGCAGAGGGCGCGCCTGCCCCGTCCGGTCGAGGCCAACGCGGCGCGGCTGCTGATCGAGACCGTGGGCGCGCAGAGCGCCGAGCCCTGGGTGGCGGCGCGGGACACCGCGGTCGTGACACTGCTCTACGGCTGCGGGCTGCGCATCTCCGAGGCGCTCGGCCTGCGCCGCCGCGACGCGCCGCTGCCCCCGAGCCTGCGCATCCGCGGCAAGGGCGGCCGCGAGCGTCTCGTGCCGGTCCTGCCTGTCGCGAGAAGGGCGGTGGACGCCTATCTCGGTCTCTGCCCGCGCGACCTGCCGCCCGAGGGGCCGCTCTTTGTGGGGACGCGCGGCGGGGCGCTCGACCAGCGGCATCTCCAGAAGGCGATGCAGAGCGCGCGGATGCAGCTTGGCCTGCCCGCGAGCGCCACGCCGCACGCGCTGCGCCATTCCTTCGCCACGCATCTTCTTGAGGCCGGCGGCGACCTGCGCGCGATCCAGGAACTGCTCGGGCACGCCTCGCTGACCACAACCCAGGTCTACACCGGCGTCGACCAAGCGCGACTGATGGAGGTCTACGAGCGGACCCACCCGCAGGCCATGCAGGCGGCGCGCGACGCGGCGTCGGAGTGAGCCCGGAGGCCCGGCGTGCTGCGGCGGCGGACCCGCCCCACCCTGCGGGCCGCCGCCGCGTCGCCGGGGAAGCGCGTGCGCGCCTCGGTTCCGGTTGACGGCATGGTTACGTCAAGCGCGGTGCGCGAAGCGTGATCCAGATCACGGCGCCGGGCGGAAAGAGCCCGAGGTTCAAGCTTTCTTGCCCATCATCCGGCCGATCCAGCCAGGTTTCTTCTCGGCGGCGGTGGCGTCGGTGATGTCCTCCGGGGCCGCAGGCTCCGTGGGGCCTTCGACGGCCTCCTGGAAGTTCTCGAAGAACTGGTCGGCGAGCTTCTTGGCGGCCCCGTCGATCAGCCGGCTGCCAAGCTGGGCGAGCTTGCCTCCGACGCTGGCCTTGACGTCGTAGCTCAGCAGAGTGCCGCCCTCGGCGTCGGCGAGGCGCACGTCCGCGCCGCCCTTGGCGAAGCCGGCCGCACCGCCCTTGCCCTCGCCTGAAATGGTGTAGCTTTCGCCGGGACGCACGTCCGAGAGCGCGACGACGCCCTTGAAGGTGGCGCTGACCGGGCCGATCTTCTGCTTCACGGTGGCTTCGAAGCCGTCCGCGGCGCTGCCCGACATCTCCTGGCAGCCCGGGATCGACGCCTTGAGGATCTCGACGTCGTTGAGCGCCGTCCAGACCTTGTCGCGCGGCGCGGCTATCAGGCGTTCACCCTGCATTTCCATGACGGCTCCTCCCCGGGGGATCTCTTCGGTCGACCACGTTAGCGGCTTTGCAGGGGCGGTGCGAGGGCTTCCTTCGCGCCGCGCGGCCGCTAAGGTGCAGCGCGGCGGAATCGACGACGGAGGCGCGCGTGCGCAGGAGAACGGCAGTTGCGTTGGCGCTCGCAGGGACGCTCGCAGCCGCGAGCGCCTTGGCGCAGCAGGACGGCGCGGGGCGAGAGAAGTGCTACGGCGTGGCGCGCGCCGGGCAGAACGACGGGATCGGCCCGGATGCGTCGCCCGGGAGCGCGACGGCGGACTACCAGGGCGACGCCTGGACCTGGGTGGCGGCGGGGACCTGCGCGACGATCCCCCTGCCCCCGCAGCCCGACGGGACGCCGCGGCGCGGGGCCATAGAGCCGCTGCGCCGCGACCTGCCCTAGAAACGCGGCGTCGGGCGCGGGTTCAGGGTCCGACGCAGCCGGAGGGGTCGGCGGCGGCAAGACCGCGTCCGAAGGCCCGGGCCCTGTCTTCCAGGGTCCCGGCCTCGAGCAGGTTGAGCGTCTCGGGCGCGGCGGATCCGGACTTCTCTAGCGCGGTGGCCGCGCGGCGGGCGGCGGCCAGCGTCTCGCGGTAGAACACTTCGGAGGGCGCGCCCAGCCGTCCGGCCGCATCCGCCGCCCAGACGCCGGCGAGGCAGTCGGCGTGGCGGGCGAGGGCGGCGTCGATGTCGGCGCGGGCGGCGGATCCGCGCGCGTCTTGGCGCTGGCGCGCGGCGGCGTCGAGCCGGCCGACCTGGTCCTGCACCCGGCCCGCAACGACGTATCCGACCAGCAGCGCCTCGGCCGCGTCAGCGTCGCGCAGAAGCCGCCGGGACAACTCTTCGGAGAACACCAGATCGAAGGCGGCCTCGCCGCTGGCCGCACAGTAGAGGTGCCCGGTCGCGCCGTTCGGCCCGGCGCAGGGCGAGGGCTTGGTGCGCGAGAAGAAGACGAGGCTCGCCGGTCGGTAGGGCCGGTCGGCGCGCGCCAGGAACGTTCGCGCCCAGTAGTCCTGGGCGTCGTCGAAGGCGGTTGCGATCAGACGCGCGCGTTTCTGGGCAGCCTCTCCCGAGCGGATGGCGTCGGCGTCGTCATAGAGGCTCTGGCGGTCGCCGAGAAAGGCGTGGCGGCCGAGATCGACCCGGGTGAGCGTCCAGAAGACCGCCCCGGAGCCGGCGAGAACCAGCAGTGCTGCGATCACCCGGACCGCCCGCCCGAAGGCGGTCGACTGGCTGGCGACCCGGCTCATGCGCCGGCCTGCGCCCATGGGGTCATCGACGATCTCCCGTCCGCCCTGATCGGCCCGCGGCCCCGCGCTTGACGCGGGCCTGCGTCCGTGGTGCTTGTGCCGCGGCTACCACCATGAGGCTAACAAAGTGCTACGCAGGCTCTACGACTGGACGCTGTCGCTGGCCGCCTCCCCGCACGCGATGTGGGCGCTGGTGGTGGTGAGCTTCGTGGAAAGCTCGGTGTTTCCGATCCCGCCCGACGTGCTGCTGATCCCGATGATCATCGCGCGTCCGAGCAAGGCCTTCCTGATCGCCGGGGTCTGCACGCTGGCGTCCGTGGCCGGCGGCGCCTTCGGCTACTTCATCGGCTGGGGGCTCTTCGAGCAGGTGGGCCGGCCGGTGCTGGAATTCTACGGCAAGGGCGAGAAGTTCGACACGTTCGCGGCGGACTACAACGCCTGGGGTGCCTGGATCGTGCTGATCGCCGGGATCACGCCGTTCCCCTACAAGGTGATCACCATCGCGTCGGGGGCCACCGGGCTCAACTTCTGGGTCTTCATGGTGGCGAGCGTGATCGCCCGGGGGTTCCGCTTCTTCGTGATCGCGGCGCTCTTGTGGAAGTTCGGCCCGCCGATCAAGGATTTCATCGAGCGTCGCCTCGGGCTTGTCTTCACCATCGGGATGGCCGCTCTCATCGGAGGGTTCGTGGCCTTGGGACTGACGCATTGAACGGGCTGCAACGCGGAGCCCTCGGCGCGGCGGCGGGCTCGGCGCTGCTGCTCGCGGCGGCGCTCGCCTTCCAGTACATTGGAGGGCTCGCGCCCTGCCCGCTGTGCATCTGGCAGCGCTGGCCGCACGGGATCGCCGTCGCGCTCGGCGCGATGGTGGTGGCGACGGGCTGGCGCTGGCCGGCGGCGCTGGGGGCGCTGGCGATGCTGACCGGGGCGGGGATCGGTGCCTATCACGTCGGCATCGAGCAGGGCTGGTGGCCGGGCCCGGACACCTGCACGGCCCCGTCCGCGGCGGAAGTCTCGGCGGGAGACCTACTCGCGCAGATCCTCGAGACGCCGGTCGTGCTCTGCGACGAGGTTGCCTGGAGCTTTCTGGGCGTGTCGATGGCGGGCTGGAATGCGCTGGCGTCGCTGGCGCTGGCGGTGATCTGGATCCGCGCCTACGCGTCGAGCTCGGCGTCCCAGTAGAGAAAGTCCATCCAGCTGTCGTGCAGATGGTTGGGCGGGAACTTGCGCCCGACGTTCTGAAGCTGTTCCGACGTTGGCCGGTAGGGCTTGCGGCGCAGCGTCATGCCGGTCTGCCGGAGCGTGCGCGCGCCCTTGTGCAGGTTGCAGGGGCCGCAGGAGGCGACCACGTTCTCCCAGGTGGTGCGCCCGCCCCGGCAGCGCGGGGTGACGTGGTCGAAGGTCAGGTGGTCCTTGGCCCCGCAGTACTGGCAGGTGAACTCGTCGCGGAGGAAAAGGTTGAAGCGGGTGAAGGCGGTGGCCCGGGCAGGCTTTACGTAGTCCTTGAGCACCACGACAGAGGGGATGCGGATCTGGATCGAGGGCGAGCGCACCGTCGCGTCGTACTCGGCGAGCACGGTCACCCGGTCGAGGAAGGCGGCCTTGACGGCCTCCTGCCAGGGCCACAGCGACAGCGGCAGGTAGGAGAGCGGCCGGAAGTCGGCGTTGAGCACCAGCGCCGGGTGGTCCCGCAGCCCGGCGGGACTTCGGACGAAACTCGGGGTGTGCGTGCTTTGCAGCATCGACTTCGGCTCCTGCGCGGGCCGCCCAGCGGCGCGCCGGACGGACGGGCGTCCGGCTTCGGCCTTGAGCGACTATATCTCGCCCGGGGCGCCAGACAAGACCCAAGATAGCGGGCGAAGGCCCCAGGCGGCGGCAAGCTAGCGCGAACACTGGACAGTTTTGTGACGCCGCCGCGCGTTATCGCGCCGCCGCGAATCGCTCCTGAATGAAGCGCAGCCCGAGGCCGAGGCCGTCCGGCGCGATGCCGTGGCCGACGTTGCGCGACGTATGGGTGCGGGTCTCGACGCCGGCCGCCTCGAGCATTGTCGCGGCCTCGGCCATGAAGGCGTGCGGCACGATAGGGTCCATGTCGCCGTGGATCAGCAGGACCGGCGGGCGGCTGGCGATCTCGGCTTCGAGAGCCCTCGGGTGCAGGAGGCGACCCGAAAAGCCAACGATGCACGCGAAGGGCGAGGCGCGGCGCAGGCCGACGTGCAACGCCATCATCGTGCCCTGGCTGAACCCCACGAGCGCCGTGCGATCGGGGCCGATCCCCTGCCCGGCCACCTCGTCGAGCCAGGCGTCGAGCAGCGCGAAGGAGCGGGCGGCGGCGATCCCCGCCTCGACCTCGGAGCTGCCATCCATGTGCGGGATCGGGAACCACTGGTAGCCGGCGGGATTGTTGACGCAGGGCTCGGGCGCGTTCGGCGCCAGAAACCGCGTGTTGGGCAGGTGCGGCGCCAGGGGCTCGGCTAGCCCGATCAGGTCGTTCCCGTCCGCGCCGTAGCCGTGTAGAAAGATCACCAAGCTGTCGGCCTGGCCGGAGGCGGCCGCGCGCTCGGGGCCGGAAAGGGTGGTCATCGGGTCTCCCTCGGATGCGGCCGGGGGAGCATAGCCGGCAGGTTCCGCCCTGTCACGGGGCGGCCGGGCTGGAGGTGTAACAACGCGGAGATTTTTGCAAATATATGTTTTAAAACAATAGTCTTGGTGAATGTGGCATCAACGGGATCGACGCGCCGACTCCGACCTGGGGATCCGGGCGTCGTGCCACGTCTAAGGGTTCGGCGCCAGCGCAATCCGAGCCCCGCTCAATGCAACGGGGCCTGACTCTCGCCGGGCCCCGAAACGCTATCGCCGCTGCTGCCGAGCCAGCCGGTCAAGCCGGATGGCGCCGGGAAGCAGTCGTCAAACCGCCGTGCGGCGACGGGCTGCGATGCCGAGGGCGCCGAGCGCGCCGAACAGCAGGAAGCCGGCAGCGGGGACCGGAACCGCGGTGATCGTGGCAAAAACATCGACTTCCGCGGGGCCGAACTGATCGTCAGTCGCGTCGATGTACCAGCCAAAGTTCGAACCTGCCGCCACCACGAAGGAAGTCATTCCAGACTGGAAGGCCGGCGCAGGCGCGTCGGTCGACAGCTGGGTCTGCACACCGTCAATGATGTAGCCGAACGGATCCATCCAAGACCCGCATGTATCTTCGGTGGAATACACCCAGTCGAACTCGACGAGCCAAAACGGCGGCGGCGCCGGCGGGGCGTCCGCGGTGTAGGTGGTCACGACGGATCCAAGCGATCCGAAGTTGCTGCCGGTCAGGGTAAACGCCGGGTTGAACGCGCGCCCGGTGAGATCCACTATGCTGCCAGAACCGCCATTGGTTGACGGAGTGAAGGTCCCCGTCCACATAATCGCCGCGTGCGACGCCGTGGCAGAGATCAGAAGCGCGGCGACTGCCACGAGAAAGCGTCTCATCGAGAGATACTCCTTGATTGATGTTGAAATCCTACATTCTCGAGCGGCGGGTTTCCCGCTCTCTCTCTTGCGCTGCCGTCACGGGTACCGTGCGCATCGTCGCCCCACCCCCTTTTAAAACGGTCGCGGAAAACAAGCGCCACATGTCCCATCGGACTGGACACGTGGCGGAAGACCATGCGAACGGCGGTCGGCGGATACCGATGAGCGACGGCGGCCAAAGAGGCCGAGGCCGCCGAGCCCGGCCACGAGCAGCCAGCCGGCGGCGGGCAGCGGCACGGGCGCGATGGATTCGGAGGCGCGGATTGCCGACGCCGTGGCGCTGCTGAGCAGCAGGCCACCGGCCTTGAGCAGACCGAAGGCCAGGACGGCGTCATCGACGGACGCGGTGCTCAGGCATTCGAGGGCGACGGATCCCGCGGTGCAGGCAAGTTCACGCGCGGCCTGGGTTTCGCTGACCGGCGCGGCGTTGGAAACGTTGGGAAATACCGAGAAGCTGGCGAGGGCAGCGAGGGCAAACAGGAAGACTGTCGGCATCCATACCGAGCCCCCGCCGTTCTTTCGCCTCGTGAAAACTGCAGGTGCCCCCACCAAGTGCCCCGTACAGTCGCACACCCCAGCGCGACCACACTCGGCATCTTACACGGGAATCTTGCCACACCAGAAAACACCGTCTGGCAATTCCGCTTGATAACCTAGCGGGTGCACCACGGGTGGGTGTAACTAACTGAACGGGCTTCGGTTTCGCCTTCGAGCTGCGGCTAGGTACTGCCGATCGCCGGTTCAGCGGACGCCTTCTCGCCGGGTCTCCACGCGGTAGTAGGCCCAGAGCAGGCGGGCGGCCACGGCGCGCCAGGGGGACCAGGCGGCGCTCATCTCGCGAAGCGCCTTTTCGCGCGGGCGCTCGGGAAGGCCGAAGAGCCGCGCGGCCGATTCCTGGAGCGCGAGGTCGCCGGGGGCGAAAACGTCGGCGCGGCCGAGGCTGAACATCGCGTAGATCTCCGCTGTCCAGACGCCGACGCCCTTGATGCGGACAAGTTCGGCGACGACGCCCTCGGTCGGCATTTGGCGCAGCGCCGCGAAATCCACGCCGCTGTCGCAGATGGCGCGGGCGTAGGCGACCTTCTGTCGCGAGAGGCCGCAGGCGCGCAGGGCGTCGTCGCTGACGGCGGCCACTCCGGCGGGGTCGGTGGCGCCGAGCGCCTCGACCCGGGCCCAGATCGCCGCCGCGGCGGCGGTGGAGACCTGCTGGCTCACGATCGCCGAGAGAAGCTGGGCGATTCCGTCGGGGCGGCGTCGCAATGGCGGTGGGCCTGTCGCGGCGAGCGCCGTGGCGAAGCGCGGCTCGATCGCGGCGAGATGCGCCGCGCCCTCGGCCACGTCCGCGTCCGTCTCGATGATGCGCCCGATCATGGCCGCCGGGCTAGCACGTCGCGGCCGGGAGCGGAACAGCTTGGAGCCGTCGCGGCGGGCGGCTAGAGAAGCGCGATGGAAGCGCCCGACGACAGCCCAGAGGACGAACCCGGCGCGGACGCGCGGGCGCGGCGAAACCTGTGGGTCCTGGTCGCGGCCCAGATCGTCCTCGGGGCGCAGATGCCGGTGAGCTTCATTCTCGGCGGCCTGGCGGGCCAGGTGCTGAGCCCGGTCAAGTGCCTCTCGACTCTGCCGATCACGCTGATCGTCACGGGCTCGATGCTGGCGGCGCCGGCGCTTTCGGGGCTGATGCAGCGGCGCGGCCGGCGGGCGGGTTTCGTGCTGGGGACGCTCTGCGGCGCGGTCGGCTCGGCGCTCTGCGCGGCGGGACTGTGGTTCAACAGCTTCGCGCTGTTCCTGGCCGGGTCGCTGCTGACCGGGGTCTATCTTTCAGCGCAGAACTTCTATCGGTTCGCGGCGGTCGACGGCGTCAGCGGAACCTTCCGGCCGAAGGCGATCTCGTGGGTGATGGCGGCGGGCCTCGGCTCGGCGATCGTCGGGCCGCAGCTGGTCAAGCTCACCGAGGACGCGCTGGCGCCGATCCCCTTCGCGGGGGCCTATGTGGCCGTCGTGGCGCTCAACCTTGCGGGCGTCTTCATGTTCGCCTTCCTCGACAGCCCGCGGCCGGCGCCGCCGGCGCCGGAAGGGCCGCAGGCGCGCAGCTACGGCGCGCTTCTGCGAAGCCCGGTGATCGCGGTGGCGATGATCTGCGCGATGGTGTCCTACGCGCTGATGAACCTAGTGATGACCTCGACGCCGCTGGCGATGGTCGGATGCGGCTTCGTCACCGCCGACGCCGCCGACGTGGTCAGCGCGCATGTGCTGGCGATGTATGCGCCGTCGTTCTTCACGGGGGCGCTGATCGCGCGGTTCGGGGCGCGCACGATCGTGGCGATCGGGCTCGGGCTCCTGGCGACGGCGGGCGTGGTCGGGCTGGCGGGGGTCGAGCTCTTCAACTTCTTCGGGGCGCTGATCCTGCTCGGGGTGGGCTGGAACTTCGGCTACATCGGGGCCACGACGATGCTGACCTCCGCCTACCGTCCGGAAGAGCGCGGCCGGGTGCAGGGCATGAACGACTTTGCAGTCTTCGGCATGGTGGCTCTCGCCTCCATCACCTCGGGGGGCCTGATGAACTGCGTGGGCGGCGACGCGGTGGCGGGCTGGCAGGCGGTGAACCTCGCGATGATCCCGATGCTGACGCTGGCCGGCGGAGCGCTGATCTGGCTCACGGTGGGCGGCCGCAGACCGGCGTGAAACCGATGTCCGGGCTCGGACAATCTTCAAGTCTCCCTTTCTGCATGACAAAAGTGTCAACGCGGCTTTGACGCGGTTCGGCGGACCTACCAGCGGCCCGTGGCGGCGCGGCGAACGAGCTCGAGCCGGGCGCGGAACTCGGAGACCTCGAGCCCGCCGGTCCAGACCGCTTCGGGATCGGCGGCGGCGCGGCGGAGCCGGGGCCCGGCGAGCCAGCCGGAAAGCAGCGCCGGCGCGACGGCGCGCGGCACCGTCGCGCGGGCGGCGCGCGCAGCCTCCAGATCGGCGAGCGCGGCGGCGGCGAGCGCAGCGACGGAAACATCCGGCGGCAGGGCCTCGCGGCCGCGGGCGCGCAGTTCGGGCAGCGCACGCAGGAAGGCGGCGGTTCCCGCGGCGCGGGCGAAGCGGCGCACTGCCGGTTCGGCCGCGGGCGGCGCGCCGAGGTGGAGCGCGGCGAGCCAGGCGATATGCCCGGCGGTGCGGTCGAGATAGGTCTCGAGCGCGGCGCGGTCGGTATGCGGGCGGGCTTCGGCGTCGACGAGCCGTGCGGCGATGGTCTCCTGGAACAGCGCCTCGGGCAGCCCGCCGGCGCGGATCGCCTCGGCGAGCGGGGCTATGATCTCGTGGCGGCGCAGCGGCGCGTCGGCGCAGATCTCGGCGATGGCGTCGGTCCACCAGCGCAGGCGGATCTCGGCCAGCATGGATTCCGACGCGACCCAGGGCGCGCGGGCGATTTCGAGATTGAAGGCGTAGAGCGCCATCAGGCCGGGCCGTCTGTCGGGCGGAGCCAGCATCGCCGCGCGCCAGCGGTCGGGATCGCCGCGCGCGACCAGTTCGGCGCAGGCTTGCGCCGTCACGCGGCCGCCACGAAGAACACGTAGGCGAAGTCCTCGGGATGGTCCCGGCGCACGGCGATCTCCGCGCGGGCCTCGCGCAGCACCGGATGGTCGGCCCCATGCCGCTTCTCAAGCGTCGCGGCGCGTTTCTCCAGCGGGCCGTAGTAGTTGTCCCAGGCCGCGTCGCAGAGCTCGACGTCGCCCAGCAGCGTCAGGTCCGCCGCCGCGATCTTCGCCCGCACCCCAGCGGCGTCGGTCATCGCCGGATACTCCGCCCAGTTGGCTGCGGAGACGGGATCGGGCGCGTCGGTCAGCCAGACCGCTTCGCTGAACGCAAGCCGCCCGCCCGGGCGCAGGAGCGGCTTCCACGCGGCAAGCGCCGTCTCGACGCCGATCGAGTAGATCGCGCCTTCGCTCCAGATGAGGTCGAAGGAGGCCGGCGAGAACGGCGGATCGGCCATGTCGGCCTCTATGGCGGTGAAGCGGTCGGCGAAGCCGGCGGCGGCGACCCGGGCTCGGGCGGCCTCGAGGAAGGGCGCGTGGGCGTCGAGCCCGGTCACGCGCGCCTCGGGCAGCGCCGCAAGAAGCGTCAGCGCCGAGGCGCCCGGGCCGCAGCCGAGGTCGAGGACCGCGAGCGGACCCGAGAGCCCGGTCAGGCGCAGCGCGGCGCGGGTGTCGGCGTCATCGCCCGGACCTTCGCGGTCGAGTCCCGAATGCAACTCCCAGAACACAGGATCCATCAGCGCGCTCCCGCCACCGGCGCGCCGTCGCGCAGCAGTTTCCAGACGATCGCGTCGTTCAGGGCCTGAAAGCTCGCGTCAACGATGTTGGCCGAGACACCCACCGTGGACCAGCGCCGGCCCTCGTCGTCCTCGCTGTCGATCAGCACGCGGGTCACCGCCTCTGTGCCGCCCGACGTGATGCGCACGCGGAAGTCCACCAGCTTCATGTCGTCGATGAAGGCCTGATAGGGCCCGAGATCCTTGGCCAGAGCACGGGAGAGAGCGTTCACGGGGCCCTGGTCGGAATGGGTGACCGGATCCTGGCTTTCGGAGACGCTCATCACCCGCTCGGCGCCGAAGCGGGCGACGACGACCGCCTCGGAGACGGTGACCTGCGCCCCGCGGGCGTTGACGCGACGCTCGACTGTGACCCGGTAGCGCTCGACGTCGAAGAAGCGCGGCAGGCGGCCGAGCACCTCGAGCGCCAGGAGCTCGAAGCTCGCCGCGGCGCTGTCGTAGGCGTAGCCGCGGTCCTCGCGCGCCTTGACCTCGGTGAGGATGGCGGCGAGGCGCGGATCGCCGGGCTCGACCTCGATGCCGGCCTTCGCCAGCCGGTCGCGCAGGTTCGACTGGCCGGCCTGGTTCGACATCGGGATGAAGCGGGCGTTGCCGACCACCTCGGGCTCGACATGCTCGTAGGTCGCGGGATCCTTGAGGATGGCGCTGGCGTGCAGCCCGGCCTTGTGGGTGAAGGCCGAGGCGCCGACGTAGGGCGCCGCCGCGTCCGGCACGCGGTTGAGGATGTCGTCGAGCATCCGGCTGATCCGGGTGAGGCGGCGCAGGTTCTCGCGGGGCACGCCGATCGTGTAGCGGCTGGCGTAGGGCTCCTTGAGCAGCAGCGTCGGGATCAGGCTGACGAGGTTGGCGTTGCCGCAGCGCTCACCGAGGCCGTTGAGCGTGCCCTGGATCTGGCGGGCGCCGGCGTCGACGGCGGCGAGGCTGCCGGCGACGGCGGTGTCGGTGTCGTTGTGGGTGTGGATGCCGAGCCGGTCGCCGGGCAGGCCCGCGGCGATGACCTCGGCGGTGATCGCGCCGATCTCGTGGGGCAGCGTGCCGCCGTTGGTGTCGCAGAGCACCACCCAGCGCGCGCCGGCCTCATGGGCGGCCTCGAGGCAGGCGAGCGCGTAGGCGGGGTTGGCCTTCCAGCCGTCGAAGAAGTGCTCGGCGTCGAAGAGCGCCTCGCGGCCATGGGCGACCAGGTGGGCGACGCTGTCGCGGATGTTGGCGAGGTTCTCGTCCTCGCTGATCCCCAGCGCGGTGGCGACGTGGTAGTCGTGGGTCTTGCCCACGAGACACACCGCCGGCGTGCCCGCGTTCATCACCGCCGCGAGCACGTCGTCGTTCGCCGCCGAGCGCCCGGCGCGCTTGGTCATGCCGAAGGCGGCGAAGGTGGCGGCGTCGAGCTTCGGCGCGGCTTCGAAGAAGGCGCTGTCGGTAGGGTTCGCGCCCGGCCAGCCGCCCTCGACGTAGTCGATCCCGAGCGCGTCGAGGGCCGTGGCGATGCGGGTCTTGTCCTCGACGGAGAAATCCACTCCTTGCGTCTGCTGGCCGTCGCGCAGGGTGGTGTCGTAGAGGTAGAGGCGCTCGGGGCTCATGGCGCGGCTCCGGTCGAACCGGGACCGCCCGGGCCAGCGGCCCGGGTAGCGCCCGCCCCGCCCCCAAGGCGGGCGCTTCGCCCCCGCCCGGGTCTGGCGCCGCCCTCTGTCAGCGCGAGCCGCTGGCCATATGGGGTCATTGCAGCGCCTCCAGTTTGGACGGGTCGAAGTCCGGGCCGCGGTCCCAGTCGGTCACACCGCTCGGTCGGTCCATGATCACCACGCCCGCGGCGACGAGCGCGTCGCGCAGCGCGTCGGCGCGGGCGAAGTCGCGGTCGCGGCGGGCGGCGAGGCGCGCGACGATCAGCGAGTCGATGCGGGCGCGGTGGGCGTCGGTGAGCGCCTCCGGCCGGCGCGCCTCCACGCGGTTGACCCCCATCAGGACCATCGTGGCGAGCAGACGCTGGCGGTCGCCCGCGCCCGCAGCCTCGTGCATGGCCGCAATCGCGCCGGGGGTGTTGAGGTCGTCGGCGAGCGCCTCGAGCGCCCCGGCGAGCGGCTCGGCGGGCTCGACGTCTTTCGTGAGGTCCGACCACTTCTCGAGCGTCGCCGTCGCCTCGGACGCCTTCCTTTCGGTCCAGTCCATCGGCGATCGATAGTGAGTGGAGAGCAGGACGAAGCGGATCACCTCGCCGGGCACGCCCCTGTCGAGAAGGTCGCGCACGGTGAAAAAGTTGCCGAGGGATTTCGACATCTTCTCGCCCTCGACGTTGAGAAAGCCGTTGTGCATCCAGACGTTGGCGAAGGTTCCTTCCGGAATCGCGCAGCGGCTCTGGGCGCATTCGTTCTCGTGATGCGGGAAGGCGAGGTCGATGCCGCCGCCGTGGATGTCGAAGGACGGCCCGAGCAGCTCCTGGGCCATGGCCGAGCACTCGATGTGCCAGCCGGGGCGGCCGCGGCCCCACGGACTGTCCCAGCCGGGTTCGGTGGCGCTGGAGGGTTTCCAGAGCACGAAGTCCATCGGGTCGCGCTTGTAGGGCGCGACCTCGACGCGGGCGCCGGCGCGCATCTCGTCGAGGTTGCGGCGGGCGAGGGTTCCGTACTTGGGATCGGTGGTGACCTCGAAGAGCACGTGGCCCTCGGCCACATAGGCGTTGCCGTTGGCGATCAGCGTCTCGATCATCGCCACCATCGGGGCGATGAACTCGGTGGCGCGGGGCTCATGGGTGGGAGGCAGCGCACCGAGGGCGTCCATGTCGTCGTGGAACCACTGAATCGTCTCGTCGGTAATGCGGCGGATCGCCTGCAGCTCGGTCTCGCCCGGCCGCAGCGTCTCGGCGCCGCGGCGGTTTATCTTGTCATCGACGTCAGTGATGTTGCGGACATAGGTGACATGGTTGGTGCCGTAGGTGTGGCGCAGGAGCCGGAAGAGCACGTCGAACACCACCACCGGCCGGGCGTTGCCGATGTGCGCGCGATCGTAGACGGTCGGGCCGCAGACGTATATGCGGACGTTGTCGCGGTCGAGCGGCGTGAACCGCTCCCTGGCTCGGGTTCGGGTGTTGTAGAGCGTGATCTCGGCCATGGCCCGATTCCTCGCAGGTCGCGGCGAGCTAGCACTTTGGTCCTTGGATGGGAACATGGGCAGCGCGCCGCGAGGGTTTCCTCAGCGGCGAATGCAGATGATCGCAATGATGCGCGTCACACCCATGATCGGCTTATGGCAGAAGCCCGCGGCGGTTGGCAAGCGCGCCGATGGCCCGTCCGCTCACGCATCCGTGGACCTCGAAGCGAGGCGACGTGCGCGCTCGCGGCCTGTCTCGCGGTCGCCAGGTCGTCAGGGCGACGCTTTCGGCTTTCGGCTCAACGTGGCGATGATGGCGTCGGCCTCGCGGGAGAAGCCAGGGGCGCGGGGCCGGCCTGTCCGCCGTTCGACGTATTCGACGAGCACGACATCGACGATGCGCGTCTCCGGGTCGAAGAAGGCGCACCGCACGCCTTCGTTGTCGATGACGGTCTCGCCCTGCCGGCGATCCAGCCGGTATCTGAGGCAGGCGTCGGCGTTGGCCACCGGAGGCCGCAGCGGGCCCTGGATCTCCGCCTGCAGCCGCGTCACGCCAGGCTCCGAGGCGGCCTGGGCGCGGCGCTCCATGTCGGTGACCAGCGCCTGCCAGAACCGAGGATCGCCGACAGGCAGATCGGAATCGGCGCCAATCCGCGTCTCCTCGACGGTGATCTCGGCCGTCACTTCCCGCCCATCGCGCGTGTAACCGCAGACCATGTTGCCGGGGCGGCGGGAGCCAAGGGTGGCGCAGTCCACGTCGCCCGAATCGATGCCGTAGAGCAAGCGGGACTTGCCGGGCGTGAAGGTCCCCTGCGGCATCGAGGCCTCGGCGGGGGCCGTCACGGCGGTGTCGCAGGCGGCAAGCAGGCAAAGCAGACCGGAGAAAGCGGTAGCGGCGTGCATCATCAAACCTGCTTTGAGTGTATTCGAATATGAATTCCTGAGAAAATGGCTCCACCTGTCAACAAGTATCGCCCTTGTTCAGCAAGGCCGCTCTGCCCACAGGTCGGGACGCGGCGTGGGTGGGCTCCCTGCCGATCATCATTTGCAGTCGGGTCGGTGTGGAACAGCGCGGCGCTCAGGCCGTCTCAGTTCGCAGGGGGATAGGCCGGAACACCTGTGCGGCGCGGCGACGCAGGTAGGCCGCCTCGAGCGCGGCGACGTCAAAGTCGATCTCGACCTCCTCGGGGCCGCGTTCGATCCGCGCGCCGGAGGCGAGGCCCAGTGCGATCATCGCGCGGTTCTGCGGCAGGGTGTAGGCCGTCACCGTGCGCACTCCCCGCGGCGCGAGAAGGCGGCTGGCGGTCTGCACCAGATAGGCGCCGACGCCGCGGCGGCGCAGGTCGACGTCGACGCTGAGGCCGAGTTCGGCCTGCCGCCCGGAAATCACGAACTCCGCAACGGCCCGGATCGGCCCGGCCCGGTGGAAGGGCCCGTTCCAGAGCGGGCCGTCGAAGGCGCAGAGCGCGAAATCGGCGCGCTCGAAGATCCGCGCGGCCTCATGGGCGAGCGCCTCGTCGGAGATCGTCGCGCAATAGCGCATCCGCCGGTCCTCGGGACCCAGACGGCGCAGATGATCGAGGATCGCCGGGGCGTCGGCGGAATGCGCCTCGCGGAACCCCAGCCCTGCATGACCGGCGCAGGGGATCGGCGCGGGATAGCCGATGAAGCTGATGTGCGGCAGCCCGAAGGCCATGGCGCGCTCCTTTCGAACGCTCTTCTGACCTAAATGTAGCCGCGGGTCGTTAATGTTCTATCTGCAACAGCTCACAAATTGTTGCAGTGCACAATACTTCAGCGCCCGCGGATGCGCGGGTCAAGCGCGTCGCGCAGCCCGTCGCCGATGAAGTTGATCGAGAGAACGGTCAGCGAAATGGCGAGGCCGGGCCAGATCACCCGAGACGGGGTCAGCATCATGAAGTTCGCGCCGTCGTAGAGCAGCCGCCCCCATGTCGGGAAGTCCGAGGGGAAGCCGAGGCCGAGAAAGCTGAGCGCGCTCTCGGTGATGATGGCGTTGGCGATGCCGAGCGTCGCGGAGACCATGATCGGCGAGAGCACGTTGGGCAGAATGTGGCGGGTGATGATGCGCCGGCTGGGCGCCCCCACCGAGCGCGCCGCCAGCACGAACTCGCGTTCCTTGAGCGCCAGCACGTCCCCGCGCACGATCCGCGCGGTCTGCATCCAGGAGGTGATGCCGATGATGAAGACGATCAGCAGGAAGATGCCCGATTCCGGCCCGATCATCGTGCGCAGCGTGTCGCGAAAGAGCATGATGATGACGAGCAGGAGCGGCAGGAGCGGCAGCGCGAGAAAGAGGTCGGTCAGCCGCATCAGCGGGCCGTCGAGCCAGCGGAAATAGCCCGCGAGCACCCCGATCAGCGTGCCGAGCACCAGGCTGAGCAGCATCGCGGTGACGCCCACCGCCAGCGACACTCGGCCGCCCTGCAGCACCTGGGCGAAGATGTCGCGGCCGATGTTGTCGGTGCCCATGGGGTGGGTCAGAGACGGCGCGGCGTTGCGCGCGGAGGTGTCGATGAACTGCGGATCGACGGTGTAGATCCAGGGCCCGAACACCACCGCGAACACGATCAGCCCGAAGATCACCACGCCCGCCATCGCGCCCTTGTGATGGCGGAACTGGAACCAGACGTCGGACCAAAGGCTGCGCTCTGGCGCGTCGATGGCGGGCATCGGAACCGAGGAGACGTCAGTCATAGCGGATCCTCGGGTCGAGCACGCCGTAGAGCAGGTCCGCGATCAGGTTGAAGAGCACGATCAGCACCGCGAAGATGAAGGTCAGCGTCTGCACAAGCGGGATGTCGGCGGCCTGGATGCCGGTGATCAGAAGCTGGCCGAGCCCGTTCACCCGGAAGATCTGCTCGGTGATGATCGCGCCGCCGAAGATCTGGGGAACGCCCAGCGCGATGACGGTGACGACCGGGATGAGCGAGTTGCGCAGCACGTGGATCAGCACCACGGCGCGCTCGCGCAGGCCCACGGCGCGCGCCGTGCGCACGTAGTCCTGGTTGAGGTTGTCGAGCATGGAGGCGCGCATGAAGCGGCTGATCTGGGCGGCGTTGAAGAGCGCGAGCACGGCGACCGGCATCGCCATCTGCTTGACCTGCAGCCAGAAGGTCTCGAGGCTCGTCACGCGCAGGTTGGTGTCGTAGATCGACGGCAGCCAGCCGAGCGTCACCGAGAAGATCACGATGAAGACGAGGCCGGTGAAGAAGGTCGGCACCGAGAAGCCGATCATCGAGAAGAGCGTGCCGAACTGGTCGAACCAGGAATACTGCCTGTAGGCGGAGATAACGCCGATCGGGATCGCGATGAGGATGCCGACCACGTAGGACATGCCCACCACCCAGAGGGTCTGGGGCATGCGCTCGACGATGAGGTCGACGACCGGCGAGCGGGTCTGCCAGGAGATCACGCGCAGGCGGTTCTCGCTGTCGCCGATGGTCCAGCCGGTGAGCTGTTCAAGGATGTTGAGCGGCTCGTTGACGAAGAACTGCTGCAGCCAGAGCAGGTAGCGGATGTGGAACGGCTCGCCGAGCCCGAGGCTCTGGCGGATCTGCTCGCGCACCTCCGCGGGGATGGTCAGCGGCAGGTTGGCGGTCGGATCGCCCGGAGAGAGGTCGAGCAGCGCGAAGATGATGAAGCTGATGACCAGCAGCGTCGGGATCGCGAAGAGCAGGCGTCGCAGCGTGTAGGTGAACATGCCGTTCGCGATCCTTCAGGGAACGTCCGGGCCGCGCGGGCGGCCCGGACGGGGTTGCGTCACTCTTCGCGGATACCAGTCGGCGATGTTCCACAACTCGCTGTCCCAGGGGTTCATCTTCACGCCGCCGAGCGAGTTGGCCTTGGCCGAGACGCGGCCGCGGTGCACCAGCGGGATGAAAGAGGGCGAGTTCACGATCATGTCGTTGAGCGCGATCGCGATTTCCCCGCGCGCCTCGAGACCAGAGGTGGTGGCCAGTTCGGCGAGCAGCGCGTCGAACTCGGCGTTGCACCAGCGGGAATAGTTGCCGCCCTGCCACTGGGTTTCCGGCGAGGGGAACTCGTCGCAGACCCAGTCGCCGAGGTACTTCTCGGGATCGGTGCCGTCGAAGTTGTTCGCAAACATCTGCAGGTCGGCGTAGAATTTCTGCAGGGTGTCCGGCGAGCCGGGGTCGCCTCCGAAATAGACGGCCGCATCGACGTTGCGCAGTTCGGTCTCCACGCCGATCTCCGCCCACCACTGCTTGATCAGCGCCTGCGCCGCCTGGCGCACCGAGTTTGTCGAAGTCTGGTAGAGCACGCTCAGGCGCACGCCGTCCTTGGCCCTCACCCCGTCGGAACCCAGTTCGTAGCCCGCTTCGTCGAGCAAGCGGTTGGCTTCGTCGATGTCCTGGGTCATGCACCAGTCGTTGTTGGTGGAAGCGTTGATCTCAGGGGCAGGCACGAGGTTGCAGGTGACCTGTCCCGCCGCCCCGTAACCGGTCTCCACCAGGATCTCGCGGTCGATCGCAAGGCTGAGCGCCTTGACGACATTGGGATCGGTCAGGAACGGATGCGGATGCGCGGCGGTCGAGCGCTCGTCGCCCAGCGCCGGATCTGGGTTGGTCTGGTTGACGTGGATTCGCTCCACCAAAGTGCCGAAGGCGGCGATGATCTCGCCATTGCCTGCCGCCTCCATCTGGGCGAGGATCTCTGGCTCGACCTGCGGGTTCCAGGCGTAGTCGTATTCGCCGGTCTCCAGCACCGACCGCGCCGCGCTGGCCGCGTCGCCGCCACCCTTGAAGACCACGTTGGCGAAGGCGGGCTTTTCGGGGTCGCGGTAGCTGGGGTTGACCTCGAGCAACACAACGTCGTTGGCCTTGAAGTCTGTAACAATGAAGGGCCCGGTTCCGATCGGCATGGTGTTGGCGTCCGTGCAGGTCGGTGCGTTGGCGCCGAGGCAATCGGCGAACTGCGCTGCCTGGATGATCGGCGACTGCGCCCCGACGAAGGGACCGTAGGGATAGGGTTTGGGAACCGCGAAGGTCACCTTGACCGTCTGTTCGTCCACGGCCTCGACATTGGAAACGTCGTCGAAGTTCGGCGCCTGGGCACAACCGCCCTCGGGGTCGGTGCAATACTGCCAGGTGAACACCACGTCCGCGGCGGTGACCGGAGTGCCGTCGGACCAGATCAGCCCGTCCTTGAGCTTCCAGGTTACCGAGGTCAGGTCCTCAGAGACCCCGCCGTTCTCGACGGTTGGGATATCAACTGCCAGATATGGCACCATGTCGCCGTTCTCGTCGAAGCGAGCCAGGGGCTCGATGACCAGGCTCGCGGCCTCCAGGTCCTTGGTCCCGCTCGACAGGAACGGGTTCATGATCGACACCGCCTGCCAGTAGATGATGTTGAGCTGGCCGTCCGATCCGCGCTCTGCGTGGGCGGCGGAAGCCACCAGCGCCGTGGCGGCGGCCCCCATGAGTAGAACTCTTCAGTCGCATGTCTCGCTCCTCCAGTTTGGGCGGAAACGCAATCAGGCCGGCGTTTCCGGAGATTCGACCAGATGGCAGGCGGCGAAGCGCCCCCGCCCCAGGTCGCGCAACGGCGGCGTCTCGATGCGACACCGGTCGAAGACTTTCGGGCAACGCGTCGAAAAGGCGCAGCCCTTCGGCGGATTGGCCGGGCTCGGCACGTCGCCGGTCAGGATGATGCGCCTCCGCCGCGCCTCGACCTCCGGATCGGGGCTCGGCACCGCGGAGATCAGCGCCTGGGTGTAGGGATGCAGCGGCAGCTCGTAAAGCGCCTCGCGCGGGGCGAGCTCGACCAGCCGGCCGAGATACATCACCGCCACCCGGGTCGCGAGATGGCGCACCATGCTCAGGTCGTGGCTGATGAAGAGGTAGGTCAGCCCGAGCTTTTCCTGCAGGTCCTCCAGCAGGTTGACCACCTGGGCCTGGATCGAGACGTCGAGCGCGGCGATCGGCTCGTCGCAGACGATGAACTCCGGGCTGAGCGCCAGCGCCCGGGCGATGCCGATGCGCTGGCGCTGGCCGCCGGAGAACTCGTGCGGGTAGCGATTGGCGAAGCCCGGCGCGAGGCCGACCGCGTCCATGAGCTCGTGCACCCGCGACCGGCGGCCGGCGGCGCTCAGGCTGCGATGCTCGTCGAGCGGCTCGGCGATGATCGAGCCCACGGTCATGCGCGGGTTGAGGCTCGCCTGCGGATCCTGGAAGATCATCTGCATACGCGGCCGCAATTCGCGCAGCGCCCGGCCCTCGAGCCGGGCGATGTCGCGGCCTTCCAGTTCGATCACCCCGTCGGTGGGCTCGTAGAGCCGCAGGATCGCGCGGCCGGTGGTGGACTTGCCGCAGCCGCTTTCGCCGACGAGACCGAGCGTCTCGCCGCGGCGGATGTCGAAGCTCACGTCGTCGACGGCCTTGACCTGGCCGACCTGGCGGCGCAGCAGCCCCTTGTAGATCGGGAAGTACATCCGCAGGCCACGGACGCGGACCAGCGTGTCCTCCGCGGCGCGCGCCTCCTCGTCGCGCAGCGCCGCGTCATCCAACATAGCGCGGCTCCTCCCGGTCGGCGTCCCACCAGCAGGCGACGTCGTGGCCGTCCGCGATCACCAGCCGCCAGGGGTTCTCGGAGAGGCAGCGCGCGAAGGCGTTCGGGCAGCGCGGCGCGAAGGGACAGGCGGCGGGCGCGGCCCAGAGGCTCGGGGGCTGGCCCTCGATGGTGCGCAGGCGCCGCTCGCGCGGTCCGGTGACGCTGGGCACGGTCTCGAGCAGCGCCCGGGTGTAGGGATGCTGCGGGTTGGAAAAGATCTCGGCGACCTCGCCCTGCTCGACCACCTGGCCGGCGTACATCACCATCACCCGGTCGGCGATGCCGGCGATCACGCCCAGATCGTGGGTGATCCAGATGATCCCCATGCCGAGCTTCTGGCGCAGTTCGCGGATCAGCTCGAGGATCTGGGCCTGGATGGTGACGTCGAGGGCGGTGGTCGGCTCGTCGGCGATCAGCACCTTGGGATCGCAGGACAGCGCCATGGCGATCATCACCCGCTGGCGCATGCCGCCCGAGAACTGGTGGGGATAGTCGTTCAGGCGGTTGGCGGCGTCGGGGATCCCGACGAGGCCGAGGAGCTCGGCGGCCCGACGGCGCGCGTCGGCCCTCGACATGCCCAGATGCGCGCGCAGCGGGGCCATGAGCTGGTAGCCGACGGTGAAGACCGGGTTGAGGCTGGTCATCGGGTCCTGGAAGACGAAGCCGATCTCGCCGCCGCGCAGGTCGCGCATCTCGGCCTCGGACATCGCGCGCACGTCGCGGCCCTGGTAGCGGATGTCGCCGCCGACCACCCGCGCCGGCGGGCTCGGCAGCAGGCCCATGATCGACATCATGGTCACCGACTTGCCCGAGCCGCTCTCGCCGACGACGCCCAGAAGCTCGCCCGGGGCGATGGCGAAACTGACGCCGTTGACGGCGTGGACCTGACCGTCGCGCGTATCGAACACTGTCTTGAGGTCGGAGACCTCGAGGACCGGCGCGGGTCCGTCCAACATTGAGCCCCCGTGACGAAGGTCACCCGCCGCGCCGCTCCCCGGCGTCGCAGCCTCGCGTCGGTGCGCGAGAGCGAAGGTTAACAGCAAGAAATTGCGCGCGACAACCGGCAATAGCGGCTTGACGCTCCGCCTCGGGGCTCCGCACAGTCGTGCGACGCGACGAGGAGCGGCGATGCCCGAGCACCTGACCCCGCGCGAGATGCTGGCGCGCCTCGTGGCGTTCCCGACGATCTCGACGCGCTCCAATCTCGATCTGGTAGATTTCGTGGAGGACTATCTCGCCGGCCACGGGGTGACGGCGACGCGGGCGCCCGACGCGACAGGCGAGAAGGCGGCGCTCTTCGCTGCGATCGGACCCGCGGTCGCCGGCGGCGTGGTGCTTTCAGGCCACAGCGACGTGGTCCCCGTGGAGGGCCAGGACTGGTCGGGCGATCCGTTCACGCTGCGCGAGCGGGACGGCAGGCTCTACGGCCGCGGCGCGTGCGACATGAAGGGTTTCGTGGCCACCGCGCTGGCGCTGGCGCCGGAGATGCGCGCCGCGCCGCTCCGGCGGCCGATCGTGATCGCGATCAGCTACGACGAGGAGATCGGTTGCCTCGGGGCGCCGTCGATGATCGCGGCGATGGGCGCGGCGCTGCCGGCCCCGGAGGCGGTGATCGTCGGCGAGCCGACGATGATGCGGGTGGTCACCGGCCACAAGGCGGCCTGGTACTTCGAGGCGCGCATCCGCGGCCACGAGGTGCACTCGAGCCTGATGGACCGCGGCGTCTCGGCGATCATGACCGGCGCGCGGCTGATCGAGTGGATGAACCGGACCAACGCCGCGAACGCGCGCGCCGCCGATCCCGCAAGTCCCTTCGACCCGCCGTTCGCGACGCTGCATGTCGGGACGATCGCCGGCGGCACCGCGCACAACATCACCGCCCGCGACTGTCATTTCGAGTGCGAGATCAGGATGCTGCCCGACGAGGATCGCGCCGCGTGGAAGGCGCGGATCCGCGCCGAGGCCGCGCGGCTCGACGCGGAGGTCAAGGCGATCCACCCCGACGCGGGCGTGCGCATCGTCGAGACGGGCGAGCTGCCCGCCTGCCGCCCGGAGGACGACGGCGCGGCCGAGCGCGTCGCGCGCGCGCTGACCGGCGACAACGCGCGCCACGTGGTCGCCTACATGACCGAGGCGGGCCAGTTCCAGGACGCGGGCCTCTCGACGGTGGTCTGCGGGCCCGGCGACATCGCCCAGGCCCACCAGCCCGACGAATACATCACCGTCGACCAACTCGAGGCGGGCGCGGCCTTCGTGCGCCGCCTGATCAAGCGCCAGAGCAACTGAGGTCCCCATGCCCGTCATCAACCGCTTCGCCGACCTGCAGGACGAGATCGCCGGCTGGCGGCGCGACATCCACGCCCATCCCGAGATCCTGTTCGACACCCATCGCACCAGCGCGCTGGTCGCCGGCAAGCTGCGCGCGTTCGGCTGCGACGAGGTGGTGGAGGGGATCGGGCGCACCGGCGTCGTCGGGGTGATCCGCGGGCGCAGCGACCGCTCGGGGCGGACGGTCGGGCTGCGCGCCGACATGGACGCGCTCCCCATGCAGGAGGAGACCGGCCTGCCCCACGCCTCCACGATTCCCGGCGCGATGCACGCCTGCGGCCACGACGGGCACACCGCGATGCTGCTCGGCGCGGCGAAGTACCTCGCGGAGACGCGCAACTTCGACGGAACCGTCGTGGTGATCTTCCAGCCCGCCGAGGAGGGCGGCGGCGGCGGCCGCGAGATGGTCGAGGACGGGATGATGGACCGCTTCGCCATCGACGAGGTCTACGGCATGCACAACGGGCCCAACATTCCCGCCGGCGACTTCGCCATCCGCCCGGGACCGATGCTGGCGGCCACCGACGAGGTCTCGATCGAGGTGACGGGGCGGGGCGGCCACGCGGCGAGGCCGCAGGACTGCGTCGATTCAACGCTGGTCGCGAGCCAGATCGTCGTGGCGCTGCAGAGCATCGTGGCGCGCGCCGTCGATCCGCTCAAGCAGGCGGTGGTGTCGATAACGAGCTTCCGCACTTCGAGCGAAGCCTTCAACATCATTCCCGCGCGCGTGCAGCTGCGCGGGACGGTGCGCACGCTCGACGAGGGCGTGCGCGACCAGATCGAGACCCGGCTCTGCGAGCTCGTGCAGGGGATCGCCGCGGCCTACGGCGCGACGGCGAAGATCGCGTACCGGCGCAACTATCCGGTGACGGTCAACGACGCGGACCGCGCCGATTTCGCGGGACGGGTGGCGATGGAGATCGCCGGCGAGGACCGGGTCGACACCGACCGGCCGCCGGTGATGGGCGGCGAGGATTTCTCGTTCATGCTCAACGCCCGTCCGGGCGCGATGATCTGGATCGGCAACGGCGCCGGCGCGGCGCTGCACCACCCCGAATACGACTTCAACGACGAGATCATCCCGGCGGGATGCTCCTACTGGGTGCGGCTCGTGGAGCGGGCGCTGCCGGCGGGGTGACGGCGACGGGGACGGATCCGGCCGTCAAGGTTCTGATCCGGAAGGGAAATTCCGATACACGGCGCATGCACGGGTCATGCACCACGCGTATGGAGGATTCCGGGCCAACCGGGCGTTAACCGGGACGTGGCAGGATGCGGTTCGTCTTTCCCCACCGGATCAGCCCCATGGACCGCAAGCGCACCAAGCGCGAGGAGCGCGCGTACACCGACCTGCTCAAGGACCTCAACGAACTCGACTGGTGGAACCAGAACCGCAAGCTGAAGGAGCGCACCATCCCGCGGGAGTGGTACACGATCGCCGAGACGACGCCGACGCGCCCGAGGAAGACCCGGGTGACGGCGGCCTACGACGCCGACATGGTGCGCTGGTTCCGCGCGCTCGGCCACGGTTACCAGGCGCGGATGAACGCGGTGCTGCGCGCCTACATGCTGGCGGTGATCTCCAAGGAGATCGAGAGCCGTGGCGACCGCGACTGGAAGCTCGACCCGATCTGAAGGGGTGCGGCCCAACAGCGCCGCCGCGATTGCTTCCTGCGCCTGTAGTGAGCACGGGCGCAACCGTGACCGCTGTCCCTGTTCCCGCAGCTCTGCTCCTTCTCGCGTCGGGCGTCGGCGCCTTGGGCCCTGCGCGCGCGCGTCGGCGTCCGGCGGCGGTGATCTGACAGACTCCAATGCGTGGGGCGCGCGCGCGGTGCGCAAACCGAACCGGCCCCCCGTTCACCCGCTCAGGGAATATTGGCGAAGGCGTCGCGCAGGGCCTTGCTCCAGGCCTCTGACATGGCGGTGAAGGCCGGGTCGCCGGCTTCGATGCGTTCGCGGCGGGAGACGCGCAGGTCGTCGCGCTTGATGATCGCGAGGTCGAGCGGCATGCCCACCGAGAGGTTCGAGCGCATGGTCGAGTTCATCGACAGCAGCGCCGCCTTGCGGCCGTCCTCGAGCGAGGTGGCGGAGGTGACGGCGCGGTCGAGGATCGGCTTTCCGTACTTGTGCTCGCCGATCTGCAGGTAGGGCGTGTCCTCGGTCGCCTCGATGAAGTTGCCCTCGGGATAGATCAGGAAGAGCCGCATCACCCCACCCTTGCGCTGGCCGCCGACCAGCAGGCTCGCACGACTGCGACTGTCCCGAGCCGCTCATGCGCTCGCCGATCGAGGCGCTCACCTCGTGGAGCATGCGCCCGACGATCTCGGCGATGCCGAGCATGGTGTCGGCGAGCATGATCGAGGTGTCGGGCGTGGCGTCGCCCCGGTCGATCTCGTCCTGGAGCTTCGCCATCACCGTCTGGGTGATCGAGAGCGAGCCCGCGCTGAGGATGGCGATCGCCCGGTCGCCGGGGTCCTCGAAGACGAACATCTTGCGGTAGGTGGCGATGTTGTCGAGCCCGGCGTTGGTGCGGGTGTCCGACAGCATCACCATGCCGGCCTCGAGCAGCAGTCCGACGCAGTAGGTCATGCGCCCCTGGCCTCGTCGCGGTTGCGGGTCACTGCTGGCGCTGCTCCTGGCTCTGGTCGCGGCGCTCGGCCACGACCACCGAGACGTCCATGCTTTCGACGCCGCCGCCGCGCGAGACGCCGCGGATGGGCGCGGCCTGGGCGGCGTCGCGGCCCGAGCCGAGGCGGATGTAGCGCGCGTCCGGGCAGCAGGCGTTGGCCGCGTCGAAGCCGACCCATCCCAAGCCGTCGACGAATATCTCGGCCCAAGCGTGGGACGCCTCCTCCGGCGCGCCGTCCTCGCCCGAGAGCAGGTAGCCGGCGACGTAGCGCGCCGACAGTCCCGACGCGAGCGCGAGCGCGATGAGGACGTGGGCGTGGTCCTGGCAAACGCCCCTGCCCGTCTCCAGCGCCTCGGCGGCGGAGGTGCCGGATTCGGTCGAGCCGGGCGCATACTCGACCGCCTTACTGACCGCCGCCGCAAGCGCGTGCGCCCGGGCCAGCGCCTCGTCGGGCGCGAGCTTGCGCAGCGCCTCGCCGGCGAGGTCGGCGAGCGCGCCGTTGGCGGCGGTGGCCGGGGTGGGCTGGCGATAGACGAGCGGCGAGACGATCTCGCGGCGGCCGCGCAGCACCCCGGCGGTGTCGGAGGTCTCCACCACGCCGCGCACCACGATCTCGACCGCCTCCACGGGGCCCTGCACGGTCATGGCCCGCACCGGGTCGCCGGCGCCGTCGACGAAGGCCGCGCCGAACTCGGCCCCCTCGGCGGTGACCTCCCATTCGCGCACCTTCTGGCCGGCGTGGTCGGCCGGGGTGAGCCGGTGGCTCTGGGTGACGAAGCGCATGGGCGCGTCGAAGTGGTAGCGGGTGACGTGGCGGACGGCGATCAGCATCACTGGACCCCGAAGAGGTAGGCGTCGGCGACGTCGCGCCCCAGCGCGCCGTTCTCGCTGACGAAGCGGCCGAGGAACTCGTGCAGCCCCTCGTTGATGATGTCCTCGACGTCGGCCTCGGCCAGTTCCGCCATCAGCCGGCGCTGGCGCTCGTTGGCCGGCGTCAGGCGGCCGTAGTGCCGCGAGAGCCGGTTGAGGTGGTGCCCGGCCTCGGCCAGGCAGTGCAGGAGCGAGCGCGGGCAGGCCTGGTTGAGGATGAGGAAATGCGCGATCTTGCGCGGGCTGTACTCGCTTCCGTAGGTCCAGTGGAAGGACCGGAACGAGGAGAGCGCGCGCAGCAGGGTCGTCCACTGGTAGCTGTCGACGCTGCCGCCGACCATGTCGGTGGTCGGCAGCAGCACGTAGTACTTCACGTCAAGGAGCCGCGAGGTGTTGTCGCCGCGCTCCAGGAAGTAGCCGATGTTGAGAAAGTCGTAGCCGTCGTTCTGGAGATGCGTGGCCTCGGTCGCGCCGCGCAGCAGCGAGCCCTGGCGCTTGGTCCAGTCGCAGAGCTGCGGCAGGAGCAGGTCGGAGCGCGGCCGGCGCTCGATCTCGCGCAGCTCGAGGTAGGCGCCGTTGAGCGCGTCCCACATCTCGGTGGTGAGCGCGGTGCGCACCGCCCGGCCGTTCTGGCGCGCCGTCTCGATGCACGAGAACACGCTCGAGGCGTTCTCGCGGTCGTAGAACATCCAGCTCTCGACGTCGCGCTGGCGGAACTCGTCGCCGTAGCGGGTCTTGAAGCCCGCCAGCGAGCCGGTGGCGGCGACGAGCGATTCCCACTCGTTGCGGTAGCCCTCGCCGGCCGAGGGCATCATCGCCATGCGGTAGCCCACCTCGAGCAGGCGCGCCATCGTCTCGGCGCGCTCCATGTAGCGCGCGAGCCAGTAGAGGTTTTCCGCCGTCCTGCTGAGCATCGCCCCCGCCTCAGTCCGCCAGTATCCAGGTGTCCTTCACTCCGCCGCCCTGGGAGGAGTTGACCACGAGCGAGCCCTCGGTCAGCGCCACCCGCGTCAGCCCGCCGGGCACCAGATGCACCTCGCGCCCCACCAGACAGTAGGGGCGCAGGTCCACGTGGCGCGGCGCGAGCTCCTCCTCGACGAAGGTCGGACAGGTGGAGAGCGCCAGCGTCGGCTGGGCGATGAAGTCGTGGGGCGCGGCCTTGATGCGCTCGGCGTAGGCTGTGATCTGGTCCTTGGTCGACTTCGGCCCCACGAGCATGCCGTAGCCGCCCGAGCCGTGGACTTCCTTGACCACGAGGTCCTTGAGGTTCTCCAGCACGTACTTGCGGTCGGAGGGGTCGGCGCATTTCCAGGTCTGCACGTTCTTCAGGATCGGCTCCTCGCCGAGATAGAAGCGCACCATGTCGGGCACGTAGGTGTAGACCGCCTTGTCGTCGGCCACGCCCGCGCCCGGGGCGGAGGCGATCGACACGCCGCCCGAGCGGTAGACGTTCATCAGCCCGGGCACCCCGAGCATCGAGTCGGGCCGGAAACACAGCGGATCGAGGAAGCTGTCGTCGATGCGGCGGTAGATCACGTCGACGCGCTGCGGGCCCTCGGTGGTGCGCATGTAGACGAAGTCGCCCTGCACGAACAGATCCTGCCCCTCGACGATCTCGATGCCCATCTGGTCGGCGAGGAAGGAGTGCTCGTAGTAGGCGCTGTTGAACGAGCCGGGGGAGAGCAGCACCGAGACCGGGGCGCCGGCGCATTTCGGCGGCGCGACGGAATTCGAGCGTGCGGCGCAGGCGCTCGGGGTAGTCGTCGACGGGCGCGATGCGGACCGATTTGAAGAGCTCGGGAAACATCCGCATCATGATCTCGCGGTTCTCGAGCATGTAGCTGACGCCCGAGGGGGTGCGGCAGTTGTCCTCGAGCACGAAGAACTCCTCGGGCCCGGTGCGCACGAGATCGATGCCGACGATGTGGGAGTAGACGTTCGCCGGCGGGTCGATGCCGACGACGGCCAGTTCGTAGGCGTCGTTGGTGTAGACGAGCTCGGCCGGCACGATGCCCGCGCGCACGATCTCGGAGCGGTGGTAGACGTCGTAGAGGAAGGCGTTGAGCGCGCGGGCGCGCTGCTTTACGCCGCGCTCCAGCTTGCGCCACTCGTGCGCGGTGAAGACCCGCGGCATCATGTCGAAGGGGATCAGCCGCTCGGTGTCGCCGCCCTCGCCGTAGACCGCGAAGGTGATGCCGATGCGCCGGAACAGGGCCTCTGCCTCGCGCTGCTTGCGGGCGAGCGTCTCGGGGGCGGTGCGGTCCACCCAGTCGACCAGCGGCGCATAGGCCTCGCGCGGGGCGTCGCCTTCGTACATCTCGTTGAAAAACCCCGCCACGCACCCCCCCTGCTCGGACACCGATCAACTAAAGGTGACGCGCCGGGGAAACGCAAGCGGCATCAGGGGAAAGCGGCCGCAGGGTCCTGGCCGAAACGGCCGCAAGGCGTCGCTTTCGAGACAGCATTTGCGTCCGATGCCCCACTGTCATACAACGACCTCAATGATAAAGGCGCGCCGGAAACCGGCGGCCGCAGCAGGGAATGACGAATGGCGGCCGATTTCAGGGCTCACAGACGCTTTTGTGGCGTTCGAACACGTTCAGAAGAGCTACGACGGCGAAACGCTGGTCGTGAAGGATCTGAACCTCGACATCGGCAAGGGCGAGTTCCTGACCATGCTGGGACCGTCGGGGTCGGGCAAGACCACCTGCCTGATGATGCTCGCGGGGTTCGAGACCGCGACCAACGGCGAGATCAAGCTCGACGGGCGCCCCATCAACAACATCCCGCCGCACAAGCGCGGGATCGGGATGGTTTTCCAGAACTACGCTCTGTTTCCGCACATGACGGTGGGCGAGAACCTCGCCTTCCCGCTCGAGGTGCGAAAGATGTCGAAGGCGGAGATCGACGCCAAGGTCAAGCGCGCGCTGGACATGGTGCAGATGGGCGACTTCGCCGGCCGCCGTCCCGCGCAGCTCTCTGGCGGCCAGCAGCAGCGCATCGCGCTGGCGCGCGCGCTGGTCTTCGACGCCGAGCTGGTGCTGATGGACGAGCCGCTCGGCGCGCTCGACAAGCAGCTGCGCGAGCACATGCAGTTCGAGATCAAGCACATCCACCAGCAACTCGGCGTGACGGTGGTCTACGTCACCCACGACCAGTCCGAGGCGCTGACCATGTCCGACCGGATCGCGGTGTTCAACGACGGGCGCATCCAGCAGCTCGCCAGCCCCTCGGTGCTCTACGAGGAGCCCGACAACGCGTTCGTCGCGCAGTTCATCGGCGAGAACAATCGCCTCAACGGAACCATCGAGGCGATCGAGGGCGGCCGGGCGCGGGTGAGCCTCGAGAACGGCGCCACGGTGGAGGCGCTCGCGGTCAACTGCGGGAAGCCCGGCGAACAGACGATGCTGTCGATCCGGCCGGAACGGGTGATCCCGAACGCCGGCGAGGGCCAGAACGCGCTTCCGGGCAAGGTTCTCGAGCTCATCTACCTCGGCGACCACATCCGCTGCCGGATGGCGGTGGCGGGGCACGACGACTTCATCGTCAAGGTGCCCAACAGCCACGCTCACGCGGCGCTGCGGGTCGGCGAGGACACCATGGTGGGATGGGCCACCGAGGATTGCCGCGCGCTCGAAGCGCCCTGAAGTCGCGCATCCGGCCGACCCGACCCCGGACGACGAATGAAAAACCTGTGATATCTTGACCATGAGAAGGAGACTTGAATGACCATCCGCACTCTGCTCGGAGCCTCGGCTCTGGCGCTGGCGCCCTTCGCGGCGCAGGCGCAGGATCTTCCGCCCTGCGAGAACTGCGCCGACACCATGACGGTCGTGTCGTGGGGCGGGGCCTATCAGAACTCTCAGGTGAAGGCTTACGCGGAGCCCTACTCGGCGCTGACCGGCGTGACGTTCATCTGGGACGAGAGCGCCAACGAGTTCGGTCGCCAAGCTGCGCGCCCAGGCCGAGGCCGGAAACATCACCTGGGATCTCGTCGACGCGGAGGGCCCTGACTCGCAGCGCCTGTGCGACGAGGGCCTCGCGATCGAGATCGACTTCGAAAGCGCGCTGGAGCCAGGCGCTGACGGGACCAGCGCGACCGACGACTTCGGCGACTCGCTGATCAACGAATGCTTCATTCCGCAGATCGTGTTCTCCACCACCTTCGGCTACCGCACGGACGTGGCGGAGTGGGAAGGCCGCACGCCGGACAGCCTCTGCGCGATCTTCGATCTCGAGAACTTCCCCGGCAAGCGCTCGCTCGAGAAGCGGCCGAAGAAGAACCTCGAATGGGCGCTCCTGTGCGACGGCGTCGCCAAGGAGGATCTGTACGACGTGCTGGACGAGGACGGCGTCGACCGGGCGTTGGCCAAGCTCGACACCATCAAGGATCAGGTGGTCTGGTGGTCCGCCGGCGCTGAGACGCCGCAGTTGCTCGCCGACGGCGAGGTGGTCATGGGCTCGACCTACAACGGTCGCCTGTTCTCGGTGATCGAGGAGCAGGACCAGCCGGTGAACATGCTCTGGGACTGGCAGGTGTTTGACTTCGACGGCTGGGTGGTTCCTGCGGATCTGACCGAGGACCGGCTGAACCGGGTGATGCACTTCCTGCGGTTCGCCACGGACACGCAGAGGCTGGCTGACCAGGCGAAGTACATCTCCTACGGTCCGGCGCGGGCCTCGTCGCAGCCGCTGGTCGGCGAGCACGCCGAACTCGGCATCGACATGGCGCAGCACATGCCGACAAACCCGGCCAACCAGACCAACTATCTCGTCAACAACCTCCTGTGGTGGGCCGACAACCAGGACGACGTCGAAGCCCGCTTCCAGGCCTGGCTGACGCAGTAGCTAACTCGTCGGGGGGCGCGCGCCGCGCGCCCCCCTATTCCTTCGGAGGGCCGCCGAGATGACCGACGCCACAGTTCATCCGCGAGACGTGGCCGCGTCCGGGCCGATGCTTGCGGCCGACGGAACGCCGCTCAAGGTGAGCCTCGCCAGGGCGCTCCGGGCTCAGAAGTTGCGCGCGCTCATGCTGATCGCGCCGCTTCTTGTCTTCATCGTCCTGTCGTTCATCTTGCCCATCGGCGACATGCTGTTCCGCTCGGTGGAGAACCAGATCGTCCGTGACACGATCCCGAAGACGGTCGAGGCGCTCGCGGACTGGGACCCGTCGACGGGCGAGGCGCCTGGCGAGGAGGTGTTCGCGGCGCTCCACGACGATCTCGTCATCGCGGTCGAGGAGAAGAGCCACACGCGGCTGGGATCGCGGTTGAACTACCAGAACCCGGGCATCTCGTCGCTGTTTCGCAAGAGCGGACGCGGGATCGAGGATATGGATCCGGCGGTTCCCTACAAGGCGCAGTTCATCGACATCGACGACGACTGGGGCGACATCGACGTCTGGCGCACGTTCAAGAACTATTCCGGAGCCTACACGTCCGGCTATTTCCTCAATGCCGTCGACATGGAACTGACCGTCGACGGTCCGAAGACGGTTCCCGAGAACGAGCGCATCTACATCAAGCTGTTCCTCCGAACGCTGGCGCTCAGCCTGGCGATCACCTTCACGTGCCTGCTGCTGGGCTATCCGATCGCCTGGCTCATGGCCAACCTGCCGCTGCGCACCTCGAACCTGATCATGATCCTGGTGCTGCTGCCGTTCTGGACGTCGCTGCTGGTGCGCACCGCGTCCTGGAAGGTGCTGCTGCAGCAGGAGGGCGTGATCAACGACCTGCTGGTCTGGATCGGGCTGATTTCCGACGACAACCGGCTCGTGATGATCAACAACGCCACCGGCACGGTGATCGCGATGACCCACATCCTGCTGCCGTTCATGATCCTGCCGCTGTTCTCGGTGATGAAGACCATCCCGCCGTCCTACCTGCGCGCGGCCAAGTCGCTCGGCGCCAACGACTGGACGGCGTTCTGGCGGGTCTATTTCCCGCAGAGCGTGCCGGGCGTCGGCGCGGGCTCGATTCTCGTCTTCATCCTGTCGATCGGCTACTATATCACCCCCGAACTGGTCGGCGGCACCTCGGGCATCTTCATCTCCAACCGCATCGCCTACCACATCTCCACCTCGCTCAACTGGGGACTGGCGGCGGCGCTGGCGTCGATGCTGCTCGCGCTGGTTCTGGCGCTCTACTGGGTCTACGACCGGGTGGTCGGGATCGACAACGTGAAGCTGGGATAGACGATCATGGCCGCGCTCCCCTCCTACGCCTCGACCGGCCAGCGGATCTGGCACTGGACCTTCCGCGCGATCTGCGTGGCGATCCTGTTCTTCCTGATCATGCCGATCCTGGTGATCATCCCCTTGAGCTTCAACGCGGAGAACTTCTTCACCTTCACGCCGGGCATGCTGCGGCTTGATCCGGACGCCTATTCGTTCAAGCACTACCAGGACTTCTTCACCAACCCCGACTGGCAGCAGGCGCTGCGAAATTCGGTGATGATCGCGCCGATGGCGACGCTGATCTCGGTGACGCTCGGCACGCTGGCCGCGATCGGGCTCAGCCAGCCGCATGTACCGTTCCGCGGCACGATCATGGCGATCCTGATCTCGCCGATGATCGTGCCGCTGATCATCTCGGCGGCGGGCATGTACTTCTTCTATTCGCGCATCGGCCTGCAGGGGACCTACTGGGGCGTCGTGCTGGCGCATGCGGCGCTCGGCATCCCCTTCGTGATCATCACCGTGACCGCGACGCTGGTGGGTTTCGACCAGAGCCTGGTGCGGGCCGCGGCCAACATGGGCGCCGGCCCGGTGCGGACCTTCTTCAAGGTGCAGATGCCGCTGATCCTGCCTGGCGTGATCGCGGGCGGCCTGTTCGCCTTCATCACCTCCTTCGACGAGGTGGTGGTGGTGCTCTTCGTGGGCTCGGCGGGGCAGAAGACCCTGCCCTGGCAGATGTTCACCGGCCTGCGCGAGCAGATCTCGCCGACGATCCTCGCGGTGGCGACGATCCTGGTGGCGATTTCGGTTGTGCTCCTGACCGTGCTCGAATTATTGCGACGACGGTCCGAGCGGCTTCGGGGCATGAGCCCCGGCTGAGGTCGCGCCGACGAGAGAGCCCGGATGACCGCTGAGAGACGGCCGGCTCCTGCGGGAGCCGGATCCCACCTTGATCCCCAACTCCGCGGAACTGATCGCCTGCACGATCTGCGACGCCCTGCACAGCGTGCCCGAGATCCCGGTCGGGGGGCGGCTGCGTTGCGCCCGCTGCGGCGAGGTGATGCTGCGATCCCAGCGCAACGCCATCGACGCGCTGATCGCGAGCGCATTGTCCATGGCGGTCCTCGTGGGCTCGGCGGTCTTCTTTCCGTTCCTGAGCATCTCCGCGTCGGGCCTGAGCAGCGCCGCCTCGCTGCTCGATACGGCTCTGACCTTCCAGGGCGGTCTGACCGCGCCGCTGTCGGTGGCGCTGATGCTGGTGTTGGTGGTCGTTCCGCTCCTTCGCGCGGCGGCGCTCGTCTACGCCATCGCCCCGCTGCGCTTCGACCGGCCGCCCCTTCCGGGCGCGCGGCGCGCGTTCCACTTCGCGACCGAGCTGCGGCCCTGGTCGATGGCCGACATCTTCATCGTCGGCGTGGCGGTGGCGCTGGTCAAGATCGGCGGCATGGCGACGGTGACCTTCGGCCCGGCGTTCTGGATGCTCGTGCTCGTCATCCTGATCGTGATCCTGGAATCCACGAGCCTCTGCGAGAAGACCCTGTGGCGCACGCTGGAACTCAAGAGCCGATCCTGACCGCCCGCGCGGCCGGCCTGATCGGCTGCGGCCACTGCGGCCGGGTCAGCGCGCCGGGGCCGACGCGCTGCCCGCGCTGCGAGGCCGCCCTGCACGCGCGCAAGCCCGACAGCGCCCAGAAGCTGTGGGCCTGGCTGATCGCGGGGATGCTGGCCTACATTCCCGCCAACCTCTACCCGATGCTGCGCACCCAGTTCCTCGGCCGTGAGACCAGTTCGACGATCATCGGCGGCGTGGTCGATCTGATGCATCACGGCGCCTGGCTGGTGGCCGGCGTGGTGTTCGTGGCCAGCGTGCTGATCCCGATCTCGAAGTTCCTCGTGCTCGGCTATCTCGCCTATTCCTTGCGGCACAGGGTGGCGCTGTCGCTGCCTCAGCGCACGCACCTCTACGAGATCGTCGAGTTCATCGGTCGCTGGTCGATGATCGACGTGTTCGTGGTGGCGATCCTCGCCGCCCTGGTCCATCTTGGCTTCATCGTCGGCTTCCGGCCGGGGCCGGCCGCGTTCTTCTTCGCCCTCTCGGTGGCCTTCACGATGATCGCAGCCCTCAGCCTCGATCCCAGGCTGCTCTGGGACACCGCGGAAGGAGCCGACCCTCGCAATGAGTGACGCGCCGAACGAGCCGATCCTGGAGACTCAGCGCAAGCGCCCGGCGCTGCGGCTGTCGCTGGCGTGGCTGGTCCCGCTGATCGCGCTGGCGATCTCGCTGAGCATCGCCTGGCGGAGCTATTCCGAACGCGGGCCGCTGATCGAGATCGTCTTCGACAGCGCCGCCGGCATCACCCCGGGCGAGACGCTTGTCCGCTACCGCGACTTCGTCATCGGCATCGTCGAGGGCACGGAGCTGAGTGACGACCTGCGCAGCGTCATCGCCGAAGTGCGCCTCGACAAGGAGAGCGGCCAGTGGGTCGACGCCAACGCCCGCTTCTGGCTGGTGCGCGCCCAGGTCGGACCGCAGGGGGTGAGCGGCCTCGACACCATCGTCGGCGGCGCCTACATCGAGGCCGACCTCGACGCCAAAAAGGGCGCGCCGCAGACGCGCTTCGTGGCCCTGAGCGTGCCGCCATTGACGCCGCTCGGGACGCCGGGGCTGCGGGTCCTCCTGCGCGCGCCGCAGGGCGGGTCGGTGTCCGTCGGCGCGCCGGTTCTCTTCAAGCGCATCAGCGTCGGCAAGATCGAGGAGGTGACGCTGTCCGAGCGCGGCGACGTGCACATCACCGCCTTCATCGACGCGCCCTATGACGCCGCCGTGACCTCGGCGACGCGCTTCTGGAACGCGTCGGGCTTCCAGGTGAACCTCGGCGCCGGCGGGGCCACGCTCAACGTGGAGAGCCTCGCCTCGCTGCTGCAGGGCGGGGTGTCCTTCGACACCGTCACCTCGGGCGGCGAACCCGTGGGGCAGGAGCACACGTTCCAGCTCTTCGCCTCCGAGGAAGAAGCGCGCGTCGTCATCCTCAACGACGACCCAGACAACCAGATCGAGGTGATGTCGACCTTCGAGAGCTCGGTGCGGGGCCTCGCGATCGGGGCGGCGGTGGAGTACCGCGGCATCCAGGTGGGACGCGTCACCGAGATCCAGGCCGAGGTGGTGCGGGTCGGCGGCGAGCCGGTCGTGCGTGTCCGCGCGACGATGTCGCTCAACCCGTCGCGCTTCGGCCTCCCGCTCGACGACCAGTCGCGGGACGCGACCCTGGAACTGCTGTCGGCCAGCGTCGAGCGCGGCATGCGCGCGCGGCTGGCCACGGGCAACATCCTGACCAGCAGTCTCTTCGTGGAGCTGGTCGAGCTGCCCGACGCGCCGCCCGCGGCGCTCGACCTCGCCGCGCAGCCGTTCCCCGAACTTCCCAGCGTCGCGCAGTCGGGGGGCGGCTTCGCCGCCTCAGCCGAGGGCGTGCTCGCCCGGATCGAGGCGCTGCCGGTCGAGGAACTGATGGCTTCGGTCACCACGCTGATGGCCAGCGCCAACACGCTGATCACCGACGAGCGCGTGCGCGCCGCGCCCGAGAACCTCGGCCTGCTGCTCGAGGACCTGCGCACGCTGGTCAGCGACAGCGGGCTGAAGGAGATCCCGGCGGAGATCACCGGGATCCTCGCCTCGGTGCGCGCGGTCACCGACGAGCTCGCGCGACAGGAGATCGCGGCGGGCGTCGCGGGCGTGATCGAGGCGACGCGGACGGCCGTCGAGGGAGTTCCGGAGGCGCTCGCGCAGTTCAGCGATCTTTCCGGGGAGGTCGCCAATCTGCCGCTCGGGGAGCTTGTGACCTCGGCGAGCGCCGCGGTCGACGCCGCGACCGAACTCCTGCAGGGCGAGGACTTCCAGGGAATACCGGCGGCGGCGCGCGCGTCGATCGCGGAGCTGGAGCTTCTGCTTGCGGACCTGCGCGGCGGTGGGGCGGTGGACAACGTCAACGCGAGCCTCGCGTCGCTGCGGCGGTTGACCGACGATCTGGCCGAGCGCGAGGTCGCCGCGGGCGTCGCCGGCACGCTCGACGCCGCGACGCGAGCGATCGAGAGCGTGACGGTGACCACCGACCGGCTGCCGGCGGTGCTCGACGAGCTGGCGGCGCTGTCGGCGGAAGCGCGGGCGCTGCCCCTGAGCGAGCTGACCGCGTCGGCGACGACGATGATCGACGAGGCCAGCGCGCTCATCGGCAGCGAGGGCGTGGCGCAGGCGCCGGCGGCGCTCGACGCGGCGCTCTCGGAGCTGCGCGGGCTGCTCGCCGAGATCCGCGAGGGCGGCGCGCTCGACAATGTCAACGCCACGCTGGTCTCGATCCGCGAGGTGACGGACGATCTGGCCGCCGCGCGGCTGGCCGAGAGCCTGCGCGCGGCGCTGAGCGAGGCCGAGGGCGCGGCGGCCAGCGTCAACGCCGCCTCGGCGGAACTTCCGGCGCTGGTCGAGAGCCTGCGGCGCGTCTCGGAGACCGCCGCCGCGGTGCCGCTCGACGAGCTTGTCGCCTCGGCGACGGCGAGCCTCGACGCGGCCGAGGCGCTGATCGCCAGCGACGAGCTGCGCGACCTGCCGCCGCGGCTGGGGGCGGCGCTCGACGAGGTCTCCGCGATCCTCGCCGAGCTGCGCGCCGGCGGCGCGGTCGAGAACGTAAACGGCGCGCTCGCCTCCGCCGACGCCGCAGCCGCATCGATCAACGCCGCCACCGCGGACCTGCCGGCCCTGGTCGCGCAGCTCTCCAGCGTCGCGGCGCGGGCCGACGCGACGCTGGGCGCGTTCGGGCCGGGCTCGGAGATCAACCGCGACACGCTGCTCCTGCTGCGCGAGCTGCGCGAGACCTCGCGCTCGGTGAACGCGCTCGTCAGCGCGCTCGAACGCCGCCCCAATTCCGTCCTGTTCGGGAGATGACGCCGATGACCCTGCCGCGCGCGATCCGGAAGCTTCTGTCGCCGCTCCTGCTCGGGCTGGGGCTCGCGCTCGCCGGCTGCGGCGCGCCGCAATACTACCTCCTGCCCGCGCCCGGACCCGTCCCGTCGGCTCCGGCGCCGAGCGGCGGCGTTTCGGTGGCCGACATCAGCCTTCCCGCCTACGCCGAGGCGATCGAGATGGCGTCGCTGGGGCCCGACGGCGCGGTGACGCTCGACAAGCAGGCGCTCTGGGCCGACACGCCCCGGCGCGGGCTGACGCGCCAGCTGATCGCGGCCCTGCAGGAGCGGCTGGCCGCGCCGGTCGCCGCAGAGCCCTGGCCGGGGTTCGACGGGCCCTCGGCGCGGGTCGAGGTGATCGTGGACCGGCTGATCGGACGCGAGGACGGGGCGCTGCAGTTCACCGGCCAGTACGTGATCTCCGCGCCGGCCACCGGCCGGATCGTGGCCGCCCAGCGCTTCGCCATCGAGGTGCCGCCGCAGGGACCCGGATATCTGGCGCTCGCCAGCGCCTACGGCCGGGCGATCGACGCGCTGGCCGACCGCATCGTCGCCAGCCTGACAGGCCGGCGCGTGGTCGGGTAGTCCCGGCGGCTCAGGCTCAGAGCGCCTTGCGGGCGAGCAGCGCCGCGCCGATCGTGCCATCGTCGAGATAGTCGAGCTCGCCGCCGATCGGCACGCCCTGGGCGAGCGAGGTGACGCGCAGGCCGAGCGGCTCGAGCGCCTCGGCGATGTAGTGGGCGGTGGTCTGGCCGTCGATGGTGGCGTTGAGCGCCAGGATGATCTCGCGCGCCTCCGGCGCGCCGGCGCGGGCGAGCAGCTGCGGAACGCGCAGCGCGTCGGGACCGACGCCGTCGAGCGCCGAGAGCACGCCGCCGAGCACGTGATAGCGGCCGCGGAAGGCGCCGGCGCGCTCCATCGCCCAGAGGTCGGCGACGGTCTCGACCACGCAGATCTCGCCGGTGGCGCGACGCGGATCGGCGCAGATCTCGCAGGTCTCGGCGGTGGCGATGTTGCCGCAGGTCGCACATTCGCGCACGGACGCCGCCACCTCGCCCAGCGCCGCGGCGAGCGGGTCGAGCAGCGTCTCGCGGCGGCGGATCATCGTCAGCACCGCCCGGCGGGCCGAACGCGGCCCGAGCCCCGGCAGCCGCGCCATCAGCGCGATCAGCCGCTGGACCTCCCGGCCGCCCTCAGCCATGTGCGAAGCTCAGAACGGCAGCTTCATCCCGGGCGGAAGCGCGAGGCCCTCGGTGACCTTGGCCATTTCCGCCTGGGCGGCGGCTGCGGCGCGGGCCTGGGCGTCCTTGACCGCGGCGACGATGAGATCCTCGACCACCTCGCGCTCTTCGGGGTTGAACAGCGAGGGATCGACGCTCAGCGCCTTCAATTCGCCCTTGGCGCTGGCGGTGGCCCGCACGAGACCCGCCCCCAACTCGCCGGTCACCTCGATGGAGTCGAGCCGCTCCTGCGCCTCGGCCATCTTGCCCTGCATCTCCTGCGCCTGCTTCATCAGCTTGGCCATGTCGCCGAGCTGGCCCATTCCCTTGAGCACGGCTCAATCCTCCTCTGAAAAGGGATCGAACGGATCCCAGTCGTCGTCCACGTCGATGTCGTCGGGCGCGGGCGGCAGCGCCTCGTCCGGTCCGCCAAGCGGCCGGACCGAGGTCATCTTCGCCCCTGGGAAGGCCGCGAGCACCGCCTGGACGACCGGATCCTCCATCGCCCGGGCGCGCAGGGCCGCCTCGTCGCGGCGCCGGTCATCGGCGATGGTGGGAGCGCCCCCGGCGGAGACCACCGAGACGCCCCAGCGCGCGCCGGTCCAGGCCTGCAGCCGCTGCGCCAGCCGCGGCGCCAGACCGCGGTCGGCGGCTTCCGCGGGCTCGAACTCGATGCGCCCGGGCGCGTAGCTCACCAGCCGCACGCCCTCCTCGATCTCGACAAGCAGCGCCACGTCGCGGCGGGCGCGCACCAGCGCCACCACGTCCTCGAAGGTGGCGTAGCGTGCGAGAGGGTCCGGCGCGGGCGCAGGGCGCGCCTGCACGGGCGCGAGGCCCGCCGCCGGACCGCCGCGGCTCGCGCGCCCGCCGCCCGGGCCGCCATCGCCCTGCGCGGGTCGCCCCGCCGGCGCATCGGCCGGCGGGGGCGGCGCGTCGGAAAGCCTCCGCACCAGTTCCTCGGGCGACGGCAGGTCGGCCACATGGGTCAGCCGGATCACCGCCATCTCCGCGGCCATCATCGGGTTCGGCGCAGCGGCGACTTCCTGCAGCGCCTTGAGCAGCATCTGCCACATCCGCGTCAGCGCGCGCATGCCGAGCCGGGCGGCGAAGTCGCGTCCGCGGGCGCGCTCGTCGGGTCCGATGGCGGGGTCGTCGGCGGCCTCCGGGGCGAGCCGGACCAGCGAGACCCAGTGGGTGATCTCGGCGAGGTCGCGCAGGACCGCGATCGGGTCGGCGCCTTCGGCGTACTGCCCCGACAGTTCGCCCAGCGCGCCTGCGGCGTCGCCGCGCATGATCATCTCGAAGAGGTCGAGCACCCGGCCGCGGTCGGCGAGGCCGAGCATGTCGCGGACCTGGCTCGCGGAGGTCTCGCCGGCCCCGTGGGCGATGGCCTGATCGAGCAGCGAGAGCGCGTCGCGCACCGAACCCTCGGCGGCGCGGGCGATGAGCGCCATCGCGTCCGGCGCGACCGCGGCCCCCTCCTTGTCCGCGATCGCCCCGAGATGCGCGAGCATCGCCTCGGTCTCGATGCGGCGCAGGTCGAAGCGCTGGCAGCGCGAGAGCACCGTCACCGGCACCTTGCGGATCTCGGTGGTGGCGAAGATGAACTTCACGTGCTCGGGCGGCTCCTCCAGCGTCTTCAGGAGCGCGTTGAAGGCCGAGGCGCTCAGCATGTGCACCTCGTCGATGATGTAGACCTTGTAGCGGGCCGACGCGGCGCGATAGGCGACGCTGTCGATGATCTCGCGGATGTCGCCGACCCCGGTGCGCGAGGCCGCGTCCATCTCCAGCACGTCGACGTGGCGGCCCTGTGCGATGGCGACGCAGGGCTCACAGACGCCGCAGGGCTCGATGGTCGGCCCGCCGGCGCCGTCCGCCCCGACGCAGTTCAGCCCCTTGGCGATGATGCGCGCGGTGGTGGTCTTGCCCACCCCGCGCACGCCGGTCAGCACGAAGGCGTGGGCGATGCGGTCGGCCTCGAAGGCGTTGCGCAGCGTGCGCACCATCGCGTCCTGGCCGATCAGGTCGGCGAAGGTCGCGGGGCGATACTTGCGGGCGAGGACGCGATAGGCGGCGTCCGTCGGCGGCTGCGGGCTCTGGTCGGTCAATGTCGGTCCGGCGGCGTCAGGGATGGGCCAACCTATGCCCCGCCCGGAGGCGGGGCAAGCGGGTCTTGCCGGGGCGCCGCTCGACGCAGACCTCGGCCTCGGGCGGAAAGGCCCCGGGCCCGCCAGCGCACTCCAGGACGACATCGGGGTGCGCGACCGGCTCGTCGCCGTTCCCGGCGCGGCCAAGCTCTGTGGGCATGAAGCGCCGATGCTGCGCCCAACCTCTTCGCGTACTGGCCGGGCGGCGGCTCGGCAAGCGCGCGTTGACGCGGATGTGGCAGATGCTGCTCGAGGCGCTGCAGGAGGTCGCTGGCGATGTCGGCCTACTGGGCTTCCTGGCAGGCGCGGAGCGCCGCGGAGGCGGCGTCGGCGCCGTCGAGCCCGACGATCACCAGATACCCCTCGCCGCAACTGATGGTCAGTGTCTCCTTGTTGGCGAGATCGCAGATGAACTGGGCGTTGTTGACCGGCACGAAGCAGCCGCCGAAACCGAAGGTCTGCTGGCCGATGAAGGTTGCCTCGAAGATCTCGCCGTCGACGTCGCCATAGCCGCGGCGGCAAGCAAAATCGCAGTCTTCATGGCTTTCCCCTTCTATCGTCCGGACCATCGTGCGTCCGGACCATCGTGCCGGTTCGGGAATCGGTGTCGATGATCGCGACCCCAGCACAGCGGAACGGCGGGGCCAGGCAAGTTCGGACCGGCGTCAGTCGCCGCGCTTGCGCCGGCCGGCGGCCTGTCCCGACCGGTAGAGGCGGCCGAGCGCGCGGTCGCGGGCGCGGGCCTCCGCGAGCGAGGCGCTGTTGTGCGCCTCCTCCCGGGCGAGCTTGCGCCAGCGCGCCACCCGCGCCGGATCGAGATCACCCGCGGCCTGCGCCTCGGCAACCGCGCAGCCGGGCTCGCCGTCGTGGCCGCAGTCCTTGAACCGGCAGCGCCCGGCGAGATCCTCGAGGTCGGAGAAGACCGCGGCGATGCCCTCGGCGGCGTCGGCGAGCCGCAGCGCCCGCATCCCCGGCGTGTCGATCAGCCAGCCGCCGCCCGGGATCGCATGCAGCGACCGCGCAGTGGTGGCGTGCCGCCCCTTGGCGTCGTCGGCGCGGATCGCGCGTGTCTCCTGCGCCGCGCCGGTCAGCGCATTGGTCAGCGTCGACTTTCCCACGCCCGAGGAGCCGACGAGCGCCACCGTCCGGCCTGGCCCGCACCAGTCGAGCAGGCGCGCGGCCGCTGCGGCGTCGCGGGCGTCGAGCGCCTCGACCGGCAGGGCTGCGCCGATGGCGCGCGCCGCGTCCACGAATCGTCCGGGATCGGCGCAGAGATCGGCGCGGGTCAGCGCCAGAACCGGCAGCGCGGCACTCTGGCGCACGAGCGCGAGATATCGCTCGATCCGCGCGACGTTGAAGTCGGCGTCACAGGAGCTGACGACGAAGACCACATCGACGTTGGCGGCGATGAGTTGTCCGTCGCGGCCGGTTCCGGCGGCGCGGCGCGACAGCAGCGCGGTCCGCTCCAGCCGCCGGACGATCCGGCCGCCCTCCCGGTCGGTCAGCAGCCAGTCGCCCACCGCAAGATCGGCGACAGGCAGGGCCGGCGTCGCTGCGATCCGGCGGGGGCCGCCGGGGCCGATCACGTCGAGCGCGGCGCGGTGGAGCGCGGCGACGCGCGCAGGTTCGGTGGTGTCAAGTTCGTCGAGGTCGAGCTGCGCCTGGAACGCCGGGCTCCAGCCCAGCGCGCGCAGCGAGAGGTTCATGTCGGTCATCGGTCCGTCCGGATGGTCTCCCGCGGGAGACGGAGCGCAGGCCCCTCCGTCGCGCGGGCGCGCGATCGGCGGGGGGCTTGTCCGGGCGTCTCAGCCGCCTGCGCGAGATCGCGTCAGGCGCCCGCCCGGAGGGGGGATGCGACAGTCATGAACGCCCTCCCGCGGTCATCCGGCGGCCAAGTGAGAGGCTGGACAACGACCCAAGCGGGGCTCGTTACGGCTGCTTCCTTCCGGACCTGACCGGGTTGGCGAGGCGCCTGCCCGCGCCAACCTCTCGGTTATCGATATACAGCCGCGCCGGGCGGGCTTCAAGGCGCGGAACTGCGCGCTGCGCGTTCACCGGCCTTCGAACGGCGGGATCAGCCTTCGATCGCCACAACCGATCCGGTCGCCGCCTTCGGGTTCGGCGGCCTTCCGGTCTCATCATGGGCGAGCTCGTGCTCCAGCTCTCGCAAGAGCTTTCTCGCCATCGCGCGCGGAAAGTCGGCGTAGGAGTGAACATCCATGACGAACGAACTCGGCCCGCGCGCGACGTTGCGGACATAGAACATGTAAGGATCTTCCTGCTTTCCGGCCTTGGACGTCATCACGAGCCCGTTGATCGTCACCCGCGCCAGCGCGAGCGCATCGGCTTCGGACGCCGTGTCGACGCCCGCGTTGGTCGCGCCATCGCCGGAGACGTCAATGACTGTGCGCGCGCATCCTGCCGGACCGCGCGCGAGATGGGAGCGGGCGTCCTTCAGACTGTTCCCGATCGCCGTGCCGGTCAGTGCGCCGAACGGATGCTCGGTGCGCTCGACCAGGGTAGCGAAGGCTTCGGCGTCGCGACCGCTGCGCAGGATCACCCAGGGGACGGAAAGGATCTGCTCTTCCGGTCCCGCCCACTGCTGAAGCGCGACGGCGACTCCGCCGCGGCTGATCGAGATGGCGTTCTTGACCCTCGGATGTCGGAACGCCTGGGCTGTTCCCTGCCGCTGGATAACGTATTCCGCCTCGGACATGCTCGGCGAGACGTCCCACGACAACAGGAGCTTGAGCGCGCACGCCCGGGCAGGACCGCCGAACCCGACTGTGGCCGCCAGGGCCAAGACAACGAGAACTCGCATCGCGGACCTCCGATCCAACTGTTGCAAGACTAACACAAGTCTGCTCCTGCGGGAACCGCTGCCAGGCCATCCTCGCCCGGTGAGGGTCGGCCCAGACCCGAACCGGTCCGAGACTGAGCGGTCGCCGCGAGGCCGGCGACCGCCGTTGCCTCGGCGGCGGCGTTCCGGCATGGTCCCGCCGGTTTCCACCGGAGAACTCGAATGCGCGACGCCGAGGCGGTCACCTTCGCGGGAGGCTCGATCGACCGGGCCGCGCATCTGCGCGGCGACGCCGGGGCGCTGGCGGCGTTGCGCGCCTCGCCGGCGGCGCGATCTCTGGCGCTCTGGCGCGGCAAGCCGATGATGGACTTCAGCGACGGCGCGAGGCTCGCCTGGCTGGCGCAGGACGCCGCGGCGCTCGGCGACGCGACGGGGCCGGAGATATTTCTCGGGCTCGAGGCCGGAGCGCCGCGCTTTGCCCGCACGCTCGCCGACGACGCGGCCGCGCCAGCGGCGGCGGGCGGGGCGCGCCCCTTCGTCGACGAGGCGCAGGAGGGTCATCCGGGCATGCCCGGGCACCTGCGCTTCGGCGACCTGCGCGCGCTGATGGCGCAGCTCTCGTCCGAGGACGCCGGCAACGCGGCGGCGGCCAAGGGCGTCTTCGGCTGGCACGAGACGCACGGCTTCTGCGCGCGCTGCGGAACGGCCTCGGAAGTCGCCGACGCGGGATGGAAACGGGTCTGCCCGGCCTGCGGCGGCCAGCACTTTCCGCGCACCGACCCCGTGGTGATCATGCTGATCACCCATCACGAGAGCGTGCTTCTGGGGCGCGCGCCGATCTGGCCGCCGGGCATGTTCTCGCTGCTCGCCGGCTTCATGGAGCCCGGCGAGTCGATCGAGGCCGCGGTCAGGCGCGAGGTGCGCGAGGAGGCCGGCGTGCCGGTCGGTCCGGTCGACTACCTGTCGAGCCAGCCCTGGCCGTTCCCGTCGAGCCTGATGATCGGCTGCCGCGGCGTCGCGCTGTCGCGCGAGATCACCCTCGACCCGGTCGAGCTCGAGGACGCCCGCTGGCTCACCAAGGCGGAGGTGCTCGCCGGGCTCATGGGCGAGACGCCGAACATGCGGCCGGCGCGCCGGGGCTCGATCGCGCGGTTCCTGCTCGAGCGCTGGCTCGCCGACCGGCTGGGCTGACAAGAGCGGCCCGGGGCACTAGGATGTCGCGGAGCAACGTGGAGCGCGGCATGGCGGCGAGACTGGTTCGGACCTTGGCGCTGCTGGTCGCGGTCGGGTTTCTGGCCGCGCAGGCGGCGACCGGGTTCAGGGCCTTCGAGGGCGCATGGTTCGAAGTGGACTATCCCCAGGACTTCACCGTGCGCCCGTCCCTGCAGAGCGACAGCGCCGAGGGCGCGGACAGCGCCTTCTTCACCTCGCCCGACGGGACGGTGGAGTTCTACGTGCATTCCCCGCAATGGGGCGGGACGGCGACCGACATCGCGCTGGACCCCGCGACCGAACGGCTCACCGATGAAAAGGTCGTCGCGACCGGTCCGCTCACCAAGCGCTGGAGCACGATCGCCGCGAAGGACGGCTCGTACCGGCGATCCTATCTGACGGTGACGGACTCTCGCGGCCCGTCGAACTGGACGATCGGGCGCAAGTACGCCTCGGAGGCGGACCTGCGCCGCTTCGACGCGGAGTATCTCGCGTTCCGCGAGTCGTTGCGCCAGTTCTCCGACTGAGGCCGCTGCGGGCCGGCCGCGGTCCTTTGAAATCGCGCCGCGATTGGTATAGGCTCAACGGCGGCCGCGCCACGCGCGGTCTGCGATCCGGACGGTCGGGGGCGCGCCGCGACATGCGGCGGCGGAGTGCATGTTCAGCGAGGAGTGACGTCGGAAACGGTCGCGCAACGGCTGACGGGGGGTGGCATGCTGAACAAGACGACAGTGGAGGCGCTGCAAGGGCGCCTGAAGGAGCTCGGGCACTATTCGGGACCGATCGACGGGCTGCGGGGACCAGGAACGGACGGGGCGGCGGCGGCGCATCTCGCCAGCCGCCCGGACGACCTGCCGGAGGGCTTCACGGACTGGTCCGCCCGGCGCAAGATCGTCGCGTTCCTCCAGCTCTGGTGCCACGACGTCAAGATCGACGCCGGCAAGATCGACGGCTTCTGGGGGCCCCAGACCGACTGGGCGACGGACGCGCTGCTGGAGACGCTCGAGACCGGGGACGCGCCCGACGCCTGGCGCGACGAGGTCTCGGTTCCCGCCAACCCGCGCGGATGGCCCAAGGAGGCCGGGATCCGCGACTACTACGGCCCGCCCGGGCGCGTCGACAACGCCCCGACCCCGCCGCCGCCGCTGGTCAAGGTCACCTGTCCCTGGAAGCTCCGGATCGCCTGGGACCTGCGGCATCACCGCACGTTCTTCCGGGTGCACGAGAAGGTCGCCGACAGCCTCGGCGAGGTGCTCGAGAAGGTTCACGCGCACTATGGAGAGGCCGAGATCGAGCGGCTGGGCCTCGACCTCTTCGGCGGCGACTACAACGCCCGGCTCAAGCGCGGCGGCTCGTCGATGTCCACCCATTCCTGGGGCATCGCCATCGACTTCGACCCGGGCAACAACCGGCTGAAATGGGGCCGCGAGCGAGCGCGCTTCGCCCACGCCGACTATTCCGACTGGTGGGGGTTCTGGGAGGCCGAGGGCTGGGTCAGCCTCGGGCGGAGCCGCAACTTCGACTGGATGCACGTCCAGGCCGCGCGCCTGCGCGAGGGCTGAGCCGGTCCGCGATCGCCCCTTGCCGAGACGGGCGCCGCCGGGCCACAGAAGGCGGTCGGCAGCGCGCGAGGGACGGCCGGGATGGAGAAGCGAGACGCGGCCCGCCGCGTGGCGATCGTGGGGTTCGGCCCGCGCGGCCTCGGGGCGCTCGAGGCGCTGTCTGCGCGCGCCTCGGCGGCCGGACGCGAGATCGCGGTCGACCTCTTTGACACGGCGGTCTTCGGGGCGGGCCCGAACTATGCGCCCGACCAGAGCCCGCTCTGCCTTCTCAACATCCCGGTCCGCGCCATCGAGATCGGGCCCGGCCCGACCGGCTTCCCGACCTTCGCAGACTCCCCGGGCGCGACAGCCGATCCCGAGCGATATCCGTCCCGGGCCGAACTTGGCGCCTGGCTCGCGGCGCGCTTCGAGGCGCTCGCCAAGGCGCCCGGGCCATTGCGGATCGAGGGCCGCAAGCTGCGAGTGCGCGCGGTCGCAATTGGGCCCGAGGGCTGGTCGCTGGAGACCGAGACCGGCGCACGGGGCCCCTACGCCGAGGTCCTGCTCACGCCCGGCCAGCCGGAGACCGCGCCCGACGCGCAGCTCGCGCGCTGGCGCGACCACGCGGACCGCCATGGCCTCGGGCTCGTCCCGGTCTATCCCGACGCCCGGTTGCGCGCCGCCGCCGGGGCCTGGGTCGGCCGGTCCGTGGCGATCCGCGGCCTCGGCCTCGCGACGCTCGACGCGCTTCGACTGCTGACCCGCGGCGCCGGCGGACGCTTCGAGAACGGCCGCTACCAAAGTTCGGGGCGCGAGCCGGCGCGCATCCTGCCCTTCTCGCTCGACGGCCGGCCGCCGACGCCGAAGCCGGCGACGGCCGCGCTCGACGCGCGTTTCGACCCGCTGCCCGCTGAGACGGCGGCCTTCGAGGATGCGCTGGCGCGCGCCGTCGTCGCGGAACCGGATGCGGCGCTGGAGGCGGTCTGCGCGCCGCTCGCAGCGGCGGCGGGGCGCGTTCTTCGATCGGCGGGAGGCATCGCGGACCCCGAGGCCTGGATCGCCGTGGAGAGGTCGACGCCCGGCGCGCAGGAAACGCGTCCCGCTGTCGAGACGCTGCGCGCGGGCGTTGCGATGGCGCGCGGCGCGGCGGCGCCCGACGCCGGCTTCGCGGTCGGACAGCTCTGGCGCAAGTGGCAGAACGCGCTGCGACGCGGCTACAATTCCGCCGCTGTCGCCCCGGCCACGGCAGCGGCGCTGACCGGCTTCGACGAGGGGCTGAAGCGCTACTCCTATGGTCCGCCCGTCGCCTCGGCCGAAGAGCTCCAGGCGCTGATCGCGGCAGGGATCGTCGATCTGCGCGCAGTCGCGGACCCGGACGTGGTCCTGCACGATCGCGGATGGCGGCTGGTGGAGGACGATGCGACGGCCGAGGCGGAGGCGATGATCGACGCGGTGCTGCCGCCCCCGGAACTCGGCCGCATCGCCGCGCCGGAGATCGAGGCGCTCCGCCACGCCGGGCGCGCGGTCACAGTTGCAAAGGGCCTCGGCGCACGCACGCTGGCGGACGGCCAGCTGGTCGGCCGCGACGGCGCCGTGCAGCCCGGCCTCTGCCTGCTCGGGCGGCTCGCGCTGGGCAGCGTCATCGCTGTCGATTCGCTCCACGACTGCTTCGGCGCGTCCGCGGGGCGCTGGGCCGAGGGCGTGATCGCTCGGGGACGATGACCGCCCGGCCCCGCCGCGTCACTCGACGATGATGGTGACCGGCTCCGACAGAACCGGCGGATCGTGCGGGACGTGGTTGTGATCGCCGAGCAGCAGCCGAACCGTGTGCTCCCCGGGCGGAAGCTCGACCGAGACCTGGGTCTGGCCGCCGCCGAAACGCCGGATCTGCTCGTCGGCCGGCAGCGCGTTGTCGTAGTCGATCGCATCGACGTCGACGTCGATCAGCAGATGATGGTGGCCGGTGGCCTCGGCCTCGACGCCGGCCGGGGCGACGCCCATTCCCGCCAGCCCGAAGACGATGGTGACCGGGCTCGACACGGTCGCCCCGTCGGCGGGCATAACGATGGAGGCGGCGACCCCCTCGGGCTCGGGGGTCCTCTCGGCGCTGGCGGCGGTGGCGGCGAGCGCCAGCGGGCGGCGGCAGCGCGGCGGAACAGGCGCTGCATGGCCGGTCCTCCCCTGCTGAGGGCTGTGTTCTGCGCCCTCTGGCGTCTCGAAGGTGCTGTAGCCGCGCGCCGGTCCCGGTCAGATCGACCGTGGCGCCTGCGCACGGCGGTAGGGGTGGACGGGATAGACGCCGAGAATCTGGAGATGCGTGGTGAAGTACCCCAGTTCTTCGAGCGCGCGCTCCACCGGGGCGTCGTCGGGATGGCCCTCGATGTCTGCGTAGAACTGGGTGGCGGTGAAGTGGCCGCCGATCATGTAGCTCTCGAGCTTGATCATGTTCACGCCGTTGGTCGCGAAGCCGCCGAGCGCCTTGTAGAGCGCGGCGGGGATGTTGCGGACCCGGAAGACGAAGCTGGTGAGCACGTCGCCGGGCGGCGCGGGGCGCGGCTCGGGCGACATCACCAGAAACCGCGTGGTGTTGTTGGACTGGTCCTCGATGTGTCGGGCCAGCACCTCGAGGCCGTAGATCTCGCCGGCGAGCTCGGAGGCGAGCGCGCCGAGCGTCCGGTCGCCCGTGCGCGCGACGATCTGCGCCGAGCCGGCCGTATCGGCGCCGATGCGCGGCGCGATGTGGTTGGCGCGCAGGAAGCCGCGGCACTGGCCGAGCAGCACCGTGTGGCTCATAGCCGCGGCGATCTCCGAGAGCGACGCGCCGGGCACTCCGAGCAGGTTGATGTGCACCCTCAGGAAGTGCTCGCCGACGATGTGGAGACCAGAGTCGGGAAGCAGGTGATGGATGTCGGCCACCCGGCCGTAGGTGGAGTTGTCCACCGGCAGCATCGCCAGCGCCGCGCGACCCTCATTGACCGCCGCGACAGCGCCCTCGAAGCTGTTGCAGGGCAGCGCCTCCATGTCGGGGAAAGCCTCCGCGCAGGCCTGGTGCGAATAGGCGCCCGGCACGCCCTGGAATGAGATGGTCCCTGCTGGCGCCGCCATGTCCTGCCCCGTGCCCGCCTTAGTTGATGGCGCGAGACCATGACAGAAGCCCGCGACGAGCGAAAGGCGGGCGGCCCGCGCGACTCGGCGACCGAGACCGTCGGTCGCGTTCCCGCGGTCTTGCGCTCCGTCCGAAGTTGCGGCTAGAACCGTCCCGACTGGAGCAGTGGCCCGTTCGCGCGGGACCCGAGGGCGAGAAACCCATGGATACTATGGAAATCACCAAGTTCGTCGGTGCGATCTGCGGCAGCCTGCTCGTGTTTCTGCTGATCGGTTTCGCGGCGGAGAACATCTTCGCCACAGAAAGCGAGGAAGTCGCCTATCTCATCGAGACCGGAGGCGAGGACGGGGGCGAGGCGGAGGCGCCCGCCGAGGAGGTCGACGTGGCGACGCTGGTGGCCGCGGCCGATCCCGCCGCGGGCGAGGGCGTGTTCCGCAAGTGCGCCGCCTGCCACAAGGTCGACGGCACCGACGGGGTCGGGCCGCATCTCAACGGGGTCGTGGGACGCGAACAGGCCGCAGTGGCGGGCTTCAACTATTCCGACTCGCTCGCCGGGCTCGGAGGCGTGTGGGACGAGGCGGCGCTCTACGCCTTCCTCGAGAACCCCAAGGGTTACGCCGCCGGCACCTCGATGTCCTTCGCCGGCCTGAACAAGTCCGAGGACCGCGCCGACGTGATCGCCTACCTCGAGACGCTCAGCGACTGATCTCCGCGATCACGACCACCTCACGAACTCCTGCTCGCGGGCGCGCAGATCGCGCTTTACGTGTGGCGGCGCCGCATTAAGGTGACGCGCTCAGGAAGAAGCTCAGACGAGGCGAGAGTGATGCATGCCAACCGCCGCGCCGAGGCGAAAGCGCTCGTCGAGGACAACCGCCCCTTTCGCGTCATCATCGCCGGGGGTCTCGCGCTCGCCGCGGCGCTCTGGATCGCGTCCTCCGCGGCGCGGGCCTCCGAGGACGCGGTGATCGTCAGCCACGGCATCTCGACCTTCGGCGACCTGAAGTATCCCGAGGGCTTCGCGCATTTCGACTATGTCAACCCCGACGCCCCGCAGGGCGGAACGATGGTGTTCCGCGGCACCGGGGCCTCGAACACCTTCGACAGCCTCAACGACTTCATCCTGAAGGGAGAGCCGGCGCAGGGTCTTGGCCTGCTCTATGACAGCCTGCTGATCAGCTCCACCGACGAGCCGGACTCCGCCTACGGCCTCATCGCCGAGAGCCTCGAGTATCCCGAGGACCGGTCCTGGGTGATCTTCAACATGCGCCCCGAGGCGACCTTCTCGGACGGCGAGCCGATCACCGCCGAGGACGTGGTCTTCACCTGGCAGGTTCTGCTCGAGAAGGGCGCGCCGACCTACCGCATCAGCCTGCGCGACATCGAGAACGTCGAGGCGCTCGACACCCACCGCGTCAAATTCACCTTCGCCGCGGACGCCGCCAAGAAGGACCTGCCGGGGCTCGCGGGGGGCATCTCGATCCTGCCCAAGCACTACTACGACACGGTGGCCTTCGACGAATCGACGCTCGACCCGCCGGTGGGATCGGGGCAGTTCCTCGTCGAGGAGGTGCAGCCGGGACGGTCGATCAAGTACTGCAAGAATCCCGATTACTGGGGCGCCGACCTTCCGGTGAACGTCGGAACCAACAACTTCGACTGCTACGACTTCGAATATTTCGCCGACAACACCGCCGCCTTCGAGGCGTTCAAGGTGGGCGAGTACAATTTTCACCAGGAGTTCTTTTCGGTCATCTGGGCGACAGGCTACGAGTTCCCCGCCGTCAATAAGGGCTGGGTGATCCGCGAGGAGCTTCCGGACGCGCGTCCCTCGGGGACCCAGGGCTTCTGGTTCAACATGCGCCGCGAAAAGCTCCAGGATCCGCGTGTGCGCGAGGCCATAGCGCTCATGTTCAACTTCGAGTGGACCAACGAGACGCTGTTCTACGGGCTCTACGAGCGCACCGACAGCTTCTGGGAAAACACCGAGACGATGCAGGCCACGGGACTGCCCGAGGGCGAGGAGCTCGCCGTGCTCGAGGAGTTCCGCGAGCAGCTCCCGCCGGAGATCTTCACCGTACCGGCCTACACGCCTCCGACCATGGGCGCCCAGCAGCTCGACCGCTCCGCGATCCGCCGCGCCTCGGCGCTGCTCGACGAGGCGGGCTGGACGGTGGGCCCCGACGGCATGCGCCGCAACGCCGCGGGCGAGGTGCTGGCGGTCGAGTACGTCGACGACAATCCGTCCTTCGAGCGCGTGATCAACCCGTTCATCACCAACCTGCGCCGCATCGGCATCGATGCGCGCTACAATCAGGTCGACGCGGCGCAGATGCAGCAGCGTCAGGAGGATTTCGACTACGACATCGTCACCGGGCGCTATGTGATGTCGATGAGCCCCTCGCTCGAGCTGCGCCAGATGTTCTCCTCGGACGCGGCCTCGACCCCGGGGTCGCCGAACTTGTCGGGCGTCGCCGACCCGGTGGTGGACGCGCTCATCGAGAAGGTGATCGCGGCGGAGGACCGCGCGACCATGGAGGCGCGGGTGCGCGCGCTCGACCGGGTGCTGCGCTCCAAGCACATCTGGGCGCCGAACTGGTACAGCGGCAAGTATCTCGTGGCCTACTGGGACATGTTCGGCCGCCCCGAGACGCAGGCGCCCTACGCCCGGGGCGACAGCTACTGGTGGATCGACCAGGAGAAACTCGAGAAGCTGAAGGCCGAGGGCGCTCTGCGCTGAACCTGGCATGATCGCAACCAGAGACGTGGGAACATCGGCCTCGATCAAGCCGCGTCATGACGTCACCCGCTTGGGACCGGTCCTGTGAGCGCCTACATCCTGCGCAGGCTGCTGCTGATCGTGCCGACGCTGTTCGGCATCCTCCTTATCAACTTCGTCCTCGTGCAGTTCATGCCCGGCGGGCCGATCGAGCAGATCATCGCCCAGCTCGAGAACCAGACCAGCGCCACCGACCGCATCACCGGCGGCGGCTCGGAGACGCTGGCGGGTGGGTCCGGCGGCGCGGGCGGCGCGAGCGAGTACCGCGGCGCGCAGGGGCTTCCGCCGGAGTTCATCGCCGATCTCGAACGTCAGTTCGGCTTCGACAAGCCGCCGCTCGAACGCTTCCTTCTGATGCTGCGCAACTACCTCACCTTCGATTTCGGCGAGAGCTACTTCCGGTCGATCTCGGTGGTCGATCTGGTGCTCGAGAAGATGCCGGTCTCGATCACGCTGGGGCTGTGGTCGACGCTGATCGCCTACGCGATCTCGATCCCGCTGGGCATCCGCAAGGCGATCCGGGACGGGTCGGGCTTCGACACCTGGACCAGCGGCCTGATCATCGTCGCCTACGCGATCCCGAGCTTTCTCTTCGCGATCATGCTCCTGGTGCTGTTCGCGGGCGGGTCCTACTTCCGGATCTTCCCGCTGCGCGGCCTGATCTCGGAGAACGTCGATCCCAGCGCCTGCTGGCCGCTGTCGGAGACGTTCCAGCCGCTCTACTGCATTGGCACCGTCGCACCGGACTACCTGTGGCACATCGCGCTGCCGGTGCTGGCCTCCACGATCGGGGCCTTCGCGACGCTGACGCTGCTGACCAAGAACTCGTTCCTCGACGAGATCAAGAAACAGTACGTGGTCACCGCGCGCGCCAAGGGCCTGCGCGAGAACCGCGTGCTCTACGGCCACGTCTTCCGCAACGCCATGCTGATCATCATCGCGGGCTTTCCGGCCGTCTTCATCAGCGTCTTCTTCGGCGGCAGCCTGATCATAGAGACGATCTTCAGCCTCGACGGCCTGGGTCGGCTCGCCTACGAGAGCGCCATCCAGCGCGACTATCCGGTGGTGTTCGGCACGCTCTACGTCTTCGGGCTGATGGGGCTCCTGGTCGGGCTGCTGTCGGACCTGATGTATGTCTGGGTCGATCCGCGCATCGACTTCGAGACCCGGGAGACGTGATGCGCCCGACCCGCGCCCGAGGCGACGCCCGATGCGGCTGAACGCGCTCCAGAAGCGGCGGCTGGCGAACTTCCGCGCGAACCGCCGCGCGGTGTGGTCGTTCTGGATCTTTCTGGCGATCTTCGTGATCACGCTGTTCGCCGAGTTCGTGGCCAACGACAAGCCGCTGCTGGTGCGCTTCAACAACGAATTCTACTTCCCGGTGCTGCGCTTCTACTCGGAGGCGGATTTCGGCGGGGAGTTCCAGACCCAGGCGGAATACCATGCGCCGGAGGTGCGCTGCCTGATCAGGACCGGCGGGCTCGAGGCTTGCCTCGACGACCCCGAGGGCGTGCTGGAGCAGGCCGAGACCGGCTCGGTCAACGGCAACCCGATCGAGAATTCCGGCTGGGCGATATGGCCGCCGATCCCCTACAGCTACAACACCATCAACTACGGGGTGCTCACCGCCCCCTCCGCTCCCGACCGCAACCACTGGCTCGGCACCGACGACCAGACCCGCGACGTGGTGGCGCGCGTCATCTACGGCTTCCGCATATCGGTGCTGTTCGCGCTTGTCGTGGCGGTGATCTCTAGCCTGATCGGCGTCGTCGCCGGCGCGGTCCAGGGCTACTTCGGCGGCTGGGTGGATCTCTTCTTCCAGCGCATCGTCGAGATCTGGGTGAACATGCCGAGCCTTTACGTGATCATCATCCTCTCGGCGATCTTCACGATGAACTTCTGGCTGCTCACGCTCCTGATCGCCTTCTTCAGCTGGACGTCGCTGGTGGGCGTGGTGCGCGCGGAGTTCCTGCGCGCGCGCAACTTCGAGTATGTGCGCGCCGCCCGCGCGCTCGGGGTCGGCGACGCCACGATCATGTTCCGCCACGTGCTGCCGAACGCCATGGTCGCGACGCTGACGCTGATGCCCTTCATCATCACCGGCGCGATCGGCGGGCTCGCCGCCCTCGACTTCCTCGGCCTCGGCCTGCCGCCTTCCTATCCCAGCCTGGGCGAACTGGCGCTCCAGGGCAAGAACCGGCTCAACGCGCCCTGGCTCGGCTTCACCGCCTTCTTCACCTTCGCGATCATGCTGTCGCTCCTGGTGTTCATCTTCGAAGGGGTGCGCGACGCCTTCGATCCCCGAAAGACCTTCCGGTGAGCGCGCCCGCCACGACGGTGCTGGAGGCGCGCGATCTTGCGGTGACCTTCACCCAGGGCGGCAAGCGCACCGAGGCGGTGCGCGGCGTGAGCTTCACGCTCGACGCCGGCGAGACGCTGGCGATCGTCGGCGAGAGCGGGTCGGGCAAGTCGGTCACGGCGCTCTCGACCGTGCGGCTCCTGCCCGACAACGCCGAACTTTCCGGGCAGGTTCTCTACCGGGGCGAGGACATGCTGTCGGCCGACGAGGCGACGCTGCGCCGCGCCCGTGGCAACGACATCAGCTTCATCTTCCAGGAGCCGATGACCAGCCTGAACCCGCTGCACACCATCGAGCGGCAGATCGGAGAGAGCCTCGCCCTGCACCAGGGGCTGACCGGCGCGCCGGCGCGGGAGCGCATTCTCGAACTGCTCGGACAGGTGGGCATCCGCGACCCGGAGAGTCGGCTCGGCGCCTATCCCCACCAGCTCTCCGGCGGGCAGCGCCAGCGGGTGATGATCGCCATGGCGCTGGCCAACGGCCCCGACGTGCTGATCGCCGACGAGCCCACGACCGCGCTCGACGTGACGATCCAGGCGCAGATCCTCAGCCTGCTGGCCGAGATCCAGCGGGCCGAGGGCATGGCGATGCTCTTCATCACCCACGACCTCAACATCGTGCGGCGCATCGCCGACCGGGTGGCGGTGATGAAGGACGGCGAGATCGTCGAGACCGGCCCGACCGCGGCGATCTTCGCTTCGCCGCGCCATCCCTACACAAGGATGCTGCTCGCGGCCGAACCCGCCGGCCGCCCGGACCCGGCGCCACAGGACTCCGAGACGGTGGTCGAGACCGACGGGTTGCGGGTCTGGTTCCCGATCCGGCGGGGCTTCCTGCGCCGCACCGCAGGCTACGTCAAGGCGGTCAACGACGCCAGCGTGCGGATCCGCGCCGGCGAGACGCTCGGAGTGGTGGGCGAAAGCGGCTCGGGCAAGACCACGCTGGCGCTCGCGATCATGCGGCTGATCTCCTCGCAGGGCCCGATCGTGTTTCTCGGGCAGGACATCCAGGGCTGGCGGAACCGCCAGTTGCGCGCGGTGCGCCGCGAGATGCAGATGGTGTTTCAGGACCCCTACGGTTCGCTCAGCCCGCGTATGTCGATCGAGCAGATCGTCGCCGAGGGCCTGCGCCTGCACGGCCATGACGGCGTGGTGGAGGACCGGGTCGCGGGCGTTCTGCGCGAAGTTGGCCTCGACCCGGACATGATGGACCGCTACCCGCACGAGTTCTCCGGCGGCCAGCGTCAGCGCATCGCCATCGCGCGGGCCATGATCTTGCAGCCCAGGCTCGTGGTGCTCGACGAGCCGACGAGCGCGCTCGACATGACCGTGCAGGTGCAGATCGTCGATCTGCTGCGCGACCTGCAGAAGAAATACGGTCTCGCCTACCTCTTCATCAGCCACGACCTGCGCGTGGTGCGCGCCCTCGCCCACAACGTCGTGGTGATGCAGAACGGCGACGTGGTGGAGGCGGGCTCGAGCGCGGAGATCTTTGACGCCCCGCGCACCGACTACACCCGCACGCTGATGGCCGCGGCCTTCGACATCGACATGGCGGCGGAATAGTAGCAGCGGCGGTCTCGTGCAACGTCGTGCGGCGGCCGGTTGGCGGCCCCGACCCGGGGCTTGATCCACCACCCCTCGATATGGGAACATTACGCGAACAAAAGTTGCGTGCGCCCATGCCCCAGACCCGCCGGACCCCGGATCCCGACACGCTCGTGCTCGCCCCCGGCGTGGCGCTGGCGCGCGGCCGCGCGCACGAGGCGACCGGCCCCGCGCGGCGCCTGTTCGCGCTGCTGGCCGGCGCGGCGCTGGACGGGCCGATCCTCTGGCTGCGCCCGGCCTGGGCGCAGGCGCGGCTGCATCCCGACGGGGTGCGCGCCCATCTCGAGCCCGGCCGGCTGGTCTTCGCCGCGGCCCGCTCGGACGAGGACATGCTCTGGGCGGCGGAGGAGGCGCTGCGCGCCGCCCAGACGCCGCTGGTGGTGATCGAGACCGTAGCACCTCCGGCGCTCACCCCGGTGCGCCGGCTGCATCTGGCGGCGCGCGAAGGGGCCGCCACGCGAGGGACGGCGGCGCTGCCGCTCCTGCTCTGCCCCGACCCCGGCGGGGCGGCGGGGGTCGAGACCCGCTGGCGCCTCGCTTCCGCGCAGGGCTGGGCGATCGACGGGGCGCGGCGCTGGCGGCTGGCGCGGCTGCGCGACCGGACCGCGCCCGCCTGCGTCTGGGAGATGCGGCTCACCGCGAGCGGCCGGCTCGACCTCACGCCCGCCGCCGAGGCGACCCCGACGCGCGCCGCTCCCTAGCGCCCGCTTGCATGCCGGCGCGATATGGTATCCAACCGGCCCGCCGCGCAAGCGCCGAGACGGGAGCCGCCGCCATGACCCAGACGGTCTACGTTCTGAACGGGCCGAACCTGAACCTGCTCGGCCTGCGCGAGCCCGAGATCTACGGGCACGAGACGCTTGCGGACGTCGAGCGCGCCTGCCGCGCCCTGGCCGCGGCCAAGGGCTTCGCGCTCAGCTTCCACCAGACCAACGCCGAGCACGAGATCGTCGAGCAGCTGCATGCCGCCCGGCTCGACGCGGCCGGGATCGTCATCAACCCGGCCGCCTACACCCACACCTCGATCGCGATCCACGACGCGCTGCGCGCCTGTCCCTGCCCGGTGATCGAGGTGCATCTGACGAACGTGCACGCACGCGAGGCGTTCCGGCGGCACTCCTACGTCTCCCCGGTTGCCGCCGCGGTCATCGCCGGCTGCGGGACCCAGGGCTACCTCTTCGCCATCGAGCGGCTCGCGACGCTGGTCAGGGCCGTCCCCGCCTGAGACGGGCCGGCGTCTACTGGACCACGAACTCCGCGTGCAGGGCGCCCGCCGCCTTGATCGACTTCAGGATGTCGATCATGTCGTGCGCGGAGACCCCGAGCGCGTTCAGCCCGGCGACCACCTGCGGCAGCGACACCGACGCCTCGACGATCGCAAGGCCGTTGCCGGGATCCTCCTCGATGCCGACGTTGGTGCGCGGGATCACCACGGTCTCGCCGTCGGCGAAGGGATTGGGCTGGACGACCAGCGGCGCCTCCTCGACCTGGAGCGTGAGCGCGCCCTGGGTGACCGCGACGCGGCTGATGCGCACGTCCGAGCCCAGGATGATCGTGCCCGAGCGCTGGTCGACGACAACGCGGGCCTTGCTTGATGTCAGCACCTCGATGTTCTCGATCTGCGCCATCAGGAGCGCCGGCGTGTCGACCCCGACCGCGGCGAGGTCGAGCAGGACCGTGCCGGAATCGAGCATGCGCGCGATGCGGGCGCCGATGTTGTCGTTGATCGCCCGCTCGATGCGGGCCGCGGTGGTGAAGTCGGGATTGCGCAGGGCCAGCCGCATGTCGCGCATCTGGGTGAAGTCGAAGTCGACCTCGCGCTCGACGCGGGCGCCGGCGGGGATGATGCCGGCGGTCGGCACGCCCTGGGTGATGCTGGCGGCCTCGCCCTGGGCGCTGATCCCGCCGGCGATGATCGAGCCCTGGGCGACGGCGTAGATCTGCCCGTCGGCGGCGTTGAGCGGGGTCATCACCAGCGTGCCGCCCATCAGGCTCGAGGCGTCGCCGATCGCCGAGACGTTGACGTCGATCTGCCCGCCGGCCCGCGCGAACGGCGGCAGCGTCGCGGTGACGAGCACCGCGGCGACGTTGCGCGCCCGGATCTGCTCGCCGGTGACGTTGACGCCGAGCCGCTCGAGCAGGTTGACGATGGCGTCCTCGGTGAACGGCGAGGACCGCAGGCTGTCGCCGGTGTTGTTGAGGCCGACCACGAGGCCGTAGCCCAAAAGGTCGTTGCCGCGCACCCCGTCGACCTCGACGAGGTCCTTGATGCGCGCCGGCGACGCCTGCAGCGGCGGCGCGCCGAGCGACAGCGCGCAGGCGAAGACGATCACTATCCTGGCGATGAGGGCGCGCACGGTCCGTCCTACATGAAGTTCGAGAAGCGCAGGTTCGCCAGCCGCGAGGTCACGGTGTAGACCGCCTCGAGCTGGACCTGCAGCTGCTGATAGGCCGAGGCGGCCTCGAGAGGATCGACGGCGACGAGCTTGGCGCGCGCGAGGGTCAGCGCGTCACGCTCGGACACCCGCTCTGCGCGGGCCTGCTCGACCGTATACTGCGACATGCCGACCCGCGACTGCAGCGCCAGCACGCCTTCCTTTGCGGCGATCATCCGGTCGCCCGCCTCGCCGAGCAGCGCCATCTCCTCGGCGAGCGGGCCGGCGAAGGCCCCGCCCGCTGTGACCGCCGCGAGCGCCTGCGCGCGCAGCACGTCGACGATCTCCTGCTGGTCCGCGCGCATGGCGTAGTCGATCCGACGGCCTTCGCCGATGGTCACGCCGTTGAGGTCGTCGGTCGCGCCGACGTATCCGTCGCCGAAGAAGTTGGGAACTGACCCCGAGCCGGGGTCGAAATAGGCGTCGATCGCGGCGATGGTTCCCGCGGCGGTGGGGTTGGCCGCCGCAAGCGCGTCGAGATCGGCGAGGATCGTCTCGGCGCCGGCGAGCGCGGGACGGTCGGTGAGCGTGCCTGCAAACAGCGACTGGCCCGCCACCTGGCCGTTGAGGATGCCCACGCTGTCGGCAAGGGCCTGTCGCGCGGCCACCGCGTGCATCCGGCTGCCGGCCACGTCGCCCTGCCCGACCGAGATCGAGAGGTCGAGACCGACGCGCTCGAGCGGCGCGAGGATCTGTCCGAAGCTCTGCTGCATGACGTCGAGGCGCATCTCGGTGAGCGCGATGGTCTCCGAGAACACCGCATTGCGCTCCAGCGCCCGCTCCAGCGCGAAGAGCCGCGTGAGGTTGCCGCCCGCGGCCTGGTAGCGGCTGTTCTTCTCGCCGGTGGTCAACTCCGTGGCCGCGCGGTCGAGCGCGTTGCGGGTGTTTACCGCGCGGGTCTGCAGCGCGGTCATGCGGGCGAGATCGGATGCGGCGTTGAGCTTCATGGCTTCAGACTTCCATCAGGAGCTTCATCAGGTCGTCGATCACCGACAGAACCCGCGCGTTCGCCGCGTAGGTCTGCTCGACAAGCATCAGCGTCTGCAACTCCGCGTCGGTGTCGACGCCGGTCGCGTTGGCCTCCTCCTCCGACAGGATCTGCTGGCGGGCGACGAGGAAGGCGCGGTCCTCGTCGGAGCGCACGGCGCGGCCGGCGAAGAACGACCCGATCTCGGAGGCCATGCCGGCGCTGCCGTTCCGAGCGTTCTGGGACATGAACCCTACCGGATCGCGCGGCGCCGACATCGCGTCGGCCTGCGCCTGAAGGTAGGCGCCGAAGCCCTCGGCCCCGGGCGCCGCCGCGCCGAGCCCGTCGCGGAGCCGCCAGACCGCCCCGCCGGGCTGCGAGGGATCGACCGCCACATTGACCGCGAGGCGTCCCGCAAGTCCGGGCGTTCCCGCGCCGGCGGCGACGAAGAGCCCATCGCCGGCGGCGTCGAGCGCCGCGGGCGGGACCAGCGTCTGGAACCGCTCGACCAGATCGGTGGCGTAGCGGTCGATCTCGGCGTTGAATTCCGGAACGATCACGTCGCGGATCTCGAAGAGCGCGCCCAGCGAGCCGCCGTCGAGCAGGCCGCGCGCGCCGTCCGTGGCGATGACCACCGGCCCGCTCGCCGCGCCCTGGTCCTGCATCAGCGGCCCGAGACCGCCGTTGCCCAGCGTGAGGTCGTGGGTCACCACATTGGGCGCAGCGTCGAAGCGCAGCTCGAAGACCCGCCCGTCCAGAAGCACCCCGCCGTTCTGGGCGTAGAGCGCGATCTGCTCGCCCTCTCGCCTGATCGCCTTGACCGGGACGATCGTGGCGACGCCGTCGATCAGCCGGTTGCGCTCGTCCTGGAGCGCGGCGATGTCGGCTCCCTGCTGCTCCAGCGTGGTGATCTTGCGGTTGATCGCGTCGATGGCGTTGAGCGACGCGTTCACGACATCGACCTGGCGGGCGATCTCGGCGTCGGCCTCGGTGCGCAGCCGCATGTTCTCGTCCGAGACCCGGTTGACCGCGGTGGCGAGTTCCTTGGCGGCGACCACCGCGTCGTTGAGCTTGGCCATAGACTGCGGCGAGGCGACCGCGGCCATGAGCGTCGTCTCCAGCGCGGTTGCGCGCGTCGACATGGCGTTGGGGCTGCCGGGCTCGCCCATCGCGCCGATCATGCGCTCCCAGGCGTCCGAGCGCGTCACGGTGGCGCCGGCGGCGGCGTCGACCCCTCGGCGCTCGGCGGTGAGAAACGGGTTCTCGGCGCGTCCGGTGCCGGCCACGCGCACGCCCGACCCGAAGCCGCCCAGCGACAGCGACGACAGCTCGGTCGTGCGCCGGGCGAACCCCGGCGTCATCGCGTTGGCGACGTTGTTCGATATCGTGTCGGCGAGCCGCGCGGTGGCCGACAGGCCCGACGCGGCGTTGCTCAGGGCGCTGGAGATGTTCATGCGGCGGATCTCGTCCTGGCTTCAGCGCGCTCAGCGCTTGAGGTTGGTGGTTTCCTGAAGCATCTCGTCCACGGTCTGGATGATCTTGGCGTTCGAGGAATAGGCACGCTGTGTCTGGATCAGCTGGGTGAGCTCGGTGGCGATGTCGGTGGTCGACTGCTCGCGCGCGAAGCCCTGCATCGCGCCCGTCGGACCGGACCCCGCGTCCCACAGGAACATCGAGCCGCTCTCGCGGGTGATGGCGAAGGACTGGCTGTCGAGCACCTGCAGCCCGTTCATGTTCGGCACGTCCACGACCGGGATCTGCGAGATCACCTTGGTGAAGCCGGTGGAGTAGCTGGCGCTGAGAAAGCCGTTCTCGTCCACGGTCACGCCGGTGAAGGTGCCGGCCGGAAAGCCGTCCTTGGTCACGCCGACCGGCGAGAAGGTCGAGGACAGCTGGCTCAGATGCTGCGGGCCGCCCGCGGACGAGCCCACGGCGATGGAGATCGACTGCGCGCCGAGCCCGAGCGTGATCTCGCCGCTCGCCGGGTCGTAGGACGACGGCAGCACGCCGCCCGTCGGCCCGGTGACGCTGGCGATGCCGCCGGCGTTGGGCGGTGTGTCGGAGAAGACGATCTGGTAGCTGCCCGCGGCGTTTCCGGAAGCCTGGTCGAGGATGTCCATCGTCCAGGTGTTTGTCTGCGGGCTGCCCGCCGGCGGAACCGTCGGCGTGAAGCTCATCGACAGCGTCTGCGAGGCGCCGAGGTTGTCGAAATACTCCACCGTCACAGGCAGCGCCGCGCCCGCGGCGCCCGCCTGGGTCTCGGTGGCGGGCAGGTTGGCGTCGAGCGTGATCTGGGTCGTCGGCTGGGCGGCGAAGGAGGCGCGGTTGATGCGCACCGCCTCGAGCCCGGCGGCGCTGTCGCGCGGCTGCGGCGGGATGGTGCCGTCGGGATTGGCGGGCCAGCCGAGCAGCACCAGGCCGCTCGGGCGTGCGCAGGTAGCCGTTGGCGTCCGCCTGGAACGAGCCGGTCGCGGTCAGCATGAACGGCATCTCGCCGGCGTTGCCCACCGAGGCGATCGAGGTGACCGGCAGCATGCCGCGCCCGGTCAGCGCGATGTCGGTGGGGTTCGACGTGGACTGCAGCGCGCCCTTGCGCTCGATGTCCCAGATCGCGTTGGTGGTGACGCCGCCGGCGGTGAACCAGCCGCCCGCCGCCCATGGTGAAGGGCGAGCCGGCGTCGCTCACGGTCATCGAGGCGAAATCCACGTCGGACCGCTTGTAGCCGTAGGTCTGGGAATTGGCGATGTTGTCGGAGATGGTCGCCAGCTTGTTGGCGTTCGCGTTGAGGCCGGACACGCCGGCGTTCATCGACGAAGAGATACCCATTTGATCGTCCTTTGTCCGTGAGGGGCGGCGCGGGATACTGGTTACACGGCGGCCATCAATGGCGGCGGGGACTTAAGATCCCGCTAACGCTCGACGCCCACCTCCAGCGGCGTCAGCGGTCGAAGCTGCGCAGGAGCGTCACCTCGATGCGGCGGTTGCGCAGGTCGTCGGCCTGCTCGTAGGAGGGCTTGCGGTCGGCGTGGCCCGCCACCCGCGCGATGCGCGCGTCCTCCACGCCGCCGGCCACGACGAGCTGGCGGGCGAGCTGGGCCCGCTCCGTGGACAGCGCCCAGGGCTCGCCCCGCGCCGGCCCGACGTCCGGCGTCGCAAGATGACCGCTGATCGCCACCGGATTTTCGGTGGAGGCGAGCACGCGACCGATCATGGAGAGCAGCCTGTCGAGGATCGGGTTGGGCCGGGCGGTGTCGCCGTCAAAGAGCGGCGAGCCGTCGATGTCGAAGATCTCGACGATCAGACCCTCGTCCGTGAGCCGGGTGCGGATGTGCTTGAGCAGCGGATCTGCCTCGAGCGCGTCGCCGCTGTCGGCGCCGCTCCGCAGCCGGGCCTCGATCTCCCAGAGGCTCTCGTCCGCGGCGCCGATCTCCTCGAGCACCTTCGGATCCCCCTGCTGGCCGGTCTCGTCCCGGGCGAGCACGTCCTGGACGAACATGCTGTCGCCGTCGAAGGGCCCGTCGCCGCCGCCGCGGCTGTTGTGGATGGGAATGGTGGGGCTGAAATAGTCCGCCAGGCCCATGCGGGTCTCCTCGTCGGTGACGCTCAGCAGCCACATCAGGAGAAAGAACGCCATCATCGCGGTGACGAAGTCGGCGTAGGCCACCTTCCAGGCGCCGCCGTGATGGCCGCCGGCGACGACCTTCTTGCGCCTGATGATGACGACGCGTCCGGATTTGCTGCTGTCCATGCCCAAGTCCCCCGACCCGGGACGAGATAGGCGGACAAAGCTGAACTCCGGGTTACCGCCGGCCCCCCGAGCCGGCACAGAAGGCCGGGCATTTGCCCCAAATTGGCCACGCCCCGTTCAGGCTTTGGCAACCATTGGCCGCGAAGACTGCCGGCGCACCTGATCCCCGGACCCCGCATGCCCGCAGACGAAAGCGCCCTCAACCGCAAGCTCCGGCATGGCGCCGTCGCCCGGTCGCCGCTCTCCGATCCCGGCGGCGCCGGCGAGACGCTGGCGCGCAGCGTGGAGGACCGGCTGCGTCCCATCGTGCGCTGCGACGTCGAGGCCTCGCTGTCGGCGGCCATGGTCTCGCGCCTCTCGGACGCGACGCGCCCGATCACCGCGGCCTCGATGATCGGCGTCGTCTCGGTCGCCGGCGCCGAGACCCAGGGGCTGATCGCGGCGACCCCCGAACTGGTCGATCACCTCGTCGACCTCACCATGGGCGGCGATCCCGCCGCGGCGCCGGCGTTCGCCGAGCGGCCGCTGACGGAGATCGACATGACGCTGTGCCGGCTGCATCTGGCGGCGGCCACCGAGGCGCTTGCGGACGCGCTCTCCGCCGGGCTCGGCCTGCCGGTCGCCGGCGCCCTGACGCTGCGCGAGCAGCGGCGCAGCCTCGCGCAATTGCGCATCGCCCCCGAGACGGCCGACGCGCTCGTCTTCGGCCTCGCCCTCCGGCTCGGCGCTGCGGGGCGCAAGGGCCAGTTCCTCGTCGTGCTGCCGCTCTCGGCGATCGACGCGCTGCGCGCCGGCGCCGCCTCGGGGCCGCCGATCCTGCCGCGGGAACGTCCCTCCGACCTTTGGCGGGCCCACATGCGCCGGGCCGCGGCCGCGGCGCGCGTGCCGCTCGACGCGGTGCTCCACAGCCAGCGCATGAGCCTCGCCGCGGTCCGCGCGCTCGAGGTCGGCCAGGTGATCGAGATCCCGAGCCGCGCCACCGAGGAGGTGCGACTCGCCCTACCCCAGCCCGGCGGCCGCGCCGCCATCGTCGCCACCGCCCGGCTGGGCGCCTACCGCGACGCCAAGGTGGTCAAGCTCGCCACCGCGCCCGACGCCCGGCTCGCCGCCCATGTCGCCCGCGCCCTTGGCGCGGCGCTCCCACCGCATCCGTCCGAAGCCGAGCCCCAGCCCGACCCCGCCGACGACGGCGGCGGCGCGGCGCCCGGCGGCGCAGCCCTCGAGCCCGCCGGTCAGTCGGAGAGCTGAGCCCAGCAGGGCAGCAGGTCACCCGGCGCCGGCGTCGCCCCGTGAACGGCGCGGGCGATGGCGCGCGCAAGGCAGAGCGCGGCCGCGTGGCCGATCTCCATCTCCAGATCGGGCGTCGCGGGGCCGCCTCCGGCGAAGAGCCCGGTCGCGGCAGCGAACACCAGGTCCCCGTCGAAGGGCGTATGGGCGGGAACGATGGCGCGCGCCATGCCGTCATGGGCGACCTCGGCCATGCGGCGGGCCTGGGTCTTGTCGAGCGCCGCGTCGGTGGCCACGATCGCCAGCGTGGTCGCCCCCAGCGCGCCGTAGCTTCCGGGCTTGAGCCGGCGCGGCGTGAAGGGCGCGACGGCCCCGGCCGGCGGGCCAAGGCCGCCGAACTCGCCCCCGACCTCGAAGGGCGCCGCCCAGAACCGCCGGCCGCCCGGCGCCGTGACCCCGCCGATGGCGTTGACCGCGACCAGCGCGCCCACGGTGATCCCGCCCTCGAGCACGAAGGACGCCGATCCCAGCCCGCCCTTCAGCGTGGCGGTGAGCGCGCCGGTTCCCGCCCCGGCGCTGCCGGTCTCGAAGTCGGCGGCGGCGGCGGCGAGCGCGGCGCGGCCGAGCGCGCCGTAGGGGTTGTCCGACCAGGCCTTGTCGCCGCCATTGGCGAGATCGAAGAGGATCGCGGCGGGCGCGATCGGCACCACGGCGGGGCCCGCGCGAAAGCCGCGCCGCGCCTCGCGCAGCGCGTCCGCGACCCCCGACGCCGCCTCGAGCCCGAAGGCCGAGCCGCCCGAGAGCACCAGCGCATCGACCGCCGGAACCAGCCGCCCCGGGGCCAGCAGGTCGGTCTCGCGCGTGCCCGGGGCGCCGCCGCGGATGTCCACCGACGCGACGAAGGGCCTGTCGGAGGTCACCACCGTCACCCCGGACTTCAGCCGCGCGTCCTCGGCGTTGCCCACCAGGATCCCCGTCACGTCAGTGACGAGGTTCCGCGGGCCGGGTCGCATCATATGCAGCGGCCGCCGTCGACCTCGAGCGCGACCCCGGTGATCATCCCCGCCTCGTCGGAGGCGAGAAACACGCTGGCGGCGGCGATGTCGGCGGGCAGGGCGAACCGGCCGAGCGGAATGGTGGCGCGGAACTTCGCCCGCACCTCGGGCGTGTCCTCGCCCAGAAAGGCCGGGAGCAGCGGCGTCTCCGCCATGACCGGGCAGATCGCGTTCACCCGGATCCCCGACGGGGCGAGCTCGACCGCCATGGTCTTGCTGGCGGTGATCATCCAGCCCTTGGAGGCGTTGTACCAGTTGAGCCGGGGCCGCGGCGAGAGCCCGCCCGTGGAGGCGATGTTGAGGATCACCCCCGACCCCGCCGCCTTCATGCGCGGCACGACCTGGCGGGCGGTGAGGTAGACCGACTTTGCGTTCACCCGCAGCACCCGGTCGAAATCTTCCTCCGAGACCTCCTCGAGCGGGCCGGGCGGATGGGTGACGCCGGCGTTGTTGACGAGGATGTCGAGCCCGCCGAGACCAGAGAAGGCCGCCTCGGTCATCGCGGCGACGCCGGACGCCTCGCCCACGTCGGCGACCACCGCCGGCACTCCGAGCGCCGCCGCCTCGCGCTCGGCCGCCTCCGCGTCGATGTCGGCGATCATCACCTTCGCGCCCTCCGCCGCGAAGGCCGCTGCGATCGCCTGGCCGAATCCCGACGCTCCGCCGGTGACCAGCGCCCGTTTTCCCTCAAGCCGCATCGCCGCCTCCCCTTTCTTTCGTTGCGCCGGAGATTGCGAGATGCCCCGCCGCGGCGCAAGGGGCCGGCGGCGAGGTGGTCACCGCCGCGGGAAGTTCGGCCGGTCGGTGTTGTAGTGGGCGGCGAGGTAGTCGAGGATCGTGTCGCGCTCCACCGGCTCGAGTTCGGGCATGCCCTGGTTCTCGACCATCCACACCAGCAGCTTGTCCCAGCCCTCGCGGGTCTTGCCCTGCTGGGCGACGATCATCTCCGAATGGCAGGCGGTGCAGGCGTAGTAGGTCTCCTCGACGCCCTCGCCCTCCGCCAGAAGGCCATACTCGCTGTCGGCGCGATCCTGCGCCACCGCCGCGCCCGCGCCGACGGCCAGAGCCGCCGCCGCGAGCCACAGCCGCCGCCCCGGATCAGGCAACCCTGAGCCCCACGCGATGCATGGAGTTGTTGAGGTAGCCCTTGGGGTTCCAGGCGATGCCGAAGGGCTGCGTCACCCCCTCGCTGTCGGTCGCCCGCGCCCAGACCTCGTAGTAGCCCGGCTGCGGGAAGACCACGGTCGTGCGCCAGTTCTGCCAGGCGCCGTCGTTGATCGGCGCATCGAGTTCGACCTCGGTCCAGCTGGCGCCGAAGTCGATGGAGATCTCGACGCGGTCGATGGTCCGGTCCCCCGACCAGGCGTGGCCGCGGACCTCGGTCTCGGCCACCGGCGCGGCGTCGTTCGCGGGAAAGGTGATGATCGACTTCACCGGCATGCGCTCGATGATCTCGAAGTCCTCGATCGGCACCTCGTCGCCGGGCGCCACCGGATAGGCCGGCACCCGGTAGCTGTCGCCGCCCATCTTCTCGCCGTCGTGCACAACGTCGCGCAGCTCGATCCGGGTCAGCCATTTCTGCGAGCAGGAGCCCGGCCAGCCCGGCGCGACGAGGCGCAGCGGCGCGCCGTTCTGCGGATGCAGGTCGGCGCCGTTCATGCCGAAGGCCACCAGCACGTTGTCGGCCATCGCCTTGCCGATCGGCAGGCCGCGCGAGATCGCGGTCTTGTCGGGGTCGCCGGACAGGTGCGTGTCGGCGCCGTGGTGGCCGGTGTAGATGACGTTCGACTGCACGCCGGCCTTCTCGAGAACGTCCTTCAGCCGCACGCCGGTCCATTCGGCGCAGCCCACCGCGCCATAGGTCCACTGGTTGCCGCTGGCCGGCGGGTCGAAGAACGCCCGGCCGTTGCCGCCGCACTCCAGCGTCAGCGCCAGCGTCACCACCTCGAACTGCTCGCGCAGATCGGCGATGGACAGCGTCAGCGGGTTGTCCACCAGACCGTCGATGGTCAGCGTCCAGCCCTCGGGATCGATGTTCTCCGGGATCGCGCCGTTGTTGCGGATGAAGTGCCGGTCCGTCGGGGTGATGTCGTCGTCGAGCAGCTCCGGCGGCGTCTCGGCGTTCACCGGCCGGTCGCTGAGCAGCACCAGGCCGGTCTTGCCCGCGAGCGGGTCGTCCTGGGCGAAGGCGGCCGGGATGAACCCGTCGCGCAGGTTGCGGTGGAACGGAATGGTCATGCCCACCGCCGCGGTCATCGCCGCGAGGCTCGCGCCCTGGAGAAAGCCGCGGCGGTCGGCGCCGTCGCGCGCGTCCGGGCGTTCGTCGTTCAGCTCGTCTTTCATGATTTCGTCCTCCCTGAAATCATCATACTCGGTTTATTGATTTTGTCAGCCGTGAAGCGCCGCGACGGTCTTGAGCCGGGTGAAGCCGTAGAGCGCCTCGAAGCCCTTCTCGCGGCCGTGCCCCGACAGCCCGACGCCGCCGAACGGCAACTCGACCCCGCCGCCGGCGCCGTAGTTGTTGAGGAACACCTGACCGGCGCGCAGCCGTTTCGCCAGCCGCATCGCCCGGGCGCCGTCGCGGGTCCAGACCGCGGCCACGAGCCCGTAGCCCGTCCCGTTGGCGATGGCGACCGCGTCCTCCTCGTCCTCGAAGGGAATCAGCACCTGCACCGGCCCGAAGATCTCCTCGCGCGCGAGAACATGGCCGGGATCGGGACAGGCGAGCAGCGCCGGCGCCAGGTAGTGCCCGCCCGGCGGCGCGTCCGCCGCGACGGTCCCGCGACCGAGCGCCTCGAGCCCGACGCCCTGCGCCAGATACCCCTCGACGACCGCCTTCTGCCGCGCCGAGATCAGCGGCCCGAGGTCGCGGTCGGCCAGCGCCGGGGCGGCCACCATCGCGTCGTAGCGCGCGCCCATCGCGGCGGCCACGCGATCGAACGCGGCGCGCTCGACGAGGATGCGCGACGCCGCCGAGCAGGTCTGGCCGGCGTTCTGCACGCCGGGCCCGACCAGGAACGGCAGCGCGGCGTCTAGATCGGCGTCGGCGAAGACCAGCTGCGGCGACTTGCCGCCAAGCTCGAGCGTCACCGGCGCGACGTGGCCCGCCGCCGCCGCCTGCACCGCGCGCCCGACCGCCACCGAGCCGGTGAAGCTCAGGTGCTCGACGCCCGGATGCGCGGCCAGCGCCGCGCCGGCGGTCTCGCCGAGGCCGGGCACAACGTTGAGTGCCCCCGACGGCAGACCCGCCTCGGCGGCGAGCGCGGCGAAGGCGAGCGCCGTCTGGCACGCCTCCTCGGCCGGCTTCAGCACGCAGGCGTTGCCGGCGGCCAGCGCCGCCCCGACCGAACGCCCGATGATCTGCATCGGATAGTTCCAAGGGATGATGTGTCCCGTCACCCCGTGCGGCTCGCGCAGCGCGTAGACGGTGTAGCCGTCGAGATAGGGAATGGTCGCGCCCATCATCTTGTCGGCGGCCCCGCCGTAGAACTCGAGATACCGCCCCAGCGCCGCTGCATCCGCCCGCGCCTGGCTCAGCGGCTTGCCGACGTCGCGCGCCTCGAGCCGGGCGAGATCCTCCACCCGGCTCTCCACCAGCCGCCCGAGCCGCGCCAGCGCCCGACCCCGCTCGGCGGCCGTCGCCCGCCCCCACGCGCCGTCGAGCGCGGCGCGGGCGGCCTCGACGGCGGCGTCGACATCCGCCGCCCCGCCGGCGGCGATGCGGGCGAACTCGGTGCCGTCGGAGGGGTCCTCGGCCGGAAGGGTCTCGCCGGTCCGCGGCGCAACCCAGTCGCCGGCGATGAAACAGCGATCGGCCGGATGCTCGAAATCGGTCATGCGCTCAACTCCAGGACCGGCGCCGCCGCGACCAGCGCCCGGGTGTAGGGATGTCTCGGCGCGTCGAGCACCGCCTCGGTCGGCCCTTCCTCGACGATCTCGCCGAGCCGCATCACCATCACCCGGTCGGTGATGGCGCGCACCACCGTCAGGTCGTGGCTGATGAACAGGTAGGACAGACCGTAGCGCCCGGAGAGATCGGCGAGCAGGTCGAGGATGCGGGCGCGCACCTGCACGTCGAGCGCCGAGACCGCCTCGTCGAGGATGATCAGCTTCGGGCGAATGATCAGCGCCCGGGCGATGGCGATGCGCTGGCGCTGGCCGCCGGAGAACTCGTGGATGAACTTGTCGGCGTCGGACGGCGACAGCCCGACGTCGGCCAGCGCGCTCTCGACCGCCGCCCGCCGCGCCGCGCCGCGCGGCGGCTCGTCGAGCAGATGGAACGGTTCGGTCACCAGCCGCCGCACCCGGTGGCGCGGGTTGAAGCTGCCGTAGGGATCCTGGAACACCACCTGCATCTTGGCGCGCAGGCCGCGCGGCATCGCCTCGCCGGCGCGCACCTCCGCGCCCTCGATGCGCACCGATCCGCCCTGCAGCGGGTCGAGCCCGAGGATCGCCCGGGTCAGCGTCGACTTGCCGCAACCCGACTCGCCCACCAGTCCGAGGCTCTCGCCGTGGCGCAGCGTGAAGCTGACCCGCGCACCGCCTCGAAGACCCGCCGCGGCCCGAAGAGCCGCGCGCGCGCCGAGCGGATAGCTCCGGCGCAGGTTCTCGACCTCGAGCAGCGGCGCGCGCGCCGGCGGCGCGGCGCGGTCGGGACGGTGCGCGGAGGCGGCGAACAGCGCCCGGGTGTAGGGATGGCGCATCTCGCGGAACACCGCCGCCGTCGCCCCGCGCTCGACGATCTCGCCCGCCCGCATGATCGCCAGCCGGTCGGCGACGTCGGCGACCACCGCCAGATCGTGGGTGATCAGGAGGCAGCCCCATGCGGTCCTCGTCCACCAGCCGCCGGATCAGCGTCAGGATCGCCGCCTGGGTGGTGACGTCGAGCGCGGTGGTCGGCTCGTCGGCGATCAGCAGCTTCGGGCGCAGAGCGATCGCCATGGCGATCACCACCCGCTGCCGCTGACCGCCGGAGAGCTCGTGCGGATAGCGCGACAGCGGGAACTCGGCGGCGGGCAGGCCCACCCGGTCGAGGGTCTCGCGGGCGATGCGCGCCGCCTCCGCCCGACCGGCGGCGTGATGCACGCGCACGGTCTCGGAGACCTGGTCGCCGATGCTCTGGAGCGGGTTGAGCGCGGTCATCGGCTCCTGGAACACCATGCCGATGGCGCGCCCGCGCACGTCGCACATCGCCGCCTCGGACTTGCGCCATCAGGTCGTCGCCCTCGAGCAGGATCCGACCCTCCGTCTCCGCCCCGCCCGGCAAGCAGACCCATGACCGCCAGCGCGGTCATCGACTTGCCCGAGCCGCTCTCGCCGATCAGCCCGGTGATCTCGCCGGGCGCCGCGTCGAGATCGATCGCCGCGCAGGATCGGCGTCGCCGTGGATCGCCAGCGTCAGGCCGCGGACCTCGAGCAGGCTCACGCCCGCGCCCGCCGGATGCGGGGGTCGAGCAGGTCGCGCAGCCCGTCGCCCATCAGGTTGAGCCCCAGCACGGTCAGCACGATCGCGAAGCCGGGAAACAGCGCCAGCCACGGCGCGAAGGAGATCATCGTCTGGCTCTCCGCCAGCATCCGCCCCCAGGACGGCGTCGGCGGCTGCGCCCCGAGCCCGACGTAGGACAGCCCCGCCTCGGCGAGGATGCCCAGGGAGAACTGGATGGTGCCCTGCACGATCAGCAGGTTGGCGATGTTGGGCAGGATGTGCTCGACCGAGATCCGCGCCGCGCCCTTGCCCGCCACCCGCGCCGCGCGCACGAAGTCGCGCGTCCAGAGCGACAGCGCCGCGCCCGCGCGTCAGCCGGGCGAACACGGGGATGTTGAAGATGCCGATGGCGATGATGGCGTTGAGCGCCGAGGGCCCGAACACCGCGGTGATCAGGACCGCGATCAGCAGCGACGGGAAGGCGAACACCAGGTCGTTGCCGCGCATCACGATCTCGTCGAGCCAGCTCCCGCGCCGCGCCGCGGCGGCGAGGCCGAGCGGCACGCCGAGCCCCATGCCGATGCCGACCGCCACCAGCGCCACGGCGATCGACACCCGCGCGCCCACCATGATCATCGAGAACACGTCGCGGCCGAAATGATCGGTGCCGAACCAGTGCGCGGCCGACGGCGGCTGCAGCTTGCCGGCGATGTCGAGCGCCGCCACGTCGTAGGGCGTCCAGACGAAGGAAACGAGCGCCGCCGCGACGAAGACGAGCGCCAGCCCCGCGCCGAGGAGAAGCGCCCGCATCAGCCGCGCCGGCGCAGCCGCGGGTCGACCGCGGCGTAGGCGAGATCGACGAGGAAGGTGACGACGATCACCGCGAACACCAGCAGCATCACCACCGATTCGACCACGATCAGGTCCCGGCTCGAGATCGCCTGGAAGATCAGCCGCCCCAGGCCGGGCAGGTAGAAGACGTTCTCGATGATGATCGCGCCGGCCAGCAGGAACGAGAACTGCAGCCCGATGATGGTCAGCACCGGGATCAGCGCGTTCCGGAGCGCATGCCGGCGCAGCGCCTGGCCGCGCGACAGCCCCTTGGCGCGCGCCGTGCGGATGAAGTCCTCGCCGAGCGTGTCGATCAGCGCCGAGCGCATCACCCGCGCCAGGATCGACGCCTGCGGCAGCGCCAGCGCGATCGCCGGCAGGGTCAGCGCCTTGATCGCCGGCCAGAACCCCGCCCGCCAGCCGGGAAAGCCGCCCGCCGAGAACCATTGCAGGTTCACCGCGAAGACCAGCACCAGGATCATCGCGAACCAGAAGTTCGGCACCGCGACGCCAAGCTGCGTGGCGCCCATCGCGCCGACATCGACCGCCCGCCCCCGGTTGGCCGCCGCGAGAAAGCCCACCGGAAACGCGATCAGCGTCGAGAGCGCCAGCGCGTAGAGCGCCAGCGGCAGCGACACCCAGAGCCGGTCGGCGACCATGTCCGCCACCGGCGTGCGGTAGGTGTAGCTCACCCCGAAATCGCCCCGCAGCATGCCGCCGACCCAGTCGAGATAGCGCGCCAGCGGCCCCGCATCGAGGCCGAGCTCGGTGCGGAGCGCCGCCACCGTCTCGGGGCTGGCGTTCATGCCCAGCATGTAGGAGGCGGGGTCGCCGGGCACGATCTCGATGACCGTGAAGATCGCCGCGCTGGCGACGATCAGGCTGAGGCCGAGCGAGACCAGTCGGGTCAGGGCGTAGCGAAGCATGAAGCGGCGGCGGTCCCCGGAATTGCGCCGCCGCACGGTATGCGAGCGCCGCGGCGAAGGCCAGCGCGCGCGGCGATTCGCCCGCCCGCGGCCGCGGCGCGGGCGGGCGCGCCCCTGGATTGAGCGCCAGCCCGCCGGTCGTCGCCATGGTCGCGGCCGGGCGCGGAAATCGTTCCGTCACGCCGCCGGCAGGCGGTTTTCCGCTTGCCGGAGCACGGGTCGCGTGCCTACGCTTTTCGGATCAGTCTCCGGCGATTCGATAAAGCCGGAGCGTGGAGGGGACGGGACATGACATTCTTGAAATCGGCGGTCGCGGCGTCTGTGCTTGCGCTGTGCACGTCGAGCGCTTCGGCGGCGATTCTTCAGTACTCTTCGGGACACATGGTCAGGTGTGGCAACCAGATCAACGTCGCGTCGACATCCTCCGGCTACCACGACGGATCAGACTCCGGTGTCGTTCAGGATGACGGACGCGACCAACGCTCTGGGTCTCGGCACCGGTTTCTCAGGCGTTCTGTCTTGGACTCCTTACGACGATGGCGCAAGAATACAGAACACACCAACCGTTCGACCGATATGGCATCAACGTCAATCACAACCGCCAGAGCGTCAGCTATTCGAGCGGCTAACCACCAGTGAATGGCCTGCAGGCGCTCGCATTTTGACGTGACCAACATACAGTGTCTGGCGAACCAATCGCAAGCGGCTTCTGATCCAAATACCTCTATGACTCCTCGTATGGGGATCATTTCAACAAACGCCAGTGGGCCGCGTTCGGGCTTGCTCTCTGGGAGGCTGTTTTCGAAAAACGACTAGCGGGACGCGAAATGTTAAGGAAAATGTCTTCGACGTAGTTTCTAGCGTAAGCACTACCGCCAACAACTTTTTGAGCGCCGCGCTTTCCTACAATAGTGGAAAGAAGTACAATCTCCTTTTTTCTTGAAAACGACAGCGGACTCGGCTCAGTCCCAGAATCTCGTGACCGCCACCGTGGTCCCCCTCCCCGCCGCCGGCCTGCTGCTCGTCGGCGCGCTCGGGGCGCTGGCGGCGGCGCGGAGGCGCCGCGCCCCGGCCGCCTGACCCGGCTCGCCGTTCGAGCGGGGCGCGGACACGCGCCCGAAATCGCTTTCGATCCGGTAAATTCGGCGCCCTCGATTCCAACGAAATCAATGGCTTGGCTTTTGTCCGCGCGCGGACAAACCGGCCGGATTTGCCGGGACGCCCGCCCTGACGCCGCGCCCGGCGCCGCCCCTCACTCCGTCCAGCGCACCCCGGTCATGTCGTTGGCCTGGGTCGGCGAGTTCTCCCAGAGCCCCTCGATCTTCGCGTCGGCGACGCCGGTCTTGGCGAGCTGGAACAGGAAGGCGTTGACCTGCTGCTCGGCGACGTGCTTCTGCGCCGCCCGCAGGATCTCGTTGCGGTCCTCGGGGTCGGATATACTCGTTGAGGCTCGGCCATCAGCGCCGCATCACCGGGTCGTGGGTGCCGAAGTAGTAGTCGTCGCGGGCGTAGATGCCGATGTCCATCGGCTCGGTGTGGCTGACGATGGTCAGGCCGAAGTCCTTGCCCTTGAACACCTGCTCGAGCCACTGCGCCCATTCGACGTTGACGATCTCCGCCTCGATCCCGATCTCGCGCAGCTGCGCCGCGACGATCTCGCCGCCGCGCCGCGCATAGGACGGCGGCGGCAGGTGCAGCGTCGTCGAGAACCCGTCCGGATAGCCCGCCTCGGCGAGCAGCGCCCGCGCCGCCTCGGGGTCGTACGACGACATCGCGGTCAGGTCGACATAGGCAGGGTGATGCGGCGCGAAGTGGCTGCCGATCGGCGTGCCGTAGCCGAACATCGCCCCGTCGATGATCGCCTGCCGGTCGACGGCCTGCGCCACCGCCCGCCGGACCTCGAGCTTGTCGAACGGCTCGCGGGCGTTGTTCATGGCGAGGATCGTCTCGCCCTCGGTCGAGCCGACGATCACCGAGAAGCGCGGGTCGGCCTCGAACTGGGCGAGGTTCTCGGGCGCGGGAAACACCGGAAAGGCGTTGACGTCGCCGGCCATCAGCGCGGCGAAGGCCGCCGTCGGCTCGGAGATGAACTTGAACGTCACCTTCTCCAGCGCCGGCGCCTCGCCCCAGTAGTCGTCGTTGCGCACCAGCTCCACCCGGTCGCCCTGCACCCAGTTGGAGAACCGGAACGGCCCGGTGCCGACCGGGTTGGTGGCGTTGGTCTCCGCGCTCGCCGGCGAGACGATCACCGCGTCGCCCCAGGCGAGGTTGAACAGCAGCGAGCCGTTGACCGCGTCGAGACCGATCTCGACGGTCGCGTCGTCGATCGCCGTGACCTCGTTGATGCCGGCGAAGAGCTGCTTCTGGGCGTTGGTCGACTCCTCCGCCATCGCCCGGTCGAAGGAGAACACCACGTCCTCGGCGGTCAGCGGCAGCCCGTCGTGGAACGTCACGCCCTCGCGCAGGTTGAACACCCAGGACAGCCCGTCCGGGGCGATCTCCCAGCTCTCGGCGAGCCCGGGCAGGATCTCGCCGTTGGGGCCGAACCGCGTCAGCCCCTCGAAGACGTTGGCGTAGACCACCTCGTCGATCGCCGCCGCCGCGCCGGCCGTCGGGTCGAGGTTCGGCGGCTCGAGCTGCATGCCGACCACGATGTCGGTCTTCTGCGCCAGCGCCGGCGCCGCCAGCGCCGAGAGCCCAAGCGCGAGGGCCGCGAGGATGTGCTTCATGTCGATCTCCCGGCGCGGCCGTCTCCGGCGTCGCGCGCCCCTCCCTGTTTCGCCGTGTCTTTCGCCGTCTCCGCGTCGCCGAGCAGATCGGCCAGCGCCAGCGCCATCACCGTCGCCGCGTCGACCATGTCGTCCACCGCGACATATTCGTCCGGTTGATGGGCGAGGTCCAGTATTCCCGGCCCGTAGGCGACGCAATTCTTCAGCCGCCCGATCCGGTCGATGTGCTTCTGGTCGTAGGTGCCCGGCGAGACCACGTATTCGGGCGCGCGCCCGAGCGTCGCGCGCATCGCCGCGGCGAGCGCGCGGGCGACCGGCGCGTCGCGGTCGGTCATCGACGGCAGCACCGAATGCATCTCGCGGATCTCGTAGCGGAACCCGCGGCGCACGGCTGCCCGGCGCACGGTCGCGTCGAACTCGGCGCGCACCTCCTCGAGCCGCTCCTCGGCGAGAAAGCGGCGGTCGATCACCATGCGGCAGCGGTCGGGCACCACCGGCGCCGGCCAGCCGGTGAAATCCGGCTCGGGCTCGGCCTGGCCGCCGTGCAGCGAGTTGACGTTGAGCGTCGAGGCCCGCGCCTGTGGCGGGACCACCGGCATCGCGGTGCGGCGATCGGCCAGCGCCGGCCAGAGGCTCGCCTCCATCTCCGCGATCACCGCGCCCATGTGCCGCACCGCGCAGTCGCCGAGGAAGGGCATCGAGCCGTGGGCGATGCGCCCGAAGGTCTCGAGCTCCGCCCACCAGACCCCGCGATGGCCGAGGCAGACCCGGTCCTTGTTGAGAGGCTCGGGGATGATGACGTGCTGCACGCGCGCGGGATCGAAGTAACCCCGCTCCGCCAGCCAGGCGACGCCGCCGTAGCCGCCGGTCTCCTCGTCGGCGGTGGCCGAGATCTCGATGGCGCCCGCGTGGTCGGGCCGCACCGCGAGGAACGCCTCGACCGCGACGATCGCCGCCGCGATGCCGCCCTTCATGTCGCAGGCCCCGCGCCCGTAGACGCGCCCGTCGCACAGACACGCCCGCGAAGGGATCGACCGTCCAGCCCTGCCCCACCTCCACCACGTCGGTGTGGCCGTTGAAGTGCACGCAGTCCCCGGGCCGCGCGCCCGCGCGCCGGGCGACGAGGTTCCAGCGCGGATGCCGGTCGCTGTCGCCCGGCGCGCCCTCCGCGCGCAGGAACTGGCAGTCAAAGCCCGACGCCGCCAGCCGCGCGGCGATCATCTCGCAGATCGCCCGGTAGTTCTCGCCCGGCGGATTGACGGTCGGCACCCGCACGAGGCTTTGCGTCAGCGCCGCGAGGTCCTCGCGCCGCCCGGCGATCTCCGCCCGCATCCGGCCTGCCGCGTCCTGGCTCATGGCTGGCAGCTTCCGCCCGCCCGGCCGCCTTGTCCAGCGCCCTGCGCCGCCTACGATTGCGGTGGGGCGCGCGCGCAACTATGCATGGCCCCGCGTCCACCGGATCGGGGAGAGGGATGATGCGCGGACTGCTCGGACTTGCGGCGACCGCCGCGCTCGCCCTGGCGCTGGCGCCCGGCGCGCGGGCCCAGGACTACACCTTCAAGCTCCACCATTTCCTCGGCCCCGACACGCCGACCCAGACCGAGACCCTCGAGCCCTGGGCGCGGGCGGTCGAGGAGAATTCCGGCGGGCGGGTGAAGATCGAGATCTATCCCTCGATGACGCTGGGCGGCCGCCCCCCCGAACTGGCGCAGCAGGCCCGCGACGGGGTCGTCGACCTGATCTGGACGGTCAACGGCTACACGCCCGGGCTCTTCCCGCGCAGCGAGGTCTTCGAGCTCCCCAACGTGCACATCAACGATCCCGTCGCCACCAACCTCGCCATGGCCGAGCTCTTCCCCACCGATCTCGCGCAGGACTACGCCGGGCTCGAGGTGATGTTCCTGCACGTGCACGCCGGCAACGCCGTGCAGATCGCCGGCGTCGAGGTGCACGCCCCGGACGACCTGGCCGGCGTCAGGCTCCGGGTTCCCTCGCGCACCGGCGCCTGGTCGATCGAGGCGCTCGGCGCGACGCCGGTGGCGATGCCGGTGCCCGACCTTCCGCAGGCGCTCGCCAAGGGCGTGGTGGAGGGCGCGCTCCTGCCCTTCGAGATGGCCGCGCCCCTGAAGCTTCAGGACCAGACCGACTACCAGATCGAGGGCACCGACGACTACCGCGTCGGCACCCTCGTCTTCCAGCTCTCGATGAACAGCGCCCGCTGGGACAGCCTGCCGCCCGACATCCAGGCGGCGTTCCGGGACGCCTCGGGCCCGGACTGGCTCGCGCGGCTCGGCGCGGTCTGGCGCGAGACCGACGACGCGGCCATCGCCGAGATCGTCGCGGACGGCAACGCGCACGTCGTCTGGAGCCCCGAGGAGACCGCGGCGTTCCGCGCGGCGCTGGAACCGGTGGTGGACCGCTGGATCGCGGAGGTCTCGGGCCAGGGCGTCGACGGCGCGGCGCTCGTCGATCGCGCCCGCGCGCTCATCGCCGATCACGCCGCCCGCTGAGGCGGGCCACGGGCGGGAAGCCTGGATGTTCGACGCCGCGCTGCGCCGGATCATCGATCCGCCGCTCGACCGGATCGGCGCGCGGCTCGCCGCGCGCGGGGTCTCCGCGGACGCCGTGACGCTGGCGGGCCTCGGTTTCGGCCTCGCGGCCGCCGGCGCGGCGGCCCTGGGCGCATTCTGGCTGGCGCTGGCGCTGATCGGGCTCTCTCGCCTCGCCGACGGGCTCGACGGCGCGGTCGCCCGCGCCACGCGCCGCACCGACTTCGGCGGCTTTCTCGACATCGCCGCCGACTTCACCTTCTACGGCGCCGTGCCCTTCGGCTTCGTGCTGCACGACCCGTCGGCCAACGGGGTCGCCGGCGCGGCGCTGCTGCTGTCGTTCTACGTCAACGGCGCAAGTTTCCTTGGCTTCGCGATCCTCGCGGAAAAGCGCGGGATCCGCACGGAGGCGCAGGGGGTCAAGAACCTCTTCTACTCCGGCGGCCTGCTCGAAGGCGGCGAGACCATCGCCTTCTTCGTCGCGCTCTGTCTCTGGCCGCAAGCCTTCGCGCCGCTCGCTTGGGCCTTCGCGGGGCTCTGCATCCTGACCGCGCTGGGCCGCGTCCTGCACGCGCGCCGGGCGTTCCGCGGCTGAAAAGCCACACATCAGCGGCTTTGTTGCAGTGCAGCGCAGCCTTAACCCTGATAGTCGGCGCGGCGCTTTGACCCCCTGCGGACCCGCTGCTAACACCCGGCGCAGTCCGAATCAGTATCGAAGGTTTCCGCCATTATGGCCGCGCCCAATCTCGCCCCGATCCCCGAACTCTACGTCTCCTACGAGAGCGCCGCGAAGCTCAAGGTCGAGGCGGCGCAGCTTCCGTCCTGGGATCTGACGCAGCGGCAGGTCTGCGACCTCGAACTGCTGATGAACGGCGGCTTCCATCCGCTCAAGGGCTTCATGGGCGAGGCCGACTACGACAGCGTTGTCGAGAAGATGCGCCTCGCCGACGGCACGCTCTGGCCGATCCCGGTCACGCTGGACGTGTCCGAGAAGTTCGCCGAGACCATCGCGCCCGAGCAGGACATCGCGCTGCGCGACGCCGAGGGCGTCATCCTCGCCATCCTGTCGGTGAGCGAGATCTGGACGCCGGACAAGGCGCGCGAGGCCGAGAAGGTCTTCGGCGCCAACGACATCGCCCATCCGGCGGTGAACTTCCTGCACCACCGCGCCGGACCGGTCTACGTCGCCGGCCAGATCACCGGCATCCAGCCGCCCGTCCACTACGACTTCAAGGCGCGGCGCAACACGCCCAACGAGCTGCGCGCGCTTTTCCGCAAGCTCGGCTGGCGCAAGATCGTGGCCTTCCAGACCCGCAACCCGCTGCACCGGGCCCACCAGGAGCTGACCTTCCGCGCCGCCCGCGAGGCCCAGGCGAACCTCTTGATCCACCCCGTGGTCGGCATGACCAAGCCCGGCGACATCGACCACTTCACCCGGGTGCGCTGCTACGAGGCGGTGCTCGACCAGTATCCGTCCTCAACCACCGAGCTCAGCCTGCTCAACCTCGCCATGCGCATGGGCGGCCCGCGCGAGGCGGTCTGGCACGGGCTGATCCGCGCCAACCACGGCTGCACCCACATGATCGTCGGCCGCGACCACGCGGGCCCCGGCAAGAACTCGAAGGGCGAGGACTTCTACGGCCCCTACGACGCCCAGACGCTCTTCGCCGAGCACCAGGCCGAGATCGGCGTCGAGATGGTCGACTTCAAGCAGATGGTCTACGTGCAGGAACGCGCCCAGTACGAGCCGCGCGACGAGGTCGAGGAAGGCATGACCATCCTCGACATCTCCGGCACCGAGCTGCGCCGGCGGCTCCAGGAGGGGCTCGAGATCCCCGACTGGTTCTCGTTCCCGACCGTGGTCGAGGAGCTGCGCCGCACCAAGCCGCCGCGCGCCGAACAGGGCTTCACGGTGTTCTTCACCGGCTTCTCGGGCTCGGGCAAGTCGACCATCGCCAACGCGCTGATGGTCAAGCTGATGGAGATGGGCGGACGCCCGGTGACGCTGCTCGACGGCGATCTGGTGCGCAAGAACCTCTCCTCCGAGCTCGGCTTCTCCAAGGAGCACCGGGATCTCAACATCCGCCGCATCGGCTATGTCGCCTCCGAGATCACCAAGAACGGCGGCATCGCCATCTGCGCGCCGATCGCGCCCTACGCGGCCACCCGCGCCGCGGTGCGCGAGGAGATCGAGGCCTTCGGCGCCTTCGTCGAGGTCCATGTGGCCACCTCGATCGAGGAATGCGAGCGCCGCGACCGCAAGGGGCTCTACAAGCTGGCGCGCGAGGGCAAGATCAAGGAATTCACCGGCATCTCCGACCCCTACGAGGAGCCGTCCGCCCCCGAGCTCAAGCTCGACACCGAGAACCTCGACGTCGACTACTGCGCCCAGCAGGTGATCCTGAAGCTCGAGAACATGGGCCTGATCCGGGCCTGAACCCCGCTCCGGGACTCAGGCGCCGCGTTCCACTGCCGTCGCGACGACCCGGTCGGGGGTCACGAAGAAGACCTCGACCGGCGGCGCGACCGGCCGCAGCCGGTCTCCGGCGACGACCCCGATCAGGAGGCCCCGGTGCTTGGTCAGGGGGCCGGAACCGCCGTCCGCCAGCGCGACGACGCCTTCGACGACGAAGCCGAGACGATCGATGTAGCTGCACACGATCGCTTCCCGGTTGGCCGCCTCGACCGCGACCTGCGGCGGCGCGCCGGCGCGCATCGCCCCGATCGTCGCATCGATCTGCGCCTCGGCGTTGCAGAAGACCCCCTGCAGCGTCGCCGGGCCCTCCCCCGCTGTCAGGCCGGATCCCAGTGTCCCAAGGCAGGCAACGAGCGCGAGTTGGCTGTGGAGTTGCATGTCATGTTCCTCCTTTGGCTCCGCTCAAGCAAAGCAGATTCGCCCGATCCGAGTAACGAAAGGGCTCCGAAAAAACGCCGAAATCCCGCCGAAATCCTCCGTCGCAACGGGGAAGAAGTCCCCTCACTTCCATGCTATGATCTCTTGCGGCCAATGCGCCGGCCGTGCTCGGTGGCAAGACATGGGGGAGACGCCCGGGACCACGGCCTTGCTCAACGGCGTCGTCGTTGACTTGATCGGGGAGACCCTGACACGGTCGGACGGCGAGACCGTCATGCTGCGACCGCAGACCTTCGCGACGCTGCGCCACCTGATCGCCAACGCGAACCGTCCGGTCAGCAAGGCGGAACTCATGGAGGCGGTCTGGCCCGAAACGGCTGTGACCGACGACAGCCTCGTGCAGTGCGTGCACGAGATCCGCCGTGCGATCGGAGACGATGGCCACACGACGGTCCAGACCGTTTCTCGGCGTGGCTACCGGCTGGCGCTGCCAGGGTCGCGTGTCCTGCTGGAGCGCCAGTGGCCCGTCGATCGCAGTCCTGCCCTTCTCTGCGCCCGGCGACGGCGCCGATGGATATTTCGCCGACGGCCTCGCTGAGGACATCATCGCCAGCCTCTCACGGATCGCGGGCCTGATGGTGATCGCCCGGAACTCGTCCTTCATCTTCCGCGGCCGGGCCGAGTCTGCGTCGACCATCGCCGCGGAGCTCGGCGTCCGCTACCTCCTCGAAGGAAGCGTCCGGCGGGCGGGCGCGCGCCTGCGCATCAGCGCACATCTCGTTGACGGCGACTCGGGCGGCATCGTCTGGGCGGATCGCTTCGAGGGCGCGGCAGAGGACGTCTTCGACCTTCAGGACCAACTCTGCGAGCGGATCGTCGGCGTGATCGAACCGACGCTGCGCCGCGCCGAGATCGCCCGCGCGCGCCGCAGGCGGCCCGAGCACTTCGACGCCTACGACCTCTACCTCCGCGGCCTGCCGCACGTCTTCGCCAACACCAGCGCCGACGCCGATGTGGCCCTGCGTTTGCTCGAGGCGGCCCTCCGGCTCGATCCGGGGTATCTCGCCGCCCATGGCTGCGCCGCCTGGTGCCGGGAGCAGCGCTACTTCCGCAACGGCTTCGATCCGGACGACCGGATCGCGGCGCTGGCCCACGCGGACGCGGCCCTCGGCGCCGGCGCAGACGATGCGCAGGCGATGAGCATGGCCGCCTTCGTGCGCGCCATTCTCACCCGGGACTACGATGCGGCGACGGAGGTGCTGGACCGCGCGCTGGCGCTGAACGGGAGTTCCGCTCTCGCGCTCGGCTTCAGCGCGCTGGTGAGCGCGCACAACGAAGATGACGCCCGCGCGGTCGCACACGCGAGGCAGGCGCTGCGCCTCAGCCCGCTCGACGACCCGCTGAACTACCACCCGTGGTGCGCCCTGGCGCTCACCAGCCTGTTCGCCGGGCGCTTCGAGGAGGCGATCGTGAGTGCGAGACTGGCCATCCGCGCCAATCCGCGCTTCAGCGTCACCTACGCCTACCTGATCGTCGGCCTCGTGACCATTGGCCGGGTCGACGCCGCCGAGGCGACGGCGCAGCGGCTTCTGGAGATCGCGCCGGCGTTCACGGTTTCCGGCTTCGCACGGATGCAGGTGTTCCGCCCGCCGTTGACGGACCAGCTGACCGCCGCCCTCCGCACGACGACACTGCCGGAGACCTGATCCGCCCTTGATTTGTCGCGCTTGAGGCAGAGATACCATGGCAAGTCCGTCAGGGAGCGCAGAATGACCACCGACTCGAAGACCTTCCCGGTGACCCGCACCGACACGGAGTGGCGCACGCGGCTCACGCCCGAGCAGTACCGGGTGATGCGCGGCCATGGCACCGAGCGGCCGGGAAGCTGCGCGCTCCTGCACGAGAAGCGGCCGGGAGCCTTCGCCTGCGCGGGCTGCGGTGAGACCCTGTTCGAGGGCGGCGTGAAGTTCGAGAGCGGCACCGGCTGGCCGAGCTTCCACTCGCCGGTCGAGGGCTCGGTGGGAACCTCGACGGACACCAGCCACGGCATGACCCGCACGGAGGTGCATTGCGCCACCTGCGGCAGCCATCTGGGCCACGTCTTTCCCGACGGCCCGCCGCCGACCGGCCTGCGCTACTGCATCAACGGCGTGGCGATGACCTTCGAGCCGGCCTGACGCGAAGTGTGTTACGGGCGGCATTAACGAAGATTAATGTCAATGATTTCAATGATGTTTCCGGAATTGCACGCGTGTTACGCGTGTTACGGGCGCGTCTCGGCCCCGTCCGCGACCCGCACCAGGTAGCGACCGTACTCGGTCTTCAGATAGGGCGCGGCCAGCCTGCGCAGCGCCGCGGCGTCGATCCAGCCCTTCGAGAAGGCGATCTCCTCTGGACAGCCGATCTTGAGGTTCTGCCGCTCCTCGATGGTGCGCACGAAGTTGCCGGCGTCGAGCAGGCTCGCGTGGGTGCCGGTGTCGAGCCAGGCGTAGCCGCGGCCCATGCGCTGCACGTCGAGCAGCCCCTCGCGCAGGTAGAGGTTGAGCAGGTCGGCGATCTCCAGTTCGCCCCGCGCGCTCGGCCGCAGCCCCCGCGCCCGGTTCGGCGCCTCGCCGTCGAGCAAGTAGATGCCGGTGACGGCATAGTTCGATTTCGGGACCGCCGGCTTCTCCTCGATGGAAAGCGCAGTGCCGTCGGGCGCGAACTCCACCACCCCGTAGCGTTCGGGGTCGCGGACCTGGTAGCCGAACACCGTGCCGCCCCGCGGCCGCGCCCCGCCCCGCGCCAGCAGCACCGGCAGGTCGTGGCCGAAGAACACGTTGTCGCCGAGAACCATCGTCGAGGCCGCCCCGGCGAGAAACTCCTCCGCCAGCAGGTAGGCCTGCGCGAGCCCCTCCGGTTTGGGCTGGGTGATGTAGGTGAAGGCCATGCCCCAATCGGATCCGTCGCCGAGCAACCGACGGAACTGGTCCCGGTCGGCCGGCGTGGTGATGATCGCGATCTCGCGCAGTCCCGCCAGCATCAGCACCGACAGCGGATAGTAGATCATCGGCTTGTCGTAGAGCGGCAGCAACTGCTTGGAGAGCGAATGCGTGATCGGATAGAGCCGCGTCCCCGATCCGCCGGCGAGAATGACGCCCCTGCGCGCCGGGGCGGAGTCTTTGGCGGTGTCGCCCATCGTCGGAACTCCTATCTCATCGCGCGGCGGCGCCCCGCGCCGAACCGGTGACAGCAAATCGTGAAGATAACGCTGCTCGAAGGGCGGCGCTTCGCCGGACTCCTTCCATAAGCGAGCGCTGAGGCCGGCGTCCAGACCGACGCGGCGCCTGCTTCCGCCCTTGTCGCGCCCCGATCCCGCCGCGGCCGCGCTTGTGCGATTCCCAGAATCCGCTACTGTGGCGTCAACAACAAAAGATGAGGTGAGCGGGTTCCAGCGATGAAGCGCTACGGCAGGTTCGGCGTCCAAGCGGCAGCGCTGGCGCTCCTTGCGCTATGCGCGGGCGGGCCGGCTCCGGCGTTCGAGCTGTTCGGCTTCCGGCTCTGGGGCAGCGACGACGATGAAGCTGGCCGCATCGACATCATCGATCCCCTGCCCTACACGGTCGAGGTCCGCGTCACCGGGGACGGTGACCTGCAGAAGACTGTCGAGAACGCGTCCTCTCTATGGCTCCAGCGCGAGCAGCCGGCCGCCGGCAAGGGCGGGCTTCTTTCGCGCGCGCGGGGCGACTATCGCCGGATCCTTGCCGCTCTCTACAACGAAGGCCGTTACGGCGGCGCGATCAGCATCACCGCCGCTGGGGCCGAGGTGGCCGACCTGACCCTGGCGGTGGACTTCCCCGCGAGCGTGCCGATGGTCATCACGGTCGACCCCGGCCCGCTCTTCCGCTTTGGCGCAGCGGGCTTCGTGAACCCGCCTACTTTTCGGCAGGTATATGGCGACGAGGTGGCCGGCCCCGCCACCGTGGGCTTTGAGTCCGGCGAGCCGGCGGAGGCCCGGGTGATCGGCGCGGCGAGCGCGCTGGCGGTCGAGCAGTGGCGCCAACTCGGGCACGCCAAGGCCCGCGAGGCCGGACGAGACGTCATCGCCGACCATCGCACCAACGAGGTCGACGTGACGATCACCCTCGAGCCGGATCGCGTCGCTTTCTTCGGCCCGGTCAGCGTGAGCGGAAGCAAACGGGTCGATCCGGCGTTCATCGAATACATGACTGGCCTGGAACTTGGAACGGAGTACGATCCCGATACGGTGGACGCGGCGCGCGACCGCCTGTTCCGGCTCGGTGTCTTCCGGTCGATCCGTATCGAGGAGGCCGATGAACTCGGCCCTGACGGCATGCTCCCGTTCACGGTCACCGTCGAGGATCGCCGCCCGCGGACCTTCGGCTTCGGCGGCACCTACTCCACCATCGACGGGCTAGGCGTCGAGGCCTTCTGGATACACCGCAACCTCTTCGGTCGCGCCGAGCGGCTCCGCTTCAACGCCACGATCGAGCAACTGCTGGTGTCGACCGATCCGACAGAGTACAATTACAATCTTGGCATGACCTTCACCAAGCCCGGGGTCTATTCGCCCGACACTGATTTCATCGCCGGCGCTGTCGCTCGGCAACTCGACCTCGAGAACTACTGGGAACAGTCGATCTCCGGCCAGATCGGGTTCAGCCGCCGCTTCGGACAGGGCGCAAACGCAGACATCTTCCTGACGGCGTCGCGGTCCCGCTTCGAGGACGACTTCGGAACCCGCGACTTCGCCATCGTCTCGTTGCTGGCGCGGGGCGAATTCGACCGACGGCGCATCAATCCGCTAGACGCAATCGGCGGCTACTACCTCGCCGGCGAGGCACAGCCTCTTTATGAGGCCGTCTACGGGAATCCCGCAGCCGTGGCGACTGCGGAGGGACGCAAGTATTACGCTGTCGACGAGGACGCGCGCTTCGTCCTGGCCGGCCGGGCGAAACTCGGAACCTTCCTCGGCCCCCCGCCCGAAGAAAGCCCACCCAACCTGCTCTTCTTCGCCGGCGGCGGCGGCTCCGTGCGCGGCTACGCCTATCGCTCAATCGGGGTCGAGATCCCCGACGTCGACGGCCAGGACGGCGTTGTGGGTGGTGCGGGTCTGCTTGAGACCTCAGGCGAGATCCGCGTGCGCCTCAACGAGAGCTTCGGCGCGGTCGGGTTCCTCGACGTGGGCTACGTCACCGAGACCGCCGACTTCAGCGGCGCGACGGACCTGCGAGCGGGCGCCGGGCTGGGCGTCCGATACTTCACCGCCATTGGTCCCTTGCGGGCCGATCTGGCCGCGCCGCTGAACCCGCGCTCGGAGGACGCCCCGATCGCGCTCTACATTGGCATTGGGCAGGCGTTTTGAGCCGCCTGGCACTCATCGCCGGCGCACTGGCGCTGCTTGGACTGGCAGCGCTGGCCCAATCCACCGACGACGCAGACGCGACGAGCGAGAACGGAATGCTCGCCAATCTGCTGCAGACCCAGCTCTCCGGCCCAGGTCGCCAGATCACGCTTTCGGAGGTGTCAGGCCTGCTGTCATCGCAGGCGACGATCGGGCGCATCACCGTTTCGGACGACATCGGGCCGTGGCTCGAAATCACCAACTCCGAGATCGACTGGACGCGCTCGGCGCTCTTGCTCGGCCGGGTCAATGTCAACCTGCTCAAGGCTGAGCGGATCGAGTGGCTCCGTCGTCCAGAAGTTCCGCCATCACCGGCGACGCTTGAGGCGCGGCAGCCTTTCACCTTGCCGGAACTCCCGGTGGCGATCAATCTTCGAGCGATCGAGGTGGGCACGCTGGAGATCGACGAGAACGCGCTCGGAGAGGCAACGCGCCTCGGGATCAGAGGCTCGTTCACACTCGCGGATGGCGCGCTCGACGCGGATCTAGAAGTGAACCGGCAGGATGCGCCAGGAGGAGCGCTGACGCTGGCGGCGGCTTACGCCAACGACCAGCGCGAACTCGACCTCAACGTACAGCTACAAGAGCCTCAGGGCGGTCTCGTCGCCGGGCTTCTGGGCATAGAAGGAGAACCAGCGATCGACCTTCGCCTGAGCGGCGCCGGGCCGATCGACAACGTGGACGTCGGTTTTTCACTCGACGCCGGCGGGGCGCGGATTGCCGGTGGGTCGGTCGCCCTGCGCGGCCGTGCGGATGGGCTGGGCTTCGACGCGGACATATCCGGAGAGCTGTCGCCGCTAGTCCCGGCCGAGTATCGTGACTTCTTCGCCGGCGAGACCATGCTCAGCGTGTCGGGCGTGAGCAAGACCGGCGGCGGATTGCGGCTGGACGAGGTCGACATCGAAGCCGCGGCGCTGACGCTGCGCGGCGATCTGGAGACGACACAGGATTTCTTTCCGCGGCGCTTCAGTCTGGTCGGCAGCCTCGGCGATCCCCAAGGCCCCCCGGTGACCCTGCCGGCTCCGGGCGCTGCGACGACACTGAATTCGGCGGAGATCTACATGTCGTATGGAGCCGGGGAGCGATGGGACGGCTACGCGGCGCTCGACAGGCTGCGCGTCGGCGACATCGAAATGGAGGATGTGACCTTCACCCTCGGCGGGCTGGCGCAGAATCTCGACGATCCGGCGGTGCGCAACGTCACTATCAGCGTCGAGGGCGTGGCGACAGGCGTTCGGGCCCCTGCAGCCGTGATCGACTCTGCTGTGGGTGATCGGATCGACCTATTTGTTGATGTGGCGCTGCCCCCCGGCGCACCCATGGACGTCCACCAGGTCCAGATCGCGGGTGCGGGCGTGACGCTCTTCGCCACCGGGGCTGTGGACGAGCTCGCCTTCGACGGCCGCATCGCAGCGACCGTCGCCGACCTTGGCGCGTTTTCGGGGATGGTTGACCGTCCAATCCGTGGCTCGATCGATCTGCGCGCGGAGGGCGGCGCCGACCCGAGGACCGGCGCATTCGACCTAAGGCTTGACGGAACGGCCGAGGACCTGGCGCTCGGCGAACCGCGGCTCGACGCAGTGCTCGCGGGTCGGTCGGTTCTGGGCGGTCGCGCGGTGCGTGACGCGACCGGGATCCGCGTCGATGGACTGCGGTTCGAAACCCCGCAGATACGCTTCGCCTCCGACGGTCGCATTTCGACGAGCGGCACCGACATCGGCTTCAACGCCGCACTCGAGGATCTCGCTACGATCGACCCCCGGCTTGCCGGCCGAGTCGCGGCGATCGGGTCCGCCAAGGGCGTGGGGCGGGACATAGACGTGAGGCTGACCGCAGCGGTGGCTGAGGGATCGCTCGCAGGAAGACCCTTGGAGTCGCTGGAGCTGGATGCGAAGGGACGTCTCGCCGGGCTGGACTTCTCCGGCGGCATCGCCGGCTCGGGCAGCGTGGACGGCCAGCCCGTCACGCTCGAAGCCGCCGTGACGATTGAAGGCGAGACGAGGCGGATCGAGGGGCTGGTCGCCGGCGTCGGCGAGAACCGCGTCTCGGGAGATATCACCGCGCGCGGCACATCGGCCTTTGACGGACGCCTGACTGTGGATGCGCCCGACATCGCGAACCTGGCGGCGCTCGCGCTCGTTGAAGCCTCCGGCTCGGTGCAGGCGACACTCGATCTGGACTCCGCGGACGGCGGCCAGCGCATCGCGATCGAAGGGACGGCGAGCGATCTTGCGACCGCGGGCGCGGTTCTGGCTGACCTGGACATCGACTTCGTGGTCACAGATGCGCTGACCCGGCCCATGGCGAACGGCAGACTGGCGATGTCCGGCCTCGAGGCCGGCGGCGTCGCTGTGAGCGAAGCGACGCTCGACGCCACTCCGGGCGATGGCGAGAGCATGGACTTCTCCGCCGTCGCGATCCTCGAGAGGGGAGCAGCCGCCGAAGTCGCCGGATCACTCGACCGGACCGGTCCGGGCCTTTCTGTGACGCTCAACACGCTCTCGCTCGCCGAGGGCGCGCAGTCGGCGAAGCTCGACGCTCCGGCGACCGTCACCTTCGCCGACGGCGCAGTGACACTGTCGCCAACTCGGCTGAGCATCGGAGAGGGAAGCCTCACCGCACAGGGAGAAGTCTCCGAGACGCTCGACTTGGATCTCGAGTTGGCTGGTCTCCCGCTCGACATCGCCAACGTCATCGCCCCGAGGCTCGGGCTCGAGGGAGAGGTCAACGGAAGCGCGCGCGTCACCGGCGCGCGAACGACCCCCGACGTCGCATTCAATGTGAGCGGCGCGGGCCTCGCTTCGGCCGCAACCCGAAGCGCCGGCCTGCCGTCGGTTGCGCTCGACGCCACCGGCGCCACCGCGGACGGGCGTCTGGAACTGGATGCGCAGGTCGCAGCATCGGGGGGGCTCGCTTCCCAGATCAGCGGCTCGGTCCCGCTCGACGGCAGCGCGCTCGATCTCGTCGTCGACCTGCAGGCGTTTCCGCTGGCGCTGGTCGACCAAATCGCCGGGCGGCGCGGCCTTCAGGGAGCGATCAGCGGCGCGGCGACGATCACCGGGACGCTTGCCGACCCAGCTGCGGACTTCAGCCTAAGGGGCGCCGGGATCAGCGCGTCGGTTCTGCGCGACAACGGAGTGGCACCGCTTGGGCTCGAAGTCTCCGGTGGGTTCGGCGGCGGCGCTATCGTTATAGGTACGGCCCGGCTGACCAACCCTCAAGGCCTCGCGCTGGACGCCCAGGGTCGCGTTCCACTTGTCGGGGATGGTCTTGACGTCTCGCTCGACGGAGCTGCGCCGCTTGCGCTCGCGGACGCCGCGCTCGCCTTTCGCGATGCTCAGGCGGACGGGATCATGCGGGTTTCAGCAACCGCTCGCGGAACGCTCGGCGCCCCACTGCTCGACGGAAGCGTCACCATCGATGGCGGAACGCTGACCGATCCAGCCACGAACCTGCGGCTCGAGAACGTGCAGTTGTCAGCAGCCCTGCGGGGCGACACGGTTGCGCTTGAACGGTTCAGCGCGACGACGGGCGGCGGAACGCTGGACGCATCCGGGACGGTTTCGCTGCAGGGGGCGGCGGGCAATCCCGCCGACCTGCGTCTGAACATCACCGACGTCCGCTATACCGACGGTTCGTTCGTCACGACCGAGATCAACGGTGCGCTCACGCTCACCGGACCGCTGCAGGGCGGCGGAGGGACCATCTCGGGCCGAATTCGACCTAGGCCAGACCGAGATTTCGGTCGCAGAAGGCCTCGGCGCAAACGCGGCGGCGGCGCTCGAGCAGGTTGTGCACGAGTTCCCGCCCCCGCGCGTTGTGGAGACGCTGCGGCGCGCCGACGTTGGCTCACCGAGTCCGCCGCGGACCTCCGGACGAAGCGGGCTTGCGCTAGATATCCGGGTGAGCGCGCCACGCCAGATCTTCGTCCGAGGCCGAGGTCTCGATGCGGAGCTCGGCGGCGAGCTCACGGTCCGCGGCACCACCACCGACATTCAGCCCGTAGGCCAGTTCGACCTGCGCCGCGGCAGGCTCGACATTCTTGCCCAGCGCATCGATTTCACCTCCGGTTCGCTCAGGCTGGTGGGGGATCTCGATCCGGAGATCTTCTTCGAGGCGCAGACCCGCTCGGACGACGTGACAGCGATCGTCACAGTTTCGGGCCGGGCCTCTGATCCGGATATTGCCTTCAGTTCCCAACCTCCCCTGCCGGAGGACGAGGTCCTGGCTCGGATCCTTTTCAATCGCGCGACGCAGGATCTCTCGCCGTTCCAGTACGCCCAACTCGCCGCCGCCGCGGCGCAGCTCGCGGGCGGAGGCGGCGGGCCGGGGATCCTCGGCCAACTGCGCGGCGCGACAGGCCTCGACGATCTCGACATCATCACCGAGGCGGACGGCTCGACTGCGCTGAAGGCCGGAAGATATCTCTCCGAGGATGTCTACTTGGACGTACAGACCGACAGCTCCGGTGTGAGTCGCGCCCAGATCAACCTTGACCTCTCCGACCGGCTCACGGCCCGAGGCTCGGTCGGGACCGACGGCAACACCACGCTCGGCATCTTCTTCGAGCGCGACTACTGAAGCCGAGAGCCATGGGCCCGCGACAGTGCGACCCACACGAAACAATCTTGACTCTCTTTGTCGGGAATGCGAGGCAATTCCCGACGCAATCAGTCAGTCATTAAGGTTGCAACGGAGACCAACCATGCCACACCTGCCTCACCGACCGCAAACCGGCCTGATCGCCGGAGTCGCGCTGCTTCTCGCCGCCCAAGCGGCGGCTCAGGAAGTGAATGTGTACTCCTCCCGGCACTACGACACTGACGACACGCTCTACGATGGCTTCACCGAGGCCACCGGAATCAAGGTCAACCGGATCGAGGGCGAGGCGGACGAACTTATCGCGCGCATGAAGGCGGAGGGCGCAAACAGTCCTGCTGACGTATTCCTCACCGTGGACGCTGGCCGAATCTGGCTCGCGGACAAGGAAGGACTGCTCCAACCGGTCGAGTCGGAAGTTCTGATCGAGCGCATCCCAGAGAACCTGCGCCATCCCGAAAACCACTGGTTCGGCTTCTCGCAACGGGCGCGGGCGATCTTTTACGCCAATGACCGGGTCGACGATCCGCCGATGACCTACGCTGCGCTCGCAGATCCTGTCTGGAAGGGCCGACTTTGCGTTCGATCATCTTCAAACATCTACAACCTGTCGCTGCTAGGAGCCATCATTGCCAACGAGGGCGAGGCCGCGGCCCGCGCTTGGGCGGCGGGCGTTCACGACAACCTTGCTCGCCCACCCGAGGGAGGCGACACCGACCAGCTGCGCGGCCTCGTCTCAGGGATCTGCGACGTGGCGCTCTCCAACACCTACTACTTCGCGCGGGCGCTCGATCAGGAGATCGACGGGCTGAGTTCGGGGATCGAGGGCATCGGCTGGTTGTTCCCAGACCAAGACGGAAACGGCGCCCACATCAATGTCGCTGCTGCAGGCGTGGCCGCGAACGCGCCCAACCTCGACAACGCCGTCGCCTTCCTGGAATACCTCACAGAACCCGATACCCAGGCGTTCTTCGCAAACCAGAATTACGAGTTTCCGGTGGTCGCCGATGCGGAGGTCGGCGAAGTGGCGGCGCGCCTCGGCGAGTTCCGGGCGGACACGCTTAACCTCAGCGCGCTCGGGGAAAATCAGCCGCTCGCGCAACAGATATTCAACGAGGTCGGGTTCCCCTGAACGCTCCAAAGCGCGGTCTTGAGGCCGGAAGGACCCGCTCCGCGCGGGTCCTACGCGTTTCAGGGCCCCCGGCTAGGCAAGCGACAAGCCACCGAGCAGTTTCAGATCAGATCCAGCTTGCGCGATGACCACCTGTTTGAGATGCAGCCGCGCCCAATTTCCGTGCTTTCCAAGGCCGACGGGGTCCGCCAGCTTGAATTGGCATCGTCTCCAACGCGCGGACGTCGCCATCGACGTGGAGCGCGGCAGGAACGCGCCCGAGCAGGATCTCCGGCGCGCGAATGGCTATTTGTCCGACGTCATCCCCCGACCAAGCTTATTCTCGTGCGTAGCGGGCGACGAAGCGTTGGAGAATTAGTTCGGGAATGTGCACGTCCTCCTCACGCCCAAGTGCGATCAGCTCGTCCACCTGCTCGGGCGGGAAATAGCCGTGGTGCTTGTAGATGTGCACCCGACGCTCGATCCAGTAGCCGTCGAGCTCGGGATGGAACTGCGTCGCGTAGACATTGGCGCCATAACGGATCACCTGAAACGGACACGGCCCGGAGTGCGCAAGGTGGACGCAGCCTGGCGGCAACTCCTGCACGGCTTCCTTGTGGCCCACGAAGGCGCGGAACGCGTCTGGCAGACCTGAAAGCAGCGGGTCGGCGCGGCCCTCGTCGGTCAGCTCGCAGGTGGTCGCGCCGACCGGCTCGAAGAACCTGTCCTTGCTCACCTTCGCGCCGAGGTGGTGGGCCAGGATGCCGATACCGTAGCAGCAGCCCATGTAGGGAATGTCGCGCGACGTAATCGCCGGCATCAGCCCGAAGATCGCGTTTTCGATGCGCTTCTCGACGGGATCTTTTGCCTCCTCCGGGTCGCTGACGCAGCCGGGGCCGCCGCCGACAATGACCCCAGAATAGTCAGAGACGTCGAGCCCCGCTGGGATCTGCTCGACGTCAAGGCGAATGCGCCGGGTGTCTGCGGCGTCGAGCCGCCCCTTCTGCAGGATCGCCGCGTACTCATCGTCCGAGGCGTCGACTTCCGGTCGCAACTGGAGAATCAGGAATGGTTTCATTGCACATCCGCCTGCCGCCACCTTCGCGCGCCTGCATCACAGAACCGATCCGCAATCAACCCCCCGTCGCGCGGCCGGTCAGTGATCCGCGCGTCCGCCTGACACGTCGAAGACCGCGCCGACGTTGAAGGAGCACTCCTCCGAGCAGAGGTAGAGTATCTGCGCCACGACCTCCTCGACGCGGCCGAGCCGGCCAAGCGGGCTCTTTGCGACCATCGCGGCCACCGTCGCGGGATCAACCTGATCGAGGAGCGGCGTCTTCACCGCTGCGGGTGCGAGGCAGTTGACACGCACTTCGGTCCCGGCGAACTCCTTGCCGAGCGCCTTGGTGAAGGCGATCACGCCTGCCTTGGCGGCTGAGTAGGCCGAGAGGTTGGGAGTCCCGGCCTTGCCTGCGATCGAAGCCATGTTCACGATGCGTCCGTAGCCGGCCCCCGCCATGCGCGGGGCAACCTGACGGCAGACCTCGAACGTCCCGAAAAGGTTGATCTCGACCACGCGACGCCAGTCGTCAGGATCGTAGTCAGCCGTCGGCAGCGAGCGACCGAAGACCCCTGCGCTGTTTACGAGGATCGCCGGGGCCTCACCCGCCGCCTGCACCTCCGCCAGAGCCTCGGCGATCGCCACCCGGTCAGTGATGTCGAGTTGCATCGAGACGCAACCCTCGATCTGGCAGGGCGCGAGATCCCAGACCCGCACCCTTGCGCCGCCATCCCGCAAGCGCTCGGCCGTGGCGCGCCCGATCCCGCTTGCGCCGCCGGTCACAATGGCATCGCGACCACTGAAGTCGAAACTGATCGGCATGGCGCTCTCCCGCGTTTTCCGGGGCGACCAAATCAGAGGCACGCGCCTCAGGCAATGCGCAACCCGACGCTCCGCCACCCTGGCGGTGCGACGGACAAGGCGACCTAGGTCGCCGGGCGCTCGGCAAGCGCCGTGGCGCGCAGCCCCGGCCTTCGCGACGCGAGACGGCGACAAACGAGGATCACCGGCAAGAGCCCAATCGCCGCGATGGCCAGACTTGGAACCGCTGCCTGGTCGAGCCGCTCGTCCGCCGCGAGGCGATGCGCCTGCACGGCGAGGGTGTCAAAATTGAACGGACGCATGATCATGGTGGCGGGAAGCTCTTTCATAACGTCGACGAAGACGATGAGAAGCGCTGTGAGTACGCTGCCCTTGAGTATCGGGAAATGCACCGACGTCAGCACCCGAGGTGGGCTTCGCCCCAACGTCCGCGCCACCGCGTCCATGTGTGGGCCGACGGTAGCCAGGCCGCTGTCATAGGTGTTTAGGGCGACCGCCATGAAGCGGGCGCAATATGCGAGCACGAGCAGCCAGATCGATCCGGTCAGGATCAGTCCGGTCGAGACCCCCAGCGTCCCGCGCGCCCATCTGTCGACCAGGTTATCGAAGCCCGCCGCTGGCACCAGGATGCCGACCGCGATCACCCCTCCAGGCACCGCATAGCCGAGGCCGGACGCGAGGAGGAGAGCCCGCGACGTTCGTCCAGGGACCATTCGCGCCCGAAAGGACACCAGCACTGCGCCCGCCACGGTGAAGAGCGCGGCGACGCCGGCGAGAAGGAGCGAGTTGTGGGCAAAACGCAGATAGCGAGTGTCAAGAACGTCTTGGCCGGAATCCACCGCCATCGAAGCGAGAATCCCGACTGGCAGAAGGAAGCCGACGAGGACCGGAATCGCACAGAAGAACGTCGCGACCCACCCGGCCGCGCCGCGGAGCCTGGTCGGCTCGATCGCCGCGATCCCGCCGCCGCGCGTGTAGGAGCGCGCCTGGCCACGCTGGATGCGCTCAAGAAGCGCGAGCAGAAGCGCGAAGGCGAGCAGGCAGAACGCAAGCTGCGCCGCCGCAGCGCGATCGCTCATCGAGAACCATGCCTGGTAGATGCCTGTGGAAAAGGTCTTCACCCCGAAGTGCGCCACGGTGCCGAAATCCGCGATTGTCTCCATGATCGTGAGCAGAACCCCGCCGGCGATGGCCGGGCGCGCCATCGGAAGGCTCACCCGCCAGAACGCCGACCATGGCCCCCGGCCAAGGGTGCGGGCGGCGAGGTAGGCGTTCGCGGATTGCTGCGCGAAAGCTGCGCGGGCGAGCAGGTAGACGTATGGATAGAGCACGCAGACAAGCATCAGCGCCGCACCGGGCAGCGAACGGATATTGGGAAACCAATATTCACGCGGTCCCCACCCGGTGACGGATCGAAGGGTGGTCTGGACGAGCCCCGGATGGGAGAGCAGGTCGGTGTAGGCGTAGGCGAGGACATAGGCCGGGAACGCCAGCGGCAGGACCAGCAGCACCTCGAGCCAGCGGCTCCCGGGAAAGCGGTGCATAGTGACGAGCCACGCCGCGCCGGCCCCGACCGCAGCCGTCCCGGTCCCCACAAACGCCGCCAGCAACAGCGTGTTGACCGCGTAGCTCGGGAGCACCGTCGCGAAGAGCTTGCGCCAAGTGTCGAGATCGCCCGCCAGCGCCGCAAGTCCGGCGGCGACGATGGGCCCGATGCAGACAGCCGCCACAAGCCACGCCATCGCGTTTAGGATGCGCTCGCCCACGGCGGGCTTCTCCTGACCGTTAGGATTGCCCGGGGTTACCGGAGTGTTCGGAGGGTGGCAAGGCGTCCTGGCAGGCGTGTGGTGACCCCAAGTCGACGGCAAGTCGGAAGACCTGGGCACGACGCGACGGGGACATCGCCGCCAGTTCCAGCCCAGTGAAGACATGCAGCGTGTCGAGGTCTCCATCAACGACAGCATGGTCAGACACGCGTCCGCCCCTGGCGACGTAGCTGCGCAGCAGCGGCGGCATCAGCCGGAGCCCGGCGATGGCGTCGGGGTGGCGGCGGCGGAAGGCGCGGGCGAACGGAATGACCCGCGCCGCCTTGATCCGCGGACGCCAACGTCTCGGCGCGAGGTAGTCGCGCGCCAGAATGGCGAAAGCCTCCGAATACTGCTCGGGATCTACGCCGCGAAAGCTCGAACAACCGAAGAGCATCACGACGCCCCGCGCAGCGGCGCGCTGGGTAACCGCCATCCACGTCATACGCAGAGGATCGGAATCACGAAGATCGGGATGAAGGCACAGGCGTCCGACCTCCATGAGTGGCGCGTCCAGACGGGAGAGGCCCGCGAGCTCGTAGTGCTGGGCAGAATAGCCGGAAACGATCTGCCGGCCGGTGGCGAATTCCATGACGCGGGCGCAGGCCACCACCACGCCGCTCGCAGTCTCTTCTATCAGCAGATGGAACGCACGCTCGTCGAACGGGTCGCCATCGCTTGCCTCCTTTCCATTCCGGAACGCTTGGGCCCGGAGCGCCAGCGCCGGCGCGAGCGCCGCCCTATCCTCTTCGCCGCGCCGCCAGATCGCGCGATAGCGTCCGAGTGAGAAGTCCGTCATTTGCCAGCTCCGTGTCTTATCTCCTAGGATTTTTTTGAAACTTGTGACCGCGTCTTGACGTTGCCTCCATCGCGACGACCGTTGCACCTGAGGCAGTCATGAGGGTCCCGATCATGCAAGACAAGATCCACAAGTCGGAAGCGGAGTGGCGCACACAGCTCTCCGATCTGGCCTTCAAGGTGACGCGCAAGGGGGGCACCGAGCGCGCCTTCACCCACGACAACTTTCCGAAGGGGCCGGCTGTCTATCATTGCGCATGTTGCGACCGGCCGCTCTTTGACGCAGGCGCAAAGTTCGACAGCGGCACCGGCTGGCCCTCGTTCTTTCGGCCGATCTCCGAGAACGCCATCGAGGAAAGGCCAGACAATTCGTTGTTCATGCGGCGCACGGAGGTGGTCTGCGCCCGATGCGACGCCCATCTCGGGCACGTCTTTCCCGATGGACCGGCCCCAACAGGCCTGCGCTATTGCATGAACGGCGTCGCCCTCGTTCATCGACGAAAGGAAGACTGAGGGCTACTGATCGACGAACTGCTCCGCGTCGAGGGTGAGTAGGTTCCCGAAGAGTTGCTCCAGCACTCCCAGCGTTCGCCCGCCGGTTTCGGTCGTGCGTACGGTAAGGTTGACGATCCGACCGTCCTCCAGCCCATAGCGTGCGATGTCGGTGACGACGCCACTGGCGTTGTACTCGACCGCCACGACCGAGCGGTCGATGACGCGCGGCGGGTTGTAGGTGTAGTTCTCGATGGTCGTTTGGACATAGTACCACGCCCTGTCGCCGAGCAGACCGCTGCTCGAGGGCCGGCCGAGCGTCGCTTCCACCGCCTCGAAGTTGTCCACTCCTGGGCGAACCTGGGCGATGTCAGCGTCGGACGGCACATAGCCATGGATGCGGGTCGTCGGCGCGCACCCGGCCGCCGCGAAGCCGCAAAGCACAAGGGCGATGCACGCGCCGCGCAATCGAGACTGACTCATCCGTCGCCCTTAAGACCCAGGAAATCCCTTGCTCCTCTACTCCGCGCATGGTCTAAATTCAAGGAACTTGGGCGCATACGCCCGCCCTTGGTCGCCATTCCCCCTCCCCGAGCAGCGATGCCTGAAATCTCCACACGCTCCGCGACCAACCCTGAATTCCCGCGGGTCGTATCGCGCGCAGATCTCGGCGAGGATGGCGTCCTTGAGTTCGACATCTCTCCAACACAGGAGGAGTTCGCAAGCGATCGCCCGCCTCCTCGACGCTCTTTCGGTCAAGAAGATGCGCTTCGTCGGGGATCTGCGTCCGATCTCCGACGGGTGGAGGCTGACAGCGCGACTAGGTGCAACCGTTGTCCAGACCTGCGTCGTCTCGCTCGATCCGGTCATGACGCGCGTCGACGAGGAGGTGTCGCGCCGTTTCCTGAAGTCACTCAGGCCGGACGGACCAGAAGTCGTGCTCGCGCCTGGCGAGGCCGACGACGATATTGAGCCGCTGGGGGCTCGGATCGATCTCGGAGCCATCGCGCTCGAAGCGCTGGCGCTGGCGTTGCCGGCCTATCCGCGCAGGCCCGACGCTGCGCTGGTGGACTCCGAACCGAACGCCGGCGGCGAGGGCCTTGAGAAGCCCTTTGCGAGCCTAGCCGCGCTGCGCGACCGGTTGCGGGACAGCGAGGCTTGAGCCCGCGATTGACCCTTGCGCGCAACGCTGCGATCGCTATATTCCGCGCCTCGAAATTCCGTCCAACCGGCCGATCTCGGGCGTGACAGCACGCTCCACATCTGTTACGCGGCGGCGTGATTGCATTGATGACCCGAGCGCGGGCCCGCGCTCGATGAAAACCGAGGTCGAGACATGGCTGTACCCAAGAGCAAGGTCACGCGCGCCCGGCGCGGCATGCGACGCTCGCATGACGCGCTGGTGGCTGGCAACCCGAACGAATGCCCGAACTGCGGCGAACTCCGGCGTCCTCATCACGTCTGCGGATCGTGCGGGCACTACGATGGCCGCGAGGTCGTGGTCCTTGCAGACGAGATCGATCTCGACGAAGAAGCAGCCTGACCCCCAACCCGCGAGGTTGGTTCGCAATGACCGCCGACCTAGCCTCTAAGGGCACCACCGATCCGATCGTGATTTCGATAGACGCCATGGGCGGGGACCGCGGCGTGGCGGATGTGGTGAACGGCATGGGCAAGTCGCTCAAGAAGAACCCGAGGCTTCGCTACATCCTGCACGGCGATGGCCTGTTGCTCGAAAGGTCTATCGACAAGCGCAGTCCGCTCGCCGCAGCGACCGAGATCCGCCACGCCGAGGGTGTGATCGAGATGGATGAGAAGCCGTCGAAGGCTGTCCGGCGGGCCAAGGGCTCCAGCATGGCGAGCGCGCTCGAAGCGGTGAAGTCCGGGGAGTGCGAGGTGGTTATCTCGTGCGGCAACACCGGCGCTCTGATGGCGCTTTCAATGCTGCTCCTGCGCAAGACGCCCGGCGTCGACCGTCCTGCGATCGCCGTGCTCTGGCCCTCCAACAACCCATCCGGCTACAATGTGCTGCTCGACGCGGGGGCCGACATTCGGGCAGATGCGGACGATCTCGTGAAGTTCGCCGTGATGGGGGCGTCATACGCGCGCAACGCACTCGACCTCCCACGCCCGAGGGTCGGCCTCTTGAACGTCGGGACCGAGGAGCACAAGGGACGCGCGGAGCTTCACGAAGCCGCTGAACGCATCGCCGCCGTCGCCGAGGCGGGGGATCTCGACTACATCGGCTTTGTCGAAGGGAGCGACATGGCCTCGGAGCGCGTCGACGTGATCGTCACCGACGGCTTCACGGGCAACATCGCGCTCAAGACAGGCGAAGGCACCGCGGCAATGATCCGTGAACAGCTCAAGACGGCCTTCGCCTACAGCCCGCTCAGCCGTATCGGCGCGCTTTTCGCGCTCACGTCGCTCAATCGCATGCAGAAGCGCATCGATCCGCGTCGGGTGAACGGTGGCGTGTTTCTCGGGCTTAACGGCACGGTGATCAAGTCACACGGCAGCGCCGACGCCACGGGGGTCTCCGCGGCGATCAAGCTCGCCTTCACACTCGCCGAGCGCGACTTCTCCGAGAAGATCGCCGCGCGCGTCGCCGCGGGAATGGCGGACGCCGGCCGCAAAGGGACCGGCACATGACAGTCATTCGCGCCGTGGCGCGCGGCTGTGGGCACTTCCTGCCTGCGCGCGTAGTGGAGAACGCCGAGTTCGAGGCCTCCCTCGACACTTCCGACGAATGGATAAGGGCGCGAACCGGCATCGAACGGCGGCACTTTGCGGCCGAAGGCGAGAAGACCTCCGATCTTGCAGTGGCCGCGGGTCAGGATGCGTTGAACGACGCCGGCCTCGAACCACGCGATATCGACGCCATCTTGCTCGCCACCGCGACGCCCGACCAGACGTTTCCGTCCACAGCGACCCGTGTCCAGGCGGCGCTCGGCATGAGAAGCGGCTTCGCATACGACCTGCACGCGGTCTGCGCTGGTTTTGTATTCGCGCTCGCTCAGGCCGACGCACTCATACGTTGCGGCCAGGCCAACCGGGTGATGGTGATCGGGGCAGAGACCTTCTCACGGATTCTGGATTTCACCGACCGGGCCACTTGCGTGCTCTTCGGCGACGGCGCAGGGGCCGTCATTCTCGAGGCGCAGGTGGGCGACGGCGCGCCCACCGACAGGGGCGTTCTCGCAACCGACCTGCGTTCGGACGGCCGCTACAACGAGCTGCTCTACGTCGACGGCGGACCATCGACCACCGGCTCGGCCGGAGTCGTCCACATGGCCGGGCGCGAAATCTTCAAGCATGCGGTTGTCAAGCTCGCCGAGACCGGCGCGACAGCTCTCAAGCGCGCGGGGCTGACCACCGCAGACATCGACTGGCTGGTGCCTCATCAGGCGAACCTGCGGATCATGACGATGACGGCAACCAAGCTCGGCGTGTCGCCAGAGCGTGTGGTCATTACCGTCCACGAACACGGAAACACTTCCGCCGCGTCAATCCCCCTCGCGCTTTCGGTGGCCTGCAGGGCGGGACAGATCAAGACCGGCGATCTGCTTTTGATGGAGGCGATCGGCGGCGGGCTCGCCTGGGGAGCGGCGGCGGTCCGCTGGTAGGCTCGCGGCGGTTGGTTCCCGCAAGCCGTTGTTATTAACTCGCTTTCCGTTAATCCCCTAGAGTTAACAAAATAGTGAGAATTCGGACAGGGGGAAGTGCCGTGGGTGACAAGACCCTGACGCGTATGGATTTGAGTGAAGCGGTCTATCGCGCTGTTGGCTTGTCTCGAAACAAATCGAGCGAACTGGTTGAATCGGTGCTCGAGCACATGTCCGACGCGCTGGCGCGGGGCGAGACGGTGAAGATATCCTCGTTCGGAACCTTCAGCGTGCGCTCGAAATCCGCCCGCATGGGGCGAAATCCCAAGACCGGCCAGGAGGTGCCGATCGATCCGCGGCGCGTCCTGACCTTCCGACCCTCGCACATCATGAAAGAGCGCGTGGACTCGGGCAACAAGCGATAGCGGCAAGGGCAGCGCCGATGGACAAGTCCCCCGAAGCCTTCCGGACCATAAGCGAGGTCGCCGAGACGCTCGACGTGCCCCCGCATGTTCTGCGGTTCTGGGAGACGCGCTTCGCCCAGGTCAAGCCGGTCAAGCGCGGTGGCGGCCGGCGCTATTACCGGCCCGAGGACGTCCGGCTGCTGCGCGGCATCAAGGGCCTGCTCTACGAGGACGGTCTGACGATCAAGGGCGTGCAGAAGGTGCTGCGGGAGCGGGGAGTCCGGCACGTTGTGGGGCTCGGCACCCCGAGCGACGAGGTGGAGCCTGCTTCCGCATCCGGAACGACGCCGGCCACGCAGCCGAAGCCGGAACCTGAGCGGGCCGCCGCCAATGGGGCCAAGAGGCCCGGGGCGAAGACGCACAGACAACCGCAGGCCGATCTCTTCGAAGGGCCCGAACCGGGGCCGGCTGCGATCCGGCCCGAGGTCGTTAAGGCAGCGGCCGAAAACAAGGCGGCCCTGAAGGCGCTGTTGGGAGAACTCGAGGCTCTGCGCGCCGAAATGCTCGCCGAGCGCCGCCGCTGATCGATCCCGCCTTTCCCCTTGCCCTGCTGCGCCACGCCGACTAAGAGCGCGCAAGTCGGGCTATAGCGCAGTCTGGTAGCGCGTTCGTCTGGGGGACGAAAGGTCGTGAGTTCGAATCTCGCTAGCCCGACCATCCCTTCCTCCGCCATCATCCAAGACGCCCCCGGTGTCATCCCGTCCCAGGGAATCCGGGCGATGCTCGCGCGTGGCCAGATCGTTGCGGACGCCGCTCCCGCCGACGGCCAGATCCAGCCGGCGAGCCTCGACCTTCGGCTCGGAGCCAAGGCGTACCGCATCCGCGCGTCGTTCCTGCCCGGCCGTGGCGCCGCGCTCGCCGAGCGGCTGCCCGACTTCGCGATGCACCGCATCGATCTTGGCCCGGGCGCCGTGCTGGAGAAAGGCTGCGTCTACCTCGCGCCGCTGATGGAAGGCCTCGCCCTGCCCGGCGACGTCAGCGCGGTCGCCAACGCCAAGAGTTCGACAGGGCGCCTGGATCTCTTCACACGGCTGATCACCGACCGCGGCGCGGAGTTCGACCGGATCGAAGCGGGCTACACAGGGCCACTCTTCGCGGAGATCTCGCCGCGCTCGTTCTCGGTCCTTGTGCGTCCCGGCATGCGACTCAACCAGATCCGCTTCCGCCGCGGCGCCACGACGCTCGATGACGGGGAACTCGCGGAGCTGGATGCGCGCGACGGGCTTGTCGACGGCGCGGCGCACATCGACGGCGGCCTGGGCTTCTCGGTCGACCTTGCCCCGGAGGCGGGCGGCATCGTGGGATACCGGGCCAAGCCGCACACCGGTCTGATCGACCTCGACCGGGTCGGCCACTACGCGCCCGGCGACTTCTGGGAGCCAGTGCGGGCCGCGGACCGACAGATCATCCTCGATCCCGGCGCCTTTTATATCCTAGTGAGCCGCGAGGCGGTGCATGTGCCCCCCGATTACGCGGCGGAGATGGCGCCCTACCTCGCCATGGTCGGCGAGTTCCGGGTTCACTACGCGGGCTTTTTCGACCCCGGCTTCGGGCATTCCGCGGCGGGCGGCGCGGGATCGCGCGGCGTGCTGGAGGTCCGCTGCCACGAGGCGCCGTTCGCGCTGGATCACGGACAGATCGTGGGGCGGCTGGTCTACGAGCGCATGGCAGAACGGCCGGACGTGCTTTACGGACAGGACCTGCGCTCGAACTACCAGGGGCAGGGCCTCAAGCTCTCCAAGCACTTCCGCGCCGCCTGACGCGGGGCCCGCGCGGACGGGCGCGCAGGGTGTGTTATGGCGGCGTAACACGCGTGCAATTTCGGTTATGTCATTGAAATCGCTTGCGTTAATCTTCGATAATTTTCGGTGAATCCGTTCTGCGAACGCGCTTGCGGCGCGCGGATTTCGCGATGCGCGCGCCGCAAGCGCCGTGTCGCCCCCGACGACCGGCGGCGCCCTCAGAACTGCAACCAGTCCCGACACCATGCCGCCTGCCGGCCGATTTCCGCGAGCGCCGGACGTTCGGCGAGGATCACGCCGATGGCGCGGTCGACGCGCCTGAAACCGCGATCGACATTGCGGCCTCGGGCGCGGAGCTGATTGGCGATGTCCTTGCCGATGGCGTTGAATTCGGACTGTCCGATCGCGCCGGACTGCAGCTGCGCCTGGGCGTCCAGAAACACGTATCCCAGGCAATAGGTCTGCCGGTCGGGCTGGCCGAGCAACTCCAGATCCACGCCGTGCGCCGGCGATCCAAGGGCCAGGACAACTGACGCAATCGCGCAGGATCGCCTGAACACCCCCGCCCCCTTCCTTGCAAGCCGCGCGCCCGCGCCGGCGCCCAAAGCGGCCCCGCGCCTCCTCGCGAAGCCATGCCTCCCCAGACCGAGGTTATGTCCCGGTCCGACGCGGGGCAAGGTTGCAGGCGGGCCGATGCGAGATGCGGGAGTCCCGTTAACCGACTGACCGCGCCGTCGTTGACCGTTCGATCGCGATGGTCGCATTTGGTTCAAATCGAAGACATCCGCCGGGGGGTCGGCATGCGCTGGATCATCATCGCGACTGGACTCGCAACGCTCGCAGCCTGCGCGAGCGCGCCGCCCGGCGTCTCTCCCTCCGAGTCCGGCGGAAGCCGCGCGGACGGGATCGTCACGATGACCTCGACCCGAACGATCTTCAATGCGGTCGGCCCCGACTGGGAGGAGGCCGAACTCGGCGCGGACAAGCGGTGCCGGGCCTGGGGCTACGGGGGCGCACGGTCGTTCTCCGGCTGGCAGGACACCTGCTCGGGGTATGACCGCCACGGGCGTTGCCTCGAGACCTCGACAACGCAATTCTACGCCTGTGACGGCTGAGGATCGGCGGCGGCGCCCCCGGTCGGGCCGCGTCAGCGCAGGACGATCTCGATGTCGGGATACTCCGCGGAAAGCTCGCTGAACGGCGGGTTCGGCCCGGCGGTCCACAGCCCGCCGAAACTCACGCCGACGCCGCCGGTCCCGTAGCCTCCGGTCCCGACGGAAAGGCCGATCGCGGGATAGACCGCTGCACTGCGGTTGCGCACCACCGGTCGTCCGGCGGCGGTTCCGCTCAGGTCGCCCGAGTCGCAGGCGACCGTCACGACCGGGCTGTCGGCGCCGAGATCGGGCAGGCCCACGCGCGCCGGCGAGACGAACTCGGACCTGGAGAGCGACGTGACCGCGCGACAGCTCGCGCCCGGCGCCTCGCGCAGGCCAGACGGCTCGGCGATCATCGTCCTGACCACGAACCGCGTCTCGCCCCGGGCCGCCGCCAGCGCCTCGGCGTCGCCCTCGCTGCGCACCACCGCGTCAGTTAGCGGCAGGCCCGGCGGGGTCGTCGCACATGCGGCCACGAGCCCCGCAAGGGCGAGCGAACCGATACGCAGGAGAGCGGGCCAGACCGACATCGCGCCGACGATATCGCAGCGCGCGCCGCGCGGCGAGGCGCAATTCGGGCCGGGGACCCGATTCGCCCGGCGGTCGGGCGGGCTAGCGGAGTTCGACGACCACGTCGGGATAGGACGACACCACGTATGCGGGCCCGGCCCAGCCCCATGGCCCCCAGGGCGCGAAGGCCCCGGGATAACCGACATAGGGACCATAGTAGCCGCCGCGGGCGTAGGTCCGGATCGCGCGGCCGGCGGCGCCCCGGAGGTCGCCGCTGCGGCAGTCGAGGTTGAGTTCGGGGGACTGCGGACCGAAGTTCGGCACCACCAGCCTGGCGGGCGTGACGAGCCGCGTCTCGTAGAGGCTGGTGACCACCGCGCACTCCGCTCCGATCACTTCCGTCAACGCGCCGCCGGCGTCGCGCGTCGCTGTTCGGACCACGAGCGCGCTCTCCCCCTGCACGGCGCTGAAGCCGGCCCCGGAGACCACGACCTGCCGGGTCACCGGGGCGCCGGCGGCGCAGGCGGCCAGCAAGAGCGCAGCGGCGGGAGCGAGGTGGCGGCCGATCATCGTGCGTCGCCGTCCTGTGGCCCATGCCGCGACGGCGCCGGGCCTTCGATCCGATCGGACAGGCCGCTTGACTTGCGCACTACTCGGCCGCCTGCAGACGCGGCGGGCGGTCGCCCGCGTCATACTCGGCGAGGAGCGCCGCGCGGCGCTGGGCCACTGCCAGCGCCGCGGCGCGCTTGACGTGGCCGAAGCCCCGGATCTCCAGCGGCAGCAGGGCCAGCTTCACCGCGACGGGCCTGGCGTCGGGCGTCCACGCCGTGATGATCCGGCGCATATCCGCCTCGTATTGCGAGATCAGCGCCCTCTCCATGCGCCGCTCCGCGGTCCAGCCGAAGGGGTCGAACGGCGTTCCGCGCAGGCGCCGGAGGCGCTTCAAGGCCCCGAAGACCGGCAGGATCCACGGCCCGAACGCCCGCTTGCGGGGAACGCCGTCGGGCCCCTTCCGGGCCAGGAGCGGCGGCGCGAGATGGATGCGCAGGGAGCGCACATCCTGGAACTGGCGGTCGACCGCCTCTCGCAGCGTCTCGTGGTGGAGGCGCGCCACCTCGTACTCGTCCTTGTAGGTCAGCAGCTTGTGGTAGCCCTTGGCCACGGCGACAGCGAAATCCGCATCGCGGCCGCGCGCGAGATCGACCAGTTGGCGATACCGCTCGGCCAGAGCGGCGCCCTGGTAGGCCTGCGCGTGCCGCGCGCGGACCTCGACGATCCGGTCGAGCCCGACCGCGGGCGCGGGCTCTGCGGCTTCGATCGCGCCGGCGTCATCGGCAGGACGCGCGACCGCCTGGCGGCCGATCAGGAACGCCTGGCGGTTGCCGTCGATCGAGGCCCCGTTGATCTCGATGGCCCGCAGGATCGCCTCGGCCGAAAGCGGAACGAGGCCGCTCTGCCAGGCCATGCCCAGCAGCACCAGGTTGGCGTAGATGGCGTCTCCCAGACGCGCCTCGGCCAGGCGCGTGGCGTCGGCGACCACGAGGTCGTCGGCGCCGATCCGATCCGCGACGCTGCGGACCAGGGCGTCGAAGGGCACGGCGAGATCCCGGTCGCGGGTGAAGTCGGCGGTGATCGTCCGATGGGCGTTCAGGACCGCCCGCGTCCTTCCCGGCCGCAGGAGCGCCAGCGTCCGGTCGGCGGCCGAGACGACGAGATCGCCTCCGATGAGCGCATCCGCCTCGCCCGCCGCGACCCGGACCGCGGTGATCCGCTCGGGGCGATCGGCGATGCGACAGTGGATCTGGACGGCCCCGCCCTTCTGCGCGAGCCCGGCCATCTCCATGACGGCGACGCCCTTGCCCTCGATCCGGGCCGCCATCGCGATGAGCGCCCCGACCGTGACGACGCCGGTGCCGCCGATTCCCGTGACGACGAGGCTGTAGACGTCGTCCAGTCCCGGGAGGTCCGGTTCGGGCGGCTCCGCCGCCACGAACGGCGCCCGCGGCTCCCGGCGCGGTTGCGCGCCCTCCAGCGTCACGAAGCTCGGGCAGAAGCCGTCGAGGCAGGAGAAGTCCTTGTTGCAGCTGGACTGATCGATGGCGCGCTTGCGTCCGAACTCGGTCTCGAGCGGCGCGATGGCGACGCAGTTCGACTTCACGCCGCAGTCGCCGCAGCCTTCGCAGACGTGCGGATTGATGAAGACGCGCCGGTCGGGATCGGGAAAGGCGCCGCGCTTTCGTCTGCGGCGCTTCTCCGAGGCGCAGGTCTGCATGTAGATGATCGCGGTGACGCCGGCGACGTCCTGCAACTCCCGCTGCACCTCGTCCAGTTCGTCGCGCGGCCGCAGCGGAACGGTCGGGGGAAAGGCGCTTCGCTCGGGCTCCTCCTTGGGGTCATAGACCGCGACGACCCGCTCGACGCCCAGCGCGACGAGTTCCCGGGCGATGCGCGCCGCCGTGAGGTCGCCCTCGTTCTTCTGGCCGCCGGTCATCGCCACCGCGTCGTTGAAGAGGATCTTGAACGTGATGTTCACGCGCGCGGCGAGCGCCGCCCGGATCGCCTGGACGCCCGAGTGGTTGTAGGTCCCGTCGCCGAGGTTCTGGAAGACGTGGGCCCGGGTGGAGAAGGGCGCCTCTCCGATCCAGTTGGCGCCCTCTCCGCCCATGTGCGTGAAGCCCTGTGTGTCGCGGTCCATCCACTGCACCATGTAGTGACAGCCGATGCCGGCGTAGGCGCGCGCGCCGTGCGGAATGCGGGTGGAGGTGTTGTGCGGGCATCCCGCGCAGAACCAGGGACGCCGGGCGACCGGGGATGCGTTCCCTTCGGCGCCGGCCGCCTGCTCGAGTGCGGCCCGCCTGCGCCGAAGCGCTTCGCTCACGACGCCTTCGTCCTCGAGAATGCGGCCGAGCGTGACGGCGACGCGCACCGGGTCGAGCGCCTCCTTGACGGAGAAGAGGAGGTCGCCGCGATCGTTCTTCCAGCCGAAGACGCGGCGGCCCCTGCGGTCGTTGAAGATCGCTTCCTTGATCTGCACCTCGATGAGCTTCCGCTTCTCCTCGACGACGACGATCAGGTCGAGGCCTTCGGCCCATTCGCGGAAACTGCGGCTGTCGAGCGGCCAGACGACGGCGACCTTGTAGGTCGTGACGCCGAGGTCGCGGGCGACCGCGTCATCGATTCCCAGCAGCTGGAGCGCGTGGCTGGTGTCGAGCCAGCTCTTGCCGCTGGAGACGATGCCGATGCGGGCGCCCGCGCGTCCGTGAACCCGGCGGTCCAGGCGGTTGGCCCGGGCGAAGGCCTCCGCCGCGTAGCGCTTGTAGTCGTGCAGGCGCGCCTCCTGCGCGACGGGCGTGTCCCCGAGCCGGATGTTGAGGCCATCGGGCGGCAGAAGGAAATCCCGAGGCGCGGCGATCGCGAGCCGGTGAGGGTCACCGTCCACGACCTGCGTAACCTCGATGGTGTCCTTGACGCACTTCAGCCCGGTCCAGACGCCGGCGTAGCGCGACATGGCCCAGCCCATGAGCGCGTAGTCGAGGACCTCCTGCACGCCGGCCGGCGAGAGGATCGGCATCATCGCGTCGACCAAGGCGAATTCGGAGTGGTGCAGCGTCGTCGAGCTCTCGCCCGTGTGATCGTCGCCCATGCAGACGACCACGCCGCCGTGCGCGGAAACGCCGGCCATGTTGGCGTGCCGAAAGACGTCTCCGCAGCGATCGACGCCCGGCCCCTTGCCGTACCAGAGCCCGAAGACGCCATCGAAACGGCCTTCGCCATGAAGCTCGGCCTGCTGCGCGCCCCAGATCGCGGTGGCCGCCAGCTCCTCATTCAGACCAGGTTCGAAGCGGACGTCGTGGGCCTCGCGCGGGCCCGCGGCCAGGCTCATCTGCATGTCGAGGCCACCCAGCGGCGATCCCCGGTACCCGGTCACATAGCCCGCCGTATTCAGCCCCGCGGCGGCGTCGCGCACCTTCTGCATGAGCGTCGCACGCACCAGCGCCTGCCCGCCACTGAGCAGAACAAGACGTTTGCTCAGGTCGTAGCGGTCCGACAGCGCAACGTCATGGAGCGTCATCAGGCCGGCCACATCCTTGCGACGAAGCTTCCATGAGGCGGAGTTTAGGCGCGCGGCGCGGCGTAAAGAAGAACAAACGTGGCCGGCAGCGAGGAGATCGGTGCGAAAGACCGAAGATTTCGGCAATCGGCGCGAACCGGCAATCGTCGCGAATTTGCCAGATCGCCAGCGCAAGGCTAAGGATGCTGACGTCGAACCGGAAGCTGGTTCGACCCATCCCGAGGAAGCCGGCGCGTCGATGGACTGGGACAAGCTCCGAATCTTTCATGCCGTCGCGGAAGCGGGCAGCCTCACCCATGCGGGCGAGACCCTGCATCTCAGCCAGTCCGCCGTGAGCCGCCAGATCCGGGCCCTCGAGCTGAGCCTCGACACGACGCTGTTCCGCCGCCATGCGCGCGGACTGATCCTCACCGAGCAGGGAGAGTTGCTCCTCGAGGCGACCCGGGCGATGGCGCAGCGTCTCGAAGCCACCGCCGCGCGCATACGGGATTCCGAGGACGAGGTCTTCGGTGAGCTTCGGGTCACGACAACCACCGGATTCGGAACGCTCTGGCTGGCGCCGCGCCTGGCGCGGCTGTTCGACCTGTATCCGAAGCTCAAGATCGACCTGATGCTGGAAGAACGTCTGCTCGATCTGCCGATGCGCGAGGCTGACATCGCGATCCGCATGAAGGAGCCAAGCCAGGCTGATCTGATCCGCCGGCGGCTGATGGACGTGCGCATCAAGCTCTATGCGAGCGAGGGCTACGTCGCGAAGTTCGGGCGACCCAAATCGGAAGAGCAGTTGCAGGTTCACCGGCTGATCACCCACAACCCGACCTCGCCGCAGGTGCGGGCAGGGGCGGAGTTCGTAAGACCGTTCCTGGAGCAGAACACGAACTCGCATCTCACCGTGAACAGCTATTTCGGCATCCTAGAGGCCGTGCGCAACGATCTCGGGATCGGAGCCCTGCCCGACTATATCCCGGAGGCGAGCGGCATCCCGGAGGCGAGCGGCGCGCTCGTCCGGATCCTGCCGGATCTGGAAAGCGCGTCGATACCGGTCTACCTGGCGTACAACGAGGAGTTGCGCCACTCCAAACGCATCGCAGCGTTCCGGGATTTCGTGATCGAGGAGATCAGCGCGTACAAGCGTAGCCTTCCGGTTGTGAGCCATGCGCCTGAGCGATAGCGGCCATGCACAAGAAATGTGCAGAGGCGCTTGTTTATCCGCACGATCGACGCTATATTTCAACTTGAAGTTGGGCAGCGCCCTGCGTTGTCGACTTCAACCTCCCTGTTGGACTTGGGCCGAGCAAATTGCTCGGCCTCTTTTTTTCTGGCGTCTCCTCCTTCCGCTTCGCGGCGCTCCCGAGTAGAAGCCGCGCATCGTCCGCTGCGGGGCCACCATGGTTGTTGCCGAAACAGAAACGGAAGTCGCCGTCACGGCGGAACTCGTGGCGGCGCATGGGCTGCAGCCCGAGGAATACCAGCGCATCCTCGATCTGATCGGCCGCACGCCCACCCTGACGGAGCTCGGGATCTTCTCGGCGATGTGGAACGAGCATTGCTCGTACAAGTCGTCGAAACGGTGGCTCCGCACCCTGCCGACCACCGGGCCGCAGGTCATCTGCGGACCTGGCGAGAACGCCGGCGTCGTCGATATCGGGGACGGGCAGGCGCTGGTCTTCAAGATGGAGAGCCACAACCATCCCACCTACATCGAGCCCTATCAGGGCGCGGCGACCGGGGTCGGCGGCATCCTGCGCGACGTCTTCACGATGGGCGCCCGGCCGATCGCCACGATGAACGCGCTGAGTTTCGGGGCGGTCGATCACCCGAAGACCCGGGGCCTCGTGCGGGGCGCGGTCGCGGGCATCGGCGGCTACGGAAATTGCTTCGGGGTGCCGAACGTCGGGGGCGAGCTGCGGTTCCATCCGGCCTACAACGGCAACTGCCTGGTCAACGCCTTCGCCGCCGGCGTCGCGGACGCGGATGCGATCTTTTACTCAGCGGCGAGCGGCGTCGGCATGCCGGTCGTCTACCTCGGCGCCAAGACCGGCCGCGACGGGGTTGGCGGCGCGACGATGGCCAGCGCGGAATTCGATGCGGCGATCGAGGAAAAGCGCCCGACGGTTCAGGTCGGCGACCCGTTCACCGAAAAGCGGCTGATGGAAGCCTGCCTGGAACTGATGGCCACCGGCGCGGTGATCTCGATCCAGGACATGGGCGCCGCCGGCCTGACCTGTTCGGCGGTGGAGATGGGCGACAAGGGCGGGCTCGGGATCAGCCTCGACCTTGACCGGGTTCCCGCCCGCGAAGCCGACATGTCCGCCTACGAAATGATGCTGTCGGAAAGCCAGGAGCGCATGCTCATGGTGCTGCGGCCCGAGAAGGAAGCGGTCGCGCGTGCGGTCTTCGAGAAGTGGGATCTGGACTTCGCGGTCGTTGGCGAGACCATCGCCGAGGACCGGTTCATCGTGCGGATGCGCGGCGACGTGAAGGCGGACCTGCCGCTCAGCGCGCTCTCGGGCAACGCGCCGGAATACGACCGTCCGTGGATCGAGACCGCGAGCCCGCAGCCGGTCGGTCCGCTGCCGCAGACCGATCCCGCGGAAGCGCTTCTCAGCCTGTTCGAGAGCCCCAACCATTGCTCGCGGAACTGGGTCTGGCGGCAGTACGATCACATGGTGATGGCGGACACGGTCACGGTTCCGGGCTCGGACGCCGGCGTGGTCCGCATCCACGGGAGCCGGAAGGCGATCGCGTTCACGGCGGACGTCAATCCGCGCTACTGCCGCGCGAACCCCCGGGAAGGCGGCAGGCAGGCGGTGGCGGAATCCTATCGCAATCTCTGCGCGACGGGCGCCAATCCGCTGGCGATAACGGACAATCTCAATTTCGGAAACCCAGAGCGACCGGAAATCATGGGACAGCTGGTCGGGTGCGTCCGCGGCGTCGGCGAGGCCGCGGCGGCGCTCGACATGCCGGTCGTGTCCGGCAATGTCAGCCTCTACAATGAGACCGAGGGGCGGGCGATCCTGCCGACGCCGACCATCGGAGGCGTCGGGGTGCTGCGGCGCGTGGAGGACGTCATCCCCATGGCGCCGCGACCGGGCGCCGCGCTGGTCCTGATCGGCGAGACCCGTGGCCATCTCGGGCAGTCCGCGTTTCTCTTCGACGTGCTGGGGCGCGAGGAAGGCGACGCGCCGCCGGTGGATCTCGCCGCCGAGAGGCGCGCGGGCGAACTGATCCGCAGGTTGAAGGCCCTCGGGCTGATCCACGCGGCCCACGATCTGTCCGATGGCGGGCTGGCGGTCGGCGCGGCGGAGATGGCGCTCGCCGCCGGGGTCGGGGCGCGCGTCGACGGATCCCCGTCAGGCGACCCGCTCGGCTGGTTCTTCGGCGAGGACCAGGGCCGGTACCTGGTGGCCTGCGACGCGGCCGATGTCGCCGAAGTCCTGCGGGTGGCGGATGCGGCGGAGGTCGCCGCCCGCGCGATCGGCGCCTTCGGCGGGGACGGGATCGATCTCGACGGATCGGGCGTCCCGCTGGCGCGGCTGGCCGACGCGCATTCCGTCGCGCTGTCGCGACTGCTGGACTGACCCTTGCCGTGGCGAGACTGCGTATCTACTTTGAGCCTGAGGATCGTGCAGGGGGCGAATACGATGGCCATGGAGGCCGCAGAGATCGAGCGACTTATCCGCGCCGCTTTTCCGAATGCGCTCATCGAGATCTCCGACCTCGCCGGAGACGGAAACCACTACGCCGCAACCGTGATCGCGGACGAATTCAGGGGCCTCAACAGGGTCAGGCAACATCAACTCGTCTACGCAGCCCTCAAGGGCCGCATGGACGGATCGAACGGCGAGCTTCACGCGCTCGCGCTCACCACTAGGCCGCCGGAGCAGACCGATGAACCATGACGTGCATTCCCGGATCAGGTCCGACATCGAAGCGAACGATGTCGTGCTCTTCATGAAGGGAACTTCGGACATGCCGCAATGCGGCTTCTCGAGCCGTGTTGCGAAGGTGCTCAACTATCTCGAGATCTCCTTCAAGGACGTCAACGTCCTTGAGGACGAGGAGATCCGCAACGGCATCAAGACGTTCTCGGACTGGCCGACGATCCCCCAGCTCTACGTCAAGGGCGAGTTCGTGGGCGGCTCGGACATCGTCGTCGAGATGATGCTGTCCGGCGAACTCGACCAGGTGTTCGAGAAGGCCGGCGTGTCCTTCAATCGCGAAGCCGCGGACAAGATACGCGAAGCGAACTCCGCGCAGGCCTGACGCAACCGGCCTGCGCTCTCAGCCGCGGGTGTCCGAGACTTCCCGCTCAAGGGAGACGATCTCGCCAAGGACGCGTTCCACCAGTTCCGTGACCTGAGCATTCTGCTCGACCAGGGCGTCGACGTCATGTCGCGCCGCGGAATTGGCCTGGGTTTCCAGCTTGAGGGCGTTGGCGGCCAGCATGGCGGCCTTCGCCTCGGCGATCCGCGTTCTTTCGTCGGCGGCGCGCAGCCGCTCTTCCGTGGCCCGCAGCTTGTCCTCCAGGTCCATCATCGTGTCCGCGAGCATGAGCGCCGAGAGCAGCAGCATGCGCTTCTCGGTGGACCGACCGACGGATTCCGTCACCCGCTGGGCTTCGATGTCGAGCAATCGCGCAGCGTACTCGAGCGACTGCTCCTGACCCTCCTCGCAGGCCACCTCGAACGAGCTTCCTCCGATCTGGAGCACCATGTCCGGCATGTCAGACCTCCTCGATCAGCGGCTTGAGCTGGGCGATCAGTTCATCCAGAGCCGCCACATCCTTGTCTCGTTTCGCGCGCAGGTTCTCCAGTTCGGCCACCAACGCGCTGTTTTCGTTCTCGAGACGCTTCAGTCTGGCCAGAAGCTCACCCTCCTCCGGCTTGGGGGAAGCTTCCGCGAACCTTGCGGCTATCGAAGATCGAAGCCGCTCGATCGCCTCGGTTAGCTGATCGTCCAGTTGGCTGATATCGCTCATCACATGCTCACGAGTTCGACCTTCTCGCTTTTAGGCAGCGAACCCCGACAATGCAATCAGTCCGATCGCAAAGCGACCGCCAAGGGCGCGTCTCAGCTCGGGCGAAACGCCTTGACCGCTCTCGACCGCCTGCTATCAAGCCCCATCTCCGGTGGGCCGCGCGCCGACCATGTCTCTGAAAGATGGTTTCGAACTCGTGGAAATTTCCGAACTGCGCCGCCTCCATCCGGACCACTTCAGGATGGCGGACGCGTTGCGGGTTCTCGCGATGGACGCAGTCGAGCAAGCCCAGTCGGGTCATCCCGGCATGCCGATGGGGATGGCGGACGTCGCCACGGTTCTGTTCGGGAAGCACCTCAAGTTCGACGCCGGCGACCCCGCTTGGCCCGACCGCGACCGCTTCGTCCTGTCGGCCGGCCACGGATCGATGCTGCTCTACGGTCTGCTGTACCTGAGCGGATATCCGGACGTGGGCATGTCGGAGATAAAGGCGTTCCGCCAGCTCGGCGCGCCCACGGCAGGACATCCCGAATACGGACATGCGGCCGGCATCGAGACCACCACGGGTCCCCTCGGACAGGGTCTGGCGACAGCGGTCGGAATGGCGATCGCCGAGGCGAGCCTTTCCGAACGGTTCGGCGCGGATATCGTCGACCACAGAACCTACGTGATCGTTGGGGATGGGTGTCTGATGGAGGGCGTCAGCCAGGAGGCGATCGGCCTTGCCGGTAGGCAGGAACTGGTCAAGCTCACGGTCCTGTGGGACGACAACGGCATCTCCATCGACGGCCCGGTCGCACTTGCTGACCAGACGGATCAGGAAAAGCGCTTCGCGGCCTCGGGATGGTCGGTGCACCGATGCGACGGACACGATCCAGAGGACGTTGACCGGGCGCTGCGGGAAGCCAGGAGCAGCAATCGACCGGCCTTTGTCGCATGCAAGACCCACATCGGTTTCGGAGCGCCCAACAAGCAGGACACGAAGGCGGCGCATGGATCGCCGCTCGGCCAGGACGAGATCGCTCTGGCGCGCAAGGCCTTCGGCTGGACCGAATCACCCTTCGTCATGCCCGATGACGTCCTGCGCCTCTGGCGGGAGGCAGGAACCGCCGGCAGATCGCAGCGCGAGCGCTGGATCGGGCGTCTGGATCGGCTGTCCGCACGCGCTCGCGCCGACTTCGATCGAGCGATGTCGGGCGCGTTGCCGAAGAGCTTCCAGAAGGCGCTCACCGCCTTCAAGCGAGAGCAGTCCGCGGCGGCGCAGAAGGTCGCCACGAGAATGTCCTCAGAGCTTGCACTTGAAGTCATCAACCGGACGGTCCCGGAGACCATCGGCGGTTCGGCCGACCTGACCGGTTCGAACAACACCCTGACCAGCGGGCTTGGGCGCTTCGATCCGCAGAATCGATCGGGTCGCTACATCCACTACGGCATCCGCGAGCACGGAATGGCCGCCGCCATGAACGGCCTGGCGCTGCATGGCGGCGTCATTCCCTATGGCGGGACCTTCCTCGTTTTCAGCGATTACGCGCGCGGCGCGATGCGCCTGTCGGCGCTCATGGGCGTCCGCGTGATCTATGTGATGACCCACGACAGCATCGGGCTTGGGGAAGATGGTCCGACCCATCAGCCGGTGGAGCATCTCGCGATGCTGCGCGCGACCCCGAACATGAACGTCTTTCGCCCGGCGGACACCGTGGAGACCACAGAGGCGTGGGAACTCGCGCTCACGACGACAGGTTCGCCGTCGGTCCTGGCGCTCACCCGGCAGGGCCTCCCCACCGTGCGAACCGCACATACGCGACAGAACCTTGTCGCCCGCGGCGCCTACGTGCTTGCGGATGCGGACGGAAAGCGGCGCGTCATCCTACTCGCCACCGGCTCCGAGGTTGAAATCGCGCTCAGGGCCCGAACGATCTTGCAGCAGAGAGGAATTGGCGCCCGGGTGGTGTCCATGCCGTGCTGGGAGCTCTTCGAGAGGCAGGACGAGGCCTATCGCAGGCGCGTGTTGCCCGCCGGACCGGCAAGGGTCGCCGTCGAGGCGGCGTCGCCGTTCGGATGGGACCGTTGGCTCTCAGGCGAACGTGGGAACCACAGAAAGTCGGCCTTTGTCGGAATGACCGGTTTCGGAGCTTCCGGTCCGGCCGGCGATCTGTACCGGCACTTCGGCATCACCGCGGAGAACGTGGTGGAGAGGGCCGAGTCGCTGCTATGAATGCGTCGTGGAGTTTCACCCGCGACAACGCCTGACCGGAGGTTGCATCCAGAGATGGACTTCAGGACACTCGACGACATGGACCTGGACGGCAGGACAATCCTGCTGCGCGTCGACATCAACGTTCCGGTCCAGGATGGCGAGGTCACCGACCGCACCCGCATGGAGCGCATCGCCCCCACGGTGCGCGACATCCTGAGCAAGGGTGGGAAGCCGGTCCTGCTGGCGCATTTCGGGCGACCCAAGGGGCGCGTGGTTCCCGAAATGAGCCTTTCGCCGCTCGTGCCTGCGCTGGAGGAGGTGTTGGGGGCACCGGTGCGGTTCGCGACCGACTGCGTCGGGCAACCCGCGCTGGACGCCATTTCGGACCTGCCGTCCGGTGAAGTCCTGCTTCTGGAGAACACGCGCTTTCACGCAGGCGAGGAGTTGAACGACACGGCTTTCGCGGCTTCGCTGGCCGAGCTCGGAGACGTCTACTGCAACGACGCCTTCTCGGCGTCGCATCGGGCGCACGCGTCGACCGAGGCGCTGGCGCGTTTACTGCCGAACTGCGCGGGCCGCCTCATGCAGGCCGAGCTCGAGGCGCTGCAGGCCGCGCTCGGCGCCCCGGCGCGACCGGTCGTTGCGATCGTGGGAGGCGCCAAGGTCTCCACGAAGCTCACGCTCCTTGGAAATCTTCTGGACAAGGTCGATGCGCTCGTCATTGGCGGGGGCATGGCCAACACGTTTCTCGCGGCGCAGGGCCACGAGGTCGGGCGCTCCCTTTGCGAACATGATCTCGTCGAAGCGGCGAGAGGAATCCTCGAGAAGGCTGGCGGGTCGAACTGCCGGATCGTGCTTCCAACCGATGTCGTCGTCGCATCCGACCTGAAGGCGGGAGCCCGAACGGAAATCGTGCCGGTGTCCGCGTGCCCATCCGAACAGATGATCCTCGATGCCGGGCCGGCCTCGATCGCGCGGATCGCCGCAACACTCTCGGAATCGCGAACGCTCGTCTGGAACGGTCCCCTCGGCGCGTTCGAGACCCCACCTTTCAACGCCGCCACGGATGCGATCGCGCGACAGGCGTCCACCCTGACCAGGGCCGGAAGACTGGTCTCGATCGCCGGCGGCGGCGACACGGTCAGCGCGCTCAATCGCACGGGATCGGCGGACGCCCTGACGTATGTGTCGACTGCGGGCGGCGCCTTCCTGGAATGGATGGAAGGCCGCGAACTGCCCGGCGTCGCCGCCCTGACTCACCACTGACTTTGGACCGTCGATCGGAAAGGTTGCGCGCATGAAGACCACACGGGTCGTTCAGAGGATCCTCGACAACTATGAGAGCGATAATCCCGGCGTGAAGGGAAACCTCGCCCGCATGCTAATGGCAGGGCGGCTGGCCGGAACGGGGAAAATGATCATCCTGCCGGTGGACCAGGGCTTCGAGCACGGTCCGGCGCGGAGCTTTGCGCCAAACCCACCAGCCTATGATCCCCACTATCACTTTCAGCTGGCTGTTGATGCGGGACTGAACGCCTATGCGGCCCCGCTTGGGATGATCGAGGTCGGGGCGGACGCCTTCGCAGGACAGATTCCGACAATTCTGAAGATGAACTCGGCGAATTCGCTGATCCCGGTCGCCGGAGGCAGGGATCAGGCGATCACCGCGAGCGTCGATGACGCGCTTCGCGCTCGGATGCGCCGCGATCGGCTTCACAATCTATCCCGGGTCGGCGCTCGCTCTCGACATGTTTGAAGAGATATCGGAGCTTCGCAACGAGGCGGCGCGCAGCGGGCTGGCGACCGTGATCTGGTCCTACCCGCGTGGCGAAGATCTCAGCAAGGCCGGTGAAACCGCTATAGACGTCGCAGCTTACGCCGCCCAGATCGCGGCGCTTCTGGGCGCTCACATCATCAAGATCAAGCTCTCCACCGACCACCTAGAACAGGAGGAGGCCAAGAAGGTGTACCAGAGCGCAAAGATCGATCTTTCCAGTCAGGCGGCGCGCGTACGCCACTGCATGCAGGCCGCCTTCAGCGGCAGACGCATCGTCGTGTTTTCCGGAGGCGCGGCCAAGGGCGAGGAAGCCGTCTACGACGACGCGAGAGCCATTCGCGATGGTGGTGGCAATGGCTCCATAATCGGAAGGAACACCTTCCAGCGCGAACGCGGAGACGCCCTGAAGATGCTCTCGAAACTCGTCGACATCTACAAGGGTCGCGATTGACCGAACTGGGTTCCTAAAACTTGAACTACTGCTGCGAAGCAGAGGATTCCCTTTTCGGCGCAGGCCTGTCAGAGTGCTGGCATCGAAGTCGAAGCGACGAGCATGAACAACAACGAAGACGCGGGGGCTCGGCAAAGCGGGCTTGGGGGATTGGTGATGCTGGGCGTGTCGGGCGCGCTGATCACCTATCTCGCTTTCGCCGCCCTGCAGGGCGAGCATGGCCTATTCCGTCTCTTTCAGGTTACGGCCGTGGAGAACAGACTGAAGTCTGAACTCGCCCAATTGACCGAAGAACGCGCGCTCATGGCCGACAAGGCGTTCCGCCTCTCGACAGAAGGACTCGACATCGAACTGCTCGATCAGCAGGCCCGGAGCGTTCTAGGGCTCGGTCGCGAAGACGAGGTGCTGTTCCGCTGAGCCAAGCTTTGGCCGATAGGATTCATTTGCCCAGAAGTTGATCCATTGACTTGGACGGTTCGGCGCAACCCGCTTCTCCCACCACCCGGGCCGGAACGCCGGCGACTGTCTTGCATGGGGGGACGCTCTCTAGCACAACGGATCCAGCGGCAATCCGACTGCAGTTGCCGACGCGGATGTTTCCGAGCACGGCCGCTCCAGCACCGATCAGCACGCCGTCTCCGATCTTCGGATGCCGGTCACCGTCGACTTTGCCAGTGCCTCCGAGCGTCACGGAATGCAGCATCGAAACGTTGTCCCCGACAACCGCCGTCTCGCCGATGACGATGGAATGGGCATGATCTATCATGATGCCCCTCCCCATCTTGGCTCCGGGATGGATATCCACCCCGAAGACCTCCGAGGTCCGCATCTGGATGAACGCCGCCATGTCCTTGCGCCCGTTGGTCCAGAGCCAGTGGCCGATGCGGTAGCACTGCAAGGCCTGGTAGCCCTTGAAGAACAGGAGGGGCTGGATGTAGCGATGGCAAGCCGGATCGCGCTCGTAGACTGCGATCACGTCTGCGCGGGCGGCGATCCCGAATGCCTCGTCGTTCTGACAGACTTCGTCGGCGATCTCCCTCAGAACGAGGCCGCTCATCTCCGGCGACGCGAGCTTCTGGGCTATTCGGTAGGTGAGTGCCCGCTCGAAGCTGGAATGGCGCAGGACGACGGCGTGCACCAAGCTCGCCATCAGCGGTTCGTCCCGCGAGACGTCCTCGGCCTCGCTGCGGATCATCGACCAGACCGGATCCACCCTGCCGAACTCTGCTCTCGGTTTGGTGGCCACCATGCGATCTCCCACTGACGCCGCTACGACTAGTCGTTCTTATGGCGGCAAAAATCAAGGGCGCCTCGGGCCCATCTCGTTGCCTGCGCGCCCGCCCAACTATGGACGCGGCGGAACCAGTTCCAGAAGGTGAAGCGCCAGTCGCACAAGGCCGCCAGCGAAAGCGCCACCCTCAGCTGAAAGAACAAGCGGAGTGTCTGAATAGTACGTGACGGGGCTTCCAGTCAGACCGATCAGATAAGATTCAACCTGCATCCCCAGCCCGCTTCCGTAGCGGTCTTCCGATCCGGCGACGCCAACCCGCCAACCGGTGAGCCCGGAGCCATAAATCGACGCGACGACGCGGCCGGTCACGCCGATCAGCGAGGCGTTCTTCGGGATCGGTACGCCCGTGACGCTGGTCGCACCTGATCCGATCTGATGCTCGAACTCGACGGTGCGCCCGATGGTTGCAGCCCCGCCGCGGGAAAGGGACGCCGCATGAGCAATCCACACCTCGCCGTCGAACACACGCTCGCAAAACAGAGCTTCGTCCCACACCCGCCAGCCGCTCTTGGGAGCAAGGAAGATCCAGCCACCGTTGCTGCGGAGGGCAATCTGGCCTGTCCGACCGAGCCAGGCGCCGGCTGCGCCGTCCGGCACAAGGTAGCTGTCGCCATCCGCCGCACCGGACGGCGGCGTGGTCAGGTCAGAGGCCAGTAGTCTTGGTCGGGCGGCCGCATCGAGCCGCACCAGCGCCTCGTTCACCGTCACGTGCTTCTGAGCCTGGGACGGCGCAAGAAGCGGCAGATCAAACTGAGCGGTTCTAGGCATCGAAGAAAATCCTCTCGTAGGGCCCCGGGCCAAACTGGGCGGAGATCTGGGCGATCTCGAAAACGATTGGGCCGCTCACATCGTCGATTGCCTGCTGTGCGGCGGAGTAGGTGAAGTTCGTCACGGCAACTTCCGCTTCGCGCGCGACAGCTCCACCGATGCGAATCATAACGTGATAAGCCTCCCGCTCTTCGCCAAGCGGCGGTTCGCGTCCTTCCCAGCTGTCCCCATCGATACGCGTGCGTCGCACCCATGACACCAGAAGATCACCGCTTGCGAGCTTGCGGACGTTGCCGTGAACCGGACGGTAGGGACGAAGCCCGACGCCCTGGAACGCCTCCACGCGATGGATGTAGCTGGGGTCGTCGTAGCCGCGCTCGGCGGGACCTATCCGATAGTGCCGTTCCAGACCGCGAGCGCCGACCTGCGCCTGCAACTGGACCGCCGCGCCATTCAGCAGGACGAACTCGCTCCCGGCCGGCAACACGCTGCGCATCACGCCGTCGGTCCCCGCCTGTCCGCGCAGCAGCCCGCCGACGCGATACGCCTTTGTCCCGACCAGTTCCGACTCCCGAAACTGAATGATCTCCCAATCGTCGTTTCTGGAATACCGGATGGCGGCAACGTTCGCGCCATTCAGGACTGCGGTTGCGCTCTGGCTTTCGATCGTCCCGGAAGCGAGCAGGACCTCGAAGGAGGCCTCCATCCAGAGGCCAGGTGCAGCCAAGTCGATCGGCCCTAGCGTCTCGCCGATCACCGCCGGTCGAGTGACCTCCCTGTTGAACCGGTATCCGGCGTCCTCGTTCGCAGTGAACACCGCCATCGGCCCGGCCCAGGGGGTCTTGGCAATTGCGAGATGAGGCGCGTGCGGGGTCTCCTCGCCGGTCAGCAATGGCAGATCCAGAAACACCGGATAGGCCGGGGTCGATGCCGCGATCGACGGCGCAACCGGCCGCCGCTCCTCGAAGATCGGGGCCTCATAGACGCCAGGCTCGATTCGGACTGCGCTCAGCTTGCGCGCACCCAACTCATCGATACGGTCAATCCGGTATAGGTCTCTGCGATCCTCGATCGACACCTCGACCACGTCGCCCGCGGTCAACCAGAGCTTCGAAGGCGGCAAGGCGAGGTCGACGACATCTCGCGCAATCTCGCTCTCGGCGAGAAGGCGCTCGGCGATGGACCGTGCCTGACCGTCGCTCAACAGGACAGAATAGCTCGTCTGAGAACTCCGAGCCTGCCTGCATCCACCGACGCCGCTTCCACTGCGCCTGCCTGGTAGTCGAGATCGGCGCGCACGTACCCGAATGCGACGCGACCCGTGCTCTCGGCTTCAGGTCCCCGAAGAAGCGAGACGACGGGCTCGCGCCCGTCGACCACACATGCGTCGGGCTCGACCGTCGCCACGACTCTCCCGTTGCGATTGGCGAAGGCGATCTCGTCTCCGAGGGAGTAACTGTCGACGCCGTAGGTGACCATCAACGGCTGGAGACTTGATCGCGCACTCTCGATCCCGTCGATCAGGTATCCCGCGACACCTCCCGACAGGGCGGAGACATCGAACGCGTCCAGATCGGCCCTTGCGCAGACTTCGCCGACCACCTCGGCCAGGCTGACGGCGCTCGAACGGCCGTTCAGCCAGTGCCCGCGCGCATGATTGTCACCATCGACCCAGGTCTCGATCCTGTTCGGGAAATCCGGCCAGGGACGCGCGTCCCAAGCCCACACATGCGCCCGTGACATGTCGACCATGCGCTCCCCATAGACTTCCGAGACCGGGTTGTTGGCGGGGTCCTTCCAGTGGCCAAGTGTCGCCTGCAGATAGCGGAACTGTGTGAAATCGTCGCGCAAACCGCTTGAAAAATAAGGAAAGAAGCTCTCGGATGACTTCGGATCGAAGAAGACGTTGGGCTGGTTCGTGCCCTTGTCGACGGCCGGGCAACCTAGTTCCGTGAACCATATCGGCTTCGATTCGGGTCGCCACGCCGTCGGCTGGCCCGCCTTGACCCCGCCGATCCTGTCTACGTGTTCGCTCGACCACCAGCCGACAAGATCCTTGTAGCGGAACACCCAGGGTTCTCCGTAGGCGTCGTCGCGTATCGGCGTACGGTTCTGCGTCTCCCGAGCGGCCTCGTTGGCGTAGTACCAGTCATACCCCTCACCGCCCGCAACGTTGCCCCTCAGATAATCGAGCGCATAGATGGAACCTGCGGACGCGTCGGCATGATCCTCGCCGTCGCGCCAGTCCGACAGCGGCATGTAGTTGTCGATGCCGACGAAATCGATCGCGTTGTCCGCCCAGAGGGGATCGAGGTGGAAGACGTGATCGTTCGATCCGTCAGCGGGATTGTGGCCGAAGTACTCCGACCAGTCCGCCGCATATCCGATCTTCGTTTCGGGACCGAGCACATTGCGCACTTCCCGCGCAAGCGCCACGAGTTCGCGCACCGCGGGATAGCTTGTTCTGCCGTCCCGGATATGCGTCAACGATCGCATCTCCGAACCCACGCAGAACGAATCCACGCCGCCCGCGAGCTTGCAGAGATGCGCATAGTGGAGAACGAAACGACGGTATGACCACTCCGCGGAACCCGAATATCGGACATCGTCGCCGTCGATGGTGAAATCGCTCGCCCGCGCCGACCCGAAGAAGGCGGCGACTTCGGCGGCAGCGGCAGCGGTCTGATCCGGGGATCCCGCGCGGCCGGGCGCCTTGGAAAGCGTGATGCGTCCGCGCCATGGCACCGGCGGCTGTTCGCCGGATCCGGTCCAGGGATCCTGAAGGCCGTTGCCCGGCGGCACGTCCATCAGGATGAAGGGATAGAACATCGTCGACAGGCCGGACGTCCTGAGGTGTCGGATCGCCTGCACCACCGACGCGTCCGCCGGCGTGCCCCCGAAAAGCGGGCGGCCGTCGACGCGGCTGACCGTGTGCGCCGAGCTCCGGTCGCGCCCCGCCACCCGCCAGGGCATCGGGTCGCCGTCGGTGGACGCCTGCTCGACCGCCGGTCGGAGCGTGCAGCGATCGCAGCGCAGATCGTCCCCGAACCAGCTCACGATCAGCGATACCGACTTCGCGTTCGGAAGCTCCGCCGCAAGGTGGTCTAGGGAGGCGACCAGATCCGGCGCGCCGAGATCGTTGTGGACGTTCGCCGCCACAGTCTCCCCGCGGAACTTCTCCAGATAGACCGGCTCGGTGGCCAGCGCATACTCCCCGGACCCGGGCACGAGCGCGACGCCCTGCACGTCCTCGAACGGCGAGCGCGGGACGCGCTGCGAGACCCGCGCGGGTCGCCGGAAGACCTCGATGTTGAACTGCGGAATTCGGTTGCCGAATGGCCCGAGCTGCAGGTTCTCGAAAACGACGTAGCTGGTCCCGCGGTAAGCCGGAGTGACCTGATCTCCCTCGATGGCCGAGATCAGCGGGTCGGGCAGCTGGCGCTCCGAACCGGTGTGGACACGAAGCGTCAGCCCGGACTGATCCAAGGGCTGGCCATCCGCCCAGATCCGGCCGATCCGCAGGATCTCGCCTTCGCACAGCGCGACCGCAAGACTGACGGAATAGCTGTATTCCTTGACCGTCTGGCCGCCGCCCCCGCCGCCCTTGCCGCCGACGTTTTCGGTGTTCACGCTCTCAAGGAACCGGCTCGACCAGATCGCCTGGCCCGGCAGGCGCATGCGGCCGAAGACGCGCGGCAGCGCCGCCCCCTCGCTCGATCCCATCACCCGGAACCGGTCGACGCGGCCGGTCTCAACCGGGTCGGAGCCACGCCCCATGATCTTCTGGTCGAGGACCGAGCCGAGCGTCGCGCCGACGGCCTTGCCGAGCACGGCGGTGGTGAGGCCGGCGAAGGAGCCGCCGAGCGCGCCGCCCAGCGCCGAGCCCGCTGCGGCGAGTACGAGGGTTGCCATCAATCGCTCCTGCCAGGAAACCTGAAATAGCCGGCGGCGCGCCGCCGCCAGGCGGGCGTGAACGGCAATTCGACTACGCCCTGCCCCGAATAGGCGTGGATGATCGTTGCGTTGTCGTGGTCCGGAACAGCCAGGACGCCGACGTGCTTGGCGACGGCGCGCGGGCCCATGCGAAGCACGACGATGTCGCCGGACCGGGCGTCGGGCTCATCAACCGGAGAAAAGTGCCGGGTGGCCGCCCCGAGCAGCCTCTCCGCACCGCCGGTCTCCGACCAGTCCGCCGTGTAGGGCGGCGGCGCCTCTGGCTCGGGGCCGAGCAGTTCGCGCCAGAGCCCGCGCACGAGCCCCAGGCAGTCCGCACCCGCGCCGCGCTTGCTGGCCTGATGCCGATATGGAGTGCCGATCCAGGTCCGCGCCGCCGCCACGATGACGACGCCGGGAACCAGCTCAGGACCGGGTTCTGCTTCTGCCGTCATGGATCTCGCCGCTCTTGGGATAGGCGGTAACCCAGTCTTCACCGGGCAGATGCGGGAAACCGCGAAAGTTTATGATATTGTTGAACTTGGCGCGACAGCTGTCCGCGCTCTTGTCGCATCCCGCGACGATCCGGAACCTGTCGCCGGCCGCGATCCGCAGCGGAGCCTGCTCGCGAAGTCGAATGAGCCGGTCGCCATCCCCGCGCAGCGCGTCCTCCTTGATCGAGACCCGCCGGCCCGAGTTGGACCCCGAAAGCCACGTCAGCGTTCCGTCCCGGAACCAGCCGCCGGAGAAGGCCTCAAGGCCCGAAGCCACCACCAGAGCGCCAGCCGATCCCTCGGCCGCCACCGCTTCCGCCGAGAACGCAGGGGTAGAGAGTTCCACGCCGCATCGTGCGTCGCCGAGCCGGCAGTCGCAGGTCCGCAGGATCGCGCGCCCCACCGACACGTTGAGCTTCTCTGCAAGCCCGCGGACCTCGACCTCGAAGGCGCCGTCCGAACGGCGGATCTCCCCGAAAGTGCCGCGGAACATCAGCACCCGAAGCGAGACATCGCTCCAGTCGACGATCCACTGGTGGATGTCCGCGTCGTCAAAGCGCCCGGCCCGGATGTCGGCCTCCGAGATCGCCGCGTCGGTGAGCGCGCCGCTCGCCTGCGCGTTGTCGACGGCGAGGCCTGTCGCGCTCTGCAGCGCGCTCGCGTCCATGCCGCTTCCGGCCCGGAAGGTCACGCCCTCGAAGACGAGGTCCGCGTCATGGTCGGTGAACCCAAGCACCAGTCCGTCGCGCCGGCGAACGCGCCAGCAGCGGCAGAGCGTGGTCGCGCCCGAATCCAGCCTCGCCTGAAGCTCCGGCGGTATGTCGCGCATCAGACGCGCACCTCCACGACAGGGATGGAAGGGATCTCGCCGGCGGCGAAGCTGGCCATGCTGGCCTCGATGCGATCGGTGTCGAAACGCACCGGCACGTCGAACTCGAAGCCGGCGCGGACCACCGCACCAGCGGCCGGCGGCGTCGCAAGGATCGCGCGTCCACGCTCGTGGTCGATCGAGACAGCCGCCTCGGAAACCGCGGCACCCGCCACGGAAAGGCGCACCGTACCCTTCCACGGGCTTCAGGATCGGCCGGTCGTAGCTCTGGCCGCCCGAGGCATAGCGCTTGACGAGCGCGAACTCGCGGCGCGCGCCGTCTCCGACGCCGAGCCGCTGGTCAAGCGGACCCGGGATGGCCGACGGGGCGCAGGACTTGAAGTCCGTCCAGTCCTTCCAGCGAAAACCGAAGAGCTGTCCCTGCCGCGCCTCGAAGAAGGCGACGACTTCGGCCAGATCGTCGAGCGACCGCACGCCGAGCCCCGCATCGTAGCGCCGCCGCGAGTTGCGCCACGGCGAGTTGCGCTCCTCGAAACCGTTGCTCAGCGTCACGATCTCGGTGCGACGTTCGGGGCCGCCGCTTGATCCGATCGACAGCGGCGCAGGGAAGCGGACTTCATGGAAGCTCATCTGCGCACCTCAGAGGTTGCGGCGACCGCGGCGGATCGCGCGGTTCATTTCGGCGGCGATCTGGGTCTGCGATCGCCGGAACCCGGCGGCGTCGGGCGTGGAGATGTTCATCGTCACCTGCACCGCCCCTCCACCGGCGGACCGGATCCCGAGCTTGCCGTCCGCGCCGCGCGCCAGCGGCACGATCGCCTCGGGTCCCGCCTCGCCCATTAGGCCCTGCCCACCGCGCATCGGAAACTGCGTCGGGCCGGTCACCACACCGCCGTTGGCGAAGGCGGTGACCCGCCCCACGCTGACGACGCCGCCTTTGGCGAACGGCGTCATGCCGCCGATGAGCGCCTGCATGCCCTTGCCGACCAGCGAGCCCACCGCGCCCTCGACCGGGCTCAGCGCCTGGTTGAGCACCGAACCGGCGATGCTGCGACCCACCCCCGAGAGCGCCTCCGACAGCCGCTTGCCGTCGAAGATCACGCCGTCGAAGGCGCGGCGCAGCGAGGACGAGACCGAGCGCGACATGCCCGAGGCCTCGCGCCCCGCCTCCTTCATGCTGCCCTGCACGCCCTCGATCTCGCGGCGAAACGCGACCGTGACGCCCTGGAGGCCGGCGATGCTGCCCTCGAGACCGGAGAACTGGCCTTCGAGGCTCTCGAGGTCGGATTCGAAATCGGCCATGATCAATCCTTCTGATCCCGCACGTGGGAGGACTTGTCGGGAAACCGGGCGATGAGCTCCGCGAGCCCCGAGCGGTCAAGCGCCCCGCCCGCTTGGGGTGCGCCCGCCATCAGCATCAACTCCGCGGGCGTGAGTCGCCAGAAGACATCGGGCTCGAGCCGTAGCTGCACGAGCCCCAGACGCATCAGCGCAGGCCAGGCGACGCGGCTCATTCGTCGCCGTCGTCACCGGGCACGGTGAAGGTGATCTTGAGCAGCCGCGCCGCCGCCTGGGCCGCGGCGACCGGCCCTCCGTCGATCCGCCGCGCCAGCAGTTCGCGCTCGTCGATGCGCCAGCCCCCGCCGTTGAGCCCGGCGGTCAGCAGGCTCACCAGGTCGCTCACCCGGAACCCGCCGGACTCGAAGCGCGAGATCAGTTCCAGAAGCGATTGGCACTCGAGCCGCGCCTCGAGTTCAGCGAGCGCCCCGAGTGTCAGCCGCATCACGCGCAGCTCGCCGTCCACCGACAGCTCGACCTCACCCCGATAGGGATTGACCATCAGAGCGCCGCGAAATCGAGCGCCCCAGCCGAGGCGAGCGCGATCTCGTAGACCGCCTCGCCGTCGTGCTGGCCGGAATATTCGATGCTGGTGATCTGGAACGGCCCCGAGACCACACCGAAGTCCGGGATGATCACCTGAAACGCCGGGATCTCGCCGCCGAAGAAGATCGCCCTCGCCCGCTCGTCGGTGGTCGCGTCGCGAAACACGCCCGAGCCGCTGATCGCGGCGCTGCGCACGCCGGCGCCCGACAGAAGCTCCCGCCAGCGGCCCTCGCTGCCGAGGTTGGTCACGTCCACCGTCTCGGCGTTGAACGTGATGCGCGTGGCCCGAAGCCCCGCGATGGTTTCGAAATCTCCCGAACCGGTCATGTCCAGTTTGATCAGGAGATCCTTGCCTCTCTGCGCCGCCATGTCATGTCCTCAGGGGTTGGAGTGGGTGTCGAGGTCGATCACTGCGCGAAAGCGCAGCGTCACCTTGCGTTTCTCGGGCGCGGGTCCACGCTCGGCCTTGGCGCGCAGGAAGCGCAGCGCCACGAGGTGACCTCCGCCGATCTCGAGCGGCGCGTCCACGAGGCTCTCGCAGACCGCGCCAGCGATCCGCTTGACCGCATCGAAACCGTCGCGACCGGAGTGCACGCTCACCCCGAAGTCATGGATCGCCCCCCGGCTGGTGACCGTGTCGTTCGGCCGCGCAGCGTCTTCGCCAAGCGTGATGTGATCCGGCCCGGTTTCCCCGCGGGCGCGTTCGAGCGGCGCGTCGTAGATCTCGCTCCCGACCAGCGCGCTTACCGACGGGTCCGCGCTCAGGCGTCGATAGACGGCCGCCTGCAGGGCGGCGGAGAGTGCATAGCTCACGGCAGAACGCCCTCCTCCGCGAAGATTTCCAGATACCGGCCGCGCGGGTCGTTTTCGGCCACCGTCAGGATGCTGAAGATGCGCGCGCCCTCGCGGAACCGCTGATCCGGCCGGGGCCGGGCCTCCGACCCCACCGGGGCCGCGCGCACGATGATCCGATACTTGACCCGCGGGCGCGCCTCGCCCGCGATGAAGTCCTCGCGCCCGGTACGCGCAGACACCTCCGCCCAGAGCGTCCCGAGCCCACGCCAGGCCACCTCGAAGCCGCCGGACCCGTCCGGCGCGGTCTCGCGAGTCTCGAGGACCAGCCTGCGCGCGAGAACCGGCGCTGCGCTCACGACCAGCCTCCCCCGAGCCGCATCGTCCGGTAGGCCTCGAGCAGCACCAGGACGCCGAACGGGATCGCCCCGCCCGAGATCGCGCCGTCCGAACGGTTCTCGTAGAAATGTGCAGCCAGAAGCAGCACCGCCTGCCGAAGGTCCGCGGGGGATTCCTCCCAGCCGGCGCCGTAACCGGCGGTGAAGCGGATCTCCGCATGTCCCGCGCGGGGAATGCGCGGCAGGTGCCGCCCGAACCGCCCGACGACACGGGGCCGCTGGCAGTCGCGCATCACCGAATAGGTCTCGGGATCGACCACCGTCTCGGCGTCGTCGGCGGAGACCAGCGTGATCGAATTGACCGACCGGATCGGCCCGATCGGCAGGCCCTGGCTCGCGTCCTCGCGCCAGCGCGTGACCGTCCAGGAGTATTGCCGCGCGAGCATCGCCTGCCCGATCCGGGCCTCCACCGCCGCCATCGCCGAGCGCAGGTAGATCTCGAGCAGCCCGTCCTGCGCGCCGTCGTCGGCGAAGCCGCTCCCGAGCCGCAGGTGCTCCGCGAAGGCGCGGATCGGCACCGCGGAGGTCGGCGGGGAACTCAGTTCGGTCAGGACCATCGGGTTCTCCTCATTTGGCGGCGCTCAGCGCGATCCGCACAACGATCGATTGGCACAGGACCCGGTCATCCGTGGTTCGGACCCTGTTGGAGACGTGGTGGAAACGCCCGGGCGCGCCGCCCGTCAGCACGACGCGGCTCAGCCGCGCGTCGTGGCCCTGTTCGGCCACGCGGAGGTCGGTTCCGCCGAGGTCTGGCTGGATCGCCCAGCCGAGGTCGGCGGTGATGGTCTCACGCTCGGCGAGATATCCCTTCGACCAGTCGAAGACGTGTTCGATGTCCACGTCCGCGACCTTGAGGATCAGGCCACTCATGGCGTCTGGTTTCCTGTCGGCGCGGTGAGGCACGCCCCCGCACCGCCCGAGCGGAAGGAGGAGCAGCAACTGGAAGATGCGAGAGCGTGCCGGACCCCGCCGCCGAAGCGGACGGGGCCATCTGCGCCGGCGTCAGCGGGGCCGAAGCCCGCGCCTCAGCTCAGCGCAAATTTCAGGAGCTTGATCGCCGCGAAGTCGCTCACGTCGCCACCGATGCGCTTGGTGGCGTAGAAGAGCACATGCGGCTTGGCCGAGAACGGATCGCGCAGGATCCGCAGGTCCGGGCGCTCGGCGATGGTGTAGCCCGCGCGGAAGTCGCCGAAGGCGATTGCAAAGCTGTTCGCCGCAATGTCGGGCATGTCCTCGGCGATCAGCACCGGATAGCCCATCAGACGAGCCGGCTCGGCGGCGGCGAGGCCGTCGGACCAGAGGAATTGGCCGTCGGCGTCCTTCATCTTGCGGACGGCGCCGGCGGTCTTGGAGTTCATCACGAAGGTCGCGTTGGCCCGGTAGCGGGCGCCGAGCGCATACACCAGGTCGACGATCGCGTCCGCCGGCTCGCCGGAATTGAAGTCGCCGTCCTCGCCGGTCGGCACGTAGCCGATCGAGCCCCAGTCCCAGAGATCGTTGTCGACCTTGGGGTAGTTCAGGACGCCCGTCGGCTTGTCGACGCCGTCGCCGAGAAGGAAGGCGTGCGCTTCGGCCCGGCTGAACTTGTCGGCGATGCGCTGCGCAAGCCAGCCCTCGACGTCGAATGCGGTGTCGTCGAGCAGCCTCTGCGAGGCCTTGGGCAGCGCCGAGAGCTCGTGCAGCGGGATCGAGATCCGATCGACCTGGGGCGTTCCGGTCTCGCCGCGCGCCTCTGATTCCGTCGCCCAGCCGGCCCCGACGTCGCTGTGGTCGACGAGCACGTCGAAGGCGCTCGATTCCACCTGCACCACGCTCGAGACCGTGCGGATCGAGGCGGCGGAGCGGAGCACACCGACGATCTCAGCCGCGGTCTGCGGGTCGACGAGGTAGCCGCCGTCGGCCGACACCGCCGTCGAAAGCGCCTTCTCCTCGACGGTCAGGCCGCGAAGCCCATCGTCGTCGCCGGAGCGAAGGTAGGCGGCGAACGCCTTCTTGTGCGGCGCGTCATTTTCCGCGCCGCGGGCGAGCGGCGGACGGGACATCGCGATGGATTTGCGGTCGAGCATGGCCAAACGGTTTTCCTGTTCCTTGAGTTTCAACTTGATATCCGACTGGAATGCGCTGAATTCCTGCAGGAAACCCGACAGCGCTGCCTTGGCTTCCAAGGTCGGGTTCTGAACCGGCGCGGCGGAGACCGACCGGAATTCGGTTTCTGGTTTCGGCATCAAAACTGGGTCCCTTGATGACTGATGGTTGCGCTGGCGTCGAGTTCACGCCAGCATCTGCCTGGCTTCGCGGAAGGTCTCCGCCAGGGTCAGCGCCAGGTCAGCCTCGGGATCGGAGACTTCGGCCTGGACCCGCGCCTCGGGAAGCATCGGAAACGTCACGAGCGACACCTCCCAGAGTTCAATCTCGTGCAGCAGGCGTGCGCCGCCCGCCTTCTCGCTGCGCAGCGTGCGATAGCCGATCGACAGCCCGTCGATCGCCCCCGCCTGCAGCAGCGCGTGGGCTTCGCGGCCCGCCTGCACCTCGAGCAGCAGCCTGCCGCGCACGAAGAGGCCGCGCGCGTCCTCGCGCACTTCGTCCCAGACCCCGATCGGTCTGGTGGGATCGTGCTGCCAGAGCAGCTTCACCGAGCCCCCGGACCTGGCGATGCGGTCGAGCGAAGCGCCGTAGGCGCCCTTCTGCACCACGTCGCCGCCCTGGTCGGACGCGCCGAAGAGGCTCGCGTAGCCCGAGATCTCCGCGCCGTCCTTGAGCGCCAGTTCGTCGTCGAACTTGCGGAACTTCGTCTCGAGCGCGCCGAAGCCGCCAATCGATTGCATCATCGCACCTTCCTCAGGAGTTGATCGTCATGCTCAGCAGCCCGTAGGCGATGTCCGCGAGAATCAGCGACGCCGCGCCGTAGACCGCCAGCCAGACCCGCCGCTCGAGCCGTTCGAGCGTGCTCTCGATGTGGTTGAGCCGGCGCTCGAGCTGGTGCCACCGCTCCTCGGCGATGCGCTCGTTCACGTCGATCCGGGCGCTGGCGACATCGAAGGGTTCATAGAGAAAGCGTGAGCCGCCGCCGCGGACCCCGACGCCCTTCATCAATCCTCGGCGCGCTTGGGCAGACCGAGCAGCGCGCGCTTCTCCGCGTCGCTGAGAAAGCCCGCCTGGGTGATTCGCCGCCACAGCGCCTCGCGTTCCGCCGCCAGCGCAGGCACGTTGTCCTCGTCGACCTTGATCTGGAACGGCTCGCCGTAGAAGTCCGGCAACCAGCCCGACAGCGCCGCAAGGCACTTGGACACCAGCGGCAGCACCGTCAGCCGATAGAACGCCCGGTGCGCCTCCTGGTAGTTGGCGTAGGTGTTGTCGCCCGGCAGGCCGAGCAGCATCGGCGGCACGCCGAAGGCCAGCGCGATGTCGCGCGCCGCCGCCTCCTTGGTGCGGTGGAACTCCATGTCCGAGGGCGAGAAACCCATCGGCTTCCAGTCGAGGCCGCCCTCCAGCAGCATCGGCCGGCCGGCGTTGCGCGCGCCCTGGTGATGCGCCTCCAGTTCGTCGATCAGCCGCTCGTACTGGTCCGCGGCCAGCGCCCCGTGCCCGTCCGCGCCCTTGTAGACGATCGCGCCCGAGGGACGCGCGGCGTTGTCGAGCAGCGCCTTCGACCAGGTGTTGGCCGAGTTGTGCACGTCGATGGCGCTGACCGCCGCCTCGAGCGGCGAGAGACCGTAGTGGTCGTCCTGCGGGTGGAAGCTGCGCACGTGCAGGATCGGCGTCCGCTCCTGACGCATGTCGAAGGTGTGCTTCTTGGCGCCGACCTTGTACTCGTAGGCGACCGGCCAGCCGTCCGGCCCCGGCACCACGCGCATCCGGTCCGAGCGCAAGACATAGAGCTCGCGCGGCCCCCCCGAGACGTCCTCGCCGGCCGCTTCCAGATAGCCGTCCCCGCTCAGGAGCAGGTGGCCGTAGAAGCTCTCCAGCAGCGACGCGCCGCCCTGCCCCGGATTGGGCGCCGCCAGCAGCCGCAGCACCGGATGCGCGTCGAAGCGCGCCTCTGCGCTCTGCGCCACCAGCGGCACCGCCGACGCCGCCTCGGCGATGATCTTCACGCAGCGAAAGCCCACGGGATTGTTGAGAAACCCCACGCGCGTGACCGTGTTCGGGTCCCGGGACGACCAGGCGACCCGCCCGGCGCCGTGAAAGGCGACCACCGGCGCGGCCGCCGACGCCTTCGCTTCGGGCGCCGGCGGCTTGGACATGCGGAAGATCTGCAAGACCATGAGTGCTTGCTCCTGAAAGGGTGTTTCGGGTCGGCGGGCGTGGCGTCGGCGGGCGGGACCCGCGGCGTCAGAGGCCGCGGATGCTCGGCGCGCGGTATTCGCTCGCCGGGGCGACGAGCAGTTCGGTCAGCGCCCAGACGAGCGCGTCCACCCGGTCGGGACTGCCCCGGCCGGCGAAGCCGCCGACAGTCATCAGCGCCATCTCGTCCTCGAGCTCGCGGAAGACCCCGCGATGGCTCACGCGGCCCTGTTCGTAGAGCGCCGCGACCGGCTCGGCGCGCGCGGTCTTGCCGCGCGACGCCCGCACGGCGCGGAACGGCACCATCGGGTCTAGCTGGCGGATCAGGCTGGCGACCAGATCGCCGCCCTGGTTGACCTCCGCCACCAGCCGGTCCGCGCCAAAGGCGTGGAAGGCGTCGATCGCCCGCTGGGCCCAGGCCCGCGGCGACAATCCCTGCGCCGAGACGTCGGCGATGACCTGCGCGCGCCAGTCCTGCGGCGGGCCCTGCAGCGTCGCCCCGGCCACGATGATGCCGCAGCCGTCGGCGTCGGGCCCGCCGGTCACCGGCGGATCCACCGCCACGACGATCCGGTCCGGCGCAAGCGCCTCGGCGTTGCGCGCGGCGTCGAGCGTCTCCCAGGTCCAGAGCGCGCCGTCGAGATCGCGCAGGATCTCGCCGTCGAGCTCCTGCCGGCCGAGGCGCGATCCGTGATATTTCGCCGTGACGGTCTCGAGGAAGCTCCGGGCCAGATGCATCCGGTTGGCCTCGGTCGGCGCGGTCGCGGTCACGGTGGACGCGGCGCCCATGATCTCGTCCAGAAGCCGGCTGTTGCGCGGCGAGGTGGTCACCACCTGCTGCGGCCGGTCGCCGAGCCGCAGCGCGAACTGCAGCATGTCCCAGGCGTCCGCGCCGTTCTTCCACTTCGCCAGCTCGTCGCTCCAGGCGCAGTCGAACTGCGGCCCGCGCAGCGCCTCGGGATTGCGCGCCGAGAAGACCTGCGCCACCGCGCCGTTCGGCCAGACCAACCGCTTGCGGCTCGCCTGCCACTGGGGCCGGCGGTCCGGCGGCGAACAGGCGAGGATGCCGCTGTCGCCGAAGACCATCACCTCGCGCGCCTCGTCGATCGTCTCGCCGACGAGGGCGACCCGGGAGCAGCGCCCCGGGTCGCCCGGTTTCCCGCCTTCGACCTGCGCGCGGATCCATTCCGACCCCGCGCGGGTCTTGCCAGCCCCCCGGCCGCCGAGGATCACCCAGGTGGTCCACGTTTCCTCCGCGGGAGGCAGCTGATGTCCCTCGATCGCCCATTGCTCGAAGAGCCAGGGCAGCGACATCAAGGCGTTGGGACTCAGCGTGTCGAGGAACCTGTCCAGGTCAGCCTTGGGCGACCCAGACAGCAATTCTCGCAACGATCTCGGCGCGGGCTGCGAGGAGATCGAGCTCGACGCTCGTCCCTTCGATCCATGCTCTGCTTCGTTTGCCAAGACTTGCCTCGAGATCCAGAACGGTTTGCAGAGCCTTCTGATGCGACTTCACCGCATCCATTGGCTCCGAACAGTCGTCCGCGCCTTTCGGCGCTCCAGCCTTCAACTGGGCGATCCTCTCGCTGAGAGCCACGGAAAGATCACGGTACAACTCGAGCGAGCGCTCCAGCGTATCGCTGGCCGCCGCTCGACCCTTCGCTGAAATTGTCATGTGATGATTTGCCCTGGCTGCTCCGCCCGGGCAGAAACGAAAAACGGGCCCGCCCTTCGGCGCGCCCGGTGTCCCACTTCTTCCAGCTTGGCGCAAGCTATACCCCAGAGCGTGCGCTCTGTCAATCACTAAATCCAGGGTTGAGCAAGATTATTGGCTCGGGGCCGCTTCGGCCTCCTCCGCCTCCTGCGCCGCTTCCGCCGCCGCCCTCTCCGCCTCAAGCGCCCGCTCCGCCTCGATCCGCCGCCACTGCACGACGTTGGCGTTGTGCTCCTCCAGCGTGGTGGCGAAGGCGTGGCCGCCGGTGCCGTCCGCGACGAAGTAGAGGTACTCGCTTATCGCCGGGTTCGCCGCCGCCTCGATCGCCGCCCGTCCGGGATTGGCGATCGGCGTCGGCGGCAGCCCCTGGATCACATAGGTGTTGTAGGGCGTGGCCGCGGCGAGCTCGCTGGCCCGGATGCCGCGCCCGAGGCTGCCCTGCCCCTCGGTGATGCCATAGATCACCGTCGGGTCGGTCTGCAGGCGCATGCCGAGCCGCAGGCGGTTGACGAAGACCGCCGCCACCTCCGCCCGTTCCTCGGCGACCCCCGTCTCCTTCTCCACGATCGAGGCGAGGATCAGAAGCTCCTCGGGCGTCTCGATCGGCAGGTCCGGCGCACGGCTCTCCCAGGCCTCGGCGAGGATGCGCTCCTGCTGTTCCCGCATCCGCGCGAGCAGCGATTCGCGAGTGTCGCCCTTCTGGAAGTCGTAGCCCGCCGGCGCCAGCGACCCTTCGGGCGGGATCCCGGCGATCTCCCCGGTCAGCTCATCCTCGGCCATGAGCGCCTGCACCACCTCCCAGCTCGTGCGCCCCTCGGCGAAGACGAACTGGCGGAAGACGTTGCCGCCCCGGTTGAGCAGGCCCAGCACGTCCTGCATCGAGGCCCCCGCCGGGATGCTGTATTCGCCGAAGCGGATGCCGCCGTCCATGTCGGTATAGCGCGCCGCCACCCGGAAGATGCGGGGATCGGAGATCACGCCCTCTTCCTCGAGTCGCGCCGTCACGCTGGCGAAGCTCTCGCCGCGCGCGACCTCGAAGTTCGTCGCCTCGGTCAGCGGCCCGGCCGCGCGGAACCGCGACTGCGCCCATGCGGTCAGCGCGAAGACCACCACCAGGGCGAGAATGATGAAGGTGAGCGCGTTCGCCGCGACATGCCGTGCCATCGGACGCGCCTAATCCACCCGCCGCAGGACGAGCGAGGCGTTGGTGCCGCCGAACCCGAAGGAGTTCGACAGCGCAACGTCGATCTTGCGCCTCACCGCCCGGTGCGGCGCCAGGTCGAGCGGCGTCTCCACGGACGGGTTGTCCAGGTTGAGCGTCGGCGGCGCCACCCCGTCGCGGATCGCCAGCACCGAGAAGATCGCCTCGATCGCGCCCGCCGCGCCCAGCAGGTGCCCGGTGGCGGACTTGGTCGACGACATCGTCGCCGTCTTCGCCGCATCCCCCATCAGCCGCACCACCGCGCCGAGCTCGATCTCGTCGCCCAGCGGCGTCGAGGTGCCATGCGCGTTCACGTAGTCGATGTCGGCGGGGTCGACGCCCGCGTCCCGCAGCGCCGCGCGCATCGAGCGGAACCCGCCGTCGCCGTCCGGGGCCGGCGAGGTGATGTGATAGGCGTCGCCCGACAGGCCGTAGCCGGCCACCTCGGCGTAGATCTTCGCGCCGCGCGCCTTGGCGTGCTCGTATTCCTCCAGCACCACCGCGCCGGCGCCCTCGCCCATCACGAAGCCGTCGCGGTCGCGATCGTAGGGCCGGCTCGCCCTCTCGGGCGTGTCGTTGAAATTCGTCGACAGAGCCTTGCAGGCGGCGAAGCCGACGATGCCAAGCTCGCAAACCGCCGCCTCGGCGCCGCCGGCGATCATCACGTCGGCGTCGCCGTACCGGATCATGCGGGCGCCGTCGCCGATGGCGTGCGCGCCCGTCGAGCAGGCGGTCACCACCGAATGGTTCGGGCCCTTGAAGCCGTAGCGGATCGACACCTGCCCCGAGCCGAGGTTGATCAGGCTGCCGGGAATGAAGAACGGCGACACCCGCCGCGGCCCGCGATCGCGCAGCAGCAGGGCAGTGTCCGCGATGGTCTGCAGCCCCCCGATGCCCGAGCCGATGATCACGCCCGTCCGCTCGCGCTCGGACTCGTCCTCGGGCGTCCATCCGGCGTCGCGCACCGCCTGCTCGGCGGCGCAGAGCGCGTAGAGGATGAACGTGTCCACCTTGCGCTGGTCCTTGGGCGACACCCAGTCGTCGGGATTGAACGTGCCGTCCGACCCGTCGCCGCGCTTTACCTCGCAGGCGATGTCGCAGGCCAGTCCGCTCGCGTCGAATCGGGTGATCTTGCCCGCGCCCGACCGCCCGTCCAGCAGGCGACGCCAGGTCTCCTCGACCCCGCAGGCGAGCGGGGTGAGCAGTCCCATGCCGGTGATGACCACACGCCGCATCGGCGGATCCTTCCGTCCCGAAAGTCCGGCCCGGTTTATCCCGAAAGCCGCGAAGCCGACAACCCGCGATCACATCGCCCACCTCGCGGCCGCTCCGGAGGCGGGGATTGACGCGCCGGCAATTACGGGCATCTACCCGCGCGATGGATCACACGACCCTGCATCTGCACCGCGCTGCGCCAGGCCGCGCTCGGCGCTACCCGCGCCTACGACGAAGCCCTCGCGCCCTCGGGCCTTAAGGTCACCATGTTCCGGCTGCTGCGCCGGATCGAGGCGCATCCCGGCGCCTCGATCACCAGCCTCGCGGAAGCCTCCGGCCTCGACCGCAGCACGCTGGGGCGCAACCTTCGCGTGCTGGCCCGCGACGGCCTTGTCCGTCTGGGGGCCGGCGGCGACGACCGCGCCCGCTCGGTGCGCCTCACGCCCGAGGGCGCCGCCCGCCTCGCCGCCGCCGCGCCGCTCTGGGAGAGCGCGCAGGCGAGGATGCGTCTCGCACTTGGCGCGGAGACCGAGGCGCTGCTCGCCACCTTGCGCGCCGTCGCCGACCTCGCTCGGGAACCCCGCCCGTGACCGCCACCCGGCCCGGCTCCGCCTGGGGCGACGCGGCGCTGGCGCTCGCCGCCGGCGGCGCCATCCTCTTCGTCTCGCTCGGCCTGCGCCACGCCTTCGGCCTCTTTCTCGCCCCGGTCAGCGGCCACCATGGCTGGGGCCGCGAGGTCTTCGCGCTCGCTATCGCCATGCAGAACCTCGTCTGGGGCGCGGCGCAGCCCTTCTCCGGCATGCTCGCCGACCGCTTCGGCGCCCCGCGCGTGGTCGCCGCCGGCGCGCTTCTCTACGCCCTCGGCCTCTGGGGCATGGCGCGCGGCCGGCGACGCCACCGGCTTCGTGCTCGCGGCCGGCGCGCTCATCGGGCTCGGCCTTTCGGGCACCACCATGCCCGTGGTCTTCGGCGCGGTCGCCCGCCGAGTCGCGCCCGAGCGTCGCTCGCTCGCCATGGGCCTAACCATGGCGGTAGGCTCCTTTGGCCAGTTCGTCATGCTGCCCGCCAGCCTCGGGCTGATCGCATGGCTCGACTGGCGCGGCGCACTGATCGGATTTGCGGTCGCCGCGCTCGCCATGCTGCCGCTCGCCCGCGCGATGCGCGCGCCCGCGCCGGCGGTCGCCGAACCCGCACCGCAGGCCGCCCGGGCCGCGCTCGCCCACGCCGTCGCCGACCGCGACTTCTGGCTGCTCTCGCTCGGCTTCTTCGCCTGCGGTTTCCAGGTGGTGTTCATCGCCGTCCACCTGCCCGCATGGCTCGGCGACCGGGGCCTCGACGCCGCCACCGCCACCACCGCGCTGGCGCTGATCGGGCTCTTCAACATCCTGGGCTCCTGGCTCGCCGGGCTCTGGGGCGGCATCTGGCGCAAGCCGATGCTGCTGGCCTGGATCTACCTCGCCCGCGCCGCGGTCATCGCCGCCTTCGTGCTGACCCCGGTCTCGGCGGCCTCCGCCTACGCCTTCGGCGTCGCCATGGGCCTCTTCTGGCTGTCGACGGTGCCGCTGACCAACGGCGTCGTCGCCAGCGTCTGGGGTGTGCGGCACATGTCGATGCTCGGGGGCGTGGTGTTCTTCGCCCACCAGCTCGGCGCCTTCGCCGGCGGATGGCTCGGCGGCTGGATCTACGACCGCACCGGCAGCTACGACGTCGCCTGGGGCGTCGCCATCGCGCTCAGCCTTGTCGCCGCCGCCCTCAACTGGCCCATCCGCGAGACGCCCCGCGCCCTCGCCGGCCCCGCCGCGTCATGACCGCCCGCGACGCGCTCCTCCTCCTCGCCGCCTTCGCCGCGAGCCTCGCGCTCACCGCCGCGTTCCTCGCCTATCGGAGCGACGCTATGGGGCTCGTGCTCGGCGCCTGGAAGCTCTGCGTGTGAGTCGCGCGGCGCAAAAAAACGCCCGGACCAACCGGGCGTTCCATCTCGCGGCTCGGGGCGCTCCGGCGTGGAGCGCTCGGCTCAGACCCGTTCGCTGATGAACTTCACCGCGTCGCCATAGGTCTGGATCGTCTCCGCGGCGTCGTCTGGGATCTCGATGCCGAATTCTTCCTCGAACGCCATCACCAGCTCGACCGTATCGAGGCTGTCTGCGCCCAGATCGTCGATGAACGAAGCGTTCTCGGTCACCTTGTCCTCGTCGACGCTCAGATGATCCACGACGATCTTTTTGACGCGTGCTTCGATATCGCTCATCTTTGTCTTCCTCTTTTTGTCTGGCGCAGCCCGGGCGCTCAAACGAAGTGTGTTCGGCCTCCCCCCGGGGATGGCGATTTTTTACCACTTACCCGTCCGAATTCTCCCAGAGACGGACGTCAACTCGCCGGGCGCTATAGCATAACCTTTGCCGGTGGCAAACGCTATTGCGGACGCCCTCCCACGCCCCCGGGGCCGCGCCCGCAAGCGCCCATTGCCGCCGCCCGAAGCGGGCCCTAGCGTCGCGCGATGATCGCGGACCGACCCCTTCTCGGCATCGGCTTCATGCTCGGCTTCTGCGTGCTGGCGCCGCTCGGCGACAGTTTCGCGAAGCTGCTCGGCGGGCTCGTCCCCCTCGGCCAGATCCTGCTCGTGCGTTTCGCCGTGCAGGCGCTGCTGCTGGCCCCGCTGGCGCTGCGCGACCCTGGCCGGGCCGCGATGAGCCCGCGCGCGCTCCGCCTGACGCTCGTCCGGACCCTTCTGCACATCGCCGCCATCGCCGCCTTCTTCACCGCGCTGCGCCACCTGCCGCTCGCCGACGCCGTGGCCATCGCCTTCGTCATGCCCTTCATCATGCTCCTTCTCGGGCGCTTCGTGCTTGGAGAGACGGTCGGTCCACGCCGCCTCGCCGCCTGCACCGTCGGCTTCGCCGGCACGCTCCTCGTCATCCAGCCGAGTTTCGCCGCCGTCGGCGCCGTCGCGCTCCTGCCGGTCTTCGTCGCGCTCGCCTTCGCGCTCTTCATGCTCATCACCCGCCAGATCGCCAAGGAGGTCGATCCGATCGCGCTCCAGGCGATCAGCGGCGTCTTCGCCACCGCGCTTATCGGCGCGGCGATGATCGTCTTTTCCGCAAGCGGGCTCGCGCCCTTCGCCATCGTCACCCCCACCCCGGGGCAGACTGCGCTGCTGCTGGGGATCGGCGTCATCGGCTCGGTCGGGCACCTCCTGATGACCTGGTCGCTGCGTTATGCGCCCTCGGCGACGCTCGCGCCCATGCAATATCTCGAGATCCCCATCGCCACGCTCATCGGCTGGGCGATCTTCGGCGACCTGCCCAACGGCCTCGCCGCGGTCGGCATCGCCATCACCATCGGCTCGGGCCTCTACATCGTGCACCGCGAACGCATCACCGCCCGCGCGCGCGCGGTCTGACCCCTTGCGGAACTGACGCGCCGAACTCGCCGAGGGGGTCGCCTTCCTGCGCCTGCTCGCCTGGATCAGCGGCGTCTGGAACCTGCTACATCAGATGGTGCTGACCGCCCTCGTCCTCGACGTCCAGGACTCCCTCGGCCTCGGCGCGACCGCCGGCGGTCTGATCCTCGCCGCCGGGGCCGTCGTGCGCCGCATGGGCCCGGACCGGCCGCGCAATGGATGACCCTCGCGCGCGCCATGGCCCGTTAATACTTTTTCGATTTATTTTCCGATATTTGCAGATCCGCCAAGCTTGGCGCCATGCGCCGGGCCGCTCAGATCATCGCCATCCCGCCGTTCACGTGGATCGTCTGCCCGGTCACGTAGGCCGCCTCGTCCGAGGCGAGCCAGGCCACCGCCGACGCCACCTCATCGCCCGAGCCCATCCGCCCCGCCGGGATCTGGCCGAGGATGCGCGCCTTCTGCTCGTCGGTGAGCTTGTCGGTCATCGCGCTCTCGATGAAGCCCGGCGCCACGCAGTTCACCGTGATCCCCCGGCTCGCGACCTCGGCGGCCAGCGCCTTGGACATGCCGATCACCCCGGCCTTGGAGGCGACGTAGTTCGCCTGCCCCGGGTTGCCGGTCACGCCGACCACCGAGCTGATGTTCACGATCCGCCCGGCCCGCGCCTTCATCATGCCGCGCAGCGCCCCGCGACAGAGCCGCATGGTCGCGGTCAGGTTCACCGCGATCACCGCGTCCCAGTCCGCGTCCGACAGCCGCATCATAAGCGTGTCCCGGGTGATGCCGGCGTTGTTGACCAGGATCTCCAGCCCGCCCATCGCCTCGGCCGCCGCCTTGGGCAGCGCGTCGACCGCCGCCGCATCCGAAAGATCGCAGGGCAGCACATGCGCCCGCGCGCCCAACGCGCCCGCAAGCGCCTCGAGCGGCGCCACCCGCGTCCCCGACAGCGCCACGATCGCGCCCTGCGCGTGCAGCGCCCGCGCGATCGCGCCACCGATCCCGCCCGAGGCCCCGGTCACCAGCGCCGTCTTGTCCCGCAGATCGAACATCACGCCTCTCCCGCCACCGCCATCACGTCCGCCGGCGTCCCGACCGCCCGCGCACCAAGCTCGCGGTCGATGCGCCGCGCCATCCCGGACAGCGCCTTGCCCGCGCCGATCTCGATCAGCTCGCCGACGCCCTGTCCGGCCATCCACATCACGCTCTCGCGCCAGCGCACCCGGCCCGTCACCTGCTCGACCAGCAGCCGCCGGATCTCGACCGGATCGCTCACCGCCGACGCCGCCACGTTCGACACCAGCGGGATCGCCGGGGCCGCCAGCTCAACCTCGGCCAGCGCCGCCGCCATCGCGTCCGCCGCCGGCTGCATCAGCGCGCAATGAAAGGGCGCGCTCACCGGCAGCAGCATCGCCCGCTTCGCGCCCCGCGCCTTGGCGATCTCGACCGCGCGCGCCACAGCCTCTGCATGGCCCGACACCACCACCTGTCCCGGGTCGTTGTCGTTGGCCGCCTGACAGACCGCTCCCTGCGCCGCCTCCGCCGCCACCTCCGCGACCGCCTCGAAGTCCAGCCCGAGGATCGCCGCCATCGCGCCGACCCCCACCGGGACTGCCTCCTGCATCGCCCGCCCGCGCAGCCGCAGCAGCCGCGCCGCGTCGCCGAGCCCCAGCGCGCCCGCCGCGCAGAGCGCCGAATACTCGCCAAGCGAATGCCCGGCCACGTACGAGGCGTTTCTGATCCCGAAGCCCTCCGCCTCGAGCGCGCGCAGCGCCGCGATCGAGGTCGCCATCAGCGCCGGCTGGGCGTTGGCGGTCAGCGTAAGGTCCTCCGCCGGCCCCTCCCAGATCAGCGCCGAGAGCGCCTCGCCGAGCGCCGCGTCGACCTCCTCGAACACCGCCCGCGCCGCCGGATAGGCCTCGGCCAGGTCGCGGCCCATGCCGACGGTCTGCGCCCCCTGCCCGGGAAAGACGAACGCCCGCTTCATGCCCGATGCCCCCTCGTCGCTTCGCCGGCCCTGACTAGCCGCTGGGCGCAGCGGTCGTCCAGTGCGGGTTTGACAAGCGGACGGCGATCCCGGCACCGTCGGCCCCGCCCAAGGAGCCCGCGACCCATGCCCCAGCCGACCACCCACGACGCCGAGGAAGACGTCCGCAACCGCGACATCCTGATCTGGGTGAACGGCGAGCTCCTGCCCCGGGCGGAGGCCAAGGTCTCGGTCTATGACAGCGGCTTCATGCTCGGCGACGGCATGTGGGAGGGGCTGCGCCTCTACGACGGCGTCTGGGCCTTCCTCGACGAACATCTCGACCGGCTGTTCGAGAGCTGCCGCGCCGTCTCGCTCGACATCGGCATGGATCGCGCCGCCGTGCGCGCCGCCCTCGACCGAACCGCGGCCGCGAACGGCATGACCGGCGACGCCCACGCCCGGCTGATGGTCACCCGCGGCGTCAAGGTCCGGCCATTCCAGCACCCCGCCCTATCGCGCTCCGGCCCGACCGTCGTCATCATCGCCGAGCACTCGCGCCCCGCCGCCGGCGTCCAGGCCGGCGGCGTGCGCCTCGCCACCGTGCCGCAGGTCCGCGGCCTGCCGATGAGCCAGGATCCCAAATACAACTCGCACTCCAAGCTCAACTGCGTGATCGCCTGCCTCCAGGCCGAACAGGCCGGAGCCGACGAGGCTCTGATGCTGGATCCACACGGCTTCGTAAACACAACCAACGCCTGCAACTTCTTCATCGTGCGCAGGGGCGAGGTCTGGACCTCGACCGGGGACTACTGCATGAACGGCGTCACCCGCGCCAAGGTGATCTCGCTCTGCCGCGCCAACGGCATCCCTGTGTTCGAGAAGAACTTCTCGCTGGTCGAGGCCTACGGAGCCGAGGAAGCCTTCCTCACCGGCACCTTCGGCGCCCAGACCCCGGTCGCCGCGATCGACGGCAAGCCGATCGGCCACGAGCCCCGCCCGGTCACCGCCCGCATCCGCGCCCTCTACAGGGACCTGATCGCCGCCCACGTCGCCGAGCGCCGCGCCGCCGCGCCCGGCTGAGGACCGGAAGGGGCCGCCGGTCTCAATCGTCGCAGGCGAACGGCAGGAACGAACCGGTCATCCCCTCCGCGACGGCCACCAGCGCCAGCAGATCCGCCAGAGCGATCTCCTCGGCGCTGCGCGGACAGACGCGCCAGGCCCGACACTCCGACGCAAGGAACGCGTCATGCGCGGCGATGAATGCTGGGCTCACGCCGCCGAGCCCGTCGCCCGCGGTGGCGTCCTCCCACGCAGCCCGGTATAGCGCGCACTTGCGCTCCGACCGGTTCGACGGCGACACCGACTGCGCCTCGGCCACCGCCCCGCTCGCGGCCCACGCGAGCCAGATGGAGAGCCGATCATGACATCGCCTCGCCAGCTCAGGCGTCGAGGTTCGCCACGTTCAGCGCGTTCGCCTGGATGAACTCGCGGCGCGGCTCGACCACGTCGCCCATCAGCTTGGTGAAGATCTCGTCGGCCTCGTTGGCCTGGTTGACCCTGACCTGGAGAAGCGTGCGCGCCTCCGGATCGAGCGTCGTCTCCCAGAGCTGCTCGGGGTTCATCTCGCCCAGGCCCTTGTAGCGCTGAAGCGTCAGCCCCTTCTCGCCCTCGCGCATGACCGCGTCCAAGAGGTCGCTCGGCGCGTGGATCGCCAATTCGCGGTCCTTGCGCACCAGCGTCGCAGCCCCGCCATAGACCTCCTGCAGCGACCCGGTCAGCGCCGCCAGCCGCCGGGCCTCCGCCGAGCGCAGCGCCATGCCGTCGAGCACCCGCACCTCGTCGACCCCGCGCAGCGTCCGCCACAGCCGCAGCCCGTGGTCCTGGGTCGGCCGTCCCTGCCAACCGCGCTCGTACTCCGCCGCGATCATGTCGAGCCGCGCCGCCACCCGGTCGGCCGTGCCCTGCGGGTCGGCGTCCAGCACGCCCTTGACCAGCGCTCCGGCGATCGTCGCCTGCTCCAGCACGTGCCGCGAATAATGCGTCGGGAAGGCGCCGAGGTTGGCGCGCACCACCCGCGCCTCCTCGACCACCCGCGCCAGATCCGCGCCCGCCAGCGTCTCGCCGTCCGCGAGCCGCAGGTTCGCGCCCTCGAGCCCCTGCTCGATGAGAAAGGCGTCCAGTTCCGCCTGGTCCTTGAGGTAGCGCTCGGACTTGCCGCGCGCGACCTTGTAGAGCGGCGGCTGGGCGATGTAGAGGTGTCCGGCCTCGATCAGCTCGGGCATCTGCCGGAAGAAGAACGTGAGCAGCAGCGTGCGGATATGCGCGCCGTCCACGTCCGCGTCGGTCATGATGACGACCTTGTGGTAGCGCAGCTTCGAGAGATCGAACTCGTCCCGACCGATCCCGGTGCCGAGCGCGGTGATCAGCGTGCCGATCTCGTTGGAGGTCAGCATCCGGTCGAAGCGCGCCCGCTCGACGTTGAGGATCTTGCCGCGCAGCGGCAGCACCGCCTGGGTCGCCCGGCTCCGCCCCTGCTTGGCCGAACCGCCGGCGCTGTCGCCCTCCACCAGGAAGATCTCCGCCTTGGCCGGGTCCTTCTCCTGGCAGTCGGCCAGCTTGCCGGGCAGGTTCGCCACGTCCATCGCCGTCTTGCGCCGCGTCAGGTCGCGCGCCTTGCGCGCCGCCTCCCGCGCGATCGCCGCCTCGACGATCTTGCCCACCACCACGCGCGCCTCGGCCGGGTTCTCCTCGAACCATTCCGAGAGCTTCTCGTTCAGCAGACCCTCCACGGCGGGGCGCACCTCCGAGGACACCAGCTTGTCCTTGGTCTGGCTGGAGAACTTCGGGTCCGGCACCTTCACCGACAGCACGCAGGTGAGGCCCTCGCGCGCATCATCGCCCGTGAGGCTCACCTTCTCCTTCTTGGCCAGGCCGCTCGAGCCGGCGTAAGCGTTGATCGTACGCGTCAGCGCGCCACGGAAGCCCGCCATGTGGGTGCCGCCGTCGCGCTGGGGGATGTTGTTTGTGAAGGGCCGCACATTCTCGTGGTAGCTGTCGTTCCACCACAGCGCCGCCTCGACGCCGACCCCGTCGCGCTCCCCGGCGACGAAGATCGGATCCGAGATCAGCGGCGTCTTCGACCGGTCGAGATAGCGCACGAACTCGCGCACTCCGCCCTCGTAGTGCAGTTCGGTCTCCACGATCTCCGGGTGCCGCTGGTCGCGCAGCGAGATGCGCACCCCCGAGTTGAGGAACGCGAGCTCCCGCAGGCGGTGCTCGAGCGTGGCGTAGTCGTAGTCGAGGTTCGAGAAGGTCCGCGTCGAGGCGAGGAACCGCACCCGCGTGCCCCGCTGCCCGTTCGCCGGGCCCACCACCCGCAGCGACTCGACGGTCTCGCCGCCCTCGAAACGGGCGAAATGCTCCTTGCCGTCGCGCCAGATCGTCAGCTCCAGCCAGTCCGAGAGCGCGTTGACCACGCTCACGCCGACCCCGTGCAGCCCGCCTGACACCTTGTAGCTGTTCTGGTCGAACTTTCCGCCCGCGTGCAGCTGGGTCATGATGACCTCGGCCGCGCTCACCCCTTCGCCCTCGTGGATCCCCACAGGAATACCGCGGCCGTTGTCGGTCACCGACACCGAGTTGTCGGCGTGCAGCACCACCTTGACCACGTCGGCGTGGCCGGCCAGCGCCTCGTCGACGCCGTTGTCGACCACCTCGTAGACCATGTGGTGCAGGCCCGACCCGTCGTCGGTGTCGCCGATGTACATGCCCGGCCGCTTGCGCACCGCCTCCAGGCCCTTGAGAACCTTGATGGAATCGGCGCCGTAGTCGTCGGGTGCGCGGGCGGGCTCGGCCATGTTCGAAGCGTCCTTCTGTGCTGGCCTGCACCTTATCCGCCGCAGGCGCCGATGTCACGCCCCGCGTCCGATTCGGCCGCGCAAAATCTCTCCCGATTTCATGGAGTTATCTGGCGTTTTCGACAGCGCAGCCAGCGAGGCGGTTTTCCCGCGCGCGGGCCTCTCCCACTAACGCGAAACCGGTCCGCCCGCCGGCTCCCGGAGCCGTGACATCGCTTGTTATGGTTCCATGCATGAATTGAGCAACGCCGCGCTTTCTTGTTGCTGCAGCCACGATGCTGCGAGAGTGGGGAGAGAGAAAATCGGCATGCGCACGTCCTTCCTCGTCATGACGCTGGCCATGTGCGGCGGCGCGTGCGGGACCGCCGAAGCGGTGGTCGTCACCTCCGACGCGGCGAACGGCTACAACGCGAACGTCGAGGGAACGGACTTCGAGCCCGCCGGCGAGACATGGGTCGAGGCCGGGATCAATGTCGGTTGGGACTAGAGCGGCTCCCGATCAATCTGCATCGTAGCCTGCGGCGGCGAAGTAGTTGACGCATTCCTGGGGCGTGAAGACGTCGACGATGCGGCCGATGGCGCTCCAGAGGCCGTCAACGGTGCGCTCGGCGGCCTTTCTCAGCAGCGCCTTGAGCTTGGCGAAGGCCATCTCGATCGGGTTGAAGTCGGGGCTGTATGGCGGAAGGAAGGCGAGCCGTGCGCCTCTGGCCTCGATCATCGCCCTGACCGAAGCCCTTTTGTGGCTGGAGAGGTTGTCCATGATCACGACGTCGCCGGGGCGCAGGGTCGGCGCCAGGATTTGGGCGACGTAGGCCTCGAACCAGTCGCCGTTGATCGGACCGTCGAGGACCATGGGGGCGACCATGCCGTCGAGGCGGAGGCCCGCGACGAGCGTCGTGGTCTTGCGGTGGCCGTGCGGGACGCCCATGCGCAGCCGTTCGCCGCACGCGCTGCGCCCGTGCGTGCGCGCCATGTTCGTTGCGATCCAGGTCTCGTCGATGAACACGAGCCTCGCAGGATCGAGTTCGGGCTGCGCTTCGAACCAGGCGCGGCGCTTGCTCACGACGTCCGCACGGTCCTGCTCGACCGCGTGTCCGGTCTTTTTTTCCGCGTCAGGCCGTGCCGTTGGAAGAAGCGCGACAGGGCAGAGCTCGACGCGGCGACGCCGCGCTCGGCCAGGCGGGCGCGCAGCTCCTCGAGGCTCTGGTCGCGCGCCTCCTCGAAGGCGGCCATGACGTCCGCATGCCGCGCCTCGATCCGCCGCGACCGCATGTCGCCGCCCTGCGGCTTCGGCGCGAAGCTCCCCGTCGCCCGCCGCTGCGCGTCCCAGCGGATCACCGACGACACCGACACGCCAAAGCGAGCCGCCGCCGCCCGGCGGCTCAATCCGGCGTCAACAGCCGCCAACGCACGCTTCCTCAAGTCCATCGCCAGTGGCTTGCCCATCTCTCTGCCCCGATAACTGCCTCGAGAACAGAGAGTCAGAAACCAGCCGCCTTGGGAATCCCCCGTCGATTCACAACGAAGGGGCATCGCTCTAAGTCGACGGACGCCCCGACGACGCCATCTCCGCCCCGGACGGCGGCCCACAGATCGCGTGTTGCGTTGGGGGGTGCGGAGGGAAATTCACGAACCTTGTCTTCACGCGACCCGATCGCGCTGGAGCCACTCGATGTCGGGGCCGTGGCTTCGCCATATTCGGGAGAAGCCACCCGTTGGATAGAGCCCGCCCCAACGACCCGGGAAGCGTGACGGAGGGCTTCTTCGCCATCGTCCCGGATCTCACGCTGCAGGCCACGCGGCTTGATGGAACCACGGTCACGATCATGACGCCTTCGATGCTCGACGGCAGTTCCTTCTCCCAGAGGCTGACGCAAGTTCCCTATGCGGGCGACGGCGTCTTCGATGTGTCGGGTCTTGATGGTCTGGTCGCGTTGCGCGCCTTCCTCACGGCGCCGAACGGGAACGCGGCTAGACCCCCCGGCCGCCGAACTCCTCGCGCTCTCCAGGGCATTCCCTCCGAACGCGGAGACGCTTCTGGCGGAGGTTTCCCGACGACTGCACGGTTGGAGTGACCTGCGTGGGCCCCGGCGGCGTCGAATACGACGTCAGCTTCCGTTCCTTCGATACTTACAATTTCGGGACGGCGACCTTCGTGCGCGACATCCGGTTCGATGTCGCCCCGGCCCCGATCCCGTTGCCAGCCGCAGGCAGGATGCTGCTCGCCGGATTCGGCGGCATGGGCTGGGTATGGCGCGGCGCAGGCGCTAGGCACCGCGGGGCGCGCGCGACAACCGTCGCCTGCGCCCCCTTCGCCTAGGGACCACGTTCCGCCGTCTCCGAAATCCCGCCTGCGTCCCGCACCTCGAACCGCTGCGCCCGGTCTCCGAGCGGCGCGAACAACTCCGCGCCGGTGCCGGTCATCCAGGCCTGCCCGCCGAGCCCGCAGACCGCATCGTAGAGCCCGGCGCGGCGCTCGGCGTCGAGATGCGCCGCCACTTCGTCGAGCAGGATCAGCGGCGCCGCGCCGAAGTCCGCCGCCACGGCGCGCGCGTTGGCGAGCACCACGCTGATCAGGAGCGCCTTCTGCTCGCCGGTCGAGCACAGCCGCGCCGGCGTTCCCTTGCCCGCATGGATCGCCTCGAGATCGTCGCGGTGCGGCCCGTTCAGGCTGCGCCCCGCCGCCATGTCGCGCCGCCGCCCCTCGCGCAACGCCGCGGCCAGCGCCGCCGCGTCGCCGGGCGCAGCGGCGCTCAGCGTCAGGCGCGCTGCTGGAAAGCCGCTTCCCCCGCCCGCATCGGCCGCCGCGCTCGCCAGCCGCGCCAGCGCCGCGCGGCGGTTGGCGTCGATCTCCGCGCCCGCCCGCGCCATCTGCGCCTCCAGCGCCTCGTACCATGCCGCGTCCCGGCTCTCGTCGCGCAACAGCCGGTTGCGCTCGCGCATCGCCTTCTCGTAGGCGAGCGCCGCGTCGGCGTGGTGCGGATGGAGGCTCATGGCGATCCGGTCGAGGAACCGCCGCCGCTCGCCCGCGGCCTCGGTCCAGAGCCGGTCCATCGCCGGGGTCAGCCACAGCACCCGCGCCACGTCGCCGAGCCGCGCCTGCGCGGCCGGCTTGCCGTCGATCTCGAGCCGCCGCGCCCCGGCCTCGGCCCGGATCTCCACCACATGGGCGTCGTCGGGCGCGGCGATCCGCGCCGCCACCCGCCATCCGACCGCTTCCGGCGCGCGGGTCATGTCCTCGACCGCCGCCTGCCGAAGGCCGCGCCCCGGCGAGAGCAGCGACACCGCCTCCACGAGATTTGTCTTGCCGGCTCCGTTGGGCCCGTAAAGCGCCACCGGGCGGCCGTCGAGGGTCAGCTCGGTGCGCAGATGCGAGCGGAAGTGCGACAGCGACAGCCGCGTGACCGCGAGCGCGCTCACGGGCGATCGCTGGAATTAACGAATATTAATCGCAGCGTTATCAGCAACTTGACCGGAATTGCACGCGTGTTACGCCGCCCGTATCACACCCGCATGGGCATCACGACGTACACCGCGCTGTCGTCGTTGCCCTCACGCATCAGCGTCGGATCTCCCGCCGAGTTGAACATGAAGACCGCGTTCTCGCGGTCGACCTGGCTGGCGATCTCGAGCAGGTACTTGGCGTTGAAGCCGATCTCGAGCCCCTCGTCGGCGTAGGCGACCGACAGCTCCTCGTCGGCCGCGCCGCTGTCGGGCGCGTTCACGCTCAGGATCAGCCGGTCCTCGTCGAGCGCCATCTTCACCGCCCGCGATCGCTCCGAGCTCACCGTCGCCACCCGGTCGACCGCCTGGGCGAACTCCGCCGCGTCCACCTCGAGCCGCTTGGTGTTGCCGGTCGGGATCACCCGGCTGTAGTCGGGGAACGTGCCGTCGATCACCTTCGAGGTCAGTGTCACCTCCGGCGTCGCAAATCGCACCTTGGTCTCGCTCACCGACACCGCGATCTCCAGGTCGTCGTCGTCGAGCAGCTTGCGCAGCTCTCCCACCGTCTTGCGCGGCACGATCACTCCCGGCAGGTCCGCCGCGCCGTCCGGCAGCGGCGCGTCGATCCGCGCCAGCCGATGCCCGTCGGTCGCCACGCAGCGCAGCACCGGCCCGACGCCGCCGGTGGCGGCGTGCATGTAGACCCCGTTCAGGTAATACCGCGTCTCCTCGGTCGAGATCGCGAACTTCGCCTTGTCGAACAGCCGCCGCAGCACCGGCGCCGGGCAGCCGAAGTTGCAGGCGTACTCGGAGGTCGCCATGATCGGGAAATCCTCCCGCGGAAGCGTGGCGAGGCTGAAGTGCGACCGGCCCGCCCGCACCTCGAGCCGCCCGGCGATCCCGTCGTCCTCGAGATCGACCATCGCCCCGTCGGGCAGCTTGCGCACGATCTCATGAAGCGTATGGGCGCCCACCGTGGTCGCCCCGGCGCGGCCAACCATCGCGGCGGCCTTGTCGATCACCTCGATGTCGAGATCCGTCGCGCGAAAACTCACCCGATCGCCGTCCGCCTCGATGAGCACGTTGGCCAGGATCGGGATCGTGTTGCGCCTCTCGACCACGGACTGCGCCCGGCTCATGGCCCTAAGTAGGGCGCTGCGCTCCATGCTCAGTTTCATGATGACACCCGTGTCGTTGCTTCGCCCGCGCGGCGACTGCGAACGCGCGGACGGCGACGTTAGCGAATTGCGGGGAAAGGGCAAGCGCCCCGCGTCGGGGGCGCGCGACGCGTCGTGCTCACGCCTCGAGCATGCGGCGCAGCAACTCGACGTCCTCGGCGATCTGGGCGTCGGTCTTCTTGAGCTCCTCGATCTTCTTGACCGCGTGGATCACCGTGGTGTGGTCGCGTCCGCCGAAGCGCCGGCCGATGTCCGGCAGCGACCGCGAGGTCAGCATCTTGGAGAGATACATCGCCACCTGCCGTGGCCGCGCAACGGCCCGCGCTCGTCGCGCCGACAAGAGATCGGACATCCTGAGGTTGTAGTGATCGGCCACCTTTCGGATGATCTCGTCGATGGTGACCTTGCGCTCGGAGGCGCGCAGAACGTCGGCGAGGCACTCCTGGGCCATGTCGAGGTTTATCTCGCGCCCCACCAGGCTCGCGAAGGCGAAGAGCCGCGTCAGCGCGCCTTCGAGCACCCGAACGTTCGAGCTGATCCGGTGTGCGAGGAACTCGATCACCCCCGGCCCGATCACCACGCCGGGATGCTGCGCGAGCTGCGCCTCTGCCTTGGCCTGCAGGATGCCGAGCCGCAACTCGTAATCCGTCGGGTGCAGGTCAACCACCAGGCCCCACTGCAACCGGGACTTGATGCGCTCCTCGAGCCCGTCGATCTCGCCCGGGGCGCAGTCGCCGGAGATCACGATCTGCTTGTTGTGGTCAATGAGCGTGTTGAAGGTGTGGAAGAACTCCTGCTGGGTGGAGTCCTTGCCGGCGATGAACTGCACGTCGTCGATCATCAGCATGTCGACCGACCGGAACAGCTCCTTGAAACCGTGCATGTCGCGCGACCTCAGCGCGCTGATGAAACGGTACATGAACTGCTCCGCAGAGACATACAGCACCCGCGCGTCCGGGCGGCGGTTGCGCATCTCCCAGGCGATCGCGTGCATCAGGTGGGTCTTGCCCAGCCCTACGCCGCCATAAAGGAACAGCGGATTGAATGCGACATCGCCGCTTTCGGCCACGCGCCGGGCCGCGGCGTGGGCCAACTCGTTCGGCTTGCCGACCACAAAGTTCTCGAACGTGAAGCGTCCCTCGAGCGGCGAGCTCGGCAGCTCCAGGTCGACGTCCTCCGCAGGCGGCGGCGTCACGGCCTTGCCGTTGGTCGGGCGGGCTTCTGCGCGGTCTCCTTCGCAAGCCGCGGTCGCGACCTTGAACTCCAGCCGCTTGACCGGCATCCCGCCGTCGGCCAGTAGCCGCTGGATCGCCTCGCCATAGTTGCGCGACACCCAGGTGCCGATGAAGCTCGTCGGCGCCGCGATCCGCACCACGCCCCCGTCAGCGCTGAGAAAGGACAGCGGGTCGATCCAGTTCTTGTAGGCGTCCGATCCGATCTGGCTACGCAGCTCGGAGCGCACCCGAGACCACGGCTCCGTCTCGAGGGAACTCACCATGCCACCTCTCCCCGTGTTCCGCCGGCCGCGATCGCGCCACGCGCATCGCCGGTTCGGCTCCGGGGCCTTTCGCCCCCGCGTTCGAAGATTTGAGACGGTCGCCTGAATAAAAAGGGGCCGTGCACGATTCCTCCTTCGGCTCGTTCGCCGGGCGCCATCCATACCGAGACGCACGCGCAATTCAACCAGAACGTGTCTGGCGCCGGAACGCCTCCCCGACCTCGAAACTCAAGGCTAATGCTTCACGCCGATCATCGTCTCGACAGCGCACTGCGCAAGTATTCTCGCGCATACAATGTACTCGTCAGGTATTCTTTGGCGGGTCAGTTCAGATTCGTCCAAGCACTTTGGACCATACCGAAACCATGCCGTCTGGACAACGGGACCGAAGGGCGAACATCAGCGCAGGGCCGTCGCCTCCGGCGGTCGCGGGGGCCTCAACGAAAGACGCGCCCGAAAGGGCGCGTCACGCATAAGTTGAGTGAACGACGGTGCGGCGCGGCGTCAGGCCTGAAGCGCCTTCACCCGACCCGACAGCCGCGACATCTTCCGGCTGGCGGTGTTCTTGTGAAGGATGCCCTTGGAGACGCTGCGCATGATCTCGGGCTGCGCATTGCGCAGCGCCTCGCTGGCAGCCGCGTAGTCGCCGGAGGCGATCGCCTCCTCGACCTTGCGCACGAAGGTCCGCATGCGCGTGCGACGCGTACGGTTCACGGCGGTGCGGCGCTCGATCTGCCGGGCGCGCTTCTTTGACTGCGGCGAATTTGCCATGGTACGGTCCGTGCTTTGCGATCGTGGAAAATCCCGAGGCGCGTCACTAGCGGTGGTCCGGCGCCCTGTCAACCGCGCATGGCCGCGTGCGCGTCACTTTCCCCGGAACTGCGGCGTGCGCTTCTCCGCGAAGGCCGCCATGCCTTCTGCCTGGTCCTCTGTCGCGAACAGTCCGTTGAAGAGCCGCCGCTCGAAGAGAAGCCCCTCGGCAAGGCTAGACTCAAAGCTGCGGTTCACCGCCTCCTTGACCGCGCGAACCGCGATCGGCGACTTCTCGGCGATCTTGGTCGCCGTCTCCTGCGCCTGCTGCATGAGGTCGCGGGCCTGCACCACGCGGCTCACCAGCCCCGCGGTCTCCGCTTCGGCGGCGTCCATGAAGCGCCCCGTGAGACACATCTCCATCGCCTTGGCCTTGCCCACCGCCCGGGTCAGCCGTTGGGTTCCGCCGAGCCCGGGGATCACGCCGAGATTGATCTCCGGCTGGCCGAACTTGGCGGTGTCGGACGCGATGATGAAGTCGCACATCATCGCCAGCTCGCAGCCGCCGCCCAGGCAATAGCCTGACACCGCCGCGATCAGCGGCTTTCGGCAGGCCGAGATCGCCGCGCTCGCCCTGGCGAAATGATCCTCGAGGAACATGTCCGCGAAGCTCCGGTCGGCCATCTCCTTGATGTCCGCGCCGGCGGCGAAGGCCTTCTCGGAGCCGGTCAGGATGATGACACGCACCTTCGGCGTCGCGTCGAGCTCGGCGAGCTCCTCGGCGAGCTCGGCCAGAAGCTGGGCGTTGAGCGCGTTCATCGCGGAGGGTCGATCGAGCCGGATCACGGCCACGTTGTCCTCGACCTCCACGACCAGGGTCTCTCGGGCCATCGTTCTCTCCTCATTGGCGGACGCGGCCGACACCATGGACACCGGTTCCGCCGCGATCAAGCCCGCTGGCAGACTGGGCAGAAGAAGCTCGAGCGGCCGGACTGGACCGTGCGCGCGATCGACCCGCCACAGCCTTCCCTCGCACAGGGCGAACCTTCCCGGCCATAGACCGCGAAGGCGTGTTGGAAATACCCCAGTTCGCCGTCCGCCTGCCGATAGTCGCGTAGGGACGACCCACCCGCCGCGATCGCTGCGTCGAGCACCGCGCGCACCGCGGCGGCTAGCGCCTCGGTCTCGGTCCCCGTCACCGACCCCGCCGCGCGCGTCGGCGCCAGTTCCGCCCGCCAGAGCGCCTCGCAGACATAGATGTTGCCCAGCCCCGCCACGACGGACTGGTCGAGCAGCATCGCCTTTACCGGCGCGATACGCCCGGCGAAGGCCGTTGTGAGCACCGCCGCGCCAAAGCCGTTGCCGAGCGGCTCCGGACCCAGACGGGCCAGCAGGCGATGCGCGTCGAGGGTCGCTGTCGGCCAGAGGTCCATCGCCCCGAACCGGCGCGCGTCGTTGAACGTCACCCGCGCGCCACCCTCTATCTCGAGCACCACGTGATCGTGCTTCTGCGCCGCCGTCGCGGAATGATGGAACACGCCTTGGGTCGCGCCCGAGACCAGCATCCGCCCCGACATGCCCAGATGCGCTATCAGCGTCTCGCCACCGTCGAGGTCGGCGAGCAGGTACTTCGAGCGCCGCCGCAGCGCCTCGACTCTCCGTCCGGTCAGCCGCTCGGCCATGCGCGGAGGGAACGGCCAGCGCAGGTTGGGCCGCCGCACCTCGGCGCCGACGATACGCCGTCCTGCCATCACCGGCTCGAGCCCGCGGCGAACCGTCTCGACTTCTGGAAGCTCGGGCAATTCCCCTCCGGAGCGCGTGGGGCGCGGTTGTCACGCCGCCAGCGCGGCTTATAAGCAGGGCGGAACCCGGTGGACAGAGCGCAGGCACTCGATGGACGAACGCACCACGCATTTCGGCTTCGAGACCGTGCCCGAGTCGGACAAGGCCGGCCGCGTGCGCGGCGTCTTCACCTCCGTCGCGCGACGCTACGACCTGATGAACGACGCCATGAGCCTCGGCGTGCATCGGCTCTGGAAGGACGCCATGATCGACTGGCTGGCGCCGAGGCCGGGAATGCGGCTGTTGGACGTCGCCGGAGGCACCGGCGACATCGCCTTCCGCTTCCTCGACCGCATCGGGGGCCGCGGCGACGCGACCGTACTCGACATGACCGAGGACATGCTCCGGGAGGGCCGCCGCCGCGCGGCAGCGCGCTCCGACGCCGCCGCGCTCTCTTGGGTGGCCGGAGACGCCATGACCCTGCCTTTTCCCGCCGCGGCCTTCGACGCCTACACGGTCGCCTTCGGCGTCCGCAACGTCACCCGCATCGACGACGCGCTGGCGGAAGCCTTCCGCGTCCTGCGCCCTGGCGGCCGCTTCCTCTGTCTTGAGTTCAGCCATATCCCCAACGACGCCCTGCAGTGGCTCTACGACCGCTACTCATTCAACGTCATCCCCGCACTCGGCCAGACCCTCGCCCGCGACCGCGACAGCTACCGCTACCTCGTCGAATCGATCCGCCGCTTCCCCGACCAGGACGCCTTCGCCGAGATGATCGCCGCCGCGGGCTTCGGCCAGGTTCGCGTCCGCAACCTCTCCATGGGCATCGCCGCGCTGCATTCGGGCTGGAAGATCTGACATGCGCGGGCCGCACAATCTCTGGCGGCTGGTTCGGACCGGCGCCACCTTCGAGCGCACCGGAGCCATGCGTGTCGCGCTCGAGGCGATGGACGCGCCGCCCTCGCTCCGCATCGCCGCGCGCGTGCTCGGCTGGCCGTTCCAGTGGCTCGGCTACGAGGGGGACCCGACCCAGCCGCCGGTGCTGCGCGCGCTCACCGCGCTGGGACCGGCCTACATCAAATTCGGCCAGATCCTCTCGACGCGGCCCGACATCGTCGGTGAGGAGCTCGCCGCCCAGCTCGCCGTCCTTCAGGACAAGCTGCCGCCCTTCTCCGAGACCGAGGCCCGCGCCGCCATCCGCAAGGAGCTCGGCCGCGACGTCGACGAGATCTTCTCCGACTTCTCCGCCCCGATCGCCGCCGCGTCGCTCGCTCAGGTCCACCGCGCCACCCTGCGCGAGACCGGACAGAGCGTCGCGGTCAAGGTTCTGCGCCCCGGCATCGAGCGCGCCTTCCTGCGCGACGTCGACGCCTTCTACTTCGCCGCGCGCGTCATCGAGGTCTTCGCCCCCTTCGCCCGCCGCCTGCGCCCACGCGCGGTGATCGAGCACTTCGAGGGCGTGGTCCAGGGCGAGCTCGACCTGCGCATGGAGGCCTCCGCCGCCGCGGAATTCCAGGCCAACACCGCCGAGGACCGCGGCTTCCGCGTGCCACGGGTGATCTGGCAGGCCTCCGACCGCCGCGTGCTGACCCTCGAATGGGTCTCGGGCATCAACATGGGCGACCTCGCCGCCCTGCGCGCCAGCGGCGCCGACCTTACCGACCTCTCCGAGCGCATCATCCAGGCCTTCCTCACCCATGCGCTGCGCGATGGCTTCTTCCATTCCGACATGCACCAGGGCAACCTCAAGCTCGGACCCGACCGCGCCATCGTGGCGCTCGATTTCGGGATCATGGGACGGATCGACGCCTATACCCGCCGGGTCTACGCCGAGATCCTGATCGGCTTCCTGCGCAAGGACTACCACCGCGTCGCCGAGGTGCATTTCGAGGCCGGCTACGTGCCCGCCGACCAGGACATCGAGGCCTTCGCGCAGGCGCTGCGCTCCGTCGGCGAGCCGATCTTCGGCCAGGACGCCACGCGCATCTCCATGGCCCGGCTGCTCGCGCATCTCTTCGAGGTGACCGAGCGGTTCGGCATGGAGACGCGCACCGAACTCATCCTGCTGCAACGTACGATGGTCGTGGTCGAGGGCGTCGCGCGCAGCCTCAATCCATCGATGAACATGTGGGAGACCGCCGCGCCGGTGGTCACCAGCTACATCGCCTCCAACATCGGGCCGAAGGCGGTGGCGCGCGACCTCGCCGACACCGTGCGCGTCCTGTCGCGCTTCGGCCCGCGGCTGCCGCAGATGGCCGAGGCGCTGCTGATCCGCGCCAGCGCGCCGCCGCCGCCGCCCGAGCGCCGGCGCTTCCCGGGATGGATCTACGGGCTCGGCGGCGCGGCGGTCGGGGCGGCGCTGGTCGCGCTGGGAACCCAGCTCTGAGATGCTGCGACGTCTCGCAGCCTGGCTCTGCCTGAGCCTCGCCCTGGCTTCGGCCGCCCTCGCCCAGGACCAGCCCTCCGCGCCCTCCGCCGATGCGCCCGCGCAGACCGCACCCGCGTCCGACCCGGCGCCGGCGGACCATCAGACCCGGGCGCTCATCGAGGCGCTGAAGGACGACACGACCCGGGCCCGGCTGGTGGAGGCGCTCGAGCAGGGCCTGGCGACCACCCCAGCGCCGACGGTCGCCGAGCAGGGAGCTAGGCAGAGCACCGGTCGGGTGCGGCCACCGATCGTCGGCGCCCCCGGCGGGGCCGCCACCGACACCAATTCAGACGCGGCCGAGGCCGAGGCCGGCGCGGACGCCAGCGCGCCGCCCCCGTCCATCGGCGACTGGCTGCTGGGGGCCGCGCCTTTGGTGGCCACCGAACTCATCGCCGATTTCCGGGAAGATCTGCACGAGATCCGAACCACCTTCGCCCGCCTGGGCGGACTGTCCCAGATCAGGCCCGCCGAGGCGAGGTCCGTCACCATCAATCTCGCGATCCTCGCCGCCGTCGCGTACGGCGCCTGGATCGCGGCGCAACTCGCGTTCCTGCCGCTGGTGCGACGCATGGGCGCGACGGCTCAGACCGTGAGCCTCAGCCGGAAGGTGGGTCTCAGCGGGCTCGCGGTTCTCGTCGAGCTGATTGCGCTCGCAATAGCCGCGACCGCCTTGCTCTTCACGATCAGCGCCATCAACCCGGACGAGGACCCGCCGGACTATCCGAGCTATTTCTTCGTCGCCTTCCTGTTCTCGGGCCTGTTCGCGGTGGCCGCCCGCGCGGTCTTCAGCCCGGCGACACCCTACCTTCGCCCGATTCCGCTCGACGATCAGGTCGCCCGGTACTGGTGCCGTCACCTTGTCATCCTGCTCGGCCTCATCACCTATGGCGAGATCCTCGTGGGCGAGGTCGTGCGCCATCTGACCGGACCGATCACCGCCAACGCCTTCACGACGCTCTTTCACGTGGTGGGCGTCGTCTATCTCGCGAGCCTGATCCTGATCCATCGTCGCGGGCCGCCCAGCGCGCTCGCGGAGAAGGCCTCGAAGACGCCCGACAACGTCGCCCTCGTGATCTTGGCGCGGCTCACGCACTACTGGCACTACCCGGCGCTCTTCTTTCTTCTCTTGCTGCTCCACAAGGCCTTCACCACCGGCCAGTCGGCGCTGCCGCAACTTGTCCAGGCCGCCTGGCTCGTGCTGTCGCTCGCCGTCGCGGCCTATGTGATCGGCCTTCTCAACCGAATGGCGGACCGTGGTGTGCAGCTCTCCAGCGAGTTGAACCACGCGATGCCGAACCTCGGCAGCCGGCTCAACGCCTTCGTGCCGGCCTTTCTTCGGTTTCTTCGCTACGTGGTCTTTCTGTTCTGGGCGGGCTTTGCGCTCCAGTCCATCGGCCTCGCGCGTCCCGGCGACTGGCTCGAGGTGCGCTACGGGGTCGACTTCGCGAGCGCCGCGACGAGCCTCGTGGTCATCGTCCTAATCGGCTACCTCGCATGGCTGGTGGTCACCAGCTGGATCGACTACCGTCTCGCGCCAGTCAACGGCGTGCACCCATCCGCGCGGCAGCAGACGCTGTACTCGCTCCTGCGCAACGCCGCTCTCGTGGGCATCCTTTTGATCGGCCTCACCTACGCGCTGTCCTCCATAGGCATAAGCGTCGCACCCTTGCTCGCCTCCGCCGGCGTCGTCGGCCTCGCCATCGGCTTCGGCTCCCAGAAGCTCGTGCAGGACATCATCAACGGGCTCTTCATCCAGTTCGAGAACGCCATCAACGTGGGGGACGTGGTCGAGCTCGCCGGCCGGATCGGCACGGTGGAGAAGCTCACCATCCGTTCGGTCAGCCTGCGCGACGTGCAGGGCGTGCTGCACATCATCCCCTTCTCGTCGGTGGACTCGGTCTCCAACCACATGAAGGGCTACAGCTACCACGTCGCCGACATCGGGGTCGCCTACGGCGCCGATCTCGACGCCGCCAAGGACGAGATGCTCGCCGCCTACGACGACCTGGCCGACGACTACGAATGGGGCGCCAAGCTTCTCGGCGGCGTCGAGTGGTTCGGGGTCGAGACGCTCGGCGACTCCTCTGTTATCCTGCGCGCGCGTCTCAAGACCCGGCCGGGCGAGCAATGGGGCGTCGGCCGCGCCTACGCGGAACGCGTGAAGCGTCGCTTCGACGCCCGCGGCATCGAGATCCCGTTCCCGCAGATGAAGCTCTGGCTCGACCCGGGTGAGAAGCGGCCGCTGCGCCCGGCGCCGCCCCTCGCCCCGCGCCAGAGCCTCGCCGAGGGCGGCCCGACGGACGCCAGCGGCGAAGGCGCGGACAGCCCGGGCGAGGCGCGATGACCCGGGCCGCGCCAGACCTTTGCGCCGCGCATTAACGGAACGTTTCATTTTTTCCATTTTAAATCAATTCTTTGCTGTCTTTCCCGTGGCGGCGCCCGGCAGGCTGCGGATCGGGCGGCCGCGAAGACGTCCCGGTTGACGCCGCAGCGCCCGATTGACCCCCGCCCCGACCGGCCGCTACAGAGACCGCGCGGCCTCGTAGCTCAGGGGATAGAGCGAACGCCTCCTAAGCGTTAGGTCATAGGTTCGAATCCTATCGGGGCCGCCAGCGACCGTCATGAGGAAGTCGCCCGGATGAAGGTCTTCACCTGCGCCCACTGCGGGCAGCGCGTCTACTTCGAGAACTTCACCTGCACCCGCTGCGGCAGCGATCTGGGATTCGAGCCCGGCGCTCTGGAAATGCGCACCAGCCCATCGGGCGCCAGCGACGGCTTCGCCGGAAGCGGAGGCCCGCGCTGGGGCCGCTGCGCCAACGCCGCCGCCGCGGGTTGCAACTGGCTCGTTCCCGAAGAGGGTGCGGGCGGCTTCTGCCGCGCCTGCGCGCTCAACCGCACCATTCCAGATCTGGGCGACCCGGCGAACGCCGCGCGATGGCGCGAGATCGAGGCCGGCAAGCGCCGGCTCGTCTACGCGCTCCTGCGGTTCGGCCTGCCCGTGCGCAAGCGCGACGAAACCGCCGGCGACGGCCTCGCCTTCGACTTCCTCGCCGACATGCCCGGCAAGCCGGCGATGACCGGCCACGAGGACGGGCTCATCACCCTCTCCATCGCCGAGGCCGACCCGGCCGAACGCGAACGCCGCCGCGCCGATCTCGGCGAAGCCTATCGCACCGTGCTTGGCCATCTGCGCCATGAGGTCGGCCACCACTACTGGGACGTTCTGGTGCGCGACGGCGGCAAGCTCGAGGCCTGCCGCGCAGTCTTCGGCGACGAACGCGCCGATTACGCCGCCGCGCTCGAGGCCCACTACGCCGACGGACCCCCGTCAGACTGGCAGTCGGCCTTCGTGAGCAGCTACGCGACCTCTCACCCCTGGGAGGACTTCGCCGAGACCTGGACCCATTACCTTCACATCGTGGCCACCCTCGACACCGCGCGCAGCTTCGGGGTGAGCGTGCGGCCCGAAGATGGTTCCGACGTCCTCTCAGCCCGGATCGCCTACGACCCCTACCGGGCTGAGTGCATCGAGGATCTGATCGACGACTGGCTGCCGCTCACTTACGCGGTGAATTCACTCAACCGCTCGATGGGCCAGCCCGACCTCTATCCCTTCGTGCTCGCCGCCCCGGCGATCGCCAAGCTCGGTTTCATCCACGACCTGATCGCCCCGTTCCGCCGCTCGGCGCCATGAGCAATCGCCGCCGACCGGACTATGCGCTCGAAGCCAGCGGCCCGCACCCGGTCTGTGGCGTCGACGAAGCCGGGCGCGGACCGCTGGCCGGGCCGGTCGTCGCCGCTGCCGTGATCCTCGACGTTTCCCGGATTCCTGACGGCGTCGACGACAGCAAGCGCCTCACTGCGGCGCGTCGCTACGCGCTCTACGATCAGATCCTCGAGGCTTCGCTGGTCGGCGTCGGCAAGGCGAGCGTCGCTGAGATCGACGCGATGAACATCCTCCAGGCCAGTCATCTCGCCATGCGCCGCGCTGTCGCCGCCCTCCCCGTGGCCCCGCGCATCGCCCTTGTCGACGGCGCCCTCGCGCCGGCCGGGCTTGGTTGCCACAGCCAGTGCCTCGTCGGCGGAGACGCCCGCGCGCTCTCGATCGCCGCCGCCTCGATCGTCGCCAAGGTCACCCGCGACCGGATCATGGTGGCCCTCGCGCAACAGTTTCCCGGATACGGCTGGCCAACCAATGTGGGATATGGAACTCGCGAACACGTCTCCGCGCTCGCTCGCCTCGGCGTCACCCCACACCATAGGCGATCCTTCGCTCCGGTCCACAAGATGTTGTGTGAAGCAAATATTTCAACTGCTTGATTCAATTATAAATTGACCGCGAATTGCTTTTGAATCACCCTCGGCGTTGCATCGCAGCAGATGAGCGGACGCACATGCCAAACGTGAAGAACTCGAATGAATTTAGACAATTGGCGCACGACGTTATTCACGGCGGCGATTGCGTGGAGGTGATGCGGTCGCTGCCTGCCGACAGTGTCGACCTGGTGTTTGCGGACCCGCCCTACAATCTTCAGCTTCGCGGGGAGCTGCATCGGCCCGACAACAGCCGGGTGGATGCGGTGGACGATCACTGGGATCGTTTCGCCTCCTTCGCCGACTATGACGCCTTCTCGCGGGCCTGGCTGGGGGAGGCGCGGCGGCTGCTCAAGCCCGATGGGGCGATGTGGGTGATCGGCTCCTACCACAACGTCTTCCGGCTCGGGGCGCAGCTCCAGGACGCCGGGTTCTGGATCCTGAACGACGTGATCTGGCGCAAGTCGAACCCGATGCCGAACTTCCGTGGCAAGCGTTTCACCAACGCGCACGAGACGCTGATCTGGGCGGCCAAGTCGGATCAGTCGAAGTACACGTTCAACTACGAAGCGATGAAGGCGCTGAACGATGACCTGCAGATGCGGTCGGACTGGCTGATCCCGCTCTGCACCGGGTCGGAGCGGCTGAAGAACGCCGACGGCGACAAGGCGCATCCGACGCAGAAACCGGAGGCGCTGCTGCATCGGGTGATCCTCGCGACGACCCGGCCCGGCGACGTGGTGCTCGACCCGTTCTTCGGGACCGGCACCACCGGGGCGGTGGCGCGCCGGCTGCGGCGGCGCTTCGTGGGGATCGAGCGCGAGGCTGCCTATCGCGAGGTCGCGCAGGCGCGTATCGACGCGGTCCGGCCGCTGGACGCGGAGGCGGCGGCGACCACGACGCCGAAGCGGGCCGAGCCGCGGGTGGCCTTCGGGCAGCTCGTCGAGCGGGGGCTGCTGGCCGCGGGCGAGGTCCTGCATTCCCACAACGGCCGCCACACCGCCCGGGTCCGCGCGGACGGCACGCTGGTCGCCCCCGACATCAAGGGGTCGATCCACAAGGTCGGCGCGGTCGTGCAGGGCGCGCCGTCGTGCAACGGCTGGACGTTCTGGCATTTCCGGCGCGACGGCGAGAGCGTTCCGATCGACTACTGGCGCCAGCAGATCCGGGCCGAAATGCGCGACTGAAACGGGCCGCCAAGCTTGGCGGATTCGCAAGGTACTGTTCCTGAAGGAAAAAAGTGTTAACGCGCCCCAACAGGATAAAGCGGCAGGAGGAAGACATGCTCGGGGTCATCGTCGCGCGCCCCCGACGCCGTCCCGCGCCGTGAAGATCGCGCGCGTCGAGACCCTGCTCCTGAAGGCGCCGACCGGCGCCCATGTCTTCTATTCCAGCCAGGCGCGCTTTCCCGAACGCACCAGCCTCCTGGTGAAGATCACCACCGAGGACGGGCTGACCGGCTGGGGCGAGGGCGGACAGTACGGTCCCGGCGAGCCGGTGGCCTCGGCGGTGGTCGACGTGCTCGGGCCGCGCCTGATCGGCCGGGCCGCCGACGCGCCGGTGCGCCTGTGGGAGGAGAACTACGCCTTCAGCCGCGACTTCGGCCGGACCGGAACCTACATCGAGGCGATCAGCGCCATCGACATCGCGCTCTGGGACCTCTGGGGAAAGTCGCTCCACCGACCGATCCACCACCTGATGGGCGGGGCGTTCCGCGACAGCGTCGCCGCCTACGGCACCGGCTGCTACTATCCCGAGACCTTCCGCGACACGCCCGCCATGATGCGCGCGCTGGCCGAGGAGGTCGCCGGATACGCCGCCGCGGGCGTCACCGCGGTCAAGATCAAGCTCGGCCTGCTGCCGGTCGAGGCGGATGCGGCGCGCATCGCGCTCATTCGACAGACTGTCGGCCCCGGCGTGATGCTGATGGCCGACGCCAACCACGCCTACACCGCCGCGACCGCGCTGCGCATCGGCCGCGAGATGGAGCGCCACGGACTCCTGTGGTTCGAGGAGCCGGTGCCGCCCGAGGATCACGACGGCTACCGGCGGCTGCGCGCCAAGCTCGACATCCCCATCGCGGGGGGCGAGTGCGAGTTCACCCGCTTCGGCTTTCGCGACCTGATCGGGGGCGGCTGCGTGGACATCGCCCAGCCCGACGTCTGCGCCAGCGGCGGGATCAGCGAATGGATCCGCATCGCCGCCCTCGCCGCCCAGCACAACGTGCTCGCGGTCCCGCATGTCTGGGGCTCGGCGGTCGCCGTCGCCGCCGCGCTGCAGGCGATCGCCACCATCCCGCCAACACCCTTCACCGCCTCGCCGGTCGCGCTCCAGAACGAGCCGATGCTGGAGTTCGACCGCACCTTCAACCCGCTGCGCGACGACATCGCCACCGCGCCGTTTGCGCTGGAGAACGGCCGGGTGCGCATCCCCGACGGCCCGGGGCTCGGCATCGAGATCGACGCGGCGCGGCTTGCGCCCCATGTGGTCGCGCACCGGGTCTACGCGGCCTGAGACCGCCGCGGCTCAGAGTTCCGCCAGGCCCGCGCGCAGCGCCTTGCGCATCACCGTGGGCAACGCCGAGACCAGCGCCTCCCCGCCCGGATGGAACCGCCCGATCGGCGGTGCGAAGTCCTGGCCGACCTGCGCCACGCGCACCGCGAGGCGCAGATGGAAATGCGTGAAGGTGTGGCGCACCTCGATGCGCGCCAGCCGCCAGTCCGCCGGGAACGGCGCCGCCGCGGCGGTCGGCGCACCCTCGGTCCAGGCCGGTCCGGGTAGTCCGAGCATGCCTCCCAGCAGCCCGGTCCCGGGGCGCGTCTCGAGCAGCACGGCGCCATCCGCCCGCACCGCCAGCCAGGCGACGCCGCGCCGGATCGGCTTGTCGGGCTTTGGCGTCTTGCGCGGCAACTGCGCGGCGATCCCCGCGGCGCGGGCGGCGCAGTCGCCGGACCAGGGACAGAGCCCGCAGGCGGGCGCACGCGGCGTGCAGATCGTCGCGCCGAGGTCCATCACCGCCTGGGCGTAGTCGCCGGGACGCGCGTCGGGCGTGAGCGCCGCCGCGCGCCGGCGCAGCGCCTCCTTGGCGGCGGGCAGCGGCGTTTCGATCGCATGAAGACGCGCCATCACCCGTTCGACGTTGCCGTCGAGCACGGTCGCGGGCCGGTCGAAGGCGATGGCGGCGATGGCGGCGGCGGTGTAGGGGCCGATCCCCGGCAGGGCGCGCAGGCCGGTCTCGTCGTCGGGAAACACGCCGCCCCGTTCGAATGCCACGACCCGGGCGCATTTGAGCAGGTTGCGCGCGCGGGCGTAGTAGCCGAGCCCGGCCCAGGCGGCCATCACCTCGGCGTCCCCGGCGCGGGCCAGATCCTCGACGCGTGGCCAGCGGGTCACGAAGTCCTCGAAGTAGCGCCCCACCGCCGCGACGGTGGTCTGCTGGAGCATCACCTCCGAGAGCCAGACATGGTAGGGATCGGGCCTGCGCCCGGCGCGCCGCTCGCCCGGCGGCACGCGCCAGGGCATACGCCGGGCCGACCGGTCGTACCAGGCCAGCAGCGTCGCCGCCATCGCCGCGCCCACCCCGCCTGGCATCGTCGCCGGTTCCCCCCTGACAAGGCCCTCGCGCCGGGCTAGCCTGCGCCCGAGAGACTGGCAACCCGGCACGGACGGACCGATGAGCGCAACCTCGAGGCAAGATCCCGCCGTCCGCCGCGGACGCGGCTTTACCCGCGCCGGCGGGCTGATCGCCGCGCAAACGCGCACCGCCGCTGCGCGGCGCGGCTACCTTAAGGCCAAGCTCGAGGCGCTCTGGCCCGAGATTGCCGGCGCCGACATCGCGCGGGTCAGCTGGCCGGCGAAGCTGTCCGCCGGGCGGGGCGGCGGCGGCGGCCTGCTGGTGCTGGCGGTCGACGGCGCGCTGGCGCCGCAGGTGCAGATGACGCTGCCCACGCTGATCGAGCGCATCGCCGCCGCGCTCGGGCCGGGCGTGGTCGGGCGCATCCAGCTCGTGCATGGCCTGCCAGCAGGCGCGCGCGCCGCCGCGCCGCCGCCGCCTTCGCCCGCGCCTGCGTCGGTCGATCTCGCGCCGCTGCGCGCGCCGCTCGCCGCGGTCGCTGACGCGGAATTGCGCGCCGCGTTGGAGACTCTTGCGCGCAATGTGCTATCCCGAGACGCCAACAAGCAGAGGACGGACCGCTGACATGACCACCGGATTGACCCGCCGAAACGCCCTCGCCCTCGCGCTCGCCGCGGGCCTCCTGCCCGGCGCGGCGCGCGCTCAGGACGCGCGCAACGTGGAGGAGATGAGCGTCGGCGATCCCGCCGCGCCGGTGACGATCATCGAATACGCGATGTTCACCTGCCCGCACTGCGCCACGTTCCATGGGGAGGTCTATCCCCGGCTCAAGGCCGACTTCATCGACACCGGCAAGGTGCGGCTCGTCTTCCGCGAGGTCTACTTCAACCGCGCCAGCCTCTGGGCCGCGATGATCGCGCGCTGCGCGCCGGCCGATCGCTACTTCGGGCTCGTCGACCTGCTCTTCGCCAAGCAGGCGGAATGGCTGGACGGCTCGGATCCCGAGAAGCTGGTGGAGAACCTCTACGCCATCGGGCGCCAGGCCGGACTGACCGACGCGGAAATGGACGCCTGCATGTCCGACCAGGCCTACGCCGAGGCGCTGGTGGCGGAATACCAGAAGAACGCCACCGCCGACGGCGTCGATTTCGACCCCGTCCTTCATCATCGACGGCGAGAAGACCGGCAATCTCAGCTACGAGGAGTTCGCCGAGCGGCTGAACGCGGCGCTGGAGGGCTGACCGGCGGCGGTGCTCAGAGCCCGAGCCGCGCCAGGCCGGCGTCGATCGGCGGTCCAGTCCTCGAGCGCGAGCCGGACCGGCAGCACCAGGCAACGCGCGCGGAACGCCGCCGGAAGGCGGGCGGCGTCCTTCTCTGTGGTGACCAGTTGCGCGCCCTGCGCCTCGGCCTCGCGCGCGAGCCGGGCCAGCAGGCGGGGGTCGAGCGTGGCGTGATCGGCCAGGGCGTGGGCTGCCACGATCTCCGCGCCGAGGTCGCGCAGGGTGGCGAAGAACTTCTCCGGCCGGCCGATGCCGGCGAAGGCGATGGCGCGCAGGCCGTTCCAGTCCATGCCGGTGCGCAGGGGCTCGAGCGCGCCGCCGGCGACCGGCGGGCCGCCCGGCGGCAGCGCCGCGGCGCGCGCCGCCCGGTCCTGCGCCCCGCCGACGAGCAGCGCGAGATCGGCGCGGGCGAGGCCCTCGGCGAGGGGTTCGCGCAAGGGACCCGCCGGCATCACCCGGCCGTTGCCGAAGCCCCAGCGCGCGTCGATGACCACGATCGAGAGATCCTTGGCGAGACCGGGGTTCTGGAAGCCGTCGTCCATGACGATCGCCTGCGCGCCGTCCGCGACCGCGCGCCGCGCCGCCGCCGCGCGGTCACGTCCCACCCAGACCGGGGCGAAGGCGGCGAGCAGGAGCGGCTCGTCGCCGACCTGCGCTGCGGAATGGCGGGCGGGATCGACCCGGACGGGGCCCGCGAGCGCGCCGCCGTGGCCGCGGGTCACCACCTGCGCCGCGACCCCGCGTGCGCAGAGCCGCTCGAGGAGCGCGATGGCGGTCGGGGTCTTGCCGGTCCCGCCGACCGTGAGGTTGCCCACGCAGATCACCGGCGCGCCTGGCACCTCGCCGGGGCCCGACGCGATGCGCCGCCGAACCGCCGCCGTCCAGAGCAAGGCCGCCGGCGCCAGCAGCCGCGCCAGGACGCCCGGCCGCTCCGGCGGGTTGTCCCAGAAGCGCGGCGCCCGCATCAGGCGGCGCGGTCCAGCCGGTCGCAGACCTCGCCGAGCACGGCGTCGGTGACCTGTGCGCCGTCGCTGCAGAGCCGCCAGCCCGCCTCGGCCATCTCCGCGGCCACGTCCGGCGACAGCGTGCGGACCAGCGCCGCGGCGAGGCTGGCCGCGTCCGAGACCTCGACCGCGGCGGCCTCGGCGTGCAGGCGCGCGTAGGCGTCCTGGAAGTTGCGCACATGCGGCCCGTGCAGGATGGCGCTGCCGAGCTGGGCCGGCTCGAAGGGATTGTGCCCGCCGACCGGCGTGAGCGAGCCGCCGACGAAGCTGACCGGCGCGACGCGGTACCAGAGCCCCATCTCTCCGAGCGTGTCGGCGAGATAGATCTCGGTGTCGGCCCCGAACGGCTCGCCGCGCGAGCGCTGCGCCACGGCGAAGCCCTGGGCGCGCAGCTCCGCGGCGATCGCGTCGCCGCGGTCGGGATGGCGGGGCGCCAGGATCAGGGCGAGCAGCGGCGTCGAGCGCCGGGCCATGCGATGGGCGTCGATGACCATCTCCTCCTCGCCGTCGTGGGTGGAGGCCGCGAGCCAGACGGGGCGCCCGTCGATCGCCCGCGCGAAGGCGACGCGCGCGTCCTCGTCATGAGCGAGCGGCGCTGCGCCCTCCTTGAGCGTGCCGACCACGCGCAGCGTCGCGGGATCGGCGCCAAGCGCCAGAAGCTGGCGCCCGGCCAGATCGTCCTGGGCTAGGATCGCGTCGAAGAGCCCCAGCAGCCGCCGCGCCGCCGGCCTTAGCGTCCGCCACCGCCGGAAGCTGCGGTTGGAGATGCGCGCGTTGATCAAGAGCATCGGCGCGCCGCGCCGCCGCGTCTCCCAGAGCGTCGCCGGCCAGAACTCGCTCTCGGTCCAGACCGCGAGATCGGGCCGCCAGTGGTCGAGGAAGGCCGCGACCCAGGGCCGCACGTCGACGGGCGCGAACTGGTGCAGGCACCCCGCGGGCAGGCGCTCGGCGAGGAACTGCTCGGAGGTGACGGTGACGGTGGTGACGAGAAACCGCGCGTCGGGGCGCCGGCGCTGGAGACGGCGCAGCAACTCCAGGAGCGACGCCGCCTCGCCGACGCTGGCGGCGTGAAACCAGACGAGCTCGCCCTCCGGGCGGGCCAGCGCAGTGACGCCCATCCGTTCGGCCATGCGCGTCGGATGCTCCTTGCCCGCCGCCAGCCGCTCCGACAGCCGCCGCCGCGCCCAGCCCGCGGCGCGGGCGGAGACGAAGAGGTAGGCGCCGAGCAGCAGGCCGGGACGTTGCGCGCGCCCCGTCACGAACCGGCCGCCTCAGCCGAGCTCTTCGGTGGCGCTCGCCTCGGTCTTCTCGTCGCGCAGCCGGTGCAGGTGCGCGATGAAGTAGCGCATGTGCGCGTCGTCCACCGTGGACTGCGCCTTGGCCTTCCAGGCGGCGAAGGCGCTCTTGTAGTCGGGAAATATCCCGACGATGTCGATCGCGTCCGGATCGCGGAACTCCGTGCGCTGCGTGTCGGTCAGTTCGCCGCCGAACACCAGATGCAGGCGCTGCGTCATGCTTGATCCCCCGGGAAGCTGAGCGTCGATCGCACCTTATCCGCGGGCGCGCCGAAATCAATGACGCGCCGCGGAATGCGGCGGCGGGGTGGTTGCGACGCGGCCGCCCGAGGGCTTATCTCCCCTCGCGACGGCCGGGGCGATCCGCGCCTCCGGCCGGCAGCAAGCAGAGAGGACGCCATGGGCCTTCGCATCAACGACATCGCCCCGGACTTCACCGCCGACACCACCGAAGGGCCGATCAGCTTTCACGACTGGATCGGCGACGGATGGGCGATCATGTTCAGCCATCCCAAGGACTTCACGCCGGTCTGCACCACCGAACTGGGATACATGGCCGGGATCGCCGGGGAATTCGAGAAGCGCGGCGCCAAGATCATCGGCATCTCGGTCGACCCGATCGAGGATCACATGCGCTGGAAGGACGACATCGTCACGGCCACCGGCCAGCGGGTGACCTACCCGATGATCGGCGACGCCGACATGAAGGTGGCCAAGCTCTATGACATGCTGCCCGCCGAGGCCGAGCCCGGCGCGCGCACGCCCGCCGACAACCAGACGGTGCGCTCGGTCTTCGTCATCGGTCCCGACAAGCGGATCAAGCTGACGCTGACCTACCCGATGACCACGGGGCGCAACTTCGACGAGATCCTGCGCGCGCTCGATTCGATCCAGCTCACCGCCAGGCACAAGGTGGCGACGCCGGCGCAATGGAAGCCGGGCGAGGACGTGGTGGTCACCGCCGCGGTGTCCGACGACGACGCGATCAAGGCCTTCGGCAGCTTCAACCGCGTGCTGCCCTATCTGCGCATGACCGCCCAGCCGCGGGACTGAGACGGACGCGGGGCGCGGGTCGGAATCGTGATATGCTCCCTCTCCAGATCGCTTCGGGGAGGGCGACATGGAATACTTCGATCTCGGGACACACAGCCGACCGCTGCCGGGCGCGTCGGCGCAGGTCCAGACATGGTTCGACCGCGGACTTGTATGGACCTACGCCTACAATCACGAAGAGGCGATCGCCTGCTTCCGGCGGGCGCTCGAGGCCGATCCGGACTGCGCCATGGCGCACTGGGGCGTCGCCTATGCGATCGGCCCCAACTACAACAAACCATGGGAGGCCTTCGAGGCCGACGAACGGCCGGATGCGCTGCGGGTCGCCCGCGCGGCGCTGGACGAGGCCCGCCGCACGGCAGAGCACGCCGACGAGGTCGGACGCGACCTGATCGCCGCGCTCGAGCGGCGCTATCCCGCCGACGCCACCATCGAGACGTTCGCGCCGTGGAACGACGCCTACGCCGAGGCGATGCGCGGCGTCCACGCCCGCCACCCGGCCGATCTCGACGTAACCGCGCTGTTCGCCGAGGCGATCATGAACCGGACGCCCTGGCAACTCTGGGACCTCACCAGCGGCGAGGCCGCCGCCGGCGCCGACACGCTCGAGGCGGTCGAGGCGCTCGAGACCGCGTTCCGCGACGATCCCGCCGCCTGGGAGCATCCGGGTCTTCTGCACATGTACATCCACCTGATGGAGATGTCGCCGCGCCCGGAGGCCGCGCTCCGTCACGGCGACCGACTGAGCGCGCTTGTGCCGGACGCAGGGCATCTTCTGCACATGCCGACCCACATCGACGTGCTCTGCGGCGACTACGAGGCGGTCGTCGCCCGAAACACCCGGGCGATCGCCGCGGACGCGAAGTTCCTCGCCCGCAACGGCGCGGAAAACTTCTATTCGGTCTACCGCTGCCACAACCACCACTTCCGGATCTACGGCGCGATGTTCCTGGCCCAGCCGAGCGTCGCGCTGGCCGCCGCCGATGCGCTCGTCGCGACGATCCCGGAGACGATCCTGCGCCCGCTCGCGGACTGGTTCGAGGGCTTCATCCCGATGAAGCAGCACGTCCTGATCCGCTTCGGCCGCTGGCGGGACGTGCTGGCCCAGGAGCTGCCCGCCGACGCCGAGCTCTACTGCGTCACCACCGCGATGATGCGCTACGCCCGCGCGGTGGCGCTGGCCAATCTCGGCGACATCGCCGGCGCCCGGGCCGAGCGAACCGCCTTTCTCGCCGCGCGCGACACGGTGCCCGAGACGCGGATGCTGTTCAACAACACCTGCCTCGACATCCTCGCGGTGGCCGAGGCGATGATGGAGGGCGAGATCGCCTACAAGTCCGGCGATCACGAAGCGGGGTTCGCGCACCTGCGCCGCTCCGTCGCTCTCGACGACGCCCTGCCCTACGACGAGCCCTGGGGCTGGATGCAGCCGACGCGGCACGCCCTCGCGGCGCTCCTGCTCGAACGCGACAGGATCGAGGAGGCCGAGGCGGTCTATCGCGCCGATCTCGGGCTCGACGCCACGCTGGCGCGCGCCTGCCAGCACCCGCGCAACGTCTGGAGCCTGCACGGCCTGCACGAATGCCTCCTGCGCCGCGGCGAGGAGGTCGAGCGCCGGCACATCCGCCTCCAGCTCGAGCAGGCGCGGGCCCGCGCCGAGATCCCGATCCACGCCTCCTGCATGTGCAGATCGCGGCAGGCCGTCTGAGCCCGCCGTCAGGGCGCGATGTGCGTGAAGAGCGCCGCGTGCAGGGCCCGATTGGCGACGACGATCCCCGGCACCCGGGGGTCGGGGTTGTTGAAGGTCGGCGCGGCGCCGGTCCGGGTCGTCACCACCGCGCCGGCCTCCCGGGCGATGAGGTCGCCCGCCGCGACGTCCCATTCGAAGGCGGCCCGGAAGGTCAGCATCGCGTCGAATCGCCCCTGCGCCGCGAGGCACATCCGGTAGGCGAGCGAGGCGCGGAAGTGCCGCTCGACGTTGGGCACGCCGCCCGGCCAGTGCTCGGGCTTCATCTGGGTGGCGTTGGCGAGCAGCTGCGCCCCGTCGAGGTCGCGCCGGGTGCTCGCCCAGATCGTCGCGCCGTTGCACTGCGCGCCGTGGCCCTCGATGGCGGTATAGGTCCGCCCCAGCATCGGCAGGTGCACGATGCCTGCGACGATGCGGCCGGCTTCGGCCACCGCGAGCGAATGGCTCCAGGCCTTGCCGCCCTCGACGAAGGCGCGGGTTCCGTCGATGGGGTCGACGATGAACACCCGCTCCGCATCGAGGCGCGACGCGCAGTCGTCGCTCTCCTCGGAGAGCCAGCCGTAGTGCGGGCGGGCGCGGCCGAGGCGCTCGCGCAGCATCGCGTCGATCTCAAGATCGGCCTCGGTGACGGGCCCCGCTCCGTCGGGCTTCTCCCGCGCGGGGCGCGCGCCGCCGAAGTGGCTCAGCGCGATCGCGCCGGCGGCGCTGGCCGCCCCGACCATGAGCGCGAGGTCAGCTTCCGGCAATGACAAGGCCGTCCACCAGCAGGCTCGGGATCACGCGGCTCTTGTGGGCCTGGCCGTCGTTGGCCGGGACCAGCGACAGGAGCATCTCCCGCAGGTTGCCGGCGATCGTGCATTCGTTGACCGGATGGCTGATCGCGCCGCCGCGCACCCAGAAGCCGCTGGCGCCGCGGGAGTAGTCGCCGGTGGTCGGGTTGATCGAGCTGCCCATCAGCGAGGTCACCAGCAAGCCCTCGCCCATGTGGGCGAGCAGCGCGTCGCGGCTTCGCGTCCCCGGGCTCAGGGTCAGGTTGCCCACCGAGGGCGACGGCGGCCCGCCGGGACCGCGGCTGGCGTTGCCGGTGCTGGCCATGCCGAGCTGCCGGCCGCTGGCGAGATCGAGCGTCCAGCCGGTGAGCACGCCGTCCGAGACGAGCGCCCGGCGCAGCGCCGGCAGGCCTTCCGCGTCGAAAGGCCGCGAGCCGGAAACGCGCGGGCGCGCCGGATCCTCCACCAGATCGACGCCGGCGGGAAGCACCGCCGTTCCAAGGGCATCCTTGAGCCAGCTCGAGCCGCGCGCGATCATCGCGCCGTTGATCGCCTGGGTGAGATGGCCGATCAGGCTGCCGGAGATGCGTTCGTCAAAGAGCACCGGCCAGGCGCCGGTGGGCGGCTTGCGCGCGCCCGCGCGCGCCACCGCGCGCGCGCCAGCGAGCGCGCCGACGACCTCCGGGTCGGGCAGGTCGGCGCGATGGGTGCGCGTCTCGAAGGCGTAGTCGCGCTCCATGGCGAGACCCTCGCCGCAGATCGCCACCGCCTGCACGCCGTGGCTGGTGCGCCCGTATCCCGCGGAGAAGCCGTTGCTCGCCGCGAGATGGATGGCCGTCGCCTGCCAGGAGGCGCCGGCGCCGTCCATCCGGCTCACGCCCGCGACGCCGAGGGCTGCGGCCTCCGCCGCGAGCGCGCGCTCCTGCAGCTCGGCCGGGTCGGGCGCGGGCTCTGGATCGACGAGGTCGAGCCCGTGCGCGTCGAAGTCGCGCGCGAGCTGGTCCGGGGCCGCCAGCCCGCAGTAGGGATCCTCGGGCGCCTCGCGGGCCATGGCCACGGCGCGCTCTGCCATGGCCGCCATCGTCTCGGGCCGGGTGTCGCTGGAGGAGACGCAGGCCTGGCGGCAGCCGATGAGGACGCGCAGCCCGATCTCCACGCCCTCGGCCCGGTCGGCCTCCTCGAGCGCGCCTTCGCGCACCTCGATGGAGAGGCTGTCGCCGGCCACGGCGAGCGCGTCGGCCGCCTCGGCCCCGGCCCGCCTGGCCGCGACCAGCAGAGCCTGCGCGAAGCCTTCGAGATCCCGGGCCACTCAGAAGGCCCCGAGGGCCGCGTGGCCGATCAGCCCGAGGCTGCCGGCGACCAGCACCAGCAGCGTGAGCCCCGCGCCGGCGCCGCGCTGCCAGCCGGGCGCGTCGGGCCGGGTGAAATGCAGCCCATGCAGGACCCGCCCCACGGTCAGCGCCAGCCCGAAGACGTGCACGAGCCATGCGGGCGCGCCGAAGAGCGCCATCAGCAGGATGAGCAGGAGGCACAGGGGCGTGTATTCGACGAAGTTCGCCTGGCCGCGCATCACGCGGATCAGCGCCAGATCCCCGCCGTCGCCGATCAGTATGCCGCGTTCGCCGCGGATCTTGCCGACCACCAGCGCAAGCCACAGAAGCACAAGGCCGTTCAGTCCCGTGTAGAGAGCCACGGCGTAGATCGCGGGGGACGGCTCCATCAAGGCGCTCCGAGGTCGGTTGATCCGTTCGCTACCTAGGAGGAAAGCGCAGCGGAAACAACCATGACGCGTCTTGCCCCTTGCCATCCCGGGCGGGGCCGCGTTTGATCGCGTCGCATTTCCACGAACGGACCGGAGGCGACCCGTGGGCGCACTCGATGGTAGGACGGTCATCGTCACCGGCGCGAGCCGTGGCATCGGCGCGGCGAGCGCGCGCGCGCTCGCCGACGCGGGGGCCGGCGTGATGCTGCTCGCCCGCTCCGCAGCCGAGATCACCGAACTTGCAGGGGCGCTGCGTCGGGCCGGCGCGAAGGCCGAGGCGATGACCTGCGACGTGGCCAGCTGGAGCCAGGTCGAGGCGGCGGTGGCGCGGACGCGCGACGCCTTCGGCCGCGTCGACGCGCTCGTCAACAACGCCGGCGTCATCGAGCCGATCGGGCCGCTGGCGAAGTCCGATCCCGCCGCCTGGACCCGCGCCGCCGACGTCAACGTCAACGGCGTCTATTTCGGCATGCGCGCGGTGCTGCCGCTGATGCGGGCCCAGGGCGCGGGCGTGATCGTCAACGTCTCCTCGGGGGCCGCGCACAACCCGCTCGAGGGGTGGAGCCAGTACTGCGCCTCGAAGGCCGCAGCGGCGATGCTGACCCGCTGCGCGCATCTGGAGAACAAGGGCGCCGGCGTGCGGGTGTTCGGGCTGTCGCCGGGCACGGTGGCCACCGACATGCAGCGCGCCATCAAGGCCTCCGGGCATCAACCCGGTCAGCCAGATGGACTTCGCCAGCCACGCCCCGCCCGAGCATCCGGCCCAGGCCATCGTCTGGCTCTGCACGCCCGACGCCGCCGAGTTCGCCGGACAGGAGGTCAGCCTGCGCGACCCGGCGATCCGCGAGCGCATCGGCCTGCCCTGACGCCGCGGCCTATCGCCGCTTGCGCCGCCCGCCGGCGCTGCGCGCGTGGAACTGCGGCGGCCGGTCGCGCACCCAGGCGATGAAGCGCGCGATGCGCGGATGCGCCCGCAGGGCCGCGATGGTGGCGTAGTCGCGGGCGATCTCGGCCTCGGTCAGAGCCGCATGGATCTCGTTGTGGCAGATCTGGTGCAGCCGCGCGACCGGCCCGCCCCGCCCGCCCTTCAGCTTGGGCGTCAGGTGATGCAGGCTCTGGCGCGCGCCCGCCGGGATCGGGCGGTCGCAGAGCGGACAGATGGGGTCGTCGGACATGCGACGGGCATCCTAGGCCGCCCGGGCGGCGCGGCAATCCGCTTGCCGGGCGCGCGCCCATCGCGCAAGAGCCCGCCATGGAGACGGCGGAGATCTGCGACGCGCTGGTGATCGGGTCGGGCCCGGCGGGCCTGATGGCCGCCGAGCGGCTCTCGGCCGCCGGCCGCCGGGTGATCGTCGCCGAGGCGAAGCCCTCGATCGGGCGCAAGTTCCTGATGGCGGGAAAGTCCGGGCTCAACCTCACCCGCGCGCAGTACTTCGAGCCGTTCCTGGCGGGCTACCCGAGCGGCGCCGACCAGCTCGCGCCGATTCTCGCGGGCTTCGGACCCGGCGCGGTGCGCGCCTGGGCGGAAGATCTCGGGCAGCCGACCTTCATCGGCGGCTCCTGGCGGGTGTTTCCCGAAACCATGAAGGCCTCGCCGCTGCTTCGCGCCTGGCGGAACCGGCTGGCGGCGCGCGGCGTCGAGATCCGCACGCGCTGGCGCTGGACCGGCTGGCGGGATGACGCGACGACGTTCGCCACCCCGGCGGGGCCTACGGCGCTGCGGCCCAGCGTCACCGTGCTGGCGCTCGGCGGCGCCTCCTGGGCGCGGCTCGGTTCGGACGGGGCCTGGGCGGCGACCCTCGACGCCGCGGGCGTGGCGCTGACGCCCTTCGCGGCGTCCAACGTCGGCTGGCTTCGGAACTGGTCGGAGCAGATGCGCGGGCAGTTCGGCGCGCCGGTCAAGGCCGCGGCGCTCACCGCCGGCGGGCGCACGGTGCGCGGCGAGTTCGTCGTCACCGCCCGCGGCGTCGAGGGCGGGGCGATCTATGCGCTCGGCCCGGAGCTGCGCGCCGGCGCGGCGCTCACCCTCGATCTGCTGCCCGACCTCGACGAGGCGACTGTCGCCGCGAGGCTGGCGCGACCCCGCGGCAAGGTCTCCTTCGGCAATCACCTGCGCCGCACGCTCGGCCTGCCCCCGGTCAAGCGCGCGCTGCTGCGCGAATGCGCGGCCGCCCCGCTGGACGCGCCGGCGTACATCGCGGCCGCGCTCAAGGCCCTGCCCCTCCGCCTCGAGGGAGCCGCGCCGATCGACGAGGCGATCTCGACCGCGGGCGGCGTGGCGGCGGCCGCGCTGGACGCGGACCTGATGCTGCGCGCCCGGCCGGGCGTGTTCTGCGCGGGCGAGATGCTCGACTGGGACGCGCTGACCGGCGGCTATCTGATCACCGCGTGCCTGGCCACGGGACGCCGCGCCGGCGACGCCGCGGCGCGATGGGCGGCGGCGCGCTGAAGCGCGCGCGGGCCGGACGCGGTTCCGGCGGGGTGTCCCACCCACCACCACCGCCGCTAACCGCGCTTTAGCAGCGCGATCCGCACCAGGAGCCGCTCCATCAGCGCGATACCCGGCGTCGGACGGCCGGAGCGGAGCTCGAGATCGGCCTCGACGATCCAGGAGAGAGCGCGCGCGATCTGCTCGGGGCCGAGCGCGCACGCCTGGGCGGCCATGCGCGCCCGGCGCGGACCGAACACCGGCGGGCGGGCCCGCGCCAGCGCCGCCTCCGGCCCGTCCGCCGAACTGGCCGCGGCGTGCAGTGTCCGGAACCGGCGGCCTGCGGCGATCGCGAGCGTGGTCGCAGCCCCCGCCGGCAGCCGCCGGATCTCCGCCGCCAGCCTCCCGACCGCGCCGTCAGAGACGAGGTCGAGCACGGCGTCGAGGTCGGCCTCCACCGCCGCCGGGGCCGCGGCCGCGACCTCCGCGGCGGACAGCGGCGCGGGATCGCCGCGCTTGTAGAGCCCGAGCTTGCGCGCCAGCTGCCGGAAGTCGCCCGGATCGAGGTCGCGGGCCAGCGCCTCGAGATCGGCCATCGCCTCGCGCGAGACCGCGCCGACATCCGCGGCGGTCAGCTCCGCCTCGATCTCGGCGCGACCCGGCGGATCGGCGTAGACCCCGATCGACACCGCGTTGCCGGCCGCCTCGAAGGCCTTGCGCAGGGCGCTGCGCGGGACGAGCTGTCCCGCGGTCGCGACGATGCGGGCGTCGCCCGGCCGCCAGTCCTCCAGCACCGCGACGAACACCGGGGCGTTCCCGTCGCCGGCCTCGTCCACCAGCACCGCCCGCGGCCCGGGAAAGAAGCCCACCGCCTTGACCGCGTCCGAGAGCGCGGCGGGATCGCGGCGCAGGTCGCCCCCAGACAGCCGCGTCAGCCGCATCTCCGCCGGCCCCTGCGGCCCGATCATCGCCGCGACCAGCGCCTCGCGCCTGAGCGCCACGCGCATCGCGTCCTCGCCGTGGAGCAATGCGCCGGCCCGGTCGGCGGCCGGGCGGGCGATGTAGGCCGCCGCGTCGCGGGCCGAGAGCTTCACCCGCCCCACTCCGGCGCCGTCAGCGCCAGCCGCATCACCACCTGGTCGGCCAGCGCCCGGGCCACCCGGCGCTCGGCGTCGAGTTCCGCCGAGAGCGCGGCGAAGGCCGAGGCGGTCTGGGACTGCGGCGCGCTGTAGCCGGCGATGGAGATCACCGGATCGAAGGTCACGGCCGGCCCGCCCGCCAGCGGCGTCAGCTGGAAGCGCGCCTCGCCCACGATGTTGAAACGGGTGGTGACGTCCTGCTGGGTCAGCGCCACGCCGACGCGCTCGAGATCGAGCTCGACGTCGAGCCGGTGGGTGGGATCCGAGGGCGGGCCGAGCCGCCGGGTGAGCCGCTCGCGCATCACGAAGCCCGGCTCGCCGTCGAGCGCCGACACCTCGACCCGGCCGATCATCTCCGCGGCCGGCGAGCCCTCCGAATAGAGCGGCTGGAACCCGCAGCCGGCCAGCCCGGCGAGAACGAGCGCCGCGGCCAGGACCGCGCGCCGGTCAGAGCACAACGTTCACGATCCGGTCGGGCACCACGATCACCTTCCGCGGGGCCGCCCCGTCGAGGAGCCGCGCCACCACCGGATCGGCCAGCGCCAGCGCCTCCAGCGCGGCGCTGTCGGCGCCGACCGGGGCGGTGATCTCCGAGCGCCGCTTGCCGTTGACCTGGATCGGCAGGGTGACGGTCGCCTCGACGAGATGGCGCGGGTCGGCCGCGGGCCAGGGCGCCCGGGCGACCAGCCCCGCGCCGCCGAGCGCCGCCCACATCTCCTCGGCCAGATGCGGCGTCATCGGCGCCATGAGCTGTGCGAGCGTGCGCGCACCGTCGCGTCGCGCCGCGGCGAGCCCCGGCGCGTCCCCGCCGGCCCGGGCCAGGACGTTGGTCAGCTCGTAGAGCCTGGCGACCGCCTTGTTGAAGGCGAAGCCCTCGATGCCCTCGGTCACGTCGCGGATGGCGCGGTGCACGGCGCGGGTCAGCTCCACGGCTTCCGGCCCGGGCGGCGCGTCGTCGACGGGGGCCGCCGCCGCCTCGCTCGCCAGCCGCCAGACCCGCTGCAGGTGCTTCCAGGCCGCCTCGGCGCCGGCGGCGGTCCATTCCACGTCGCGCTCGGGCGGGCTGTCGGACATCACGAACCAGCGCGCGGTGTCGGCGCCGAACTGGTCGATGATGTCGGCGGGATCGACGACGTTCTTCTTCGACTTCGACATCTTGATGGAGGGGCCGATCTCGACCGGCGCGCCGTCGGCGACAAGCCGCGCCCCGTCCGCGTCGCGAACCACCTCGTCGGGCGTGTGCCAGATGCGCCGCCCGGCGGCGTCGACGCGCGCGTAGGTCTCGTGCGTGACCATGCCCTGCGTGAAGAGCGCGTCGAAGGGTTCGATAGCCTTTTCAGGAAGATGACCGGTGATATTCATGGCGCGTGCGAAGAAGCGCGAGTAGAGCAGGTGCAGGATCGCGTGCTCGACACCGCCGATGTACTGGTCGACGTTCATCCAGTAATCGGCGTCGTCCATCACCGTCGGCGTCGTCGCGCGCGGGGCGGTGAAGCGCGCGAAATACCACGACGAATCGACGAAGGTGTCCATGGTGTCGGTCTCGCGCCGGGCCGGGGCGCCGCAGCGCGGGCAGTCGGCCCTGAGGAACCCCTCGTGGCGCTCTAGCGGGTTGCCGGGCCGGTCGAAACTCACGTCCTCGGGCAGCCGGATCGGCAGGTTCGCCTTCTTCTCCGGCACCACGCCGCAGGCCGGGCAGTGCACCACCGGGATCGGACAGCCCCAGTAGCGCTGGCGGCTGACGCCCCAGTCGCGCAGGCGGTACTTGGTGACGCCCTCGCCGACGCCCGCCGCCTCGCAGCGCGCGATGACCTCGGCCTTGGCGGGCTCGATCTCCATTCCGTCGAGGAAGCGCGAGTTGATCATCCGCCCCGGGCCCAGGAAGGCCTCCGCGCCCACCGCGAAGTCCGGACCCTCCGGGCTGACCACGGCCACCACCGGCAGGTCGTACTTGCGCGCGAACTCGAGATCGCGCTGGTCGTGGGCGGGACAGCCGAAGATCGCGCCGGTCCCGTAGTCCATCAGGATGAAGTTGGCGATCCAGACCGGCATCTCCCAGTCGGGATCGAACGGGTGGGCGACGCGGATCCCGGTGTCGAGGCCGCGCTTCTCGGCCGTCTCCAGCTCCTCCTCGGAGGTGCCCATGCGCCGGCACTCGGCGTTGAAGGCGGCGACCTTCGGATCGCCCTCCAGCGCGCGGGCCAGCGGATGGTCCGGTGAAATGGCGGCGAAGCTCGCCCCGAAGATCGTGTCGGGCCGGGTGGTGTAGACCTCGAGGCTCTCGAAGCCCGCCGGCGCGCCGCGGGTCTCGAAGCGGAACTGCAGGCCGCGGCTCTTGCCGATCCAGTTGCGCTGCATGGTCCGGACCTTCTCCGGCCAGCCCTCGAGCCCGTCGATGGCCTCCAGGAGC
>CAVOZD010000015.1:0-91646 GCA_963700835.1 uncultured Alphaproteobacteria bacterium
ATAGCCTTCGCGGTCTTCATGGTGGTTTTCACGCTCGCCAATCAGAAGTTTCTCACCATCGACAACCTGTTCAGCGTCGTGCGGTCTTCCACGATCCTCGGCGTCATGGCGCTTGGCGTGACCTTCGTGGTCATCAGCGGCAACCTCGACCTGTCCGTGGGATCGATGATGTCTTTCTCGACGATCGTGGTTCTCGACCTGCATGACCAGATCGGTCCCCTCCTTGCGATCCCGACCATGTTCTCGATGACGTTGGCCCTCGGGGCGCTGAACGGCTTCCTGGTCGGATATCTCAAGCTCAACTCCCTGATCGTGACGCTGGGGATGTTGTCGGCGATCCACGGACTGACGCTGACCTATTCCGGTGGCCAGAACATGGACATCGCCGACAAGGAAGGCACGTGGTTCGGCGTGTTTGGCCAGGGCTCGGCGCTCGGCGTTCCCGTGCCGATCCTGATCTTCGTTGGCCTCGCCGCCCTGTTGGGTCTCGTACTAGCCAAGACCCCTTTCGGGCGCAAGGTCTACGCCGTGGGCGGTAATGGAACCGCAGCGACGTTCTCCGGTATCGGGCGCGCTCGCGTCGTGTTCAGCTGCTACCTGATCTCGGCGGCCTGCGTGGCGACCGCCGGCCTCATTCAGGCCAGCCGCAGCCTCGGGTCGCAGAACACCGTCGGTCAGGGGCTGGAGCTCGAGGTGCTGGCCGCCGTGATTCTGGGCGGCGCGTCGCTCATGGGCGGGTCCGGCACCATCTTCAAGACAGTCATCGGCGTGCTGATCCTGGGCTTCATCCAGAACGGCCTGCTTCTGCTCGGGCTGCAGTTCTACGTCCAGTTCGTTGTAACCTGGATCATCATCATCCTCGCCGTCTGGCTCGATATCGCGGCCAAGCGCGGCAGGCTCTGGTCGCCGATCGCCTGAGGGAGGCACCCATGCAAACAGGCAAGCTGTCCGATGCTCTGAAAAAGGGCGCCATCTGGGGCTTCATCGTGCTGGAGCTGATCTTTTTCAGCGTCGCGGGTCAATTCATGTCTCTCAGCGACAACGCTTTCATGGACATCGACAACATGCTGCTGCTGCTCAAGCAGTCCGCGCCGATCGGCATCATCGCGATGGGCATGACCATCGTGATGATCAACGGCAATATCGACCTGTCCGTCGGCGCAACCTTCGCCATCGCCGGGATCGTTCTTCTTGACAGCATGTCATGGCCGATCTTCGCGGGGCTTGGCGACTGGGTCATCCCCGTGGCGTGGCTTCTCGCGCTGGCGGTCGGCACTTTTCTGGGGGCGCTGAACGGCCTGATCGTGTGGAAGACCGGGGTCGACGCCTTTATCGTGACGCTGGGGGCCATGCTTGGCTATCGCGGCATCGTCTTCATGTTCAACGGCGAGAACCCCACCAGCCACCTGAACTGGACGCTGGTCGACTTCGCCGAGGCTGAATTCCTAGGGCTGGCTACGGCGTCGTGGTTTCTTCTGGCGGTCACGCTCGCTATCTGGTTCCTGATGACGCGCACCGTGCACGGGCGCAATGCCTACGCTATCGGCGACAACCGGGAAGCGGCAGTCAACGCCGGCATCCGCGTCGGTCCGCACATGATGATCAATTTCGCGATCATCGGCTTCCTGGCGGCGCTTTCGGCCGTGGTGTTTTACTCCGAAAGCGGCTCGGTGAACCCCAACGATGGACAGCTGTACGAACTTTGGGTCATCACCGCCGTCGTGCTCGGCGGCACCAAGATCACTGGCGGAGCGGGCAGCGTGATCGGAACCTTCGGCGGGGTGATAGCCATCCAGCTTCTGCGCAAGGGGCTCGGCCACATCGGGGCGGACACGTCGACGGTGAACCTGGTCATCGGCCTTATCCTGATCGCCGTGCTGTTCCTAGACCGGCAACTCAACATCAAGGGCAAAGAGGAGTTGAGGGTATGACGGATCCCGTTCTTCGCCTCGAAGGCATCGTCAAGACGTTTCCTGGGGTCCGCGCGCTCGACGGCGTGTCCTTGTCGGTGATGGCGGGCGAGGTGCACGCGCTCATGGGCGAAAATGGCGCCGGAAAATCGACGCTAATGAAGGTGCTTGGAGGCATTTATCAGCCCGATGGCGGCGCGATCTACATCGGGGGCGAGAAGGTCGTCATGTCAGGCCCTCTTGAAGCCAAGGCCGAGGGCATCGTCTTCATCCACCAGGAGCTAAGCCTAGCCGAGGAACTGTCCGTGGCCGAGAACATCTATCTCGGCGAGTTGCCTCGAAAGAGTTTCGGGCGCGTCGACTGGGCCACGCTTTCGGAACGGACCAACACCATTCTGAAGAAACTTAACGTCGGATTCGACGCGCGGACGCGAGTTGGCGATCTGTCCATCGCCAACCAACAGATGGTCGAGATCGCCCGCGCGCTGACCGTCGATGCGAAGGCGGTGATCTTCGACGAACCCACCGCATCGCTGACCGACGCCGAAAAGGTGGTGCTTTTCGACGTGATCGCGGATCTGAAGTCGGACGGGGTCGGCATCATCTACATCTCGCACCGGATGGAGGAGATCTTCAAGATCACCGATCGCATCAGCGTGCTGCGCGACGGCCAGTATCAGGGCACCGTCGATACCTCGGACACAGACGAGGAGTCGGTCACCCAGATGATGATCGGCCGCAAGCTCGATCTCAGCCGCAACGCCTCGCATCACGAAATCGGCGACGTTGCGCTCGAAGTTCGCGGCCTCAGTTGCGGCGACCTCTATCGCGATGTCAGCTTCGAGGTGCGCAGAGGCGAGGTCGTGGGGTTCTATGGCCTGGTCGGCGCCGGACGGACCGAAATCGCCGAGACGCTTTTCGGCCTTCGCGATCCCTCCGCCGGGCAGATCCTTCTCGATGGTGAAGTCGTGCGCGTCCGCTCGCCTGCCGACGCCATCGCGCGCGGGATCAGCCTCGTTCCCGAGGACCGAAAGGGCCAGGGCCTGGTTCTCGGCATGAACTGCCGGGACAACATGACCCTGCCGCAGGTCGACGATCTGAAGGCCGGGCCATTCGTCGCCGAGGGCGCCGAGATCGCGATCTTCGACCAGTACCGCGACCGGCTGGATATCCGCACGCCGAGCTGGAAGCAGCAGGTCGGCAACCTGTCCGGGGGCAATCAGCAGAAGATCGTTATCGGCAAGTGGTTGTCCATGCACCCCAACGTGCTGATCGTGGACGAACCCACGCGCGGGATCGATGTGGGCAGCAAGTCTGAAATCCACAAGCTCCTGCGCGAACTCGCGGCACAGGGGTACGCAGTCATGGTCATCAGTTCCGAGATGCCTGAGGTTCTGCACGTGTCCGACCGCATCGTTGCCATGTACTCGGGCCGGATCGTGCGAACCTTCACCTCCGATGAGGTGACTGAGGACAGCCTGGTCCAAGCCATCTCGGGCCTCGGCGGAGACCGCGCCGCTTGACGGAGGTGGCGGAAGGTTAGCCGGCGGCGATCGAGAGGGCGCTGTCACGTTAACCTTGTGGCGGCCGAGAGGGGCGGGCGGCAGGAATCGGCATGCGCCAGATTGTGCGGCGGCCCGAAGGGCGACGATCTGAAGGCTGGAATCGAGAAGAGCGCCTATCCCGGAAAAGTCAAGACGACGCTCGATGGAACCAATCAGATGGCCTATCGGACCGGCGAGACCGAGACGGCGGCGCGCGGCTACTTCATGTACTATTCGGGCAAGGATCCGTCCGCCGTCCGGTACAAGAACTGGAAGACGCACTTCGCCGTTGTGTCGGACGCCCCGTCCGGCTTCATCGCGGGTGTGCAGCCTTACCACTGGACCCAGGTCGTCAACATCAGGCGGGACCCTTTCGAGACGGCCGTCAGGACGCAGATCAAGACGCTGATGGGCGCGGGCGGCGCGGTCACGTCCGTCAAGGTGGTGGAGTTTCCGGTGTAGCCCACTGAGAGCATCGGTCAGGCTGCCTGCGTTGTAATGCTGAGAAGCGGGTCGCTCTCAGCGGCGTCGATCTGGGCGAAGGCCTCGACCTGCATGTAGCGGTGCTGGCTCTGCCATTCGTCATTCTGCTCGAACAGGACCGCGCCGATCAGGCGGACGATCGAGTCCTCGTTCGGGAAGATCCCGACGACGTCGGCGCGGCGCTTGACCTCCTTGTTGAGGCGCTCGAGTGGGTTGGTGCTGTGCAGCTTGGTGCGGTGCTGCGCCGGGAAGCTCATGTAGGCGAGCACGTCGGCCTCGCTCCCATCCATCAGGTCGGCGAGTTTGGGCCAGCGGGCGCGGAGTTGGTCGGCGACATGGTCGCCAGGTCTCGACGGCGGTCTTCTTGTCGGGCTGGTTGAAGGCCTGGCGGATCGCGGCGGCGACGACGGTATGCTGGCCCTTGGGCACATGGGCGAGCGCGTTCCTGATCCAGTGAACGCGGCATCTTTGCCACGTCGCCTCGAAGACCCGCGCGATCGCGGCCTTGAGGCCGGTGTGCGCGTCGGAGATCACCAGCTTCACGCCCTCCAGCCCACGGCTCTTCAGGCTGCGCAGGAACTCGGTCCAGAAGGTCTCCGCCTCCGACGGACCGACGCACAAGCCGATGATCTCGCGCCGGCCGTCGGTGTCGACCGCCATGGCGATTATGGCGGCGACGGAGACGATCCTCCCGCCCTGGCGCACCTTGAGGTAGGTCGCGTCGAGCCAGAGGTAGGGCCAGTCGCCGGCGATCGGCCGGTCGAGGAACTCCCGGACACGGTCGTCGATGTCCTTGCACAGCTTCGAGACGGTGCTCTTGGAGATGCCGGAGAGCCCCATGGCCTGCACCAAGTCGTCGACGCGGCGGGTGGACACGCCGCCGATCCACGCTTCCTGGATCACCGCCACCAGCGCCTTCTCCGACGTCCGGCGCGGCTCGAGGAAGCCCGGGAAGTACGAGCCCTGCCGCAGTTTCGGGACCCGCAGGTTCAGCGCGCCGAGGCGCGTCTTCAGCTCGCGGTCACGATAGCCGTTGCGCCAGGTCTGGCGGCCGCCGCCGCGCTCGTAGCGGGCGGCGCCGACAAGGCCCTCGACGTCATGCTCCATCAAGAGCTGTAGCACCGCCTCGGCGACGGCGCGCAGGAAGTCGCCGTCATCCTGCTTCTGCAACAGCTCGATCAGCGGCAAGGTGGTCTCGGTCATCGGGGTCTCCATCGGCCCGTGGTTGAAGTCCGCAAACACCACCATAGCCGACGCCCTCGATGGCTACCCCGGATCACACCGCCGACGCGGCGCGAAATTCCACCACGAACTCGGACGCTAACGGCGGCGCGATTGCCACTCCAATGACGGCCTGTGTCTACGACTGGAGAATCCTGCCGCTCGGCCGGCAGCTCTGGCTGAGGGAGCTTGAGTCCTATCGCGGCTTCCCGCCGATGCAGGACCCGTCCAGCTACAACCTGGAAGACGTCATCAAGCAGGTGAAGAACATGAGGTCGAGCAGCCGCGGCGAGTGAGCCCGGTTAAGGACAACCAATACCGACCGCAGGCGCCCGGGGGTCCGGGCGCCTGCGCCTTTCAATCAACCGCTGGCCAAGATGCAACCGGTCTCGGCGGTGCGGTTGCCGGGACCTGCACCCGCGCAATGCCCCGGTTCACACCCGATCAGGCCATCTTGTCAGGAACAATGGAAGCCGGGAGCTTGGCCTTCCTCCCAGTTGACGGCGCTCGGCCGGGGCCTAGGTGCCGGCGCATGAAGAGTGTCACGGTCTGGTTCGATGGAAACTGCCCGCTCTGCATGCGGGAAATCGCTCTGATGCGCCGGCTTGATCGAGGCTCGGCCATCACTTTCGTCGATCTTTCGGCTGCGGCGGCAGAGTGTCCCGTGGATCGCCGGGAGCTTCTCGCCCGCTTTCATGCCGAGGAAGATGGTCGGCTGCTGTCCGGCGCGGAAGCCTTCGCCGCCATGTGGCGTGCGATCCCGGTTCTGCGTCCGCTTGGCCTTCTCGCGCGAAACCGGATGGTTCTTGGCGTTCTCGAGCGCGGATATCTGCGTTTCCTGAAGGTCAGACCGAAACTGCAATCCTGGCTCCGGCGCAGGGAGGCGAACCGTGCGCCTGCGGCCTGATGCAGTCCGGCCCGGACCGGGTCAGGAGTCCGTCTGGGACTATCCGCGCCCGCCCCGACTGGAAGCGGTCGCGGAACGCATAACGGTTCGATTCGCAGGCGAGACGATCGCCGATACGACCCAGGCATTTCGCGTCCTGGAGACCAGCCATCCCCCGGCGTACTACCTGCCGCCGAAGGACATCCGCATGGATATCGTGTTCGCCACGCCAGGACGATCCTTATGCGAATTCAAGGGATACGCCTCCTACGTGACCTTGGCCCTGAACGGACGGAGGTCGGACCGCGCAGGGTGGCGCTTCGCCAATCCCACCGAGGCCTTCAGCGCCCTCGCCGGATACATCGCATTCTATGCCTCGCGCGTGGAAGAGGCCCGTGTCGGCGATGAGGTGGTCGAGCCGCAGCCGGGCGATTTCTACGGCGGATGGATCACCTCGCGGATAGTCGGCCCATTCAAGGGGGCGCCCGGAACCCTCGGCTGGTGACCGCGCCTCATCAAGTCGCCGATAGCAGGGTCTGCCCAGCGCGGGAAACCGGAAGCGTGGCGTTCGAAGAATCCTGCCGCGCATTCTGGCGGCGGCTGCTTGTCCGCCAGCGTTCAGCGCTTGTTGCTCGTGAGGAAGACCATCAGGCGTTTACAGCACAGTGGTCGCCCGAGAAGTGGAAACACCCGGGGCCGCAGGGCCGCTCCCGGCGGGAGGGGCCACTTCCGCGGGACGCTTCCGGGGCTCAGCTTCGAGCCATCAATTCGTCCACCTGTCCTCGAAATCGAAGGCGAAATCGTACCCGAAGAGCGCCGCCGAGCCGCCGGTATGCAAGAAGACGACGCGTTCGTCCCTCGAGAAACGGCGCTTGCGGACCAGGTCGATCAGCCCGGCTGCCCCCTTCGCGGAATAGACCGGGTCAAGAAGGATCGCCTCGAGTTCGGCGAACATGGCGATCGCCTCCAGACAGCCGTCGGTGGGAACGCCGTAGCCCTCGCCGACGTAGTCGGTGTTCGCCACGACATCCTCGCGCCGGACGATTCCGGCGCAGCCGAGCTTTTCTGCGGTCGCGACGGCGAGTTTGAAGACGTTCTCCTCCTGCACGGCTTGCGGCGCCCTTACGCCTATTCCCAGAAGCGGGATCCCTGCGTTCGTCGCCTTGAGCCCGGCAATCAGGCCCGCCTGCGTTCCGGCGCTGCCGGTGGCGTGCACGATGTGATCGACCGCTAGGCCACGCTCGTTGAACTGTCCGAGCATCTCCATGGCGCAGTTCACGTATCCCAGCGCGCCGGTGGGATTCGATCCCCCGCCGGGGATTGTATAGACTTTCCGACCGGCGGCGCGGAACCGTTTCGCGACCTTCTCCATCTCGGCGTTCATGTCGAGACCGCCCGCCCGCTTCTCGGTGGTGGCGCCATGCAGATGGTCGAGCAGGACGTTGCCGTTGTTGAGATAATTGGCGTTGTTCGACCCGGTCCGATCTTCCAGAAGTATGTGGCAATCCATTCCGATCTTGGCTGCGAAGGCCGCGGTCTGGCGCGCGTGGTTGGACTGCGTCGCGCCCTGGGTGATCACCAGATCGGCGGATTGCAGTTCGGCCTCGGCCATGAGGAACTCAAGCTTCCGGGTCTTGTTGCCGCCGGTCGAGAGGCCCGTGCAATCGTCGCGCTTGATCCAGATCTCCGGACCGCCCAGTTCGGCCGTCAGCCGGTCGAGCCTCTCGAGCGGGGTCGGCAGATGCGCGAGAAAGCGGCGGGGGAAGCGGGCGAGATGCATGGCTTGGATCCTCGATGACGGGCTGATCGCAACCTAGACGCCCGTCGATGTCGCCTCTAATGCCAATTTCGCTTGCCGTGATGCGCGATCTGCATGGGGATGCGGACGACGGCGGCGGCCGAGGGAACACGCCTCCGACGCGCGGGCCTCACCGTCAGAGCGACCCCCACACCGCCAGGCCGGTTTCGTCGAGCCGCTCGGGTGAGCTGAACAGCGACAGCGTCAACGTGGCCTCCCAGCTCCCGCCTCCGATCCTCGCCAGACGACCGTCGGCGATTTCCTCACAGACGACGCTCTCGGGCAGCCACGACAACCCGCTGCCGGCGAGCGTGCGCCGCTTGAGCGCCTCGGTCAGCGCGTCCATGTAGCAGAGCGCCAGTGGCGGGGTGCGGCCGCCGATCGTCTGGTCGACCACCGTGCCAAGAAAGCTGCTCGGGTCGTAGCTGAGATAGGGGATGGACGGTCCGTTCGGGTCGTCGAGGTTCCAACCCTCCGAGATCGCGCTTTCCGCCCGGGCGACTGGCAGCATCTGTTCGACGCCGATGTCCTTGCGCGCGAACTGCGCCTCGTCGAGCACGAGTTGAACGCCCCTGTTGGTGTAGCAGAGCAGGAAGTCGCACGTGCCGTCCGACAGCAGCTGGCAGCAGGCCCGCAGGTTGTCGGAGTAGACCCGCACCCGAAGGCCCGGGATCTCGCTCTCGATCTCGCCGATCCGCTGCGTCAGAAAGTTCACCGAGATCGTGTGAAGCACGGCGAAGCGCTGAAACGCGGCGACGCCGCGCTCCTGCGCCCGCAGGTTCTGGCGGATGTCAGTCAGTTCGGAGATCATCGTGCTCGCTACGGGAAGAAACTGCTGGCCGGCCTCGGAAAGCTGAACCGGGTAACTCGACCGCTTGATCAGAGCCACGCCGATCCAGTCCTCGAGCGACTTGATCCGACGGCTGAAGGCGGGCTGGGAAATGTTGCGCTCCTCCGCCGCGCGGGTGAAGTTGAGCGTCCGCGCCAGACAGACGAAGTCCTGCAGCCAGTTGAGATCCATGGGTACCCCGCAGCGGTCTTCAACCTAGCAGCCAGCCGCAGCGATGCAAATTCGGCATGAGGGGATGCCATGTTTGAATTGGCGCGACTCGGGAGCTGGAGCATACCCTCTCCGGCATGCCGCATGCCTCGCAGAACAAGAGGGCAGATCGGCGCGATCGACCGTTTCCGAGCTGGTTCAACCGGGAGAAGAACATGACCGCGAGACTTGTTTCCACGACCGCTGTGGCGCTCTGCATGGCGGCCGCGACGTCCGCCTCGGCGGAAACCACCATACGCCTCAGCACCTATGTCAACGAAGCCGACATCCGCTACGAGGGCTTCATTCATTTCGCCGACCTCGTCGCGGAGAAGACGAACGGCAGCGTCAAGGTCGAGGTGTTCCCCTCCTCGACGCTGCATGGATGGTCGGAGGGCGTCGAACTCGCTGCAGGGAGGCGTGTCCGACATCAGCTGGATCAACGCCGACAACCGTTTGCCGTGCTACGCGGTCACCTCCCTCTATCCCACCGTCGTCGATCTCTCCAATCAGCCCGAGCTCGACGCCAGCTACGCGGCGCTCATCCGCGACGAAGCCGCCGCTCAGCGCCTCGTCCCGCTGCTGAACTCGAACTATTCGTACGATCAGGAATGGTGGTTCGAGGAGGCGGGCGGCGACATCGGCGAACTCGACGGCAAGCTCGTTCGCTCGATCGGACCGCTCGTCTCGATGATGATCGAGACCTGGGGCGGCGAGCCGGTGTTCGTTGCGCCCAAGGAGGTCTTCCAGTCGGCTGAGCGCGGCGTCGTCGACGGCATCAACATGGGAGTGGCCACCTATTCGTCCTGGAAGCTCTGGGACGTGATGCCGCACATGGTCAACGCCAACCTCTTCTACGGCAACATCATCTACATGATGAACAAGGACAAGTTCGACGCGCTCACGCCAGAGGAGCAGGCGGCCATCACCGAAGCCGCCGCCGAGACGGAAGCCTGGCTGCAGCCCCGGTACGAGGGCTGGGTCGACGAACAGGTCGCCGCCGCGGTGGCCGCGGGCGGCACGGTCGAGGTTCTCTCGCTCGAGGCGAGCAACGCGCTCCTCGACAGCGTGAAGGGCGACTGGGACGTGACCGTCGACGAGGCCTGCGGGGCCGAACTCGCCGGCCAGATCCGCGATCTGCTGGCCAACCACGCGCCCTGATCGGGCGATCAACGCGCGGCCCCGCGTTCCGGCGGGGCCGTAGTCCTCACCGCAGCAACCAATGGGGCGTGCGATGGACGAAGGACTCGATCGCCTGATCCGCGGCGTCGAACGGGTGGTGATCTGGGCCGCCGGAGCCGGCGCGATCGTGGTCCTGGTCCAGATGCTCTGGATCTCCTACGGCGTCTTCACCCGCTACGGCCTCGGCAAGCCTGACCGGCTGGTGACGGAGGCCACGGCCCTCCTGCTCTTTCCCGTGGCCTTCGCCGGGCTCGCCTACGCGCTGCGCGAGGACGCCATGCCCAAGGTGACGATGCTCATCGATCGCCTGTCGCCGCGGGCGCGGCAGCTCTTCGCGATCCTCAACCATGTGATCATGCTCGGCGTGGGCGTGTTCTTCGCCTACGCAGGGGTCAGCGCCACCGTCCGCGCCTTCAACTCCGGCGTCGCCTCCGAGATCCTGCACTGGCCGCGCTGGATGTTCTGGGCCCCCGGCGCGGCCTCGCTCCTGCTCTTCGCCGTCTACGTGTTTCTCAGGCTCGTCCACCTGATCCGCACCCCCGCCTCGGCAGGAGAACGCTGATGGAATGGTACACGGTCGGACTGGGCCTACTCGCCCTCCTGATGATCTTCATCGTCATCGGGCTGCCCATCCCGTTCGCGCTCGCCGCGGCGTCGCTGCCGTTCCTCCTGGACATTCAGGGCTGGCGCACGACGGTCGTGTCTTCCGAGCTCAAGCTCTGGGGCGTGTGGATCGACTACATCCTGCTGGCCGTCCCGTTGTTCGTGTTCCTCGGCGAACTGATCGGCAGATCGAACATCGGCCCCAACCTCTATCAGTTCATGCACCAGGGCGTTCGGATCAAGGGATCGGCCGCCTACGGCTCGATCGGCGCGAGCGCGGGGTTCGGGGCCGTCTGCGGCTCCTCCATGGTTGGCGCGCTGACCATCGGCGGCGTCGCGCTGCCCGAGATGCTGCGGCTTGGATACGGCGCACGGCTGTCGTCCGGCGTCCTGGCCGCCGGCGGCACCTTGTCGGTTCTGATACCGCCAAGCCTGATCCTGCTCTTCTATGGCATCGTCACCGATCAGAGCATCGGCGATCTCTTCATCGCAGGCGTGATCCCGGGCATCATCCTGGTCACCGGTTTCGTCATCGTCGTGCTGATTTGGGGCGCGCTGCGGCCCCAGGACATCCCGACGAACGAAACCGCGACCCGGATGCGGCTGGCAAAGATCCTCGCGACCGTCGGGCCCGTCGTCCTGATCGGTCTCGTGATCACCGTCGCCATCTATGCCGGCATCGCGACACCTACCGAGGCGGCGGCGGTGGCGGCGCTCCTGACGGTGATCCTGGCCTTCGGCGTCGGCGGCCTCACCTGGCGCGGCTTCAAGGACGCGGCGTTCGCCACGATGCGCACCATGGGATATCTCGGGCTGCTGCTCTCGGCGGGCGTGCTGTTCGGCTTCGTGCTGACCTACTACCGCGTGCCGCAGCAGTTCACCGAGATGTTCCTGTCCTTCGATCTGTCCCCCTACACCGTGCTCGCCATCGTCATCGCCTTCTACATCGTGCTCGGCATGTTTCTCGAGCCGGTGTCGATGACCTTCATCACGCTGCCCACGATCTTTCCCCTGATGGCAGCGGCGGGGTTCGACCTGATCTGGTTCGGCGTCGTCTACACGATCACCATGGAGATCGCTGTGCTGACCCCGCCGGTCGGCCTCAACCTCTACGTCATCCAGGCGATCAGTCGCGACAAGGTCAGCATCGGCGACGTGATCCTGGGTTGCCTGCCGTTCATCGCCGCGATGGTCGTGCTGATCGCGATCCTGATCCTCGCGCCCGACGTCGCCCTCTGGCTGCCGGAGCAGATGCGCGGGTGACACGCCTTCCGTTCCTTCGCGCCGGGAACGGCCCCGCCTTCGTGCTGGTCCATGGCTATCTGGGCGGAGCGGAGCAGTGGCGCCGCGAAATCGAGCATTTTTCGGACCGCTTCGACGTGATCGCGCCGGACCTGCCCGGATTCGGAGCCGCGGCTGCCTGGTCGGGATGCGATTCGATCGCAGGAATGGCCTGCGCGGTCTTTGGACTTCTCGATGCTCTGGAGAGGCGCAGGTTCGTCCTGCTGGGGCATTCCATGGGCGGCATGGTCGCACAGTCGATGGCGGCGATGCGGCCGGAAAGCGTCGAGCGGCTGGTGCTCTACGGCACCGGGCCGCTCGGGCTCATGCCGGACCGTTTCGAGCCGATCGCGACGTCCCGCGAGCGGTTGCTGGCCGATGGCGTGCAACGGACCATCGAGCGCATCGGCGCGACGTGGTTCAAGGCCGGCGCTGCGGCCAAGGGACACCCGCTCGTGACCGGCATAGGCGCACGCGCCAGCGCGCAGGCCGCCGAGGCCGCGCTCGAGGCGATGGCCAAGTGGGATGGCCGGGCGACCCTGCGCGTCCTGACCATGCCGACACTGGTGATCTGGGGCGACGCGGATCGCTCCTACCGCTGGCCCCAGGTGGAAACGCTCTGGACGCACCTGCCGGACGTGCGCCTGTCGGTGATACCTGGCGCGGCGCACGCGGCGCACTTGGAGAAGCCGGATCTGTTTCATTCGCTGGTCGACGATTTTCTTGCAGAAGACGCCGCGTTGGAGGCTGCGCAGGACGGCTGAGTCCGGACCACGCCCACGGTAACTCCGAGGTCGCTCGCCCCGCGATCGATCCGCTCGAAACCCCCAAGGCAGAGGTCGGCGCCGCCGGGCGGTCCCGCCGACGGCGACCGCTGCAGAGTCGGCTCTGGCGCGACCGGGCGGCGAACCTCGATTCGACTTCGGTGCTGACTCGAAGGGGCTGGAACGAACGATCCTCATCGTGCCGACAGACCGGGTGCGACGCGAGCGGTTTTGCGCTAAGGCTGGCTCAGAACCGGATCCGATATCCGTCTTGCTGGGAGAGCTGATGGAAGACCCGAACCTGAACCCGGGCCAGCGGCGCGCGGAAATTGCGCGGAAAGCCGGCGCCACGATTGGCGACAAGGCTTCTGACCTGTGGTGGACCTTTCTGGTGCGGGGCGGCATCGCTCTCCTTCTGGGCATCGCGGCGCTGTTCTGGCCCACTTCGAGCATTTCCATCCTCTTGCGCCTGTTCGGTCTGTTCCTGGTTCTTGACGCCGTGTTCTGGGTCCTGGGCGCGCGACGGAGTTCGCACGACATGGCAGACAGCGCCCCGGGGCTCCTGACCGGGATCATCGGCTTGGCGCTTCTGTTCGTCCCGGCGACCTCGGCGCGCCTGGTCTTCATCCTGATCGGCGTCTGGGCGCTGGTCACCAGCGCGGGCTATCTGCTGACCTGGTGGCGCGCGCCACCGGAGGACCCCGAACGTGACAGCGCGCGCAACGTAGGCCTGTTCGCCCTTGCAGGCGGCCTCTTGTTGCTGTTCTGGCCCGGGACCGGCGTGGTGGCATTGGGTTGGGCGCTGGCGATCCTCGCGCTCGCGGTTGCGTCGGTGATGTTCTTTCTGGCCTCCCGCTTCCGCCGGATCGACCAGCGCCTGCGGGCGATGCGGGACTAGGACCGCATGATCTCGCCATCGACCCTCGGCGGGGCGCGCAGCCGGGACGATCTGGCGGACATCGGATACCGAAGGTGCAGGACGTGTGAATGTCCCGCCCGACCAGCGACCGCCTCTCAGGACACCAGACGTCGCCAGAACGAGGGGCAAGGGCCGCTCACCCGGCCTGCGCGCGGCGCCACGGTCCTGTCGGCGAGAATCATCGCCTCGACCTGATCGTGGCTCCCTCCCCTGCCTCCGGGCGCTCATTCAGCAGCACGCAGTCGCCGGTACAGACGACGGCCAGCCCACCTCCTCGGACATGATGCCAAGCAGAGACTGTCGGATGGGCTGAAGGACGCCACACGACATCCGCGACGTCGCCGCGCCGGCATCCGCCTCGGCCGCGTCGTGAACATTCCTGCGGCGCGCTAAGGAGCCGGCGCGTTGACCCCTCGATCCCGACAAGAACACTGGCAAGCCATTTTCCAGCCGGTTTCCAGCCGGTTTCCAGCCTCGACGGATCCCCGTTGTCCCCTGATCCTCCGAAACGATCAGTGCAGTCGCCTGAGCACCGCGCCCAGCCCGCCCACCAGCTCGTCGATCTGCGCCTCCGAGATGATCAGGGGCGGCGACAGCGCGATGATGTCGCCGGTGGTGCGGATCAGGAAACCCGCCTCGTAGGCCGCCAGGAACGCCGCGAACGCCCGCTTCGTGGGCTGACCCGCGATCGGCTCGAGCTCCACCGCTCCGATCAGCCCTTCGTTCCGGATATCAATGACATGCGGCAACCCCTTCAGTGAATGGATTGCGTCCTCCCAGACCGGCGCCAGCGCCGCCGCCCGCTCGAACAGCCCCTCCTCGCGGTAGGTGTCGAGCGCCCCGAGCCCCGCCGCGCAGGCCACCGGATTGCCCGAATAGGTGTAGCCGTGGAAGAGCTCGATCAGGTGCTCGGGGCCCGTCATGAAGGCGTCGTGGATCGCCGCGCTCGTCAGCACCGCCCCCATCGGGATCACCCCGTTGGTGATGCCCTTGGCGCAGGTGATCATGTCCGGCGTCACCCCGTATTTCTCCGACCCGAACGCCGCTCCCGTCCGCCCGAACCCGGTGATAACCTCGTCGAAAATCAACAGGATTCCGTGTTTCGTGCAGATGTCGCGGATGCGCTGCAGGTAGCCCTTCGGCGGGATCAGCACGCCGGTCGAACCCGCCAGCGGCTCGACGATCACCGCCGCGATCGTCGAGGCGTCGTGCAGCGCCACGATCCGCTCCAGCGCGTCGGCGAGCTCCGCGCCATGCTCGGGCTGCCCGCGCGAGAACGCGTTGCGCGCCGGATCGTGGGTGTGCGGCAGGTGGTCGACCCCGCCCAGAAGCGCGCCGAACATCTTGCGATTGTTGACGATCCCGCCCACCGAGATGCCGCCGAAGTTGACGCCGTGATAGCCCCGCTCGCGCCCGATCAGCCGGGTGCGCGACCCCTGGCCGATGGCGCGCTGGTAGGCGATGGCGATCTTAAGCGCCGTCTCCACCGCCTCCGAGCCGGAATTGGCGTAGAAGACGTGATCGAGCCCTTCCGGCGCCAGGTCGATCACCCGGTTCGCGAGCTCGAACGCCTTCGGGTGCCCCATCTGGAACGCCGGCGCATAGTCCATCTCCGCCGCCTGGGACTGGATCGCCTCGGTGATCCGCGGCCGGCAGTGCCCGGCGTTGCAGCACCAGAGCCCCGCCGTGCCGTCGAGCACCTGCCGCCCGTCGCTGGTGGTGTAGTGCATGTCCCTGGCGCCCACGAACATGCGCGGGGCGGCCTTGAACTGTCGGTTGGCGGTGAAGGGCATCCAGAACGCGCGCAGATCGTTCGGAGCGATGCTTGAGCGATGCGACATGACGATCTCCCTGCCCGGGCGCGCCGGGACCGTCGAGACGCTACCAGCCGCCGCCCGGCCGTCAAGCGGCTTCGCCGCGCGCCGGTCGCCGGTAACCTGTCCTTATCCTGAACCGGCGTTAAGCATTCTGGAAGACCCTGACTTGGCGTATGCTCTTCCCGACAGAATGCAGCAGACAGGCCCATCATGCCGTCTTCGGAAACCGTCCACATCATTCCCGTCCTGCGGCTGCGACCGACGTCGCCGGCGCTCCAGCAGCTGATCGCCAACGCCGTGCGGGAGAGCGAGCGCCCCGCGATCGCTCCGCCCGCGCGCGTAGTGGCGCCCGCGGCGGAGCGGCCCGCGGGTCTCGACACCCGCGCCTGATCGAGTTCCCGGCGCGCTCCGGCGCGCCCACCCGGCTTAACCCTTTCGCAACGCGGCCCCCCCGGCCGCGTTTTTTTGTCGTATACCTCTAAAAGTTTCGACGCTTTTTCGGGGAATGCGACCAATGCAGACCGCTTCAGCCATCGGCGGCGCCGATCTCGGACAGCTCGGATTTCGTCAGCGCGCGGCGGGACTTCACCGCCGGCGCGCAGAGCCCGCCGAGACCGTCGAGACCCTCGCCCTCGATCTGGCCGCGCCGGAACGCGCCCCGGCGCGCCCGAGCCTCGCGCTCCGCCTCGCCGCCGCCCTGCCCGCAGAGCGCCCCTGCCGCGAGATCCGCATCGCCGCCGCCGCGCGGGCCTTCGCCGACGCCGCGGCGCTCGGCGCGCCCGGACGCCTCGACCTGCGCGCCTGAGCCTCTCGCTTCAGGTCGGCTCCCAGAGCTCGACCGGATTGCCCTCGGGGTCGGCCAGCCGCGCGAACCGGCCGTTCGGATGACTTGCGGGATCGACCTCGACCGCGATCCCCGCCGCCCGCAGCGCGGCCGCCAGCCCGTCGAGATCCTCCACGCGCAGGTTCAGCATCCACTGTCGCGCCGGATCGCCGAAATAGGCGCTGTCCCGCGGGAACGGCGCGAAGACCGTCGGGCCCGCCTCCTGGCGCCACGGCTCGCTGTCGTAGTCCGCCGGGACGGGGCGCACGCCGAGATGTTCATGGTACCACGCCGCCAGCGCCGCCGGATCGTCGGCCCGGAAGAACAGCCCGCCGATCCCCGTCACCTTCCCCATCGCCCGCTCAGGCCTCCGCCTCGCCGTGGAAGTCCACGTGCAGGTGGTTTCCGTCCGGGTCCCAGACGTTCACCTGCACGATCGGAAAGCCCGGCACCTTGACGCGCTCGTAGCGGTCGCCCGCCGCCTCGAGCCTCGCCACGAAGCCCTCCAGCCCGCGCGCCTGGAACGCGCCGTGCTCGAGCTTCAGGTCGTCGGGGCGCGATCCCGGCTCCGCCTCGACGCCGACCAGATGCACCAGCGCCTGGCCGTTGGCGTAGAGCCAGGCGCCGGGAAAGCCGAAGTCCGGGCGCGGTCCCGGCGTCATGCCGAGCACCCGCCCGTACCATTCGGTCATCGCCTCGAGCCGCGACGTGCGCAGGTTGAGATGGTCCAGCCGTTCGATCATCGCCCCTCCTTCCGGCCCTCGAAAGCGCGCCTCAGCCGCTCTCACTCCGCCGCGCGCGCCATCGGATTGTTCGGATGCGTCGTCCAGTCGGCGAAATCCCCCTCCACCACCCGTCCGGTGCGCGCGTCCACCTCGCCGGGCTGGAGCCGCTCCATGGTGATGCAGTCCTCGACCGGGCACACGTTCACGCAGAGGTTGCAGGCGACGCATTCGGCGTCGATCACCTCGAAGACCCGCCCGGGCCGCATGGCGATGGCCTGGTGGCTGGTGTCCTCGCAGGCCGCGTAGCAGCGCCCGCACTTGATGCAGAGATCCTGGTCGATGCGCGCCTTGGTGACGTAGTTGAGATTTAGGTTCTGCCAGTCGACGACGTTCGGCACCGCGCGGCCGATAACCGCGTCGAGGTCGGCGTGGCCGCGGTCGTCCATCCACTGTCCGAGCCCGGTGATCATCTCCTGAACGACCTTGAACCCGTAGGTCATCGCCGCGGTGCAGACCTGCACGTTGCCCGCGCCCAGCGCCAGGAACTCGGCCGCGTCGCGCCAGGTGGTGATCCCGCCGATGCCGCTGATCGGCAGTCCCTTCGTCGCCGGGTTGCGCGCAATCTCGGCCACCATGTTGAGCGCGATCGGCTTGACCGCCGGCCCGCAGTAGCCGCCGTGCGCGCCCTTGCCGTCGATCGTCGGCTCCGGCGCGAAGCTGTCGAGGTCGACGGCCGTGATCGAGTTGATGGTGTTGATCAGGCTGACCGCGTCGGCGCCGCCGGCCAGCGCCGCCTCGGCGGGCTTGCGGATGTCGGTGATGTTGGGCGTCAGCTTCACGATCACCGGCATGCGCGTGTGCGCCTTGCACCAGCGCGTCGACCATCTCGATGTACTCGGGCACCTGCCCCACCGCCGAGCCCATGCCGCGCTCGCTCATGCCGTGCGGGCAGCCGAAGTTGAGCTCGATCCCGTCGGCGCCGGTCTCCTCGACCAGCGGCAGGATTGTTTTCCAGCTCTCCTCGTCGCAGGGCACCATCAGGCTCACGACCATCGCCCGGTCGGGCCAGTCGCGCTTGACGTCCTTGATCTCGCGCAGGTTCACCTCCAGCGGCCGGTCGGTGATCAGCTCGATGTTGTTGAGCCCCAGCACCCGCCGGTCCGGCCCCCAGACCACGCCGTAGCGCGGCCCGTTGACGTTGACGATATGCGGGTCGAGCCCGAGCGTCTTCCACACCACCCCGCCCCAGCCCGCCTCGAAGGCGCGCCGCACGTTGTATTCCTTGTCCGTCGGCGGCGCGGAGGCCAGCCAGAACGGGTTGGGCGAGCGGATGCCCACGAACGCGTTGCTCAGATCGGCCATCGACCGTCTCCCTTCCGCTTCAGCGCGACGCGACGAGCACCAGATTGCCCTCGCTGTCGCGGATCATCGCATATGTCGTCTCCGCGTCCCATTCCGCCGGCGCCGGCTCGCGCACGATCTCGACGCCCCGCGCGCGGATGTCCTCGATCGCGCCCGCCACGTCCGGGGCGATCACCGGCAAGACCGGACGCAGCGCCCTCGCGTCGCCGTCGCGGCGTTCGAAATGGACCTGGGTCCGCGAGCCGGGGATCTCCAGCATGATCCAGCGCTCCGACCCCATCGGCGCGTCCGTCTTGACGACGAGCCCTAGCACGTCGGCGTAGAACGCCTTCGCGCGGTCGTAGTCGTCCACCGGGATCGACGTGAAGCTGACATGGCTGAGCGCCGGGCTCATCCCCCGAGCGCCCGGTGGATGTCCATCGCCGCGTCCCGGCCCTCCGCCACGGCGGTCACCGTCAGGTCGTCGCCGCCGCTCGCGCAGTCGCCGCCGGCCCAGACGCCCTCGCGGGTGGTGCGCCCGCCCGCGTCCACCCGGATCTTGCCGCCCTGCAGCGCGAGGCCCTCCGGCGCGCCGTCGAGGCGCTGGCCGATCGCCGCGAAGGCCTGGTCGAACGGCAGCGCGAAGGTCTCGCCGGTCTCGCGCAGCCCGTCAGGACCGTCTTCGGTGTAGCCGAAGACCATGCGCCGGTCGGCGTCCGCGCCCTCGACCCGGACGGGCGCCGCGTTGAAGACCAGGCGCACGCCCGCGCTCGCCGCGTGCTCCTGCTCGTGTCGACTCGCGGCCATGCGCGCGCGGTCGCGACGATAGACGATCGTCACCTCCTCCGCGCCGAGCAGCTTGGCCTGCACCGCCGCGTCGATCGCGGTCATCCCGCCGCCCACGACGACCACCCTGCGGCCCACCGGCAGCTCCCTGAGGTCCGCGGCCTGGCGCAGTTCGGCGATGAACTCGACCGCCGGCCGGATCGCGGCGTCCTCCAGAAGCGCGGCCACGCCGCCGAGACCGATCCCCAGAAACACCGCGTCGTGCGCGTCGAGAAGCCCGTCGAGCGTCAGGCCGTCCCCGAGCCGCGCCCCATAGCGCGTCTCGATCCCGCCGATCCCCAGCAGCCAGGCGACCTCCGCCTGGGCGAACCCCTCCACGGTCTTGTAGGCCGCGATCCCGAATTCGTTGAGCCCGCCGGGTTTCTCCTGCGCGTCATACAGGATGACCGCGTGCCCGAGCATCGCCAGCCGATGCGCGCAGGCGAGCCCCGCCGGCCCCGCGCCCACGACCGCGACCCGCTTGCCGGTCGGCGCGGCCCGCACGAACGGGTGTCCCTCGCGCGCCATCAGCGCGTCGGTGGCGAAGCGCTGCAGGCGACCGATCTCGACCGGCTTGCCCTCGGCCGCCTCGCGCACGCAGGCGCCCTCGCAGAGCGTCTCGGTGGGACAGACCCGCGCGCACATGCCGCCCAGGATGTTCTGCTCGAAGATCGTCGTTGCGGCCGCCACCGGCGCGCCGGCCGCGATCTGGCGGATGAACAGCGGGATGTCGATCTCCGTGGGACAGGCGGTCACGCAGGGCGCGTCGAAGCAGAAGTAGCACCGGTCCGCGGCGACCGCCGCCTCGTGGGGGCTTAACTGCGGCGCGATGTCGGCGAAGTTCTCGGCGATGCGCTCGGCCGGCAGCCGACCGGCCACGACGCCGCTGGTGAATGTGCTGGCCGCCATCGCCGCCTCCCGTCGGGCGCCGTCGAGATGCGGCGCTCTCGGCGCGAAGCTTGCACAGCGCGTTCGCACAATCAATCGGCCTCGGACGCGGCGCCGGGGCTGCGGGCGCGTGCTCGAGCCGACCGAGTGCGCAGCGGCGCCCAGGAAATGGGCAGGCGCCGGCCCGGGCGGACGCAGGCCGCCCCGACCGGGCCGCGTCGGTTGCGTCCGCGCGCCGACCCTGACTAGATCGCGCCCGATGGATCAGTCCGCGCAGTTCCCAACGACCCGGCCGCGGCTTCAGCGCGCCCGCGGCCGCGCCGAGATCAGTGTCGCCCTGCGCGGCGGCGCCACCCGGCTTTCGCGGCTGCGCCAGGAGGGCTGCGCCAAGGCGTTCCTGCCGCGCAATCCCGGCGGCCCGCTGGAATCTGTCTTCGTCAACACCTCCGGCGGCGTGGCTGGCGGCGACCGGCTCGACTGGGGGCTCGCGGTCGGGCCCGGCGCCACGCTCGTCGCCACGACCCAGGCCGCCGAGCGGATCTACCGCTCCACCGGCGCTGTCGCGCGCGTCGCCACCCGCATCGACCTCGCCCCGAGGGCCCGGCTCGACTGGCTTCCCCAGGAGACGATCCTCTTCGAGGGCGCGCGTCTGCACCGGCGCATCGAGGCCGACCTCGCCGATGACGCACGGCTCACCCTGCTGGAGACCGTCGTGCTCGGCCGCGCCGCCATGGGCGAGACCCTGGGCGCCGTCCTCCTCGCGGACCACTGGCGCATCCGCCGCGGCGGCCGGCTGGCGCGCGCCGAGGCGCTTCGGCTCGACGACGCGACGCTGGCCGCCGCAGGCCGCGCGGCGACGCTCGCCGCAAGCCGCGCCTTCGCCACGCTCCTGCACGTCGGGCCGGGGGTGGAGGCGCGCATCGACGCGGTCCGCGCCCTTCTCGCGCCCGCGCCCCCGGTCGTCGCGGCGGCGAGCGCCCGCGACGGCGTGCTCGCCGTGCGCTTCCTCGCGCCCGGCCACGCCCCGCTGAAGGCCGCGCTCGTCACTTTCCTCACCGCCTTCCGCGGCGCGCCGCCGCGGGTCTGGTCCATCTGAAAGGCCCCGATCATGAATCTCACCCCTCGCGAGAAGGACAAGCTGATGATCTCGCTCGCCGCGATGGTCGCCCGGTCCCGGCTCGAGCGCGGGGTCCGGCTCAACCATCCCGAGGCGATCGCGCTCGTCACCGACTTCGTGCTCGAAGGCGCCCGCGACGGCCGTTCGGTGGCCGACCTGATGGAGGCCGGCGCCCATGTTGTGACGGCGGAGCAGTGCATGGAGGGCGTGGCAGAGATGATCCACGACGTCCAGGTCGAGGCGACCTTCCCGGACGGCACCAAGCTCGTCACCGTTCACGAACCCATCCGCTGACACCCCAACCCACACGGAGAGACCCCGATGCCGAACCTCCTGCTTCTGCCCGCGCTCCTGCTTCCGGCCGCCGCCATCGCCGACCCGGGCGCGCACTTCCACCCCCATGGCGGCGAGACGTCGCTGTGGCTCGCGCTCGCCGGGATCTCGGCGCTTGTCGTTGCGGCGATCGCGCTCCGGAGACGCGGATGATCCCCGGCGAGATCCTGACCGCACCCGGCGAGATCGAGCTCAACGCCGACCGCGCCGCGCTCACGCTGAGCGTCGCCAACACCGGCGACCGCCCGGTGCAGGTGGGCAGCCACTACCACTTCGCCGAGACCAACCCCGCGCTCGACTTCGACCGGCTGGCCGCCCGCGGCATGCGCCTCGACATCGCCGCCGGCACCGCGGTGCGGTTCGAGCCCGGCCAGTCCCGGGACGTCCGCCTCGTGCCCTACGGCGGCGCCCGCATCGTGCACGGCTTCAACGGAGCGGTCCGGGGGCCGCTCTGACCGGCCTTCCTCCCGCCGGCGCTTTCTCTCCGGGCGGTCGGGGCTGTATGCTCGGGCGCGTCCATACCCTTCGCGCACCACAAGGAGCGTCATGCCGCTCGCCGTTCTCGCCATCGCGCTGATCGCCTGGCTCTACGCCATGGTCGCAGCGCCCCGCTTCCGGATCCCCGGCGCCATCGGCTTCGCACTGCTGGCCGCCGGCCTCGGGTGGTATTTCTACGCGTCCGAAAGCGAGGCTGAGCGCGCGGCCGCCCGGCTGGCGCCCGAGGACGTCACGCTCGACCTGCTCGAGATCGACCGCACCGCGCGGGGGGCCGTCCTGCGCGGCCGGGTTGCGAACGGCGGCGACGCGGGCGTCCTGCGCGAGATGACGCTCGAGATGCGGCTCTTCGACTGTCCCGACGAGGACGCCGCGCTCGACGATTGCGTGGTCATCGGCGACGCGACGGGCATCGCGCGGGTCGCAGTCCCCCCGGGCCAGGCGCGCGGCTTCTCCGCGTCCTTCATCTTTCCGGGCCTGCCTCCAGTCGTCGGCGTCCTGCGCTGGGACCAGACCATCACCGCGCTGCGCGCCACCGACTGAAGTCCAACGCACAAAAAAAGGCGCGGCCCCCGTCACGAGAGCCGCGCCCCGAACCGGCCCGGTCGGGCCGTCCGAAGGTCGTGCGTCAGGCCGCCCGACGCTTCCGGCGCACCACGCCCAGCGCGCCAAGACCGGCCAGAAGCAGGAACGCGCCGGCCGGAAGCGGCACCGGGGCCGGCGAGGTCGACGCGGTTCCGAAGACGGCGCCCGTCAGTCCCAGGTTGGCGCCGTCCGCAAAGGTCGCGCCAAGCACGTTGTTCAACGTGGCGGTGATCAGCAGGTCGGCAGAGATCACGCCGTCAGCGACAGCCACGTTGGACAGCGTGAAGAGATCCGCTCCGGTCACCGGGTCCGGCCCGAGCGCGCTGCCCGAAGCGGTGCCGAAGACCGTGGCGGCGCCCGCGTCGATCACGAAGTCCGACGCGTTCACGAAGGCCGACCCCGCGGTCAGGCTGAGTCCGCCGCTGTGGTTGATCACCAGCGGATCGGTCTCGCCACCAGTGATCGGGAACGAGAATGTCGCGCCCGAAGCCGTGGCCGGGGCGATCGGCGCCGGCGTGATGCTGTTGGTGACGAGGAAGTCGAGAACCCCCGCGGACACTGTCACATCCGTCGTGCCCGTCGCCGCGATCGGCACCGCCGACGCCGGCGCACTCGACATCCCCGCGAGCAACAGCGCCGCCGCAGCGATCACTCCTCGCCTCATCATCCGTCCCAGTTCCATGTCCCACTCCCTGTCGATTTAGATCTTACTCAGAGCGGATCAGCCGCAACCATGCGGATTTCACCGATCGGTTTCGATAATGCGCCTCATGCCGCCGGAGTCGCGCCGGAACGCCTCACAACTGCGTGAATCGAGACAATTTGTCGCGGCAACACCGGCCTCTTTTCGCCCCTGCGGAGAAACGGTCTCGGCTGCATGTCGCCTTTCGAGCATCAGAGCCCGGCACGGCGCAGGGCGAGAGGCGGTTCCCGCCCGTTCCCACCTCTCAGCTCCCACACAGCCCACCACGCGCGCGGCCGCTGTTCAATTTGCATGCAAACGTCCGCGCACCGCCCCGCCGCCGCCCAGCGGCGCTTGCCCCCGCCCGCGCAAGGCCCGACAGTCGCCCGGAAACCAAGAGGACCCGCCCCATGCCGACCCGCATCCCCCGCGCCGCCTACGCCGCCATGTACGGCCCCACCACCGGCGACCGGGTGCGCCTCGCCGACACCGAGCTCTTCATCGAGGTCGAGAAGGACCTCACCGTCTACGGCGAGGAGGTGAAGTTCGGCGGCGGCAAGGTGATCCGCGACGGCATGGGCCAGTCCCAGGCCACCCGCGCCCAGGGCGCCATGGACACGGTGATCACCAACGCGCTGATCCTCGACTGGACCGGGATCTACAAGGCCGACGTCGGCCTGCGCGACGGACGCATCACCGCCATCGGCAAGGCCGGCAACCCCGACACCCAACCCGGCGTCGACATCGTCATCGGCCCCGGCACCGAGATCATCGCCGGCGAGGGCCGCATCCTCACCGCCGGCGGCTTTGATTCACACATCCACTTCATCTGCCCCCAGCAGATCGACGACGCCCTGCACTCGGGGCTGACCACCATGCTCGGCGGCGGCACCGGCCCGGCGCACGGCACGCTCGCCACCACCTGCACCCCCGGCCCCTGGCACCTGGGCCGCATGCTCCAGGCCGCCGACGCCTTCCCGATGAACCTCGCCTTCGCCGGCAAGGGCAACGCCTCGCTGCCCGCCGCGCTCGAGGAACAGATCCGCGCCGGCGCCTGCGCGCTCAAGCTCCACGAGGACTGGGGCACAACGCCCTCGGCCATCGACTGCTGCCTCTCGGTGGCCGACGCCTTCGACGTGCAGGTGATGATCCACACCGACACGCTCAATGAGATCGGGCTTCGTGGAGAACACCATCGCCGCGCTCAGGGGCCGCACCATCCACGCCTTCCACACCGAGGGCGCCGGCGGCGGCCACGCCCCCGACATCATCCGCGTCGCGGGCCTGCCCAACGTCATCCCGTCCTCGACCAACCCGACGCGGCCCTACACCGTGAACACGCTCGAGGAACATCTCGACATGCTCATGGTCTGCCACCACCTCGACAAGTCGATCCCCGAGGACGTCGCCTTCGCGGAATCCCGCATCCGCCGCGAGACCATCGCCGCCGAGGACATCCTGCACGACCTCGGCGCCTTCTCGATCATCGCCTCCGACAGCCAGGCCATGGGCCGCGTCGGCGAGGTGCTGATCCGCACCTGGCAGACCGCCCACAAGATGAAGGTCCAGCGCGGGCGTCTGGCGCAGGAAACCGGCGACAACGACAACTTCCGCGTCCGCCGCTACGTCGCCAAGTACACCATCAACCCCGCCATCGCCCACGGGATCGCCCACGAGATCGGCTCGGTCGAGGTCGGCAAGCGCGCCGACCTCGTGCTCTGGAACCCGGCCTTCTTCGGCGTCAAGCCCGAGATGGTGCTGATCGGCGGCGCCATCGCGGTGGCCCAGATGGGCGACCCCAACGCCTCGATCCCCACCCCGCAGCCGGTCCACACCCGCCCGATGTTCGGCGCCTTCGGCCGCAGCCGCGAGAACTCCTCCGTCACCTTCGTCAGCGCCGCCGCGCAAGCCGAGGGCATCCGCGAGACCCTCGGCCTCGCCAAGGCGACCCTGCCCGTCGCCAACACCCGCGGCGGCATCGGCAAGGCCGCGATGAAGCTCAACGACGCCACGCCCGAGATCGAGGTCGACCCCGAGACCTACGAGGTCCGCGCCGACGGCGAACTGCTCACCTGCGAACCCGCCGAGGTGCTGCCGATGGCGCAGCGGTACTTCCTGTTCTGAGTCAATGCCCTCAGACGCTCCGCCAAAGCGGAAGTTCGACAGGCGCCGCCTGCACTATGCGCCACCAAATGTGGCGCACGCGCCGTTTCACCTGTCTTCACCTCTTTCATGAATACACATCAAGAAATATTTCACGCGGCATCGCCAACGGCGCCGAGCACCCTCGCCCGACTGGCGCGGCTCCTCTCCGTTTCTCCAGGTGATTGCGGTCGAGCAACTGCCGGCGCGCCCGCCTCTCCCGACGCCCGCGCCCGCGGCCGGACCCGCCCGACCCTCCGCGCCGAGGCCGCGCCTCACGGGATCGAGGCGCGACGCTGCGGCCGCGCCCGGCGGCGCGGGCCGAATCACCGCCAGCGGCGCCGTGGCGTTTTCGGGTCAGAGAGCGGCGCGAGGGGGGGGGGCACAACCTGAGGCTTCATGCTCCGGCGTCGCCCCTCGCCGGGCGATGATTCCGGCGAAAAATGGCGCTAAGACCCGCGGGAAATGCGCGTCGAAACCACATATTCGATTTCCAGTCGCGCGATTGGGTGTTAACGTTGAGATGGAGAGTTCCGCCCGCCGCGTTGTGGAGCGCTGGTGAGAGGGTGGGGTTACGAGAGAGGGGAGAGCTATGTACATGAATGAGGCCGCTAAGGCGTTTGGAGCGCAGTCATTGGCGACTGCGTTGTCAACGAGTGGGCTGCTTGGCGGCGATTGCTTTGCTGCGGCCTGATCCGGCGCAAGCTGCACTGGATTGGCAAGGCTTGATTCCGGCTGATCAGGCCAGACGCCACACAACAAGTTGATCGCAAATTCGACGGACTGCCGAAGATTGATGCAAGTGGATCAACTTCGCAAATCCAGCGGGAGCTGACTTCGACAATCTGTTTGATCCAGAGCGGTTGGGGCTCTGATCGGCAAAGGAGCGACGACACACGGATGGCTCTGGCTGGCAGACCTGAATAGCGAATGAAGTTACTCTTCATTTCGACTGATCGGCAACGTTAGCTGGTCCGTGGTCGGTCGCTCCAAGTGTATATGCTGGGTACTCGCACTTGCATCATCATGAAGGATGGCAATAGGCTCGCAAGCCATTATCTGCTTTCACGTCTCTGCGGCTAACGGAACTTGGACACGCCATGGGTCAATCAGCAGATGGTTCTGACTAACGCCGATCACTCAGCAATGCTCAGTTTAGTCGCGCATGGTTCCTCGTCCCTGCTGCAGCGTTTCTTCTGCTTGGCGGTCTCGGCGGCCTCGGCCTGATGGCGCGGCGGCGCAAGGCGGCGGCCGCCGCCTGACGATCCGGCAACCGTACCCTCTGCTTCCCAAACGGCTCCGCGAAAGCGGGGCCGTTTTCCGTTCCGGCACCCTCTGCGCCAGAGCCACCCGACGCATGGCGGCCATGCGCGAACGCCGGTTGCCCGCCCCGCCCCGGCCCTCCATCTGCTTCAAGCACGGGCAATCGATGTCGCCCGCATGTAACCAGTGGAGGGCGCCATGAACGCCGAAACGACCGACCTGCTCGAACGACCCATCAGGGGCGTGCTGACCGAAGCCTTCCGGCGCTGGTTCGCCGGGCTCGCGGACCGGACCACCGAGGCCCGGCGGCTGCGCGCCGTGCGCCTGCTGACCGGCCTCTCCGACGCCGACCTCGCCCGTCTCGGCCTGATGCGGCGCGACGCGCCCGGCGGCGGCGCGACGACCTGACCCAGGCGCCGCGCCGGGAGCCGCCAAACCCCGTTAACACTTTTCTCGCGTGTTTTCAATGACTTGAAAAAGCGCCAAGCTTGGCGCCCCGAAGCGCCCCCTTTCGGGGCCGCTTTCCCTCCCCGTCCGGCTCCGCTAGTCTGCTGGGCAACGTCCCCGTCCCGAGGTCCCCATGAAGCTTCTCGTCCCCCTCGCCGCCCTGCTCGCGCTGGCCGCCTGCACCGTCGATCTCGGGACCGGAACCGCCACCCGCGGCCCGACGCCCTCAGGCGGCGCCGCCGGCGCCCTCGGACCGAACTTCTGCCACAGCGTGCCCACCGATCCCCGCGATCGGTCCCGCTGGAACGACCTCTGCTTCCCCGGCCGCTGACCCGGTGCCCGCGCCCCTGACCGCCCGCGAGATCCGCCGCGGCCCCGCCACCCCTCCCGCGTCCGACCGCGTCATCCTCGACTACGAGGGCCGCTTCCTGCGCCGCCGCACCCTCGTCACCGAGGCCGGCGCCCGCCTGCTCGTCGACCTGCCCGAGACCGTCTCCCTCGACGACGGCGACGCCTTCCTGACCGAGACAGGCATGACCATCGCCGTCGCCGCCGCCCCCGAGCCGCTGCTCGAGATCACCGGCCCCGACCTCGCCCGCCTCGCCTGGCACATCGGCAACCGCCACGCCCCCGCCCGCATCGAGCCCGGCCGCATCCTGATCCGCGACGACGCGATCCTCGCCGACATGCTGGCCCGCCTCGGCGCGACCGTGCGCCCGGTCCGCGAGCCCTTCGCCCCCGAGCGCGGCGCCTATGGAACCGGCCGCACCCACGGCCACCACCACGGCCCCTCCGGCGCGGCCCGCGAATGACCCGCCCCGCCGCCGAGGCCCAGCAGATCCTCGCCGCCTGGTTCTCCCCCGCCTACCCCGTCGGCGCCTACAGCTATTCCCACGGTCTCGAATGGGCGGTCGAGACCGGCGTCGTCGCCGACCCGCCCGCGCTCCGCCGCTGGACCGCCGACCTCCTCCGCTTCGGCGCCGGCCGCAGCGACGCCATCCTGCTCCGCCACGCCTTCGCCGCCGACGACCCCAGCGAAGTCGCCGCGCTGGCCGAGGCGCTCGCCCCCTCGACCGAGCGCCACCTCGAAACCATGGCCCAGGGCGCCGCCTTCGCCCGCGTCACCGCCGCCGCCTGGGACATCGACCTCGCGCCAGCAGCCTACCCCGTCGCCGTCGGCCGCGCCGCGGCGCTGGTCGGCCTGCCGCTGGAGGCGACCGCCACCCACTTTCTCCAGGCCTTCGCCGCCAACATCGTCTCCGCCGGCGTCCGCCTGATCCCGATCGGCCAGACCGACGGCCAGCGCATCACCGCGGCCCTCCTGCCCGTCGCCGCCGAGGTGGCCGCCGCCACCCGCAACGCATCTCTCGACGACCTCGGCGGCGCGGCCCTCGCCGCCGACCTCGCGTCCATGCTCCACGAAACCCAGTACTCGAGGCTCTACCGCTCATGAAATCCCCCAACGGCCCCCTGCGCGTGGGCATCGGCGGCCCGGTCGGCGCCGGCAAGACCGCGCTGACCGAGGCGCTCTGCAAGGCCATGCGCGACCGCTGGTCGATCGCGGTGATCACCAACGACATCTACACCCGCGAGGACGCCGAGTTCCTGATGCGCGCGCAGGCGCTGCCCCTCGACCGCATCATGGGCGTGGAGACCGGCGGCTGCCCGCACACCGCGATCCGCGAGGACGCCTCGATCAACCTCGTCGCCGTCGACGAGATGGTGAAGCGCTTCCCCGACCTCGACGTCATCCTGATCGAGTCCGGCGGCGACAACCTGAGCGCCACGTTCTCGCCCGAGCTCGCGGACCTCACCATCTACGTCATCGACGTCTGCGCCGGCGACAAGATCCCCCGCAAGGGCGGCCCCGGCGTGACGCGCTCCGACCTGCTCGTCATCAACAAGACCGACCTCGCGCCCCATGTCGGCGCATCGCTGGAGGTGATGGAGGCCGACACCCTCCGGATGCGCGGCGCGCGCCCCTTCCAGTTCGCGCAGGTCAAGCACGGTGTTGGCGTGCCCGAGATCGCGACCTTCCTCGCCCGCGAGGGCGGCCTGCCGAATTGAGGCGCTTTCAGGCGGGCGCCACCAAGGCGCGCCCGCGACCGCGCGGCCAGTCGATCTCGAAGCGACAGCCAGGCGCGCCGTCGAAACAGCACACCGTCTCGCGAGCCTCCGCTTGCGGATGCACGAGGCTTCGGAAGAGTTCGCGGAACACCGCCGCGTGCCACGCGCACCCGCCGGCTTCGTGCCTTGTCACCGCAAGCGGATTGGCCAGGATGGTCACCGTCAGCGGCCGACGCCCGAGGACGCGGAACGATCCCGACCCTGCAAACGTCCATGCATGCGCCGCGATCGCCCGCACCAGAAGCCGTGCGGCGAGCCACGCGGGCGCACGACGAAGGATTGTCCGGGCCGGCCCCGGAATCCGATTGGCGAGGATGTAGCGACCCGTCCGACGCCCCGCTTCGCGGGCGTGCGCGCGGAATTCGTCGGGCCCGGCCAGCCGCGCCAGCGCCGCATGGAGCCGTGCTGCGTCGCCTTCGGCGATCATGTCGGCTGGCGGAGCGTCCAGCCATTCCAGCCGGCCCGCCGCCGCGAAGACCGCCCGGGCCAGCGGCTCCGCGTTCCTTCCACGCAGCGCTTCGGCAAGCTGGATCGCGGCGTTCGGCCCGATGCGCTCCGGTTCAGTGCAGAATCGGGACGGGCTGCTCATCGACGTCCATCTGCCTCGTCCCGCCACCACAAGCCATCACCGGCTCTCGGGCTTCGCGTTCGGCCGCAAGCTGTGCCTTCACCGCCTTCTTGCGCTCGTTGGCGGCGATCTTGCGATCGTGAATCGCCGCCCAGTCTTCCATCTGCGCGGGCGCGATCTTGCGGCTGTCGTCGAAGTGGAAATCGACCTTCTTCTTGGTCTGCGGCCCCCAGTAGCCGACCTTGCCGAGATCGTAGAAGGTCCGCTGGAACCCGGCCCGCAGGAACGCCTTCAGGCAGCCGAGCAGGTAGCGCCGCCGGAAGCCCGTTCCGCGCCACGGGTAATAGAACAGCGCCTTCTTCATGTAGAAGCGTCGGTAATTGTTCATCACCCGGTCGAGGAGCTCGCCACGCTCCATCGCATCGGGTTTCATGATCGGCGTGACGAAGTTGTATTTCGAGAAGTCGAACACCTCGACCTTGTCGCCCAGCTCCTGGAACAGCGGCGTGAAGGGCCAGGGCGTGTACATCGACCAATTGGCGAGATCCGGCTGCCAGTCCCAGGCCATCTGGTAAGTCTCTTCCAGCGTCTCGGCGGTCTCGTTGTCGAGCCCGACGATGAACTGCGCCTCGGTGAAGATGTCGGCATCGCGCAGCAGACGGATCGCCTCCTTGTTGTTGGCGACCTTGGTCTCCTTGTTGAAGCGGTCGAGCTTCATCTGCGCCGCCGCTTCGGTCCCGAGGCTCACATGCACCAGCCCTGCCTTGCGCCACAGCCAGAGGAGGTCCTTGTCGCGCATGATGTCGGTGACGCGCGTGTTGATGCCCCATTTCACGCGGTCCGGCAGGCCGCGGGCGATCAGTTCCTCGCAGAATTCGGTGAACTTCGCCTTGTTGATCGTCGGTTCCTCGTCGGCGAGGATGAAGAACCCGACCTGGTGGTCGTTCACCAGCCGCTCGATCTCGTCGACCACCTTCTTCGGGTCGCGCACGCGGTAGTCGCGCCAGAACTTCCATTGCGAGCAGAAGCTGCAGGTGAACGGACAACCGCGGGCCATGTTCGGGATCGCAACCCGCGTTCCGAGCGGCACGTAGATGTATTTCGACCATTCGAGGATCGACCAGTCCGGATCGATGCCATCGAGGTCCTTCACCGTGCTGGCGGCCTGGGTCGCGACGATCTCGTCGCCGTCGCGGAAGGCCAGACTGTGGATCTTGCGGCGGTCCTGCAGATAGCGGCCCTCGTCGATGGCGCGTATCAGGTTGACGAAGATCTCCTCGCCCTCGCCGCGCACGATCACGTCGACCTGCGGCGCCTCCGAAAGCACCTGCTTGTACATGAAGGTGGCGTGCACGCCGCCCAACACCCGCACCGCGTCGGGAACGGTGTCGCGCGCAATCTCCAGCACCCGCTCGGCTTTGTAGATGGAGGGCGTGATCGCGGTGACGCCCACCACGTCGGGTTGCAGCTCCGCCATCTTCACCGCCAGCGCCTCGTCGGGAAGATCGTTGGTCATTGCGTCGACGAAGGTGACCCGGTCGTAGCCCGCCGCCTTCAGCGACCCAGCCAGATAGGCGACCCAGGCTGGCGGCCAGTTCCCGGCGATTTCGGCGCCGCCGGAATGGTAGTTCGGGTGAACGAGCAGGATGTGCATGGCTGGCCCCGGGCTGTGATCCGGCCTCCAGCGTAGCAGGATCAGCGTCACCCCAAGTTGACACAGATCAAGTCAGCTAAAGTTGACACTCACGAAGCCCGCGCCGCCGGGATCAGCGTCTCCGCAACAAGCCGGTGCAGATCTCCCGTGTGTCCTTGCGATCGAGCCGGCTGGTTGGGGTCGGACGTGATCGCAACCGACATCCGGACTTCCGGGACCACGTAGATCATCTGCCCGCCATAGCCGCGCGCATAGGCGGCGCTCTCGCCTCCGATATCGGCGAGAAACCAACCGTAGCCGTAGGCATGCCCCGAAAAGGGCGACCGCGTCCGCGGCTGCCACGACGCCTCGATCCAGTCCACCGGCGCCATTGCCCCGCCGCCGGTGCGGAAGGCCTCGCCGAAGGCCAGCATGGCGCGCGGGCTGAGCGCCATGTTGTTGCCGCCCATGTAGAAGCCCTGCGGATCGCGGGTCCACGCGGGAATGTTCACTCCCAGCGGCCGCCCGATCCAGTCGCGCGCGAGGTCGAGCAGGCTCCGGCCCGACGCCTTGGCCAGAACGGCCCCGAGCAGGTGGTAGTCGCCGGTCGAATAGCCGAACTGAACGCCTGGGTCGGCGACCATCGGCCGCGAGAGGACATAGCCGATCCAGTCGCTGCTCTGCACCCAGGCCCCGTAGTTCACGCCCGAGACCCGCTCGAAGCCCGACCGCATGGTTAGCAGGTCCTCCACCGTGACCTCCGACGCGCGCGGATCGATGCTCCCCGTCGCCTGCCGGCCCAGGACCGGTAGTACCCGTGCATCCACGCCCCGCAGCACACCCCGCTCGATGGCCACCCCTGTCAACGCCGCCACGAGGGTCTTTGAGACCGACTTCACGTTGGCGGGGCGCCCGAGGCCACCGCCGCGCACGGCTTCGGCCAGCACCGTCTCCCCATCCACCGACACCACGATCGCGTGCAGCTGCTGGAGCGACCGCGCCCGCTCGAGCGCTTGCGCGAAATCCGCCGCACGAACATGCGCGGGCCGCATCAAGGCTCCGGCCGCGAGGACTGCGGCGAAGCGTCTCCGGGTCAGGTGCGGCAGGACGACTGTTCCCATTGCCGATTACCCTGGCGCGCTGCGCGTCTGCGGCAAGTCACGGACGCGTCAGGCCCTCATGCGAGACCCGGTGGGATCGAACGGCGGCTCCACGGCGATCCGCGCAGCATGCCGTCGTCCGAGGATCTCCACCTCGAACAGATCCTCCCCCGCTTCCGTGGCCATGGCGGCCGGCACGTAGCCCTGCGCCAGCGACAGGCCGACATGGTGCCCGTAGCCGCCCGAGGTCACCCAGCCAACGACGCGCCACTCGCCGTCGATCCGCGACTTGGGGCGCGGCAGCCGCTCGCCGGAGGCGTCGAAGCGCCAGGCGCCGCGCCACTGAGGTTCAGGAACAGTCGTGCAATCCTCTGTCCTGCGCGCCCAGATCGGCTCATCACCGATTGCGTCGGCCCCGTCGGCATCGACGATCAGGCTGACCCGCCGCAGGCGCAGCGGTTCGGCCAACTCATGCGCTGAGGCCGCCCGTCCTACGAAATCATTCTTTCGGAGATCGACGAAGCGGTCCATGCCCGCCTCGAACGGGCCGTAGGTCGGGCGCAACTCGGAAAACCAGGTGGGCCAGTTCTTCTCGAGACGCATCGAGAGCAGAGCGCGCGTTCCGAAGTCCGCAATCCCGTGCGGTTCGCCCGCCGTCTTCACGCCAATATACAGAGTTCGCAGGTAGCAGGGCTCGACCCAGATCTCGTAGCCGAGATCTCCGGTGAAGCTGATGCGGTTAACCGTCGCCGGAACCCCGGCCACGTCCATCGCCCGGTGGTCCATGAAGCGGAAGGCCGGCAGCGACACGTCCGCGTCGCTCAGGGCCGCCAGCACGGCCTGCGACAGCGGTCCTGCGATCATGAGCCCCATCAGGCCCATGCCGAGCCGTTCGACGCCGACCGAGCCGTCGCGCGGCAGATGCGTCTCGAACCAGCGCATGTGCAGGATCTGCGCCGCCGAAGAGCCCCAGATGAGGAAGCTGTCCTTGGCGGCCTTCGCCACAGTGAAATCGCCAATCAGCTTGCCAGCCTCGTTCAGCATGGGCGACAGCGCGATGCGGCCGATGCGCGGCATGGAGTTCGTCAACACGTGATTGAGCCAGTCCTCAGCGCCGGCGCCGGTGACGCGGTACTTGGCGAAGTTGGAGATCTCCGTGACGCCCACCCGTTCGCGCACTGCCTGCACTTCGGTGGCGACATGGCTGAAATCATTGGATCGGCGAAACGAGGGGACGTCCTGGGGCGCCGATCCCGCCGGGGCGTACCACAAGGGCGCCTCGAGCCCCCAACTGTCGCCCATCACCGCGTTGTTCCCGGCCGTCTGGATGTCGTGGAGCGGCGTGGTCTGCTGCGGACGGCCCGCGGGCAACTCCTCGTTGGGGAAGCGGATCGAGAAGCGGCGCGTGTAGTTCTCGCGGACTTTGGCGTTGGTGTAGCGCAGGCTCGCCCATTCCCCGAAACGCGCCACGTCCATGCCGACGACATCGTGGCCTGGATCGCCCTCGGTGATCCAGTTGGCCAGCACGAGGCCGACGCCGCCACCCTGAGAGAACCCGGCCATCACCGCGCAGGCCACCCAGAAGTTGGTGAGGCCGCGCACCGGACCCACCAGCGGGTTGCCGTCGGGCGAGAAGGTGAAGGGGCCGTTGATCACTTGCTTGATGCCGGCGCGTTCCAGCGCCGGGAAGTGGCGGAAGCCGATCTCGAGCGAAGGCGCGATGCGGTCGAGATCGGGCGCGAGCAGCTCGTGGCCGAAATCCCACGGGGTCTCGCGCGGCGCCCACGGCCGCCCGTCCCTCTCGTAGGTGCCGAGCAGGACGCCGCCACGCTCCTGACGGGTGTAGATCTCGCCGCGAAAGTCGATGACGTGGCAGAGCTCGCGGCCGCTGGCGGCGTTGAACTCGGCCACTTCCGGCATGTCCTCGGTCAGCAGGTACATGTGCTCCATGGCCAGAACGGGCAGCTCGAGGCCGACCATCCTGCCGATCTCGCGCGCCCAGAGACCACCCGCATTCACGACGTGCTCTGCGGCGACCTCGCCCCTTTCGGTGATGACCCGCCAGCCGCCAGCCTGCGTGGGGATCAGCTCTAGCACCCGGTTGCGAAGAACGATCTCGGCGCCGAGCTTGCGGGCCGCGCCGGCATAGGCCTGGGTGGCGCCGGACGGGTCGAGATGACCTTCGACCGGATCCCAGAGCGCGCCGACGAAGCAGCTTTCGTCGAGCAGCGGAAACATGACCTTCGCTTCGGACGGCGTGATCAGTTCGGTCTGCATGCCGAGGCAGCGGCCCTTGGCGTGGGCAAGGCGCAGGAAATCCATCCGGTCGGCGTTTTCGGCAAGCATCACGCCGCCGGTCAGGTGCAGCCCGCAGGACTGGCCCGACAACGCCTCGATCTCCTGGTAAAGACCGACGGTGTAGCCCTGGAGGCGCGCGACATTTGCATCGCCATTCAGGGTGTGGAACCCGCCTGCCGCATGCCAGGTCGAGCCGGAGGTCAGCTCGGATCGTTCGATCAGCATCACGTCTGTCCAGCCGGCCCGGGCGAGATGATAGAGGACCGAGCAGCCGACCACGCCGCCACCAACGACCACGACACGGGCGTGCGACTTCATGCGTGTTCCTCCACCGCGCCCTTCCGTCTATCTTTGACGCTCGCGAGGCTAGGCGCCAGCACCTGGCACTCTTGGGCATTTGTTGCAGGTTGAGGACATGCCTGCCTCAATCGCCGACGAAGGCGGCCACGATCGGCGAGCCGGGGTCGGTCAGCGGATCGATCACCGTGAAGTGGTGAGCGCCCGACACGACCGTCTCGGTCACGGCTGCGCCAAGGCCGGTCCAGATGTTGGCGAGCAGCGCGTTCTGGCGGACGAATTCGGGGCGCTCGTCGGCGCCGACCCAGGCGTAGACGCGGGCTCCCTCGACCGGGCGGCGCAGCGCCGGGCTTTCGGCCGAAGCTTCGGCGGTGTCGAGGTGGAAGAATTCGACGTTCATCTGCGTGCGCAGGAGCGGGCGGAGATCGAAGACGCCACTGATCGGCAGCGTGCGCTCGATCCGCGCGGCGATGTCGGGCGGAAGGGCGCTGTCTTCGCAGATCTGGCGCGCGGCGAGATGGCCGCCGGCGCTATGGCCGGACAGGCGGATCGGACCGGAGATCTCGGCGGCGGTCAGCGTGATGGCGCGGGCGACGTCGGCGGTGATCTGTGTGATGCGGACCTCGGGGGTCAGCACGTAACCGGGCAGAGCCACCGCCCATCCGCGCGACCGGGCGCCGGCGGCGAAGTGCGACCAGTCGGAGCGGTCGAAGCGTCGCCAGTAGCCGCCGTGCACCCAGATCGCGAGCCCTCGCGGATCGCCGTCGGGCAGGAAGAGATCGACCGCGCGGCGAGGATGGTCGCCGTAGCGCAGAACCCGCGGCGGGTGGGCGGCGCGGTACGCAGCGGCCTCGGCGGCCCAGCGCTCGGGCAGAGCCTCGGCGCCGGGGATGTGGGACGTGATCGCGTAGGCGTCGTCCCAGTCCGCGATCATCAGAACGCCCTGAATGTCAGCGTGGTCAGGCTGCGGTCGATGTCGGGAATGTCGCGCAGCTTCTCGTTGACGAAATGGCCGATGTCATCCTCGTCGGGGATGTAGACCTTCATGATCAGGTCGTACTCGCCGGAGGTCGAATAGAGCTCCGAGGCGAACTCGCGATCATAGATCGCGTCGGCGACGTCGTAGGTCCGGCCGGGACGGCATCGCAGCTGGATGAAGACGCATTTCATCGGGCTTCTCCGGTTTTGGCGCAGAGTGCCGGGGCGGCGGCGCCGATGCAATCGGCAAACGCCGGGACGGTCGGCTTGTCCGGCCGGGGGGCGCGGCCTAGACTGAGGGGCGATCAGCGAGGTGCCCGACATGCTCCAGAAGCGCAACACGCCCGAGGCCGCGCGGGCGAAGCCTGCGGCGTTCGACTGGGAGGATCCGTTCGGACTGGAGGCCCAGCTCGCCGACGAGGAGCGGATGATCCGCGACGCGGCGCGCGATTACGCCCAGGACCGGCTGGCCGGGCGGGTGCTGATGGCGAACCGGACGGAAATCTTCGACCGGGCCATCATGACCGAGATGGGGGAGATGGGGCTGCTCGGGCCGACGCTGCCGGAGGATTTCGGCGGCGCGGGCGCGAGCTACGTCGCCTACGGGCTGATCGCGCGCGAGGTGGAGCGGGTCGACTCGGGCTATCGTTCGGCGATGAGCGTGCAGTCGAGCCTGGTGATGCATCCGATCTTCGCCTACGGCGACGACGCGCAGCGGGCGAAGTACCTGCCGGAGCTGGCGTCCGGGGCGATGGTCGGCTGTTTCGGGCTGACCGAGCCGGACGCGGGCTCGGACCCCGCGGGCATGCTGACCCGGGCGAAGCCGGTCGCGGGCGGGTTCTCGATCTCCGGGGCGAAGACCTGGATCACCAACAGCCCGATCGCGGACGTGTTCGTGGTCTGGGCGAAATCGGACGCCCACGACGGAAAGATCCGCGGCTTCCTGCTCGAGCGGGGCATGAAGGGGCTGGAGGCGCCGAAGATCGACGGCAAGTTCTCGCTGCGGGCCTCGGTCACCGGCATGATCCAGATGGACGAGGTGTTCGTGCCGGAGGCGAACCTGTTGCCGCATGCCGAGGGGCTCGCGGGGCCGTTCGGCTGTCTCAACCGGGCGCGCTACGGGATCAGTTGGGGGGTAATGGGCGCGGCGGAGTTCTGCTGGCGGGCGGCGCGGGACTACACGCTCGAGCGGCGGCAGTTCGGCCGGCCGCTGGCGCAGACCCAGCTCGTGCAGAAGAAGCTCGCCGACATGCAGACCGAGATCGGGCTCGGGCTGCAGGGGGCGCTGCGGCTGGGACGGCTCTTCGACGAGGGGCGGGCGGCGGCGGAGCTTATCAGCCTCTGCAAGCGCAACAACTGCGGCAAGGCGCTGGAGATCGCGAGGGTGGCGCGGGACATGCACGGCGGCAACGGCATCTCGGACGAATACGGGGTGATCCGCCACGTGATGAACCTGGAGGCGGTCAACACCTACGAGGGCACCCACGACGTGCACGCATTGATCCTCGGGCGGGCGCAGACGGGGTTGCAGGCGTTCTTCTGAAAAAGGGCCCCAGGGTGTGTTACGGGGCGTGTAACACGCGTGCAATTATGGTTATGTTGTTGAAATAAAAGACGTTAATCTTCAATAATCTGCGTTAATGATCATGCCGCACCCCATGACCTGCATTCGCCTGCATGCGGATGACTCAGGCGAGAGCCATTTCGAGGACATCGTGTTTGACATGACCTCGCTCCAATACGCACCCCCGGCCCCGGCGCTGGAGCTCTCCGAGCCAATCCGAGCGACCGGGTTCTTCTGGCTGCGTTTTCCCAAGGACTGGGAAGACGCCGCCCATCCGTCTCCCCGCCGGCAGCTCTTTGTCGTTCTGGACGGAGCGGTCGAGGGGTGGACGAGCACGGGGGACACCCGCGTGTTCAAGGCCGGCGATCGGTTGCTGATGGAGGACACCACGGGAAGGGGACACGGCGCCCGACCCCTGAATGGCGCGGCCTCGGCCATCGTGATCGTCCTGGAGTGATCGGGATGCGCGGGACGCCTCGCAAGAGGCCGAACCATCGCACCGTTCACTCCGCAAACGGACGACGGGACGTCCCGCGGCGACAGATCGGAGACCTTCTGTTATCCTCCCTGCGGATACTTCGGGGGGACGTCGCATGGATCAGCGGGAAACGCTGCCGCAACTCGACGGTCGGCTGATGACGTGCGGCGGGGGTTTCGAGACCTGGCTGCAGTACATCGACGGGTTCGAACTTCGCCACTTCTGCGCCTTTGAGCTCCTCGACGACGAGCGCGGTCGCGCATGCCTCACCGACTACCATCGCAAGCTGATCGAGGCGGCCATCGAGAACGGCTTCGGCGTCATCAACGAGGGCCTCCACTATCGCGCAAGCCGTGACTGGGGCGATCTGATCGGGTTCTCCCGCGAGGCCCTGGCCGAGATCAACGTCCGAGGAATCGAGTTCTACAGGGATCTGGCGCGGGAGTATCGCAGCGACCGGACGCCGATGATCATCGGCGGGTGCATCGGGCCGCGAGGGGACGCCTATGGCGGCGGACGGACGCCGGATGCGGCGGAGGCCGAGGACTACCACTCGGAACAGATCATCACCCTTCGCGACGCCGGCGCCGATCTGGTGTCCGCCTGGACCTTTTCGAACGTCGAGGAGGCGATCGGCTTCGCCCGGGCGGCCAAGGCTGCGGGGATCCCTTCGGTCATCTCCTTCATCCTGAAGGGCAGGACGCTCCGCGATGGCGCGACGCTGGAAGATGCGGTCGCTCGCATCGACGCGGCCACCGGCGACGCCCCGGCCTACTACGCCGTCAACTGCGCGCATCCGACCGAGTTCGAACCCGGTCTGACCGACGGGGACTGGACCCGGCGACTGGGGGGCTTCATGCCGAACGCGGTCGCCATGGAACTGCTCAGCCTGTGCAGTCTGGGGCATCTCGAGGACGGCGATCCCGAGGAACTGGGCGGGCAGATGGCGACGCTCGCGCGGCGGTTTTCCCACATCAATGTGTGGGGCGGATGCTGCGGCACCGACGCCCGCCACATCGGAGAGATCACACGACAGGTCAGCCGGGCCCAGAGGGAGATGGCTGCGCAGTAACGCGACTACCGCGGCGGCGCCACGCCGTCTCCTTGGTCGGAAGGCTATCGCCGGGCGCGGGAAGTCCGGACGGGAAAGTCCGCCGCGACGGGACGAAACGGGCGTTCAGGCGCTTTGCGTCGCCGGGAAGTCAACGTGGAGCCGGTTTCCATCCGGATCGCGGATGAAGACCAGAACGCTGCCGAGCGCCTCAACCGGAAAGAGTCTGTAGGCCACTTCGCGCGCCTCGAGCCGGGCGATGAAGTCATCCATGCCTTCCGCGCGAAAGGCCATGTGCTCCATGCGCAGGCTCTCACCCTCGGCATGCGCCGACGGTGGCGGATCGGCCTCGACGAGGTGCAGGACGCAGGTCCCGTTCAGATAGAGCCATGCGCCGGGAACCGGAAAGTCGGGGCGTGGACCGGATCGCAGGCCGAGAACGTCCTCGTACCAGGCGACCATTTCCGCGAGGTTCACCGTGCGGATATTGACATGGTCGAAGGCGAGAAGCGCCATTTCCCAGGTCTCCTGTGCAAGTGCGCCGGAGGGGAGCTCCGCTGCTCCGAACAGCCCCAAGGCGGGCCTGGTCTGCATCGATCCGGGGCCGCCGCGCCTTGGAAGCCGCCGGCCTGATCCTGGCGGCCCGGCTGGTGGAGGTTAACCAGACAGGACGCAGACGGGTCACGTTGCGGCGCCGCCGTGCGCAAGGTCATGCCCGCTGCGGATTGACAGCGCGGCGCGCGCGGGCGGCGGAGGCCGCCCGAAAGCGGTCCCCGCACGCCGGCGCCGGATGGATCAGGCCGCCTGAAGGCGAGTGACGCCGGAACCGCTCTGGATGACCTGGACGCGCTGGCCCACGGAGAAGACCGGGTCGGCCTGGATCACCGTGATGGTCTGGCCGCTCTCGAGACGAACGGTCCATTCGATCGACTGACGGTTGCCGACCTCCTGGGCGGCGCGGTTGCCGGCAGCGGCGCCGGCGGTGGCGCCGACCACGGTTGCAACGTCCCGACCGAAGCCGCCGCCGATCTGGTTGCCGATCAGGCCGCCGATGACGCCGCCGGCGATCGTGCCGGTGGCCTCGCCAGCGCCGGAGGTGCCTTGCACCGTGACCGGGCGGGCATTGGTGATCGTGCCGAAGTTGACCGACTGGGCGACGCCTTCCTGGCTGGCGCTGACGACGTTGCCGGTGGTGGGCGCGGCGCAGGCCGCGAGCGATGCGGCGACGGCCGCGGCGGCGGCGGCTCGGATGGTGATCTGGACCAGTTTCATTCTTGAGGCTCCTCGAACTGCCCGATGGTGGAATTTCCGGCCCCTTGCTAGCGGCGAAGCGCCGCGGTGACAAGGCGGCGCAAAGCGGCGGCGGGCGAAGCGGCGGCGCGTCGCCTCAGCGGGTCAGCACCAGCAGCACGATCCCGCCGGCGACGAGCGCCATGCCGGCGATCTCGCGCGGGCGGGCCCGCTCGCCGAAGGCGAAGCGCGCGGTGAGCGCCGAGAAGATCAGCTCGACCTGGCCGACCGCCTTGACCTCGGCGGCGGGCGCCAGGGCGAAGGCCGAGAACCAGCCGAGCGAGGCGAGCATGCCTGCGGCGCCCGCGGGCGCAGCGACCCGCCAGGCGCGCAGCACCGACGTGACGGCGCCGGGCGCGCGCAGGCGCATCCAGAGCGTCAGCGCCAGAGTCTGCGCGACGGTGACGAAGGCGAGCGTCACCGCGGCCCGGGCGAAGAAGCCGGCGTCCCAGTCGAGCGAAAGCGCCGCGGCCCGGTAGGCGACGCCCGAGAGCGCGAAGGCCGTGCCCGAAGCCACGCCGAGACCGGCGGCGGCGTTGAGAACGCCGCCCGCGAGGCCGCGCGCCGCCGACAGAAGGAACACGCCCAGCACGCTGACGCCGACGCCGAGCGCGGGCAGCGGCGCGAGCCGGTCGCCGAGCAGGACGGCGCCGAGGATGGCCGCCTGCACGGTCTCGGTGCGGGCGAAGGCGTTACCGACGGCGAAGTTGCGCAGGCCGAAGAGTCGCAGCAGCAGCATCTGGGCGCCGATCTGGCCGGCCCCGCCGAGCAGCGCCCAGGCGAAGAAGTCCGCGCCGGCGCCCGGCGCGCCGACCCGCGCGATCACCAGGAGCGCCAGCGCCACGGCGAGCGGGGCCGCGAAGAGGAAGCGCGCGTAGGTGGCGCCGAGCACCGCGACCCGGGCAGTGAGCGCCTTCTGCAGCGCCGAGCGCAGGTTCTGCAGGAAGGCCGCGCCGACGGCGAGGACGGCCCAGAGCTCCACGGCTCAGTCCTGTTCGAGGCGGGCGAGGCGGGCGCGGTAGCGGTCCACGACGGCGTCAATGCGCGCGTCCTCGTCGGGGTCGAGCGGGCGCAGGCGGCGGTTGAGCCGCGCGGCGGCATCGGGGTCGACGCGGATGCGCGCGATCAGCGGGAAGTGGTCGGAGCCGATGTGCGGGCCGAGCCGGAAGTCGGTGACGACCACGGGGCCGCGGGCGAAGAACTGGTCGATGGGCGCGCGCAGCAGCGGGTTGTCGGCGTGGAAGCTCGCGAAGAAGCCGCGCCCCACCCGCGGGTCGAGATAGCCGCCGACCCTCTTGAAGGCGCGGGTGGTGTCGGACCAGGCGGCGTCGTTGAAGTCGCCGAGCGCGACCAGCGGATCCTCGGCGGCCCGGGCGAAGCGGGCGGCGTAGAAGAGCTGGGCGTCGCGCTCCTCGGTGTCGACGCCGGGCACCGGCGGCTGCGGGTGCAGGCCGACCACGCGCAGGCGCGCGCCGTCGGCGTCGGTGAGCACGGCGAAGGCCGCCGGGGTCTCGTCCTCGGTGAGGCGCACCATGCGGGCGTCGGCGTCGAGGCGGGTGGCGAAGACCATGCCGTAGTGGTCGTCGCGGGGCGCGCGCAGCACCGTGGCGTAGCGGGCGAGTTCCGGCGCGACGGCCTCGACCCAGGCCGCGTCGGTCTCCATCAGCAGAAGAACGTCGGGATCGACCTCGGCGATCAGCGCGCGCAGGCGGCCGTGGTCGGTGTTCTCCATGAGCACGTTGGCGGCGAGCAGGGTGACGTCGCGGGACGGATCGGGCGCGGCCATGCCCATCTCGCGGGGGAAGGCGGGGGTGTAGGGCAGGATGCGGGCGACCTGGTAGACCAGGCAGGCGAGGCAGGCGGCGGCGAGCGGCCAGCGCCAGGGGTCCGGCAGGACCAGGCCGACGAGAGGCAGCGCGACCGCGAGCCCGGCGGCGGCCTGGGCCCGCGGGAAGTCCCACATGCGCACCCACCAGGCGACGCTGCGCGAGAGCGGCAGCAGGGTGACCGCGACCAGCGCCAGCGCGAAGAGGGCGACGAGGCCTCGGGCCAGCGCGATCAGCATCGGCGCGGGACGGCCGCTCCGGCGGGGCGCGGGCGGACGAATTGACAGCGATCGCGCCGCGCCGCTATCGGGTCGGGACCAGTCAAACGAGGGGCCAAATGAGCAAGTCCTATCCCGAGATCACGCGGCGCATCGTCGCCAGCATCCGGACGCTGCGCAAGAACATTCCCGACACCATGGCGGGGTTCAGCGCGATGGCGGGGGCGGCGACGAAGGACGGCGCGCTCGACGCCAGGACCAAGGAGCTGATCGCGCTGGCGATCGGGGTCGCCACCCGCTGCGACGGCTGCATCGGCTTTCACATGGAGGCGCTGGTCAAGCTCGGGGCGACGCGCGAGGAAGTCGAGGAGGCGATCGGCATGGCGGTCTACATGGGCGGCGGTCCGGCGCTGATGTACGGGGCCGACGCGGTGCTGGCCTTCGAGCAGTTCAGCGAGAAGCACGCGACCTAGGCTCAGCGCAGGGCCGGAACCAAGGTGCGCAGGAAAGCGAGGGCGGCGCCCGGGGCGAGGCTTGTGGCGAGGACCAGCGCCCATCCCTGCGCGTTGGGGGAGGCGAGCGAGAGCGTGGCGGCGAGCGGCGGAACGTGGACACCGGCGAGGATCAGCGCGAGGCTGAGAGCAACCGCGCCCCAGACCCAGGGGTTGCGCACCACCTGGCTGCTCCAGAACCGCTCCTCGGGGGCGTGGATCGCGAAGACGTGCCAGAGCTGCGCCAGCGCCAGGGTGAGGAAGGCGGCGGTGGTCGGCGCGAGCCCGGGCCCGGCGCGGCCCGAGAGCGCCAGGGCGTAGACGCCGAGCGTGGCGGCGGCGATCAGCGCGGCCTCCACGACGATGCGGATCCAGGACCGGCGGTCGACGAGCGGCTCGGTGGGCGGGCGCGGCGGGCGACGCATGACGTCGCGCGGCCCCTCCCCCGCGCCAAGCGCGAGCGCCGGAAAGACGTCGGTGATGAGGTTGAGGAACAGGATCTGCAGCGGCAGCAGCGGCAGCGGCGCCCCGGCCAGAAGCGCAAGCGCCACCACCAGCATCTCGCTGAGGTTGCACGAGAACAGATAGCGCACGAAGGCGCGGATGTTGCCGTAGATGACCCGGCCTTCGCGCACCGCGGCCACGATGGAGGCGAAGCGGTCGTCGCGCAGGATCAGGTCGGAGGCCTCGGCGGCGACCTGGGTGCCGCGCTTGCCCATGGCCACGCCGATGTCGGCGGCCTTGAGCGCAGGCGCGTCGTTGACCCCGTCGCCGATCATCGCCGTCACCGCGCCGGAGTCCTGGTGCAGGCGGACAAGCTCGAGCTTGGCGCGCGGCGCGACGCGGGCGAGCACGTCGGCGTCGAGCAGGTCGCCCCGGGCGGCGGGCCCGAGCCCGGTCAGCCCGTCCGCCGGCGCGGCGCGGGCGCGCGGATCGGACGCGAGGCCGGTGTCGCGGGCGATGCGCGCAGCAGTGGCGGGATGATCGCCGGTGACCATCACGATCCGCAGCCCGGCGGCGTGGCAGGCCTCGATGGCGGCGCGCACGTCATCGCGCGGCGGATCGGCGAGCCCGACGAAACCGAGCAGCGTCAGGCCGGCGAGCGGATCCTCGGCGGGATCGGTGAGCGCCCGGCGGGCGACGCCCAGCAGGCGCAGGCCGCGCCCGGCCGCGGCGGCGACGGCTTCGGCGAGGGCGGATTTCGCCTCGGGCTCCAGAGGCGCCGGCCCGTCGGGGCCTGCAACCGCATCGCAGGCGGCGAGCACCGCCTCGGGCGCGCCCTTGACCAGCGCGACCGGGCCGTCGGAGCCGCGGTGGATCGCCGCCATGAGCTTGCGGTCGGGATCGAAGGGCGCGAGGCGCATTCGCGCGGATTGCGCGAGCAGATCGGCGAGCGGCGCGCCGGCGGCGGCGGCCGCCGCGACGAGCGCCGCCTCCATGGGATCGCCGCCGCCCCGGCCGGTGTCGGTGCAGAGCGCGGCAGCGCGCAGGATCGCGGCCGCCGCGGGATCGTCCGGGGCGCAGATCTCGAGCCCGCCGCCACGCGGCACGAACAGTTCCTCGACGGCCATCTCGTTGCGGGTGAGCGTGCCGGTCTTGTCGGTGAGGATCAGCCCAACCGAGCCCAGCGTCTCGATCGAGGAGAGGCGGTTCACAAGCACGTCGCGCCGCGCCATGCGCCACATGCCGCGGGCGAGCGCCAGTGTGGCCACCACCGGCAGGCCTTCGGGAACCGCCGCGACGGCCAGCGCCACCGCCACGCGGATCGTCTCCATCGGATCGCGCCCGGCGAGCACGCCGATCGCGGCGAGCACGACCACCGCGCCGATCGCCGCCCAGGCGAGCAGGCGGCCTAGCTCGCCGAGGCGTCGCTCGAGCGGCGAGCGGCGCTCGTCGGTCCCGGCCACCAGCCCGGCGATGTCGCCGATCTGGGTGGCCATGCCGGTGGCGACAGCGACGCCGCGGCCGACGCCGCGGGTCACGCTGGCGCCGCGCCAGGCCATGTTGGAGCGCTCCGCCAGCGGCGCGTCGGCGGTCAGCGCCTCGGTGATCTTGGTCACCGGGGCGGATTCGCCGGTCAGCGGGGCCTCGTCGATCTGAAGATCGCGGGCTTCGGTCAGGCGCATGTCGGCGGGAACGAGATCGCCGGCCTCGAGCTCGACCACGTCGCCCGGCACGATGCCGGCCGCGTCGATCACTTGCGTCCGGCCGCCGCGCAGCACCCGGGCGGTGGTGCGGGTGAGCGCGCGCAGCGCCTCCATCGACTGCATGGCGCGCAGCTCGATCGCGAACCCGATCGAAACGTTGAGCGCGAGCACGACCGCGACGGCCACCGCCTCGGCCCGGTCGCCCATCCAGAGCGAGAGACCGGCGGCAGCCACGAGCAGCCAGAAGATCGCGCCGCGCAACTGATCGGCGAGGATGCGCCAGGGGCCGGGAAAGGCGGCGCTGGCGATTTCGTTGGGCCCGAACCGCCTTCGCCGCTCGGCGACCCCCGCGGAGTCGAGACCGCGGGCGGGATCGACGTCGAGCTGCGCCGCCACCGTGGCGGCCGCGGCGAGATGCGGGCGATCGAGAGCGTCGCCGCTGTTCGGTCGGGCTTCGGTCATCGCTCCGTCGCGCCGCGTGGCGCGCGTTGCGCCCGCCCGGCTCAGAGCCGGTCGCGCAGGCTGTACCAGGTCATCGCGGCGGCGAGGATCGGCCAGCGCAGCGCCGCGCCGCCGGGAAAGCCGGGCTGGGCGAGGCCCGCGAAGACGTCGAAGCGCTCGGCGGTTCCGCGGATCGCCTCGGCCATCAGCTTGCCCCCGAGCGTGGCCATGGCGACGCCGTGCCCCGAATAGCCGGCGGCCGAATAGACGTCGCCGTCGAGCCGCTGGAAGGCCGGCATGCGGTTCACGGTGATCCCCAGCGTGCCGCCCCAGGCGTGGTCGACGCGGACGCCGCGGAGCTGCGGATAGACCTGCTCCATGCGCGGGCGCACCATCGCGGCGATGTCGCGGGGGAAGCGGTAGGAGTAGTTCTCGCCGCCGCCGAAGAGCATGCGCTTGTCCGCCGAGAGGCGGAAGTAGTTCACCACGAAGCGAGTGTCGGCGACGCAGACGTCGCGGGGGATGATCTCCGAAAGCAGCGCCTCCGACAGGGGTTCGGTCGCGACGATGAAGTTGTTGATCGGCATCACCCGCGCGGCGACCTTCGGGACCAGATCGCCGAGGTAGCCGTTGCAGGCGAGCAGCACGTAGCGCGCCGTGACCGCGCCCTCGGCGGTCGTTACCCGACCCGAGACAGCCCGAGTCGCACGGCTGCGCTCGAAGATGCGCACGCCGGCGTCGCGGGCCGCCGCCCCGAGGCCCAGTGCGTAGTTGAGCGGGTGCAGGTGCCCTGCCCCCATGTCGAGGCTGCCGCCATGATAGACCCGGCTGCCCACCTCGGCGGCGGCCTCGGCTTTCGACAGCGGGCGGATGTCGGCGTAGCCGTAGTCGCGGTTCAGCTTCTCGACATAGGCGTGGTGCTCGGCGACCTCGCCAGTCTTGTGGTCGGCGCGCAGCATGCCGGGCTTGAGGTCGCAGGCGATGGCGTGCTTTGCGATGCGCGCCTTGGCGGTGGCCTTGGCCTCCATGCTGAGGTCCCAGAACGCCTTGGCGCGCTCGAAGCCCACGGCCTTCTCGATCCAGTCCTGGTCCTGGCGCTGCCCCGAGCCGAGCTGGCCGCCGTTGCGCCCCGAGGCGCCCCAGCCGACGCGCTGGGCGTCGAGGAGCACCACGTCGAAGCCGGCCTCGGCAAGCTCGAGCGCGGCGTTCAGCCCGGTGTAGCCGGCGCCGACGACGCAGACGTCGGCCCGGATTTCGCCCTTGAGCGCGGGAAAGGCGTCGAGCGCGTTGGCGCTGGCGGCGTAGTAGGACGGCGGGTACTCCCCGGCGCGGTCGTTTACGGTGAGCAGGTCCATCATACGTTCAACAGGAGGTGGTCGCGCTCCCAGGGGCTGATGACCTGCAGGAAGGTCGCCACCTCGTCGTGCTTGATCGCCTTGTAGAGGTCGCAGAACTCCTTGCCCAGCGCCTCGGTGATCTCGGGGCAGTTGTCGAAGAGATCGAGGGCGGACAGGAGGTCGCGCGGCAGTGCATAGGGCTTGGAATAGGCCTCCCCCACCACCTGGTCGCGCGGGGTGAGGCCGCCCTTGAGCCCCAGGTAGCCGCAGGCGAGCGATGCGGCGAAGGCGAGGTAGGGATTGCAGTCCATGCCGACGACGCGGTTCTCGACCCGCCGCGCGGCGGGCGAGGAGATCGGCACCCTGAGCCCGGTGGTGCGGTTGTCGGGACCCCATTCGAGGTTGATCGGCGCGGCGCCCCCCACCACGAAGCGGCGGTAGCTGTTCACGTACGGCGCGAACATGCACACCACGGTCGGGACGTGGCGCTGCATGCCGGCGATGAAGCTGTAGAAGGCGTCCGTCGGCCCATCGTCGCGCCCATTGAAGATGTTGCGACCGGTGGCGACGTCGAGCACCGAGTGGTGGATGTGCATGGCCGAGCCGGGCTCGTGCTGCATGGGCTTGGCCATGAAGGTGGCGAAGCAGTTGTTGCGCAGCGCCGCCTCGCGGATCGTGCGCTTGAAGAAGAACACCTGGTCGGCGAGCGCCATCGGGTCGCCGTGCAGGAAGTTGATCTCCACCTGCCCGGCGCCGCCTTCCTGGATGATCGTGTCGAGCTCGAAGCCCTGCGCCTCGGCGAACTCGTAGATGTCGTCGATGACCTTGCCGTATTCGTCGACAGCGGACATCGAGTAGGCCTGCCGGGACACCATCTGCCGCCCCGTGCGCCCGAGCGGCGGCTCGATCGGCTCGTTGGGGTTGAGGTTGGGCTTGACGAGGTAGAACTCCATTTCCGGCGCCACGACCGGCGACCAGCCCTCGGCCTCGTAGAGCGCCAGCACCCGCTTGAGCACGTTGCGCGGCGCCACCGGCACCGGTCGTCCGGAGAGATCCTCGACGTTGTGCAGGACCTGGACGGTGACGTCCTCGGCCCAGGGCGCGGCGCGCGCGGTGGCGTGGTCGGGTCGCAGCACCATGTCGCTTTCCGTCCACTGGTTGACGTCGTGCATGTCGACGTATTCGCCCGAGATCGTCTGGTGGAAGATCGAGGTCGGCAGGAACATCCGGTCCTCGCGGGCGAACTTCGCGAAGGGCATCGCCTTGCCGCGCGACACGCCGGCGATGTCGGGCACGACGCACTCGACCTCCTCGATGCGGCGACCGCCGAGCCAGTCCCGGGTGGCTTCGGGGAAACGGCTGACCGGATCGGCGGCGGATGGGGTCGGCATGGCGTTCTCCTCAGGTGCGGCCCACGGGCCGCCGCATCGCGCCGGCGGCCTCGGCGAGCACGCAGAGCCAGTCGTGGGCGAGATGCGCCGCCGCGAGCGCGGTGATCTCGGCGTGGTCGAAGGGCGGCGACACCTCGACGAGGTCCATGCCCACGAGGTCGAGGCCGCCGAGCCCGCGCACGAACTCCAGCGCCTGATGGCTGGAGAGGCCGCCCGGCACCGGGGTGCCGGTTCCCGGCGCGAAGGCCGGGTCGAGCGCGTCGATGTCGAAGGTCAGATAGACCGGTGCGTCGCCGGCGCGGGCGGCGGCCACCTCGAGCGCCGCCGGGATCCCCTCGCGGTGGACCCAGGGCGCGGTGAGGACCTCGATGGTATCGGGCGCGTCCTCGAAGGTGCAGGTGCGGATGCCGACCTGGGTGGAGGCGCCCGGGTCGATCACGCCCTCGGCCACGGCGCGGGTGAACATTGTGCCGTGGTCGAGCCGGCCGGGCGCGTCGGGCAGAAGGTCGCTGTGGGCGTCGAGTTGGATGAGCGCGAGCGGCCGGCCCGCCCGCGCGGCGTGGGCGCGCAGCAGCGGATAGGTGACGAAGTGGTCGCCTCCGAACGCCAGGGTGCGGACGCCGGCGTCGAGCACCGCGCGGGCCTGGGCCTCGATGGAGGCGACGACGCCTTCGGGCCGGTGTGGATCGATCCAGAAGTCGCCGAAATCGACGATGGATAGCGCCTCGGACAGGTCGAAGCCGAAGGGGAAGGCGGTGAGCTCGGCGAGCTGTGTCGAGGCGGCGCGGATCGCCCGCGGCCCGAGCCGGCAGCCGGGGCGGTTGGTCACCGCGCTGTCCCAGGGCACGCCGAAGACCGCCACGTCGGCCCCGGCCAGGTCGCGGGTGTAGCGGCGGCGCAGGAAGGAGAGCGCGCCGGCGTAGGTCATCTCCTGGCCGCGCGTGCGCAGGCCCGGCGCGCGGAAGGCGCTGTCGCCGGGATGGTCAGACACGGGCGCGGTTCCGGTAGAGGATCCAGGCGGCGATCCCCACGCCGAGCGCGACGACGCCGATGATGATGGTGGCCAGCGCGTTGATGTCGGGCGAGACGCCGAGGCGGACCTTGGAGAAGATCACCATCGGCAGGGTCGAGGCGCCAGGTCCGGTGACGAAGCTCGCGATGACGAGATCGTCGAGCGAGAGCGTGAAGGCCAGGAGCCAGCCCGCGACCAGCGCCGGCGCGATCACCGGCAGGGTGATGTCGAAGAACACCCGGGTCGGCGGCGCGCCGAGGTCCATCGCCGCCTCCTCGATGTCGCGGTCCATGCCCGCGAGCCGGGACTGCACCACCACTGCGACGTAGGCCATGCAGAAGGTGACGTGAGCGATGATGATGGTGAGCATCCCCCGCCCCGCCGGCCAGCCGATGATCTGCTCCATGGAGACAAACAGCAGCAGGAGCGACAGGCCGGTGATCACCTCGGGCATCACCAGCGGCGCCGTGACCATGCCGGTGAGCAGCGCCCGGCTGCGGAACCGCCCGAACCGGGTCAGCACGAAGGCCGCGAGCGTGCCGAGCACGACCGCGAGCGAGGCCGACACGAAGGCGACCTGGAAGCTGATCCAGGCGGAGCCGAGGATCTGGGGGTCGCGCAGAAGCTCGCCGTACCACTTGGTCGAGAAGCCGCTCCAGACGGTCACGAGGCGGTTCTCGTTGAAGGAGAAGACGATCAGCGAGACCATCGGCGCGTAGAGGAAGACGAAGCCGAACATGCAGACGATGAACAGGAACCAGCCGCGGCCCATCACGCGTCCTCCGCCCGGGACTGGGCGTTGCGCAACAGCATGATCGGGACCACCAGCACCACCAGCATCGCCACCGCCACCGCGCTCGCCACGGGCCAGTCGCGGTTGGAGAAGAACTCGCTCCAGAGCACGCGGCCGATCATCAGCGTGTCCGGGCCGCCGAGCAGTTCAGGAATCACGAACTCGCCGATTGCCGGCACGAAGACCAGCATGAAGCCGGCGATGAGGCCCGGCAGCGACAGGGGCAGCGTGACGTTGAGAAAGGTCGCGAAGGGCCGCCCGCCGAGATCGGCGGAGGCCTCGAGCAGGCTTTCGTCGAGCTTCACCAGATTGGCGTAGAGCGGCAGGATCGCGAAGGGCAGGTAGGTGTAGACGATGCCGAGATAGACCGCGAAGTTGGTCTGGAGCATCACCAGCGGCTCGTCGATCACCCCGGTCCAGAGCAGGAAGTTGTTGATGATCCCGTTCGAGCGCAGGAAGCCCTGCCAGGCGTAGACGCGCAGCAGGAACGAGGTCCAGAACGGCAGGATCACCAGCATCAGCAACAGCGTGCGCCGCGGCTCGCGGGCCCGCGCGATGTAGAGCGCCATGGGATAGGCGATCAGCACCGCCACCAGCGCCGAGATGAAGGCGACGCGCAGCGAGAACACGTAGGCCTTGATGTAGAGCGGGTCCTCGAAGAGGTAGGCGAAGTTGCCGAAGTTGAGCGTGATGGTCGCAAAGCCGTCCTCCCACTGCAGGAGCGGCAGGAACGGCGGCAGCGCGACGGCGATCTCGCTGAGGCTGATCTTGGCGATCACGAGGAACGGCAGGAGAAAGAAGACGAGGAGCCAGAACAGCGGCGCCGCCACGACGAGGCCGCGGCCGTTGAGGCCGACCGCCGAGAGCGCCCGCGCCGTCCAGCGCAGCGGCGGGAAGCGGTCGACGAGCGCGCTCATTGGGTCAGCACCACGCCGGCGGTGTCGTCCCACCAGACCCAGGCCTTCTCGTCCCAGCTGATCGCGTCGTCCTCGTGGCGCTCCAGGTTCGGTTTGCTCGCGCTCAGGATCCGCCCGCCCGCGAGCCGCAGCCGGTAGACCGAGAGGTTGCCGAGGTAGGCCATCTCGTCGACGGTGACCTCGAAGGCGTTGGCGACGTTCTCGGGCCGGTGGCGGGACAGACGCAGCTTCTCGGGCCGCACCGCGTACCACAGCGTCTGGCCGGGCGAGCAGGAGACGCCGTGTCCGACGTGGATCTCGCCGCCGAGGTCGCGGCTGGCGATGCGGATGTAGTCGGGCTCGTCGGCGGAGACGTGGCCCTCGAAGAGGTTCACCGAGCCGATGAAGTCGGCGACGAAGCGCGAGTTCGGGTGCTCGTAGATCGTCGGCGGCTCGCCGACCTGCACGATCTCGCCGGCGTCCATCACCGCGATGCGGGTGGCCAGCGTCATCGCCTCCTCCTGGTCGTGGGTGACGACGATGAAGGTGACGCCGAGGCTCTCCTGGATCTTGACCAGCTCGAACTGGGTTTCCTCGCGCAGCTTCTTGTCGAGCGCGCCGAGCGGTTCGTCGAGAAGGAGCAGCTTGGGCTTCTTGATCAGCGAGCGGGCGAGCGCGACGCGCTGGCGCTGGCCGCCGGACAGCTGGTCGGGCTTGCGCCCGGCGAAGCCCTCGAGCTGGACGAGACGGAGCATCTCGGCCACCCGCTCCATGATCTCGGCCCTGGGCACGCCGTCGCGGCGCAGGCCATAGGCGACGTTCTTCTCCACGGTCATGTGGGGAAAGAGCGCGTAGGACTGGAACATCATGTTGGTGGGCCGCTCATAGGGCGCCTTGCCGGCCATGTCCTGACCGTCGATCTCGATGCGCCCCTCGGTGGGGCGCTCGAAGCCCGCGAGCATGCGCAGGAGCGTGGACTTGCCGCAGCCAGACCCTCCGAGCAGGCAGAACAGCTCGCCCTTGTAGATGTCGAGCGTGACATCGTCGACGGCGGTGAAGCTGCCGAACTTCTTGGTGATCTTCTGGATGCGGACGAAGGGCGTCTCGGTGGCGGCCAGCCAGGGTTTCTCGGCCGCGGCGCTTCGGACGGTTTCCATTCGTACTCCGGGCGACGGTGGGCGGATCGGAGAGGACCCGCCCCGACCCCTGATAGCGAGACTATTTCGCCGCGCGCGCGGCTGTCCAGAGCGATAAGTCGTCGTGGCTGCCCGGCGCGTGGCGCGCGCCGGGCAGGATGCAGCCCCGGCGCGTCACTGGCCGGTGCGGACCTCGGTCCAGAGCCGGGTCATGGTGCGCTCGGTGCGCGCGTCGCGCAGCTGCGACGGGAAGAGGTTGTCGATGACCTCCTGCGGCGGGTAGATCTGGGGATTGTCGACGATCTCGGCCTCGATGAACTCGTTGGAGGCCGGCACCGCGTTGGGATAGTAGACGTAGTTGGTGACGCCCGCGAGGATCTCGGGCCGCAGCACGAAGTCGATGAAGGCGTGCGCCTCGTCAGGGTGCGGCGCGTCGGCGGGGATCGCCATCATGTCGAACCACTGCAGCGTGCCTTCCTTGGGGATCGTGTAGGCGATCTCCACGCCGTTTCCGGCCTCCACGGCGCGGTCGGCGGCGATGAAGATGTCGCCCGAGAAGCCAATCGCCACGCAGATCTCGCCGTTCGCGAGATCGGTGATGTACTGGGAAGAGTGGAAGTAGCGCACGTAGGGGCGGATCGCCTTGAGCACGTCGGCGGCCTGCTGCAGTTCGTCGGCGTCGGAGGTGCCGGGATCGAGACCGAGGTAGTTGAGCACCAGCGGCAGGATCTCGGTCGCGCTGTCGAGCATGGTGATGCCGCAGTCCGCGAGCTTCTCGGCGTTCTCGGGCTTGAAGATCAGATCCCAGCTGTCGACCGGCGCGTCGTCGCCGAGGCGTTCGCGCACCTTCTCGACGTTGTAGCCGAAGCCACTGGTTCCCCACATGTAGATGACCGAGTGCTCGTTGCCCTCGTCGTAGGCGGCGGCGCGCTCCATCATGCCCGGATCGAGGTTGGCGAGGTTGGGAATCTTGTCGCGGTCGAGCGGCATGTAGACGCCGCCGAGCACCTGGCGGCGCAGGAAGTCCGAGGTCGGAACCACGATGTCGTAGCCCGATGAGCCGGCCAGAAGCTTCGCCTCGAGCACCTCGTTGCTGTCGTAGACGTCGTAGGTGACGTCGATCCCGGTCTCCTCCTCGAACTTGGCGATCGTGTCCTCGCCGATGTAGTCCGACCAGTTGTAGATGTTGAGCTGCTGGCCAAAGGCGGGCAGCGCGACGGCGCTCGCAAGGGCTGCGAGCGCGAAGCTCCTGTAGTTCATCCTCGTTCTCCCTGTGTTTCGGACCGCCGGGGCCCGAGCGTCAGACGCCCAGACGGTCACGCAAGCCGTACCACCAGGACCCCACCGCCGAGTACGGGACGCGGAAGCGTCGGCCGCCCGGAAACGGAACCCACGGCACCTTGGCGAAGACATCGAATCGGCTGCGGTCGCCGTCAATGGCCTGCGCGACGATCTTGCCGAAAAGGTGACTGCCGACGACGCCGTGCCCGGAATATCCGCAGGCGTAGTAGGTGTTCGCCCCGATCCGGCCCATCTGCGGCACCCGGCTGAACGACAGCGCGCAATTGCCCGACCAGGCGAAATCGACGGCGACTCCGCGCAGCGCGGGGAACACCCGCTCGAGCGCCGGAAGGATCTTGGCGCGGATGTCGGCCGGATCCGTGCCGCCGTAGACGGTGCCGCCGCCGAAGAGCAGCCGCCCGTCGGCGCTGAGCCGGTAGTAGTCGAGGATGTAGCGCACGTCCTCGACGCACATGTCGGTGGGCAGGAGTTCCGGGGCGCGGTCGCCGAGCGGCGCGGTGGCGATCATCTGGGTGGAGAACGGCATGACGCGGTTCTCCAGTTCGGGGACGACATGGCCGAGATAGGCGTTGCCGGCGAGGATCACCGCGCCCGGCCGCACGACGCCGCCAGGGGTGTGCAGGACCGGCGCGCCGGCAAGGCCGTCGATCCGGTCGACCGGCGTGAGCTCGTGGATGACGCCGCCGAGGCTCTCGAAGGCCGCCGCCTCGCCGAGCGCGAGGTTCAGGGGATGCATGTGGCCGCCCGTGCGGTCGAGCATGCCGCCGAGATAGACGTCCGAGCCGACGTGGCGGCGGATCGCGGCGCGGTCGAGCATCTCGAAGTTGTCGTGGCCATGCCGGGCCCAGAGCGTCTTCTTGGCCTCCAGTTCGCTCATCTGCTTGGGCGTGAAGGCGGCGAAGATGTTGCCGTCCTTCAGGTCGCAGGCGATGGCGTATTTCGCCACGCGGTCGCGGATAAGCGCGCCGCCCTCCTGCACCACGGTCCCGGCGAAGTCCGCCGTAGCGCGTCCGTAGCGAGCCTCGATGCGGTCGAGCCCGGCGTTGAGGCCGTTGACGATCTGCCCGCCGTTGCGCCCAGACGCGCCCCAGCCGATCGCGCGCGCCCTCCAGCAGCACGACCTTGTGGCCGCGCTCCGCGAGCTCGATCCCGGCCGAGAGCCCGCTGTAGCCGCCGCCGACGATGGCGATCTCGGGCGCGATCTCGCCTTCGAGCGGCGGGCGCTCCGGCGCGGCGTTGGCGCTGGCGGCGTAGTAGCTGGCGGGATAGGCCCCCGACCCCGCATAGGAACGGCTCTGCGCGTTCATCTCGGTCCACCCCGGAAAGACGTGACGCGACCTGCTAGCACCGGCGGATGGCGCGGCCAAGCCCCCGGACGGCGGTTTCGCCCGGCCCCCCGGTCGTGATAGGCTCGGGCGCGCCGATGCGGCGCTGGGAGCGGGCAATGCCGACATTCGACAGCGACAACCTGGGACGCATCCATCGCGAGTTGCACGCGCACCTGCCGTCCGATCCTGCACTGCGGGTGAAGACGCTGGAGAGCCTGCTCGTGGAGCGCGGCGTCATCGCGCCGGAGACGATCGACGCCTGGGTCGAGGCCTACGCCGAGCACATCGGCCCCAAGCGCGGCGCGCAGGTGGTGGCGCGCTCCTGGACCGACCCCGGCTTCCGCGACCGGCTGCGTGACGATGCGTCGCGCGCGGTGGCGGAGTTCGGTTTCGAGGGCAGCGCCACCGGGCACCTCAAGGCGGTGGAGAACACCGACGTGACCCACAACCTCGTCGTCTGCACGCTCTGCTCGTGCTATCCGTTCTCGATCCTCGGCATGTCTCCCGCCTGGTACAAGTCGGCGGCCTATCGCGCCCGCGCCGTGCGCGAGCCCCGCAGGGTTCTGGAGGAATTCGGTGTTGCGCTCGGGCCGGACGTGGCGGTGCGCGTCTGGGATTCGACCGCAGAGCTGCGCTATCTGGTGGTGCCGCAGCGCCCGCCGGGGACCGAGGGCTGGGACGAGGACCGGCTCGCGGGGATCGTCACGCGCAACGCGATGATCGGGACCGACCGGGACCTGCGGGCGGAGGCGGCCTGATGGACGGCGTGCACGACCTGGGAGGCAAGGAGGGGTTCGGCCCGATCGACATCGGCGCCGGCGACCGCGCCTTCGCCCATGACTGGGAGTGGCGGATGTGGGGGATAGCGCGGGGCGGCGCGCTGCCGGCGGGAACCACAATCGACTGGTTCCGCCACGGTCTCGAACGAATGGTCCCGAGCGACTATCTGGCCTTCTCCTACTTCCAGAAATGGGCCACGAACTATCTGGCGCTCAACCTCGACGCAGGCGCGGCGTCGCTGGCGGAGGTCCTCGCGGGACACGCGGCGGCGCGCGGCGCGCCCGCGACGGCGCGCGGCCTCGCGGACGTGCTTGCGACGAATCGCGCAGGAAACCGCAGCTTCGCTGTGGAGATCCCTGATCCGCCGAGGTTTTCGCCCGGGGACGCCGTGCGGACGCGCCGGAGGGTCGCGGCGGCGCACACCCGGTTGCCGGCCTATGCGTCGGCGGCGGCGGGCCGGGTGAGCGCGCATCACGGCGCGCATCTCTTCGCGGACGACGGCGCGCGCGGGATCGAGCGCGGCGAGCATCTCTACACCGTGGTCTTCGCCGCCCCCGAGCTGTGGGGCGACGGGGCCGACCCGCGCGATTCGGTCAGCCTCGATCTCTTCGAGAGCTATCTTGTTCCGGCCTGAGGACCCGCTGGCGCCGCGGGGACCTGCCTTCGCCGAGCCCTGGCAGGCCCAGGCGCTGGCGCTCGCCGACGCGCTGGTGCGGTCGGGAGCGGTGACGGCGGGCGACTGGGCCGCGGCGCTCGGGGCGGCGCTGCGCGAGGCGGAGGCCCGCGGCGAGCCGGACGCCGAGGCGACGTATTATCGCTGCGTGGTGGCGGCGCTGGAGCAGGTCGCCGCGGCGACCGGGCTTGTCGACGCGGCGGACCGGGCGGCGCGGCGCGCGGCCTGGGAGGACGCCTACCGGCGCACGCCGCACGGGGCGCCGGTCACGCTCGGGACCTGAGCGGAGCGATCGCGCGGCGGGTCAGTTGCCGACGATGCGAATCGGGACGCCGTCGAGCAGTCGACCGAGGCCGGGCGTGTCGTCTTCGCCGAAACGGCCGACCGAGTTCAGGCCCGCGCCGAGGATCTGCACGACTTCGGGGGAACCGGCGAACTTGGAGTGGCTGCCGGAGCTCGAATCATCGATCTCGGTGAGATCGATGACGGTAAGGCCGAGCTGCTCCAGCTCCGTGATGTCGGCCGCCCCGACTCGCGGCACGCCGCCCGCGAGCCGCCTGGAGAAGCGCAGCGCCGCGTCGTCCTCGGAGACGAGCACGAACATGCGCCCGACGATCGGCTCGGGAAGGGCGGCGATCTGGGTCCGGAAGACGTCGATGTCGATGTCGGGAGAGGCGAGAACGATGTGGTCGATGCGCCCGCCCCGGCCGAGGCGGCCCTCCTGCTGGGCGCGCACCATGCCCTCCATGGCCAGAAAGCCCCCCATGGAATGCGCGAAGATGTCCACCGAGGTGGCGTCGGTCTGGGCGAGGATGGCCGCCATCTCGCCGAGCTTGACCCGCGCGACGAGCGCGCTGTTGAGGTCGTAGACGTAGCGGGAGGCGTTGGCGGCCGAGGCCCAGGTGAACAGGATCGGCACGCCCTCGAAGCCCGCGTCCTCGACGAACTGGCCCAGCCGCAGGACCGCGTCGCTGGTGGTGTTGTTGTAGCCGTGCACGAAGACCAGAAGCTTGCGCTCGCTCGGCGGAAGCGCTGCGAGATCGCGGTTGATCGCGGCGATGAAGGCGGCGTCGGTGGCGTAGATCGCCGGGTCGATCACGGTGAATTCGGTGCGCGGATCGGGCGGCAGCCGCGTGGGCCGCTCGAGCTCGCCCACCACATGAGTGGGCGGAATGGTGACGTCGACCGAGGCGAGGCCGAGGGCCGACGCGCGCTCCGACGAATAGAGCGCGCCGAACTCCTGCGAGGCCTCGCGGGTGGTGAGCATGAAGATGCGCTGGCGCGTCAGGTCGGCGACGCTGGCGACGGGGATCTCGGGATTGACGACGCCGATCAGGTCCGGCGCGCGGGCGCAGCCCGCAAGCCCGGTCGCAACGAGCGCCGCCAGAAGAAGGGACCGAGGGGCAAGAGCGCGCATTGCGAAATCCTGGGGTTGGCTTGGCCGAGGCCAGCTGGACGTGGCCGCCTCGTCGCCCGCCGCGACAGCCATACCAGCGGGCGCGGCGGAGGCCAAGCGGCGCGAGGCCTCAGACCGCCTCGAGGTAGGTCTCGTGCTCGAAGGCGCTGATCTGCTGGGAGAAGACCTGCATTTCCTGGCGCTTCATCCCGAGGAAGGTCTCCCGCAGGATCGGCGCGAAGATCTGGCTCATCTCCGCGCTGGTCTCGAAGGCCTCGATCGCGTCGCCCCAGTCCAGAGGCAGGCTGACGCCGGAGTCGTTGGGCGGGGCGAGCATCGGCGCGGGCGGCTCGATGCGGCGCTCCATGCCCTCGAGGGCCGCGCCGAGGATGGCGGCGAGCACGAGATAGGGGTTGGCGTCCGCCCCGGCGACGCGATGCTCGATGCGCCGCGCCTTCGGCGAGCCGCCGGGAATGCGCACCGCGGCGTGGCGGGTCTCATAGCCCCAGACCACGTCGGTCGGGGCGTGGGCGTTGGGCTGGAGCCTCCGGTAGGAGTTCAGGTGGGGCGCCATGACCAGCGAGGAGCCGCGCATCGCGCGCAGGACGCCGCCGACCGCGTGCCGCATGGTGTCCGACCCGTCGTGGCCGCCGTCGTCGAAGACGTTGCGCCCCTCGGCGTCGAGCAGCGAGAAATGCACGTGGAAGCCGTTGCCCGACCGGTCGAGGAACGGCTTGGCCATGAAGCTCGCGGCCAGCCCGTACTTGCGGGCGATGCCCTTCACGAATCGCTTGAAGTAGAGCGCGTCGTCGGCGGCCTTGAGCGGGTCGTCGACGTGCAGGAGGTTGATCTCGAACTGGCCGCCGCCGTTCTCCGAGATGGCGCTGTCGACCGGCACGCCATGCTCGTCGCAGGCGGCGTACACGTCGGTGAAGAACGCCTCGAAGTGGTCGAGGTCGTCGATGCAGAGCGCGCCGTCGCCGTCGAGAAGCTTGTGCGTCACCGGGCTCTTGGGCGGGGTCGGCTCCGGGCCCGTGGTGTCGACGAGATAGAATTCGAGCTCGGTCGCCACGACCGGGGTCAGCCCGCGCTCGGCGAAGCGGGCGCAGACCGCGGCAAGGGCCTGGCGAGGATCGCCCGCGTATGGCGTGCCGTCCTCGTTGTGCATCCACAGCGGCAGGAGCGCGGTCGGCGAGCCGAGCCAGCTGACCGGCAGGAAACCGCGGCCGGTGGGCTCGCAGAACCCGTCCACGTCGCCCTGCTCGAAGACCAGCGGGTTGCCGGCGACGTCCTCGCCCCAGATGTCGGCGCAGAGCACCGAGAAGGGCATGCGCATCTCGCCGGCGAGCAGCTTGTCGGCGTGGCCGGCCGGGACGCGCTTGCCCCGCAGCACGCCGTTGAGGTCGCAGACCGCCGCCCGCAGGCTGGTGATCTCCGGATGGCGCTCGATCCAGGCGAGCGCGTCTTGCGTGGTCATGGGGTCCCTCCCGGACGAAGCCGCTTCTGCTAGCACCTTGCAAGCGCGCCGCCAAGCCGGGGCGCGACGGGTTGCGTCAACGCCGCCCGCTGGCCCAGAGTGCCCGAAAGCAAGAGGAGACCGCCGATGACAGCGCGCACCTTCGACGAGACCCCCTGCGCGCTCGGCGAGGGCCCGTTCTGGGCGGAGGGGCGGCTCTACTGGTTCGACATCATCGCCCGGCGTCTTCATGCGCGCGCACCCGGCGAAACCGCGGCGAGGACCTGGGACTTCGACGAGCAGTTCTCGGCCGGGGCGCCGCTGGAGGGCGGCGGGGTTCTGCTCGCCTCCGAGACCGGCCTTTGGCGCTTCGATCCGGGGACGGGCGCGCGGGAGCGCATCCTCGCGATCGAGGCCGACAACCCGGTCACCCGCTCCAACGACGGTCGCGCCGACCCGCTGGGAGGCTTCTGGATCGGCACCATGGGCAAGGCCGGCGAGCCGGGCGCCGGCGCGATCCACCGCTACCATCGCGGCGAACTGCGCCGCCTCGTGGGAGACATGAGCGTCTCGAACGCCATCTGCTTCTCGCCCGACGGCAGGCGAGGCTACTTCGCTGATTTGCCGACCCGCACGATCCTGACCTGGGCGCTCGACCCGGACGGCTGGCCGCTCGAGCCGCCCGCTCCGTTCTTCGCGCTCGGCGACATTCCCGGCTTGCCGGACGGCGCGGTGGTGGACGCAGCAGGCGCGCTCTGGGTCGCGATCTGGGGCGGCGGGCGGGTGGTGCGCGTCAGCGCGGCGGGCGCGCTTCTCGAAGAGATCGCCCTGCCCGCGCCGCAGCCCACCTGCCCGGCCTTCGGCGCCGACCCGACGACGCTCTACGTCACCTCGGCGCGCACGGGTCTCGGCGCGGAAACGCTGGCGGCGCATCCGCTCTCGGGCGCGGTGTTCGCCGCCCCGATCGCCGTCGGAGGTCCGCCGCACCCTGTGGCCGCGATCGGCCCCTGATCGGCGCCGGCGGAACAATACGCGCACGTCCTCCAGGATTTCGACGCGGCGCACTTCTGGAGCTTCTTTGCGGCGATGATCGCGCTGCTCAATCCACCCTGCGCGATCCCGGTGTTTCTCGGCCTCACCGCAGGCTTAACGCCCGCCGATCGGCGGGCCGCGGCGCTGGTGGCCTCGGCGACGGTCACCGTCACCGCGCTGACGTCGCTGCTGGTGGGCGAGGAGATCCTCGCGGTCCTCGGCATCGACATCCCGTCCTTCCGCGTCGCAGGCGGGATCATCATCCTCGGCATCGGCCTTGCGATGCTGAACGCTGCGCCGCGACCCCCGGGGCGACGCCGAGGCGGCGGAGCGCGCGCAGGTGGCCAGGCGCGGCATCGCGGTGGCGCCGATTGGTGATCGTGCTGACGGCCGTGGCGGTGGAGATGATCATCAGCGGCGGCGCGGACGCGATCAAGAGCCACTTCCCGCAGCTGGCCGCGCCGCTTGCGTCGGGCTGAGTGCGGTCAGCGCGGCGTGCGGACAATCGGGACCTTGCGCCGATGTCGCGCGTCGGCCAGCATCGCGGCCATGAAGACGCCCCTCGACACCTCGCCACCGGTCTCCGACAAGATCGCCAAGACCACCTGCTACATGTGCGCCTGCCGCTGCGGCATCGACGTGCACTTGCGAGCGGGCGCGGTGAGCTACATCGAGGGCAACCGCGATCATCCGGTGAACCGCGGCGTGCTCTGCGCCAAGGGCTCGGCGGGGATCATGCAGCACCTCTCGCCGGCGCGGCTGCGTGCGCCGCTGCGCCGCACCGGTCCGCGGGGCTCGGGGGAGTTCGAGGAGATCTCGTGGGACGAGGCGCTGGATCTGGCCGCCTCGTGGCTCCGCCCCATCCGCGAGACCGCGCCCGAGAAGCTGGCCTTCTTCACCGGGCGCGACCAGTCGCAGAGCTTCACCGGCTGGTGGGCGCAGCAGTACGGCACGCCGAACTACGCCGCCCATGGAGGGTTCTGCTCGGTCAACATGGCGGCGGCCGGCATCTACACCATGGGCGGGGCGTTCTGGGAGTTCGGATCGCCGGACTGGGAGCGCACCGAATACTTCATGCTGTTCGGAGTGGCGGAGGACCACGATTCCAACCCGATCAAGATCGGGCTCGGGCGGCTGAAGGCGCGCGGGGTCAAGATCGTGTCGGTGAACCCGGTGCGCACCGGCTACAACGCCATCGCCGACGAATGGCTCGGGATCACCCCGGGGACCGACGGGCTCTTCATCCTGAGCCTCATCCACGTGCTGATGGGGGCGGGACGGATCGATCTCGACTACCTACTGCGCTACACCAACGCCGCGCATCTGGTCGATCAGGATCCCCGCTCGCCGGGATACGGGCTGTTCCTGCGCGACGCCGAGGGCCGCGTGCAGGTCTGGGACCGGGAGCGCCACCGTCTCGCGCCCTGGGACGCGGCGGGCGTGAAGCCGTCGCTTCAGGGCGCGGTCAACGTCGGCGCGACCCACGCCAAGCCGGTGCTGCACCTCATGGCCGAGGCCTATCTCGACCCGCGCTACGCGCCCGAGCAGGTGGCGGAGGCCTGCGGCGTGCCGGCGGCCACGATCCGGCGGATCGCCGCGGAGCTGGCGCAGGCGGCCTTCGAGCGGGAGATCACGCTGGAGCGGCCCTGGACGGACTTCCGCGGGGAACGCCACGAGACGATGACCGGCCGGCCGGTGGCCTTTCACGCCATGCGCGGGATCTCGGCGCATTCGAACGGCTTCCAGACCTGCCGGGCGCTGCACCTCCTGCAGATCCTGCTCGGCAGCGTCGAGACCCCGGGCGGCTTCCGGTTCAAGCCCCCCTACCCCAAGCCGGTCGCGGCGCATCCGAAGCCCCACCACAAGGTGACGCCGGGCAAGCCGCTCGACGGGCCGCACCTGGGATATCCGCGCGGCCCCGAGGATCTGGCTCTGGACGCGGCGGGCCGCCCCAAGCGCATCGACAAGGCGTTCAGCTGGGAGGCGCCGCTGTCGGCGCACGGGCTGATGCACATGGTCATCGCCAACGCGGTGGCGGGCGATCCCTACGAGATCGACACGCTGTTCCTCTACATGGCGAACATGGCGTGGAACTCGTCGATGAACACCTCCGCCGTGATGGAGATGCTCACGGCGACGGGCGAGGACGGGCAGTACCGCATCCCGCACGTCATCTATTCCGACGCCTATTCCTCGGAAATGGTCGCCTTCGCCGACCTGGTGCTGCCCGACACGACCTATCTGGAGCGACACGACTGCATCAGTCTGCTCGACCGGCCGATCTGCGAGCCCGACGCGCTGGCCGACGCGATCCGCTGGCCGGTCGTGGCGCCGGAACGACCCGGGCACGCGGGCGTGCGCGGCTTCCAGACGGCGCTGATCCAGCTCGGTGTGCGGCTCGGGCTTCCGGGCATGGTCGACGATGCCGGCGCGGCGATCTACGCCGACTACGCCGACTACATGGTCAACCATCAGCGCCGGCCGGGCGTCGGGCCGCTCGCGGGCTGGCGCGGCGCGGACGGGACCGGACGCGGGCGGGGCGAGCCCAACCCCGACCAGATCGCGCGCTACATCGAGAACGGCGGGTTCTGGGTCGACCACGTTCCGCCTGAGGCGGCGTACTTCAAGCCCTGGAACGCCGGATACCAGGCCTGGGCGGTGGAGCGCGGGATCTTCGACGCGCCGCAGCCCTATCTCTTCGAGCTCTACGCCGAGCCGCTGGCGAAGTTCCAGGCGGCGGCGCATGGTCGCGGCCCGACGCCGGCGCCCGAGCATCTGCGCGACCGGTTGCGCGAGACGATGACGCCGCTGCCCACGTGGTACCCGCCGCTTTCGGACGCGGGAACCGATCTCGCGGAGTACCCGCTGCACGCGGTGACCCAGCGGCCGGCGGCGATGTATCATTCCTGGGGAAGCCAGAACGCCTGGCTGCGCCAGATCCACGGGGAGAACCCGCTCTACGTGCCGCGCGCGGTCTGGGACGCGCAGGGTTTTGTCGAGGGCGACTGGGCGCATCTGGTCTCGCCGCACGGGCGCATCACCGTTCCGGTGGCGCTGATGGAGGCGCTGAACGCGAACACGGTCTGGACCTGGAACGCCATCGGCAAGCGGCCGGGCGCCTGGGCGCTCGACCCCGAGGCGCCGGAGGCGACGCGGGGCTTCCTGCTCAATCATCTGATCTCGGAGCTCCTGCCGCCGAAGGGCGACGGGCTGCGGTGGTCGAACTCCGATCCCGTCACCGGGCAGGCCGCCTGGTACGACCTGCGGGTGCGCATCGAGAAGGCCCCCCGCCAGACCCGCAGCGCGCCTGTCGCGGGCGCGCAGGTCTCGCCCGTGGGCCGCGGACCGGAGATCGTCGCCTACCAGGCCGGGCCGCGGACCTAGGGCGGGCGCGGCTTCAGAGGATGGGGCGAACCTCGACCCGAACCGCGGCGCGCGCCCGGGCTTTGCGGGATCGCGCGCGGCGGCTAGACTGGTCGCCGGCGGCGCGGGAGGCCCGAGAATGGACGATTCCGGATTTGGCGTCGAGGACGCCCGCGGCAACTGGGCGCCCAACGAGCCGGTGAGCTATGGCCCGCTCTTCGCCTGGCCCCCGGACCTGCGGGGGCTGGGCCGATGGCTCTTCGGGTTTCCCGGCTTCTTCCTGCCGTGGAACACGCTCTACGCGGTCGCGGCCGTGCTGATCTGGTTGTTCCTCACGCCGTCGCTGGAGACGATGGCGACGCTTGCGCCCGGCTGGATCCTGCTCGTGCTGCTGCGCAACCTCGCGCTGGCGGTCGCGGTCTACGGCGCCTGGCATATCTGGCTCTACGTCTGGCGACGGCAGGACACGGTCTTCAAGTACAACCGCCAGTGGCCGCGGCCGTCGTCGACGTTCCTGTTCGGAAACCAGACCCTCGACAACATGACCTGGACGCTGGCGAGCGGCGTTCCGATCTGGACCGCCTACGAGGTGCTGCTGCTCTGGGCCTACGCCAGCGGGACCATCCCGATCCTGAGCCCCACCGAGCATCCCATCGGCTTTCTGGCGCTGTTCCTGCTGGTGCCGTTCATTCACGAGGTGGGCTTCTATTTCGCGCATCGGCTGCTGCACTGGCCGCCGCTCTACCGCGCGGCGCACGCGCTGCATCATCGCAACGTCAATCCCGGGCCGTGGTCGGGGCTGTCGATGCACCCGATCGAGCATGTGATCTACTTCTCCACGATCCTGCTCTTCTTCGTGATCCCCTCGCATCCCATCCACATGATCAACCTCGCCTCGCGGCTCGGGGTCGCGCCGGCGCAGGGGCACACCGGCTTTGACCGGCTGGTGACGGGCGAGGAAAAGACCATGAACGTCAGCTATTACGCCCATTATCTCCATCACAAGTACTTCGAGGTGAACTACTCCGACGGCATCGTCCCGCTCGACAGGTGGTTCGGGTCATTCCACGACGGCACGCCGGAGGCGCATGCGCGCATGAAGGCGCGCCGGCTTCGCCGCGGGACGTGAGGATGTCGGCGCGGTCGGTGTCCGGGACGCTGGCTGCGCGGTCGGGCTCAGTCCTGGTGGACGTAGGTTCCCGGCGCGGGGCATAGCGGCGGATAGCCCCGGGCGGCGGCGCCGAACGGCGGCGGAGCCCTGCGGCGGGGACTGCTGTGAGCCGCGAGCCAGCCAGCGAGTTCGGGCCACCACGACCCGTCCACCGCGGCGCTGCGGGTGCGCCAGGCCTCCGGGCCGAGGTAGAGCGCGCCGGGCGCGCGGCGGCCGATGCGGTAGCGTCGTCCGGGATGGCCGGGCTCGCTGAGGATGCCGCCGTTGTGCCCGCCGCTCGTCAGCACGAAGGTCAGATCGCCGTCGGTGAAGAGCTGGATCTTGTAGACCGAGCGCCACGGCGCGACGTGGTCGGTCTCGGTCCCCACCACGAAGAGCGGCGCGGCGATGTCCTTGAGCGCGATCACCCGCCCCTCGACCGCGAAGCGGCCGGCGGTCAGGCGGTTTTCCAGGAACAGGCTGCGCAGGTATTCCGAATGCATCCGCGCCGGCATGCGCGTCGTGTCGGCGTTCCAGACGCCCAGATCGCTCGGCAGGTCCTCCTGACCCAGGAAATACCGCTTCACGCCACGCGACCAGATCAGATCCTCCGACCGGATCACCGCGAAGGCCCGCGCCATCTGCGGCCGGTCGAGATAGCCCTGCTCCCACATCAGATCCTCGAGGAACGCCACCTGGCTCTCGTCGAGGAACAGCAGAAGCTCGCCGGCCTCGGCGAAGTCCACCTGCGCGGCCAGGAGCGTGATCGAGGCGAGCCTCTTGTCCCGGTCCCGCGCCATCGTCGCCGCCGCGATCGCGAGGATCGTGCCGCCGAGGCAGTAGCCCATCGCGTGCACGCCGCGCCCCGGAACGATCGCCGAGACCGCGTCGAGCGCCGCCATCACGCCGCGCAGCCGGTAGTCGTCGAGCGACAGATCCGCCTGGTCGGCGGTCGGGTTGCGCCAAGAGATCATGAATACGGTGAAACCCTGACCCACCAGATACCGCACCATCGAATTGTGCGGCGACAAGTCGAGGATGTAGTATTTCATGATCCACGCCGGGACGATCAGGATCGGCTCGGCATGGACGCTGTCCGTGGTCGGCGCGTACTGTATCAGCTCGAAGAGATCGTTGCGGAACACCACCTCGCCCGGCGTGACGGCCAGATCCTCGCCGATCCGGTATCCCTCCGGCGGCGGCCGATGGATGCCCGCGAGCGTGCCAAGGACATCGCGCATGAAGTGCCCGGCCCCCTCGGCCAGGTTGCGGCCGCCCGCCGCGCGCGTCGCCTCGAGGATCTCCGGGTTCAGCCAGGGGAAATTCGACGGCGACATCGTGTCGAGGATCTGGCGCGACATGAACCGCGCCCGGTCGCTGTCCTGTGCGCGCAGGCCCCGTATCCGGTCGGTCGCCGCATCCCACCAGTCCTGGGTGGCGAGAAAGCCCTGCTGCCAGAGACTGAACGGCGGCGCGGCCCAGCCGGCATGGGTGAAGCGGTGGTCATAGGCCTTCGGCGCGAACGGCGCGGGCGCCGCCCCCGCCGCATGGGCCGCGAGCTTCAGCGCGTTCGTCCAGCCGCGTTCCGTCAGTTCGAGCTGCCGGCCGGGCGAGCGGGCCATGTGAACCGCCCAGTCGCTCCAGGCGTCGAGATAGGCCTGCGGCGATACGCCTCCGGACATCCGCGCCACCGCCGCCCGCGCGGCCCGGTCGAGATCGCCATGGACATGCGCGGCGAGCGTCTCGACGGACGCCGGCGACGCCGGCCGTTTCGCGAGCGCCCGGCGCGTCCTCTCCGGCTCGGGCGCGGTTTCGGCCATGCCCTGTTTCTGGCTCTTGTATCGCCCGGGCGCGTTGACATGGGTCAATCCGCAAGATCACACGGCCCACGCCAGTTGATCACGGTGTCGTGACAGGAGTAGCCTCATGGCGGGTCCCGGACGGCGGGGCGCGCGATGCGGGGGACAAGATGCCCAAGACGACCGCTGCGGCCGCGCTGGCCGTCCTTCTGACGGCATTCGCGGCGATGGCGCAGACCGACGTCGATCCGCAGGCCGCGGCCGACCTTCGCGCCGCCGAAGACCTGGAGCCGGACGCGCCCGACATCGACGAACAGGCGTTCGGCCTCTTCAGCCACGGCTATTTCCGCCTCGGCGTCGGCTCCACCAACGGCGGCGACATGGAGACATTCCAGCTCCGGGGCGCGGGGTCGAAATACCGACTCGGCAACGAAAGCGACCTCTACGGCGAATTCGGTCTCGGCTGGCGCGGCGCGCTGCCGGGCGGCTCCGATTTCCTCGCCGAAGTCATGGTCAACGCCTACGGCAATTCCAACGCCCTGACCAACGGCACGGAATTCGCCGGCGACGGCGACATCGTCCAGGCCTATGCCGGTGTGGAGAACATCGGCGCCGGCGCCTTCCGCGAGGCGTTTCTCTGGGCCGGCCGCCGGTACTACCGCCGCCGCGACGTCCACATCACCGACTTCTACTACGAGAACATGTCCGGAGACGGCGCCGGCGTCGAGAACGCGCGCCTCGGACCGGTCGGCCTGTCGACCGCCGCGTTCTACTACGATGCGGACGACATGGACTACACCTCCGCGGCGCTCGACGCCCGCGTCCACGACATCCCCGTCCAGGGCGCATGGCTCGGCGAGGCCGGCGCGATCTGGATCGACGGATCGGGCGCGGACCAGACCGGCGACGACGGCTGGTCGCTCCGCTTCCACCTCGACAACGCCGACCTCGGCTGGGGCGAGATGCGCAACGCGCTGATGTTCGCGGGCGGCGCGGGCATCAACTTCGACTCCATCGGCGACGCCTCCGCCACGTCGGACGACAGCCGGCTGCGTTTCGTCAGCCAGGCCCTTATCGAGACCAGCGACGACCTCCAGAGCCAGGCGACCTTCGTCTTCCAGCAAAGCGACATCGCCGGCGACGACCAGACCTGGATCTCGGCCGGCATCCGGCCGCAATACAACTTCACCGACAACTGGGGCGCCGCGATCGAACTGGGCTACGACTGGTTCAAGGACGACGGCGGGAACCGCTCGCTGACCAAGGCGACGTTCGCTCCGTTCTACAGCTTCGGCCGCAAGGGCTTCTTCGCCCGCCCGCAGCTGCGCGCCTTCGTCACCTGGGCCGGATGGAGCGATGTCGGCGCGATCACCAATCAGGCCGAACTCGGCGACGTGACCGACGGCACGACCATCGGCATCCAGCTCGAGCAATGGTGGTAGGCCGGCCGCGCGACGCGGGGGTGACTCCAGCGTGCCGATCGGTCATCTTCGGATTTCGAAAGCGGACCATCGGGCGGCCCGAACGGCCATGCGCGGGAGGCAGGGCGATTACACAAGAACTGTGGACAAACCACCGATTTCCTTCGCCTGTTTTCGGCCCGGACGGCGCCGCCGGATGACCTCGCTTCCCGCCGCCACCGACCGCAGCCTCGGGCTGGTCATCGACCTCGACACCTGCGTCGGATGCCACGCCTGCGTGATCTCGTGCAAGGAATGGAACACGTCGAACTACGGCGCGCCGCTCGCGGACACCGACGCCTACGGGGCGGCGCCTTCGGGCGCATTCCTCAACCGCGTCCACAGCTACGAGGTGCGCGCCGAGGCCGACGCGCCGCCGCGCGTCGTGCATTTCCCCAAATCCTGCCTGCACTGCGCCGACGCGCCCTGCGTCACCGTCTGCCCGACCGGGGCGAGCCTGAAGCGGGCCGAAGACGGGATCGTGCTGGTCAACGAGGACGATTGCATCGGCTGCGGGCTCTGCGCCTGGGCCTGTCCCTACGGCGCGCGCGAGCTCGACCCGGTGGCGGGGGTGATGAAGAAGTGCACGCTCTGCGTCGACCGGATCTACAACGAGAACATCCCCGAGGTGGACCGGATCCCGTCCTGCGTGCGGACCTGTCCCGCCGGGGCGCGGCATTTCGGAGACCTCGCCGATCCAGACAGCGCGGTCTCGCAACTGGTCGTCGAACGCGGCGGGCTGGAGCTGATGCCCGAACAGGGGACGCGGCCGGTGAACCGCTACCTGCCGCCGCGCGCCGAGATCGACCTCCTTGCGCCCCTGCTCGCGCCGCTGCCGCAGGAGACGGGCGGGTTTCTCGGCTGGATCGACCGCGCGCTGGCGCGCCTCTGAGACCATGCATCCCGCGCCGTCGATCATCGCCTTCACGGTCCTGTCGGGACTCGGCTTCGGGCTGATGGCCTGGCTCGGCGCCGGGGTTCCCGACGTCTCGGGCTGGGTGGCGGCGGTGTTCTGCGCGCTGGCGCTCGGGCTCGCCGCGGCGGGTCTGCTGTCGAGCCTGCTGCATCTCGGCCGGCCCGAGCGGTTTCTCAAGGCGTTCTCGCAATGGCGCACCTCCTGGCTCAGCCGCGAGGCGGTGATGGCGGTGGCGACGCTGGCCGCCTTCACGGTCTACGCCGCGCTCTGGGCGCTGGCGGGGCTGCGCGCGCCGGCGCTCGGGCTGCTTTGCGCGGGGCTGGCGCTGGGAACGGTGTTCTGCACCGCGATGATCTACGCGCAGATGCGCGCGGTGCCGCGCTGGCGCGGGCCGATGACGCCGGTGGTGTTCCTGCTGGCCGCGCTGGCCGGCGGGGCGCTTCTGGCCGGGGCGACGTCGGCGGCGCCCTTGCTTCTGCTGGCGCTGGCGGTGGCGATCGTGGCGGACTGGCTGCGCGGGGACGGGGCGCTGGCGGCGAGCGGCGCGCATGCGGGGACCGCGACGGCGCTGGGGCCTGCGGGGTCGGTTCGGACCCTCGAGCCCCCGCACACCGGATCGAACTACCTTCTGACAGAGATGTGCCACGTCGTCGCACGGCGGCACGCCCTGCGGCTGCGCTGGATCGGGCTCGGCCTCGCCTGCGTCGCGCCGGGGCTGCTTCTGGCGCTGCCCTGGGCGGGCCACGCGGTTGCGGTCGTCGCGGTTCTGTCACATGTAGGGGGCATGCTTGTGGTGCGATGGCTGTTCTTCGCCCAGGCGGAACACGTCGTTGGTTTCTATTACGGGGTTAGATAGTCTCCGTATGCTCAACTCAGGATTGAGGACGGAGTGCGTTGACGAAGTTTACGAGTCTCAAGCCGGAAATCCGGGCCCTCGCCGACGGCAAGAAGACCTCGGCGACCCACGGGTTGCAGGTTGCGGCGCTGTGTTACCGGCGCACGAAATCGGGCCACAAGATCCTGCTGGTGACCAGCCGCGACACCGGGCGCTGGGTGATCCCCAAGGGCTGGACCATGCGCAACCGGACCGAGTTGCAGGCGGCCGCGCGGGAGGCCTATGAGGAGGCCGGCATCCGCGGCGCGATCGGCGACGAGAGCATCGGCCACTTCACCTATTCGAAGTGGCTCGGCAAGGGGCGGCTGGTGCCCTGCATGGTGCGGGTCTATCCCCTGCTGGTGCGCGAGATGCTGGCCACCTACCCCGAGACCGGCCAGCGCCGGGTCAAGTGGTTCACGCCCGGCAAGGCGGCCAAGAAGGTGAACGAGCCGAAGCTCACCGCCTTGATCCGCGACTTCGATCCCGATTCGGTGAAGCTCTGAGTCGGAGCGCGGCGCGGGCGGTCACAGCGCCCTCCGGGTCGCGCAAACGCTGCGCCCGCCTGCCCAATCGGCAGGCGCTGCGCGCGCTCCCACGGTCGGCCGCCGCCGGCCTCACATCGCTCCGCCGATGAAGGCCCAACCGGACCCGCCGCGGCCTCGAACCGTGTTACGTCAGCGATTAACGAAGATTAACCGCTTCAGAATCAATCACATAACCGGAATTGCACGCGTGTTACGCCCCCGTAACACACTCCAAAGCCCGCCGGGGCCGGGCCTTCGGGTCCCCCGGCGTCGGCGGACAGAGCCGAAGCAGCGGCGGCGCGCTAACCGGCGTCGGCGGCCTCGTCGAAGAACGGCGTCATCTCGGCCACGATCACCGCGTTTTCGGCGAGCGCCCGCGCCATGAGGGCGCGTTCCTCGTCCGGGATCTCGTCGCCCGCCTCCAGCCGCTCGTCCAGCGTCCCGTGCCCGGTGACATCAAGGGGCGCGAGATCGGCCCGCTTGAGAACCGCGACGGTCTCCCGGACCGCCTCGGCCTCGTCGACGCCGGCGGCGTAGCAGACCAGCCCCGCGCCGGTCGCCTTCCCCGGCAGGCCGTCGCCGGGCTTGCGTCCGACCTCGACGACGAGGGTGTAGACCTGCTGGACCATCGCCGGCTCAGTCGCGCAGCAGGTCGTTGATCGAGGTCTTCGACCGGGTCCTGGCGTCCACGCGCTTCACGATGACCGCGCAATAGAGGTGCACGCCGCCCTTCGACGGCGTCGAGCCGGCCACGACCACCGAGCCCGCGGGCACCTCGCCGTACATGACCGCACCGGTCTCGCGGTCGACGATCCTTGTCGACTGGCCGATGAAGACTCCCATGCCCAGCACCGAGCCTTCGCGCACGATGACGCCCTCGACCACCTCGGAGCGCGCGCCGATGAAGCAGTCATCCTCGATAATCGTCGGGCCGGCCTGCATCGGCTCGAGCACGCCGCCGATGCCGACCCCGCCGGAGAGATGCACGTTGCGCCCGATCTGCGCGCAGGAGCCGACAGTGGCCCAAGTGTCGACCATGGTTCCCTCGCCCACATGCGCGCCGAGATTGACGAAGCAGGGCATGAGCACGACGCCGGGCGCGATGTAGGCCGAGCGGCGCACCACGCAGGTCGGCACCGCTCGGAAGCCCGCGGCGCGCCAGTCGTGCGCTGTCCAGCCCTGGAACTTCGAGTCCACCTTGTCCCACCAGCCGCCGTCCTGCGGCCCACCGGACTGCATGTCCATGTCCCGCAGCCGGAAGCCGAGCAGCACCGCCTTCTTGGCCCACTGGTTGACCGACCAGACCCCGTCGGGCCCGCGCTCAGCCACGCGCAGCGCGCCCATGTCGAGCGCCGCGAGCGTGGTCTCGACCGCCGCGCGCGTCGCGCCGCCGGTCTGGGGCGTCACCGAGTCGCGGTCCTCCCAGGCCGCCTCTATGGCGGCTTCGAGCTCCGCGCGCGCAATCTCTGTCATCGGGGGCCTCGCACTGTCCGGGTCAGCGCGAGGCTATAGAGCCCCCGCGCCCCGCTGGCAATTCGCGCGCCGACCCGAGATTAAGCGAGGCTCCATGCCGGCGCGGAGCCGGACGGCGCGCATGTCGCAGGCGGCGCGTGCGCTGTCAGGGCCGCGCGCGCCCCACGGAGGCCCGCTCGGCGCGATGGCGCCGGGGCGCTGGCGGATCTGTTCGTCGTCGACGACGATCCCTCGGTCGATCTCGGCTGTCTCGAAACGCCCGGTCGGTCGCCGCGGTTGATCGGGAAAGGCGGTGCGGTGGCGCGCGATACGCTCTGACCCGGCCTCCGGGGCTGGCGGGACGCCGGCGCAGGCTGTAATGCCGCGCCCATGAACAGAAAACCCGAGCCAAACCGCCCCCGACGGCGTTTTCCCGACGCCCGGCGCGACGTCGAGATCTCCGAGGCCGTTCCGGAGACCGCGCAGACCCGCTCGCCGAGCTACCGTCTGGCCTTCGACGACCCCGACTTCCTGACCCGTGACGAGCTGCGCCCGGTCCGGCTTCAGCTTGAGCTTCTGAAGCCCGAACTGGCGATGGCCGAACGCGGCATCGTCTCGACCATCGTGATGTTCGGCGGCGCGCGCATCCGCGATCCGGAGCATCTTGGCCCGGACGCCACCGAAACGGCGCGCGCCATGTCGCGCTACTACGAGGAGGCGCGGGCCTTCGCGCGTCTGTGCACGGCGCGGTCGGTCGAGACAGGCTGCACGGAGGACGTCATCTGCACCGGCGGCGGCCCGGGCGTAATGGAGGCCGGCAACCGCGGTGCGGCGGAGGCGGGCGGCTGCTCGATCAGCCTCAACATCGTGCTACCGCACGAACAGGTTCCCAACCTCTACGGCACGCCGGAGCTGTCGTTCAACTTCCACTATTTTGGTATCCGCAAGATGCACTTCCTCATGCGCGCCAGGGCGGTGGCGGTGTTTCCGGGTGGCTTCGGCACGCTCGACGAGTTGTTCGAGACGCTGACGCTCGTGCAGACGCGCCGCATGGCGGCTCTGCCGATCCTGCTCTTCGGAGAGACGTTCTGGCGGCGCGTGATCGACTGGGAGGCGCTCGTCGCGGCCGGCACGATCTCACCCGAGGACGTGAAGCTCGTGACCCATGTCGAGACGGCGGCCGAGGCGATGGCTGCGCTTCAGGCCTGGCGCGCTCCACACGCGAGCGGCGGCGTCGGCGATGGCGAATAGCCAAGGCGCTCACCGGGCGGGAGATACGTGACGTGTCTATCGGGCTGAGCGCGCGCGGCGGGCGGCCTCGGTTCGCACGCGAGGTCGGCGCGGCGCTTGTCGGGCCCGCGCCTCCGCCGCCGGCGCGGCCTGTTGCCAGCCGCGCCCCGGTCGCATAGCGTCCGGCGCAAACCGGACACGGGGAGAGTAACGGTCATGAGCGAAAAGTCCTACGGATTCGACACGCTGCAAATCCATGCGGGCGCGAGCCCCGACCCTGCGACCGGCGCGCGACAGACGCCGATCTACCAGACCACGGCCTATGTGTTCCGCGACGCCGAGCATGCGGCCAAGCTCTTCAACCTCCAAGAAGTCGGATACATCTATTCCCGGCTGACCAATCCGACCGTGTCGGTGCTGGCCGAGCGCGTGACCACGCTCGAGGGCGGGGTCGGCGGCGTGTGCTGCTCCTCGGGACACGCCGCGCAGATCATGGCGCTCTTTCCGCTGATGCGACCGGGCGACAACATCATCGCCTCCACCCGGCTCTACGGCGGCACCGTCACCCAGTTCAGCAACACGATCCGGCGCTTCGGCTGGTCGGCGGAGTTCGTGGACTTCGACGACCTGCTCGCCATCGAGGACATGGCCGACGACCACACCAAGGCGATCTTCTGCAAATCGATCGCCAATCCCGGCGGCTACGTCACCGACATCCCGGCGGTGGCGGAGGTGGCGAAGCGGCTCGGGGTGCCGCTGATCGTGGACAACACGTCCGCAACGCCCTGGCTCTGCAAGCCGATCGAGATGGGCGCCGACATCGTGGTGCACTCAACCACCAAGTATCTCACCGGAAACGGCACGGTAACCGGCGGGGTGATCGTCGACTCGGGCCGGTTCGACTGGAGCGCCTCGACGAAGTTCCCGTCGCTGACAGAGCCGGAGCCTGCCTATCACGGGCTGAAGTTCCACGAGACGTTCGGGCCGATGGCCTTCACCTTCCATGGCATCGCCATCGGGTTGCGCGACCTCGGCATGACCATGGCCCCGACGACCGCCTTCCAGACGCTGCTTGGCATCGAGACGCTAAGCCTGCGGATGGAACGCCATGTCGCCAACGCCCGGGCCGTCGCCGAATGGCTGGAGAAGGACGACCGCGTCGAGCATGTCACCTATGCGGGCCTGCCGTCGTCAAAGTACGCCGAGCGGGCGCAGCGTCTTTATCCAAAGGGATGTGGAGCCATATTCACCTTCGCCGTGAAGGGCGGCTACGACGCCTGCGTGAAGCTGGTGGATTCGGTCAAGCTGTTCAGCCATGTCGCCAACCTCGGCGACACCCGCTCGCTGATCATCCATTCGGCCTCGACCACCCATCGCCAGCTCACCGAGGCGCAGCAGGAGGCCGCAGGCGCGGCGCCGAACGTGGTGCGGCTCTCGATCGGCATCGAGGACGTGGCCGACATCATCGGCGATCTCGACGAGGCGCTGGCGGCGGCGACCGCCTGAGCGGTCATTCGATGGCGTAGACGATCTCGACGTCGGCGCCGAGCCGGACCGATCCCGCAGCGATGGGCGTGTCCATCGCCGCCTCGGCGCGGGTTGCGGCGAAGGGTCCGGGATCGAAGCCGCGCATGCCCTCGCGCAGGGTCAGAACAGGGCCGAGCGTGACGCCCGCGGCCCCGGCGAAGAGGTCGGCCTTGCGACGCGCCTCGGCCACGGCGTCGCGCCGGGCGGCGTCGACGAACTGCTCGGGGTCATCGATGGAAAAGACGAGACTGTGAAAGCGGTTGGCGCCCGCAGCCGACAGTGAGTCGATGAGGCCGCCCACGGCCGAGACATCGCGGACGCGGATCGTCAGCGCGTTCGAGACGCGGTATCCGGTCACGTCGCGCCTGCCGTCCGGCGCGCCGCCGTCCTCCCAGATCTCGGAGACGTCGAAGCCGGTCGTCTGGTAATCCTCCGGAGCGAGGGCGGCCGCCTCGAGCGCTGCGATGACGCGGGCCATGACCGCGCCATTCGCCGCAACCGCTTCCGCCGCAGTGTCGGCGGCGGTCTCGACTCCGGCGTTGACCGTGGCGAGGTCCGGGGGAGCGGATACCTGGGCCGAGCCGGTGACCACGAGGGTTCGGGGCGGCGCGACCTCCTGGGCGGAGACGCTGGTGGCGTGAACGGCCAGGACGAGAACGAGGGCGAACCGGCGCATGCGGCCTCCTGTTGATGAAGTTGGCGCAAGATGTGCGCAGGTGAATTGCATTCGCAACAAAAACTTGCGTGCGTAACCCGCATTTTGCTGGCGACAGGGCCCGGGTTGCGATAATCTTCGGCCAAACGAAACTCGACAACGATCGAGGCAGGCATGAGCAGCACACCCCTTCACGGGCCGGTTTACCGGCTCGAGATTGATTATCCGGACGCGCGTCTCGTCGCGCCCGATCTCGCGGCCCCGATCGAGGTCGCGGATCTGGCCGGACCGACCCTTGCGCACGACCTCGAGGCCATGGCCGACCGGCTGAGCCGCGATGGCGCAGCCTGCATTCTGGCGCTGCCGGAAGCGGAGGTCTGGCGGAACCTGACGCCCGACGGCCCGGGGGCCCCGGCCGACCGGGTGCGGTGGGCCGCAGCGGTGGCGTTCCGATGCGCGCCTGAAGATGTTGAAATCGCCCTGGGCCGCGAGGGGCGCGACGGATCGGTCGGCGCGGCGGCCGTGCGGCGGAGCACGCTGACCGAGTCACTGGCCTATCTGCGACGGATGGGTGTGAGCCCGATCGGGATAACTGGCGCCGGCGAGTTTCCCGGCTTCGAGGCCGAACCGCTCTTCGCCCGCATCGATCGGCCGCGGCGACTGCGCCCGGCGGCGGCGCACTCGGCCCGGGCCGGGCTCGGCGCGCGTCTGCCGGCGGTCACGCTCGCGCCCGCGCTCTCGAAGGCGAAAGCAGCGTTTTTTTCGATGGGCGCGCAGGCCCGCCAGATCACACAGTCTGACTGGCGCGCCGCGCCGGTACGCCTCAGCCTGCCCGACCGGCGCACCCTGCAGGCGCGCCTGACCCAGGGCGGCTGGCGCGCGCCGCGGTTCATGGCCGATGCAGCCGGCCGCTTGCGACTGCCGGCCGCGCAGCCTGCGTCGCCCTGGGCGGCGCCCCTGCCGCTCGCCGCCGGCGCTGTTGCGGGTTTCGCGCTGGTGGCGGGTCTCGCGCTCTGGCCGTGGGGAGACGAAGAGCCTGCCGCCACGGCAGGCGTCGCCGCGCAGAGCGAGGCCGGGACCGAGGTCGCGGCGAGGCCCGAGCAATCGGGTCCCAAGCCAGCCGCCCCGCGGAAGGACGGCGTGATCTTTCCGGTCGACGAGGCCTCGGCGACGCAGATCCGGCCTCTGGCGCTCGCCAACGTCGAGCCGGAGGTCGCCACTCCTTCCCAAGCGGCGGCGCGGCCCCGCAAAGAGGAAGTCGCAGCGGCGCCCCAGGTTTCGCCGGTCACGGTCGCGACCCGGAGCGGCCCCGCGATGCCGCGTCCCACAGTGGCGACGGAGGCTGTCGCGGCCGTAGGGCGCGAAGCTGCGGCGGAGCAGACCCACGGCGACTCCGTGGCTGATACGCGCGTTACCGTGCTGAGCAGCCGCCCCATGCGACGCGCGCTGGCGGCGCCCGCCACGGCGGCTCCGGAGCCGCCTGTCGCCGAACCCGTCAGCACGCCCGAACCCCAGGCCGAGGCGCCGCAGGCTCCCGCTGCGCAGCCGCCCGAGGCCGCCGCCGCGCCGGCGGCGCCTGCCGGCCCACGCCCCAAGCCCAGGGCGACCGTAGCGGCCGCGGCTCCGGCGCCCGCGGCCGCCTCACCCAGCGCGAGCGTCTCCCAGAGCGTGGCGCTCTCGTCACGCATAGCGCCGCCCGAGCCGCGCCGGATCGCCGCGCGGCCTGCGCCCACGCCGTCGCAACCGTCCACCCAGGCCGCGGTCGCTCTCGCAGTTGCCGCCGCCGCGGCGGCGGCACCGAAGCCCGCCGTTGCTGTCGCGGCTCCGAAACCGGTCGTCGCCTCCAAGCCGATGGCGGTGGCTTCGGCCGCGCCCCCGGCTCCCAAGTCGGCCCCGGCACCCGCTCCCACGCAGGTCCGGGCGGTTGCGGCGCGCGAGAAGGTCGGGCTGTCGCGCAACGACATCTCTCTGATCGGCGTGTTCGGCTCCTCGAACGGGCGGCATGCGCTCGTCCGCCTTCCCAATGGCAAGGTGACAAAGGTCGAACGCGGCGACACGATCCAGGGCGTGCAGGTCGCCGCGATTGAGCGGTCTTCCGTTCTTCTGCAGGGTGGTCAGCGCAGCACGGTTCTCAAACTGCCGGAGTGACCGGATCGAAACGGAGCGCGGCGGCGAGCGCGCTCTTGGCCGGGCAGCCGGCGACGTAGGTCTCGGCGACGCACCTGTCGTCCCCCATGGTCTGGAGCACGAAAAGTTCTTCGGACAGCGAACGCAGCGTCGCCGCGCGCGCGGCCATCGCCGGAGTGGCGGCGACGTCGAGCGCCACGAAGTCCGCGTCCGCGCCCGGATCGAGATGCCCGATGCGCGCCTCGAGGCCGAGGGCTCGGGCGTTGCCAAGCGTCATCATGTAGAAGGACATCATCGGCGTAAGGCTCTGGCCCTGGAGCTGCAGCACCTTGTAGGCTTCGGACAGCGTGCGCAGCATCGAGAAACTGGTGCCTCCACCGACGTCGGTCGCGACGGCCGTGCGCACGCCGGCTCCGCTCAGTCGCGCAAGATCGAAGAGGCCGCTCCCCAGAAAGAGGTTCGAGGTCGGGTTGAAGACCGCCACAGCACCGCTGTCGCACAGCACGCCGAGCTCGCGGTCGCCAAGGTGGATGCAGTGGCCAAACAGCGTGTTCGGCCCCGCAAGGCCGAAGCGCTCGTAGACCCCGGCGTAGTCGGCTTCGGCGGGATAGAGCTCGCGGGTGAAGGCGATTTCGGCGGCGTTCTCCGACAGATGCGTCTGGACGTGGCAGTCGGGATGCTGTGCGGCGAGCGCGCCGGCGGCCTCGAGCTGGGCCGGGCTCGAGGTGATGGCGAAGCGCGGCGCGATGGCGTAGCCGAGCCGCCCGCGCCCGTGCCAGGCCGCGATCAGCGCCTTGCTGTCGTCGTAGCCCGATTGTGCGGTGTCGCGCAGCGCGTCGGGCGCGTTGCGGTCCATCATCACCTTGCCGCCGATCATGCGCAGGTCGCGGCGCAGCGCCTCGGAGAAGAACGCCTCGGCGCTGGCGCGGTGCACCGAGCAGAAGGCGACGGCGGTGGTGGTGCCGTTGCGGATCAGCTCGTCGAAGAAGTGCGTCGCCATGCGCGCGCAATGGGCGGGGTCGGCGTAGCGCTGTTCCTCGACGAAGGTGTAGGTGTTGAGCCAGTCGAGGAGCTGCGCCCCGTAGGAGCCGATCACCTGGGTCTGCGGGAAATGGATGTGCGGATCGATGAAGCCCGGCGTGATCAGCCGGGGCCGGTGATCGTCGACGGGCGCGTCGCCGGCGCAAGGCGCGACCTCGGCGTGGCTGCCCGATGCGAGGATGCGGCCGTTCTCGACCAGCAGCGCGCCGTCCTCGATGTAGCGCCAGGTCTCCGCCCCACCCTCGGGCGCGTCATGGAACCAGAACAGGCGGCCTCGGATCATCCGGTCGGGCATGGCGGCGAGTCGCTTCTTCGTTGATGGGCGCATGCACTCTTCCAGAGGCGGCGCGCCGGCGCTACCCGCGTGGCGTTGGAATGTCCTTCAAGCGGAAGGCGGGGTCGGGCGAAGGTCGCCGCTTCCAAGCAGGCGTGCGAGGTTGATAGCGTCCGGACATGTCGTACGTCGAAAACCTGCGGCTCTTCACGCGGATCTACGAACTCGGCAACCTGTCGACGGCGGGCCACGACCAGCGGCTGACGCCGGCGGTGGCGAGCGCGCGGCTCAAGAAGCTCGAGCAGCATTTCGGCGTGCGACTGTTCAACAGGACCACGCGCAAACTCACCCCGACCGCCCAGGGCCATGCGCTCTACGAAGCGGCGATCCGCGTGCTCGACGCGCTGACCGAAGCGGAGGCGGCGGTGTCGAGCATCGCCGCGGCCCCGCGGGGCGCGATCCGGGTTACCGCGCCGCTGGAACTCGGCCGGCGGCTCGTCGCTCCGGCGATCCCGGATTTCCGCGCGCGGTTTCCCGAGATCTCGGTGCGGCTTCTGCTCACCGACCATCTGGTCGATCTGCTGACCGAGGGCGTCGACGCGGGCATCACGCTCGGGGTGATCAAGGACAGCAACCTGCGGATGCTTCGGGTGGTCGAATGCCCGCGCGTGCTCTGCGCCGCCCCGGACTACGTCGCGCGCCACGGGATCCCGCGTACACCGCGCGACCTCGTCGAGGGCGGGCATCGCTGCCTGCTGCTGCGCTACACCGGCAGCCCGGAGTACCAGTGGACGCTGACCACGCCAGAGGGCCCGCGCAGGTTCGATCTCGCCGGTCCCTTCGACAGCGACTGCGCCGAGGTGCTGACCGACTGGGCGCTCGCCGGGCACGGGATAGTAAACCGCGAAAGGTTTCTCGTCGCCCGCCACCTCGCCGCCGGTCGGCTGGTAGAGGTGCTGACTGACACGCCTCCGGCACCGGCCGATCTCGCCATCCTCTATCCCCACAAGCGGCTGATCGATCCCAAGACGCGGGTCTTCATGGACTTCATGAGCGCACGCCTCCGCTCGGAGATCGCCGCGATCGAGGCCCTGCCGGAGCCGGCCGTCGCGACCGGCACCGCTGGAAAGGCGGGACGGCCCGATCGGCCGCCCCCGGAGGCGAACTCCGCGTCGCCGGTCTAGCCCTCGACGCCCAGGACGCCCTGCACGTACCAGTCCATCACCGCCAGGTCGGCGTCGGGGACGGTTTCGCCGGCGGCGACGCGTTCGGTTCCGGAGGTGTCGAAGATCGGACCCGTGAAGGGATGGAACGAGCCGTCGAGGATGCCCGCCTCGATCGCCTTGGCGGCCTCCTGGACTTCGGGCGGCACGTTGTCGCGATAGGGCGACATGACCACCTCACCGTCGACCATGCCCGCCCAGGTGTCGGTAGACTCCCAGGTTCCCGCGATCACGTCCTTGGCGCGTTTGACGTAGTAGGGACCCCAGCGATCCTCGATCGCGGTGAGATGCGCGTTCGGAGCGAAGCGCGACATGTCTGACGCCTGGCCGAAGGCGAAGGCGCCGCGTTCCTCGGCGGCCTGAAGCGCCGCGGGGCTGTCGGTGTGCTGGGTGATCACGTCGGCGCCCTGATCGAGCAGCGCGCGCGCCGCGTCGGCCTCCTTGGCCGGGTCGTACCAGGTCGAGACCCACACCACCTGGGTCTCGAAGTCCGGGTTCACCCTCTGCGCTGCGAGCTGGAACGCGTTGATGCCCATCACGACCTCCGGGATCGGGAAGGAGGCGATGTAGCCGGCCTTGCCGGTCTCCGACATCATGCCCGCGATGGTTCCAAGCACCGCGCGACCCTCGTAGAAGCGCGCGTTGTAGGTCGAGACGTTGTCTGCGCGCTGGTAGCCGGTAGCATGCTCGAAGAACACGTCCGGATACTGTTTGGCGACCTTGATGGTCGGGTTCATGTAGCCGAACGAGGTGGTGAAGATCAGCTTGTTGCCCTCGTCGGCGAGCTGGCGGATGATCCGCTCGCTGTCGGGTCCCTCGGCGACGTTCTCGACATAGGTGGTCTGCACCGCGTCGCCGAGCTCCTCCTCGAGCATGAGCCGGCCCTGGTCATGAGCGTAGGTCCAGCCGAAGTCGCCCACCGGGCCGATGTAGACAAAGCCGACCTTCAGCGGCTCCTGGGCCAGCGCAAACCTCGGCGCGAGCGGAAGCGCCGCGGTTGCGCCGAGCGCGCCGAGCACGCGGCGACGGTTGAGATGGATCATGTTCAGCCTCTCCTGTTGTTTGTCCTTGAGTTTGTGGTCGTCGTCACGTGGCGGGTTTGAACGGCTTGCCCAGACAGGCCGGCGCAGCAGTGGCGCCGCTCCGTCGCATCGATATCAGCGCCAGAACCACCACGGTGGCGATGTAGGGCAGCGCCGCCATGAATTCGGGCGGCAGGAAGGTATAGCCGGCCGCTTTGCTCTGCAATTCCAGCGTCATCACAAGTCCGAAGAGATAGGCGCCGAGCAGAAGCCGGCCGGGCCGCCAGATCGAGAAGACGACGAGCGCCAGCGCGATCCAGCCGCGCCCGGCGGTCAGTTGCTCGGCCCACATGGGCGTCAGCATCATCGAGTAGAAGCTTCCCGCGACCCCGGCCATGGCGCCTCCGAACGCAACCGCGGCGTAGCGCACGCCGATAACCGAATAGCCGATCGAATGCGCCGAGTGGTCGTTCTCGCCCACTGCGCGCAGGATCAGCCCGCCGCGGGTGCGCTCGAGGAACCACCAGACCGCCGCGGTCATGATCAGCGAGAAATAGACGATCGGCGAGTGCCCGAAGACCAGCCGCAGCGTCGGATGGTCGGCCAGCGCATCGGGGAAGAACGATCCGAAGGGCGAGATGGTCAGGCCCACGAAGTTCTCGCCCACAAGCGACGAGAGCGAGATGCCGAAGATGGTGAGCGCGAGTCCGGTCGCGACCTGGTTCGAGGTCAGGGTCAGGGTCAGAAAGCCGAAGAGCAGCGCGGAGAGCATTGCCGCAAGGGCCGCGGCGATCACGCCGATCCAGGGCGAGCCGGTCGTGAAGGTCACCGCAAAGCCGGTGATGGCGCCGATCAGCATCATGCCCTCGACGCCGAGGTTGAGCACGCCCGACTTCTCCACCACGAGTTCGCCCAAGGCGGCGAGCAGGATCGGGGTCGAGACGCCGACGATCGCCATCAGCATCGAGACGAGCACGACCGCGCTCATGACGCCGCGCCCGCCTGGGTTCCGGCGATCCGGATCCGGTACCGCACGAGCACGTCGGTGGCGAGCAGGAAGAAGAGCGTCATCGCCTGGAAGAGCCCCGCCGCGGCGTCGGGCAGCCCGAGCCGCGTCTGTGCGTTCTCGCCGCCGATGTAGGTAACGGCCATCACGATGCCTGCGAGCACGATGCCGAGCGGGTTCAGCCGGCCCAGAAAGGCCACGATGATCGCGGTGAAGCCGTAGCCGGTGGGAAACTGCGGCACCATCTGGCCGAAGGGCCCGGCGGCCTCGAGGATGCCCGCAAGCCCGGCCAGTCCGCCGCCGATCATCAGCGTCGCCCAGACCGTGCGGTTGGCGTCGAAGCCGGCGTAGCGCGCCGCATGCGGGGCGCTGCCCACCACCCGGACCTGAAAGCCGAAGACCGACTTCTTCATCACCACCCAGGCGAGGATCGCGACAAGAAAAGCGAGCGGAACGCCCAGATGCACGATGGTGCGCGGTATCACCGTGGGCAGAAGCTGGGCGTCGGTGAAGAGCCGGGTCTGGGGGAAGTTGAAGCCCATCGGGTCCTTCCAGGGCCCGTTCATCAGCCAGTAGAGAAACTGGATGGCCACATAGGTCAGCATCAGGCTCGTCAGGATCTCGTTGACCCCGAGCCGTGTGCGCAGGACCGCCGGAAACGCCGCCCAGGCCATGCCGCCGAGCACGCCGGCGACGCACATCGCAGGCAGGATCCAGGCGCCCTCCATGCCCCAGGTGGCGAGGGCGACGCCGGTTCCGGCGAGAGCGCCCATCACGTATTGCCCCTCTGCGCCGATGTTCCACACGCCGGCGCGGAAGCCGAAGGAGAGCCCGACCGCGATGATGATCAGCGGCGCGGCCTTGACCCCGAGGTCCTGCCAGCGGTTCACCTCGATCAACGGGGCCACGAAGATCTCCCAGACCGCCCGCGCGCCGTTGTCGCCGATCAGGGTGAAGATGATGGCACCGGTCAGCATGGTCGCCGCCACCGCGATCACCGGGGTCAGCCAGACCATCGACCGGCTGATTTCCTTGCGTCGCTCCAGTTCAATGCGCATGGGCGTTCTCCGCGGTGGCGTCGTAGAGGCCGGCGAGGCCGGGATCGTGGGCGAGGGCCTCGGTGGCCTCGGGATCGCCGTGCACGCCGCCCATCAAGAGGCCGAGCTCGTCGATCTCCACCTCGGCCACGCGCATCACAGGCGACAGCGAGCCGTTGTTGATGACCGCGATCCCGTCCGAGAGCGCCAGCAACTCGTCGAGATCCTGGCTGATGACCACGATTGCCGAGCCGCGCGCGGCCAGATCGACCAGCGCCTGGTGGATGGCGGCCGCCGCGCCGGCATCGACGCCCCAGGTCGGTTGCGAGACCACGAGCACCTCCGGGGTCTGCAGGATCTCCCGGCCCATGATGTACTTCTGAAGGTTGCCGCCCGAGAGGCTTTCGGCCAGCGCCTCGGGCCCCGTCGCCTTGACCGCAAAGCCGCGGATCACCTCGGCGCAGTAGTCGCGGGCCCGCCCAGTGTTCACGAGGCCGCCGCGGGAAAGGCCCATGCGGTCGCGCGCGGTCAGCACGGCGTTGTCGGCGAGCGAGAACTCCGGCACCGCCGCGTGGCCGTTGCGCTCCTCGGGCACCGCGCATAGACCGGCGGAGCGGCGCGGGCCGACCCCGCCCCGGCCGACGGGCTGGCCGTCGAGGGTGATCGAGCCCGCGTCCGCGGCGGGGATCTCGCCGCCGAGCGCGAGCAGGAGTTCGTTCTGGCCGTTGCCGGCGACGCCCGCGACGCCGAGGATCTCCCCGGAGTGGACCGCGAGCGAGACGTCGCGCAGCGCCACGCCGAAATCGCCGCTCTTGGGCACGTTGAGCGCGCGCACCACGAACTTGGGCGGGCCGAACACGCGCCCCTCCGCCTTGACGATCTGCTTGAGGCTGCCGCCAATCATCATCTCGGCCATGCTCTTGGAGCTCTCGACGCGGGGATCGCAGACGCCCACGACCTTGCCGCCGCGCAGGATGGTCGCGGTGTCGCACAGCTCCTTTATCTCGTGTAGCTTGTGGGAGATGTAGAGGATCGAGCAGCCCCCGGCCGCAAGCTGGCGCAGCGTCCTGAAGAGCAGCGCCACCTCCTGCGGCGTCAGCACGCTGGTCGGCTCGTCCATGATCAGGAGCTTGGGCTCCAGAAGCAGCGCGCGCACGATCTCGATGCGCTGGCGCTCGCCGACGCTGAGCGTGCTGACCACCCGGTGCGGATCGAGGGTCAGCGCGTAGCGCTTCATCACCGCCGCGATCTCGGCCTCGAGCGCCCGGCGGCTCAGGCTCGCGTCCATGCCGAGCGCGATGTTCTCGAGCACGGTCATCGCCTCGAAGAGCGAGAAGTGCTGGAACACCATGCCGATGCCAATGGCGCGCGCCGCCTTGGGACTCGCGACCCGGACCGGGGAGCCGTCCCAGACGATCTCCCCGGCGTCGGGCTGCATGACCCCGTAGATCATCTTCACCAGCGTCGACTTGCCGGCGCCATTCTCGCCGAGCAGGGCGTGGATCTCGCCGGGGCGGACCGCGAAGCTGACCCGGTCGTTGGCGAGCACGCCCGGGAACTGCTTGGTCACGCCGCGCATCTCTATCCGCGGCGGGGAGGCGTCAGTCATTGCAGGCAACCTTGCTCCTGGGGAACGCGGCGGTCCCGGTTCCGGGCGTCGCCGCGAGACGACGCATGATCTCGGCGACAGTCATCGCGGCGATGACCTGGGGTCGCTTGTCGCCGGAGGGGCCGCCGATCGGGCAAGTCAGGCCAGAAAGCGCCGCGGCGCGCGGCGTTCCCGTCTCGGCTCGCCAGGCAGCGAAGCGCGCGCGCTTGGTCTTTGAGCCGATAAGCCCGACATAGGCTGCGTCGCCCCGCGCGAGCGCCGCGTCCGCGATCAGGAAGTCGAGCGCGTGATCGTGGGTGAGCACCACGAAGGCACTGCCCGGCGGAGCGGCGGCGACCTCGGCCTCCGGAAGCGCCACTAGGCGCGTCTCCGCGGTCCCGGGCGCGAAGGCAAGCTCGGACGCGCGGCCATCCATCAGGATCGCGCGCACCGGCAGGAGATCGAGCGCGGCGATGAGGGCCCGCCCGACGTGGCCCGCGCCGAAGACCAGCACCTGCGGCCGCGAGGCCCGCCGTTCGGCGAGCTTTGCAGCCAACGCCGCGCGCGCCGCTGCTCCGACGCGGGCTATGCGCAGGCGGGCCCGGCCGCCGCAACACTGGCCGATCTCAGGGCCGAGCGGCACGTCCAGCGTCTCCGCCGCAGCACCCGCGCGCAGAAGCCTGCGGGCGTTATCGAGCGCAATGTATTCGAGCTGACCGCCGCCGATTGTGCCGGCGAAGGCCTCCGCGGTCACCAGCATCCAGGCGCCGACCTCGCGAGGGACCGAACCGCGGGCATCGACGATCTCGACCAGCGCGCAGGGCACCGTGCCGGACAACAGATCAGCGGCGTCCCGGATCATGCGCCCGCCTCCGCGCGCATGCGCTCCATGGCCATCAGGAGGCGCTCCGGCGTCGCCGGCGCGTCGACGCGCGGCGCAATGCGGTAGTCGGCCACCGAAGCCGCCGCCATCGACAGCGCCTCGAGCACCGAGATCGCCAGCATGAACGGCGGCTCGCCGACCGCCTTGGAGCGCTTGATCGTGGGCTCGGCGTTCTCGCTCCACTCCGCCAGCGCCACGTTGAAGTCGCGCGGCGCGTCCGAGGCCAGCGGGATCTTGTAGGTCGAGGGCGCATGGGTGCGCAGCCGGCCGTCCTTGTCCCACCAGAGTTCCTCGGTGGTCAGCCACCCCGCGCCCTGCACGAAGCCGCCCTCGATCTGGCCGATGTCGAGCGCCGGATTGAGCGACTTGCCGACGTCGTGGAGGATGTCGGTTCGGTCGATCTGGTACTCGCCGGTGAGCGTGTCGAGCGAGACCTCCGACACCGCCGCTCCGTAGGCGAAGTAGTAGAAGGGCCGCCCCTTGCCCGCCGAACGGTCCCAGTGAATCTTCGGCGTCTTGTAGAAGCCCGCCGCCGAGAGCTGCACCCGCCCCATGTAGGCGGCCTTGATGAAGTCCGGAAACGGAATGAGCCGGTCGTCGATCTGCACGTGGTTCGGCACGAACCGCACGTTCTCGGGCCGGGTCTGGTAGGTCTCGGCGGCGAAGGCGATCAGCCGCTCCTTGATCTGGCGCGCGGCGTCGGCGGTGGCCATGCCGTTGAGGTCCGCGCCCGAGGACGCCGCCGTCGCGGAGGTGTTGGGCACCTTGCTCGTGGAGGTGGCGGTGACGCGTATGTGGTCGATGTCGATCTGGAACGCGTCAGCGAGCACCTGGGCGACCTTGGTGTGCAGCCCCTGCCCCATCTCGGTGCCGCCGTGGCTGAGCTGCATCGAACCGTCCTGGTAGACATGCACCAGCGCACCGGCCTGATTGTACCAAGTGGCGGTGAAGGAGATCCCGAACTTGACCGGCGTCAGCGCGATGCCGCGCCGGATTACCGCGGCGTCGCGATTGTGCGCGAGGATCGCCGCGCGCCGGGCCTGGTAGTCGGCCGAGACCTCGAGCTCGTCGACGATCCGCGCGATGACGTTGTCCTCGACCGTCTGGTGATAGGGCGTCACGTCGCGGCCGGGCCGGTAGAAGTTCGCCCGCCGGATCTCGAGGGGATCGCGGCCTAGCGCGTAGGCGATGTCCTCGATGATGCGTTCGGCGGCGACCATGCCCTGCGGCCCGCCGAAGCCGCGGAACGCGGTGTTCGAGACGGTGTTGGTGCGCAACGGCCGCGAGACCAGGCGCACCGCGGGATAGAAGTAGCAGTTGTCGGCGTGAAAGAGCGCGCGGTCGGTGACCGGTCCCGAGAGGTCGGCCGAGAACCCGCAGCGCGCCGCAAACCGCGCCTCGACAGCCTCGATCACGCCCGCGTCGTCGAAGCCGACTGAGTAGTCGACGAGGAAATCGTGCCGCTTGCCCGTGGCGATCATGTCGTCGTCGCGGTCGGGACGGATCTTGACCGCGCGGCCGAACTTCGTCGCGGCGAGCGCGGCCACCGCGGCGAAGAGGTTCGCCTGAGTCTCCTTGCCGCCAAAGGCGCCGCCCATGCGGCGAATGTTGACCGTCACCGCGTTCGAGGCGAGCCCGAGCACATGGGCGACCATGTGCTGGACCTCGCTGGGGTGCTGGGTCGAGGAGTGCACCGTCACCGCGCCGTCCTCGCCGGGAACGGCGAAGGCGATCTGGCCCTCGAGGTAGAAATGATCCTGGCCGCCGATGCGCATGCGCCCCTCGATGCGGCGGGCGGCGCGCGTCAGGCCGCGGGTGACGTCGCCGCGCTCGAGCTTCAAGGGATCGACGACGTTCTCGGCGCCCGCTTCCAGCGCATCGGCGACGTCGATCACGAAAGGCAGGTCGTCGTACTCGATGCGTGCGCGCGCGACCGCGCGCCGGGCCGAGTCGCGGGTCTCGGCCACGACCGCGAAGACCGGCTGGCCGTGGAAGAACACCTCGCCCTCGGCGAAAACCGGGTCGTCGTGGCGGCCCACCGGGCTCACGTCGTTCTCGCCGGGAATGTCGGCGGCCGTCAGCACGCCGACGACGCCGGGGGCCGCGCGAACCGCGTCAAGATCCAGCGCCACGATGCGGGCCCGGGCGCGCTGGGCAAGCCCGAGGCATGCGTGCAGGCCGCCCACCGACTCGGGCATGTCGTCGATGTAGGTCGCGCGGCCGGTGACGTGGTTGTGGCCGCTGTCATGGCGCAGTGGATCACTGGCGGCGCCGCGCACGCGATCGGGGGGAGTAATCCCGCGGTTCACGATCGCGACCTCACGCCGGTTCGGCCACGGCGCGCGCGAGGCGCAGCGGCCCGGTGGCGCCCATGGTCTCGAGATGGAAGCGGCGGATCAGGTTCCGCGCGACCTGCATCCGGTAGGCAGCCGAAGCGCGCCAGTCGTCGAGCGGGGTGAAGTCGGAGGCGAGCGCATCCATCGCCGCCGCGACCGCGTCCGCGTCCCAGCGCCGTCCCGTAAGCACCGCCTCTGCTTGCGCCGCCCGTTTCGGCGTTCCCGCCATGCCGCCGTAGACCAGTCGCACATCGCTGACGACGCCCGCCTCGTCGAGCGAAAGTCGGAATGCGCCAAGCACGGCGGTGATGTCCTCCTCGAGGCGCTTGGAGACCTTATAGGCGGCGAAACGTGCGCCTTGGGGGAGGTCGGGCACGAACACCGCCTCGACGAACTCGCCCGGGCGACGGTCCTGGCGGCCGTAGTCGATGAAGAAGTCCTCGAGAGCGATCTCGCGGGCGCCCGCCGACGATCGCAGGCGAAGGCGGGCGTCGAGCGCGATCAGGGGCGGCGGGGTGTCGCCGATCGGCGAGCCGTTGGCGATGTTGCCGCCGATGGTGCCCATGTTGCGGACCTGCTCGCCGCCGATGCGATCCCAGAGTTCGCGCAGGGCGGGATGGCGGGCGACAAGCGCCTGGTATCCGTCGGAATAGCTGACCCCCGCGCCGAGAAGCAGGCCGTCGTCGGTCTCCTCGATCCGGCGCAGCTCTGAGAGGTGCCCGATGAAGACCGCCGGTCCGATCGGTTGGAGGTGCTTTGTTACCCAGAGGCCGACATCGGTGGCGCCGGCGACGATGGTGGCGTCCGGCCGTTCGGCAAGCGTCGCGGCGAGGTCCTCGGCGTCCGCCGGCAGGATCGAGAGCTCCGCGCCGGCGCCGGTCTCGACCCGCGCCCCATCGCGCATCTCGCGCAAGGCCGCAGTCACCTCGTCGCGCCGGGCCAGCAGTGGATCGGCGGCGGGATCGGCGGCAGCCGCGGCCTGGGCCGCGCGCACGATCGACGCATAGCCCGTGCAGCGGCAGAGATTGCCCTGCAGCGCCTTCTCGATCTGGGCCCGCGTGGCGTCGGACCGGCGCATCCAGAGCGCGTAGAGCGACATCACGATCCCCGGCGTGCAGAAACCGCACTGCGAGCCGTGATGGGAGACCAGCGCCTCCTGGAGCGGGTGCAGCGCGCCGCCCTGCGCCAGGGCCTCGACGGTGACCACATGGCAGCCGTCGAGCGTGGCGAGAAAGCGGATGCAGGCGTTGACCGCCTCGTAGACCAGCACGTCGCCGTCAAGGCGTCCGACCAGCACGGTGCAGGCGCCGCAGTCGCCCTCGGCGCAGCCCTCCTTCGTGCCGGTTAACCGCCGGTCGAGGCGCAGGAAATCGAGCAGGGTCGCGGCAGGCGGGCAGGCGTCGAGCGTCTCGCGACGATCGTTGAGAAGAAACCGGATGCTCGCCCGCTTCTCCGATCCCGCCATGCGCTCGCCTCCCGCTTCCCGAATTGGGTGTCGCTCCACGCCGACGATCTTGAAGCGCCGGGGCCCGGAACGGAAGCGCCGCCGCACGGAACGCACTTTCAACGGCGCCAATGGTAATCCCTTGGGCTTTCCCGGACCCGCATGGGCAAAAAAGCGGCGACCCCGCAGGCCGGCGGGCCTCCACGGCGGCAAAGTCGGCCTTGCGGGCCACAGTCGCGTCGTCGATGGTATGGCCCGAGCCCGGAGAAACCGGGCCGCGGCGCACGGCGGGGGGAGACGATGGGCGACATCCTGGGAGACGCGGCGGCCGGAGTGCTGCTCGGGCGGGTCTGGGATCCGGCCGTGGAGGGTCCCTGCGTCGTAACGGTGCGCGCCGGTCGGGTCATCGACGTGACCTGCACAGACGCGCCCACCGCTCGAGACGTCTGCGAGATGGACGATCCCGCGGGATGGCTTGTGAAGGCCCCGGGCCGGGACATAGGCGATCTCTCAGAGATCGCCGCAACCGAGGTCGATCTAGAACGGCTTCACCTGCTGGCGCCCTCCGACCTTCAGGCGATCAAGGCCTGTGGCGTCACCTTCGCGAATTCTATGGTCGAGCGGGTGATCGAGGAGCAGGTAGCCGGCGATCCGGCTCGGGCCAAGGCGGTGCGCGACCGCATCGGCGCGCTGATCGGCGACAGCCTGCGCGACATCGTTCCGGGCTCGGAGGCGGCGGCGCGGGTGAAGTCTGCGTTGATCGGGGAGGGGCTCTGGTCGCAGTACCTCGAGGTCGGCATCGGCCCCGACGCCGAGGTCTTCTCCAAGGCGCAGCCTTTATCGGCGGTCGGTCCGGGCGCGGAGGTCGGGCTGCATCCGATCTCGCGCTGGAACAATCCCGAGCCCGAGGTGGTGCTCGCGATCGCCTCGACCGGGTACATCGTCGGGGCGACGCTCGGCAACGACGTGAACCTGCGCGATGTGGAGGGACGGTCGGCGCTTCTGCTTTCCAAGGCCAAGGACAACAACGCTTCCTGCGCAATCGGGCCATTCATCCGAACTCTTCGACGCCGACTTCGGGATCGAAGACGTACGCGCCGCCGAACTCGACCTCCGGGTCGAGGGTCCCGACGGCTTCGTGCTCGAGGGCCATTCCTCGATGAAGGAGATCAGCCGCGACCCCACGGACCTCGCGCGCCAGACCATCGGCCGCCATCACCAGTATCCCGACGGCCTGCTGTTGTTTCTCGGCACGCTCTTCGCGCCGACCCAAGACCGCGGCTCGCCCGGCGAGGGGTTCACACACAAGCTGGGCGATGTCGTGACGATCTCGGCCTCGGGCCTCGGACGGCTGACCAACACCGTGCGGCTCTCGACCGAATGTCCCGAATGGACCTTCGGCATGAGCCGGCTGATGCGCAACCTGGCGGCGCGCGACCTAATCTGAACCATCGGGGAACACGAGATGCTGAAGGGCAAGCACCTGATCGCCGGCCAATGGGTCGACGGAAGCGCGCAATTCCACAACACGCCGGTCGAAGGGCCGCCGGACGCCTTTGCGGTCGGCGCGCCCGAACTCGTCGACGCCGCCGCCAAGGCGGCGGAAGAAGCGTTCTGGACCTACGGCTATACGACGCGGGCGGCGCGGGCGGCGTTTCTCGACCGCATCGCCGAGGAGATTGACGCTCGCGGCGCCGAGATCACCGAGACCGGAGTGCGCGAGACTGGGCTGCCGGCCGGGCGCCTAGAGGGCGAGCGCGGCCGCACCGTCGGCCAGTTGCGCCTGTTTGCGCGCCATATCGAAAAGGGCGACTATCTCGACCGCCGCCATGACGCGGCCCTGCCAGACCGCAAGCCGCTGCCGCGCCCTGACCTGCGGATGATCCAGCGACCCATCGGCCCGGTGGCGGTGTTCGGCGCCTCGAACTTTCCGCTCGCCTTCTCCACCGCCGGCGGCGACACCGCCTCGGCGCTGGCGGCGGGCTGCCCGGTGGTGGTCAAGGGCCATTCCGCCCATCCCGGCGTGTCGGACATCGTCGCGCAGGCCATAGACTCGGCGATCCGCGCCTGCGACATGCCGGCGGGGGTCTTTTCGCAGATCCAGGGCGGCGACCGGAAGGTCGGGCAGGCGGTTGTGCAGCATCCGCTGATCCGGGCGGTCGGCTTCACCGGCTCGCTGGCGGGCGGCCGGGCGCTCTTCGATCTCTGCGCCGCGCGACCCGAGCCGATCCCGTTCTTCGGCGAACTCGGCTCGGTGAACCCGATGTTCCTGCTACCGCAGGCGACGGCGGCGCGGGGCGCGGCGATAGCCGAGGGCTGGGCGGCATCGCTCACCATGGGGGCGGGCCAGTTCTGCACCAATCCCGGCATCGCCGTCGTGATCACGGGAGCCGAGGTCGACGCCTTCATTGCCGCCGCAGGCAAGGCGCTGGAGCCGATTGGCGCCCAGACCATGCTGACCGACGGCATCGCACGGGCCTATCGCGAGGGCCGCGACCGGATCGCCGCCGGCTCCGGGGTGCGCGAGGTCCTGACCTCGACCTGCGATCTGCGCAACGCC
>CAVOZD010000016.1:0-146643 GCA_963700835.1 uncultured Alphaproteobacteria bacterium
ATGATGGCGACCGCGTTCATGGGCTACGTCCTGCCCTGGGGACAGATGTCGTTCTGGGGCGCGACGGTGATCACCGGGCTCTTCGGCGCGATTCCGTTCGTGGGCGAGAGTATCCAGACGTGGTTGCTTGGCGGGCCGGCGGTGGACAACGCCACTCTGACCCGGTTTTTCAGCCTGCACTATCTGTTGCCCTTCGTGATCGCAGGGTTGGTGATTGTGCATATCTGGGCCTTCCACACCACCGGAAACAACAATCCCACCGGGGTCGAGGTGCGCCGCACGTCCAAGCGCGAGGCGCAGGCCGATACGCTGCCGTTCTGGCCCTACTTCGTGATCAAGGACCTGTTCGCGCTGGTCTTCATCCTGGCGATATTCGCCGCCGTGGTCGGGTTCATGCCCAACTACCTCGGCCACCCCGACAACTATATTGAGGCCAATCCGCTGGTGACGCCTGCTCATATCGTGCCGGAGTGGTACTTCCTGCCCTTCTACGCGATGTTGCGCGCGATCACCTTCGACGTGCTGTTCATCAGCTCCAAGCTCGGCGGCGTCATCGCGATGTTCGGCTCGATCATCGTGCTCTTCCTGGTGCCGTGGCTCGACACCAGCCGGGTGCGGTCTGGCCGCTACCGTCCGCAGTTCAAGGTCTGGTTCTGGCTTCTGGTGGTGAACTTCTTCGTCCTGATGTGGTGCGGCGCGATGCCGGCCGAGCAGCCCTACGTGATCATCAGCCAACTGGCGACGCTCTACTGGTTCGTGTTCTTCCTGGTGATTCTGCCGCTCCTGGGGCTGCTCGAGAAGCCGCTGCCGCAGCCGGCGACGATCGAGGAGGATTTCGCCGCGCACTATCCCGCCCGCGGGACGGCGTCGGCGGACGCCACGCTCAAGCCCGCCGAATGACCGGCCGAGAGAGGACAGGCGACATGATCAAGAGAACCATTCTGTCCGGCCTCGCCGCGCTCGCTCTTGGAGCGGGCGCGGCGCTGGCGGCGGGCGAAGAACGCCACGTCACCGACTTCAGCTTCTCCTTCGAAGGGCCTTTCGGCGCTTATGACCAGGCGCAACTCCAGCGCGGGCTCCAAGTCTACACCGAGGTCTGCGCGGCCTGCCATGGGCTGAAGTTCGTGCCGTTCCGGGCGCTCTCCTATCCCGGAGGCCCAACGCTCAGCGAGGACGCCATGCGCGCCTACGCGGCCCAGTTCGAGGTGTTCGACCCCGAGCTTGACGATTTCCGCCCGGCGTCGCCGACCGACCACTTCCCGGCGTCAAGCCTTGCGAACGCGCCGGACCTGAGCCTGATGGCGAAGGCGCGGGCGGGGTTCCACGGCCCGGCCGGCACCGGGTTCAACCAGTTCATCCGCGGCATCGGCGGGCCGGAGTACATCGCCTCGTTGCTCCTCGGCTTCACCGGAGAGGAAAAGGAGGAGGCCGGCGTCATCCTCTACGAGAACGAAGCCTTCGGCGGTTATCTCGCAATGAACCCGGTGCTCTATGGCGACGACGTTACCTATGCCGACGGCACGCCGGCGACGTTGGAGCAGGAGGCCAAGGACGTTGCGGCCTTTCTGATGTGGGCGGCCGAGCCGAAGATGATGGCGCGCAAGCAGGCGGGGCTGACGGCGGTGCTGTTTCTCGGCATCCTGACGATCCTGCTCTACTTCACCAACAAGAAGCTCTGGTCGCCGCACAAGGGCGAGCACGCCTGAGAGGCGCGCGCAGGGCGGCGCGGATCGAGGGCGGGGTTGTCCCCGCCCTTTTTTTGTGCCCGGGCGCGCCGCGCGGCGTGACGGACATGATTACGTCATAAAATCGTCACATCTGGCTCCGCAACCGGCCTTTCCGGTGCTAGAATGCCGGCGATGGATCATCGGGCGCGCGGCATCGGGACCGGCGACCGGCGCGCGGGCGCAGCGCGGCGACCCGGAAGCGCGGGCGTGGGGCGGGCTCCGTGGTGAGGGCGCTCGGCGGACCGGGCGGAACCTGGCGGCGGCGCGCGGTCGCCGAGATCTGCCGCCGCGAGTTCGGACGCGACGCGCGCGTCGAGGACGTCGAGTTCGTCGAGCTGCGCCGGCAGGAGAAGTCGGTGGTGCGGCTGGCGCGGGTCCACGCCGCCGGCGGTGTCGTCGAGATGGTCGAGAAGCTGGCGCGTACCAAGCACGAGGCGCGATTCTACGCCTTCCGCCGCAGGATGCGCGACCGGCCGGAGATCGCGGTCGCGCCGAGGGTCTACGCGACGCATGTCTGGCCGCTGGCGCCGAGCGGGCTGTTCTTCACCGCGGCAGCCTACATCGAAGCCTGTCCGGTCGCGGCGGAAGCGTCGGGCGAGATGCCGGTCTCCGACTACGCCCGAATCGTCGCCGGCGTCGCAGCAATGGAGCCCCTCCGACCGCCGCTGCCGGTGAAGGCGACCCTGAGCGTCGGGGCGACGCGACGGTTCGTGCGAACCGCACGGCAGGCCGGCCTCGCAGACGTCGGGCTCGAGCGCATTGTGGGGTCGGTGGCGTCGATCCTCGCGTCGCCGCGGTTCCGCGAGGCACCGTTGGTTCCCTGCCACAACGACATGCATCTTCACAACGTCAGATACCCCTCCGGGGCGGACCGGGGGCCGGTGCTGCTCGACTGGGAGGCGGCGGGATACAATCGGGCCGGCTCGGATCTCGACCGGCTGTTTCCCGAGGATGACGCCGCCGCCGCCGAGGCGCGGTTTGGCGAGGCGCTGGCGGCTTACGCGGCGGCGCTGCGCCAGCCGCATGTCGACGCCGCCGAGCTGGCGCTCTGCGCGGGCGCGTTCGCGCTCAAGCAACGCATGGCCAAGTTCAATCGGTCGGGCGCGCAGGCTCGGTTCGAGACGGCGCTCCGGACCTGGCGTCGGCTGGAGCGGGCGGCGTCCGCAGCGCGATAGCTGGGCCTCCCGAAGGCCCCGGCGGGGCGCGTCCCGGTCGCATGAACGCGCCGCCCCCGGATTCGCCGCCATTAGGAGATTCGCAAGCCTATTGAAGTCTCTTGACCCCGAGGCCCCCCAGGAGCTGTCGAAGGGTCGAACCGATGCCGCCACCGCCGGACGCCGCGCTGCCGCTCGTTTCATGCGTGATGATCTTTCTTAATGGCGAACGCTTCATCGCCGAGGCGATCGAGAGCGTGCTCGGCCAGACCTATCGGAACTGGGAGCTGATCCTCGTCGACGACGGCACCACCGACGGCGCGGCGGCGATCGCGCGGGACTACGCCTGCGCCCATCCCGGCCGGATCCGCGTCATCGCGCATTCCGGCGGGGCCAATCTCGGCATGAGCGCCTCGCGCAACGCTGGGATGCGCGCGGCGCGCGGCGCGCTGGTGACGTTTCTCGACGCCGACGACGTCTGGCTGCCGCAGCGGCTGCAGGCGCATGTCAAGCTGCTAGAACGGCATCCCGCGGCGGCGATGGCGATGGGCCCGATGCTGATGTGGTCGAGCTGGAGCCGGGAGCGGACGCCGTGGTGGCGGGTCTGGGCCGGCGTCGACGAGCGCTACGGTCAGGGATTGCCGGAGGACGTGATCCTGCCGGCGCCGGAAGTGGCGACGCATTTCCTCAGGCGGCGTGGCGGCGGCATGCCCGGGATCTGCAGCGTGACGATCCGGCGCGACGCGCTCGCGGCGGTCGGCGGCGGCGAGGACGGGTTCCGGCGGTTCTACGAGGACCAGGTGCTGTTCTTCAAGATCATGCTGGAATATCCGGTGGTCGCCACCGGCCGGCTGCTCGACTACTATCGGCAGCACCCGGACTCGACCAGCGCGGTCGAGGGCGTGCGCGCCGGCGACGTGGCCACGCGGCCGGTGTTTCTCGACTGGCTGCGGGGCTGGATAGAGGCGCGGCGGATCGCCGATCCCGGCTTGCGCGCGGCGCTTGCGGACGAGATCGCGGCGGCGGCGGAGCCGGCAGGGGGCGACGGGCTTCGGTCGCGCGGCGAGCTGGCCGACCGCTGGCGCGCCGAGAGCCGGCTGGCGGCGATCTGGCTGCTCGGCCCGCGGCTCTACAACCGGCTGCGGCTGCGCTTCGGGCGCGAACCGGTGGCCTGGGAGGCGGAGGCGCCGCGAGCGCCGTCGCAGCCGCCGCAGCTGGAGGACTGGTTCGCAGCGATCCGCGGGGCGGAGGCGGGCGCGGCCCCGGAGACGCAGCCGTCGCGGACGGCGCGAAGGCGCTCGACGGCGTGATCGGGGGCGCGGGACGGGTCCGCGCGCGGGGCGCCAGGGCGCCGATCCGCCCGGGCGACATCGCTGGAACGGCGCCGCCATGACGTCGGGCCGGTCGCACCCTCTCGTCTCGTGCGTGATGATCTTCCTCAACGGCGAGCGCTTCATCGCCGAGGCGATCGAGAGCGCGCTGACGCAGACCTATCGGAACTGGGAGCTGATCCTCGTCGACGACGGCACCACCGACGGCGCGTCGGCGATCGCGCGGCGCTACTGCGAGGACCATCCCGGGCGGATCAGGCTGATCTCCCATCCCGGCGGCCGCAATCTCGGGACCGGCCCGTCGCGGAGCGCCGGCGTGCGCGCGGCGCGCGGCGACCTCGTGGCGTTTCTCGACGTCGACGACGTCTGGCTGCCGCAACGGCTGGAGACGCATGTGGCGGCGCTCGGCGCCTGTCCCGCGGCGGCGATGGCGATCGGGCCGACGGTGTTGTGGTCGAGCTGGGACGCGGGCGCGTCGCCCTGGTGGCGTCCCTGGGACGCCATCGACCTGCCGTCCGGGCTGGGGCTGGCGCCGGGCGAGGTTATCGCGGCGCCGGCGCTGGCGACGCATTTCCTCGAGACCGGCGGCCGGGGCATGCCCGTCCCCTGCAGCGTGACGATCCGCCGCTCCGCCATCGCGGCGGTGGGCGGTTTCGAGGACGCGTTCCGGCTGCTCTACGAGGATCAGGCGCTGTTCTTCAAGATCTTCCTCGAGCAGCCGGTGATCGTCGTCGGGCGACCCCTCGATCTCTATCGGCAGCATCCGGGTTCGGTCTGCGCGGCGAGCGCCAGGGAGGACGGCGACCGCACGGCGCGGCCGGTGTTCCTCGACTGGTTGCGGAACTGGATCGCTGCGCGGGGGATCGGCGATCCGGCGGTTCACGTCGCGCTGGCGGCGCAGATCGCGCGCGCGCGCAGCGACGAGCCCCAGACCAAGTCGGGGCCGAGCTGGCGGCGGCTTGTCGACGTCTGGAACGTCGAGGCCCGGGCTGCGTCGGTCTGGCTTCTGACGCCGCGCCGCCACAACCGGCTCCGGCGGCGGCTCGGCCTCGCGACCGTCGCGGTCGAGATCGAGTCGCGCTGACCCTCCACGCACTGTCGGGCCCGGGACAAGATCCAAGCCCGATCATCGGGGCTGCCTCTTGGGTCAGCCCGGATCTTCGCCTGCGCCGAGGTAGCGCCCGATCCCGGCGACGCCGCCCTCGAGGGCCTGCGCCGTGTCGAAGGGACCGCGGACGACGCCGTCGTCGATGACGAGCAGCCGCTCGGCGATGCGGCGGGCGTCCTCGGGCTGGTGGGTGACGAGGATCAGCGTCGCGCGCGCCTCGGCGCGGATGCGGGCGACGAGGTCGAGCATCTCGGCGCGCAACGCCGGGCCGAGCGCGGCGAAGGGCTCGTCGAGCAGAAGCAGCGGCCGGTCGCGCAAGAGCGCGCGGGCGAGCGCCACCCGGCTGCGCTGGCCGCCGGAGAGCTGGGCGGGGCGGCGGTCGCCGAGCCCTTCGAGCCCGACCTGCGCCAGCGCCGCCGCGACCCGGTCGCGGGCCGCGCGGTCGAGGCGCAGGTCGGGGCGCAGGCCGAGGCCGACGTTCTGGGAGGCGGTTAGATGCGCGAAGAGGTTGTGCTCCTGGAAGACGAAGGTCACCGGACGGCCGGCGGGCGGCAACGGGCCCAGGTCGGCGCCGTTCCAGAGGATGCGGCCGGCGGTCGGCGCGAAAAAGCCGGCGATGGCGTCGAGCAGCGTGCTCTTGCCAGACCCGGACGGGCCGATCAGCGCCGCGGCGCTGTCGGGCGGCAGCGCGAAGTCGGCGTCGAGCCGCCAGTCCTCGTAGTCGAGCCGCACGTCCTCAAGCGTCAGCATCGAGTCGCCCGCCCCGGTCGAAGATCCAGAAGAGCGCGAAGGTGAGCGCGACGAGCAGGAGCGCGACGCCGGCGGCGGCCTCCATGCGGTAGGCGGCCATCAGGCGCTGCATCAGCAGCGGCAGCGTGGCGACCTCGGGCGGGGCGAAGAGCGCGATCACCCCGAGATCGCCCATCGACAGCGCGGCGGCGAGGCCGGCGGCGAAGCCGAAGGGCCGGCGCAGGCGCGGCCAGGTCACGAGGCGGAAACGGGCGGCGCCGGCCATGCCGAGGCTGTCGGCGAGGCGGCCGTCGATACGGCGGGTCTCGGCCAGCGCCGGCAGGAGCGCGCGCAGGACGAACGGCAAGGCCATGGCGGCGTTGACCGTGGCGGTCACCGGCAGCGCCAGCGCGAAGGGATCGGCGAGCGGGCGCAGGACGATGAACAGCGCCGTGCCGATAACGAAGGGCGAGGCGGACAGCGTCAGCAGACCGAAACCCTCGAGCGCCCCGCCCTTCCCCCGCGCCCGGCGCGCGTCGACCAGCGCGGCGAGCGCGAGGCCGAGGGCGAGCGCCAGCGCGGCGGAGGCGAGCGCGACGGCGAGGCTGCGCGCCGCCGCCGGCCAGACGGACGCTGGCAGGCCGTCGAGCAGCGCCGGCAGGCCGCGGGCGAGCACCGCGGCGAGCGGCAGGCCGACGAAGAGCGCCAGTGCGACGAGAAGCGAAGCGTCGAGGGCGCGGGCGCCGGGGCGGTCGGCGTCCCAGCGGGTGACGGCGCCCATCAGGCCGGCGGAGAAACCGGCCTCGGCGGAGAGGCGCAGCGCCAGCGCGGTGACCGCGGCGCAGAGGCCGAACTGGATCAGCGCGAGCAGCGCGGCGCGGCCGAGGTCGAAGTCGAATCGCACCGCCTGGTAGATCGCGAGCTCGATGGTGGTGGCGCGCGGGCCGCCGCCGAGGGTGAGCGCCACCGCGAAGGAGGTCATGCACAGCAGGAACACCAGCACGAAGGCGCCGGGGATCACCTCGCGCAGCATCGGCGCCTCGATGCGGCGAAAGACGTCGCGCGGCGCGAAGCCGAGCTGGGCGGCGAGGCGGAACTGCTCGGCGGGGATCGCGAGCCAGCCCTGGAGGATCAGCCGGGTGACCAGCGGCAGGTTGAAGAAGACGTGCGCCAGCACCACGCCGCGCAGGCCGTAGATGTCGATGCCGGGGAGGCCGAGCGCGCCGAGCCCGTCGCTGACCAGTCCGGCGCGGCCCCAGATCGCCACGAGGCCGAAGACCGCGACAATGGCCGGCAACAGGAACGGCGCGCCGAGCAGCGACACCAGCGCGCGGCGGCCGGGAAAGCGCCGGCGGGCGAGCGCGCGCGCGAGCGGGATGGCAAACGCGACGCTGAGGGTCGCGGACAGAGCCGACTGGGTGAGCGTGAAGCGGATCGCCGCCCAGTCCGCCGGACCGAGGCCGCCGCCGGGCTCGGCGCGCAGGGCGAGGACCGCCATCGCGCCGAGGGTCAGCGCGGCGACGATCGCCAGCGCCAGGCCGCCGCCGAGGCGGACGGCGGGGCTCAGCGGCTGAGCGCGGCCAGCCATTCGGCTAGCGCGGCGTCGCGCGCGGCGCGGGCCGCCTCGGGCGAGAGCAGGAGCGGCGTCTCGGGGATGGCGAGGGTGTCGTAGCCCTCGGGAAGCCCGTCCTCGGGGGTGCTGGCGGGATACATCCAGTTGGTGGTCGGGATCACGCCCTGGAACCCGTCGGTGAGCATGAAGGCGAGAAAGGCGCGGGCGAGCGCGGGCTGGTCGCTCATGGATGTGACGCCCGCGACCTCGACTTGCATGTAGTGGCCTTCCTCGAACATCGCCGCGGCCTTGCCGGGGTCGTCTTCGGCGATCAGGTGGTAGGCGGGCGAGGTGGTGTAGGCGAGCGCCATGTCGACTTCGCCGTCGAGAAAGAGCCCGTAGGCTTCCGACCAGCCGGGAGTGACGGTGACGATGTTGTCGGCGAGTCCCTCCCAGATCTCCGGGGCGCGGTCGCCGTAGGCGGTCTTGACCCACATCAGGAGGCCGAGGCCCGGGGTCGAGCTGCGCGGGTCGTGGATGACGATGGAGACGTCGGACGCGGCGAGTTCCTCGAAGCTCGATGGCGGATCCGGCAGCGCTTCGCGGTCGTGAACGAAGGCGAAATAGCCCCAGTCGTAGGGCAGGAACACCGGGTCGTCCCACGCGATCGGCAGGTCGAGCGCCGGCGGCGCGATCCCGTGGGGCGCGAAGAGGCCGGTGTCCACCGCCTCCGCCGTGAGGTTGGTGTCGAGGCCGAGCACGATGTCGGCCGGCGAACGCTCGCCCTCGAGGCGCAGGCGCGATAGCAGCGCCGCGCCGTCGCCGGCGCCGACGAAGGTGACGTCGCAGTCGCAGACCGCCTCGAAGTTTTCGGCGATGGCGGGACCGGGGCCCCATTCGGAGACGAAGCTCTCGTAGGTGTAGATGGTCAGTTCCGGCCGGTCCTGGGCGCCCGAGAGGCAGGGGGCGAGGACGAGGGCCGCAGCGGTCATGGAAACGTGTCGCATCTCTTTCTCCATCCGTCCGCGGCGAAAGAGAGGAGGATGCGGGTCGCGCATCGCGCCTTCCCTCCGCCGGCATGATCCGGTTCAGGTTCGACGGGTCGCGCAACTGCGCATCTCAGCCCGGCGCGAACGCCGGACCCCCCGAGGCTACCTTCAAGCTAACCCAAGTGGCCGGGAATACAAGCGGCGCACTGTCCGAGGCGCATCATGCGATCGTGACCGCGGCGGGTCTCGCCGGCGCTTGACCCGGCTGCGCGGGAAGCTGGCATGTTGGCAAGAACGGATCCGACAGGAGGAGGATTGACCCATGATCGCATCCCTGCGCGTGGGACTTGCTGCGGCGCTGGTCGCGCTTGGCGGCGCGGCGGCGGCGCAGCAGATGCTGGTGCACAAGTCGCCCGACTGCGGCTGCTGCGGGGCATGGGCCGAGGCGATGGCGGCGGCGGGCTTCGAGGTTGAAATCGCGCACGACGACTGGGCCGCGCTCGACCGGCTCAAGGCCGAACTGGGCGTCGCGCCGGAGCACGCCGGATGCCACACCGCCGAAATCGCGGGTTACGTCGTCGAGGGTCATGTTCCGGCCGAGGACATCCGGCGGCTGCTCGCCGAGCGCCCCGCGGCGGTGGGCATCGCGGTTCCGGGCATGCCGGTGGGCTCGCCGGGGATGGAGATGGGCGGGCGCGTCGATCCCTACGACGTGATCCTGATCACCGAGCCGGGAGAGGCCGAGGTCTTCGCGCGGCATCGGTGACTTGCGGCGCGTGGCAGGCGCAGCGGATTGACACGGGCCATGCTTTCCCCGGGCGCGGGGCTGAGCTAGGAGAGGCGCGCAAGGAGAGCGCCCATGTCGCACAACAGCTTCGGCCACCTGTTCCGCGTCACCACCTGGGGGGAGAGCCATGGGCCGGCGCTGGGCTGCGTGGTCGACGGCTGTCCGCCGGGCATCGCGCTTGCGGAGGCGGACCTTCAGGTCTGGCTGGACAGGCGCAAGCCCGGGCAGAGCCGATTCGTCACCCAGCGCCGCGAGCCGGACGCGGTGGAGATCCTTTCGGGCGTCTTCGAGGGCGAGACCACGGGCGCGCCGATCCAGCTGATGATCCGCAACGCCGATCAGCGTTCGAAGGATTATTCGGAGATCGCGGACCGGTTCCGGCCCGGCCACGCCGACATCGCCTATCATCTGAAATACGGGCGCCGCGACTATCGCGGTGGCGGGCGGTCTAGTGCGCGAGAGACCGCGGCGCGGGTCGCGGCCGGCGGGGTCGCGCGGGTGGCGCTGGCGGTGCTTGCCCCGGGGCTCGCGATCACCGGGGCGATGGTGGCGATGGGCGACCGGCGCATCGACCCGGCGGCATGGGACGACGCCGAGATCGGGCGCAATCCGTTCTGGTGCCCCGACGCGGGCGCGGCGGCGCAGTGGGCGGAGTATCTCGACGGTCTGCGCAAGGCGGGCTCGTCGATCGGGGCGGTGATCGAACTGCGCGCGCGCGGCGTGCCGGCCGGGCTTGGCGCGCCGGTCTACGGCAAGCTCGACGCCGACATCGCGGCGGCGCTGATGTCGATCAACGCGGTAAAGGGCGTGGAGATCGGCGCGGGCTTCGCCTCCGCCGCGCTGACCGGCGTGGAAAACGCCGACGAGATCGCCATGGGGCAGGCGGGCCCTGTCTATTCCTCGAACCATGCCGGCGGGGTGCTCGGCGGCATCTCGACCGGGCAGGACGTGGTGGCGCGTTTTGCGGTGAAGCCCACATCCTCGATCCTCACGCCGCGGCGCACGATCACCCTCGCGGGCGAGGCGACGGAGATCGTGACAAGGGGGCGCCACGACCCTTGCGTGGGCATCCGGGCCGTGCCGGTGGGCGAGGCGATGCTGGCCTGCGTCTTGGTCGATCACCTGCTGCGCGACCGCGGCCAGACCGGCGGCCTCCGCGGGCGGATCGGCTGAATCGGCTTGCCGCGACGCGGGCGCGGCCATATCTCGACCGCAAAAGCACAATCACGGGAGGATATCGAATGACCGGAATTTCGCGAGCCGCGCTCGCGGCGGTAATCGGACTTGGTCTGGTCGCCGGCGCGCAGGCGGACCGGGCCGAGGCCGCTTCGGCCGAGGAGATCGACGCCAAGGTCGACATCGCGCTCAACAGTCTTCTGGCGGACTCGCCGACGGCGCAGGCGATCAGCGAGAAGGCGCTTGCGGTGCTGGTGTTTCCCGACATCGTCAAGGCCGGCTTCGGGATCGGCGGTCAGTTCGGCGAGGGCGCGCTGCGCCGGGACGGCGTGACGGTGGGATACTACAACATCGCCTCGGCGTCGTTCGGCTTCCAGGCGGGGGCGCAGTCCTACAGCCAGGCGCTCTATTTCATGACCGAGGAGGCGCTAGCGGCGTTGGCGAAGATCCGCGGCTTTGAACTCGGGGCCGATGCGAGCGTCGCGGTGGTCACCCAGGGCGCCGGCGTCGACGTGAGCACCGCCACCACGCAGGATCCGATCGTGGCCTTCGTCTTCGGGCAAAAGGGGCTGATGGGCGGGGTGACAATCGAGGGCTCCAAGATCACCAAGATCAACCCCAACTGAGCTCGCTGCGGATGACGTCCACCCGGGAGCGACGGGATGCGCCCAGCGGGGCGGACGTGGGTGCTTCAGGCCGCACGGTGCGTGGGTGAGCCCGCAGGCGCTCCTTTTCGACGTGTTTGGCACGGTGGTCGACTGGCGTTCGTCGGTGGCGCTCCATGTCACGGCGGCCTTCGCGGAGAAGGGGCTCTCCGTGGATGGCGCGGCGTTCGCCGATGCCTGGCGCGCGGAGTACCAGCCGGCGATGGAGCGGGTGCGTTCGGGCTCGCGCGCCTACGTCCCGCTCGACGACCTGCACCTCGAGAACCTGATGGCGGTTCTGGCCGCGCAGGGCCACGCCCGGGTCTTCGAGCCCGACGAAATCATCGCGCTGGCGCGGGCCTGGGAGCGGCTGGATCCTTGGCCAGATGCGCCGGCGGGACTGAGCCGGCTGCGCGCACACCGCATCGTCGCGCCATGTTCGAACGGATCGATCGCGCTGATGACGCGGCTGGCGCGGCATGCGGGACTGCCGTGGGACTGCGTGCTCGGGGCGGACATCGCGCGGGACTACAAGCCCAACCCCGGAGTTTACCGGGCTTGCTGCGACGCGCTCGGACTTGCTCCGGACGCTGTGATGATGGTGGCGGCCCACAACGACGACCTCGGCGCGGCGCGGCGCGCTGGGTTGAAGACGGCCTTTGTGCGCCGGCCGCACGAGCACGGGCCGGGCCAGACCACCGATCTGGTGCCGGCGCAGGACTGGGATCTTGTCGCCGGCGACTTCAATCGGCTCGCAGACGCGCTGGGCTGAAACGGCTGTCAGGAAGGCGTCTTCCATGGTCAGAGCGCGTCGGACTGGAGCGCCTCGAGGATCGCCAGCGCGCGGCCGGCGTCGGCGGCGGGCGTGAAGACATGGTCGTGGTGGAAGGCCCCGATCATGTTGCAGGCGACGCCCTCGGAAGCCAGCGCCGCGGCGACGGCAGCCGTGAGCCCGACGCCGTCGAGGGCGGAGGCGACGCGCAGGGTGATCCGGCGCATGGGCGCGCTTGCATCGAAGCCGAATTCATGGGCTTGGTCGGCGGGCAGGATCAGGGTGACGCCCTCGGCCTCGCGGAAGAGGCCGAGCGCCCGCGGCGTGGCGGCGGCGGCGCGGTCCGGGTCGGCGGTGGTGGCGAAGACGTAGGGTACGGTATCTAGCGCGGGGTCGAGCGCCGCGAGCATGGCGCGGGCGTCGCGCAGCGGGCCGGTCACGAGGTTGCGCCGCGGATGCGGGCGTTCTCGGGCAGCGGGATGAACTCCGCGTCGTCGCCGGGCGGCAGGTGGAAGCGGCCGTGTTCCCAGTCGCCGGCGGCCCACGCGGCCTTGGCCGCCTCGATGCGCTCGCGCGAGGAGGCGACGAAGTTCCACCAGATGTAGCGCGGGCCGCCCATGGTCGCGCCGCCGAGCGCCATCAGCCGCGCGCCCTCGGGGCCGGCGCGGAGCGCGATGGGGTCGCCGGGGCGGAAGACCATCATGCGGCCGGCCTCGAAGTCCTGGCCGGCGACGGTGACGGCGCCCTCGACCACGTAGACGCCGCGGTCCTCGTGATCGTCGGGGAGCGGCAGGCGCGCGCCGGGGGCGAGCTGCGCGTCGGCGTAGAACATCTCCGAGAAGGTGGAGACGGGTGCGCGTTCCCCCCAGCCGGCGCCGAGGATGAGACGGACGGAGGCGCCCGCGTCGTCTATCACCGGGAGGTCGGCGCTGGGGGCGTGCTGGAACGCCGGGTCTGCGTCCTCGGCGGCCTCGGGCAGCGCGACCCAGGTCTGGATGCCGAAGAACGGCATCGGATCGCGCTGGGTCGCGTCGTCGGTGCGCTCGGAATGGGTGATGCCGCGGCCCGCCACCATCCAGTTGACGGCGCCGGGCTCGATCCAGGCGTCGGTGCCGAGGCTGTCGCGGTGGTGCATGCGGCCGCGGAAGAGATAGGAGATCGTCGCGAGCCCGATGTGCGGGTGCGGGCGCACGTCGAGGCCGCGCGAGGGCAGGAACTCGGCGGGGCCCATCTGGTCGAAGAAGATGAAGGGGCCGACCATCTGGCGCTTCGGCGCGGGCAGGGCGCGGCGCACCTCGAAGCCGCCGAGATCGCGGGCGCGGGGGATGATCAGGGTCTCGACGGCGTCGACCTCGTCGCCGGTGGGGCAGGTCGGGTCGAGGGTCGGGTTCCAGCTCATGACGCGCCCTTCGCGGCGCCGTCGAGGACGTCGGACCAGTCGGGGTGACGGCGGAACTGCGCCGCGGCGAAGGGACAGAGCGGCAGGATCCTGTCCCCCTCGCGGCGGGCGTCTTCGACGGCGCGGGCGACGAGGGCCGCGCCCGCGCCCTTGCCGCGCAGCGCGTCAGGGACGCCGGTGTGGTCGATGATGACCAGGTGGTCGCCGGCGCGGGAATAGGTCAGTTCCGCCTCGGCGCCGTCGAGACGCAGGACGTAGCGGCCCTTGGCGCCCTTGCGCTCGTGGGCGATCGCGGCGGGATCAACCGGCATGGCTGGCCTCCGCGACATCGGCGAGAAATCCCGCGACGGCGTCGATCTCGGCTGGAGCGATCTCGTGGCCGCCTTGGGTCCAGTCGGTCGACACGGCGGTTCCCTGGTCTGCGAACCATTGCGCCAGCCGCCGGGTCTGGTCGGGCGGGCAGATCGGGTCGCGCGCGCCGGCGGTGATCAGCACCCGCGTCCGCACCGGCGCGGGCGCGGGCTCCCAGGGGATCAGCGGGTGGAGGAGGGCGGCGGCGTCGAAGAGACCCGGGCGGTCGAAGAGCAGGCTCGCGAGGATGTTCGCGCCGTTCGAATAGCCAAGGCCGATCACGCGCGCAGGGCGGGCCGCGGCGACGTGGGCCTCGACGAAGCCCACCATCTTCGCGGTGGCGCGCGCAAGGTCTTCCATGTCGTAGAGCCCCTCGGCGCGGCGGCGGAAGAACCGCGCCGCGCCGCGCTCGGAGACGTCGCCGCGCGGCGCCACGATGGTGGCGTCGGGCAGGAGCCGGCGCAGCAGCGGCGCGAACTGCCGCTCGTCGCCGCCGGTGCCGTGAAAGCCGAAGGCCAGCGGCCCGCCCGGCGCACCGTGGTCGATGATGTGGGGGTAGGCGTCGAGGCTCATGCGATCGGCTCCAGTCGGCGTTCGAGGTAGTCCTGCAGATGCGCGTGCTGCCTGGGCAGGCGGAGCGCCTCGCCCAGATGGGCGGCGTCCTCGTCGCGGTCGAATCCCGGCTCGTCGGTGGCGATTTCGAAGAGCACGCCGCCGGGCGTGCGGAAGTAGATGGACCAGAAATAGTCGCGGTCGATGACCGGCGTCACCCGGAAGCCCGCGTCGGTCAGGGCGGCGCGCGCGGCGAGTTGCGCCGCGCGGTCGGGCACGGAGAAGGCGATGTGATGCACCGAGCCCGCGCCCTGGCGGGCGGGGGCGGCGGAGGGAAGCCCCTCAACGTCGATGACGTCGGCGCCGTTGCCGGTCTCGACGCGGTAGCGGGTCACCGCGCCCTCGGTGGCCACGGGAGCGTATCCCATGAAGCGCAGCAACTCCCCGGTCGGTCCGGTCTCGCGCAGCCGCAGCGTCGCTCCGAAAAAGCCGCGGATCGCCGTTTCGGTGGGCGCGCCGCTTCCGGTCCAGGGCGCGCGGTCATCCTCGGTCTCGACGAGCGCGTATTCGTCGCCGTCGGGCCCCAGAAAGGCGAGACGTCGCTCGCCGAAGGCGGTCTCGGGACGCAGCCCGGCTACGCCGGCGGCGGCGAGGCGGTCGCGCCACCAGTCGAGCGCGCCGGGCGGCGCGGCGAACAGCGTCGCTCCGACCTCGCCGGCTCCACGGGTCCGGGCCGGCAGGTCGTCGAAGGGAAAGGTGGTCATCACCGTTCCGGGTGCGCCGGTCGCGTCGCCGAAGTAGAGGTGATAGACGTCGGGAGCGTCAAAATTTACGGTCTTCTTCACGCGGCGCAGCGCGAGCGTGTCGGTGAAGAAGGCGTTGTTGCGCGCAGGCCCTGCCGCCATCGAGGTGACGTGGTGCAGGCCTTGGATGCGGTCGAGCATTGCGCCTCTCCTTGGATTGAACCCTGCGAATGTAGCACCGGAGATGCGCGCAACAAACCTGTGGTCTTCGGAGTCACTGTTGCAATTTTCGGGACAATGGTCGATCTGAGATCGGTAACGCCGCCTTAAGCATTGCGCCGCATGGTCTTTCGGCGTCGCGTTGGCCCGAGGAGGGCGTGATGACAGCCTTGTATCTGGAGTGTGGTCTGGCGGGACTTGTCCCGTTGTGTTTGGCTTGGGTGGTGTGGCTTCGGTCCGCGGAAACGCGGCCGGTCCCCGCCCGCGTCATCTGCGCTTCGAGGGTCGGCGCGGCGCACCTGGAGGACCCCCGGAGGCACGTCGGCCCCTGAGGCCGAATTCGCAAGGGTATCAACCTGCGCGAAAGTATGGCACGGTCCCGCCATAATCGGACGGGAGAACTGTGTGACGCTCCCGTCATAACAGACGGGGGACTGGGACATGGCCTGCATCGTCGTCGGATACGACGGCTCGGAGTCGTCGAGGCGCGCGCTCGACCACGCCAAAGAGCTTGCGCGGCTTATCGGTGAATGCCAGCTTGCGCTGGCCTTTGTGATCGAGTGGTCGCCCTATTCCTTTCACACGCCTGAGGAGCTTGAGCAGCGCCACAAGCGCCGCGAACAGGAACTGACGGCGGCGCGCGAGAAGGTGCTCGACCCCGCGGCCGCGGCGGTCAAGGCGGAGGGGTTCGAGGTGGTCACCGAGATCGGCCATGGCGACGGCGCTCAGGTGCTCGACGCCATCGCCAAGCGCCTCGGCGCGAACCAGATCGTGATCGGGCGCACCGGCCATCGCGGCCTGCGCGAGCGGCTGTTCGGGGGACTTTCGGGCAACCTCGTCGCGACCGCGACCGTTCCCGTGACCATCATTCCATGACGAGGGGCAGAGACATGTTCGACGCACGACAGATCCTGCGCGCCTGCGCGCTGCTTCTGGCCCTGCTCGCGGCGCCGGCGTTTCTTGAGCGTGGCGGAGCTGCCTTCGCCCAGGAGACCGCCGATCCCGTCGCGGAGGAGGCTGAAGGCGAGGGCGGCGCGGAAGCGGTCGAGGAGGAAACCGAGACCGGGCCGGTGGTCGAGGAGCCGGCGGCTGAAACCGGGCCGATGACCGTCGACGAGCAGGTCAATCAGATCTTCGCGTCCTCGACGGGCTGGTTCGTCAGTCTGATCTTCGCGCCGCTGCCGTTCAGCATCGCCGGGGTGTCCTTTCCCTGGATCGTGATGTGGCTGGTTGTCGGCGCCACGGTCTTCACACTCTATTTCGGCTTCATCCAGTTCCGGGCCTTCGGCCACGCCATCGCGCTGGTGAAGGGCGACTATTCCGACCCGAACGACGCCGGCGAGGTCAGCCACTTCCAGGCGCTGGCGACGGCGCTGTCGGGCACGGTGGGCCTGGGCAACATCGCGGGCGTCGCGGTGGCGGTCGGGATCGGAGGTCCCGGCGCGACCTTCTGGATGATCGTCGCCGGTCTCCTCGGCATGGCCTCGAAGTTCACCGAATGCACGCTCGGCGTTAAGTACCGCAACGAATACGCCGACGGCACGGTCTCCGGCGGTCCGATGTACTACATGACCAAGGGCTTCAAGGAGCGCGGGCTGGCCGGGGGCGGGATCATGGCGATCCTGTTCTCGATCTTCTGCATCCTCGGCTCGTTCGGCGGCGGCAACATGTTCCAGGCCAACCAGGCGCATGCGCAGCTGTCGGGGATCATCGGCGACTATCCGGGGTGGATCACCGGGGTGATCTTCGCCGCGATCGTCTTCGCGGTGATCATCGGCGGCATCAAGTCGATCGCGCGGGTGACAGAGAAGGTGGTGCCCTTCATGGGCATCCTCTACGTCGGCACGGCGCTGCTGATCGTGCTGATCAACTACGACAAGATCGGCTGGGCGTTCGGGCAGATCTTCGCGGGCGCCTTCACCGGGCTCGGGGTGACCGGCGGCGTCGTGGGCGCGCTGATCCAGGGCTTCCGCCGGGCGGCGTTCTCCAACGAGGCAGGCGTCGGCTCGGCGGCGATCGCCCACTCGGCGGTGCGCACCAAGGAACCGATCACCGAGGGCTTCGTGTCGCTGCTCGAGCCGTTCATCGACACGGTGGTGATCTGCACGATGACAGCGCTGGTGATCGTGATCTCGGGCATGCTGATCGTCGATCCCGCCACCGGGCTGTACGTGACCGGCGAGGGCGGCGGCATCGAGACGGTGGGCGGCGTAAGCGGCGTGCAGCTCACCTCGGCGGCCTTCGCACAGGGGCTCAGCTGGTTTCCCTACGTGCTGGCGCTGGCGGTGGTGCTCTTCGCCTTCTCCACGATGATCTCGTGGTCCTACTACGGGCTGAAGGCCTGGACCTACCTCTTCGGGGAAGGCAAGACCAAGGAGCTGATCTTCAAGCTGCTGTTCTGCTTCTTCGTGATCGTCGGCGCGGCGGCGAACCTCGGCGCGGTGATCGACTTCTCCGATGCGATGATCTTCGCGATGGCGGTGGTCAACATCATCGCGCTCTACCTGCTGATGCCGATCGTAAAGCGCGAGCTGAACTCGTACCTCGACCGGCTGAAGTCGGGCGAGATCCGCAAGTTCGCCCACTGAGGGCGCGCGGAACCCAGAAACCGGCCCGGGGCCCTCGCGGGCCCCGGGCCGGCTGCGTTTCGGGGGGCGAGCGGGTCTGACGACGCCCGGGCGAAGTCGGGCAGTCGCGGCGCGTTCGCGCCGGCGCGTGGCTTGGTCAGGGGTGTCCGGCGAGCCGCCGCCAGAATGGGGCTTGGAGCCGGAGGAGTTCCGGGGCAGCTTCGGCGTCGCGGCAGCAGGGGAATGCGGGACCGCGGAAGGGAGCCTTCGCATGCCACTGGAGGATCGCGCCGGCGGGCCGGCTTCGGCGCCGGCCGCGCGGCGCAGGACCAAACGGCCGGCGCCGGGGGCACCCGAGGTCGTGGGCTGGCGCGAGCATGTGGGCCTCCCCGACCTCGGCGTCGCCCGCATGCCCGCCAAGATCGACACCGGCGCGCGCACCTCGGCGCTGCACGCCGAGGAGCAGCGGGTGTTCGAGCGGGACGGACGGTCGTGGGTGGCGTTCGTCTTTCCCGATCCGGCCACGCGGCGGCGGCGAAACTTCGAGGCGCCGGTGCTGGAGTGGCGCGACATCAAGAACACCGGCGGCGTTCCGGAGCGGCGCATAGTGATCCGCACGACGCTGCTCTTCGGGCGGCACCGCTGGCGCATCGAGGTGTCGCTCGCCGACCGGCGGATGATGGAGTTCGACCTGATCCTGGGGCGCACCGCGGCGCGCAAGCGGCGGATCCTCGTCGATCCGGGGCGTTCGTGGCTGCTCGACCGCGCCGACCGGCCGCGCCCGACCTTGGAGGGCGGTCGCCAGCGCACGGTGGAGATCGGAGGAGGCGACGACCGATGAAGATCGCGATGATGGCGCGCAACGCCGAGCTCTACACCCACAAGCGGCTGAAGGAGGCGGCGGAGAAGCGCGGCCACGAACTCGACATCATCAACACGCTGCGGTGCTACATGAACATCGCCTCGCGGCGGCCGGAGATCTACTACAACGGCGCGAAGCTGCCGCGCTACGACGCGGTGATCCCGCGCATCGGCGCCTCGGTGACCTTCTACGGGCTGGCCGTCTTGCGGCAGTTCGAGGTGATGGGCACCTATCCGCTGAACGAATCGGTGGCGATCGGTCGGTCGCGCGACAAGCTGCGCTCGATGCAACTGTTGGCGCGGGAGGGGATCGGGCTTCCGGTGACGACCTTCGCGCACGACCCGAAGCAGACCGACGAGGTGCTCAAGCTGGCCGGGGACGCGCCGCTGGTGGTCAAGCTGCTTGAGGGCACCCAGGGCATCGGCGTGGTGCTCGCCGACACCAACCGCTCGGCGAAATCGGTGATCGAGGCGTTCCGCGGCGCCGGCGTGAACATCCTTGTGCAGGAGTTCATCAAGGAAGCCGGCGGCACCGACATCCGGGCGCTGGTGGTCGGCGGCCGGGTGATCGCGGCGATGCAGCGCAAGGGCGCGGAGGGAGATTTCCGCTCGAACCTGCACCGCGGCGGCAGCGCGCAGCGCATCCGCATCTCGCCCGAGGAGCGGGCCACGGCGCTGCGGGCGGCGAAGGTGATGGGGCTCAACGTCTGCGGCGTCGACATGCTGCGCGCCAACCACGGGCCGGTGGTGATGGAGGTCAACTCGTCGCCGGGGCTCGAGGGGGTCGAGATGGCGACCGGGATCGACGTGGCGGGCAAGGTCATCGAGTTCCTCGAGGCCAACGCCAAGGCCGGCCGCACCCGCACGAAGGGCAAGGGATGAAGGGGGATCGCGCACCGTTCGCGCTCGGCGGCGTGCGGGTGGCGCCGGGGGCGCGCCGCACCGTCGACCTGCCGGTGAGCGTGCTGTCTGACCACACGCCGGTGACGCTCTCGGTCCATGTGGTGCACGGTCGCAGGCCCGGGCCGACGCTGTTCGTCAGCGCGGCGGTGCATGGCGACGAGGTGATCGGGGTGGAGATCGCCCGGCGGCTCCTGCGCGCGCCGCAGCTCGACGCGATCCGCGGCACGCTGCTTGTCGTCCCGATCGTCAACGCGTTCGGATTCCTCAACCACTCGCGCTACCTGCCCGACCGTCGCGATCTCAACCGCTCGTTTCCGGGCAGTGAGCGCGGCTCGCTCGCCGGGCGGCTGGCCAACCTGTTTCTCAACGAGGTGGTGCGGCGCTCGGAATTCGGGATCGATCTGCATTCGGCCGCGATCCACCGCACCAACATGCCACAGATCCGGGTCGGACCCTCGTCCGAGCGGACGCTGCGCCTCGCCGAGGCGTTCGGCGCGCCGGTGGTGATGGTGTCCAAGCTGCGCGACGGATCGCTGCGCAAGACGGCGATGGCCGAGGGGATCGACATCCTGCTCTACGAGGCGGGCGAGGGATTGCGCTTCGACGAGTCCTCGGCGCGGGCGGGGCTGGCGGGCATCCTGCGGGTGATGCACGCGATGGAGATGATTTCGAGCCGGGGCGTCGCGCGGCCGAAGACGCCGCCGCTGCGGTCCTATTCGAGCCAGTGGGTGCGCGCGCCCGAGGGCGGGCTGCTGCGCAGCTTCAAGGCCGCGGGCGACGCGGTGGCGGAAGGCGAGCTTCTGGGCGTGGTCGGCGACCCGTTCGGGGAGGCGGAGACCGAGATCGTCTCGGCCCGCGCCGGCGTGATCGTCGGGCGCACCAACCTGCCGATCGTCAACGAGGGCGACGCGCTCTTCCACATCGCCGCCATCGAAGGACCCGATCCAGGCGCAACGATCGAGCGGCTGACCACCCAGCTCGCCGCCGATCCGATGTTCGACGAGGACGAGATCATCTGATCGCGGCGGTCACGCGCTGTGGCGCCAAGGTTGGCGGCTTCGGAAGTAACTGTATTCATTCATAAAAAGTGTTAACGCCGCGCGGCGTGGTCGCGGCGCCGGATGTGTCGAGCGAACGGCGGTGAAGTCAGAGAAGATCGAGCGCCGCAGCTTCCGCCACGTCGTACCAAGCGTCGTCGCCGTGGATCATCCGCAGCGTGTTGGCGCCTTCGATCAGAACCGCGAGCGCCGCGGCGCAGCGCGCGGGATCGCGGGCGCCGCGGCGCTCAAGGGCCCTTGCGATCGCCCGCTCGACCACGGTCTTGTGGGCCGAAGCGGCGGCGCGCGCCGGATGGCCGGGGGCCCAGGCGAGCTCCATCGCCGCCCGGGTGAAGCCCGAGCCGCGCCACTCGGGCGTCGACGCCCAGTCGCGCAGTTCGGTGAAGAGGTGGCGCACCAGCCCCTCGGGGCTCCGCGCCGCCCCCTCGCACCAGACCTGCGTCAGGTCTGCGGCGAGACGCGCGTGCTCGGCGAGCGCGGCGGCGACCAGCGCGTCATTGGTCTCGAAATGGTTGTAGAGCGTACGTTTGGTCAGGCCGGCGCGGCTGGCGATGGCGTCCAGCGACACGCGCTGGAAGCCCTCGGCGTAGAAGAGAGCGTAGGCGCCCGCCACGATTCGGCGGCGCATGGGCGCAGGCGCTGCTGCGCGGGCTGGCGCGCCGGGAGCGGTCGTGACGGACTGGCTTGACGCGATCGCGGCGCAGCCGCTGGCGGCGGTGTGCCTCACCGTGGTTGCCTATGCGCTGGCCGAGGCGCTGTGGCGGCGCTCGGGGCGCGCCGCACCGCTCAATCCGGTGCTGGTGGCGACGACGTTGGTGGCGGGCATCCTGCTGGCGCTTGGCGTGTCGTACGAAGCCTATATCGACCGTGCGCGTCCGATCGACGACGCGTTGCCGGTGATCATCGTCCTGCTCGCGGTGCCGCTCTGCCGCCAGATGACCCTGGTCCGGGCCAGCGGCGCGCCGCTGGCCGCGGCGCTGGTGTTCGGATCGACGGTGGCGCTGGCCACGGCGCTGATCTTTCCCGCCGTGGCGGGAGCGGGCGACGAGCTGGTCGCGACGCTGGCGCCGAAGTCGGCGACGGCGGCGGTGGCGGTCGAGGTGTCGAAGGGACTTGGCGGCGTGGCGGGGCTGACGGCGGTGATCGTGATCTCGACCGGCGTCTTCGGCGCAGCGTTCGGTCTCGCCCTGCTCGATCTCGGCGGCGTGCGGGACGAGCGGGCGCGTGGCTTCGCGCTCGGCGTGGCGTCCCATGCGATCGGCACCGCGCGCGCCTTGCAGATGTCGGAGACGGCCGGCGCCTTCGCGAGCGTCGGCATGATCCTCAACGGACTTCTGACGATCGGGCTCGCGCCGCTCGCGCACGCGCTGGCGACCGGGCCCTAGGCGACGCCCTGCGGCTTCAGGACCGCAAAGACCGCGCGGGGCGAGAGCTCGCCCACGGGCGCCTCGGCGGATCCGACCCAGACATGCGCGTCGCTGGCGGCGAAGAGGGCGAGGGTGTCGCGCAGCGGGGTGTCGGGGGGGATGGTGCGGGCGGGGTCGGGCGGGGTCGCGACCGGTCCCATCACGTCCTCGGCGCGCAGGACGCTCAGGGGATTGAGCTGGGCGACGAAGTCGGAGACGTAGCGGTCGGCGGGGCGCAGCACGATGTCCTCGGGCCGACCGGTCTGGATGATGCGGCCCCCCTCCATGATCGAGATGGTGTTGCCGATCTTGACCGCCTCCTCGAGGTCGTGGCTGACGAAGACGATGGTGCAGCGGACCTTGTCCTGGATGCTCAGAAGCTCGTCCTGGAGCCGGGTGCGGATGAGCGGGTCGAGCGCCGAGAAGGGCTCGTCCATCAGCAGGATCTCGGCGTCGGTGGCGAAGGCGCGGGCGAGGCCGACGCGCTGCTGCATGCCGCCCGAGAGCTCGGCGACCTTCTTGTCGGCCCAGTCGCCGAGGTTGACCGTCGCGAGCGCCTCGCGGGCCTTCTCGACACGCTCGGCGCGGCCGACCCCGCTCATCTCGAGGCCGAAGGCGACGTTGTCGAGCACGGTGCGCCAGGGCAGGAGGCCGAAGGACTGGAACACCATCGAGACGTCGCCGCGGCGCAGGCTGCGCAGCTGCGCCGGCGGGCAGGAGGCGACGTCGACCATCGCTCCGGCGCGGTCGCGCACCAGCATGCGGCCGCGGGTGACGCGGTTGAGGCCGTTGACGGCGCGCAGCAGCGTCGATTTGCCCGAGCCCGACAGCCCCATGAGCACCGAGATCTCGCCGCGGGCCACCTTGAGCGAACAGTCGTGCACGCCGAGGATCTGGCCGGTGGCCTTCTGGATCTCGGTGCGGCTGCGGCCCTCGTCCATGAGCGGCAGCGCCTCGCCCGGCGCGTCTCCGAAGACGATGGAGACGCGGTCGAACTCGATCATGGTCTCCGTGGTCTCCGCCATCGCTCAGTCCTCGCGCCGGAAGATGCGGTCGAGCAGGATGGCGACCACGACGATGACGAGGCCCGCCTCGAAGCCGAGCGCGGTGTTGACGGTGTTGAGCGCGCGCACCACCGGCACGCCGAGCCCGTCGGCGCCGACCAGCGCCGCGATCACCACCATCGAGAGCGACAGCATGATCGTCTGGGTGAGGCCGGCCATGATCTGCGGCAGCGCGTAGGGCAGCTCGACGTTGCGCAGGAGCTGGCCGGGCGTGGCGCCGAAGGCGAGGCCCGCCTCCTTGAGCTCGGTGGGCGTGGAGACGACCCCGAGATAGGTCAGCCGGATCGGGGCCGGGATGACGAAGATCGCGGTGGCGACCAGCCCCGGCACCATGCCGATGCCGAAGAAGACGATGGCGGGGATCAGGTAGACGAAGGTGGGCAGGGTCTGCATCAGGTCGAGCACCGGGCGCAGCGCCGCGTAGAGGCGCGGGCGATGGGCGGCGGCGATGCCGATGGGCACGCCGAGGCCCATGCAGACGATCACCGCGCAGAGCACCAGCGTGAGCGTCTCGGTGGTCTCCTCCCAGTAGCCCTGGTTGAGGATGAAGAGAAAGCCGAGGACGACGAGCGCCACGGTCGCCCAGTTGCGCTGAAGAAACCAGGCGAGGGCGGCGAAGAGCGCCACGATCACCAGCGGGTGCGGCGTCTGCAGCGCCCAGAGGATCGCGTCGATCAGCCCGTTGATGGCGTCCGCCAGCCCGTCGAAGAACCACGAGCCGTTGTCGATGAGCCAGTCGACCACGTCGCTGGCCCATTGGCCGACCGGGATCTTGGTGGAGGTGAGCCAGTCCATGGCGGCGCGGCGTTGCGGGAGGGACCGGCCGGGGCCCGGTCCCGGATCCCGTCTCAGCCGTCGAGCGCCGCGTTGACGGCCGCGAGCGCGTCCCCGCCGTCGATCGTCGTCACGCCGGCGAGCCAGCCGTCGAGCACGTCGCGATTGTCCGCCAGCCAGGCCGCGGCGGCCTCATCGGGATCGGTCCCGTCGTCGAGGATGGCGCCCATGATCTCGTTCTCCATCTCCAGCGAGAACACGAGGTTCTGAAGCAACTGGCCGACGTTGGCGCATTCGTCCACGTATCCGGCGCGGGTGTTGGTGAAGACCTCGGCGCCGCCGAAGTCCGGGCCGAAGAAGTCGTCGCCACCCTCGAGGTAGATCATCTCGAGGTTGGCGTTCATCGGGTGCGGCTCCCAGCCGAGGAAGACGATGCCCTCGCCCTGGCGTTCGGCGCGGGCGGCCTGGGCCAGCATGCCCTGCTCGGAGCTCTCGACGAGCTCGAAGCCGCCGAGGCCGAAGGCGTCCTGCGCGATCATGTCGAGGATCAGGCGGTTGCCGTCGTTGCCCGGTTCGATCCCGTAGATCTTGCCGTCGAGCGCCTCCTCGAAGCCGGCGATGTCGGCGAAGCTCCGGAGCCCCTGCTCGGCGAGGCTCGCGGAGGCGGCGAGCGTGTACTTGGCGCCCTGGAGGTTGGAGCGCACGGTGTCGACGCTGCCGTCCTCGCGGTAGGGGGCGATGTCGCCCTCCATGGTCGGCATCCAGTTGCCGAGGAAGACGTCGATGTCGCCGCGCGAGAGCGACGTGTAGGTCACCGGGACCGACAGCACCTTGACGTCGGTCTCGTAGCCGAGCGCCCGCAGGACGACGCCGGTCGCGGCGGTGGTGGCGGTGATGTCGGTCCAGCCGACGTCGGCGAAGCGAACGGCGGCGCAGGTTTCGGGTTCCTGGGCGGCGGCGGGCAGCGCGAGCGCAGCGGCGAGCGCGGCGGCGGCGGTCAGGCTCTTCATGGGACCTCCTGTTCGTTGGCGTCCGGAGCGCGTTCCGGCCCCGGTTTGCGCGAAGGGTCGCGCGGAATCGTTGACGGGCGCAAGTGAAACCAATATTGATTGATCAGTCAATCAATCTCTTTGGAGCCTGGTCGATGCCGCCCAGACCGCTGATGGCAGAGAGCAGGCGCCGCGCCCTGATCGGGGCGGCGCTGAAGGAGATTTCCGACCGCGGATCGCTCGACGTGACCGTGGCGCAGATCGCCGGGCGGGCTGGCGTGTCCGCGGCGCTGGCGCATCATTACTTCGGCGGCAAGGAGGACCTGATCCTGGCCACCATGCGCCACCTCCTGCGCGAGTTCGGCGAGGCGGTGGTCGCGGGGCTGGGCCAGGCAGAAGGGCCGCGCGAGCGACTGTCGGCGATCGTGCGCGGCTGTTTCGGGCCGGAGCAGTTCCACCGGGCGACGATCTCGGCCTGGCTGACCTTCTACGCCAAGGCGCTGTCCGCGCCAGCGGCGGCGCGGCTCTTGTCGATCTACCAGCGGCGACTGGAGAGCAATCTTCGGCATGCGCTCAAGGGCCTCGCCCCGGCGGCGGAGGCGGAACGGATCGCCGGCGGCGTCGGCGCGCTGATCGACGGGGTGTACCTGCGCGAGGCGCTTGGCCGCGGACAGACCGATCCGGGCAAGGCGATCGCGACGGTCGAGGCGTTCTTGGACGCCCAACTCGCCGGGGCGCAGTCATGATCCGTCCGAACATCCTGATCCTGATGGTCGACCAGCTCAACGGGACGCTGTTCCCCGACGGGCCGGCGGACTGGCTGCACGCGCCGCATCTGCGGGCGCTCGCCGGGCGGTCGCGCCGGTTCGCGCGCGCCTACACCGCCTCGCCGCTCTGCGCGCCGGGGCGGGCGAGCTTCATGACCGGCCGGCTGCCGTCGCGGACCGGGGTCTACGACAACGCGGCGGAGTTCGCCTCCGACCTGCCGACCTACGCCCATCACCTGCGGCGGGCGGGGTATCGCACCTGCCTCGCGGGCAAGATGCACTTCGTCGGTCCGGACCAGCTCCACGGTTTCGAGGAGCGCACCACGACGGACGTCTATCCGGCGGATTTCGGCTGGACCCCGGACTGGCGGCGGCCGGGCGAGCGCATCGACTGGTGGTATCACAACATGGGCTCGGTCACCGGCGCGGGCGTGGCGGAGATCACCAACCAGCTCGAATACGACGACGAGGTCGCCTTCACGGCGACGCAGAAGCTCTACGATTATGCGCGCGGCGCCGACGACCGGCCCTGGTGCCTGACGGTCAGCTTCACCCATCCGCATGATCCCTACGTGGCGCGGCGGCGGTACTGGGATCTCTATGCGGACTGCGTGCATCTGTTGCCCGAGGTCGACGAGGTCGATCCCGCCGAGCATGACCCGCATTCACGGCGGATCCTCGACGCCTGCCAGAGGGAGAGCTTCGAGATCACCGCGAACGATGTCGCGCGGGCGCGGCGCGGATACTTCGCCAACCTCTCATACATCGACGACAAGATCGGCGGCCTGCTCGAGGTGCTGCGCGCGACCCGCCAGCAGGACCGCACGCTGATCCTCTTCACCTCCGACCATGGCGACATGCTCGGCGAGCGCGGGCTGTGGTTCAAGATGAGCTTCCGCGAGGGCTCGGCGCGGGTGCCGCTGATGATCGCAGGTCCCGGCATCGGCGAGGGCCGCATCGCGGCGCCGGTCTCGACGCTCGACGTCGTGCCGACGCTGGCGGCGCTGGCGGGGGTGGACGCGAACGAGGTGGCGCCGTGGTGCGACGGGGCCGACCTGACCGCCGGCGAGCGCGGGCCGGCGCCGATGGAATACGCCGCCGAGGCGAGCGTCGCGCCGATGGTGGCGCTGGTCGACGGGACATGGAAGGCGACGCTCTGCGAGGCCGATCCGCCGCAGCTCTTCGATCTGGCCGCCGACCCCGACGAGCGGCGCAACCTCGCCGGCGATCCGGCCCATGCGGGACGCATGGCGGCGATGGAGGCGGAGATTCGGCGGCGCTGGGACCTCGCGGCCTTCGACGCCGATGTGCGCGACAGTCAGGCGCGCCGCCAGGTGGTCTACGCGGCGCTGCGCAACGGCGCCTACTACCCCTGGGACTATCAGCCGCTGCAGCGGGCGTCGGAGCGATACATGCGCAACCACATGGATCTCAACGTGCTGGAGGAAGCCCAGCGCTTCCCGAGGGGCGAATGATGCGCGCGCAGCCCGAGGCCTCGCACTGGATCGACGGGGAGCCGCGCGAGGACGCCGGCGGCGCGCCGATGGAGGTGGTCCATCCAGCGACGGGAGAGGTCATTGCGGAGATCCGCGCGGCCACGGAGCCGCTGATCGCCGAGGCGGTGGCCTCGGCCGAACGCGGCTTCGCGGTCTGGTCGGCGACGGCGCCGGCGGAACGCGGGCGGGTGCTGCGCCGGGCGGCGGAGATCATCCGGGCGCGCAACGACGAGCTTTCGGAACTTGAGACGCTCGACACCGGCAAGCCGATCTCCGAGACCCTGGTCGCGGACTGGGCCAGCGGTGCGGACGCGCTCGAATGGTTCGGCGCGCTGGCCGCGGGGATCGCCGGGGAGCACATCGATCTGGGGGGCGATTTCGTCTACACCCGGCGTGAACCGCTCGGGGTCTGCGCCGGGATCGGGGCGTGGAACTACCCCAGCCAGATCGCCTGCTGGAAGGCCGCGCCGGCGCTCGCCTGCGGCAACGCGATGGTCTTCAAGCCCTCCGAACTGACGCCGCTCGGGGCGCTGCGTCTCGGCGCGATCCTCAGGGAGGCGGGCGCCCCGGAGGGGCTCTTCAACGTGGTGCAGGGCGGCGGCGCGGTCGGCGCGGCGCTGGCGGCGCATCCGGGCGTCGCCAAGGTCTCGGTGACCGGCTCGGTCCCCACCGGCAGGCGGGTCTACGCCGGCGCGGCGGAGGGGCTGAAGGCGGTGACGCTGGAGCTTGGCGGCAAGTCCCCGATGATCGTGTTCGAGGACGCGGATCTGGAGGACGCGGTCGGCGGTGCGATGCTCGGCAACTTCTATTCCGCCGGGCAGATCTGCTCGAACGGAACGCGGGTCTTCGTGCAGCGCGGGCTGCGCGCGCGGTTCCTCGAACGGCTCGCCGCGCGGACCGCCGCGATCCGTCTCGGCGATCCGTTCGATCCCGCGACGACGATGGGGCCGCTGATCTCCGCGGCGCAGGGGGCGAAGGTGATGGACTACATCCGCCAGGGACTCGCGGAGGGCGCGCGGCTTGTCTCGGGGGGCGAGCGGCAGCGGATGCAGGGCTTCGAGGGCGGGTTCTTCGTGCAGCCCACGGTGTTCGCCGACGTGACCGACGAAATGACCATCGCGCGGGAGGAGATCTTCGGGCCGGTGATGTGCGTGCTCGATTTCGAGGATGAGGACGAGGCGGTTGCGCGCGCCAACGCGACGCCCTTCGGGCTGGCCGCGGGGGTGTTCACCCGCGATCTGGCCCGCGGCCACCGGGTCGCGGCGCGGCTCGAGGCGGGAACCACCTGGATCAACGCCTACAACCTTACGCCGGTCGAGGCGCCCTTCGGCGGCGTGAAGGCGAGCGGGATCGGCCGGGAGAACGGCCGCGCGGCGCTGGAGCACTACAGCCGGATCAAGTCCGTCTACGTGGGACTGGGGGCCGTCGATGCGCCCTTCTGAACCGATCCATCGTCCGTGGGCGCGGCGCACGCCGGACGGCGTGCGCCGCGCGGCCCGTCGCGTTGACCCGCGCCCTTCAGGAGACGTCCGATGCTGACAGTTCTTGGCCGAGCCACCTCGTCGAACGTGCAGGCGGTGATGTGGTGCGTCGCCGAACTCGATCTGGCCTGCGAGCGGCTCGACTACGGGCACGTCCATGGCGGGGTCGACACGCCGGAGTTCCGGACGATGAACCCCAATGGGCTGGTGCCGGTGATCCGCGACGGCGACCTTGTGCTCTGGGAAAGCTGCGCGATCCTGCGCTATCTCGCGGCGCGCTACGGACCCGACCGGTTCTGGCCGTCCGATCCGGTCGCCCGCGCGCCGATCGACATGTGGGCGGAGTGGGGCAAGACCACGCTGGCCGCGGCGTTCATCCGGCCGATCTTCTGGGCGAAGGTGCGCACTCCGGCGGCGGAGCGCGACGAGGCGGCGATCGCGCGCGCCTGCGACGCCTTCGACGCGACGCTCGGCCTGCTCGAGGCGCAGATCGGCGACGGGCCCTGGGTGACGGGCGCGGACTTCACGCTGGCCGACATCGTCTGCGGGCATGTGCTGTTCCGCTACTTCGACATGGACATCCCGCGAAGCGCGCGTCCGGGGATCGCGGGCTACTACGACCGGCTCCGGGCGCGACCGGCCTTCGCCGCGCATGTGATGGTCTCCTACCACTCGCTGCGCGCCGACTGACCGGGATGGAGGCCGATTTCGTCATCGTGGGCTCCGGCTCGGCCGGCGGGGCGCTCGCCTACCGCCTCGGAGAGAGCGGCGCGTCGGTGCTGGTGATCGAGGCTGGCGGAAGCGACGTCGGGCCGTTCATCCAGATGCCGGCGGCGCTGAGCTATCCGATGAACATGTCCCGCTACGACTGGGGCTATCGCACCGAGCCGGAGCCGCACCTGGGCGGGCGGCGGCTGGTCGCGCCGCGCGGCCGGGTGCTCGGCGGGTCGTCGTCGATCAACGGCATGGTCTACGTGCGCGGCCACGCCCGGGACTTCGACCATTGGGCCGAGGCCGGCGCGGCGGGTTGGGCCTTCGCCGACGTTCTGCCGTATTTCCGCCGCATGGAAAGCTGGCACGGGCCGGCGCCGTCGGAGTGGCGCGGCGCGGACGGTCCACTGCACGTCACCAGAGGGCCGCAGGCGAACCCGCTGCACCGCGCGTTCGTGACCGCCGGGATCGAGGCGGGCTTCGAGGCGACGGAGGATTACAACGGCGCCAAGCAGGAGGGCTTCGGCGCGATGGAGGCGACGATCTGGCGCGGGCGGCGCTGGTCGACGGCGAACGCGTACGTGCGGCCGGCGCTGAAGGCCTTCGACGTGGGGATCGTGCGCGGCCTGGCGGAGCGGGTGCGGATCGAGGAGGGGCGCGCGGTGGGCGTCGAAGTGCGCGGACGCGGCCTGGTGCGGGCGCGGCGCGAGGTGATCCTTTCGGCTTCCGCCTTCAACACGCCGAAACTGCTGATGCTGTCGGGCGTCGGGCCGGGGGCGCATCTGGCCGAGCACGGGATCGCGGTGGTCGCCGACCGACCGGGCGTCGGGGCGAACCTACAGGATCACCTCGAGCTGTACGTGCAGCGCGCGAGCCTCGCCCCGGTGACGCTCTACCGCCACTACAATCCGATCTCAAAGGCGGTGATCGGCGCGCGCTGGCTGTTCCTGCGGTCGGGGCTCGGCGCGTCCAACCAGTTCGAGAGCGCGGCCTTCGTGCGCTCGCGGGCGGGAGTCGACTATCCGGACGTGCAGTTCCATTTCCTGCCGCTCGCCGTGCGCTACGACGGCAAGGCGGCGCTGCGCGGGCACGGGTTCCAGGCGCATGTGGGGCCGATGCGCTCGCCTTCGCGCGGGGCGGTGCGGCTCGCCGGCGCCGACCCTTCCGCGCCGCCGTCGATCCGGTTCAACTACATGAGCGCCGAGCAGGACTGGCTGGAGTTCCGCCACTGCGTGCGGCTGGCGCGGGAGATCTTCGCCCAGCCGGCCTTCGCGCCCTTCGCCGGAGACGAGATCCAGCCCGGGCCCGGGGTGGTGAGCGACGACGAGATCGACGGCTTCGTGCGCGAACACGCCGAGAGCGCCTACCACCCCTGCGGAACCGCGCGGATGGGGCGCGCCGACGATCCGATGGCGGTGGTCGATCCGGCGTGCCGGGTGATCGGCGTCGGGGGGCTGCGGGTGGCGGACAGCTCGATCTTTCCGCGCATCACCAACGGCAACCTCAACGCCCCGTCGATCATGGTCGGCGAGAAGGCCGCCGACCACTTGCTGGAGCGCACGCCCTTGGCCCCATCGAACGCGGAACCGTGGATCAGCCCGCGCTGGCGCGAGACCGACCGCTGAGGCGCGCGCCTCAGACCGGATAGCGCAGGATCGCAGCGAGCGGTCCGCCTTCGGGCACGTCCGGATTGCGCACGGCGATCACCTGCGCGCCCGATGCCATTGCGCGATCGGCGATCTCGTCGATCACGCCGTAGGTGCCCGCGCCGGGGGCGTCGGCGAAGACCACCCCGCCATCGGCGTCGACCGTGCCATGGACCACCGCGTCGAAGTCGACCAGCAGCGTGTCGACGGCCCCGAAGGTGGCGGCGCGGGCGGCGGTGGCGATGTCGGTGGTGGCGCGGCTTTCGCCGACGCGTCGCGCGAAGGTCTCGTGGAGGGCTGCGATCCTCGCGGCGTTGATGCGGTCGATCACCGGGCGCGCGGCGACGGCGAGATCGGCGTCGCTGACCCGGTCAGGGTTGCCGCCGATCGTCTCTTCGGCGGTCTCGGGATAGCTGCAGACCTTCTGGAAGATCGAGGCCATCGGCTGCGAGGCGGCGACGATCAGCGGCCGGTCATGCCCGGAAAGAAACGGACGCAGAGCCGCATCGACAGCCCGCGCGTAGCGGGCGAGCTGCCGCCCGTGATCGGAGCTCTCGCCGCTATGGCCGGGCTCGCGGTTGGTCAGGGTCGCCCGCCCGAGCGCGGCGCGTGCGTCGCGCGGCATCCCCTCGACGCGCACCTCATGGGCCGGCAGGTCGGCGCTGACCTCGACGAGGCGCGTCGCGCCCTCCGAGATCGCCAGCACGAAGGCGTTGTTGGGGAAGGCGCGGGCGCGCAGCAGGGGCTTGAGGTGGAAGCGGTCCGCGACCTCGGCCATCGGCTCGAGGCGGTTGGGCAGACGGAAGGTGCGGATGCGGTCGGGCGTGGCGAAGACCGCGAGGCTGTTGGCCTGGTGCGCCCAGAAATCGTCGTCCTCGATCAGATGCTCCACGGCCTCCTCGATCGGCCAGAGCGCGCGCTTGGGCGTCTCCGCGGCCTCGGCCTGGCGAATCGCCTCGCGCAGCAGGTTCTTCAGCTCGATGCGATCGACGCCGACATCCTGGGTGATCGGGGTGGTTGGCAGGTAGATCGAGACGCAGGGTTCGGCCCGAGTGGCCGCAAGGCGCTCGATCTCGGTCGGGCTCGGCAGGTCGACGTGCAGCATGATCTCTTGTTCCCCTTCTTGCGGCGCGCAGCGCGGCGCGCGACCCTACCGACACCGGCTGCCGACGCAAGCGCAGAGGTTCAGGGCGCGGGCCAGCCTCGGCGGGCGGCGAGCGCGGCGCGGATCGCCGCGCCGTGCTCGTCGAGGCGCGGCGGCGGGCGATCGGCGGCGACCACCGACTCGGCGAAGCGCAGCGGGCTCCGCGGGGAGCGCGACCCGCCGATGTCCTGAACGAGGCCGCGCGCGACCGACTGGGGCTCGGCGAAGGCCTCTGCCACGGTGTTGATCTGACCCGCGGGCACGCCGGCCGCCTCCATGGCGGCGACGATCGCGACGCGGGGCATGGTCACGAGCGTGGCGGCGAGCGCGTCCGTGAGCGCGTCGCGATTGGCGAGGCGGGCGCTGTTGGTTGTGAAGCGCGGGTCCCGGTCGAGGTCGAGCCCGAGGGCGGCGCAGAGGCGTGCAAACTGGGCGTCGTTGCCGCAGGCGATGACCAGCGGCCCGTCCTCGGCCTGAAACACCTGGTAGGGGGCGATGTTGGGATGGGTGTTGCCCATGCGCGATGGCGTCGTTCCGCCGATGAGGTAGTTGCTGGCCTGGTTGGCGAGCACGGCGAGCTGGGTGTCAAAGAGCGCGAGGTCTATGTGATCGCCGCGCCCGGTGCGCGCCCTCCGCCAGAGCGCGGCCTGGACGGCGATGACGCCGTAGAGCCCGGTGAACAGGTCGGCGTAGGCGACGCCGGGCTTCTGCGGCGCGCCGTCGGGCTCGCCGGTGAGATCCATGATCCCGCCCATGGCCTGGATGACGAAGTCATAGCCGGCGCGCGCCGCCTCGGGGCCGGTCTGGCCGAAGCCGGTGATGGAGGCGTAGACGACACGAGGATTGGCGACGGCGACCGCGGCGTAGTCGAGGCCGAAGCGGGCGAGGCCGCCGACCCGGAAGTTCTCGATCACCACATCGGCCTCGGCGGCGAGGCGACGGGCGATGGCGAGATCGTCGGGCGCGCGGAAATCGAGGGCGACCCCGCGCTTGCCGCGGTTGCAGGCGTGAAAGTAGGCCGCCGCGCCGTCCGCGGCGAAGGGCGGACCCCAGCCGCGGGTCTCGTCACCGCCGGGGCTCTCGACCTTGATCACGTCGGCGCCAAGGTCGGCGAGGGTCTGTCCGATCCAGGGACCCGCGAGCACGCGCGCGAGTTCGAGCACCTTCAATCCCGTCAGGGGTCTGTCGCCCATCGCCGTCCCGCCGCTCCTGATCCATTGGCCCCGATCGCAACCGGGGCGTCAAGATCGCGGCCTTGCTAGGCGCAGGGCGGTGGCCTACATCGGGGCGATGCGGAACCCCCTGAACCGGCTGACGGGCCGTGGCGTCATCACTGTCCTGAGGCTAGAGGGCGCCATCGGCGGGGGCGGCCGGCTGGGCGCCAGCACGCTGAGCGACGCGGCGCTGGCCCCGCTGATCGAGGCGGCCTTCGGGCGCGGCAAGCCGAAGGCGGTTGCGCTGGCGATCAACTCGCCGGGGGGAAGTCCGGCGCAGTCGAGCCTCATCGCCGCCCGCATCCGCAGGCTCGCCGACGAGAAGAAGGTGCCGGTGCACGCCTTCGTCGAGGACGTGGCGGCGTCTGGCGGGTACTGGCTGGCGACGGCGGCGGACGAGATCCACCTCGATCCCAACAGCATCGTGGGCTCGATCGGAGTGATCTACGCGGCGTTCGGATTCCAGGACCTGCTGGCGCGTCAGGGGGTCGAGCGGCGGGTCCACACCGCCGGCGAGGACAAGAGCATGCTCGATCCGTTCCGCGCCGAGCGGCCCGAGGACGTCGCGCGGCTGAAGCGGCTTCAGGGGATCATCCACGCCAACTTCATCGAGCAGGTGCAAAGCCGACGGGGCGACCGCCTCAAGGGCGACGACCTCTTCACCGGCGAGATCTGGGTGGGCCGGTCCGCGGTGGAGGCGGGCCTCGCGGACGGGATCGGCCATCTCCGCCCGGTGATGCGGGAGCGCTATGGCGACAAGGCCCGGTTCGTGGTGATCAGCCCCCGACGCCCGCTGTTCCGGCGGCTGGGGCTTCCCGGCGTGGACACGGCGGTCGCCGCGGCCCTCGGGGCTGCGGAGGAACGCGCGCTCTGGGCGCGCTTCGGGCTAACCGGGCCATGATCCTCAAGGCGACGCTGCTCTTTCTGCTGGTGATGCTCGCGCTGGGCGTGTTCGGAAAGTGGCGCGCGCCGCGGCTGCCGCAGAGCGGCCGGGCCGAACCGCCGACGCAGATCGCGCGGAAGTGCCCAGTCTGCGACGCCTACGCGATCGGCGCGACGGGCTGCGGCCGGGCGGACTGTCCCCGCGGCGGCGCGGACCGGACAGGATAGCGCAGCGGCATGGCGGATCTTCTCTTCGCCCTCCTGGGGCTGGTGATCCTGCTTGCCGCCGGGGACGCGCTCGTCCGGGGCGCGGTGGCGCTGGCGCTGCGGCTCGGCATCCCGGTCCTGATCGTCGGGCTGACGGTCGTGTCGTTCGGCACCTCGGCGCCGGAGTTGCTGATCAGCGTGCAGGCGGCGCTCGCCGGCGCGCCCGGAATCGCGGTCGGCAACGTGGTGGGCAGCAACATCGCCAATGTGCTGCTGGTCCTGGGGCTGCCGGCGCTGATCGCGCCCATCGAGCCGGACGGCAGCGACTGCCAGCGCAGCTACATGCAGATGCTGGGGACGTCGGTGGTCCTGATCGCGCTCTGCTTTCTGGGACCGCTGCACTTCTGGCAGGCTGCTGTGCTGCTGACGCTCTTCGGGCTGATGCTTCTGGACGCCTTCCGGCAGGGTCGAAGCGGGGCCCCGGAGCCGGAAGGCCTCGACACCACGCCGAATGCGCCTGTCTGGCGACTGGTGGCGCTGATTGCGGTAGGCCTCGTCGGCCTGCCGATCGGGGCGCAACTCCTGATTGACGGCGCGGTGGGGCTGTCGCGCGCGCTCGGCGTCTCGGAGGAGGTGATCGGGCTGACCATGGTTGCGGTTGGCACGTCGCTGCCCGAACTCGCCACCACCTTCACGGCGGCGCTGCGGCGGCAAACGGACGTGGCGCTGGGCAACGTGATCGGCTCCAATCTCTTCAACATCCTCGGCATCCTCGGGGTGGCGTCCCTGTTCGGTCCCATCCCGGTGGACGCGGCGTTTCTCACCCGCGATCTGTGGGTGATGCTGGCGGCCGCGCTCGTTCTCGCCCCCTTCGTGCTGCGGGGCGCGCGGATCACATGGGTCTGGGGGCTGGTCTTTCTCGCCGGCTATGCAGGCTATACTGTGTTGCTGTTCCTTCAGGGAGGTGCGGCATGAGTTTCGCGGCGGCGCTGATTACCGGTGGCGGTCACCGGCTCGGGCGGGCGCTGGCGCTCGACTTCGCGGCGCAGGGCATCGCTGTGGCGGTGCACTACAACGCCAGCCGCGACGCGGCCGAGGCCGTGGCGGAGGAAGCGCGCGCCGCGGGGGTGGCGGCGGCGGCGGTCGGCGCGGATCTTCTCGACAGGGCGCAGACAGCGCAGCTCGTGCCGGCGGCGGCGGCGACGCTCGGGCGACCGCTTGACGTTCTCGTCAACAACGCCTCGATCTTCGAGCATGACACCATCGCGAGCGCGACCGCGCAGAGCTGGGACCGGCATGTGGGATCCAACCTGCGCGCGCCGTTCGAACTGACCCAGGCGTTCGCGGCGCAGGCGCCCAGGGGCGCCCGGGACGCCGCGGGCGAGCCGGTGGCGAGCGGCTGCGTCATCAACATGATCGACCAGAGGGTGCGAAAACTGACCCCGGAGTTTGCAACCTACACGATAGCCAAGGCCGGTCTGTGGGCGTTCACGCGAACGGCCGCGCAGGGGCTTGCGCCGGACATCCGCGTCAACGCCATCGGGCCCGGACCGACGCTGCGCGGCGGCCGGCAGTCCGAGGAACACTTCCGCCGTCAGCGCGCGGCGACGGTGCTGGGTCGGGGCGCGAGCCCCGAGGAGATCGTGCGGGCGGCGCGATTCATTCTAGAGAGCCCGGGCTTCACCGGGCAGCTCCTGTGCATCGATGGCGGCCAGCACCTGGCCTGGGAGACCCCGGATGTGCTCGGCGTGGAGTAGCGGAAACGCTGCCAGAGCGGGATGGGCCGCTTGACTTTTCCACCCCTGACGAGCGCGTCATATTTCCGTGTTGATTCTGTCAATGATTCCAGAAATTTACTTCGGGTTAAAGAAAATTCCCATTGAAAACAGCATGTTAACAATTTGCATAAAATTTATGCAAACCCTGAAGCGGTCTTGTTTACCAAGGGAAACGCTCTCGGGCGGTTGGTTCCCAACAGGTTTATCCACAGATTCAGTGGACAGCTTTTCTCTTGAAACGGCGCCATGTTAGAGGCAGCCAATCCAAGAATCACCTTCAGGTTGAGTAAGGCGGCATGATGTCATCGGAATCCGGAGCCTCGTCGGACTTCGTGGAGGAAGGCGCGGACTCCAGCCCCTCGCGTCCGGGCCACCTGGTGATCCGTGACTACCTGCGCAACCTCGAGGACCGTCCCGGTGTCTACCGCATGCTCGACGCGAGGGGCGCAGTCCTCTACGTCGGAAAGGCGCGGAGCCTGCGCCGTCGCGTTGCGGCATACGCCAAGCCGAGTGGGCATGATTCCCGCATAGGGCGAATGATCGCCGCCACCGCGTCGATGATGTTCCTCACCACCGAGACCGAGACCGAGGCGCTGCTGCTCGAGCAGAACCTGATCAAGCAGCTCAAGCCGCGCTACAATGTGCTCTTGCGCGACGACAAGAGCTTCCCGAACATCCTTGTCACCGACGCCCACGCCTTCCCGCAAATAAAGAAGCACCGCGGACTGCGCGGCGAGCCGGGACGATACTTCGGACCCTTTGCTTCGGCAGGCAGCGTGAATCGCACGCTCAATCAGTTGCAGAAGGCGTTCCTGCTGCGCAACTGCTCGGATCCGGTCTTCGAGAGCCGGACGCGCCCCTGCCTGCTCTACCAGATCAAGCGCTGTTCGGGTCCTTGCGTCGGGCTGATCGGGCGCGAGGACTACGCCCGGCTGGTCGAGGACGCGACGCAGTTCCTCAGCGGGCGCTCGACGCGGGTGCAGGAGGCGCTCGCGCGCGAGATGGCAGCGGCGAGTGCGACGATGGAGTTCGAGCGCGCGGCGGCGCTGCGCGACCGCATCCGGGCGCTGACCAACGTGCAGGCGAACCAGGGCGTGAACCCCGAGGGCGTCGCCGAGGCTGACGTGGTGGCGCTGCATCAGGCGGAAGGGCAGGCCTGTGTCGAGGTGTTCTTCATCCGCGCGCACCAGAACTGGGGCAATCGCGCGTATTTCCCGCGCACCGGTGCGGGCGCTGCGCCGGGCGAGATCTTCGAGGCGTTCCTCGGTCAGTTCTATGGCAACAAGACCCCGGCGCGGCTGATCCTGACCAGCCATGCCCCCGACAACGCCGATCTTCTGGAGGATGCGCTTGGCGCGGCGCTGGGGCGCAGGGTGGTGATTGCGACGCCGCAGCGGGGCGAGAAGGCGCAGCTCGTGGAGCACGCGGCGCGCAACGCCCGCGAGGCGCTGGCGCGGCGGATGGCCGAGAGCGCCAGCCAGCGGGCGCTGCTGGAGCGGCTGGCCGAGGCCTTCGGGCTCGACGGACCACCCGAACGGATCGAGGTCTACGACAACAGCCACATCCAGGGGGCCAACGCAGTCGGCGGCATGATCGTGGCCGGGCCCGACGGCTTCGTGAAGTCGCAGTACCGCAAGTTCAACATCCGCACGGCCGGTCTCAGCCCCGGCGACGACTTCGGAATGATGCGCGAGGTGCTGGCCCGGCGATTCGCCCGGCTGGTGAAGGAGGACCCGGACCGGCAGGGCGGCGCCTGGCCCGACCTCGTGCTGATCGACGGCGGGGCAGGCCAGGTGTCGGCCGCGGAGGCGGCGCTCGCCGACCTCGGCGTCGAGGGCGTGGCGGTGATCGGCGTCGCAAAGGGCGTGGACCGCGACGCCGGCAAGGAAGAGTTCCACCGCGCGGGCATGGCGCCCATGGCGCTGCCGCACCGCGACCCGGCGCTCTACTTCGTGCAGCGTCTGCGCGACGAGGCCCACCGCTTCGCGATCGGCGCGCATCGGGCCAAGCGCGCGAAGGCGACGCGGGCGACGCCGCTCGACGATGTTCCCGGCGTGGGAGCGGCGCGCAAGCGGGCGCTGCTGGCGCATTTCGGCTCGGCCAAGGCGGTCAGCCGCGCGGGTCTCTCGGACCTGAAGGCCGCGCCGGGGGTCTCCGACGCGATCGCGGAAGCGGTCTATGGCTTCTTCCATGGCGATGGCTGAGAGAGTAGAAGGACGTCAAGCCTTCGGACGCGCCGGTATGGAATGACATGATCTGGACGGTCCCCAACATCCTGACGGTCTTCCGGCTGCTGGCGGCGCCGGGCGTGGCGTTGGTGTTCGTGATCTTCGACAGACCGCTCGCGGACTGGCTGGCGATCGTGCTGTTCATCTTCGCGGCGCTGACCGATTATGTGGATGGCCATCTGGCGCGCGCGTGGGGGCAGGAATCCAACTTCGGCCGGATGCTCGATCCGATCGCGGACAAGGCGATGGTGGTGATCGCTCTCTCGGTGATCGTCGGGCTCTCGGGCATCAATCCGCTCATCCTGATCCCGGTGGCGTTCATTCTGCTGCGCGAGGTTTTCGTCTCGGGGCTGCGGGAGTTTCTCGGTGCCCGCGCGAGCGCGCTCAAGGTCACGCACCTGGCCAAGTGGAAGACGACGGCGCAGATGGTGGCGATCCCCGTTCTCCTGCTCGCGGGCGTCTTCCGCTACGATGGCCGGCAGGGCCAGTACTGGGTGAGCAGCTGGTTCCATGACTGGGCGGGTTGGCTCCTGCAGAACGGCGGCCTTGTGCTGATCTGGACGGCGGGGCTCCTGACAGTGATGACGGGCTATGACTACCTTCGCAAGGCGATGCCGTTCCTGCGGGACCGCAACCATTGACGCTCAGGGTGCTGTATTTCGCCTGGCTTCGCGAGAGGATCGGAGCGGGCTCGGAGACGGTCGAGACCGATGCGCCGACGGTCGCCGATCTGGTTGAGGAACTGCGCGGGCGCGAGGAGCGCTATGCGCTCGCCTTCGCGGACATGGCTGCGGTGCGGGTTGCAGTCGATCAGGAACTCGTGGCGCTCGACGCGCCGCTCGCATCAGCGCGCGAGGTGGCCTTCTTTCCGCCGATGACTGGCGGGTAGGGCGGTGACGGTCCGGGTCCAGGCGGAGGATTTCGATCCCGGGGCGGAGGCCGCGGCGCTCTGCGCCGGGCGGACCGACGTCGGCGCGCTGGTGACCTTCACCGGGCTGGTGCGCGGTGTGTCCGGCCGGGCGGAAATCTCCGCGCTGGAGCTCGAGCACTATCCCGGGATGACCGAACGGGCCCTGCGCGACATCGAGACGGCGGCGCAGGCGCGCTGGCCGCTGCAGGCGAGCCTGATCATCCACCGCTACGGACGTCTGGCGCCCGGAGCGCGCATCATGATGGTGGCGACAGCGGCCCCGCACCGACAGGCGGCGTTCGAGGCCGCGGAGTTCCTGATGGACTACCTCAAGTCACGGGCGCCCTTCTGGAAGAAGGAGGCCACCTCGGACGGCGGCCGCTGGGTCGACGCGCGCGCTCAGGACGAGGCGGCGCTCGACCGCTGGTGATCAGCCGGCGCCGGCGGAGCGGTCGCCCATCGCCTCGCGGTAGGCGGCTCGGATCTCCTCGACCTGGGCGTTGGCGCGCGCGGCGTCCTGAAGCGCCGCGGCGAGTTCCGCCTGCGCCTGTTCGAGCCGTCCCCGCAGATTCGCCTCGATCCGCCCCGCCGCGGCCTCGGCGGCGTCCCGCGCGGCTTCGGCGTCGTGCAGGCGCGTGGCCATGTCGGCGGTCCGTCGTATGCTTCGGGGCCCGGAGGATCGGTTCAGGCGGTCGAATATCCAGCGCAGGATCCAGCCCAGGAGCGCCGCGGCGACCAGCGCGCCGGCGATGGCGAGCGTCAGTTCATTGCGGTCCAACGCGCGCCTCCACCATGGTCACCCGACCGATCGGCGCGATCTCGATGCGACGATTGCGCGCGCGACCGTCGCTGGATGCGTTGTCGGCGACGGGCCGCGCCTCGCCATAGCCGCGCGCGGTGAGCCGCACCTCCGCAAGCCCCTCCTCCTCCAGCGCCTGTCTGACGGCTTCCGCCCGGGCGAGGCTGAGCTCGAGGTTGCCCTCGGCCGAGCCGCGGTCGTCGGTGTGGCCCGCGACCTCGAAGGCGATCCCCGGGCAGGCGTTGAGCAGTTCCGCCAGGGCGGCGATCGTGTCGACGCTCTTGGTCGAGATTGCCGAGGATCCGAGGTCGAATTGGATCGGTTCGTCGGCGAGCCGGATCGCGATTCTCCGGCCGCAGTCCTGCGCTGCGGCGGATGCGACCTCGCCCTGCGTCGAAACGACCGGCGCGGTGAGCATGGTCATCTCGATCCGGCGATTCTGCGCGCGGCCCGCTTCGGTGTCGTTGTCCGCGATCGGCCGGTCGGCTCCGTAACCCCGGGCGATCAGCGTTACGTCAGCGACGTTTTCCGACCGGACCGCGTCGCGCACCGTTTCGGCCCGGAGCTGGCTCAGACGCTGGTTTGCTGCGGCGGCGCCGAGGCCGTCGGTATGTCCGGCGACCTCAAAGGAGGCGCCGGGGCAGCCGCGCAGGGCCCCCGCAACCGCGCGGATCACCTCGGCGCTTTCGGCCTCCATTTCCGCGGCGCCCGGGGGGAACTGGATCGCGCCCGAGCCGAGTGCTGTCGCAACCGCCGACGCGCAGTTCTCGGCGCTCAGGTCGCCGAAGATGTCGTCGACGCTCTCCTCGATCTGGGCGCGCTCTTCCTCGGCGAGGGTCTCGGGCGTGACGAGCGTGATCTCGATGCGGCGGTTGCGGCGGCGGCCCTCGGCGGTCTCGTTGTCCGCCACGGGCCGGTCGGCGCCGTAGCCGCGGGCGCGGAAGCGGATGAGCGGCAGGTCGGCTTCGGTGAGCGCCGCCATCACCGCCTCGGCGCGCGCTTCGCTCAGGACCTGGTTGCTTTCCGCCGGCCCCTGACTGTCGGTGTGGCCGGCGATCTCGAAAAACGCGCCCGGACAGTCGCGCAGCAGATCGGCCGTGGCGGCGATCACGCCCATCGAGCTTTCCTCGATCTTGGCCGACCCTGCGGCGAACTCGATCGAGCCCGCGTCGAGGATCGCGGCGATGTCCTCGGCGCAGATCTCGGGCGGCGTGCGGGCAGCGGCCGCTGCGGCGGCGGCGTCGAAGGAAACGTCGAGACGGGCCGGAACGCCGGCCTTGGCGCGGAACAGCGCGTCGAGCTTGTCGCCGACATCGGCGTCGATGCCCCAGCCCTCGAGCTCCACGTCGTCCAGCGTGACACGCAGGCTGCCCTCCTTGAGGTGCGCCAGCCCCTCGACGCCGGCGAGGACGCGGCCGGGCCAACCCTCGGGGAGCTGCGGGTCGACGACGGTCGCGTCAGTCACCCGGTCGTGGCCGAAGAGCGCCGCGGTGTAGCTCGCCACCGCCGCCCGCGAGGTGTCGTTCTGCAGTGGACCGGACAGGCGGACGCTACCGTCGCCCTCCAGGACCGCTTCGAAACGCGGCGCATAGACCCGAGGGCCGTCGCCGTCGCCAACCATGCGCGGCGGCGTGACGGTCTCGAGCGAGAAGACCGCCGGAAGAGTGGCGGCTAGGCGGCGTCCCACGGGCGCCAGATCCTCCGGGGCCACGCCGTCCGGCGCGGTCAGCACCGCCTCGATGTCGCGGATGACGAACCGCCCGCCCCCGAGCGCGGCGACCGCCTCGATGCCGGCGATGACCGCTCGATCCCAGTCGGGCGAGGGCGCCCCGAGACCGACGGCGCACTCCTGATCGCCCGGGTGGCCGGCGACCGCCGCGGCGGCGAGGATCGCGGCAGCCTGGTCGTCGGTTTCCGCAGTGCAGCTTGCGAAGCGGCCTACGCCCTGCGCAAGAATGAAGTCGACAGTGAAGGGCGCGATCACCGGGCGGGGCGCGGAAATCTCGAGATCCAGCGAGACGCCCGCCGGCGTGGCGGCGCGAAGCCTGCTCTCGATCATGGAGCGGTCGGCGTCCGAGGCCGCGGCGGCCGCGACCGTCACCGCGCCCGGCCGGACGCTGATCTTGGCGTGCTCGAACTCGCGCAGGAGCGCCAGGCCGAAGTCGAGGCTCTCGCTCCATCCCTCAGGCTCGGGATAATCGGCGGTCTCCAGCATATCCGTCACGCCCGTCGCGCCGGAGAGCGCGGCGACGATGCGGCCTTCGCCGGAGCTGGCGGGAACAAGGCCGATCAGCGAGACCTCGGCGTCATTGCGAAGCAACTCCAGCGCGAAATCCGGCGGGGTCAGCGGGTCGGGCGCGCGCGCGGTCGTCGCGTCGACGATGCGGGCGGGATCGACGACAAGCTTCGCGGTTTCCAGCGTGCGGAAGCGACTTGTCTCGTCGGGGGCCTCTCCGGAAAGCTCGACGATCAGGCCGTCGACCCGGACGCGCGCCCAGTCCTGTCCCGCGGCGGTGAACGCGTCGGCGAGTTCGACGCTGGCGGACCGCTCGAAGTAGGCGGCGGCCGCCTGCGCGAGTTGATGGGCACCGACGGCGAAGCCTGCAAGTGCCGCCATAGCGAAGAGAATGGCGCGCAGCCGCATGACGCGTGTTCAGCCCCCGGGTTTCCCGGCCGCGTGTTTAGGCTCTGGCGATGGACGTAGCAAGCGGCTGGCGGTTCACAGGAGCGACGCGCCGGCAAGGGTCGCCGCGACGATGAGGCCCGCATCCCGGTTCGACCGGAAGAGCGCGAGACAGGCGCCAGGCGCGTCGATGTCGAGGCTGCGGAGTTGCCAGGCGAGGTGGGCCGCAAAGCCGACGACCCCGAGGAGCGCCACGACCAGCGCCGCGGGCTCGGGCCGGGCGAGCGCGACGGAGCCTGCTAGGAGCGCGACCGCAGCCACAAGGAAGCCCGCCAGCCATCGGCCGGTGTCGGCGCCGAAGAGGCGGGCGGTGGACTTCACGCCGATCAGCGCGTCGTCCTCGCGGTCCTGGTGCGCGTAGATGGTGTCGTAGAACAGCGTCCAGGCGATGCCCGCGCCATAGGCCAGAACCGGGGTCCAGCCGAGGCTTGCGCCGTGCGCCGCCCAGGCCACCAGCACGCCCCAGTTGAACGCGAGCCCCAAGAACACCTGCGGCCACCATGTGAAGCGCTTGGCGAAGGGGTAGATGGCGACGAGGCCGAGCGAGGCGACGCCGAGGGCTATGGCGGCGTGTGGAAAGGTGATCAGGATCAGGAAGGCGAGCAACGCCTGCGCGATCATCCAGAGCAGGGCGCGGCGCGGCGTCACCTGTCCCGAGGGCAGCGGCCGCGAGCGGGTGCGGGCGACGCGGGAGTCGAAGTCGCGGTCGGTCAGGTCGTTCCACGAACAGCCCGCGCCGCGCATCAGGAGGGCGCCGAGCCCGCAGCCGACCGCGATCCACAGGTCGAAGAGGCGCGGCCCCGCAGGATCGGCTATCATGGCCAGCCCGAGTCCCCAGAGGCAGGGGATGTAGAGCAGCCAGGCCCCGATCGGGCGGTCGGCCCTGCTCAGCCGCAGATAGGGCCGCCAGGCCTTCGGCGCACGGCTGTCCACCCAGTTGGCCGGCGGCGCGTCAGCCACCTTCCCATCGGCGGTTCCAGTGGTCATAGTCCATGCTCTTGGCGTGGAAGGGGCGATGGCCGACAGGCTAGGCAAGATCAGGCTCTTTGTCACGGCCAGCCTCAGCGCCGGGGCGCGCGTCCCGCTTGACGTGGCGCAGGCGCATTATCTTTTCGGGGTGATGCGTCGCGAGGTCGGAGACCGGATCCTTGTGTTCAATGGCGTTGACGGCGAGTGGCGGGCGGAGATCGTCGAGATCGGCCGCAAGGGCGGCGCGCTGGCGGCGCTCGAGCCGAGCGCTCCCCAGCGGCGCCCGCCGGACCTGTGGCTGCTCTTTGCGCCGATCAAGCGTGCGCGCACCGACTTCATCGTCGAGAGGGCGACCGAGATGGGGGCGGCCCGGATCGCACCGGTCATCACCCGCCACACCAACGCCGAGCGGGTCCGGCTCGACCGGCTGCGCGCGCACGCCATCGAGGCGGCGGAGCAATGCGGTGAGACGCATGTCCCCGAGATCGTCGCGCCAGAACGGCTCGAGGCCGTGCTCGATGGCTGGGACGGCGCGCGAAGGATCATGTTCTGTGACGAGGCGCGGGACGCGGCGTCAGCGGGTCGCGCGCTGGCCGAGGCGGGGGCGGGGCCCTGGGCGGTGCTGATCGGGCCAGAGGGGGGCTTCGCGACGGAGGAGGCCGAGCGGCTGCGCGGCCTGCCGTTCGTGACGCGGGTGACCATGGGGCCGCGGGTGCTGCGCGCGGACACCGCGGCGGTGGCGGCGCTGGCGCTCTGGCAATCCGCGATCGGCGACTGGCGATGAGCTTTCTGCGCCCCGAACTGGCGGCTCGGTTGTCGAGGGGACGGGAGGCGGTCGCGTGGTCGGCCGCGCTCGCCCTCGGGCTCTGGCTGATGTGGCGTGGATACGCGCAGCCGGAGCCGCTGCAATTCGTCGTCGGGCTCCTGCTTGCGGGGGCCGGGTTCGGGCTTCTGCGCGGCGCGCTGCGACGGCTGCGGCTCGGGATCGCGGAAGTCGCCGAGGGCGTCGTGGTCATCGACGAGGCGCGAATCGGTTTCTATGGTCCGCGCGGCGGCGGGTTCGTCGACCTGCCCGCGGTGGTGGCGGTGCATGTTTCCCCGATGGGCGCGGGTCACGCCTGGCTGATCGACTCAGAGGACGGAACGCGGCTCGCCATTCCCACCGGGGCGCGGGGCGCAGAGGGGCTGGTCGACGCGCTCGGCGTGCTGCCCGGCATCGATTTCGACGCGGCCGCAGAGGCGCTGGCGCGGGCGGAAAGCGCGCCGTCGACGATCTGGCGTCGGTCTGCGCGGTCCGAAGCGCGGCGCTTGCGCTGACCTGGCGGCCCCCCTAAGGCTGAGCCCGAGCGAGAGGGCGGAACACCATGTCGATCCCACAGTCCGGCGGCGGTCCCATCGAGCGCCACGAACAGCTGGCGGAGTATCTGGAGGCGGGCTGCAAGCCCGCCGAGGACTGGACGATCGGCACCGAGCACGAGAAATTCGGCTACTGTCTCGCGCAGCACCTGCCGCTGCCCTACGAGGGTCCGTGTTCGATCAACGCCATGCTCGCCGGGCTCCGCGACGACTACGGCTGGCGGCCGGTGGAGGAGGCCGGGAAGCTCATCGGGCTGGAGCGCGACGGGGCCAACATTAGTCTCGAGCCGGGCGGGCAGCTCGAGCTATCCGGGGCCACGTTGCGGACGATCCACGAGACCTGCGACGAGGTCAACGAACACCTCCGCGAGGTGCACGCGATCGGCGACCGGATCGGCGCGGCCTTCATCGGCCTCGGCGCAGCGCCGATCTGGACCCACGATCAGATGCCGCTGATGCCCAAGGGCCGCTATAGGCTCATGGACAGCTACATGCAGCGCGTCGGCACCCATGGTCGCGAGATGATGCGGCGAACCTGCACCGTGCAGGTCAACCTCGACTTCGCCTCCGAGGCGGACATGGTCAAGAAGTTCCGCGTGGCTCTTGCGTTGCAGCCGGTGGCCACTGCGCTCTTCGCCTCGTCGCCGTTCTTCGAGGGACAGGTCAACGGCTGGCAGTCATGGCGCGCGCGGATCTGGCGCGATCTCGACCCGGACCGGACGGGCATGCTGCCGTTCGTCTTCGAGGAGGGCATGGGGTTCGAGCGCTACGTGGACTACGCGCTCGATGTGCCGATGTACTTCGTCTACCGCGACGGGGCATACATCGACGCGCTGGGCCAGAGCTTCCGTGATTTCCTCAAGGGCGAGCTGCCGGCGCTCCCGGGGGAGAAGCCGACGCTGTCGGACTGGGCCGATCACCTGACGACGATCTTTCCCGAGGCGCGGATCAAGAAGTTCATGGAGATGCGCGGCGCGGACGGCGGCCCGTGGCGGCGTCTCTGCGCGCTGCCCGCGCTCTGGGTGGGCCTGCTCTACGACGGCGGGGCGCTCGACGCGGCATGGGATCTCTGCCGGGGCTGGACGGCGGAGGAGCGCGACAGGCTCCGCCACGACGCGGCGAAACACGGGCTCCGCGCGCCGGTCGGCGATCGGACCATGCGCGACCTCGCCGCCGACGTGCTCGCCATCGCGCATCAGGGGCTCGCCGCTCGGGCGCGGCCGGGGGCGGGGGGCATGGTTCCCGACGAGACGCATTTCCTCAACGCGCTCCACGAGATCGTCGCCAACGGCCAGACACCGGCGGACGAGATGCTGGCGAGATACGCCGGAGCCTGGGGTGAGGATCTCGACCGGATCTACGCGGACTACAGCTACTAGCCTGGGGCAATTCAACGTCCGTCACCCTGCAGGACGCGAGGTCTGGTTGGGCTGTCCCCGCGAGGGCATAATTCGAGCCGCTGATCTGAAACACAAAGAGTGTCAACGCTGTGGTTTGGCCTCCAGCGCGCAGCGCAGGCCGGCCGCGGCGATGGCCGCGCTTCGTGCAAGGCGGGCCGGGGTCGCGCCATCGCGGGCGGCTGCCGAGAGGCCGGCGAGCGCCACCATGACGTAGTCAGCGACCTCCGCCGCAACATCCGGACGATCGCGTGCGATCCGTGCGCGGATAAGCTCGCGTGTGGCCTCGCGCATCTCGCGCGTCATGGCGCAGGCGTCGGGGCAGGAGCTGTTTCGGGTTCCTTCCATGGCGAGGCATCCGGGCGCGGAGGGATCGGAGGCATAGGCTTGCGCCGCCTCCGTCAGCAACGCCGCCAGACGGTCGGCGAGCGGGCCGTCGCCGTCGAGCGCCGCCGCGACGCATCCGCCTTCGGTCCCGGCGTAGAGCGCCAGAGCGCGTTCGAGGAGACCCCGTTTGCTGCCGTAGGCCGCATAGAAACTTGGCGCCTTGATTGCGAGTTCCGAGCAGATCTCCGCCACACCAACCGCGTCGTAGCCGCGGGCTCGGAACAGATGCGCCGCCACCGCGACTCCGCGGTCGGGGTCGAACCCGCGCGGGCGCCCTCGGGAAACAATTTGTTTTGTATCAGTCATTATAAAACTCCTTGTTCCGAGAGCCGGAGCGCCTCTATCTAGCAGTTACTAAATTAATGGAGGCGACGATGCAGGACAAGACCACACTCACCATCCTCAGGATCGATGCGAGCATGCGCACGGAGGGGTCGATCACGCGCGCCCTCGCCGACGATCTCATCGCCCGCAGGCCCGGGGCGCGGGTCATCCGCCGCGACCTCGCGGCCGACGCGCTTCCGTACCATGATGCGGCATGGATCGCGGCGAACTTCACCGACGCCGCGCAGCGGACGCCGGAACAGGTCGCGGCGCTGGCGCTGTCTGACAGTCTGATCGAGGAATTGCGCGCGGCGGACGAGATCGTCATCGCCCTTCCGGTCTACAATTTCGGTGCGCCGGCCGCGCTGAAGGCCTGGTTCGACCTGGTTCTGCGCGCGCGGGTCACGTTCCGTTACGGGCCGAATGGTCCGGAAGGGCTGCTCAAGGGCAAGCGGGCGACGATTCTCGTCGCATCGGGCGGAACGCGCGTCGGGTCGCCGATCGACTTCGCCACTCCGTGGATCCGGCACGTCCTTGGCTTCATCGGGATCACGGACGTGGAGATCGTCGCGGCCGATGCGATCGGATCCCGTCCGGAGAGCCTGGCGCAGGCGAAGGAACGTATCCGGCTGCTGGCCGCCGCCTGACCGGCGCAGCGCTTCGGTGTCCCCGACGCGGCCAAGACCACCGCCCGCGGATGGTCGTGGTCGTCGTCGGGCGCGTCCTTAAATATACATTTCATTTACGAACAAGAATTCAGCTGAATATATTGCAGATTTGCATCGATATCAACTATTTGTTCAGATCTGGATCACCGAAACGTAAGACATATCGTCGTAGAGTGGGGCAATCCAGAAAGGATCTCTGCGATGCCCTATGACCAAGATACATCCCGGTCCCTGCCTGCGGGCGGCCTCGAGGCGGCGATCGTCGACCTGATGGATCGGGCGAACGCCGATCCGGACATGAGCGCCGCCGCCTACCACCGCGCGCTGCGCGCCATCGTCCTCGACGGGCGCGGCCCCGCCGACCGGTTGTGGGAGAGCTATCGCGCCGGCAGGTCCGTTGGCCCGCGGCGTGCGACGCTCGACCAGGAACTCTGACCGCGGTCCGAAATCGGGCTCACAGCCCCCAGACCAGCACGATCATCGGCACGCCGACCGCCACCACGATGACCTGCAGGGGCAGGCCGAGCGGCCAGTAGTCGCCGAACCGGAATCCGCCGGGGCCAAGGATGAGCGTGTTGTTCTGATGCCCGATCGGGGTCAGGAACGCGCAGGAGCCGCCGATCGCCACCGCCATCAGGAACGGCGTCGGCTTCGGCCCCAAGTGACGTTGCGGCGCCGAGCGCGATCGGCGCCATCACCGCCACGGTCGCCGCGTTGTTCATCAGGTCCGACAGGGTCATCGTCACGAGGAGCACCAGCAGCAGTCCGAGCAGGGGAAGGCCCTGGGCGACGTCGTCCACAAGAAAGCCCGCCAGGAGGTCGGCGGTGCCCGTGCTCTGGAGCGCCCCCGCGACGGGCAGGAGCGCGCCAAGTAGAACGACCACCGGCCAGTCGACGGCGCCGTAGACGGCGCGGGGGCGGCATGGGGCCGGTCGCCATCACGAACAGGACGGCTGCGGCGAAGGCGACGGCGGCGGGCAGGAGGCCGAGGCTGGCGGCGGCGACGGCCGCGACCATCGCGCCAGTGGCGAGATACATGTTGCGCCGGTCGGGAAGGGTGAGGTCGCGGGCGGCGAGCGGCAGACAGCCCTGGTCGCTGGCGAACACCGCCACGCTTTCCGCCGGACCCTCGACCAGAAGCACGTCGCCGGCCTGGATCTGCGTCTCGCGAAGGCGTGCGATCGTGCGCCGACCATGCCGGGAGATCGCCAGGAGGTTGATCTGGTACCGCGTGCGCATGTGCACGTTCGTCGCCGAACGGCCGATCAGCGCCGCGCCCGGCGCGACGACCAGTTCGATCAGCGAGACCGGACCGTCGGGCTGCGCGTCGCCGTCGGCCCGCGCCGGGTCTGCGGCGTCGTCTTCCTCTGGGGGGCGTTCGAGGGAGAGGCCGAGCGAGGAGAGGGCCTTGGACAGCCCGTCGGGCTCGGCCTCGAGCACCAGGATGTCTCCGGCCGCGACCCGCGTATTTGACCGCGGAGCGCGCAGGCGAATCTCGCGTCGGATCAGGCCGATGACCTGCACGTCGGCCGGAGCCAGCGCGGTCTCGATCTCGGCGAGCCGCATGTCGACGGCCTTGGCCTTCTCGGGGACCCGCGCCTCGGTGATATAGGCGCCGGCCTCGAAGCTCGTGGCGTCCGAGCGCGAGCGTTCGGGCACGAGCCTCCATCCAACCCCCGCGATGAAGGCAACTCCGGCGAGCGCGATCGCGAGACCGACGGGCGTGAAGGCGAACATGCCGTAGCCCTCGCCAAGCGCCTCGGCGCGGTAGGCGGAGACGATGAGGTTGGGCGGCGTGCCGATCAGCGTGGTCATGCCGCCAAGGATCGAACCGAAGGCGAGCGGCATCAGGAGCCGGCCGGGCGGGATCTCCAGCCGCGCGGCGGCCTGGATCGCGATCGGCATCAGGAGGGCGAGGGCGCCCACGTTGTTCATGAACCCCGAGAGGGCCGCGGCCAGCGCAGTGAGGGCGGCGGTTGTCGCCGCAGGCGTTGCGCCCTCCGGCAGGAGGCGCCGCGCGAAGATGTCCACCGCGCCGGAGTTCTGGAGCGCCCGGCTCAGGATCAGCACGCAGGCGACCGTGATGACCGCCGGGTGGCCGAAGCCCTCGAACGCCGCCGCGCCGGGCACCAGCCCCGAGACCACGCAGGCGATGAGCGCGCCGAGCGCCACCATGTCGTGACGCCAGCGCCCCCACACGAACATGCCCACCGTGGCCGCGAGGATCGCGAAGATCAGGATCTGGTCGGCGGTCATCGCCCGGCCCCCGGCGGCGTCCGGCGGGGCTTCAGAACAGGAAGTCCGAGGCCGAGATCTCGTCGTCCGTGAAGAACGCGTTGTACTTATTCGGCCTGGATGTGGCGCGCAGGTCGCGGCTGCATGATCGCGATGATGGCGCGGAGGATTTCCGCGGCGATGCCGGGCGCGGTTGTGATCAGGCACGCCAAGAGGCGCGTGAACCATGCGAGCAGCAGGCGGCAGTTGTGCCCGATGGCGCAGAGGATGGAATTGACGGCGTCACCCTCGGGGCCGTGGAGGTGGTTTCGTTCGAGCAGGCCGTCGGTCTTCATGTGGCCGAGCACGGGCTCGATGGCGTTCCGCCTTCGCATCTCGCGGCGGATGGTGGGCGAGAGGATGCCGCGGGTTTGGGAGACCACGACCTGCAGTCCCTCGCGCGCGACGCCGTGGCCGCGGTAGCCGCGATCGACATAGGCGCGCCGGACCGGGCGGCCGGTGAGGCGGGCGACCTGGTCGATCTGGGCCGCGGGGCTGTGGCCGTCATAGGGGTTTCCCGGCAGGGTCTTTGCGCCGAGCACGAACTGGCCGCCGGGCCCGCGGGCGTTGGTGACGGCGACGGAGGTCTTCACGCCGAACTCGTGGCGGGCGCGGGCCTTGCCGCGGGCGATGCATTCGGCCTCTGGCGCGTGGAAGGCGTAGAGCTTGTCGGCGTCGCCCGGGCGCTGGCCATGGATGCGCCGGGCGCGCTCCAGCGTCTCGGCGCAGGCCGCCTCGCGCGCGGGATCGCCCTCGATCTTGCGGGCGATGTCGCGGATCAGCCGACCGAGGAAGGTGCGCAGCTTGCGCAGATGGCGCATGCCCTGCTTGTGGCCGCGGCCATGCAAGAGCCGCGCGGCCTCGCGCCGGGCGTGGCGCGCGACGCGGGCGTAGGACTGGCGCAGCGCCACGCCCTGGCGGCGCGCGAGGGCGGTGAGCCGCTCGACGGCGCGCAGCATCAGGTGGCCGTCAGTGGGCGATGGCCTTGGTCTGCACGGTGGTGTCGATGGTCACGCGCTCCATCGCCGTCGGTTTCACGGCGCCGCTGTCGCACGCGATGGCGAGCGTGTCGGCGAGCAGCGTCTCCAGCCGCTCCGCGCCGATACGCTTGCGCCAGCGGGTCATGGAGCTGCGGTCGAGCGGAAGTTCGTGCTGAAAGAACCGCTCGCCACAGAAGGCCTGAAAGTAGGGGTTCTCGACCCAGGCGGCGCAAACCGCCTCGTCGGACAGGCCCTTCACGTGCTTGAGGATGTGCAGCCCCGCCATCAGCCGTGTGGGCAGCCCCGGTCGGCCGGCCTGGTCGATGAAGGTCGCGCCACAGGCCGCATCCAGCTTCTCCCAATCGATCCGCCGACCCAGCTCCAGCAAAGCGTGCTTTGGGTCGAGGATCGCCTCGAGGGTCTCGCGGAACATGTCGGGCTGCACGGCGGCGGCGGGCTTGGCGGGGCGCATCGGTCTGTCTCCATCCGGCTCCAAGCCAGTGAATCCGACCCCGACCCGGCAGGGAACCCCTCGCGTGCGGGCGCGCGCGGTCTTGCAAGCTTTTGGCCTGATCAACCCCGAAAACTTGCGAAAGCGAATACTTTGATCAGGCGTAAAACCATGCAAAATCAGTGCATCCGGCGATAATCACAGGCGACGAGATAGCCGTTTAGATGAAGCACATCGTTTACAAAATCCGGGTCATCCGCGATTCTGCCGTTCACCTTTACGGCGAACGCGTCAACATTAAGATCTGCCCCATCTCCAGCAATTAGATCGACGGCATCAAATTCGTCATTATATTTTGATGAAACGATGGAGTAAGCGGCAAAATGTTCGAACTTCTTATCTTCAGGGAGGTCAGAGATGGTGGATTCCAACGCGAAGCGCAACGCATCAAGCGAACCTGATTTCGAGGTCCCTGCCAAGCTCTGACATGAAGGCTTCGACGGGTGATCGGTAGGCGAGGCATTTGCGCAGGGTGAGGTTGATGGTCATGGCGATCTCCTGGATGTCCTGCTCGCTGATCTCGTCGAGATCGGCGCCGCGTGGGAGCCATCGCCGGATCCGCCCGTTGGCGTTCTCGACCCCGCCCTTCTGCCAGCTCGCGTAGGCGTCGCAGAAGTAGGTCGTTGCGCTCAGCATCCCGCGCAGCAGCATGTGGCGAGCGAAGCAGGTGTCGTTGTCGAAGGTGACCGAGCCGCGCATCCTCGGGTCGAGGCGCCGGAAGGTGGCCATCATCGCAGCGACCGTCTCTGCCGCGGTCTTTCCCGCCAGGCGCGACAGCAGCGTGATCCTGGTCTTGCGCTCGTGCAACACCAGGACCGGACGGGACCGTTTGCAGATCACCAGATCAGCTTCCCAGTGCCCCACCGTCTCGCGGGCGTCAGCGTCGCCTGATCGCTGCGAAATATGGGCCTTCTCGGCGATCGTGTCGCGAGACGCCCGAGCGTGGCGCTTCCTGCGGCGGGCATGCCGGCGGGTCAGGAAGCGCCACAGCCGTTCCGCCTTCTGGCCGGCACGGTAGACCCAGCCGTAGATCGTCTCCGCGCAGACGGCGCGCAGGCCGGTCTCGATCCCGAGCCGCAGCCGCCCTGCGACCTGCTCCGGCGTCCAGCCTTCGGCCAGCCGGTCCGTGACGTAGGTCGCGAGCTTCGCGTCCGTCTCCAGGGTTGCCCGGCGCTCACGGCGCAGCAGGTACGACCCGTCCGCCACGTGCGGCCGATACGCCCCGCTGTCGAGCGCGTTCCGCCTGAGCTCGCGCGAGATGGTCGACGCCGCCCGCCCGAGCGCCCTGGCGATCGCTCGAAGCGACAGATCGGCCGCCTTCAGATCGGCGATCCGATCACGCTCCTCAGCCGTGAGGTGGCAATATCCTGACATGGCGACACCGTTCTCCGTTTCGAGACAGACGGATACATCATCCGCCCGCGGTGTTGCGCTTCACGATGGAACTCACCAGGCTGAACTCGGCGTTGGCTGCAGCGAGTATGAAGGTCCGGTCTGGGCCGGTCGCACCCACTTCCAGCAGATGGACGAACGGCAGAAAGGTCCGCAAGTCAGTCGTTTCGTCAGGTTTGCCGAACGTTCCTTTTTTCTAGAAGCTGTCGTTGTGTTTGGGGTCTGCTCATAGGTCCTAATCCTAAGGCGTTCCGGCAGGCGGCGGCCCGGCGCCTCTTCAACCCGGCGGCGACGGACGCGCCGAGCCAGCGCCACTTCGACGGCGGGGCGAACGAAACGCGCCGTGGCGGCCATCCCGAGCGAGCAGAAGCCGGATCACCTCGGCGGCGATCGCACCGATCGCCGCGTCCAGCACGACATGCCCCGCAACGATAACGGGTTGGCCCGTCTTGCGACAATCGCAGACGCCGGCGTCGAGCGGCGGGGCGCGTTAACAGGTATTGCGTTCAGGTAAACGCGTTTCGAATTCACCCGATTTCTTAGGTGGTTGTCAGATCGTGCACGCGTGAATCTCGCCGTGATTCACACCCCCGCCCGCAGATGGCCTCAATAGCGATAATGCTCCGGCTTGAACGGACCCTCGGCCGGCACGCCGATGTAGTCGGCCTGCTCGCCGGTGAGCTCGGTCAGCTTCACGCCGATGCGCTCCAGATGCAGACGCGCCACCTTCTCGTCGAGGTGCTTCGGCAGCACGTAGACCTTGTTGCTCGTAGGCGTCGCTGCGGGTCCAGAGCTCGATCTGGGCCAGCACCTGGTTGGTGAAGGACGCCGACATCACGAAGGACGGATGCCCGGTGGCGTTGCCGAGGTTCAGGAGCCGTCCCTGGCCAGAGCAGGATGATCCGCTTCCCGCCGGGAAACTCGATCATGTCGACCTGGTCCTTGATGTTGGTCCACTTGTGGTTGCTCAGCGCCGCGATCTGGATCTCGTTGTCGAAGTGGCCGATGTTGCCGACGATGGCCATGTCCTTCATCTCGCGCATGTGCTCGAGCCGGATCACGTCCTTGTTGCCGGTGGCGGTGACGAAGATGTCGGCCTTGGGAGCCACGTCCTCGATGCGCACCACCTCGTAGCCGTCCATCGCCGCCTGCAGCGCGCAGATCGGATCCACCTCGGTCACACAGACCCGCGCGCCGGCGCCGCGCAGGCTCGCCGCCGAACCCTTGCCCACGTCGCCGTAGCCGAGGACCACCGCGGTCTTGCCCGCCATCATCGTGTCGGTGGCGCGCCGGATGCCGTCCACGAGGCTCTCCTTGCAGCCGTACTTGTTGTCGAACTTCGACTTGGTGACGCTGTCGTTCACGTTGATCGCCGGGAAGGGCAGGTGGCCCTTTTCCATCAGCTGGTAGAGCCGGTGCACGCCGGTGGTGGTCTCCTCCGAGACGCCCTTGATCGCGTGGCGCTGCTTTACGAACCACCCCGGGGTCTCGGCCATGCGCTTGCGGATCTGGGCGAAGAAGTATTCCTCCTCTTCCGAGGTCGGCGTCTCGATCAGGCCGGTCTCCCCCTCCTCGACGCGCGCGCCGATCAGGACGTACATCGTCGCGTCGCCGCCGTCGTCGAGGATCATGTTCGCGCCGCCCTCGAAGCCGAAGATGCGGTCGGTGTAGTTCCAGTACTCCTCGAGGCTCTCGCCCTTGACCGCGAAGACCGGCGTGCCGCCGTCGGCGATCGCCGCGGCCGCGTGGTCCTGGGTCGAGAAGATGTTGCACGATGCCCAGCGCACGTCGGCGCCGAGCGCCTTGAGCGTCTCGATCAGCACCGCGGTCTGGATCGTCATGTGCAGCGAGCCGGCGATCCGCGCGCCCTTCAGCGGCTGCGCTCCGCCGAACTCCTCGCGCAGCGCCATCAGGCCGGGCATCTCGGTCTCGGCGATGGCGATCTCCTTGCGCCCGTAATCCGCGAGCGCGATGTCCTTGACGACGTAATCCTTGGCCATTCTCTCGATACTCCTCGCGAACGGGCGGCGTTGTGCTGGGCCGCGCTATAGCACCTGCGCCCGGTGGCGCAAACCGCGATCGGACGCCGCAATTAACGACCGCCGCAGCAAAGTCGAGCGGCGGTCCGCCCGCTGGCGCCGCGCCGCGCGCGATGCTAGAGGCGCGCTCGGTCCGGGCGGCGCGGCCGCGCCGGACCTGCCGAAACGGAGCCGCGATGACGATCACGAGCCACAGCGACGCGCCCGCGCGGTTCGACAGGGCCGTGGTCTTCGCCTGCGACGCGGGCTACGCGCGATACGCGCTGCTCGCCGCCGACCAGATCGCGCGCCTGCATCCCGACCGCGACTTCGACATCTGCATCGCCTCGAGCGACGGCTGGCCCATGGTGCCGGAGGGGTTGAGGGATCGCGGGTTCCGCCGCCTGTTCATCGAGACTCCGGGGGTCTTCGACGGCCTGCGCCTCGACCGGGGCCGCACGCCGGTGGTCTATCTGCGGCTCGCCCTGCCCGAGGCGCTTGGGGCGGACTACCGACGCCTCCTCTACCTCGACGGCGACATCTTTGTGCAGGGCGGGGACTTCTCGGCCTTTCTGGGACTCGATCTCGGCCCGCGGTTCATCGGGGCGGTGCGCGACAATTCGCAGTGGCGCACGCCCGACCGCCGCCCCGAGCAGTTCCGGCGGCTCGGCCTTCCTGCGACGCGCTACTTCAACGCCGGCGTGATGCTGATCGACACCGCCGGCTACAACGCCGCCGGCGTGCTCGAGCGCTGCGTGGCGCTCGGCCGGGCGAATCGCGAGAAGATGATCCGGCACGACCAGAATCTGCTCAACAGCACCCTGCGCGGCGACTGGGCTGAGCTGAGCCCGGTGTGGAACTGGCAGTACACCTGGGCCTCGCGCATGTTCGAGGCCATGGTCGGGGCGCACATCGTGCACTTCATCGGCCCGAACAAGCCCTGGAAGCACGACGCGGGCGAGTTCCCGCTCAAGTTCCGGCGGGCCTATCGCGCCTTCTTCGCCGAGCACTACCCGGAAGCGCCGCAGATCGGGCCGGACGGCGCGGCGCCGCTCGAGAATCTCGGCTTCGTGCGCAAGAGCCTGCTGAAGCATCTCGCGTCGAGCGGCAAGATGTCGCGCTACCTCGCCCGCTTCGAGACCGATCTCACCGTGATCGCCTGACCTGCGTCGTCTGGCCGCGGAGCGCGCCGGATTGCCGGCGGGCGCTCGCCTGTTCAATCGTGATTTCCGCCAGATCCCGCATAGCCTCAAGGAGGAACGCATGTCGCTGCCCAAGACCATGAAGGCCGCCGTCGTCACCGGGCTCGGCGCGCCCCTGGAGATCCGCGAGGTCGCCGTGCCCGAGATCGGCCCGGGCCAGATCCTCGCCCGGGTCCGCGCGTCGGGCGTCTGCCACACCGACCTGCACGCCGCCGAGGGGGACTGGCCGGTCAAGCCGAGCCCGCCCTTCATCCCCGGCCACGAAGGCGTCGGCGAGGTGGCGGCCGTCGGAACCGGCGTGACCCATCTCAAGGAAGGCGACCGGGTCGGGATGCCATGGCTGCACTCGGCCTGCGGGCGCTGCGTGCACTGCGTCGGCGGCTGGGAGACGCTCTGCGAGTCCCAGCAGATGACCGGCTACACCGTCGACGGCGGCTACGCCGACTTCGTGCGCGCCGACGCCAACTACGTCGGACGCCTGCCGGACGGGCTGGAGTTCGGCAACGCCGCCCCGATCCTCTGCGCCGGCGTCACGGTTTACAAGGGGCTCAAGGAGACCGAGGCCAGGCCCGGCGAATGGGTGGCGATCTCGGGCATCGGCGGGCTGGGCCACATGGCGGTGCAGTACGCGAGGGCGATGGGGCTGCACGTGGTGGCGGTCGATGTCGCCGAGGACAAGCTGGCGCTCGCCCGCGCGCTCGGGGCCGACGTCGCGATCAACGCCGCCGAGACCGACCCTGTGGCCGAGGTGCAGAGCCAGCTCGGCGGGGTGCAGGCGGTTCTCGTCACCGCCGCCAGCACCGCCGCCTTCGCGCAATCGGTCGGGATGCTGCGCCGCGGCGGGTTCATGTCGCTGGTGGGGCTGCCGCCGGGCAGCTTCCCGCTGCCGATCTTCGAGATCGTGCTCAAGCGCATCACCGTGCGCGGCTCGATCGTGGGCACGCGCAACGATCTGGCCGAGGCGCTCGCCTTCGCCGGCGAGGGCGCGGTGGCGTCGCATTTCACGTGGGACCGGCTCGAGAACATCAACGCGATCTTCGACCGCATGCGCCAGGGCGCGATCGACGGACGGATCGTCATGGAGATCTGACCCCGCGCCACTGGCGCCGCCCGCCGATCGACCCTAGGACATCGCGTCGGAAACCGCGCGATGCGGGTCGAGCGAACAAGGAGGCGCCGATGGCGCGGGCCTGGCAGAGGATGCTTTCGGGGCGCAGGCTCGACCTGCTCGACCCCTCTCCGCTCGACGTGGAGATCGAGGACATCGCCCACGGGCTGGCCTTCGTCGCGCGCTGGAACGGCCAGACCCGCGGCGAATACGCCTATTCGGTGGCCGAGCACTCGCTGCTGGTCGAGGAGTTCTTCGGCGCGATCTGGCCGCAGGCCGAGCCGCGCTGGCGGCTGGCGGCGCTGCTGCACGATGCGCCCGAATACGTCATCGGCGACATGATCTCGCCGGTGAAGGATGCGGTCGGCCCCGATTACGCCGCGCTCGACTCGCGCCTCTCGGCGGCGGTGCACCTGCGCTTCGGCCTGCCCGCGGTGCTGCCCGAGAGCGTGAAGTCGCGCGTCAAGCGCGCCGACCGGGCCTCGGCCTGGCTCGAGGCGGTCCGCATCGCCGGCTTCTCGGTCGCCGAGGCCAACCGCTTCTTCGGCGCGCCGCGCCTCGCCGGCCTGCCGGACATGGACCTGCGCCTGCGCCCGCCGGCGGAAGCCAAGGCTGCGTTCCTCGCCCGGCACGCGGCGTTGCTGGCGGCGCAGGCCGCCGCCGCCGCGCCCGGCGGCTGACCCCGCTCGCAGCCCTGCCGCCCCCCCGCCATCCGCCCTTGCGCTTGACGGCCCCGGGGCGCTACCCCACCTACAGGCTGCGACGCAGACCGATGCGGCCGCGCCAGCCCGTACGCCGGAGGCCGAACCAGATGGAACTTAACCTTGCGCCGAAGGTCCCCGCGGACCTGATCAAGGACGCGACTGAAGCCACCTTCATGGCCGACGTGATCGACGGCTCGGCCGAGATCCCGGTTATCGCGTATTTCACCGCCGCCTGGTGCGGGCCCTGCAAGACGCTGGGTCCGGCGCTCGAGGAGGCGGTGAAGGCGGCGCGGGGCAAGGTGAAGCTCGCCCGGGTCGACGTCGACAAGAACCAGATGCTCGCGCAGCAGATGCGGGTCCAGTCGATCCCGGCGGTCTTCGCATTCGTCGGCGGCCAGCCGGTGGACGGCTTCATGGGCGCGCAGTCGCCGGCGCAGATCAAGGCCTTCATCGACCGCGTCGCCAGCATGGGCGGCGGCGAGGACGGCATCGCGGCGGCGCTCGAACTGGCCGAGGAGCTTCTGGAGCAGGGCGCCGTCACCGACGCGGTTCAGACCTTCGCCGCCGTGCTGGGCGAGGACCCCGAGAACCTCGCCGCCATCGCCGGCATGGCGCGGTGCCACATCGCCCTCGGCGATCTCGAGCAGGCCCGTGCGATCCTCGCGCTGGCGCCGCCGGCCAAGGTCGGGGACGCCGGCATCGCCGGGGCACTGGCTCAGATCGAGCTCAAGGAGGCTGGCGCGGGCGTCGGCCCCGCCGCCGACCTGCGCGCCGCGCTCGACCGCGACCCCGACGATCATCAGGCCCGTTTGGACCTGGCGCTGGCGCTGTCGGCGCAGGGCGCGCAGGAGGAGGCCATCGACGAGCTCCTCGAGCTCTTCCGGCGCGACCGCGAGTGGAACGACGGGGCGGCCAAGACGCAGCTCTTCAAGCTTTTCGACAGCCTCGGGGCGAAGAGCCCCGCGGTTCAGAAGGGCCGCCGCAAGCTGTCGTCCATGATCTTCGCCTGATCGGCGCAGGGGGGTATCGCATGGCCAAGAAATTCGGTCCGGCGGACCTTCCAGACAGCATTCCGATCTTTCCACTTCCGGGCGCGCTGCTGCTGCCGCGGGCGCGGCTGCCGCTCAACATCTTCGAGCCGCGCTACCTCGCCATGCTCGACGACACGCTCAAGACCGATCACCGGCTGATCGGCATGATCCAGCCGGTGGTGATGCCGGAGGGCCGCTCCAGCGGGCGTCTGCACCGCATCGGCTGCGCGGGCCGGGTGACGGCGCTGCAGGAAACCGAGGACGGGCGCTATCTCATCACGCTGACCGGCGTCAGCCGGTTTCGCGTCGGCGAGGTCCAGGAGGGCTTCACGCCCTACACCCGCGCCGCGGTGGACTGGTCGAGCTTCGAGCGCGACCTCGGCCGCGAGGAGGCCGACGAGGCCTTCGACCGGCCGGCCTTCCTTGGCGTGCTCTCGCGCTACTTCGAGACAGCGCAGCTTTCCTCGGACTGGGACAGCCTCAAGGAGGCCAACGAGGAGCTTCTGATCAACTCTCTGTCCATCCTCTGCCCGTTCGACCCCGAGGAGAAGCAGGCGCTCCTGGAGGCGCCGACGCTGATGAACCGGCGCGAGACGCTGGTCACCCTGATGGAGTTCTCGCTGCGCGGCGGCGGCGACGAGGGCGCGCTGCAGTGAGCGACGGCGACGCGCCCCCGCAGGAGCCGGCCGCCCAGATCGACCGCAGGCTGCTCGAAAGCCTGGTGTGCCCGATGACCCGCGGTCCGCTGGTCTACGACGCCGAGCGGCAGGAGTTGATCTCCAAAGGCGCGAACCGGGCCTATCCGATCCACGACGGCGTGCCGGTGATGTTGATCGACGAGGCGCGCCTGCTCGACGACTGAGGCGCCGGCCGCCGCGAAACGCTCTGGCGCGACGCGCTCAACCGCCGGGGCGATCCGGCCTTCCGTGGTCTGGTTCGTCCTGGGCGCTCGCCGAGCGCGCTGGCGCGACCCGATAGACGGACCATGCGTCTCCGTTGAACTCTTCCCTGAGGAGGAGCTCGAGAGGCTCCGATCCCTTCGACTTCCGCGACAGGATCAGGCCGCCGGGTTTGGTGTCGATCCAGGCGGCCTTCTCCTCTGCGTCCCGAAGCAGCGCGACCGGCTCCGTCAGCCGGGCGGAGAAGCTGAACTGTCCGGCGTATTTCCGGTCGGTCGTGACGACGCCGCTCCCGCCTTCCGCGCTCAGCAGGGCGCCGATGCGGGCGGGATCATGGGTTTCCCACACGGCGACGAAGGCGAGAATATGCATCACGATCAGGGTGAGCGGCGCCACCGTCGCCCAGGCGAGCAGCGACCGGCGCACCCGCAACGCAAGCCAGACCGAAAGCGCGGCGACGGCGAGCGCGATCAGAACTTCGCCGTCGCCGATCCGGTTTCCTTCGACGAGCGTCGCCGGAAGGACGCCCGAGACGAGCAGCGCCGCGCAGATCACGAGCGCGACGGCCGGAGCGACCGGCGGAAGCCGCCAGACGCCGTCTCCGGGCAGCACGCGCGCGCCCGAGAGGATCAGCGCCAGAAGCGGCAGCTCCGGGAGGAGATAATGCGCCTGCTTGCCGCTGATCGCGCTGAAGATCACGAAGGCCGATCCCGCCGCGACCAGCAGGAAACGGCCCTGGGAACTCGACCATTGTCGCTTCGGGCCGAGCGCGCCGAGACCGGCCCGGCTCCAGCCCCAGGGCCACAGGAAGACCGGGACCAGGGCGGCGAAGAACCAGACGGGTCGGTCGTGGGCGAACGAACTCACCATGCGGCCCGCGGTCTGGCGCCACAGGATGTCCTGGCGGTAGCCGCTGTCGCCGAGCAGCATCGCGGGACCCAGCCAGAGCGACGCCAGAAGGACGGCGACGACAAGGGACAGGCCGACCATGACGAAGTAGGACCGGAGCGGCGCCCGCTTGTCCGGATCGGCCCAGAGCGGCATCAGGAGCGCCGCCGGAAGCACGTGCGCCAGGATCACCGGGCCCTTTGCGAGCGCCCCGAACGCGAGCGCCGCCCCAAGCGCGGCGGCGGTCGCGATGTGCGGCGCCGAAGCCAGCTTCCAGACCGCGAGCAGGGCCAGCAGCGCGGCCGCGCCGAGCAGAGCGTCGAACATCGTGGCCGAGCCGTAGAGAAGAAAGACCCCGGTCGTCGCGAGGATCAGCGCCGCCCGGCCGGCGCGCTCCGGATCTTCGGGCCACAGTGCGCGGGCGAGCGCCGCCGTGAGGCCGATGCAGACCGCCCCGAACGCCGGCCCCACGAGCCGCGCCGCGAACTCGCCGACGCCCGCGACCGACCACACGAGGTTGATGATCCAGAAGAGCATCGGCGGCTTGTGGCTGTAGATCTCGCCGTTGAGATGCGGCACGATCCAGGACCGGTCATTCGACATCTCCCAGGCGACCGTGAGGTAGCGCGTCTCGTCGATCGGCAGCAGCGGCCGCATCAGGATCATCGCCACCGCCGAGAGCAGGAAGACAGCGATCGCGAGAACCGTCTGCGATCGCCAGCCCGGGCGATCGTCGCCGGCGCTCGGAGACTTGTGAAAATTCAAGGTCGCGCGCTCCGTCGGGATGGCGCGACGCTAGCGGGAGCGCGGCGGCGGCTCCATTGTACCAAAGTGATACGATGGGCCTAATTGCTGTCGAGCGCCACCAGATAGGCCACGATCGCCCGGGCGCTGTCGCTCTGCCAGTCGGCGCCGCCCATCAGCCGGGCGATCTCCGCGCCTTCGCGGTTCAGCACCACCGTCACCGGCAGGCCCGGCACGTTCATCGCCCGGGCCAGTTCGCTGCGCGCGTCGAGCCGGGTCGGCAGGTTCGTAACGCCGACCTCGGCGTTGAAGCGCTCGATCGCCTCGATGTCGTTGCGCCCCGTGGCGATGGCGATCACCTCGAAGTCGGGTCCGCCAAGCTCGGCCTGGAGCGCGTCGAGCGAGGGCTTCTCGGTCCGGCAGGGCGCGCACCACGTCGCCCAGAAGTTGACGAGCCGCACCCGTCCGTCGCTGTCGGCGAGCGTGTAGGCGCCGCCGTCGGGGTCGGTGAAGACGGTCGCTGGCGCCGTCGCCGGGGTCTCGTGGACGATGAGCTTGCGCATGTCGCCCTCGCGCAGCGCCTCTATCTCGGCGCGCGCGGCCGCGTCGACGGTCTGGGCGAGGCCGGGGTTTGCGCCGCCGATGAGCGCGGCGTATAGCAGCAGGGCGGCGAACGGTGCGAACTGGCGCATGATCCTCAATCCTCTGGTGTGCGGGCGGCGATGAAGAAAGACGGCGACTTCAACGCGATGTGGGGCGGACGCTTCGCCGCGGGACCCGACGCGATCATGGAGGCGATCAACGCCTCGATCGACTTCGATCGGCGCCTCGCGCGGCAGGACATCGCCGCGAGCCGCGCTCACGCCGCCATGCTGGCGGACGCCGGGATAATCAGCAGTAGCGACGCCGCGGCGATCCGGGAAGGCCTGCTCACGGTGATGTCAGAGATCGAGGCCGGGACGTTCCCCTTTTCGCGGGCGCTCGAGGACATCCACATGAACGTCGAGGCGCGGCTGACCGAGCTGATCGGCGCGCCCGCGGGGCGTCTGCACACCGCCCGGTCGCGCAACGATCAGGTGGCGACCGACTTCCGGCTCTGGGTGCGCGACCAGTGCGACGCCGCCATCGCGTCCATCACCGCGCTGATGACGGCGCTCCTCGATCAGGCCGAGGCCGGCGCGGACATGGTGATGCCCGGCTTCACGCATCTGCAGGTGGCGCAGCCCGTGACCTGGGGCCACCACATGCTGGCCTATGTCGAGATGCTCGACCGCGACCGGGGCCGGTTCCGCGACGCGCGCGCCCGCATGAACGAATGCCCGCTCGGGGCGGCGGCGCTGGCGGGCACCTCGTTTCCCATCGACCGGCAGGCGACGGCGGCGGCGCTCGGCTTCGACCGGCCGATGGCCAACAGTCTCGACGCGGTGAGCGACCGCGACTTCGCGCTGGAGTTCCTCGCCGCGGCCAGCCTCTGCGCCACGCATCTCAGCCGCTTCGCCGAGGAGCTGGTGATCTGGTCCTCGGCGCAGTTCCGCTTCGTCATGCTCAGCGACAGGTTCTCCACCGGCTCGTCGATCATGCCGCAAAAGAAGAACCCCGACGCCGCCGAGCTGATCCGCGCCAAGGTCGGGCGGATCACCGGGTCGCTGGTTGCTCTGCTCACGGTGATGAAGGGCCTGCCGCTGGCCTATTCCAAGGACATGCAGGAGGACAAGGAGCAGGTCTTCGACGCCGCCGACAGCCTGATGCTGGCGCTCGCCGCGATGACCGGCATGGCCGGCGACCTCGCGCCGCAGCCCGATCGCCTGCGCGCCGCGGCCGCGAGCGGCTTCTCCACGGCCACCGACCTCGCCGACTGGCTGGTGCGGGCGCTGGGACTGCCGTTCCGCGAGGCGCATCACGTCACCGGCGCCCTCGTGCGGCGGGCGGAGGACCGGGGAGTCGATCTCGCGGATCTCAGCCTCGAGGAGATGCGGTCCGCGCATCCGGGGATAGTCGCGGAGGTTTATCAGGTCTTGGGAGTGGACAACTCTGTGGCGAGTAGGGCAAGCTACGGCGGGACGGCGCCCGCCCAGGTGCGCGCGCAGATCCGTCGCTGGCGCGAGGCGCTCGAGCAATGATCCCCCGGTCGGGGATCGCGGCGCTCCTGATCGCGCTCGCCGCGGCGGCCTGCGGGATCAAGGGCGATCCGATGGCTCCCGAGCCCGACATTCCCGCTGCGGCGGCCTCGGGACCGGTAGCCGGGGACGGGACGGCCGTCGAGGAAACTCTTGGAAAGGCTGCCGAATGATCATGAGACGCCTCACGTTCACAAGACAGGCGCGGCTGGCGCTGGCGATGGCCGCGGCGCTGGCCGCGGCGACGCCCGGGCTCGCGGAAGGACCGGTGCTGGTCACCGTCACCGGCGCGGTGGAGAACGTCAACCGCGGGCCGGTCGATCCCGAGATGGACAAGCTCTTCGCCTTCACCGAAGTCTCCTTCGACAAGGCGATGGAGTTCGACCTCGACGCGCTCGCGGGGCTCCCGCAGGTCACGGTCACCACCGACTTCCCGATGGGCGGGCCGATGGTATCCTTCGAGGGGCCGCTCCTGGCCGACGTGCTGGCCGCCGCCGGCGCGACGGGCGAGACCGTCACCATCCAGGCCATGGACGGCTACGCGGTCGAGGCGCCCCTGTCGGAGATGCTCGACAAGGGCGCGGTCGTCGCCCTGCGTCGGGACGGCAAGGCGCTGGGCATCGGCGGCTTCGGTCCCACCCAGATCGTCTTTCCCCGCAGCGAGCGCGCCGACCTTGCGGAGATGAACGACGACTGGTGGATCTGGCAGATCTACCACATCAAGGTCGAGTGACTTGAACGGCTGAGCCGGCCGGGCTAGGTGGCCCGACGTATCCGATGTTCGGGCCGCCTGCCGATGTCTCCAATGCGCCTCGTCTACCTGCTGCTCGCTATCGTCGGCGCGGTCTGGCCGATGTCGTACTTCCTGGCGTGGTTCCGCGAACATGGCTGGAGCCTTTCGGGCATGATCGACGCCTGGCACGCCAACGACGCGACCTCGGGCCTCGTCTACGACCTGACAATCGCCGCGGCGGCGCTGACAGTCTGGGTGATCGCCGAGAGCGTTCCCCGGCGCGACTGGCTCGGGCTGGTCGCCGTGCCCGCGACCTTCGCGATTGGGGTCAGCTGCGGCCTGCCGCTCTATCTCTTCCTGCGCTCGCGCGCCCGGGCCTGATCCTTGGACTATTTCCTGTACCGCGACGGCGCGCTGCACGCCGAGGAGGTGCCGCTTGCGCGCATCGCCGCCGAGGTCGGAACGCCGGTCTACGTCTATTCGTCGGCGACCTTCGAGCGGCATTTCCGGGTGTTCGAGGAGGCGCTCGCCGGCCTGCCGCACCTGATCTGCTACGCGATGAAGGCCAATTCCAACCTCGCCGTGCTCAGGCTGATGGCCTCGCTCGGAGCCGGCATGGACGTGGTCTCGGGTGGCGAGTACCGCCGCGCCCGGGCGGTCGGCGTGCCCGGCGCGCGCATCGTCTTCTCGGGCGTCGGCAAGACCGCCGAGGAGATGCGGCTCGCGCTCGAAGGCGGCGTGCGCCACTTCAACGTCGAGAGCGAGCCCGAACTGCGCGCCCTAGATGCGGTCGCCCGCGGCCTCGGCCTGCGCGCTCCGATCGCGCTCAGGGTCAACCCGGACGTCGACGCGCGCACCCACGCCAAGATCGCCACCGGCCGGGCGGAGAACAAGTTCGGGGTGCCCATCGGCCGGGCCCGCGACGTCTACGCCGAGGCGGCGGCGCTGCCCGGGCTCGAGGTGGTCGGCGTCGACGTGCACATCGGCAGCCAGCTCACCGAGCTTGCGCCCTACGAGGCCGCCTTCGCCAAGATCGCCGGACTGACCCGAGCGCTGCGCGACGACGGCCACGACATCCGCAGGCTCGACCTCGGCGGCGGGCTCGGGATCCCCTACCGCCGCGCCAACGAGGCGCCGCCGCTGCCCTTCGACTACGGCGAGGTGATCCGCCGCACCGTCGGCGATCTGGGCTGCGAGATCGACATCGAGCCGGGGCGGCTGATCGCCGGCAACGCCGGCGTGCTGCTGTCCTCGGTGATCTACCGCAAGCGCGGCGAGGATCGCGACTTCCTGATCCTCGACGCGGCGATGAACGACCTGATCCGGCCGGCGATGTACGACGCCTGGCACGACATCGTTCCGGTGGTCGAGCCGCCGCCCGGCGCCGATCTCGAGGCCGTCGACGTCGTCGGCCCGGTCTGCGAGACCGGCGACACCTTCGCCCGCGCCCGGCCGCTGCCGCGCCTCGAGGCGGGCGATCTCGTCGCCTTCCGCTCGGCCGGCGCCTACGGCGCGGTGATGGCGTCCGAATACAACTCCCGGCCGCTGGTTCCGGAAGTGCTGGTGCGCGGCGATCACTTCGCTGTGGTCCGCGCGAGGCCGAGCTTTGACGAAATGCTCGAACGCGATACCATCCCGATGTGGCTAGGGTAGCGCCTTGGGCGTCTCGTCCTGAACACTGCCGGAAGCGGGGCGCATGAACAGACCTCAGCAGACCGAACCTTCCGACCGCCGGCTTCGCCGGATTTTGCGCCGAACGCGTCTGGTGATGCTTCTCGAACGCGGCCTTCGGGCGCTCTGGCGGCCCGCGGCGATCGTGGCGGCGGTCTGGGCGCTGTTGGCGCTGGGCATCGCCGACATCGCGCCGCCGGCTGTCGCGCTGGCCGGTCTCGGCCTCGCCGCCGCCGCCGCCCTCTGGTTCCTCGTGGCGGGCCTCCTGGGGTTCCGCTGGCCGTCGCAGGCAGAAGCGGCCGCGCGCCTGGACGACGCGATTCCCGGACGTCCGGTGGCCGCGCTCGCCGACACCCAGGCGCTGGGCACCGGCGACGCCGGCTCGCAGGCGGTCTGGGCTGCGCACATGGCCCGGATGCGCCGCCTGGCCGAGGCCGCCCGGCCGCCGCGGCCCGATCCGAAGCTGCGCGCGCTCGACCCGTGGGCCCTGCGCCTCGCCGCCCTGGTCCTGCTGATCGCTGCGGGGCTCTTTGCGCGCAGCGACGGGTTCGAGGCGGTGACGGCGGCGCTCGGAGGGGCAGGGTCCGAGACCGCGCCAGCGGGGCCGACCTTTGAAGGCTGGGCCGAACCGCCGATCTACACCGGTCGCCCGACGCTCTATCTGCCCGAGGTGGCGGCGGGAGAGGCGCTGTCGGTGCCCGTGGGCACCCGCGTCACCCTGCGCGCCTATGGCGCGCCCGAGCGTTTCGGGCTCTCCGAGACGGTCTCCGCCGGGGGCGGGACCGCGCTGGCCCAGGCCTCCGAGGGCATCGCCTCGGCGGAGTTCGAGGTGACCCGGGACGGGGTCGTGGCGCTGAACGAGCGCGGCGATCCGTTGCGCAGCTGGAGCTTCGCCGTCGAACCCGACCTGCCCCCGGAGATCGCGCTGGCCCGGCCGGTGGACCGTGCGCTCTCCGGCGAGATGCAGCTCGGCTTCGAGGCGCGCGACGATCACGGCGTGGTGGCGGGATCGGCCCGCATCACGCTCGATCTGGGCGCCGTCGACCGCCGGCACGGGCTCGCCGTCGATCCCGAGCCGCGCGAGGCGATCTTGGTCGACCTGCCGCTGCCGCTGACGGGCGAGTCCACCGAGATCGCCGAGACGCTGGTGGAGGATTTCTCCGGCCATCCCTGGGTCGGGCTTCCGGTCACCATCGAGCTCGTGGCGCGCGACGCCATCGACCAGGAGGGCGTCGCCGAGGCGACCGCCGCCGAACTGCCGGGTCGGCGCTTCTACAACCCGCTCGCCCGCGCCCTTGTCGAGCAGCGCCGCGACCTTCTGTGGTCCGCCGAGAACGGCCCGCGCACGCTCAAGGTCCTGCGCGCCGCGACCTGGCGACCCGACGCCGTCTTCTCCGACGGGGCCGGCGGCGCCTATCTTGTGGTGCGCACCGCCATCCGCCGCCTCGATGCGGCGGTGGACGCCGGCGCCGTGGCCGCGGCCCGCGACGAGATCGCCGAGGCGCTCTGGGAGGCGGCGCTCCTTCTCGAGCAGGGCAGTCTCGGCGACGCCGCCGAGCGGCTGGCCCGGGCCCGCGAGCGGTTGGCCGAGGCGCTGCGCGACGACAGCACCACCGACGAGGAGATCGCCGAGCTCATGCAGGAGCTGCGGGAGGCGACCCGTGACTACATGGAGCAGATGGCCCGCGAGGCGATCGAGCGCGGCGAGACCCAGTCCGCCGAGGCGCCGCCGCCGGGCCAGACCATGAGCCAGGACCAGATCCAGGAGCTGATGGACCGCATTCAGGAGCTGTCCGAGCAGGGCCGCCGCGCCGAGGCGGAGGCGCTCCTGGAGATGCTCCAGCAATTGCTGGAGAACATGGAGATGATGGTCACCCAGGGCGGCCAGGGCCAGCCGGGCGAGGGCCAGCAGGGTCAGGGACAGCAGCTGATGGACGAACTCGGCCAGACGCTCCGCGAACAGCAGGGGCTCGCCGACAATTCGTTCCAGCAACTCCAGCGCGAGTTCCGTGAGGGCCGCAACAACGGCCAGCCCGGCCAGCCCGGCGCGCCGGGCGATCAGCAGGCCCGCCCCGGCGAAGAGCCCTCCCGGGGCGGCGAGGGCCAGGCGCTGGCCGAGCGCCAGGAGGCGCTGCGCGAACTCCTCGAGGACCTGCGCGGCCAGATGCCCGGGGCCGCCGGGGACGGCGCGCGCCAGGCGCTCGAGGACGCCGAGCGCAGCATGGGCGAGGCCCGCAACTCGCTGCGCGAGGGCCAGACCGCGGACGCGCTCGACAGCCAGTCCGAGGCGATCGACAACCTGCGCGACGGCGTGCGGCAGATGGCCGAGGACATGCGCCAGGCCGAACAGGGCGCCACCGGCCAGGGAACCGAACAGGGTCAGGCGACCAACGAAAACAACAACGATCCGCTCGGCCGTCCCGCGGGAACCCGCGGCGCGATCGGCGCGGAGTCCGACATGCTGCCCGACGGCGACGCCGCGGCGCGGGCACGCAAGCTCGTCGACGAGATCCGTCGGCGCTCGGGCGAGCAGATGCGGCCGCAGATCGAGCTCGACTATCTCCGGCGACTGCTCGACCGGTTCTGAGGGCGGCCGGCGCTACGTCCCGCCGCCGCCGAACGCCCCGGCGATCGCCGCGCCGATCCAGACCCGCACTCGGTCGATCCCGGCGGCGTAGGCTTCGAGCGCCGCGCCGATCCCTGGGGCCATCCGCGCCAGATCGTCCGACCACAGGTAGGCCGCGAGCGCGAGCGCATAGAGCAGCAGCGCGAGGAACAGCCCAGCCCGGTACCGGGCCTGAAGCTCCTCGGGCGAATCCGCCCAGATCGCCCGCGGCATGGTCTCGGTACTGGGAAGCTCCATGCGAGGCGACTGGCGCACCCGGGCGGCGGTCGCGACGAGCGGCGCTTCCGTCGTGTCCGGCGGGGCCGTGGGTCGCGGCGGCGGCGCGTCCCCGGACAGGGGCGCGCGCGCGGCCACGGCCATGTCCGGTGACGCCCGCCGCTGCCGATCCCGCGCGCGCTTGAGCGCGATGATCGCCGAGATGTCGGTATCTTCCGGCGCGGCGGGCGGCTCCGCCGGCTTAGCGGGCGCCGTGGGGCCGGGCGCCTGTCCGGCCTCGCCACTCGCGGCCGCGTCGGCCGGCTGTGCGGCGGGGGGCTCGCCCTGCGCCCCCGTCATGCCCCTTTCCGGTTCCTCCGCATCCCCCGGGGCGGGGGGCGCGTCCGCTTCGCGGGCCGCCGCGCGTGTCTCCGCGTCATCCGCGTCCCCGGCGTCCGGCGCGGTCTCCGCGGGCGGCGGGGCGTTCGCGGCGACCGGGCGCGGCCCCGAGCCGGGCGGCGGTGCGGCGCTCGGGCGCCACTGTTCGAGTCGGTGGATGATCTGGTCCTGGGACGGGATTGCGCGCGTTCCGCCATAGACGTACCAGCGGGTCTGGCACGAGGTGCACTGCACGTGCCGCCCGTCCTCCGGCACCAGGCCGTCCGGAACCTCGTACTCGGCTCCGCAGTTCGGGCAGGTCAGGCGCATGCGGCCTCGCTCGACGGACGGCGGCGCGCGCGGGCGCAGCCAGCGAATCACTTGTCGTCTTTTCTATCTTCGGGCGAGGGCTTATCCAAGCGCGGGCGCCCCGGACGCCGTTGCGCCGCCACGCGGGCGCGGTATAACCGGCCCCCATGGCCGAGGTCCCTCTGATCGAATTCGAGCGTGCGGGGGTCGCCTTCGGCGCGACGTCCGCGCTCGAGGACATCTCGCTCACGGTGGAGCCCGGGGCCTTCCTGGTGCTGACCGGCCCGGCCGCGGCGGGCAAGTCCACACTCCTGCGCCTCTGCCATCTCGACCTCGCGCCAAGCTCCGGCCGCACCCGCCACTTCGGACGGCGCATCTTGGCACGTAATCGCAATGCGATTGCCGACGCCCGGCGGCGCATCGGCATGGTGCACCAGACCTGCCGGTTCCTCGACCACCTGACGCTGGTCGAGAACATCGCCCTGCCGATCCGCGCCACCGGCGGCGACGCGGTCGGGCGGGCGGAGGACATCGCGGCGCTGCTTGAATGGGTCGAGCTCACCGACCGGGTCGACGCCCTTCCGCCGGCGCTTTCGGACGCCGAGCGCCGCCGCGCCGCCGTCGCCCGCGCCGTGGTGCTGAGCCCCGACCTCGTGCTCGCCGACGAGCCGGTCGCCGGTCTCGACGCGGCCATGGCGCGGCGGCTGATCGCGCTGCTCGCCCAGTTCAACCGGCTCGGCAAGGCGGTGGTCCTCGCCACCCGCGACCCGGCGATGGCCGATCTGGTGCTCGAGGCGGTCGACGCAGAGCTCTGGCGCATCGCCGGGGGCCGGCTCGACCCGGTCGAGGCCGTCGCGTGAGGCGCGCGCATGCTGGTCGCGTGAGGCGCGCGCATGCTGGTCGCGTGGTGCGCGCCCATGCTTGAGGCGGCGCGGCGGCGCTTCGCCGGCGATCCCGCCATGGAGGGCCTGCTGCCCCGGGAAGCGGCGGCGCCACGCGCCTTCGCCGCCGGCGCGGCGTTCCTCGGCTTCCTCGCCGTGCTTCTGGCGGCGCTGGCGCTCTCCTCCGCGCGGCTGGGGGCGGAATGGCGCGGCGACGCGGGTCAGCTCGCCACGCTGCAGATCGTCGCCCCCGCCGCCGAGATCGAGACCCAGGCCCGCGCCGCCCTCGACGTCCTCGGCGAGGCCCCGGGCGTGCTCTCGGTGCGCATCATCGACATCGACGAACAGATGGACCTGCTCGAGCCCTGGCTCGGCCCGCAGGTCGCCGCCGACAGCCTGCCGCTGCCGCTCCTGATCGAGATCGCCCTCGATCCCGCAGCGCTCGACCAGCCGGCGCTGGTCTCCCGGCTCGCGGTCGAGGCGCCTGGCGCGGTGCTCGACGACGGCGTCGCGTGGCGGGCCCGGATCGTCGCCAACGCCCGCGCGCTCGCGCTCCTCTCGATCGCCTGTCTCGCCGGCCTCGCGGGTCTGCAGGCGGCGCTGACCGCGGCGACGGTGCGGGCGATGGTCGCCGAGACCGGTGACGACGCCTGGACCCTGCGCCAGATCGGCGCGCGCGACGCCTTTCTGTCGCGCGCCTACCGCCGGCGGCTGCGCCGGCCGGCGCTTGCGGCGCTGGCGCTCGGCGCGGCGGTCGCGGCGGCGCTGCTGGCGCTCCTGCCCGACGATCCGGCCGGGATCCATCTCGTCGGCGTCCGCCCCGCGCTCTGGTGGGGCTGGCTCCTCGCGCTGGCGGCCCCGGTCGCGCTGGCGCTCGCCGGCGACCTCGCGGCGCGCGCGACCCTGCGCTCCCGCCTGCGCCGGCTGAGCTAGGAAGGTCCCGCATGCTGCTGATCCGCTCGCTTCTCTTCGACTTCCTGCTCTACGCGCTCATGCTGGTGATGGGGATCCTCTGCGCGCCGATGGCGCTCTGGTCGGTCGATGGCGCCTACGCCGCCTGCAAGGCGTATGTGCGCGCCGTGCTCTGGATGCTGAGGGTCATCTGCGGCCTCCGGGTCGAGACCCGCGGACCGGTTCCCTCGGGCGACGTGATCGTCGTCGCCAAGCACCAGTCGTTCCTCGACATCCTGATCCTCGTCGACGCGCTGCCCCGGCCGAAGTTCGTCATGAAGAAGGAGCTGCGCTGGGCGCCGATCTTCGGGCTCTATGCGCTGCGCATCGGCTCGACCCCGGTGGCGCGCGGCCGCAAGGGCGCGGCGATGCGCGAGATGGTCTCCCACGCCGAGAGCCGCGGCGACGAGCGGCCGAGCCAGCTGGTGATCTACCCGCAGGGCACCCGCGTCCTGCCCGGCGCGGCGTTGCCCTACAAGGTCGGCGCCGGCGTGCTCTACCAGCGGCTCGGCAAGCCCTGCACGCCCGCGGCGACCAACGCCGGGGTGTTCTGGGCCAGGCGCAGCCCCTACCGCCGCCCGGGCCTCGCGGTGGTGGAGTTCCTCGAGGCGATCCCGCCGGGACTGCCGGTCGAGGCGTTCATGGCCCGCATCGAGCCCCTGGTGGAGGCGGCCTCCGACCGGCTGATGCGCGAGGCGGGCTTCGACGCCGCCGGCGCGCGGGCCTCAGGCGACCAGTGACTTCGAGCCGATCGCGAGAAACTTGGCGCGCCGCTCGGCGCGCAGCGCCTCCGGCCCCAGCCCTGCGACCTCGCCAAGCAGCCCGGCGATCGCCTCCCCGACGGCTTCGATGGTTCCCGCCGGGTCGCGCTGCGCGCCGCCGACCGGCTCGGGCACGATCCGGTCGATGACCCCGAGCGCCAGCAGGTCCTGCGCGGTCAGCCGCAGGGCCGCCGCCGCCTCCTTCATCTTCTCGGAATCCTTCCACAGGATCGAGGCGCAGCCCTCCGGTGAGATCACCGAATAGATCGCGTGCTCGAGCATCGCCACCCGGTCGGCGGTGGCGAAGGCCACCGCGCCGCCCGAGCCGCCCTCGCCGATCACGACCGACACGATCGGCACGCCGAGCGACAGGCACTTCTCGGTCGAGCGCGCGATCGCTTCGGACTGGCCGCGCTCCTCCGCGCCCTTTCCAGGATAGGCGCCCGGCGTGTCGACGAGCGTGATCACCGGCAGCGAGAACCGGTCGGCGAGGTCCATCAGCCGGATCGCCTTGCGGTAGCCCTCGGGCCGGGCCATGCCGAAGTTGTGGGCGATGCGCGACTTGGTGTCGGCGCCCTTCTCGTGGCCGATCACCATCACTGGCCGGTCGCGGAACCGCGCGAGCCCGCCCATCACCGCGTTGTCCTCCGCGAAGTTCCGGTCGCCGGCGAGCGGTGTCCACTCGGTGAAGAGCGCGTCGATGTAGGCCCGGCAGTGCGGCCGCATCGGGTGGCGCGCGACCTGGCACTTCTGCCAGGCGTCGAGGTTGGCGTAGAGGTCCTGCAGCATCGTCGCGGCCTTGCGGTCGAGCCCCGCCGCCTCGGCCTCCACGTCCATGCCCGAGTTCCTGCGGGCCAGCGCGCGCAGCTCCTCCGCCTTGCCCTCGATCTCCGCGAGGCCCTTTTCGAAGTCGAGGTAGTTCTGCATGCGCCGCTCCAGGGGATCGAAGGGCCATATTGTCCGGGCGCGATCGGGATGCAACCGCCGGCGGGCCGGCGCGGGGCCGCCCGGCCGGGTCGGGAGCGCCGGAGGGATCGCCGCCGCGAACCCGGTCGTCGTGCCGGCCGAAGCCTCGCGTCGACGATCGCCGGCGCGTGGCGGGCGCCGGGGCGCGGGTCTCCCGGTCAGGGGCCGCCGCGCCCGGTCATCCCGCCATCAGTTCGGACTGCCTGACGATCACCTGCGCCTGCCGGATCGAGGCGAGGTCGATCAGCTTGCCGTCGAGCGCCACCGCGCCGGCGCCGCTCTTCTTGGCCGCCTCCATCGCCTCGAGCACCCGCCGCGCATGGGTGACGGCCTTCTCCGATGGCGTGAACACCTCGTTGCAGAGCGCGATCTGGCTGGGATGGATCGCCCATTTCCCGACCATGCCCAGCGTCGCCGAGCGCAGCGCCTGCGCCTTGAAGCCCTCGGGGTCGGAGAAGTCGCCGAACGGCCCGTCCACCGGCAGGACGCCATGGGTGCGGCAGGCCGCGACGATCGCCACCGTCGGATAGTGCCAGGGATCGGCGTAGTGACGCCCCCGCGGGTCGGCGGCGGGATCGTCGAGCATGAAGTAGTTCTCCTGCGTGCCGCCGATCGCCGTGGTCTGCATCCCCATGAAGGCGGCGTAGTCCGCCGGGCCGATGCTCATCGCCTGCATGCGCGGGCTGGCGGCGGCGATCTCCTCCACATGGGCGAGGCCGGCGGCGGTCTCGATGATGACCTCCAGGCCCAGGCGCTTCTGCGCGCCCTTGCCGTCCTCGATCGCCGAGACCATCGCGTCGACCGCATAGACGTCCTTGGCGTTGCCGGCCTTGGGGATCATGATCAGGTCGAGCCGTCCGTTGGTCTGCTCCATCAGGTCGACCACGTCGCGGACCCAGAAGGGCGTGTCGAGCCCGTTGATGCGCACCGAGACGGTCTTGCGGCCCCACTCGATCTCGTTGATGGCCAGGATGACGTTGGAGCGCGCCGCCTCCTTGTCGCTCGGCGCCACGCTGTCCTCGAGATCGAGGTTGATCACGTCCGCCGCCGAGGCCGCCATCTTCTCGAACAGCTCCGGCCGCGATCCGGGCCCGAAGAGCTGGCATCGGTTGGGGCGCGCGGGCGGGCTGGGCTGGACGGTGAAGCTCATCGGGTCGGTTCCTCCGGCATGCGTCTGGGACTGCGCGCACATAATCTTGTGCACTGCACAATGTCAAACGCGCCCGCAGCGGAACCTCACTGAAGGTCGGAGAACGCAGCCTGCAGCCGCGCCACCGCCGCTTCCACATTCGCCCGTCGCGTGCCGATGTTGAACCGCAAGAAACCCGCGCCGCCGGTCCCGAAGGTCGGGCCGTCGCTCGCCGCGATCCGCGCCCGGCCGCGCACGCGCTCGGTGATCTCGGCGTCGTCCATGCCCGTGCCGCTGAAGTCCACCCAGGCCAGGTACGTCGCCTGCATCCGGGTCATCCGCACGCCGGGGATCGTTTCGACGCCTGCCGCGAAGGCGCGGGCGTTCTCGCCGAGATAGGCGCACAGCTCGTCCATCCAGGCGTCGCCGCTTTCGTAGGCGGCGGTGACCATCAGCACGCCCATCCGGTTGACCGACGTGCCCCCCGCGCGATGCGCCGACCCGAAGCTGCTCCGCAGCTTGGGGTCGGGGATGATGACGTTTCCGGTCAGCGCCCCGGCGATGTTGAACGCCTTGGTGGCGGCGGTCATCATCACCAGCCGGTCGAGATGCCTGGGCGCTGCGAGCGGCATCGGCGTGTGCCGTTCTCCCGGCAGGATCAGGTCATGGTGGATCTCGTCGCAGACCAGCAACAGGTCATGCGCGGCGCAGAACTCCGCCACCGCCCGCTGCTCGTCGGGCTCCCAGATCCGCCCGCCGGGATTGTGCGGCGAGCAGAACACCAGCATGCGTTCGCGCCCGGTGAGCGCCGCGGCCAGCGCCTCGAGATCCAGCTCGTAGCGTCCGTTCGTGAGCGTCATCGGCGCCTCGACCACCTCGCGGCCCGTGGCTTTGATGACGCGCGCGAAGGCGTGATAGACCGGCGTGAACAGGATGATCCCGTCGCCGGGCGCGCTCCAGGCCCGCAGCGCGGTCGCCAGCCCCGCCACGAGACCGTGCGTCGTGGCGATCGCCTCCGGGTCGACTTCCCAGCCGTGCCGGCGCGCCATCCAGCCGCAGATCGCGGCGCGATAGGCGGTCTCGTCGCCGAAATAGCCGTGCACGCCGCGCCGCGCCGCCTCCATCAGGGCGTCGTTGACCGCCTGTGGCGCACGGAAGTCCATGTCGGCCACCCACATCGGCAGGCCGTCCGCGGCGGGCACGCCGTAGAGCCGCTCCATCTGGTCCCACTTCAGGCTGTGGGTTCCGCGAAGCTCGATCGGTTCGTCGAAGTCGAACATGCTGGTCCGCCGCCTGCCGTTTGCGCCATCTCCGCCCGGGCGTCGCCGGCCCTGCGGCGCTTGTCAAGCGCCGGGTCCTGACATATCTCGCGCCCATGACGATCCGGCCCATCCTGATCCATCCCGACCCGCGCCTGCGCAAGTCCGCGCGCCAGGTCGAGGTCATCGACGACGCCGTGCGCAGGCTGGCCGAGGACATGCTCGAGACCATGTACGACGCGCCCGGCATCGGGCTGGCCGCGACACAGCTCGGCATCATGAAGCGGCTCTTCGTGATGGACTGCGCCGCCAAGGACGAGCCGCCGGCGCCGATGGTCGTCATCAACCCCGAGATCGTCTGGTTCTCCGAGGAGGAGGTCCCGAGCGAGGAGGGGTGCCTCTCGATCCCGGAGGTCTACGCCGACGTCACCCGCCCCGAGCGCGTGCGGCTGCGCTGGACCGACCTCGGCGGCGCGGCGCGCGAACTCGAATTCGCCGGCCGCATGGCCACCTGCGTCCAGCACGAGGTCGATCATCTCGACGGCAAGCTCTTCATCGACTACCTCAGCCCGGTGAAGCGCACCATGATCACCTCCCGGATGAAGAAGCTGAAGAAGGAGATGGCGCGGGCCTGACCGCGCCGCGTCTCCCGGGGGCCGCCGCCATGCGCGTGATCTTCATGGGCACGCCCGACTTCGCCGTTCCGGCGCTCGACGCGCTCGTGGCCGCCGGCCACGAGATCGCCTGCGTCTACACCCAGCCGCCCCGCCCCGCGGGCCGGGGCCAGAAGCCGCGCCCCGGCCCGGTGCAGACCCGCGCGGCGGCCCTCGGCCTGCCCGCCCGCCATCCGGTCAGCCTGCGCGACCCCGCCGCGCTGGCCGATCTGGAGGCTCTCGGGGCCGACGTCGCGGTCGTCGCCGCCTACGGGCTGATCCTGCCGCAGGCGGCGCTCGACGCGCCGCGCCTCGGCTGCCTCAACATCCACGCCTCGCTCCTGCCGCGCTGGCGCGGAGCCGCGCCGATCCAGCGCGCGATCATGGCCGGCGACGCCGAGACCGGCGTCTGCGTCATGGCGATGGAGGCCGGGCTCGACACCGGGCCGGTGCTTCTGCGCGAGGCGCTGCCGATCGCGCCGCGCGCCACCGCCGGCGCGCTCCACGACGCGCTCGCCGCCCTCGGCGCCCGGCTGATCGTGCGCGCGCTCGCCGGACTTCCCGACCTCGCGCCCGAACCGCAGCCCGAGGCCGGCGTCACCTACGCCGCCAAGATCGACAAGGCCGAGACCCGGATCGACTGGACCCGGCCGGCCGACGCCATCGACCGCCAGGTGCGCGCGCTCTCGCCGGCGCCCGGCGCCTGGTGCGAGATCGCCGGAGCGCGGGTGAAGGTGCTGCTGGCGGAGCCCGCCCATGGCCAGGGCGCGCCCGGCGTGGTCCTCGACGAGCGCCTCACGGTCGCCTGCGGCGCCGGCGCCCTGCGGCTGCTGCGCCTCCAGCGCGCCGGCGGCCAGGCGCTGGACGCGCCCGCCTTCCTGCGCGGCCATCCGGTCCCGGCCGGCGCGACGCTCGGCTGAGGCCGTCGACCGGCCTCGCGCCTGGCGCGTCAATCGCCAGAACAGGAACCGTCTTTACTTTTCCCGTATTCAAATGTATTAATGGGCCATTGACGCGCGTAGTCGGCTGCGGAGGGAATTGGTCCCAGAACCGCAGGCGGCGCCACCTGACGAAGACAAGGCGAATCCCCGACGCAGGGACCATGTCCCCCGCCCGAGGCATGCGCTCGGTTCAGTTGCGGCGCCGCGGGCGAGGTGCTCCTGATGCGATCGCGTCGCAGCGCTGGCGCGCAAAGGGGTCCGGGATGACGAGGTTCACCATCTACGATGCGGCGGGTAGGACCGGCGCGGCGTTTCCCTATGCGTCCGGGACGCCGCGCGAAGAGAGCATCAGCCCGACCGAGCTGGTCTTTCGCGCGAAACTGCTCGAAGGCCCGTTCAAGGGCATGTTCGAGACCACGACCCTGATCGGCGCGTTCGACCCGAGCAAGGGCGTCGCGCTTGTCACGGAATGGCGGAGCGCGGTCGGTGGCGAGTTGCACTATTCGATCCTCTTCGACCGCCCGATCGACCTAGTAGACCTCTTCACCGACTTCGACCGCGCCTTCCGCAAGGGGGTCGAGGTCATCGGCAACCGCTTCGACAACCTGCTGCAGGGCGATCGCGGCGACGACATGCTTGTCGGCAACGGCGGCTTTGACGTGATGAAGGGGTTCGGCGGCGACGACGCGCTCGACGGGCGGCATCCGAGCCCGGACCGGATGATCGGCGGCAAGGGCGACGACATTTACTTCGAGTTTCGCGCCAACCGCGGCGAGGACGATATCGTCGAGAAGGCCGGCCAGGGCCATGACCTCGTCAGGTCCTACAGCCAGGGCTACACGCTGCCCGACAACGTCGAAGACCTCCGGATGGAGCGGACATACGCCAACGCCGTGAACGCCTTCGGAAACGATCTCGACAACGCGATCCACGGCAGCAAGGGCCGCGACTTCATAAACGCCTTCGGCGGCGACGACCGCGTCTTCGGACGCGCCGGCGACGACATCATCGCCAGCAGGGACGGCGACGACATCCTCAGGGGCGGGGCCGGCGACGACCAGATCTGGGACTACGCCGGTCGCAACAGGCTCTTCGGTCAGGCGGGCGACGACGTGCTCTTGGTTGGGAAGGGCAGGAACACGCTCGATGGCGGGTCCGGCGACGACGTCTTCTGGTTCGAGGAGACCGAACCGGCGGGGCGCGCCGTCAGGCTCCGGGACGTGATCGCCGGCTTCGAGACCGGCGCCGACACGCTCAACCTCTCCGCGATCGACGCCATCGCCGGGACCGCCCGGAACGACGCCTTCACCTTCATCGGGTCCGCGGACTTCTCCGCCGCCGGTCAGGTGCGGCTGGACGGGGACCGCCTGACGCTCGACGTCGATGGCGACGGCCGGGCCGACCTCGTGATCGACTTCACCGGCGGAACCCCGGCCGAGGCCGACATGATCCTCTGAGGCGCGCCGCGCCTAGCGTTCGAGGATCTCGACCGCGCCCCGCATCAGCGCCGGATCGGCGATGCGGCCGCGGTCGACCGGTTCCGGCGGCGGCGCCGCGCGATTGCCGAGCGGCACGACCACGAGGCCGGGCGCGAGGGCGTCGACGACCACCCCGGTGGCCGGATCCAGCGTCAGCACCACTTCGCCGCGCAGCGCGACGCCCTCCGGACCGCGGCTCAGCACTTCCGGCGCCCGGACGCCGGCCAGCGTGAGCCGCTGCACCGCGACCTCGTCGGAGATCAGGCCCAGCCGGGGCGCCATCTCGCCGCGCAGCTCGTCGTCGTGGCCGAAGCCCGGCGCCGCCGCGAACAACGCAGCCAGCGCCAGTGCGGGAATGCGCGTCTTCATGACGCTTCTCCTTTCACCAAGCTCAGGGGATGGCCAGCCGCGCGGGCGCGGCGGCGTTGTCGGCCCGCGCGTCGGCGCGCGTCCGACCGGTGACGCAGACGAAGTCGCCCGGAAAGGCCTCGCGCCACACGAAGCCCTGAACGCAGGTCCTCGGGCCATAGGCGCCGCTGGTCCAGCGCCCCGCCGCGGCGGCGTTGTCGGCGCGGACCTGCGCGCGCGTCGCCCCGGTGACGCAGACCCAGTCGAAGGCGTCCGCCTCGCGCCAGACGAAGCCCGGCTTGCAGGTGTTGGGGCCGTAGACGAAGCGCGCCGGGTTCGCGCGGCTCGCGGCGGCGGCGTTGCTCGCCCGGGCGCGGTCCCGCGACGCCCCGGTCACGCACACCCGGTCTCCCGCGAAGGCTTCGCGCCAGACGAAACCGGCGACGCAGGTGTCTGGTCCGTAGGGGCCCGATCCGGCCCGCCGCGACGCCGCCAGCGCATTCTCCTGGCGGGTCTCCGCGCGCTCGGCCCCGGTGACGCAGACTGTGTCGCCGGGTCCGGCCTCGCGCCAGACCCAGCCGACGAGGCAGCGGCGCGCCATGTCCGAGGTCACCCGCACCACCGCCTGGCCGGTCCCGGCGTCCAGCGAGACCACCGAGATCGACACGCCGTTCGCCGACAGCGACTGCGCGGGCGACCGGCCTGGCGCGCCGAGGTTGCGCTGCAGCCAGGCGATCTGCGGGCCGGTCGGGTTGCCGGCCCCGTCGCGGCTGCGGACCACATCGTGGATCAGCACTGTCGTCGCGGGGATGCCGCTCGCCCAGCCCGCCCGGCGCATCGCCTCGACGGTGTAGTAGCGGTACGGGTCGCCCGGATCGTAGGGAATCCGCAGCAGGAGCGCGCCGGGAAGGCCGGGGTTGTTGAGCGGCGCGAGCGTGTAGGTCGCGGTGATCGCGCCGTCCCCGCCGTGGGTCACCAGCCGGGTGCGCGGCAGCCAGCCCATGCGGTCGAGATGCGCCCCGATCAGCCCGGCGGGGGCGTCGCCGAAGGGCGTCGGGGAGCGGTAGCTGTTGGCCCAACTCATCGCGTCCCAGGGGTCGTCGTACTCGCCGACCTGCGCCCAGTCGGCGTTGCGGTAGTTCGGGTCGTTGGAGAACGTGTGATCGAGGCCGACGCCGTGCCCGCCCTCGTGCACGACCGCGCCCACGTCGAAGTTCCAGGGCAGGAACGCCCCGCCCGTCCAGCCGAAGAGATCGACCGCCGGCGCCGTCACCACGTAGCGGATCGCGTTCGCCGGCGGCGTGACCGCGCCGACGGGCGCGGTGCGCGCCGCCTCCAGACATGCGTCGACCTTCTCGAACCGCCCCAGCGCCGAGAACTGCGAAGTGGTCCGCCCGAGCCGGTACCAGCCGTGGATCGTCGAGCCGGCGTTATTGAAGCCGCCATAGGAGATGTCGCGCCAGAAATCCGCAACGCCGCCCGATCCCGGCGTCAGAAGCAGGCTGCGGTAATGCGCCACCGGCTGCGGGGCCGGACCGGAGTCGGCGGTCTGGCAGAGGATGACGACGATCGGAACCGAGCCGCGGAACGGACGCGCCTCCGAGGGCGCGGCGAGGAGCACGACAAGTATAGACGCAAGCAGACGCAAGAACGCGTGCATGACGGGATCCACCTTGGACAGTTGCTCCACCAGCAGATCTGCGGCTTACCGGCGCGCGGTCTGACCAGCTTCTCCGGAACACGTCCGGATACTCGTAATCGTATCACGAACCTGAGGCTTCCGAAATGATTCTCGGCTTGATCCGCCGAAGACAGCGGCCGACGACTTCCCCTAACTCACCGCCGCGGCGGCAGCGTCCGCGGCGGCCTGGGCCGGTAGACCGGCAGTCGCCAGCCGAAGCCGAGGCTTCCAGCCCGCAGCGCGAAGGTGACCGCCACGCAGGCGAGATAGGAGAGCGGCCGCCCGCCGCCGACCGCGAGCGTCAGCACGCCCGCAAGCGACCCCCCGGCGGCCGCCGCCGCGTAGAGCTCGCCCTGCTTGAGCACCAGCGGCACCTCGTTGCAGACCACGTCGCGCATCAGTCCGCCGAGGCAGCCGGTGGCGACCCCCATCACCAGCACCACCGGCCAGGACGCCCCGAGCGACGTGGAAACCGCCACGCCCGCCGCCACCGCCGCCGACAGCGCCACCGCGTCGAGCCACAGGATCGCCTGATAGCGGCGCTCGACCAGATGCGCGGTGAAGAACACCAGCACCGCCGCCGCGCAGGCGAGCCCCAGATAGCTCGGGTCGGTGATCCAGAACACCTCGTCGCGGCGCAGCAGCACGTCGCGCACGGTGCCGCCGCCCACCGCCGTCAGGCAGGCGACGAACAGGAAGCCCACGATGTCGAGCTGCGCCCGGCTGGCCACCAGCGCGCCCGACAGCGCGAAGACGAACACCGAGGCGAGGTCGAAGATCTGCGCGAAGCTCATTCCCCCGCGGCCCGCTTCGGCGGCTGGAAGGGCGCCATGCCGGCGCGGGCGAGTTCGTCGGCGCGCTCGTTCTCCGGATGGCCCGCGTGTCCCTTCACCCAGTCCCAGGAGATCTCGTGGGCCGCGGCCGCCGCCTCCAGCCGCCGCCACAGGTCCTCGTTCTTCACCGGCTTCTTCGCGGCCGTTCGCCAGCCGTTGCGCTTCCAGCCGTGGATCCACTTGGTCACGCCGTCGCGCAGGTAGGTGCTGTCGGTGACCAGGGTCAGCGCCGCCGCCCGCTCCAGCGCCTCGAGCGCGGCGATCGCGGCCATCAGCTCCATGCGGTTGTTGGTGGTCGCGGCCTCGCCGCCCGACAGCTCCCGGCTCCGGAGCACCCGGTCGCCGTCGCGCGCCACCAGCACCACCCCCCAGCCGCCCGGCCCGGGGTTTCCCGAACAGGCGCCGTCGGTGTAGGCGAAGAGCGCCGTCATGCCGGCAGGTCCTCCAGCCTGACATGGCCGGGCAGGGCGGCGATCCGGTCCAGCCAGCCGCGCAGCGCCGGCAGCCCCGACAGGTCGTAGCCGCCGCGGCTCTCGGCGGTGTGGGTATAGGCGTAGAGCGCGATGTCGGCGATGCTCGGCCGCGCGCCCTCCAGCCAGTCGCGTCCCGCCAGATGCGCGTCGAGAACGCCAAGCGCCGACGTTCCCGGCGTCGAGAAGGCTGGCCAGCCGCTCGGGCGTCGCGTCGGCGGCGCGATGGGGATAGACTGCGCAGGGCCGCGCGAACGGCGATGGTCGTCTCGTGCCGGTTCTGCTCGAAGAACATCCACGACAGCACACGGGCCTGCGCGAACGGATCGCCCGGCAGGAACGCCGTGCCCTCGGCGAGATACCGAAGGATCGCGTTGGACTCCGGCAGGACCCGCCCGTCGTCCAGTTCCAGCACCGGCAGCTTTCCCGTCGGCAGCCGACCGGCCGCCTTGGCCGCGGCCAGTTCGGGGGTCTGGTACTCAAGCGCCACATGCACGTAGTTCCGGCCCAGCAGCGCCAGCAGGAGCCGCGCCTTGTAGCTGTTTCCCGAGGACGGCATCGACAGCAGCGTCAGGCGCTCAGCCATGCAGCGCGCCCGTCAAGAGCGTCGCGATCACGATGGCTGTCAGCGGCAGCCGCAGGCTCAGCCAGTACTCCGGCGCCGCCCCCAGCCGCTGGAAGACCACGTCGATCGCCTGCAGGAGCGCGAACCCGAACGCGAGCCAAAGGCAGCTGAACGCCGGATCGGGCCGGATCGCCACGAAGGCGACGAAGGCCGGAACGATCGAGGCGACCAGAAGCCCCGGCCGCGGCGCGCCATCCCCCGACGAGGCGAAGCCCCAGAGACAGCCGCCCATGAACGCGAGGATCGCCGCACCGAAGCGCTCGAGCAGGTGCAACCCGCCCGCCGGGCTCGACTCCACCACCCCGAACGTCGGCAGCGCGCCGTCGTCGGCGAAGAGCATCAGCGCGCCGTATAGGAAGGGCAGGAGGCCGAGACAGCCGAGAAAGAGCGACGCGAACGGCACGCGGGTCATGCCTGCGACCCCATGGCGGCGACGGCCAGCGCGATGCGCTTGGCGCGGGTGACTTCGGTCCGCGCGGTCTCGACATACCGCACCCGCGTGCGCCGGTGGTCGGCGGAGAGCGCCTCCCACGCGGCCATCCTGCCCGCTGTTCGCAGCGCCTCGGCCAGATCGTCGGGCGTCTCCACCCGCGGCTCGGGCGCCGCGCGCAGCCGCGCCTCGACCGTCTCGCCGGGCTCGACGCCGATCCGGCGCAGCAGATCCCGGCCGGCATGGACAAACGCGTCGTCGATCACCGGCGCCCGGGTGACGGCGAGGTTCACCGGGCGTCCGGCGATCTCGCCCTCGACCCGGCGCGGATTCGGCGGATCGAGGGCGTCGAGCACCTCCCTGGGCAGCCGCAGCACGGTGTAGACCGCGCCGCCCCAGGGCATCGCCTCGATGACGCCCTCAAAGCAGGTCCAGTCGCTCATGCGGCCTTCTCGCGCAGGGCGCGCGGCACCTTGAACTCGACGTTTTCCTGTGCGGTTTCAACATTCTGCACGGTGATGTCGAAGCGCGACGCGAAGGCTGCGACCACCTCGTCGACCAGCACCTCCGGCGCGCTGGCGCCCGCCGTCACCCCGACCGCCCGCGCGCCCTTCAGCGCCCGCCAGTCGATGTCGGACGCCCGCTGCACAAGCTGGGAATATCCGCAGCCCGCCCGCGCGCCAACCTCGACCAGCCGCCGCGAGTTCGACGAGTTCGGCGCCCCGATCACCAGCAGCGCGTCGATCTTCGGCGCCATCGCCTTCACCGCCTCCTGGCGGTTGGTGGTGGCGTAGCAGATGTCCTCCTTGTGCGGCCCGACGATGGAAGGGAACCGCGCCTTCAGCGCCGCGACGATCTCGGCGGTGTCGTCGACCGAGAGCGTCGTCTGGGTGATGAAGGCGAGCCGCGCGGGATCGCGCGGCGCGAGCCGGCCCACGTCCGCGACCGTCTCGACCAGCAGCACCTCGCCCTCGGGCAGCTGGCCCATGGTGCCGACGGTCTCGGGATGCCCGGCGTGGCCGATCATCACCATCTGCAACCCGTTCGCGTGGTGGCGCTCGGCCTCGATGTGCACCTTGGAGACCAGCGGGCAGGTGGCGTCGACGTAGAGCATCTCGCGCGCCCGCGCCTCCGCCGGCACCGCCTTCGGCACCCCGTGGGCCGAGAAGATCACCGGCCGGTCGTCGGGACAGTCGGCGAGTTCGTCCACGAACACCGCGCCCTTGGCGCGCAGACCGTCGACCACGAAGGCGTTGTGCACGATCTCGTGGCGCACGTAGACCGGCGCGCCCCATTTCTCGAGCGCCATCTCGACGATCTTGATCGCCCGGTCGACCCCGGCGCAGAAGCCGCGCGGGGCGGCGAGGTAGAGCGTGATCGGATCGGCCATGCGGTCCCCTGTCGCTTGCGGCGCGACTATATACGCCCGGCCGCTGCGAGAACCAGCCGGGACTTTCCGCCATCGGACCCGTGTCCGCAGGTGGCCTTCCGGCGCGGCCCGCGCCCTACCAGTACGGCGGCCGGTCCGGCAGGGTCGCGTCGCACCTGCCGCAGGCGTCGCCGTCGGCCGCGTTCCGCGCCATCTGTCCGCAGGCGTCGCAGCGGATCCAGAAGCCGTTGTTGCGGTGTAGCGTCCAGACGGTGGTGTAGCCCGCCGAGGCCAGGCTGCCGTCGTAGAAGGACTTCATCGCCTCGCCATGGGCGCCGTCGCGCATCAGCCGCCGCGGCGCGTCGGGATCGTTCCAGGCGGTGATGGTGATCATCCTCTGGCCGATCGTCGCGGTCGTGGCGCCGATGAAGGCGTCCATCCCGAGCATCTCGGTCAACGCGGCGCGGGACCGGTTGCGGATCTCCTCCACGCATTCCCCGTCGCGCGCCTGGATGTAGGTGATCGAGAAGGCCGCGGGTTCTTCGCGCTTCCCCGTGGAGACCGCGGCCGCCCTGCCGAAGCGGAAGGGACCGATTTCCGAGGGCTGGACGATGATGTCGAGGCCAAGCTGGCGCGGCGCCACGCCGGCGTCGAAATAGCCGGTGACCGAGGTGATCCGGTCGGCTTCGTCGAAGGTGAAGAAGTCGGCCCCGTGAAGTTCGACCGTCCTGCCGGTGGGGGGCAGCCCGTTGAACGAGCCCCTGTTGGTGCCGCGCATGATCCACTGGGCCGAGGCGCCGTCGTCGGAGTGCGAGGCGATCTCGAAGGTCAGGTCGGGAAAGACGCTCCAGAGGCCGGTGACGTAGCCGCGCAGCGCCTCGCCCGAGATCGGCCCGCCGGTGGAGGGGTCCTGGTAGACGCCGTCGCTGGCGAGCGTCGCCAGGATCGCGTCGGCGTCACGCGCGATCCACGCATCGAAATAGGCCTGGGCGGCGGCTTTACGAGACATGCGTCCTCCCCTGTGGAGCGCGACCGCCGCGCCGCCCCCGTCTCGGTCGATCCCCGCCGACCGTGCGTGGCGCCCCGACGATCGGGGCGCGATCAGCCGGGCGTATACCAGATCGGCGACGTATAGGCGCGCTCGGTTGTGATCATCGGAACCTCGTCGGGCATCTGGATCCCGAAGCGCTTGGCCTCGTAGGCCGTCCAGCGCGGAGTCGGGATCTCGATGACGCGGGCGTAGTAGAACGCCTGCTGCGTCGGATCGAACTCCGGATCCTGCCAGACCCCGATGAGTTCGGGCGCTCCGATCGTGTTCGTCCAGGTCGCGCTGGCGACGTCCACGGTGTTGCCGACGGCCGGAACCCTGCCGTCCGCGTCCGGTTGCCGGTCGCCCGACCAGACGGCGTCGTAGACCCTCTCGCGGGTTTCGCCGTCGGCGTCGACCCAGCCCTTGACGATCTGGATGCGGTCGAGATTGCCGGAATAGGGATCCATCAGCGCCGCGACGAGGAAGGTCGGCGCCGCGTCGCCGGGACCGGCGGGCAGGTCGCTCCCCATCGGCACGCCACGCTCGTAGCCGGCGTTTGCGGGAAGCCGGGTCAACGTGTCGTCTTCGCTGAAATCCCAGCCGCCGAAGAACCGCACCAGCATGCGCGAACCGGTCGTCGCATAGGTCTCCTTGCGCATCATGGCGTCGAAGATCGCCTCTCGCGTGTTCTCGACGGCCCAGACCCCGGCGAGGCCGCCCGCGGCCTGCTGCCAGCCGAGGATCGTCAGGTCGGGGTCCGGCGCGGCGATCACCATGTGCTCCCAGCGCTGGGCCTCCGGCTCCACGCCGGAATGCTTGCCGAAGAAGTTGTCCTCTTCGGCGGTCGCGAGGGACGTATGCGAGTCCGTCGACCCGATCATGCCGAACTTGAAAGGGTTCACGCCGAGATCCCGCTCGATCGCAATGCCGCGCTTGAGCGCCTCGCGGGCGTACTCCCCGGCGAGCATCCACGGCTCCTTCACCTCGGTGCCGTTGAGGTTGGCCGCGTCCCAGGTGTCGAAGTCCGCGAACTCGTCCTCGGGCGACAGGAACGGGTGCGTCTCGCCGTCGCCCTTGATCTGGGTCGCTTCGTAGAGCGGCTCGTAGCGCGCGCGCTGTTCGGCCAGTTCCCGGGTCAGCGGCGAGCCGTCATAGGCCTCCAGCGCGAACATCCGTCCGTTCGACAGGTTGCCGTTGTGGGGGATCGCCAGCACCTCACCGCCGGTGCGCGCCTCGAACTCGCCCATGTAGTCCCAGAGATCCTCGGGGTTCTTGCTGTCGTACTGCGAGAACGGCAGGGTCTGGTTCGCCTCCTCCGCGCCGCCCCGGAAGATCACGTTGCGATGCAGATTGTTGGCCCCCTCCGTCGTGTACTCGTAGCCGATGAGAGCGGTGAACACGCCTGGCTCGTTGTACTGGTCGGCGAGCGTCGTGTAGGCCCGCCAGGCGTTCTTGATCGCCTTGGGATTGTCGATCGGCGGCGTGTCTTCCGAAAGCGATGCGACGATCTCCATCGCCGTGTCGAAGATCACCGTCGTATCCCCGGTGGTCAGGCTCTCGTACCATTGCCGTCCGATGGGCGTTGAAAGGACCTCCGGATCGCCGTTCAGCAACTGCGGCATGAGCCCGTACATCTCGGCGTGGTCGGACACCACGAGGAAGTCGAGGGGGCGGGACAGCTTGGCCCTCAGACCGTGGGTCGTGGTCACCTCCTCGCCACGCGCGAAGCGGAACGCCTCTTCCTGACCGAGCCGGTTCATCGTGCCGGCGTCGACGGACACCGAGGTGTGCAGATGGGTGTCGCCAAAGAGCGGTCGCGTGGGGAAGTTGCGGCCCGCGTAGGGAGAAAACGCATCGGGCGCCAGTGCTGCGGAGGTGTCCGCCTCCGTCGCTCCGTATTGCTGCGGGGCCTCCTGGCCGCTCGCTGCGGTGGTGATGGTCATCGCGAATGCGAGGCCGACTGCAGGGACTCCGGAGACTTTCATGGCCGCGCGCTTCTCCTCTGTGCCGACGTGCAACGTGCGCGGCGATGGTAGCTTTGCGACGGTCAGGATGTCCATGATCGACCGAAGTCCGCTTGCCTCCAGGTCGCTTCGCTAGCGCGCCGCCCTCGCCGTTCCCGACGCGTCGGGAACTTCGGCGCGCACCGCCGCGAACACCGCCTCGAACATCTCCGGCGTCAGCCGCCGGGTGTTGGTGTTGTACCGCGAGCAATGGTAGCTGTCGAAGATCGCATAGCCGCCCAGGTCATGCCGCGCGCCGTGCGCGAAGGGAAACGCCGCCAGCCGCGCGCCCGATCGCGCGCAGCAGCGTCTCGTGGGCGATCCGCCCCAGGCACACCACCGCGCGCAGGTTCGGCATCGCGGCGAGGCGGCCCTCCAGGAACGGCCGGCAGGTCGGCGATCTCGGCCGGGCGTCGGCTTGTTCTGCGGCGGCACGCAGCGCACCGCGTTGGTGATCAGGCAGTCGATCAGTTCCAGCCCGTCGCCGGGATCCGCGGCGAAGTGGCCGTTGGCGAAGCCGAAGCGGCTGAGCGTCGCGTAGAGCAGGTCGCCCGCGAAGTCGCCGGTGAAGGGCCGCCCGGTGCGGTTCGCCCCGGTCACGCCGGGCGCGAGGCCAAGGACCAGAAGCCGGCCGTCGGGCGCCCCGAACGACGGCGACCGGCGCGTTGTGCCAGTGCGGGTTGCGGTCGCGGTTGGCGGCGCGGTAGGCGACGAGCCGGGGGCAGAGCGCGCAGTCGCGCGGCGGCTCGCCCGCCGTCATTCCTCCTCGGCTTCGACCGTCACCGCGTTCTGCTCGCCGCGGGGCGGGCGGCCGATGACCTCGCGCAGCTCGTCGAGCTCGATGAAGTTGTCGGCCTGGCGGCGCAGTTCGTCGGCGATCATCGGCGGGCTCGAGCGGATCGTGGAGACGATCGACACCCGCACGCCCTGGCGCTGCAGCGATTCGACCAGCGGCCGGAAATCCCCGTCGCCGGAGAACAGCACGATGTGGTCGACGTGCCGGGCGATCTCCATGGCGTCGACGGCGAGGTCGATGTCCATGTTGCCCTTGATCTTGCGGCGGCCGGTGGAGTCGGTGAACTCCTTGGCCGGCTTGGTGCGCATCGCGAAGCCGTTGTAGTCGAGCCAGTCGACCAGCGGCCGGATCGGCGAGTACTCCTCGCTCTCGAGGAGCGCGGTGTAGTAGAAGGCCCGCAGCAGCTTGCCGCGGCGCATGAACTCGGACCGCAGGAGCTTGTAGTCGATGTCGAAGCCGAGCGCGCGGGCGGCGGCGTAAAGGTTTGCGCCGTCGATGAAGAGCGCCAGTCTCTCGTCTCGGTAAAACACGGTTCCCTGACCTCCTTGTATGGTGTTGATTTTGTCCGGGCAAAAATGAAGCGTCGGGCAATTCCGCTTCTTATAGGGTGTTCCGGGCGCGGGCGAAAGCCGAATCGGCCGGGCCGACGGCGTCCCGCACGGAGGCGAGCCATGATCCTCATCGCGCTTGGCGCGAACCTGCCATCCGCGCACGGCGGGCCGCGCGAGACCCTCGCCGCCGCCCTCGACGCGCTCGCGCGGCGCGGCGTGGCGACGCTGGCGCGCAGCGGCTGGCGCCGCACCCCCGCCGTGCCCGCAGGCTCCGGTCCCGACTTCGTCAACGCCGTCGCCCGGCTCGGGACCGCGCTCTCGCCCGAGGCGCTGCTGGACGCGCTGCATGCGGTCGAGCGCGACCTCGGCCGGGACCGCGCCGCGCGCTGGGCGCCGCGGGTCTGCGATCTCGACCTGCTCGGCCTGCGGCGGCCTCGTGCTGCCCGACCCCGCGACCGCGCGGCGCTGGATGGCCGCCGCCGCCGGCGACGCGCCCCCGCCTGCGCCGGAGGGTCTGTGCTGCCGCATCCGCGCCTGCACGAGCGCGCCTTCGTGCTCGCCCCGCTCGCCGACATCGCGCCCGACTGGGTCCATCCGCTCACCGGGCGGAGCGTCGCGCAGATGCTCGCGGCCCTGCCTGCGGAGCGCCTCGCGGGTGTCGAGCGCCTGCCCGACGCCTGACGCGCGCCGCCTTGCGTTTCCCGGCGCGCGGCGCTACATGCACTCCTTCTCGAGCGCTCAAGATGATGGGAGGCCGCCGATGGCCCGCGTAACCGTTGAAGACTGCGTCGACAAGGTGCCGAACCGCTTCGAGCTGGTCGTGCTCGCGGCCCACCGCGCCCGCGAGCTCGCCGCCGGCGCGCCGCTGACCGTCGACCGCGACAACGACAAGAACCCCGTCGTCGCGCTTCGCGAGATCGCCGAGGAGACCCTCACCGCCGAACACCTGCGCGACAGCGCCATCGAGAGCTTCCAGCGCCAGATCGAGGTCGACGAGCCGGAGGAGGATGTCATGACGCTCCTCGCCGGCAACTCCGACACCCCCGCCGAGGACGACATGTCCGAGGAGAGGCTCCTGCGCGCGCTGATGGAAGCCCAGGGCGAAAGCTGACCGCGGCGCTTCCCGAGGCGGCCTCGCTGCGGCCGCCGAAGGCGGGCCAGGACGGCGTCATCGCCGCCGAGGATCTGATCGACCTTGTCCGCGCCTACAACCCCGGCTGCGACGCCGCGCTGATCCGCCGGGCCTACGACTACGGCGCGGCGATGCACGCGGGCCAGGCCCGCACCAGCGGCGAGCCCTACTTCAGCCATCCCGTCGCCGTCGCCGTGCTGCTCGCCGAGCAGCGCCTCGACGACGCCTCGATCCTGACCGCGCTCCTGCACGACGTCATCGAGGACACCCGCGGCACCCATCTCGAGATCGCCGCGATCTTCGGCGAGGAGGTCGCCCAGCTCGTCGACGGCGTCACCAAGCTCACCAACCTCGAGCTCGGCTCGGTCGAGCACGAACAGGCCGAGAATTTCCGCAAGCTTCTCATGGCGATGTCCAAGGATCTTCGCGTCCTTCTCGTCAAGCTCGCCGACCGGCTCCACAACATGCGCACCATCAAGGCGCTGCGCCCGGAGAAGCAGCTCCGCAAGGCCCGCGAGACCATGGACATCTACGCCCCGCTCGCCGGGCGCATGGGCATGCAGTGGATGCGCGACGAGCTCGAGGACATCGCCTTCCGCATCCTCAACCCCGAGGCGCGCTCCTCGATCATCCGCCGCTTCGTCACCCTGCGCAACGAGACCGGCGACGTGATCCCCAAGATCACCGACGACATCCGCCTCGCGCTCGCCCAGGCCGGGGTGAAGGCGGAGGTGCTCGGGCGCGAGAAGAAGCCCTACTCGGTCTGGCGCAAGATGCAGGAGAAGAAGGAGGGCTTCAGCCGCCTCTCCGACATCTACGGCTTTCGCATCATAACCGGCTCGCTGCCCGACTGCTACACCGCCCTCGGCGCGGTGCACCAGCGCTGGCGAGCGGTGCCCGGGCGCTTCAAGGACTACATCAGTCAGCCCAAGAGCAACGGCTACCGCTCGATCCACACCACCGTCTCGGGGCGCGACGGCAAGCGGGTCGAGGTGCAGATCCGCACCGCCGAGATGCACGCCGTCGCCGAGACCGGCGTCGCCGCGCACTGGTCCTACCGCGACGGTCAGCGCTTCGAGAATCCCTTCGCCGTCGATCCCTTCCAGTGGCTCGCCGGCATCACCGAGCGCTTCGAGGGCGCCGAGGATTCCGCCGACTTCCTCGAACACGTCAAGCTCGAGATGTTCCAGGACCAGGTGTTCTGCTTCACGCCCAAGGGCGAGGTGGTCAAGTTGCCCCGCGGCGCCACGCCCATTGACTTCGCCTACGCCATCCACACCCGCATCGGCGACAGCTGCGTCGGCGCCAAGGTCGACGGCCAGCGGGTGCCGCTCTGGACCAAGCTCAGGAACGGCCAGTCGGTGACCATCATTCGCGCCGAGGGCCAGCGCCCGCAGCCGTCCTGGGAGGACATGGTGGTCACCGGTCGCGCCAAGGCGGCGATCCGGCGGTCCCTGCGCGGCGAACAGCGCGCCACCCAGGTCCGGCTCGGCCGCGAGATCGCCCGCGTGGCGCTCGAGCGGCTCGGCAAGAAGGCCACCGACAAGGCCCTGGACGCCGCCGCCCGCCGCCTCGGCCTCGACGACGCCGACGACGTGCTCGCCCGGCTCGGCGCCGCCGAACTCAGTGGCCGCGACCTCGCCGCGACGCTCTACCCCGAACTGGTGCGCGACGATCCCGCGCCCCGTCGCGAGGACGGGGCCTCGGTGGTGATCGGCCTCGGCGCCGGCCAGGAGGCGCACCCCGCGCCCTGCTGCAATCCGATCCCGGGCGAGCGCATCGTCGGCATCACCGAGCGCGGCAAGGGGGTGACCGTGCACGCCATCGACTGCGCCAGGCTCGCGCCGTTCGAGGACGAGCCGGACCGCTGGATCGACCTGCGCTGGGCGGAAGGGCGGGCGAGTCCGGTGCACGCGGCCCGCATCTCGGTCACGCTGGCCAACGACGCCGGCACGCTGGGGCGGATCTGCACGCTGATCGGCGAGCAGCACGCCAACATAACCGACATCGTCTTCACGGATCGTAAACCTGATTTCTATCGCATGGTGATTGATACCGAAGTCAGGGATATGGAACATCTGACACATGTATTGACCGCGATCGACGCCGATTCGGACGTGGCCCAGGTGCGGCGCTACCGCGGCGCCGCGTCCCCGACGCCGGGCTAGGTCGCAGGCGGACGCGACACGGGCTGGCCCGCGCAAGCCGCGAGGCGATCGGACCAAATGGTATTCAGACGACGCGACAGACCCTCGATCCTGGCCCGGCTCCGCGAGTTCGTCTATCCGCGAAGCGGCTGGCGTCGCGTCATCGAGTATCACGGCTACCGCGTGCGGCGCATTCCCGACACGCCCCACCGCATCGCGCTCGGCCTCGCCTGCGGCGTCTTCGCCTCCTTCACGCCGTTCTTCGGGCTTCATCTGCTGCTGGCCGTGGCGATCGCCAAGGTGTTCGGCGGCAATCTGGTCGCGGCGCTCATCGGCACGGCGGCGGGCAATCCGCTCACCTTCCCGTTCATCGCCTCGCTCTCGCTCAGCCTCGGTTACCGCATCCTCGGCCACGGCCTGACCACGCCCGACTTCACCCGCATCGTGGCGGCCTTCGGCGAGGCGTTCAGCGGGCTCTGGGAAAGCCTGCTCAGCCTATTCGGCCACGGCGCGGCGCACTGGGCGCGGCTCGACCTCTTTGTCGACGACCTGCTCGTGCCCTATCTGGTCGGCGGGCTGCTGCCCGGGCTGATCTGCGGGGTGGCCACCTACTATCTCGCCCGGCCGGTGGTCGCGGCCTTCCAGACCCGGCGGCGGGCGCGCTTGCTCGCCAATGCGCGCCGCCGCGGCCGGGCGAGCAAATCGCCGGCTGACGCCCCGGCCAACACCGGCTAGAACGTCCTTCCGAAATCCGGAGACGCGCCATGAGCGACCCGCTGACCACGCCCCTCGGACGGCTTCGGCTCGGGGTCAACATCGACCACGTCGCCACCGTGCGCAACGCCCGCGGCGGCGCCTATCCCGACCCGCTGCGCGCCGCGAAGCTGGCCGAGGCCGCCGGCGCCGACGGCATCACCGCGCATCTGCGCGAGGATCGCCGCCACATCACCGACGCCGACATCGAGGCGCTGATGGAGAACCTCACGCTGCCGCTCAACCTCGAGATGGCCGCGACCCCGGAGATGCAGGCGATCGCGCTCCGCCACCGCCCCCACGCCGTCTGCATCGTGCCCGAGAAGCGCGAGGAGCGCACCACCGAGGGCGGGCTCGAGGTGGCGCGCGAGGAGAACCATCTGGCGCATTTCATCGCGCCCCTGCGCGAGGCGGGATGCCGGGTCTCGATCTTCATCGCCGCCGACCGCCGCCAGATCGAGGCTGCGCACCGCATCGGCGCGCCGGTGATCGAGCTGCACACGGGCGCCTATTGCGATCACGACGCCGCCGGCGACCGGCAGGCGCGCGACGCCGAGCTTGCGCGGCTGCGCGACATGGCGGCCTTCGCCCACGGCCTCGGCCTCGAGGTCCACGCCGGCCACGGCCTGACCTTCGACAACGTCAAGCCCGTCGCGGCGCTGCCCGAAGTGATGGAGCTCAACATCGGGCACTTCCTCGTCGGCGAGGCGATCTTCTCGGGGCTGGAGCCGGCGATCCGCCGGATGCGGTCGCTGATGGACGAGGCGCGGGCCGAGGCCTTCGGTCGCGGCGCGGCGTGAGCCCGCGCGCGCGACGCCCGGGGCGCGCGGCCCCTCCGGGCGCCGGCAGCGCGCCGGTCTGATGTCGGACGCTCCCGCGCCCGACGCCCGGCGATGCGCGGTCTGCGGCCGGAGCCTTCCCGACCGGGAGCTGCGCGCCGTCGGCGACCTGACCCGCGGCATCCGCGCCATGCTCGACGAGGAACGTCCCGGCCTCGAGGAAGGCGCCCGCGTCTGCCGCGCCGACATCGCCCGCCTGCGTCGCCGCCACCTCGAATCCCTGCTCGAGCGCGAGCGCGGCGCGCTCACGAGCCTCGACGCGGAGGTGCTCGACAGCCTCGAGGCCGGCGTGCCGCTCGCCGCCGAACCGGAGGCCGCCTGGGACGAGGACCGCAGCATCGGCGAGCGCGCCGCCGACGCGCTGGCCCGGTTCGGCGGCTCGTGGGGCTTCATCCTCGCCTTCTCGGCGCTGCTGATCCTCTGGATCGCGCTCAACACCGGTCTGGTGCTCTTCGGGGTCTTCGATCCCTATCCGTTCATCCTGCTCAACCTCGCGCTCTCCAGCATCGCCGCCATCCAGGCGCCGGTGATCATGATGAGCCAGCGGCGCCAGGAGGCGAAGGACCGGCTCCGGTCCGAGAACGACTATCGCGTCAACCTGAAGGCCGAGCTCGAGATCCGGCACCTGCACGACAAGATCGACCTTCACCTCGCGCGGCAGTGGGAGCGGCTCGCCGCGATCCAGCGCCTGCAGATCGAGTTGCTGGAGGAGGCGTCCCGCGACGACCGGCCCTAGGCGGTGTGGCGCGTCAGCCGGCCTCGGGCGGGCGGCGCGACGCCTCCGCCGGCGCGTCCCAGGGCCGCGGCAGCGGCAGGTCGGCGAGTTCGCGCGGCGACAGGCCGCGAAGCGCGGGGTGATCGAGCGCCTCGGGCGGCTGCGCCGGCCGCAGGGGTCTGAAGAGCCTTTCGAACAGCATGGCGATGCTCCTTTCGCCACGCAACATCGCATGCGGCCGCGCCGATCGGCATGGAGTCCTCGTCGCTGCGGGTTTAGAGAAACTCAATGCAGGAGCTGAACCGCGTGCCCCTTCGCGCCCTGCGCGCCGTCGAGGCGGTCGCCCGCCGCGGCACCATCGCCGCGGCGGCCGAGGAGCTGCGCGTGACGCCCGGCGCGGTCAGCCAGCAGGTGGCGCGCGCCGAGGCGACGCTCGGGCTGGCGCTGTTCGACCGCGGCCCGCGCGGTATGACCCCGACCCCGCGCGCCGCCGAGGTCTGCCGGCTGCTCGGCGCCGGCTTCGCCCAGATCGCCGCGGCGGTGGCCCGCACCGAGGTAGCCCGCGACGAGATCCTGACCATCTCGGTCGCGCCGATCTTCGCGGCGCGCTGGCTGATCTGGCGGCTGCCGCGCTTCTCCGCCGCGCATCCGGGGCTGCGGGTGCGGCTTGACGCCGAGCTCGGCCTCGTCGAGCCGGGCCGCTCAGACGTCGACCTCTGCATCCGGGTCGGGCGCGGCGGCTGGCCGCGGGTCCGCGCCGAGCGCCTCGTGCCGCAGGTGATCTTCCCGGTCTGCAGCCCCGAGGTCGCCGAGCGCATCCGGACCCCCGCCGACCTGGCGGGCGTGCCGATAATCCGCGAGCCGCACCCGATGTTCGGCTGGGACGACTGGCTCGGCCCCGAGGGCCAGTCGGAGGCCATTCTCGGCGACGGCCCGGTCTTCTCCGACGCCGCCCTCTGCCTCGACGCGGCGATCTCCGGCGCCGGCGTGTTCCTGACCTTCGAGAGCGTCGCCGCCGATCCGCTCGCCCACGGCCGCATCGTCGCGCCGCTGCCCGGGCGGCGGTCGACGGCGAATTCCTACTGGCTGGTCACCGCCGCCGACCGCAGCCTCTCCGCCCCGGCCCGGCGGTTCCGTGACTGGCTGAAGGACGAGATCTCCGCCGCGGGACTGGGCCGGACGGAATGACGGACTGCGTCGCCGCGCCTCACCGCGCGCCCCAGGTGTCCGGCAGCCGGTAGCCGCGCGGCCACGGGTCCGACGGGTCGAGCATGTGCTGGTGCATCCCGGTGATCCAGCCCCGGCCGGAGATCTCGGGAAGCATCGCGGGCCTGCCGCCGACCCTTGTTTCGCCGAGGATCCTGCCGGTGAAGCGCGAGCCGATCAGCGAGGTGGCCGTCAGCGTCTCGCCGACCCGCATCCGGCCGCGGGCGTGCAGCGCCGCCATGCGCGCCGACAGCGCCGTGCCGGTCGGCGAGCGGTCGACCTTGCCCGGCCGGATCGCCACCGCCGACCGCGTCGCGAGACCGTCGGGTCCATCCTCGAGCGGGCCGGCGAAGAGACAGAACGAGATGTGTCGCCAGTCCGGGTTCTCCGGGTGCTCGAAACCCAGCACGGCGTTCGCCGCCGCGGTGATCCGCACCCCGAGCCGGGCGATGTCGTGCGCCTCGTCCGCCGTCAGCGTCAGGCCGAGCGCCGCGGCGTCGACGATCACGAAACTGTCGCCGCCATAGGCGGTGTCGACCGTCAGCGTCCCGAACCCCTCGACCTCGAGGCCCGCGTCGCGCCGGGCGAGGAAGCTCGGCAGGTTGCCCACGAAGATCCGCTCGGCCTTGCCGTCGCGGCATTCGGCCCGAACCGTCACCAGCCCGCCCGGCGCCTCGAGCGTCAGCTCGGTCACCGGCTCGCGCATCGGCAGGATGCCGGCGTCGAGCAGCACCGTCGCCACGCAGATCGCGTTCGAGCCCGACATCGGCGGCGTGTCCTCGGGCTCCATTATGATGAAGGCGGCGTCGGCCTCCGGGCGCTTCGGCGGCACCAGCAGGTTGACGTGTCGGAACACGCCGCCGCGCGGCTCGTTCAGCATCAGGTCGCGCAGCGCGCCGTCCCGGTCGATCCAGCGGCTCTGCTCCCAGACGGTGTCGCCCGGCGGCGGCGCGACCCCTCCGACGATGACGTCGCCGACCTCGCCCTCGGCGTGGGCGGAGATGACGTGGATCGTTCTCGCGCTGCGCATGACCGCCACCGTGGCCGCTCGGCCCGGGACGCGCAAGCCGCCGCGCCGGACCCGTCGACTGGACAGCGTCCGGGCTGATGCTAACACTCGTCGGCGAAAGGAAAGCGGATGATCCTCGGCGTCGGCTCCGACCTCGCCAGCATCGAGCGCATCGAGCGCACCATCGCCCGCTTCGGCGACCGGTTCCTGAACCGGGTCTACACCGACGTCGAGCGCGCCACCGCCGAGCGCCGGGCCCAGCGCGTCGCCACCTACGCCAAGCGCTGGGCGGCGAAGGAGGCCTGCTCCAAGGCGCTCGGCACCGGGCTGCGCATGGGCATCGCCTGGAGGGACATGGGCGTCGTGAACCTGCGCACCGGCCAGCCGACCATGCGGCTGACCGGCTGGGCCGCCGAGCGGCTGGCGGAGATGACCCCGCCCGGCCACCGCGCCGCCCTCCACGTCACCCTGACCGACGACCATCCCTGGGCGCAGGCCTTCGTGGTGATCGAGGCGCTGCCGGAGACCTGACCGGGACGGCAGGGTCCGACCGGACGGCGCGTCCGGAACAATCGAAGTTCACCACTCGATCCGGCCGGGCCTTGTCCCGTTGTCGCCGAAGTTCCATAGCATTCCGAACAATGCTCGAGCTCGACATCGCCCTCACGGACTTCCTGCTCTCGGCGCAATGTCTGTATTTTTCAGTCCGCCTGTGGCGCCGCGCTTCGCCGCACGGTGTCGCGGAGATCGAATTTGCGGCCGCCTTCGCGTCGCTCGGCCTTGCGGCGCTCCTCGGCGGCGTGTGGCATGGCTTCCTTTCGCTTGGCGCGTCGGCCGCCGGAACGGCGCTCTGGACCGCCGCGTTGCTGGCCATGGGGGTGACCGCGGTTGCGCTCTGGTGCGTGGCCGCCGCGCTGGCGCCATCGCGACCCTGGGCGCGGGCCCTGAGGATCGTCGCCGCGATCCAGTTCCTGGCCTTCGTCGGCCTGCTGTTCCGCACCGACGCCTTCGCGCTCGGCAGCCTGAACCTGATGGCGCCGGTCGGCGCGACCACCGTGCTCTATCTGCGCCGCTATCTCGAGACACGCCGCCGTCTGCTGGTCGTCGGCATCGCAGGCTTTGCGCTGATCGTCCTGGCGGGGGGCGTCCTAGTCGGCGACCTCGCCCTTCCGCCGCTCGGTCCGATCGCCGTCTTTCATCTCGCGCAGATGATCGCCCTCTGGCTGGTCTTCGTCAGCATCCGCGGTCTCGCCCCTCACCCCGCGTAGCCCGTGACGGCGGCGCGCGCGGTCTCCTGAACCTCCTGTCGCTTCTCGATGATGTTGTCGCGCGTCCAGCTCGTCGGGATCCCCAGCGGATAGAGCACCATGAAGACCAGCAGCAGTTTCTGCAGCCCGCTCGCCCGTCTCGGCGCCGGCCGCCGCACCTGGGGCGCGACCCGCGGCGCCTTCAGCAGATAGAGGAACATCGCCGCTCCGGCCGCGGCCATGAGCAGGTTGAAGACCTGTCCCGTGCCGATCCCCAGCCACGCCGCCTCGTAGTCGCGAAAGATGTCCACCGCGAAGCGCAGCCCGCCATAGAGCGCCAGGAACAGCGACGTCACCACCCCCCGCCCGGGCGGCCAGACCCCGATCGCCCAGATCAGGATCGGCGCGATCAGGAAGTTCTTGGCGCTCTCGTAGAGCGCCACCGGATGGCGCGCCCCGTCGAGATCGGGATAGACGAACCCCCAGGGAAGCTCGGTGACCGATCCCACCACGCCGCCCTCGATGAAGTTGCCGAGCCGCCCGACCGCGAGCAGGAACACCCCCGGCACGACGATCTCGTCGAGGAGCATGAGCAGCGACATCCCGCGGGCCCTGGCGAAGGCGAGGGTCGCAAGAAGCCCGCCGAGCAGCACGCCATGCGAAGCCATGCCGCCGTTCCACCAGTTCAGCGCGGCGAGCGGCCTGTCGCGGTAGTAGTCGAGCTCATAGACGGCGATGTCGAAGACGCGGCCGCCGATCATGACGCCGGCCGCGAAGACGATCGTGAGCGCGTAGACGTCCCGGTCGGTCAGCCCGCAGACCCCGCGCCGATACCAGAACCAGAAAAACACGCCAAGAAATCCAAGCGTGTAGACCGCCCCGTACCAGTAGAGCGACCCCCACGGCGTCGTCAGCATCGCCGGATCGAAATCATGCGCCATCCGTCAACTCCCCAAGAGGGTTGGGCCAGTCTGGCGCCGGGCGGACCGCGCGGCATTGATGCAGCGCAAGCCGGAAGCCGCACGCCAGTCCCTCGGACTTGGAAGTGGATCGCCGGATCGCCGGGTGCTATGAAATCAGCAATCGGTATGGAATTGCGTCGAACAAGCGCCTGCCGGTTCTTCTCGGCAAAAAGGGTGTCCCGACGCCCGCCCACCAACGCATTGACTAGGAGGTCATGATGACCGGACGCGACGACCCCGAAGCCCGGTCCTCCCTGAGGCCTTGCCTGCTCGTGGCCCTGCTCGTCTTTCCCGGGCTCGCCCTCGCCGAGCCCTACGGCGAGATCGACCCCGAGGACCTCGTCCAGCCGGTCGTCACCTCGCCCTACGCGTTCCGCGACTTCCCTGACCGGGTGCTCTTCGGCGACATGCACATCCACAGCAACCTGTCGCCGGATGCGGGCCTGCTGGGAACCTCGCTCACGCCGGAGGACGTCTTCCGCGCAGCGCGCGGCGAGACGGTCATGTCGAACACCGGCCAGCCTTTCCAGCTTGTCCGGCCGCTGGATTTCCTCGTCCTGACCGACCATGCCGAGGTGATGGGACTCGCCTCGATGATCCGCGAATCCAACCCGCTCCTGCTGGCGTCCGACCGCGGACGCGAGGTGTGGGAAGCCTTCAACTCCGGACAGGAGGCGGCGCAGGCCGCCTTCGGCTCGCTTCTCGCCGACGCCGCGGCCGGCAACGACCCGTTCGCGGACATCGACATGGGCGGATCGATCTGGCCTGACTTCGTGGAGACGGCGGATCGCTACAACCAGCCGGGCGTCTTCACCGCCATGACGGGCTTCGAATGGACGTCGCAGCCGGGCGGCGACAACCTGCACCGCATCGTCGTTTTCGCGGACGGCGCCGACAAGACCAGCCGCGTCCGGCCGTTCACGCTCTTCGACAGCCAGGACCCAGAAAAGCTCTGGGACTACATGGAGGGCTACGAGGCGCTCACCGGCGGCCGCGTCTTCGCCCATGTCCACAACGGCAACCTGTCGAACGGCATCGCCTTCACCGCCGGCACCTTCGACGGCGCGCCGATGGATGCGGAGTACGCCGCCCGCCGGTCCCGCTGGGAGCCGATCATGGAGATCACCCAGATCAAGGGCGACGGCGAGACGCATCCCTACCTGTCGCCGGACGACGAGTTCGCGGATTTCGAGACGTGGGACGTGGGCAACCTCACCGGGTCGGCCGCCAAGACACCCGAGATGCTACGCTACGAATACGCGCGGTCGGCGCTGCTGACCGGCCTCGAGGTCGAGGCGGCGGTCGGGGTCAACCCATACGATTTCGGTTTCAACGGCACGACCGATTCCCACACGGGCCTCGCCTCCAGCGGCGAGGACAACTACTTCGGAAAGTTCGCCGGCACCGAGCCCGGTCCGGACCGGTTCGACGATGTGGTCATTCCCGCCGCCGATCCCACGCTCCGGATCGTCTCGGCGCAGGAATCCGCCGCCGGCCTGACCGGCGTCTGGGCGCGTGAGAACACCCGCGACGAGATCTTCGACGCGGTGCTGCGCAAGGAGATCTTCGCGACGACCGGCACGCGCCTGCGCGTGCGTCTCTTCGCGGGCTGGGGCTTCGAGCCCGGCGACGAACTCGCGCCGGACTTCAGCGGGCTCGGCTACACGCAGGGCGTTCCGATGGGCGGGCGTCTCGACGCCGCGCCCGAGGGTGCGGCGCCAACCTTCATCGTCCGCGCGCTGCGCGACCCGGACTGGGCCAATCTCGACCGCGTCCAGATCATCAAGGGCTGGATCGACGCCGACGGAACCTCGCAGGAGCGCATCTACGACGTGGCGGTGTCGGACGGGCGCGAGATCGGCCCTGACGGCCGCGCGCGCGACCCGGTCGGCAGCACGGTCGACATCGCGGCGGCGACCTTCACCAACACCATCGGCGCGCCGGTACTCTCCGGCTACTGGCGCGACCCGGACTTCGATCCCGTGGAACGGGCGTTCTACTACGTGCGCGCGCTCGAGATCCCGACGCCGCGCTGGACCACCTATGACGCCGCCCGCTTCGGCGTCCCCCTGCCCACGGAGGTTCCCCCGACGGTGCAGGACCGCGCCTATTCCTCGCCGGTCTGGTATACGCCGGCGGGGTGAGCGGAACGGGGCCCGGCGCGGCGGGAATGTGAGTCCGGGCAGGGCCGCAGCCGCCCGGAATCAAGCCGAAGGCGCCGGGCGAGCGCCTCCCCGTCCGGGCGGGCTGGCGCTTCGTCTCCACCAGCACACCGCTCGAGCCGCACGAGCCCACGGCGCCATAAAGCGCACAGCCCGGCCGTCGCAGCGCCACCCCACGGGCAGGCTCGCCTTGCGCCCCGCTCGCCCGTCACCGGCGGCCTCCCGCCGCCGCAACCGCGCCAACCCGCTGACGGCGGCGCGATCCGGCGCGGCCCAAAGCCGCGCCAGGCGCGCGTTCATCGAAAATTATTGAATATTAATCCGTTGAATATCATATATTTAACCAGAATTGCACGCGTGTTACGCCCCGATAACACACCCCATACGGCCCCAGGGGCGCCGCGCTTGACTCGCCCGGGGGCAGGGGCCACAAGCGGCCGGACAGGCGCGCGGGCGGCACGGCACGGACGATGAGCATGGCATCCAAGAGCAAGGCCAAGGGCGGGTTCGTCGAACTCGTCAAGACGATCGTCTACGCCCTGCTGCTGGCCGGCGTGATCCGCACCCTGTTCTTCCAGCCCTTCTGGATCCCCTCGGGCTCGATGAAGCCGACGCTCCTGATCGGCGACTTCCTCTTCGTCAACAAGATGGCCTACGGCTACTCCCGGCATTCCTGCCCGTTCTCGCTCTGCCCGTTCGACGGGCGCATCCTCGGCCGCGAGCCCGAGCGCGGCGACGTGATCGTCTTCAAGCACCCCACCAACGGCACCGACTACATCAAGCGTCTGATCGGCCTGCCCGGCGACGCCGTCCAGATCGTCGACGGCCTCATCTACATCAACGGCGACCTCGCCCCACAGACCCCGGACGGCGAGTTCGTCGAGGTGAACGCGCCGCAGGGGCCGATGCGGTCGATGCCGCGCTGCGCCAACGGGCCGGTCGCGCCCGGCGGGCAGTGCCTCAAGCCGGTCAGCATCGAGACCCTGCCCGGCGACCGCGCGCACATGGTGCTCGATATCGACAACGGCTTCGGCGACAACACCGGACCCTTCACCGTGCCCGAGGGCGAGTACTTCTTCATGGGCGACAACCGCGACAACTCGATGGACTCGCGCTTCCCCCGCAGCGCCGGCGGCGTCGGCACGGTGCCGTTCGAGAACCTCGTGGGCCGCGCCGACCGGGTGATCTTCTCCTCCGCGGGTCCCTCGATGCTGGCGTTCTGGACCTGGCGGCCGGACCGCTTCTTCGTGGCGATCGAGTGAAACCCGGCCGGGCCGCGACCGAAGCGGCCGCGCGGCTCGGGCACGACTTCGCGCGGCCCGAGCTGCTCATCGAGGCGCTCACCCATCCGTCGCTCGGCTCGGAGACCTCGAACCAGCGGCTGGAGTTCCTTGGCGACCGCGTGCTCGGCCTCGTCGTCGCCGAGGCGTTGATCGCCGCCGATCCCGGAGCCAGCGAGGGCGCGCTCGCCCCGCGGCTGAACGCGCTCGTGCGCAAGGAGACCTGCGCGGAAATCGCCCAGAGCGTCGACCTCGGCGTGGCGCTCCGCATGGGCCGCTCGGAGATGCTCACGGGGGGGCGGCGCAAGGCCGCGCTCCTCGGCGACGCGATGGAGGCGGTGATCGCCGCGGTCTACCTCGACGGCGGGCTCGGGGCCGCGCGGGCGATGATCCTGCGCCTCTGGGGGCCGCGCATCGCCGACGCCGAGCAGATCGGCCGCGACGCCAAGACCGCGCTGCAGGAATGGGCCCAGGCCCGCGGCCTGAGCCCGCCCGCCTACGCCGACCTCGCGCGAGAGGGTCCCGACCACGCCCCGGTCTTCACGGTCGAGGCGGCGCTGGAGGACGGACGGGCCGCCAAGGCCCGCGCGGCCTCCAAGCGCGCCGCCCAGCAGGCCGCCGCCGCCGGGCTCCTTGGCCGGCTGGAGAGCGGCGATGAGTGAGACCCGCTGCGGCTTCGCCGCGCTGATCGGCGAGCCCAACGCCGGAAAGTCGACGCTCCTGAACCGCATGGTCGGCGCCAAGGTCTCGATCGTCACCCACAAGGTTCAGACCACCCGGACCCGCGTGCGCGGCATCGCCATCGAGGGACCGGCCCAGATCGTCTTCGTCGACACGCCCGGGCTCTTCCGGCCGCGCCGCCGGCTCGACCGCGCCATGGTGCGCGCGGCCTGGGGCGGCGCCGCCGACGCCGACGTGACCGTCCTGCTGGTCGAGGCGCACCGCGGCCTCACCGACGGCGTGCGCGCGATCCTCGAGAACCTCGACGCCCAGCTTCCGCCCGGCGCGGTGGTCGCGCTGGCGATCAACAAGATCGACCGCACCTCCGCTGAGCGCCTCCTGCCGCTCGCGGAGGCCATGAACGCGACGCGCGCCTTCGACGCCACCTTCATGATCTCCGCCGAGAAGGGCTACGGCGTCGACGACCTGCGCGCCTGGCTCGCCGGGCACATGCCGCCGGGCCCCTGGCTCTACCCCGCGGACCAGATCGCCGACCTGCCAGAACGCCAGATCGCCGCGGAAATCACCCGCGAGAAGCTCACCCTGCGCCTGCACCAGGAACTGCCCTACCAGCTCACCGTCGAGACCGAGGGCTGGGAGGAGCGCAAGGACGGCTCGGTGCGCATCGACCAGGTGATCTACGTCGCCCGCGACGGCCACAAGGGCATCGCGCTCGGCCCCAGGGGCGAGACGATGAAGGCGGTCGGCAAGGCGGCGCGCGAGGACATCTCCGCGTTCCTGGGCCGACCCGCGCATCTCTTTCTGACCGTCAAGGTGCGTCCCGACTGGCAGGAGGAGGCCGAGCGGTACGCGCAGATCGGCCTCGACTTCTCCGACGGCGACGCGTGACCCCGCGGCTGAGCGCGGAATTCTGGGTCCAGGCCTACCTCGCCCGCCTGCGCCTCGCCGACATCCCCGCCTTCGTCGCCGCCCGCGGCGACGCCGACGCCGGCGCGGTGATCGTCAAGCTCAACCGCCTCGACGGCACCGCCGCCGCCTTCGCCCGCAGCTACGACGCGACCGGCGCGCGGGTCTGGACGCTGCTCGCCGACGGCCCGGAGGCGGAGGTGGACGCGGCGCTGGGCCGACAGCGCGGCTTCGACCCCGATCTCTGGATCCTCGAGGTGGAGGACCGCGCCGGGCGCACCCTGCTCGACGAGCCTGGGCTCTCCGGCTAGCCGGCGTCCGGCGGCGGCCCGGATGGCGCCGCGGCGCGGGCGTTGGCGATGACCCGCTCCAGCAGGTCGAACAGCGTCGCCGCCTCCGCCTCGCTCAGACCGGCCAGCAGCACCGCGTTCACGTCGCGGTGGAACTCCCTGAGCCCGTCGAGCGCGCGGCCCGCCTCGGTCAGGTGGACCCGCACCGCGCGTCGGTCTTGGTCGTCCCGGCACCGCGTGACGAGGCCCTTCTCGCTCATGCGGTCGACGATGCGCGACGCCGCCGGCAGGTTGTTGCCCGAGTAGCGCGCGATGTCGGAGACGTGCAGCCCGTCGCGTTGCCAGAGCGCCGCCAGCACCACCCATTGCGCCAGCAGCAGGTCGTGCTCGGCGAGCATCTCCTGGCAGAGCCGGTTCGTGGCGCCGGTGGCGAAGTTCAGCAGCCTGCCGAGCGAAGGCGGGCGCACGAGCGGCTTTTCAGTTTCTATGTAACTCATTTCCATGTAATCTAACATAGCACGGTGCCGCGCCGGGCGACAGTGGGACGAAGGGCGCGGCCGGCGCAACAGGGAGGACACGATGATGAGCGACGGAAAGCAGGTTCTGTTGATCGGTCTCGACCCGGCGGTGGTCGACTACGGCAAGTGGCCCGGTCTCACCGCCGAACGCCTCGAGGCCGGTCTGCGCGGCGACGTGGCGCGGCTGGCGGAGCAGGGCGTGGCGGCCGACATCTGTTTCGTCGACCACGGCGCGACCGCCGCCGACACGGTCCGCAGCGCCATGGCCAGGGCGCCCTACGGCTGCGTCCTGATCGGCGCCGGAGTGCGCACCGACCCCGACGAATTCCTGCTCTTCGAGCGGCTGGTCAACGTCGTGCACGAGATCGCCCCGGCGAGCCGCATCTGCTTCAACACCGGACCAAGCGATTCGCTCGACGCGGTGATGCGCTGGATCTAGCTGCCAGGTCCTGACGTTCGGCGCTCGGCGGACACGCGCGGGCGCTCGCCTGAAAGCAGGCGCTCTTCCTCGGCGAAGATCGCCCGCAGGAAGTCCAGGACGACGAGGATGCGCGGCGCCCTGGCCATGGCGAGATGGACTTCCGCCCAGGCGGTCTGCGTCCAGACCGGGTCCGGCAGCACGCGCCGCAGGCGGGGGTCCCGGTCTCCCACGAAGCAATCGAGCAGGCCGATGCCGACGCCGGCCCTGACCAGCGCGTGAACATGGCTCTCGGAACCCGCCCGCGCCACGATGGTCCCGGTCGGAAAACTCTCCGTCAGGATGCGGGAGAACTCCGACCCGTCGTGCTCGTGGGGCAGCCCGATCAGCGACGGCCGCCTATCCACCGGCGCCGCCTTTGCGGCGTAGGCCGCCTGCGCCAGGGTCCCCAGCTTTCGGCCCACGGAATCGGGGTGCCGGGGCTCGCGGCTGCGCAGGGCGATGTCCGCCTCTCGGCGCGACAGATCGTCGAACCGAAGGTTCGACCAGAAGGTGATTTCCAGACCCGGATGCCGGTCGAGCAGACGCGGCAGCCGGGGAATCATCAGGTGGTCGAAGATCGCGTCGAGCCCCGTCAGGCGAACAGCGCCTTCGATCCGCTGATCCGCGCCCTCGATCTCGTTGCGGAACGCCGAAGTCGCGCGCTCGACCTCCTTGGCGAGCGCCAGGGCTCGGTGCCCGGCTTCCGTGGCGACGCAGCCGCCGCTCACCCGGTCGAACAGGCGCGCGCGCAGCACGCCCTCGACCGCGGCGATCCGGCGGCCAACGGTCGTTGCGTCCACCCGCAGGTCGCGGGCGGCCCCGGCAAGCGTCCCGGCCCGCGCCACGGCGAGCACCACCTTCAAGTCATCCCAGTTCATGGCTGCATTATTGCAGCATCAGGCTGCATTGGCATGGGTTTTTTTGCGGTGCCGGGTCGGGCAGGATCGGTGTGGCTCAAGGCGCCGCGGCGCATCGAAACCGCCGGCGGCCGCCAGTATCGGGAGATCGGGATGACCGCACGATCCGCATTCCTCGCCGGCGAGGACGACACCGCTGGCGTCATCGCCACGCTTGTCACCGCCTTCGTCGGCGACCCCTTCATCCGCTGGATGTTCCCCCAGCCCGAGCAGTATCTCTCCGCGTTTCCCTTGGTCCTGAAATACTTCGCGGGCGCGGCCTTCGAGAACCGGACCGCCTACCGGTCAATGGAGATGAGTGGCGCGGCGCTCTGGCTGCCCCCCGGCGTCGCGCCGGACGAGGCAGGGCTCGGGCAGGTGCTGCAGGACCACGTCGACGGCGACCGACAGGCGCAGGTCTTCGCCGTCTTGGAGCAGGTCGGCGCCGGCCATCCGGAGGCCCCGCATTGGTACCTGCCTGCGATGGGCGTCGATCCCAGGGTGCAGGGCAGTGGCCACGGGCGCGCGTTGCTTCGCGTCAGCCTCGACGCCTGCGACAGGTCCTGTGGTCTGGCCTACCTGGAATCGACGAATCCGGCCAACGTGCCGTTCTATCGACGCCATGGCTTCGACGTGATTGGCGAAATCCGGATCGATGGATCGCCCGCCCTGACCCGGATGCTTCGGGAGGGGCGCCAGGACGGGGCGCGAGCTGCGGGGGACGGATCCTGACCTCCGTCGCGCCGCAGGCGCGCCCCATCGCCAGCGCCGCCGGCGCGCTCGGGCGCCACGCCGCGCCGCCGCGCCGCATCAGGCTTCGCTCGGGCGTGGCGCCGCGCTAGGGTCCGGCGCATGGACTGGCGCGACGAGGGCATTCTTCTGACCGTGCGCAGGCACGGCGAGAGCGCGGCGATCATCGAGGCGCTCACCGCCGCGCATGGCCGCCATTTCGGCGTCGTGCGGGGCGGCGGCGGGCGGCGCATGGCGCCGATCCTCCAGCCCGGCGCGGAGCTGTCGCTCGAATGGTCGGCGCGGCTCGAGCAGCATATCGGCGCCTTCCGCGTCGATCCGGTCCGCACCGCCGCCGCGCGCCTGATGAACGACCGCGCGGCGCTCGCCGCGTTCGGCGGCGTCGCGGCGCTGGTGTCGGTGAGCCTGCCCGAACGCGAGGCGCACCCGGCGCTCTATGTGCGGACCCGCGAGCTTCTCGATGCGCTGGGCGCGGCGCCCGACTGGCCGGCCCGCTACGCGGTCTGGGAGCTGGCGCTGCTGGCCGATCTCGGCTTCGGGCTTGATCTGGAGCGCTGCGCGGTGACCGGCGCGTCCGTCGATCTCGTCTGGGTCTCGCCGAAGTCGGGCCGGGCGGTCAGCCGCGGCGCCGGCGCGCCCTGGGCCGACCGGCTGCTGGCGCTCCCCGGTTTCCTGCGCGCCGGCTGGGACGCGCCGCCGCCCCGCGCCGAGGTTGCCGCGGCGCTGGGGCTCACCGGCTTCTTTCTCGAATCCCGCGTGGCGCCCGGCCTTCCGCGCGGCGCGCTGCCGGCGGCGCGCGCGCGCGCGGTGGCCGCGATTGCCGCGTTCACCGAAAATTATTGAAGATTAACTCAAGCTACTTCAGTTACTTAGCCAGAATTGCACGCGTGTTACACACCCTATAACACACCTTTCGGCTCCAGCAGCCGTCGGGCGATCACCTGCGCCTGGATCTCCGCGGCCCCCTCGAAGATCGACAGGATGCGCGCGTCGCAGAGCACCCGGCTGATCGGGTATTCCAGCGCGAAGCCGTTGCCGCCGTGGATCTGCAGCCCGTTGTCCGCCGCCGCCCAGGCGACCCGCGCGGCCAGCAGCTTGGCCATGCCGGCCTCGAGGTCGCAGCGCCGCCCGGCGTCCTTCTCCCGCGCCGAGAAATAGGTGAGCTGGCGGGCGACCATGATCTCCACGGCCATCATCGCCAGCTTCCCGTAGACCCGCGGGAAGGCGATCAGCGGCTTGCCGAACTGCCTGCGCTCCTGGGCGTAGCGGAGCGACAGGTCCAGCGCCGACTGCGCCACCCCGATCGCCCGCGCCGCGGTCTGGATGCGGGCGCTCTCGAAGGTCTGCATGAGCTGCTTGAAGCCCTGGCCCTCCACCCCGCCGAGCAGGTTGGCCACCGGCACCCGAAAGCCGTCGAAGCCCAGTTCGTACTCCTTCATGCCGCGATAGCCGAGCACGCCGATCTCGCCGCCGCTCATGCCCTGCGCCGGAAACGGATCATCGCCGTCGCCGCGCGGCTTCTCGGCGAGCAGCATCGACAGCCCGGCGTAGTTGTCCGTCGCCGGATCGGTGCGCACCAGCATCGTCATCACGTCCGCCCGCGCGGCGTGGGTGATCCAGGTCTTGTTGCCCGAAACCACGAAGTCCTCGCCGTCGCGCACAGCCCGCGTCCGAAGGCTGCCGAGGTCGGAGCCGGTGTTGGGCTCGGTGAACACTGCGGTCGGAAGAATCTCGCCGCTGGCGATCCGCGGCAGCCACGCCTGCTTCTGCGCCTCGGTGCCGCCGCACAGGATCAACTCCGCGGCGATCTCGGAGCGCGTCCCGAGCGACCCCACGCCGATATAGGCGCGCGACAGCTCCTCGGAGACCACGCACATGGCGGTCTTGGACATGCCGAAGCCGCCGTACTCCTCCGGTATGGTCAGCCCGAACACGCCGAGTTCGCTCATCTCCGCGATGATCTCAATCGGGATCAGCGCGTCCTCCATGTGCCAGCCGTGCGCTTCTGGCAGCACCTTGTCGTCTGCGAAGCGCCGGAACTGATCGCGGATCATCTCGTATTCCGCGTCGAGCCCGGTCGCCCCGTAGCTCGCCGCGCCGGCGCGCTCGAGCATCAGCTCGACAAGCCGCCGCCGGGCCGCGTCGGTGTTGCCCGACTGCGTCAGCGTCCGGACCGCGGGGATATCGAGGATGGCCGCCTCCTCCTCCGGGTCCAGGCCGACGTCCCTCCCGCGCGCGATCTCACCCTGCGACATCGGCACGCCGCCCCGGAGCTGCGAAAGGTATTCGCCGAAGGCGATCTGGAGGATCAGTCGTTCGAGCTCGCCGAGACCGCCTTGCTCACGCAGGAGCGCCGCCCAGTCGCGCATCTGCTCGAGGCTCGCCACATAGGTCGCGATCCACGCCAGCCCGTGCGCCGCGCTCTGCTCCGCCTCGAGCGACGCCGTCGAAACCCGCCCTCCGGGCGCGACGATCCGCGCCGCCACGCTTTCCCGCGCCGCCGACAGCAGCCTGGCGGCCGCCGCGGTCGCCTCCCGGCAGAGGTCATCAAGGCCTTCGATCGATGCGGGCGGCTCTGCCGTCAGACGGGCGGCCTGGTTCATGGGTCGATCCTCGTGCGCTTTTCGGTCTCGGATTGTGCGACGCGACAACAATTGCCGCGGTTGCTAAAGGACTAGGGCGGATGGTCGCCGGCGTCAATAATCGCGCAACATACATGTTTCACGACGTGAGCATCGGGCAACAAAATTTCGGTTGCCTCCCCGGCGCCACGCTGCCACAGCCCGGTCGACGCAAAGGTCGGGACGATCATGCTCGGGCTCGAGGCATTCGCGGCGGAGTTTGGCTGGGTGGCATTCGCCGGCGCAGGCGCGGCGCTCGCGGCTGGCGGCTTCACCAAGGGCGTGATCGGTTTCGCGTTGCCGCTGGTGGCGCTGAGCACAATGGGTTCGTTTCTGCCGTTCGAGGTCGCGGTCGCGCTGCTGATCTTGCCGACGCTGGTGTCGAACGCCTTCCAGTCGCTGCGCAATGGTTTCGGCGCGGCCTGGCTCAGCCTTCTCAAGTACCGGCTTCTGTTGGCGATCCTGATGGTGATGATTGCGCTCTGCGCCCAGCTTCTCACCGTATTGCCGCCCCGGGCGCTCTTCGCGCTTCTTGGGGTGGCGATTACTGTCTTCGGGGCGAGCCAGCTCGTCGGGTTCCGCCTCCGCTTCGACCCGGCGCATAGGACCATTGTCGAGGCGGTCGTCGCTCTGGTGGCCGGATTCTTCGGCGGAATCTCCGGGATCTGGGGCCCGCCTGTAACGATGTATCTTCTTGCGCTGAACACGCCCAAGGTCGAGATGGTGCGCGTCCAGAGCCTTTCGTTCTTCGCCGGGTCGCTGGTCCTCGTAGCGGCGCATGTCAGGTCTGGCGTTCTCGATGCGGTCACTGTCCCTGTTTCGGCCTGGCTCGTCCTGCCGACGATGGCGGCGATGTTTCTCGGCTACCGCGTCCAGGACAGGCTCGACCAAGAAGTGTTCCGTCGGGTCACGCTTGTCGTGCTGATCCTTGCCGGCCTCAACCTCTTGCGCAGGTCGTTCCAGGTATGAGCGGAAATCTTGCGCTCACGCGGCGCGCACCGCCGCCGCGCGGACGTCCTCGCCGACATGGGCTTCGTACTGCGCGAAGTTCTCGCAGAACAACCCAACCAGGCGAGCGGCCTGCGCGTCGTACGCCTGAGGCTCGGGCCATGTCCCGCGCGGGTCAAGCAAGCTGTCGTCGACGCCAGGCACCGAGACCGGCACCTCGAAGCCGAAGTAGGGATCGCGCCTGAAGCTGCCGGCCGCGAGCGAACCTTCTAGTGCTGCGGACAGCAGCGCCCGCGTCGCTGCGATCGGCATCCGACGTCCGGCCCCATAGGCCCCACCGGTCCAGCCTGTGTTCACGAGCCAGCATGTGGCTCCGCGCGCCGCGATGCGATCGCGCAGCATGGCCCCGTACTCCTCCGGCCGGCGCGGCATGAAGGGCGCGCCAAAGCAGGTCGAGAAGGTCGGTTGCGGCTCGGTTACGCCCCGCTCGGTCCCGGCGACCTTGGAAGTGAAGCCCGAAAGGAAATGGTACATCGCTTGGGCTGGTGAAAGCCGAGCGATCGGCGGCAGCACGCCGAAGGCGTCGCAGGTCAGCATGATGACGTTGCTGGGCTGGCCGCCGCGCGCAGTCGGGGAGGCGTTGGAGATCGCCTCGAGCGGATAGGCGCAGCGCATGTTCTTGGTCAGGCTGTCGTCCTCGAAATCCAGTTCGAAGGTGACAGGGTCGTGGACCATGTTTTCGATCACGGTCGCGAAGCGCGTCGTCGTGGCGAAGATCTCGGGCTCGGCTTGCGGCGACAGCGAAATCGTCTTGGCGTAGCACCCGCCTTCGAAATTGAAGGTTCCCTCGTCGGACCAGCCGTGCTCGTCATCGCCGATCAGCACGCGCGCCGGATCAGCGGAAAGCGTAGTCTTGCCGGTTCCAGAAAGGCCAAAGAACACCGCCACGTCTTCCGGGTCGCCCGAAGCGTGGTTGGCTGAGCAGTGCATAGGCATCACGCCCTGTTCTGGCAGAAGATAGTTCAGAACGGTGAAGATCGACTTCTTGTTCTCGCCGGCGTACTCGGTACCGCCGATCAGGATCAGGCGACGCTCGAAAGAGATCGCAATCACGGTTCCGGACCGGCAACCGTGCCGGGCTGGGTCCGCCACGAAGCTAGGACAGTTGAAGATTGTGAACTCGGGCGCGAAATCCGCGAGTTCGTCGAGCGCGGGCCGGCGGAGCAGGTGCCGGATGAAGAGGCTGTGCCAGGCGAGTTCGGTCGTGACCCGCACGTTAAGGCGGTGCCGGGGATCAGCGCCGGCATAGAGGTCTTGCACGAAGAGCTCGCGTCCAGCGACGTGGGACCGCATGTCGGCCAAAAGAGTGTCGAACTGCGCCGGTTCCATGGGCGCGTTGTTCTCCCACCAGATGTGCGGCTCGACGGAGGGCTCTCGAACGACGAACTTGTCCTTCGGCGAGCGCCCGGTGTGGCTTCCCGTGCTGACGAGGAGCGCGCCGCCCTTGCCGAGAATGCCTTCGCCCCGCGTTATGGCGGCCTCTACGAGGGCCGGCTCAAGCAGGTTGTAGTGGGTCCTGCCTGCTCCAAGGAAGCCAGACGCCTCCAAAGTCTGATCCGGATTGACCGTCAACCTGTGGCCGACCATGGCGCTGCCCTCATCGTACTGCGCGGGCGGTTTCGGCCAACCGGCGCTCTGCCTCGTTTTCCGCGCCGCGACGTGCAGTACGCAACCGGATGACATTCGATATAGCATGGAGGGCGTTCGGGCGAACGTGGTCAATTGGGTTAACGACCCCCTAACAGCGTTAAAGCCATCGGAAGGTGTCACTGGATGTTGAAGTTGATGTTCGGTTCATTTCGAAATCCAGGCAAACGAAAGCAGAGACTGCATCAGCGCAAGGGTGTGCGCCGATGACGCCGCAAACGGACGCCGATGTCGTGCATGCGAGCGCGGTTGCCATCGCCGGGCGCGGGGTGCTCATCGTCGGCGCGTCGGGCTCCGGCAAGTCGGGGCTCGCGCTGCGTCTCATGGCGCTCGGAGCGACGCTTGTCGCAGACGACCGCGTCAGCCTTCAGCGTGCCGACGGCCGCTTATGGGCCTCCGCGCCCGACAGGTTGCGCGGGTTGATCGAAGCCCGTGGCTTGGGAATCCTGCGAGTGCCGGCCTGCGATGCGGCCCTTCTGGCGCTCGCCGTCGATCTGGACCGGTCGCCCGAGGCGCGATTGCCACAACCGCTGACATTCACGCGACTGGGCGTGGATATCCGTTTGCTATTAGGCCGGGACGTCCCAAATCTTGCGAGCGCCCTGATGGCAATGGCGCACTATGACGGGGTCGGAGAGACCTAGGATCCTCCGGACGATGTGGAAACGAGAGAACGACGAGGTGGCCGACGCGGAGATCCAAGATGCCAGCCACACGATCGTGATCGTCACCGGGCCTGCCGGGTCCGGAAGATCGACTGCGATCGCGGCCCTAGAGGACATCGGCTTCGAGGCCATCGACAACCTTCCCATCTCGTTGATGCCGCGGCTCTTCTCCGGGCCACCGCTCGAGCATTGCGTGGTCGCCGGCGTCGACACGCGGACCCGCGATTTCGGTGTGGAGCGGTTGCTGGACGCGATCACCAACATCGGCGTTTCGACCGGCGTGGCTCCGACGTTGGTTTATGTCGACTGCGACGCCGCCACGCTGGTTCGGCGCTACAGCGAGACTCGCCGCCGACATCCTCTCAGCCCGAACGAGACGGCTCTCGTTGGCATCGAGCGCGAACTGGAGCTACTTTCCCCGCTGCGCGACAGGGCCGAGGTTCTTATCGATACCACAGCGCTCACTCCGCACGATCTCCGCGACGAAATGACGCGAATGTTCGGCCGGGACGGCGAGGCTGGGCGGCTGGCCGTCAGCCTCCATTCGTTTTCCTACCGGCGCGGGGTACCGCGCGGCGCAGACATGGTCATCGACGTGCGTTTCCTGCGCAATCCGCATTGGGAGGCGACCCTACGCGCCCGTGATGGACGCGACACCGAGGTGGCCGCCTATGTGCGCGCCGACCCGGCTTTCGCCGAGTTCTATGGCCGGCTCCTTGAGTTGCTGCGCTTCCTGCTGCCTGCTTATCGCTCCGAGGGAAAGAGCTACCTTTCGCTCGGCCTGGGATGCACCGGCGGTCGGCACAGGTCAGTCATGCTTGTGGAAACGTTGGCGAAAACGCTTGCGGCCGATGGTTGGCAGGTGTCTATTCGTCACAGGGACCTGGAGCGGGGTCAGTTCGCTGCGCCGAGCCTCCGGGAGGCAGGTTTGGGTTGATCGGCATTGTGATCGTTGCGCATGGCGGACTGGCGAGGGAATACCTCTCGGCCATGCAGCATGTCGTTGGCGCGCTGCCCGACGCAAGAGCCGTGTCGATCGGCCCCGACGACGACCGCGGAGCAAAAGAGGCCGAGATAGCGGCGGCGATCGATGCGGTGGATTCCGGCAGCGGCGTCGTTGTGGTCACCGACATCTTCGGGGGAACACCGTCAAACCTTGCAGTCGAGCCCTGCCGACGCAGCGATCGCACAATGCTCTACGGAGCCAACATGCCGATGCTCATCCAGCTCGCCAAGACCCGGCACATGCCGCTCTCGGAATCGGTAGCCTGCGCCCTGACCGCCGGGCGCAAGTACATCAACTCCTTCAACGGGTCCGACCGGGACGTGCGGCCGATCGCCCTTTGAGCGACGCCGCGCCGGAGCTTCGATGCAATTCATTCTCGATATCGTCAACGCCAAGGGTCTTCACGCCCGGGCTTCCGCGAAGTTCGTGGAGACGGTGGAACGATTCGATGCGCGGGTCGCTGTCCGCAAGGACGGCATGGAGGTCTCGGGGGACAGCATCATGGGGCTGATGATGCTCGGCGCGGCCTACGGCACCCAGATCGAGGTCGAGGTGTCGGGACCCGACGCGTTGCAGGTCGCCGCCGCCCTGAAATCCCTCGTGGCTGCCATGTTCGGGGAGGAAATGTAGACGCCGCGGCGTTGCGGGTGCCGGTCAGGTCCAGTCGAGGATGACCTTTCCGGACCTTCCCGATCTCATGACCTCAAAGGCGTCAGCGAAATCCTCGATCGCGAAGCGATGGGTGATCAGCGGCGCGAGATCGAGACCGCCCTGCACCAACGCGATCATCTTGTACCAGGTCTCGAACATCTCTCGCCCATAAATGCCCTTGATCGTCAGCATCTTGAAGATGACCTCGTTCCAATCGATTGCGAAGCCCTCAGGCGCAATCCCGAGAAGCGCAACCTTGCCGCCGTTGTTCATCTGACGGATCAGGTCGCGCATTGCCGGCGCCGCGCCGGACATCTCGAGGCCGACGTCGAACCCCTCGCGCATGTCGATCCGGGACATGACGTGCGCGAGGTTCTCGCGCGCAGCGTCGACGACGATCTCCACGCCCATCTTGCGTGCGAGGTCGAGGCGATAGGGGTTAATGTCCGTGATCACCACCTTCCGGGCGCCGGCGCGTTTCGCCACGAGCGCTCCCATCACGCCGATCGGGCCCGCGCCGGTCACGAGCACGTCCTCGCCGACCAGATCGAAACTCAGCGCAGTGTGGACCGCGTTGCCAAAGGGATCGAAGATCGCGGCCACCTCGTCGGGAATGTCGTCGGGGATGGCCACGACGTTGCCCTCGGGAATGCAAAGATAGTCGGCGAAGGAGCCCGGGCGATTGACGCCAACGCCCTTTGTGTTGCGGCACAGATGGCCCCGACCGGCGCGGCAGTTCCGACAGGCGCCGCAGACGATGTGACCCTCTCCGGACACCCGCTGTCCTGGTCGGAACCGCCGGACCGCAGCTCCAGTGCCGGCGATGACGCCGCAGAATTCGTGACCGGTGATCATCGGAACAGGAACAGTTCGCGCCGCCCATTCGTCCCAGTTCCAGATGTGCACGTCGGTGCCGCAGATGGCGCTCTTGATCACCCTGATCAGCACGTCGGTTGGCCCGGGCTCCGGGATCGGAGTCCGCTCCATCCAAAGGCCGGGCTCGGGCCGCGCCTTAACTAGCGCGCGCATCTCGTTGTTCATAGACGTTCGCCGCCGCGGCGGGCACCCACGCCGCCCCGTCCGAGAAAGCCCGATCCCGCGTCGCCGCTCACGCGATGACCCCAAGTTCGCGCCCGACATCTGCGAAAGCCGCAACGGCCGTCTCGATGTCGCCAGGGCTGTGGGCGGCCGACATCTGCGTGCGGATTCGCGCCGCGCCCTTCGGCACCACCGGAAAGGAGAAGCCCACCACGTAGACGCCGCGCTCGAGCATGGCTGCGGCGAAGTCCTGGGCAAGCCGCGCATCGCCCAGCATCACCGGAATGATCGGATGACCGGAGCCGGCGAGCGTGAAGCCCAGTGCGGTCATCTCGCGCCTGAAGCGCGCCGAGTTCGCTGCTAGGCGCTGGCGCAGCGCCGCGCCATCCTCGATAATGTCGAGCACGTGCAGCGAGGTTGCCGCGATCACCGGCGCGAGGGTGTTGGAGTAAAGATAGGGTCTAGAGCGCTGGCGGAGCAGCGCCACCACCGGGACCCGTGCGGCGGTGTAGCCGCCGGACGCGCCGCCAAGAGCCTTGCCGAGCGTGCCGGTCAGGATGTCGATCCGATCCATCACCCCACAGGCTTCCGGCGTGCCCCGACCGCGGTCGCCAACAAGGCCGACAGCGTGGCTGTCGTCAACCATGACCAGCGCGGAGTGCCGTTCGGCGAGATCGCATACCGCCGGCAGATCAGCGATGACCCCATCCATCGAGAAGACGCCGTCGGTGGCGATCAGCCGCGTACGCGCGTCCCGGGCCTCGACGAGACGCGCCTCAAGCTCGGCCATGTCGTTGTTTGCGTAGCGCAGTCGGCGCGCCTTGCAGAGCCTGACGCCGTCGATGATCGAGGCGTGGTTGAGCGCATCGGAAATGATCGCGTCATCAGGCCCGAGCAGCGTCTCGAACAGCCCGGCGTTGGCGTCGAAGCACGAGGAATAAAGGATCGCGTCCTCCATTCCGAGAAAGCGCGCCAGCCTGTCTTCGAGCGCCCTATGCTCCTCTTGCGTGCCGCAGATGAAACGGACCGAGGCCATGCCGTAGCCATAACGGTCGATCGCGCGCTTGGCCTCGGCCAGCAGATCTGGGTGATTGGCGAGACCAAGGTAGTTGTTCGCGCAGAAGTTCAGCACGTCTCCGCCCGGATCGGCAAAGATCCGTCCAGATTGCGGCGAGCGGATCACCCGCTCATGCTTGGTGAGGCCATCGGCGTCGATGGCCTCGAGCTCGCCTCGGATACGCTCAATGAAGGCGTCCCGCATGCGCCGCTCCCTTTGCCCAGACCCATCCCGAGCCGAAACTGCGCCGGCTCAGTCGTGTATTGCGGTCACTAACCGCGCCCATTCGCTCTCGATGTCCAGTTCCGGATCGTGCACCGCTCCGGCCCGCCTGTACCAGTAGGCTGCGTTCGTTGCGTCGCCCTCGATGCGGTGGGAAAGGGCATGGACAAGGTCATGACCCGCGTGTCCCTCTCCGCCCTGACAGATCTCGTGGGCGCGCTCCCATTCGGGTCCTATCCGGAGGCCACCCTTGCGGAGCCACCAGAGCGCCTTGTGCGGCTCAGACAACTCGTTCGGCGGCTCGTCGTCCGACAGCGACTCGATGATCGACTTTTTCATGTACGCAGCACATCAGGGCCGGGGATCCCGGTCAAGCGCTTCGGCGGCGCGCTTGTCGGCCGCCTGAGGCGGGGCTAGACGGTTGCGATGGGAGACGATGGTTCAGGCGGGCGGAAGACCTATCACCACGGCAACCTGCGGCAGGCGCTAGTCGAGGCGACGCTTGGGCTGATCGAGGAGCGGGGGCCGCTGGGCTTCACCCTGGCGGAAGCCGCGCGTGGGGCGGGTGTGAGCGCGGCGGCGCCCTATCGCCACTTCAAGGGGCGCGATGACCTTATCGAGGAGGTGGCGCGTCAGGGATTCGAGATCTTCGCCGATAGGCTGGAAGCCGCCTTCAATGATGGCAAGCCTTCGGCGCTGAGCGCGTTCTTCGCTACGAGCCGCGCCTATCTGGATTTCGCGCGGAGCGAGCCTGGCTATTACATGGCGATGTTCGAGAGCGGCGTGTCCATTGCGGGCAATCCTGACCTCGCGTGGGCGGCGCAGCGTGCGATGTCGGCGCTGGAGCGCGCGGCTGCGCGGCTCGCCGAGCGCCTCCCGCCCGACAGACGTCCACCCCCGCGCATGGTCGCCAACCATATCTGGGCAATGAGCCACGGGGTGGTAGAACTCTTCTCGCGCGGTACTCCGGGTGGCCGGGCACCATATTCGGCGGATGAGATGCTGGAGAGCGGGGCCATGATCTACCTGCGGGGGCTCGGTCTGATCCCGTCCTGATCTCGAACGGAACTGCGCTGCGAAATTTCTCGTCGGCGACATTGACACGCCAGCGCCTTTTCCCCATCTATGTAAATGTAATTCACATTAACATGAAAGGAGCGCCTGATGCACACTGCCGAAGACTGGGCCGATCGCGAACGCGACTGGCCGAACCGAGCCCGCAGCATGCTGGAGCGTGGACGGGACTGGCTCGACGACCGCGGTCGTGCCGCGTGGATTGCGGCCATGATCGCGGGCTTCTTGCTGTTCTGGCCTATCGGCCTTGGCCTTCTGTTTTATATGATCTGGAGCAAGCGCATGAGTTGCAATTCCTGGGGTCGCGCCCGTCATCATCATCATGAACCAAGGAGCACCGGCAACGCCGCCTTCGACGCGTACCGGTCGGAGACGCTGAAGCGGCTTGAAGACGAACGCGAAGCGTTCACGTCCTTCCTTGATCAGCTTCGCGCCGCGAAGGACAAGGCGGAGTTCGATCAGTTCATGGCTGCACGCACGTCACAGGACCCGACAGCGAGCTGATCATCCCGGTCCATCAGACGGAACCGCGCTCATCCAGGCGCGGTTTCGCTGTTTGGACTCAGGCGGTGGTCGGGACCGCCACGACACAAGTCCATTCGGTGATGATGTGGCCCGGGTTATGGGCAAGCCATGCGGCTGTGACCGCCGGACCCTCGCTCAGGCATTCGGACAGGGTGAACTGCGGCGAGAACACCGGTCCCGGTACATGTCTGCATTGATCGGGATCTCCCCCGATGCACGCGACGAACACCAATTGCAGAAGCGCCATGATTATTCCCCCCCGAAGCGACGGGAGTGTGTCCGGGAGAGACGGCTCATGCATCGCCCGAACGGGTGAAAGGGCCGTGATTTGGCGGCCAATGGCACGTGAACAGTCAGCGCCCGAGCGTCATTCTCGACAGAACCCGGTCGCGCGAGACCAGATGATGCTTCATTGCCGCGGCGACGTGCACGAAAAGGAGCAGCGCCAGCGCAATCGACGCTGCGCGGTGAACGCCCGCGGCGGCGGCTTCGATTGATTTCGACTCCGGGCGTCCAAGGATCCGGGAGCGCAAACCAGCTGAAAACCATGTTGTCGATCCCGAGCAGATCCTGGACTGGCGCCGCCGAGACCATCACCCAACCCGACAGCGGCAACGCGAGCATGAGGGTATACAGCAGCGCGTGGCTCATCGCTGCGGCGCGGACCTGCCAGAGCGGCGCTCTCTCCGGTGCGGCCGGCGTCGTGTTGGCGAGCCGCCAGGCAACGCGCGCGAGCGCGAGCGCGAAGATCACGAAACCCCAGCTCTTGTGGACCTGGATCAGGCGGAACTGCTCGAGCAGGTCGGTGAGGGAGGTCATGTAGACGCCGAGCGCGAACTGGAAGACGATCAACGCCGCCATGGACCAGTGAAGCGCCCGCGCCACGAGGCCCCAGCTTTCGTCGGTGTTTCGCACCCGCATGGCGCCGGCCTCGTCAGCCGGAGCGGGCGCGGCGGGCGCGCCTCATTCGGAGACCATCAGAAGGCGGATGCGCAGCGGCAGCACGGACGCGACTTCCGGAACCCCGCCGGTCGAGCCGAAGAGCGTGCGATCGATGGACCCGGTGAGATCGAAACCCGCCTCGAACCGCTGCGGATCGGAAGGCGACGGACCGTAGCGGAACACTTCCGCCGTGAGCGCCAGCGGCAGGGATACGCCCCGAAACGTGATGCGTCCGAACACGTCGGCGGTGGATTTCGACGTCTGCTCCAAACGATCGAGTTCGAAGACGATTTCCGGGAACGCCGCGGTCCCGAGATAGTCCGGACTGCGCACTAGTGCGTCGACCGGGCCGACGCCGGTCGTAGCGCTTCCGGCGTCGGCGGTGATGCGGGCGCGGGCTGTCTCGGGTCGGGTCTCGTCGAACTCGATATGCCCTGACAGCCTCGGGAAGCGCACCTCGACCACCGAGCCCCGCCAGGTCACGTCAACGGCGACGCTGGTGGACGCGTCCAAGCTCCACGTACGCGCGGCGACGGGCGCGGCGGCGAGCAGCAGCACAGCGAGCAGGCACCTGAGCACTGGCGAAACCCTCCGACGACGTTTTGTAGCATAGCGTTCCTGGCCCGAAAGGCACGCGGGCGCTTGCCGACGGGGGCCGGAACTGCGATCACATCCGCGTATGGCGGAGCCGTTCAAGAACCTTTTCGATCCGGCGCTGGTCGCCGGGCTTGCTGGCCACCTTGCGCGGCGGTCGCCCGACTTCGACCGCTGCGGATTCGAGGCGATGGCGCTCGACGGGCTGGAACGGCTGGAGCTCAAGGCGCGCTCGACGCAGATCACCCGGGCGCTGGAGGCGCACCTGCCGGCGGACTTCGGCGCGGCCTGCGCGCTCCTGCTTGCGGCGCTGCATCCCGAGGACGACGTTGATCTGAGCGGCAAGGGGATCGACGATCTCGGACTGCGGGGCTGGGCGGTGATGCCGATGGCGGACTTCGTCGCGGCGCGCGGGCTCGGGAGCTTCGATCTCTCGATGTCGACGCTGGCGGAGATGACCCGGCGGTTCACTTCGGAGGGTGCGGTGCGGCCGTTCATCGCAGCCGATCCGGAGCGCGCGCTGGTCTGGCTGCATCGCTGGGCGCAGGACGGGAACTTTCACGTGCGGCGGCTGGCGTCGGAGGGGTCGCGGCCGCGGCTGCCCTGGAACATGCAGCTGACGGTGTTCGTGCGCGACCCTTCGCCGCTGATCTCGCTGCTGGCGCGGCTACGCGACGATCGGGTCGAGTACGTGCGGCGGTCGGTGGCGAACAATCTCAACGACATCGCGCGGGATCATCCGGACCTCGTCGCGGCGGTGGCGGCGGAGTGGATCCGGGGCGCGTCGCCCGAGCGGGCGCGGCTGGTGCGTCATGCCTGCCGCACCCTGGTCAAGCAGGGGCATCCGGCGGCGCTGGCGGCGCTGGGCTTCGGACCGCCGCGGGTCGCGCTCCGGGCGCTCGACGTGCGCACGCCGGCGGTGCGGTTCGGCGGGGCGCTGGAGTTCGAGGCGGAAGTGGTCTCGGAGAGCGACGCGGATCAGGACGTGGTGCTCGACTACGCGATCCATCACCGGAAGGCGAACGGGGAGACCCGCGCGAAGGTCTTCAAGGGCAAGGTCCTGAAGCTGCGCGCCGGCGAGGGCGCGCGATTCCGTCGCCGCCACCCGATGCGGCCGATCACCACCCGAGTTTACCACGACGGCGGCCACCGGGTGGAGATACTGGCAAACGGCGCCGTGCTGGGCGGGGCGGATTTCGAGCTGACCGGCGTCGCGGAGGCCCTGACAAGTTGAGTCTCAAAGCGCCCTGTCTGGGGAGTCCAGCGCGCCCCGAAATCGACTCGCCAAGCTTGGCGAGTTGATTTCGCGCTGTTTTCATTGAAGAAAAGTGTTAACGGTCCAAATGGCCGATCAGAACAGCAGCTGGTCCCCCGGGTCGGCGAGGAGGTCGGCGATGCTGTCGATCGCGCCGGTTCCGACGCCCTCGAAGACCAGCGTGGAGCCGGAGTCGAAGACCGCGGTGACGTCGCCGCCGGGGCCGGCGTCGGTGACGGTGGAGACGGCGTCGAGCGCGGCGAGGTCCGCTACTCCAAGGAACTGCAACTGGTCGATGTCGCCCTGAAGGTCTGCGACCACGTCGGTTCCCTGGTCGACCCCCGTGTCGAACACGAAGCGGTCCGAATCCTCCCCGCCGATCATCCGTTCGTCACCGTCGCCGGCGACGAGCACGTCGCTGTCCGCGCCGCCGTCGAGCAGGTTGCCGACGCCGCCGGTGACGACGAGCGTGTCGCAGCCCGCGCCGCCGAGGAGCGTGCTTGCGCCCTGGGCGCTGTCGGGACGCGATCGTGGCCGAGAGCGTGTCCGCCCCATCGCCGCCATCGAGAAGGTTCGCGACGAGCACGGTGTCGGGGCGGTCCTCGAGCCATCGCGCCGCGGCGACCGCCGTCAGCATGTCGTCGCCGCCGCCGCCCTCGAGCACGTTCGTCGCGATCAGGTCGGTCTTGAAGACGGAGCCCAGATCGTAGAATCCGCTCACCGCCTCGACCGTGGCGTTCAGGACGTCGTGGCCGCCACCGCCGAGGAGCGCATTGCGCGCCACCGTACTGCCCTGATCGCCGGTCGCGCGGGTGGTGGCGTCAAGGATGTCGGCGTGTTCGCCGCCGTCGAGCTTCGCCGACGCGTTGGCGGGACCGCCGGAGCCGTAGGCCGAAATGCCGACCACGTCGATTTGCGAAGTGAGCGTGTCCTCGCCCCTGTCGCCCGAGAGGTCGCAACTCGCCTCGACCGCCGCCGACTGGGCGCCGAACGTCGTCGCCGTCAGCGTGTCCCTGCCATCGCCGCCTCTCAGGATCTGCGCCGATTCGGCCGAGGACAATGAGCCCACGTTCGCCCTGCCTACCAGGACGTCGTCACCGCGACCGCCGTCAAGTCGGTTCGTGGCGACCGCGACGTATTCGGCCCAGACACCCAGTGTGGCCGTCAGCGTGTCCTTGCCATTCCCGCCGGTCAGGTCGTTGGACAACTCGCAATCGCCGTTTTCCGAATATCCTTCGCTATTTGCGGTGAGAGCGTCATCTCCCGCGCCTCCGGTGAGCAGGTTGCTCGCAACGGACCTGCCGTAAATCGTGTCCGCGCTGGCGTTGGCCTCGAAGCGGTCGTTCCCCGAGCCGCCGTCGAACGCGTTGTCCGCCGTGGCGGTCGCATTGCGACCGTAGGTTTGCGCTTCGGCCGACAAGTCGCCGACGTCGTCGCCGGATCCGCCCGAGACCATGTTCGACGCGCGGGCTCCTGTTTCGCCCTCCGCAGAGGCGTCAGCGTCCATCGCGTCGGCGCCAGTGCTGCCGTCGAGTTCGTTGACGGCGTTGGCCGTCAATTCGGCGTTTGCTACAGCGATCGATGACATCTCGTCGTTCCCAGAACCGCCGTAGACGAAGGCGAGAACGGTCGCATTCTGAGCTCCGTCGTAATACGAGTTCGATGAGGCGCGCCCTATCGCGCTCAACGTGTCGTTGCCGCTGCCGCCGAAAAGCCGGGTCTCAACGCTGGGACGATCCGGGGCCTCTTCGCCGAAGTCGGACGCGTCGCTTTCTACTGCGATGTTATCGTCGCCGCCGCCTCCGCGCGCGAGCGTGCCAAGCACGGTTTCTTCGAAGGATTCCGCTTTGCTGATTATGCTGATCGAATCGTCGCCGCTCCCCCCGCGCACGGTGTTCTCGAAGCGCACGTCGTACTCGGAACCGCTGCCGACGCTTAGGTTGATCTGATCGTCACCCGGTCCGCCGTTCAGGTAATTCACCGCTAACGCGCCCGCGTTGGAGCCAAATGCTCCCGATGTGGTGACCAAAGCCTCGAGCACATCATCGCCGGATCCGCCGCGCATCGTCAGGTCCGAATATGTGTCCTCCGGCGTTCTGGTGCCTCCTGAATCGACGCGCGTCGACAGACTCGCCGTGAGGATATCGCGTCCCGTGCCGCCGAGGAGCATGGCGGTGTTGAAGGCCGCCGCGTATTCGCTGCTGACGCTTGACGACAGCGTGACTTCGTCGTTCCCGCCGCCGCCGTTGAGCACGGCCTCGGAGCGTGCTTCGTCGGTCAACTCGGAGCGGTCACGCACCTCGGTCGTGGCTTCAAGCACATCGTCGCCATCCCCGCCGAACTGGTGGAGCAGCGTGTCGATCGGTTGGGCATCCTGGTAGTCGGTCTCAAAGAAAAGCGTCGTCGTCAGCCGGTCGGCGTCCTTGCCGCCGTAGAGCGCGGTGCGGTCGAAGGCGCTGATCAGCGTGTCGCGACCGCGGTAGCCGTAGAGCGCCTGGCCCGCAGCCGTGGCGACGAGGGTGTCGTCGCCGTTCGTGCCCCGAACTATTGCGGTCGTTTCCGGCGGTCTGATGTCGGCCATGCCCGATTCCCCCTCGGTGGTTGCGGGGAAACACCCCATCGCGGAGCCGTCGCGTGACGTTTCCCCAACTGACGGTGAGAGGGTGGCAGCGTTCCGGATTGGGCGCCTTGACCCAGATCAAATGACATTCGGATATGTAAAATCTTCAGACGTTGATCAAAAGAGCAGCTGATCCACCGGGTCGGCGAGCAGGTCGGCGATACTGTCGATCGCGCCGGTGCCTGCGCCGCGCACGGTCAGGGTCGCGCCGGAGTTGAAGGCGATCGTCACGTCGCCGCCGGGGCCGGCGTCGGTGACGGTGGAGACGGCGTCGAGCGCGGCGCGGGACCCGACGCCGAAGAACTTGAGCTGGTCGATCCCGCGGTCGAGGTCCTCGATCACGTCATCGCCCTGGTTGACGCGCAGGTCGAAGATGAAGCGGTCGGCGTCCGCGCCGCCGATCATGACGTCGTCGCCGTCCCCCGCGATCAGCCGGTCGGCGCCGGCGCCGCCGTCAAGCCGGTTGCCGGTCCCGCCGAACACCATGAGCCGGTCGTCGCCGGCGCCGCCGTCGAGCAGGCTGCGCCCGTTGGAGCCGTTCAGGATGTGGCCGGCGAGCACGTCGTCGCCGTCGCCGCCGGAGAGGAGCGTTGCGGGCGGTCACGCCGGAATGGTTGGTCTCGACACGGCCAACGATCCTGTCGTTGCCGGCGCCGCCCGTCGAGCTCGTTGAGGGCGCGCGCCTCCATGCCGTCTGGCAGCGGGTCGTTGGGTTAGAGGTTGGCGTTGGCGCGGGCGATCGCCTCGATGTCGTCGCGACCGGCGCCGCCGCTCAGCCGGTTCTCGACGATCAGGGCCGTGTCCTCGGCCGATGCGGTCGAGCGCGAATCAACCTGTCCGCGCCGTCGCCGCCATCGAGGGTGGCGAAGGCCCGCGCGGAGGCGTCGGAGTTGCCGTAGATGTGGACTCGCCCCTGGCTTCAATGACCGAGTTCGAGCACGTCGTCGCCGTCGCCGCCGGACAGCGTGTTCCTGAGGTCGCCAGCTGCCGTTGGACCGCTCGGCGTTCTTGGTGACCGCCTTGAGGCTGTCGTCGCCGCCGCCGCCATCGAGCGTTGCGACGGCGTCTGCCGGCCACGAAGCCCCAACGTCTCGATGTTCGACGTCAGTTTGTCATCGCCGGCGCCACCTGTGAGGACGGCGTTCGTGTTTGCGACGAACTCGGCTCGTCCGTACAGATCCAGCGTCAGCACGTCGGAGTCTGCGCCGCCGTCCATGTCGACTTCGAGAGCGAGATCTGCGACCGCTCCAAGCCGTAGACCGTGGCGTCAGCGTGTCCGAAGCCCGCGTCGCCGCGAAGAAACGTCTCGCCGTACGCCGCAGGGATCGGTGGATGTCTTCACTTTCGTAGTCGACGCTAAGGTCGGAGGTGAGACTGTCGTCGCCGTCCCCACCCGACAGCACGTTGACCGCCCCGTTGGAGGTCTTGCCGTACACAAGCCAACTCGTGGCGGTCGCCTTCAGCGTGTCGTCGCCGTCGCCGCCGTCGAGCTCGTTGCGGGCCCAGATGCCGTCGCCGTTCGCCCATGGGTAACCTTCGTCGACCCGCGTCTCGGCCGTGGCGGTCAGGACGTCGTCGCCGTCGCCCCCGGCGAGGACGTTGAGCGCCGTCGCCTGGGAGGCGTAATTGATGTCGATCCGGCTCGTCGCGGTCAGCGCGTCGTCGCCGTCGCCGCCGTCGAGCCGGTTCGACACCGCGCAATAGCCGCCGTCCGGGGCGTTGTCGCCCACCTCGATCAGCGCGGTCAGCGTGTCGTTTCCATCGTCGCCGGCGAGGATGTTGCGGTGGATGCCGTCGTAGGTGCCCTCGTCGCCCCGGCCGTTGATCGTGGCGGTGAGGCGGTCGTTTCCGGCGCCGCCGGCGAGGGTGTTGGTGTTCTCGCCGCCATAGTAGTCGACACCCAGCGCCAGCGCGGTCAGCACGTCGTCGCCATCGCCGCCGTCGAGGAAGTTGAGGGCGGGGAAGCCGTACTCGCCGAAGCCGGAAGTGGTGGCGATCAGGGTGTCGTGGCCCTTGCCGCCGGTTACGCGGTTTTCGGCGGAGACTCCGGAGCCGCCCGAGAAGGCCTTCGCCAATGCGGTGATCCGGTCGTTCCCGGCGCCGCCGTCGATCAGGTTTCGCGCGAAGGGCTCGGTCGAGTCCATGAGGTCATCCTCGTCCGCGGAGGCGGTCGCGTCGATGACGTCGTGGCCGCCGCCGCCGGTGATCTCGTTCACGGCGAGGGTGACACCAGAGTAACCAGTTGCGTCGGAGACGGCTGTGATCCGATCGCTGCCGGCGCCTCCGTTCACGAGGTTGCGGGTGCGTGCGGCGTCATAATCACCGCCCGCAATGGCGGTGGCGGTGGCGGTGATGGCGTCCTTGCCCGCGCCGCCGAAGATGCGATTGTCGATCTCGGCGGTGGTCCAGAGCGACGAACGCGTCTCGACGGTCACCGCATCGTCGCCGCGGCCGGCGTAGACCACGACGCGCGCAAAAGCGCTGTCGCCGCCGCCGACGCTGCGTGATCGCCGAGATGATGTCGTCGTCGTCGCCGCCGAGCAGCCTAAGCGACACCCGCGCGTCGGTCGCGGCCAGCGCGGTCAGCGTGATCTCGAGCGTGTCATTCCCGGCGCCGCCGGCGAGCTTCGCCGCGACGTTCACCGGGCCTGCGTCGGCGACCACGTCGATGTCGGCGGCGAGCGCGTCGTTCCCGGTCCCGCCGTCCAGTTCCAGAAAGGTCGTGGCGCCGCCAGCGCCGGCGCCGGTCGCCGCGAGCGAGGCGGTCATCTTGTCGTTGCCGGAGCCGCCCCAGAGGAAGCCGAGCGCCTCCACCGGACCGCTGCGCGCTTCGGTCTCGATCGTCAGGGCCAGCTTGTCGTGGTGGCCGCCGCCGTCGAGCACGGCCTCGGAGCGCGCCGCGCCGTCGGCCTGTGCGAGGATGCTCACCAAGAGCTTGTCCCTGCCGTTGCCGCCTTCCTGCCAGGCGCGCGCATCGGCGTTCCGCGCGCCGCCGAACGGCAGCGCCAGGGTCGTCACAAGCCTGTCCCAACCGGATCCGCCGTAGAGCGCCGTGGCGCTGAAGTCGCTGGTCAGCACGTCGCGCCCGCCCAGGCCCTGGACGCCCTGATGGGTGCGCGTGGCGTCGAGAACGTCGGCGCCCCTGGAGCCGATCAACCAGTCGAGAAGGCGCGGCGGAGTCGGCTTCGGCATCGTTGGTCACCCCCACGGCAAAAGTGTCCCTCGCCGCTCAAAATGTCCCGCGCCGGACGCGCCGACGGAGCCTGCGGAAGGGTTCCCACCACCCGGAACGATGTAAGCACGTTCAACGTGAGCAAGTAAAGATTTATTCAGATTCGTGTTTTGAGAACACGCGCAAGCAGAACGGCGCGCTCAGCGGGTCGGGACCGGCGTCTCGCCGCGATAATCGTAAAAGCCGCGCTTCGTCTTGCGGCCATGCCAGCCGGCCTCGACGTATTTGACGAGGAGCGGGCAGGGCCGGTACTTGGTGTCGGCCAGGCCTTCGTGCAGGACGTTCATGATGGCGAGGCAAGTGTCCAGCCCGATGAAGTCGGCGAGCTCGAGCGGGCCCATCGGGTGGTTGGCGCCGAGCTTCATCGAGGTGTCGATCGAGGCGACCGAGCCCACGCCCTCGTAGAGGGCATAGACCGCCTCGTTGATCATCGGGATCAGGATGCGGTTGACGATGAAGGCCGGGTAGTCCTCGGAGGCCGACCAGGTCTTGCCGAGCCGCTCGACGACGCCGGTCATGGTCTTGAAGGTCGCCTCGTCGGTGGCGATGCCGCGGATCAGCTCGACGAGCTGCATCACCGGCACCGGGTTCATGAAGTGGAAGCCCATGAAGCGCTCGGGCCGGTCGGTATGGCTGGCCAGCCGGGTGATCGAGATCGAGGAGGTGTTGGAGGTGAGCAACGTGTGATCGGCCAGATGCGGCGCGAGCCCGGCGAAGATCTCGTTCTTGAGCGACTCGCGCTCGGTGGCGGCCTCGATGATCAGGTCGCTGGGGCCGAGCCGGGCGAGATCGGGCTCCAGCGTGATGCGCGCCAGCGCAGCCTCGCGCTCCTCGGTGGTGATGCGGCCGCGCGCGGCCTGGCGCTCGAGATTGCCGTCGATGGTCGCGCGCGCCCGCTCCAGCGCCTCCTGGGAGATGTCGTTGAGGGCGACGTCATAGCCGGAGAGCGCGAAGACATGCGCGATGCCGTTGCCCATCTGACCGGCTCCGACGACGCCGACCTTCTTGATTTCCATGGAAGAACGCGTCCCGTGCAGCCGCTGCGCGCGCAGCTTATGTGACGGGCCTGCGCCCGGCAACCGCCTATGGCCGGGCTTGCGCCCCGGGCCGGCGCCGGTCAGGGTGCGGCTGCGCAAGTCAGGGAGAGACCCATGGCCGAGGAACGACGCAGGCTGGCGGTGCTGATCGACGCCGACAACGTGCCCGCCGCGATCGCTGACAAGCTCTTCGACGAGATCGCCGGTCTCGGCGAGGCGAGCGTGCGGCGGATCTACGGCGACTTCTCGGGCACCAAGCAGAAGAGCTGGCAGGATGTGCTCAACCGACACGCGATCAACGCAGTGCAGCAGTTCAACTACACCACCGGCAAGAACGCCGCCGACATCGCGCTGGTGATCGACGGCATGGACATGCTGCACGGGGGGCGGGTGGACGGCTTCTGCCTCGTCTCCTCGGACAGCGACTTCACGCGTCTGGCCAGCCGGATCCGCGAGCAGGGGCTGATCGTCTACGGGTTCGGGGCGAACAAGACGCCCAAGGCCTTCATCAACGCCTGCAACCGGTTCATCTACACAGAGAATCTCGGCGTCTCGCATCGCGACGGCGACGAGACGCCGGATGCGCCGCCCGCGAAGGGCCGGGCCGCCGCCGGTTCGGCGAAGACCGCGCAGGACGCCATCGAGCCGATCCGCAAGGCCATCGACCAGATCGCCGACGAGGACGGCTGGACCGACCTCGGCGTGCTCGGCCAGACGCTTGGCAACCTCTACCCCGACTTCGATCCGCGCACCTACGGCAGCGGCAAGCTCTCGACGCTGGTGCGGCGGACGGGCGCATTCGAGGAGCGCCGGCGCACGGACCGGACGATCGAGATCCAGCTGAAGTAATCCTTGAGATTATTTCAACGCTTTTGCGCCATGCCCGATCCCGGGGTTTGCGGAGCGGGACGATGGCCGAGCGGTGGGCGGTTCTGATCGACGCGGAGAACGTCGGGGCGGAGGTGGCCGACCCGCTGTTTGAGCGCGTGGCGACGTGGGGCGACGCGGCCGTGCGTCGGATGTTCGCGAGCTTCGACGGCAATCACAGGGACTGGAAAGCCGCCGGCGCGAAGTACTCGATCGAGCCGGTGCATCTGCCGAGCATGGCGAAGGGAAAGAACGGCGCCGATATCGCGCTGGTCATCGACGCGCTGGATCTGATGCACCGCGGGCACATGGACGGGTTCTGCATCGTGTCGTCCGACAGCGACTTCACCCGTCTGGCCTGGCGGCTGCGGGAGGAGGGCAGGAAGGTGCGGGGCGTTGGCAAGACCAGCGCGGCGGCGACGTTCAGGGAGGCGTGTTGGGAGTTCATCGCCGTCGAGACGCTGCTGAAGCCGACGGCGGTTGCGTCCAGCGCTGCGAAGGCGACGTGCGCCAAGCCTGCGAAACGCCCGGCAGGAGAGGCCGTAGACCTGATCAGACGCGCCATCGAGATGACAGCCCGAGAGCAGGGCTGGGCGCGTCTCGCTGCAGTCGGATCGACCCTTCACAAGAGCAATCCGGGCTTCGACGTCAGGCAGTTCGGGGCGAAAAACCTTCTGGGTCTTGTCCGCAAGACCGGAGCCTTCGAGGAGAAGCGCCCCGTGCAGGGGAGTGAGGAGATCAGGCCGAAAGCATGACGTGTGCCGGCCGTGCCTGGCGCAGGTGTTGATCGCGGCGTCAGAAGCTGTGGCGCAGCGTCACCAGAAGCGTCTCGACGCCGGGGTTGTGGACGGCGGTGTGGGCGTTCGACTTGTGGCTGACCGCAAGGCCGACGCGCCAGTCCTCCGCGACCGGCTGGCTGATCTCGAGCTGGGAGCGGATCATCGGGAAGTCGGCGCCGAGATCGTTGCCCGTTCCCTCGCGGTAGCCGCCGGGATAGACCGACGCCTCGATCCGGAGATGCGTGAGCACCGTCATCCCGAGCACGACGCCGGCGCCGGCCCAGACGTCGTCGGGGGTGTCGGATTCGACCGCCGCGCCGAGGGTCATGAACACCGGCTGACGCGCCAGCGTTCCGGCCCAGAGCGGGTCGGCGCGGACATCGAGCGCGACCGTGAAGTGCGGATCGTCGAGGACCCCGTCCGCGCCGAGTCCGAGGATCGCCTCCCAGGCCGGCGCCGGCGCGGGGGCGAGCGCGAAACCGGCGGCGAGCGCGGCGGCGGCAGCCCGGCGGCGCGGCGCCTCAGCCGAGCTTGGCGTCAAGCTCGGGGACGATCTGGAAGAGGTCGCCCACGAGACCATAGTCGGCGACCTGGAAGATCGGCGCCTCCTCGTCCTTGTTGATCGCGACGATCACCTTGCTGTCCTTCATGCCCGCGAGATGCTGGATCGCCCCGGAGATGCCGACGGCGATGTAGAGGTCCGGGGCCACGACCTTGCCGGTCTGTCCGACCTGCCAGTCGTTCGGCGCGTAGCCCGAGTCCACGGCGGCGCGGGACGCGCCCACCGCCGCGCCGAGCTTGTCGGCGAGATGGCTGATGATCTCGAAGTTCTCCGCCGAGCCGACGCCCCGCCCGCCGGAGACCACGACGCGCGCGGAGGCGAGTTCGGGCCGGTCGGAGGCGGCGACCCTGTCCTCGATCCAGGCCGACAGCGCCGGATCGGCCGCGGCCGCGGCGGTCTCGACCGGACAGGGCGGCTGTTCGCCGGTCGCGTCGAAGCTCGCGCCGCGCACGGTCACGACCTTCGTCGCGTCGGCCGACTGCACGGTCTGGATGGCGTTGCCGGCGTAGATCGGCCGCTCGAAGGTGTCGGCGTCCACGACGCCGGTGATGTCGGAGATCACCATCACGTCGAGAAGCGCGGCGAGGCGGGGGGCGACGTTCTTGCCGGTGGTTGTGGCGGGAAACACGATGTGGTCGTAGCCGTCCGCCATGCTCCGGATGAGTTCGGTGAGCGGTTCGGCGAGCCGGTGCGCATAGAGCGCGTCGTCGACATGGATCACTTTCGCCACGCCGTCGAGCGTGGCTGCCTGGGCCGCGACGCCGGCGCAGTCCTGGCCGGCGACGAGCACATGGATGTCGCCGCCCATGCCCCTGGCCGCGGTGACGGTCTTGGCGGTGGCGTCGTTGAGGGTGGCGTTGTCGTGCTTGGCGAGGATGAGGACGGCCATCAGAGCACTCCCGCTTCGGTCCTGAGTTTCTCGACGAGTTCGTCCACCGAGCCGACCTTGACGCCGGCCTTGCGGGTCTCGGGCTCGACGGTCTTGATCACCTTCAGCCGCGGGGTCACGTCGACGCCGAAGTCGGCCGGCGTCTTCTCGTCGAGCGGCTTCTTCTTGGCCTTCATGATGTTAGGCAGCGACGCGTAGCGCGGCTCGTTGAGGCGCAGGTCCACGGTGACGATCGCCGGCAGCTTCACCTCGATCGCCTGCAGCCCGCCGTCCACCTCGCGGGTCACCTTTGCGGTTCCGCCCTCTACGGCGAGTTCGGAGGCGAAGGTGGCCTGCGGCCAGCCGAGCAGGGCGGCGAGCATCTGACCCGTCGCGTTCATGTCGTTGTCGATCGCCTGCTTGCCGGCGATCACCAGGCCCGGCGCCTCGGCGTCGATCACCGCCTTCAGGATCTTGGCGACGGCGAGCGGCTCGATATCCTGGTTCACGTCCTCGCTGGCGACCACGAGTATGGCGCGGTCTGCGCCCATGGCCAGTGCGGTCCGCAATGTCTCCTGCGCCTGCTTGACGCCGATGGAGACCGCGACGACCTCCTCGGCGACGCCCTTCTCCTTGAGCCGGATCGCCTCTTCCACCGCGATCTCGTCGAAGGGGTTCATGGACATCTTGACGTTTGCGAGATCGACCCCGGAGCCGTCGGTCCTGACCCGGACCTTGACGTTGTAGTCGATCACGCGCTTGACGGGCACGAGGATCTTCATGGCGGCTCCCCTCCTGATGCGCGCGGGCGCGCGGATCGCATGGTCCGCGCCGGGCCCCCGCGCCGCCGGGGCGGCGGAGCGCCAACTCCGGCGTGGTTCGTGTTCAAGCGGTTCCTCTAGGGCGGCGCGCGACCTCGCGCAACACCAACTTGCCACCAAGATGCGGGCCGCAATGTCGCGGCGGGTCAGACGCCCGGAGCGCGGCTCATGAGTTCGACGACGACCGCGGCGTAGAGGATCCAGCTCGCGCAGAGCACGAAGACGTGCCAGATCGTGTAGTGGAACGGCAGCCTCTCCCAGAGGAAGAACCCGACGCCGGCGGTGTAGGTCAGCCCGCCGACGACCACGAGCTGGAAGGCCGCGGGCGAGAGTTCGGCGAAGACCTGCCGCCCGAAGAACGCGCCGGCCCAGCCCATGGCGAGATAGAACGCGACCGTGAAAAGGCGGGCGTTCTTCGGCCCGAAGTGCAGGAGCGACACGCCCGCCAGCGCCGCGCCCCAGACGCCGGTCAGGAACCAGCCGGCGTGGCCGCCGGCGAAGACAGCGAAGGGCGTATAGGTGCCGGCGATCTTGAAGTAGATCGCGGTCTGGTCAAGCCGCCGCAGCGCCCGCTTCCAGTCCTCGAGCGGGAAGAGGTTGTAAAGCGCCGAGCAGGAGAGCATCGCCAGCAGGCTGAGCCCGTAGACGAAGGCCGCGACCACGGTGGGCGCGTCGCCGATCCAGACCACGGCGAGAGTGACGAGGACGGGAACTGCGACGAGGGCCGAGACCACGCCGGTGACGTGGACGACGGCGTCGGACAGCCGTTCGGCGCGTGAGTATCCTGCCTGCGAGCGTGCGAAAGCCATCGACCCGCACCTCCTTCCAGCGAAGCTCCGCGACCCGCTGCGAGTCGCAGACTGACATTCAATGTAGCGCATTTCTCTCGATTTGCGCCGTGTCGCCGATCACTTTGGTGAATTTCGCCGCGGGCGTGGCGCCGGGAGCCTAGCGGTTCGCGCCGGGGACCCAGAGCACGTCGATACGGCCGTCGTCGTTGGCGATGCGCCCCGCCACGAAGAACCAGTCCGAGAGGCGGTTGAGATACTTCACGGCCTCGTCATTTATGGTCTCGAGCGTGGCGAGTTCGACCACCAGCCGCTCGGCTCGGCGGCAGACCGTGCGGCAGAGGTGGAGATGGGCGGCGAGCGGCGTGCCGCCTGGCAGGATGAAGCTGCGCAGCGGCGCGAGCCGGGCGTTGAGCGCGTCGATCTCGGCCTCTAGCCGCGCGACCTGGGCGGCGACGATGCGCAGGCGCGGGTAGGGGGCCTCGGCGTCGTTCTCGATGTCGGGCGTACAGAGATCTGCGCCGAGGTCGAAGAGATCATTCTGAACGCGCGCGAGGCCGGCGTCGAGTTCGCCGGTGGCGTGCAGCCGGGCGAGGCCGAGGGCGGCGTTGGTCTCGTCGACGGTGCCGTAGGCGGAGACCCGGAGCGAATGTTTCGCCACCCGTGCGCCGTTGCCGAGAGCGGTCTCGCCGGCGTCGCCGGTGCGCGTGTAGATCCTGTTGAGAACAACCACCGGGCTCAGCCTCCGCGCTGGGAGAAGTAGACGAAGACGAGGATCAGCACGACGGCGATGAACTGCGCGAGCAGGCGGAGTTGCATCATCTTGTTGCCGTACTTCTTGTTGAACGCGCCACCGCGGGCGAAACCTCCGATGCCGACCATGAGCACGCCGACGACGGCGAGGCAGGCGATCGCGGCGATGATGAAGAGAGGGTCGCTGGCCATGGTCGGCTCCCGTGCGGATAGCCGCGTGACGTAACCGAAATCGGGCGCATTGCAAGGGCCGGTGGCCGCAGGCGGGCCGCGATGCGTCCGGCTTCGCGCCGATCCGGTCTTGTCAGATCGCGTGGAAGTAGTTGGTCAGGTGAAAGAAAAGCGGCGCGGCGAAGGCGAGGCTGTCCATGCGGTCGAGCATGCCGCCGTGCCCCTCGACCATCGCGCCCCAGTCCTTCGCGCCGAGCGAGCGCTTCACGGCCGAGAGCACCAGCCCGCCGATGGCGCCGGCCGCGACGATCACCAGCGCCATCGCCGCCGCGCCGGCGGGACCGAAGGGCGTCAGGAAGCCGAGCCCCGCGCCGATCAGCACCGCCGCGCCGCCCCCGAGGAGAAGCCCCTCCCAGGTCTTGTTGGGGCTGACCGAGGGTGCGAGCCGGTGGCGGCCGAACTTCTTGCCGAAGACGTATTGGAGCACGTCGCTGCCCTGCGCGACCAGGAGCAGGAAGGCGAGCGGGCCGAACCTGCCGGCCGTCTGGGCGGGAAGATCGAGCATCAGGAGCGCGGGCGCATGGCTCAGGCAGTAGACCGCGAGCATCAGCGCCCACTGGATCTTGGCGATGCGCTGGAGGAAATCCGACGTGTCGCCCCACGCCACGGCGAGCGCGGGCAGCGCGAGGAAGGCGTAGACCGGGATGGCGATGGAGAAGAGACCCAGCCAGTCGATCCAGAGCAGCCAGTACTGCAAGGGCAGGAAGATGTAGAACGTGGCGGCGAGCGCATAGTGGTCGGCGGGCCGGGTCGGGGTGAGCGAGAGGAACTCGCGCAGGCACCAGAACGAGGCCAGGGCGAAGAGAACGATGGTGGCCCCGCCCCCGAGCGCGAAGGAGACGGCGAGGACCGAGACCATCACCCACCAGCTCGCGATCCGCTCGCGCAGGTTCTCCAGCATCTCCGGGTCGCCGCCGCGCCGGGACAGCGCCCGCGAGATCAGCGTTGCGACCGCGAGCGCGACGTAGACGCCCGCGAAGACCAACGGCAGCGGCGCCAGCAGGGCGTCAGTCATCGCGAAGCTCCGGATGCACGCCCTGGGCGAGCGCGACGATGGCCGCGCGCGCCCGGGCGAGGAAGGCGTCCCGGCTTTCGTCCGGCTCCAGCGCCAGCGGCGCCCCGAAGAACACCGACGCGCTGACCGGCACCGGCAGCCAGGCCCCCTTGGGAAGCGCGCGGTTTAGGTTGTCGAGATAGACGGGCACGTACTCGACCTCGCGATGCTTCGCGGCGAGGTGGTAGAGCCCGGACTTGAATGGCGCGGGCAGCACGGTCTCGCCGCGCGTGCCCTCGGGATAGAAGATGAGCGATTCTCCGGCTTCGAGCGCGTCCTCGAGCGGCGCCAGCGCCTCCATGCCGCCGCCGCGGCGCACCAGAACCGCGCCCAGCACCTCCAGAGCGAAGAAACGCCGGAGCCGGCCGTGGCCCCAGTAGTCCTCGGCCGCGACCGGATGCGCACGGGGGCGCAGGCTGGCGGGCAGCGCCGCCCAGACGAGGAGACTGTCCATGTGGCTGGCGTGATTGCAGAAATAGACACGCTGGCGGTTCGACGGCCGGCAGCCGACCCAGAAGGCGCGCCCGCCCACGAGAAAGCGCATCGCACCGATGAGCGCCGCGCGGGTCTTCATCGCGCGCCCCGGAGCCGTCTCGCGATGCGGGCGAGCCGGCGCGCTGAAGTCAGGAGCGCGCCCGCGAGGATCGCCCAGAGCGCGATCGCCGCCAGCGTGGGCGGTCGGCCGAGCGCGGTCTCCACGGCGCCAATGAGGCAGGCCGCAGTGACGACTGCCATGCGATGCTGCTTGGCCATCGGGCCGACGAAGTCCTGCTCCTGGCCGAGCGCGCCGCCGAGCATGCGCACGTAGGCGCAGAACAGCGCGGCGATCGCCGCCCAGAGCCCGAGCGCCGGCGCGCCGACCGCGACGCCGAAGCCCGCGAGGATCACCGTGTCCTCGATCCGGTCGGGCGCCTCGTTGAAGAGCGGCCCGAGCGGCGAGGCGCGACCGCCCTCCACGGCGACGAGCCCGTCGAAGAGATTGGCCGCAAGGCGCAGCTGGACGAAGACCGCGCCGAGCAGGAACCCCGCGACGCCGCCCTGCGCCATGGCCGCCGCGGCGAGGCAGGCGAAGACGATCCCGGCGAGCGAGATGGCGTCTGGCGTGATCGGCGTGCGCAGCAGGGCGCGGGTGACGGCGTCGGCGAACGCGGTCGTTCGCGAGGCGAGCGGACGGCGGTTGCGGGGCGGGTCTTGATCCATGCGGGTCTGCGTCTCGGACCGCCGGGCGCGGCCAGGTCTTTCCCGCCCTTGGTCTCCATAGACCGGCTCGGCGGCGCGACGCAAGCGCTGCTCAGCGACCGCGCAGGATCGCGTCGAGGGCGCGCGTCGGCAGGATGCGGCGCAGAAGGCTGGCTGCATGCGTCGGCGTGGTCACGAAGTATCGGGGCCGCGGCCGCGGGCTGTCTAGCGCGCGCAGGAGCGCGGCGGTGACGGCCGCGGGTGGAAGCTCGAAGCGGTCGGTCCCCGCCTCCCCGGAGTAGAGGCGTGGCATGAGGCGGGCCTCGTAGGCGGCGCGATGCGGCGAGGCGCGCCAGTCGATGTGGCGCTCGAAGCCCGGGATCGCCTTGCGGCGAAACGGCGTGTCGATCGGGCCGGGCTCGATCAGGCTCACCGATACGCCGGTCCCCGCGAGTTCCATGCGCAGCGCGTCGGTGATTGCCTCGAGCGCGAACTTGGTCGCCGAATAGGCCCCGCGCCAGGGCGTCGAGACGAAACCGAGCACCGAGGAGTTCATTACGATCCTGCCCGAGCCGCGCGCACGCATCGCCGGCAGGATGCGGTTCGTGAGGTCGATCTGGCCGAAGAGGTTGGTCTCGAAGATCTCGCGCAGCGCCGCGCGGGGCAGATCCTCGACCGCGCCGGGAATGGCGAAGGCCCCGTTGTTGAAGAGCGCGTCGAGACGCCCTTCGGCGCGGTCCAGCGCCTCGCCCGCCGCAGACGCGAGCCCGGTCTCGTCGGCGAGGTCGAGCGGGAAGCTCTCGAGCTCCTCGTCCTTCAAGCGCGCGCAGTCGTCGGGGCTGCGGCAGGTCGCGAGCACGCGCCAGCCGCGGCGCGAGAGCGTGCGGGCGGCGTCGAGGCCGATGCCGGACGAGCATCCGGTGATCAGGATCGTTCTGGCGACCATGACGGGCGCGCCCTCCTTGGCAGGCAGGGCGACTTGGCGAGGCGCGCGGTCCGGAGTCAATGCCGCCACGCCATCCGCCCAAACTTGGCTGGACGGGTTTCTCTGGCGCGGGTATCACAACATCTATGTCAGACGTGACCGACGACCCCGACATACCGCCCGACGGGTTGATCTCCGAGCCGCTCGACCGGGCGCTCGGCGAACGCTACCTGACCTACGCGCTGTCGACGATCATGCACCGGGCGCTGCCGGACGCGCGCGACGGGCTCAAGCCCGTGCACCGGCGCATCCTGTACGCGATGCGCGGCCTGAGGCTGGAGCCCACGGGTCCGTTCCGCAAATGCGCCAAGATCGTCGGCGAGGTGATGGGCAATTATCACCCGCACGGGGACCAGGCGATCTACGACGCGCTGGCGCGGCTCGCGCAGGACTTCAACGTCCGCTACCCGCTGGTCGACGGGCAGGGCAACTTTGGCAACATCGACGGCGACAACCCGGCGGCGCAGCGCTACACGGAAGCGCGCCTTACGGCCGCGGCGGCGGCGCTGCTCGACGGGTTGACCGAGGACGCGGTCGACTTCCGCGACAACTATGATGGCTCCGAGCGCGAGCCCGTGGTGCTGCCGGCGGCGTTCCCGAACCTGCTCGCCAATGGCTCGAGCGGCATCGCGGTCGGCATGGCGACCAACGTCCCGCCGCACAACATCGACGAGCTGATCGGGGCGTGTCTGCATCTCATCAAGGCGCCGAATGCGCGGGACGAGACGCTGCTAGACCATGTGCAGGGTCCGGATTTCCCGACCGGAGGGATCATCGTCGAGCCGCGGGCGAGCCTGAAGGAGATCTACGCCGCCGGGCGCGGCTCGATCCGCCTGCGGGCGCGGTGGGCTGTCGAGGATCTCGGGCGCGGGACATGGCAGGTGGTGGTCACCGAGATCCCCTACCAGGTCCAGAAGGGCAAGCTGATCGAGCGGCTGGCCGACCTGATCAACGCCAAGAAGGTCCCGATACTCGCGGACGTGCGCGACGAGAGCGCCGAGGACGTGCGCATCGTGCTCGAGCCGCGGGCGCGGTCGGTCGATCCGGCGGTGATGATGGAGATGCTCTTCAAGGCGAGCGATCTGGAGACGCGGTTCGCGGTCAACATGAACGTGCTGATCGACGGGCGCACGCCGCAGGTCGCCTCGCTCAAGGAGGCGTTGCGGGCGTTTCTCGACCATCGCCGCGAGGTGTTGCTGCGGCGGTCGCGGTTCCGGCTCGACCGCATCGAGACGCGGCTCGAGGTGCTCGACGGGCTGCTGATCGCGTTTCTCAACCTCGACCGGGTGATCGAGATCATCCGCTACGAGGACGAGCCGAAGGCGGTGCTGATGGCGGAGTTTGCGTTGAGCGACCCGCAGGCCGAGGCGATCCTGAACCTGCGGCTGCGCAACCTGCGCCGGCTCGAGGAGATGGAGCTGCGCGCCGAGCGCGAGGGACTGGTGGCGGAGCGAGCGGGGATCGCGGCGCTGCTCGACGCGGAGGCCCTGCAATGGGGGCGCATCGCCGAGGAGCTGCGCGCGGCGCGCAAGGCCTTCGGCAAGGACGCGCCGGGCGGGGCGCGGCGGACCACCTTCGACGACGCGCCGGAGGTCGAGGAGATCGCCTACGAGGCGATGATCGAGCGCGAGCCGGTCACGGTGGTCTGTTCGGAGATGGGCTGGATCCGGGCGATGAAGGGCCACATCGAGCCCGGCGCGGAGCTGAAGTTCAAGGACGGCGACGGGCCGCGGTTCTTCCTGCACGCCGAGACGACCGACCGGCTGCTGATGTTCGGCTCGAACGGGCGGATGTACACGCTTCAGGCTGGCCAGCTTCCGGGCGGGCGCGGGATGGGCGAGCCGGTGCGGCTGATGACAGACCTGCCCAGCGAGGCGCGGATGGTGGCGATCTTCGTGCATGTTCCAGGCGGGCGGCTGCTGGTCGCCTCGGACGCGGGCGACGGGTTCGTGCTGCCCGAGGACGAGGCGGTGGCCCAGACGCGGACCGGGCGCCAGGTCCTGAACCTGCGCGGCGAGGCGCGGGCGCGGGTCTGCCGGCCGGTGCAGGGCGATCACGTGGCGGTGGTGGGCGAGAACCGCAAGGTGCTGGTCTTCCCGCTGTCGGAGCTGCCGGAGATGGGCCGCGGCAAGGGCGTCCGGCTGCAACGCTACAAGGACGGTGGGCTCTCGGACGCGACGACCTTCGATCTCGACGACGGGCTGAGCTGGCTCGATCCGGCCGGCCGGCGGCGGACCGAGGCCGATCTGGCGGAATGGCTCGGGGCGCGGGCGAGCGCCGGGAGGATGGCGCCGCGGGGGTTTCCCAAGGAAAACCGGTTCGATTGACCCGCCTGCGCGACGTGATCGGGTCACCTAATCGGGCGGTCCGCGCTCGGACCGATCGCAACGTTCTGAAATCGTTTCGAAAAAGTGTTAACGCCCGACGTCGGGCTTCGGGTCGGGCGTCGGCGCGATGCTGAGCTCCCGCGTCGCACTTCTCGGGCTTGCCGCGGTGCTGGTGACGGCGGTGGCGCTCTTCTGGCCGCGCGAACCACAAGAGTTCGCATTCCGCGAGACCGGTCTGCCGCCAGGGTTCCGGTCGCTGGAGGCACCGGGCCTTTCGGCGCCGGTCGATCCGTTCGCGGGGCTCCTGCCGGCCGAGACGGCGCCGGTCGCGCCGGCGCTCGAAGGCGCCGCCCTCTGCCAGGCGCTCTTCGGCGCGGCGGAGGGCCTGGCGGGCGTGGTGCCGGTGGCGGTCTTCAGCGATCACCGTTGTCCCAACTGCCGGGTGTTCGAGCCGATCCTGGAGGCGGTCGCGAACGCAGACGGCGGGGTCGCGGTGACGGTGCACCAGTGGCCGATATTCGGACCGCCGTCGGAGCTTTCGGCGCGGGCGGCTCTGGCGGCGGAGGCGCAGGGCGACGGCGGCGCGCTGCACCGGCGACTGCTCGGCAGCGGCTTCGTGGCGACCCCGGCGCTGATCGTGGCGCTGGCTGAGGAAGAAGGTCTCGACGCGGGCGCGCTGGAGGCCGCCATGGCCGGACCGGACGTGGCGGCGCGGCTGCGGGTCACCGAGGGGCTTGCGGACCAGTTCGGGCTGCGCGGCACGCCGTCGACGGTGATCGGCGCCACCGTGGCGGAGGGGGCGCTTTCGCGGCGGAGCCTCGAGGCGCTCGTCGCGCTGGAGAGGTCCGGCGATCCCTGGCGGGCCTGCGGCGGCGGCTGAACAGCAGTCGCTAGGGTTGCATCTGACAACCGGAGATAGCAGGCGATTCCGGGCGCTTCTCCTGACTTGCTGACATCTGGATCGAACGCCGGGATTCCGCTAGACTTCATGCCGGTTGTGGCAGGCAGAGGGTGCGCGTGAAGCTTCTGACGGCGCTCTTTCGGGGGCGGATCCAGAAGGGCCGCCTCACGCTGATCGGACCGGATGGGCCCCGCGAGACCTTCGAGGGGGCCGAGCCGGGTCCGCATGCTGCGCTCGCGATCCACGATGCGGATTTCGGACGCCGGCTGCTGGTCAATCCCGAGTTGCGATTCGCCGAAGGCTACATGGACGGCTGCTTCGATCTGGCTGAAGGGTCGCTGCACGATTTGCTGACGCTGATGCGAATCAACCGTGACGAGATCGACCGCTCGGTCGCCCTGCGGGTGGCGCAAGGGGCCGGCAAGGCCATGCGCCGGGCCCACCAGTTCAACCCGCCGTTCCGGGCGAAGTCGAACGCGGCAGCGCACTACGATCTGGGCAATGATCTCTACCGGCTCTTTCTCGACGCGGACATGCAGTATTCCTGCGCGTATTTCCCGCGCGGCGACGAGAGCCTCGAGGCGGCGCAGCTCGCAAAGAAGCGCCACATCGCCGCAAAGCTGCGGCTGGAGCCCGGCATGAACGTGCTCGACATCGGCTGCGGCTGGGGCGGCCTGGCGCTTTACCTGGCCCGGGTGGCGGACGTCGAGGTGCTCGGGGTGACGCTGGCCGAGGAGCAGCTTCGCCTGGCGCGCGAGCGCGCCGAGCGGGAAGGGCTGAGCAACCGGGTTCGTTTCGAGCTGCGCGACTACCGCGACATCGACGAGCGCTTCGACCGGGTGGTCTCGGTGGGGATGCTCGAACATGTCGGCGGGCCGCATCTCGACGGCTACTTCGCCGGGGTGCGCGAGACGCTGAGCGCGCGGGGCGTGGCGCTGGTGCATTCTATCATGGCGATGCGGGGCCCGGTGCCGACAGGTCCTTTCGTACGCAAGTACATCTTTCCGGGCGGGCATCTGCCGTCGCTCTCGGAGGCTGCGCCGGCGATCGAGCAGGCCGGGTTGTGGCTGCTGGACGCGGAGATCTGGCGGCGGCACTACGCCTTCACGCTCGATCACTGGGCGCGGCGGTTCGCGGCGAACCGCGACCGAGCCAGGGCGCTCTACGACGAACGGTTCTGCCGGATGTGGGAGTTCTACCTGCGCGCCAGCCAGGTCGCCTTCGAGGTGGGCAATCTTGCGGTGATGCAACTCCAGCTCGGGCGCGAGCGCGACGCGGCGCCGTTGTCGCGCGACTACATTGGCGACGCGACCGAGCGCCTGCGGGCCCGGGAGGCGGAACTGGGAATCGCCTGAGCCCGACTCTCGGCGCGTCAGAGGCCGCGGGCGAGCTCGAGCAGGCGCGGGTCGTCGGGGTTGGCGGCCAGCGCCGCGTCGAGCGCCGCGCGCGCCTCGTCGGGACGCTCCAGCGCCGCCTCGATGCGCACCACCATCACCCAGGCGTCGACGAGCTGCGGATCGAGGCGGGTGGCGGCGGTGAAGGCGTCGATGGCCGCGTCCCAGTTGCGCATGGTCAGCGCCGCGCCGCCGATCTGGAGATGGGTCTCGGGGAAGTCGGCCCGCGACGAAAGGCTCGCCTGCCATTCGTTGAGCGCGCCCCGCAGCGCCGGGAGCGCCGCCGGCGGCGCCTCGGGCAGCGCGTCGAGGAGCGCCTTGGCCGCCAACTCGCGCACGGTCCGGGTCGGGTCGCGAAGGAGCGGAAGGAGCGCGTCGAAGCGGGCGGCCGGCGCAAGGCCGACCTGCAGACCCGCTGCGGCGGCGCGCACCAGCGGATCGGGGTCGGCGAGCAGCGGCGCGGAGGCGGCGGCGATCGCGGGCGTCGACACCTGGCCCAGCAGGTCGAGGGCGCTGGCGCGCACGATGCCGGCCGTCTCCGGCGCGGAGGCGAGCGCAATGAGGGCGTCGGCCTGGGCCTCCGGCGACCAGCGCCCGGCGGCGAGGGTGGTGGCGGGGTGCGGACCCCGGTGCGGGCTGTCGGGATAGCGGGCTTCGATCTCGGCCGCGGCCCAGGCGGCGTCGCGGTCGGTGTGGCAGTCGGTGCAGGCGTCGGGCGAGCCGGTCTCGGCGGCGAGATCGGGCCGGGGAATGCGGAAGCTGTGATCCCGGCGGCCGTCGACGCCCATGTAGACGCGCTCGATCATGTGGCAGCTGCGGCAGTCGGCGCCGGGCGTTCCGGGTTCGTGGAAATGGTGCTCGGGCGCGGCGTAGTCGGCCGGGCGCAGCGTCGGGAAGCGCGGGTTCCCGGCCGGCGAATGGCAGGTGGAGCAGATGGCGTCGGCCTCGGCGCGCAGTTCGCCGGCGTGGGGCTCGTGGCAGTCGGTGCAGCGCACGCCGCGCGCGTACATCTTCGATTGCAGGAACGAGCCGTAGTCGAAGACCTCCTCGAGAATGCTCCCGTCGGGGTGATAGAGCCCGGGGCGCAGCAGCGACAGGGTGTAGGCGTCGTGGAACGGCGTGCCGGGCGTGGGATTGCCGTCGCCATGCGCCTCGCGGCGGGCGTGGCAGGTGGCGCATTGCTGGATCTCGGTCTCGGCGTCGGCGGCGAGATCGACGGTGAGCCCGAGCGCGTCGACGCCGGCGTGGTCGGCCGGGTCGAAGCCGTCGGCGTCCTCGGCCCAGTCGACATGAGCGCTTCCGGGTCCATGGCAAGCCTCGCAGCCGACGCCGATCTCGGCGAGCCGCGGCGCGTAGACATCGACGGCGGCGTCGTAGTTGCGGGTGTAGCCGGTGGCGTGACACTCGGCGCAGCGCCCCTCCCAGCTCTTGTAGGGGCCGGTCCAGTGCAGCCCGTCTCCGGGCTGGAGCTGCTGGTCGGGGAAGACCGGGTACCAGCGCGCGCCCTCGATGTCCCAGGCGATGTCGAAGGTCTGGGTGCGTCCGGGCTCGGGGGCGAGCAGGTACTGCTGCAGCGGCGCGATCCCGGCGACGCCGACGACGGGGAAGCTCCGCCGCACGCCGTCGCCGTCCTCGGTCTCGATGACGAAGTCCGCGCCGTCGCGGCGGAAATGCGTGACGACGCCGTGATGCTCGAAGCTGGCGTCGTCGAAGTCGCCAAGCACGGTGTCCTCGTTCGGCTCGGTCCAGGCGAGCGCGTGATGGGAGCCCGACCACGCTTCGGCGGCCTCCACGTGGCAGTCGGCGCAGCGCTCGGAGCCCAGATAGGCCAGGTCGGGCATCTCGGCGGCGTCGGCGGTTGCGGCGAGCGCGAGCAGGAGCGCGGGAAGGAGCGAGAGCATAGGGTTCCGTTCGAGGCGGCGCGCGGCGGGAGGGGTCGTCGCGGGAGAGCCTACCGGCTCCGGCGACGGGCGCAAGCCGCGCGGGCGCGCCGCGTCGTCGCGGGCGGTCCGCGTCAGAGTTTCCTTAACGGCCCGCGGCTAGGGTGCGGCGCCATGCGGGACCAGCCTCGCCCGCGAGGAGGACGGTTTTCCCACGGGTAAGAATGGCTTGCGGGACGCGGCGTTTCGCACGATCATCGACGCGGGAGCGGATGGGTCCATGGCCGAGGGATGGGGGTCGCAACGGACCTCCAAAATTGCGCGGCTCGAAGTCCGGCGGGCTTCACCCACCGGCGTGTTGTCTGTAGGAGGAGGCGTCCGTCCGGGAGGGCGCCGGCGTGGTTCAGGGTACGAGCGGATAGGGTGATGTCCACCGAGGCAGCGAAACGGGCGGCGTCGACCGACGGATACGGCGGGCGCGGCGCGCAGGCGCCGAGCATGTCGGTGGTCATTCCGGTCTATCGCGCCGAATCGCTCATCGGCGACTGCCTGCGCGGGCTCATGAAGGCGGGGTTCGACCGCAGCGAGATCGTCGTGGTCGACGACTGTTCGCCCGACCGCAGCGCCGAGGAGAGCCGGGCGCTCGGCGTGCGGGTGCTCCGCACCGAGAGCAACATCGGCGCGGCCAATGCGCGAAACCTCGGCGCGCGGGAGACCTCGGGCGAGATCCTGGTATTCGTGGATCAGGACGTGGTGGCGCACCCCGACGCGCGCACCGTGATCGCGAACTTCTTTCGCGACAACCCCGGATACTCGGCGCTCTTCGGGGCCTACGATGACGCGCCAAGCGCGCCGGGACGCATCAGCCGCATCCGCAACCTGTTGCACCGCCACGTGCATGTGCGCAGCGCCGGCGACGCGGTGACCTACTGGACCGGGCTCGGCGCGATCAGGCGCTCGGCCTTCGAGGCGGTCGGCGGCTTCGATCCCGGACAGTACATGATGGAGGACATCAAGCTCGGGCTCGACCTGACCCGGGCCGGCCACAAGATCCGGCTGGTGCCGGAACTCGAGGGCACGCATCTCAAGAAGTGGACCCTGGGCGGCATGCTGCGCACCGATCTCTGGGACCGGGCGGTGCCATGGAGCCGGCTGCTGCTGTCGGGAGCGGGGCGCGACCTGCCGCGTTCGCTCAACGTCGGCCTGACCGGTCAGGCGTCGGTGCTCCTGGTGGCGATCGGAATCGCGGCGCTGGGCCTCGGGGCGATCTTCCAGTCGTGGACGGGCGTCTGGATCGCGGCGCTGAGCGCCCTGGGCATGGCCCTGGTCAACCGGGCCTTCCTCGCCGACCTCTGGCGGCTGGGACGGCCGCTCGACGCGCTGGCCGCCATTCCAGTCCTGTGGCTGCACTACCTGTGCGCGGGGACCGGTTATGCGCTGGTGCGCGCCGGCTACCGGAGCCCGCCGCCAAAGACCTGAGGTTCCGGCCGGAAAAGGTTGCGGCTATTGCGCCGCCGATCGCCTCGCCTTTTCGCTCAACGTGAACTCCTCGTGGTAGGAGCGCTCGACGTTGACGTTCCAGACGTCATGGTCCTCGCCGAGCACGTTGCGCGCCGCCAGCATCGCCGAGAGCATCGAGTGGTCCTGGTTGTTGTAGCGGTGCAGGCCGTTGCGCCCGACGGTCTGGAAGTTTTCCAGCGACAACAGCCAGGCGCTGATCACGTCGAGCGCCTCCTTGTAGTGCTCGTCGTAGACCGGATAGGCCTTTGGCTGCCGGATCACCGTGGAATCGACCACCTGATCTGCTGTCGCCAGCCCGAGCTGTTCGAGCTCCCGCGTGGCCAGATCGCGAAGGGCGGCGTGGTCCATTGTCCACAGGCCGTCTCCCTCCTGGCAGAAGTACTCCATGCCGATCGAGGCGGTCTCGGGATCGGGCACCATCTCCTTGGACCAGGCGCGGAAATTCTGGATGCGGCCGACCTTCACCTCCGGACTGTGGACGTAGATCCAGTTGTCTGGGAAGAGGTCCTTGGCCTTGAGGACCACCGTGACGATCAGGAAGTCGCGGTAGCTCAGGCGGTCGGCGGCCTCCATCACGTCGGGCGGCGGCGGCGGGTCGAAGGCGTGCAGGAGATCGCGGATGGCCATGGTGTTGATGACCTGGCCGTCGCCGACCGCGTGGGTCTCGACGGATTCGGTGCCGTCCGGCGACCAGCTCCGCACCCGCAGGCCGGTGACGCGCAGGCCGTCGCGCTCCACGCCGTCGACCACGCTGCGCATATGCACCTCGCCGCCGTCGGCGACGATCAGGTCGCGGGTCTTTTCCCACATCATTCCGGGCCCCAGGCGGGGATACTGGAACTCCTCGATGAGGCTGGTGGTGTTGTTGGCGCCGGAGATTGCGTTCCACACCGCCTTGGGCAGCGAGAGGTTCTTGATGCGCTGCGCCGCCCAGTCGGCGCGGATCTTCTTGGGCGAAATCCCCCAGACCTTCTCGGTGTAGCTGGCGAAGAAGTGCATGTAGAGACGGCCGCCGAAGCGGTTCATCACCCATTCCTCGAAGCTGTCCTCGCGCTTGTGAGGGCGGATCTGCCACTTGATGTAGCTGGCCATGATCCGCGCCAATTCGTAGACGCCGACATTGCTGAGCGCGTTGAAGATCTTCAGCGGGTAGGAGAAGAAACGGCCGCGGTAGTAGATTCGGCTGAGCCGGGGCACGGTGATGAAGTCGTCGCCCATCACCTCGCGCCACATGTCGCGCACCTCGTCCACCTTGGTGAAGAACCGGTGCCCGCCGATGTCGAAACGGTAGCCCTTGTAGCTTTCCGTCCGCGAGATGCCGCCGACAAGCTCGCCGCCCTCGAAGACGATCGGCTTGTGCGCCTTGCTGTTCTTCTGGAGTTCGTAAGCCGCCGTAAGGCCCGCCGGACCGGCTCCTATGATGAAGACCGGTGTCTTGATCGGAACCACGCTGTTCTCCATTACGCCACCCCAACTCACTTCACACGACGCGCGGATGGCCGCGAGACGCCGCAAGCAACACAAATGGCTGCAGTGATTGGCTGCAGCGGTTCACTCTCTCGAATGTGGCGTTTCTATAGCACAGGGATTGCGATCTGTAAGCACTCTTTACGCTTTGCAGGTTAGCGACTAATGCTCGCGCCCGTCCGCATGCGCGGGAGGCGTCGCAGCGTTCGACGCTGGCGTCCGTTGTCCGGGGTCGGCGGCGGTTGGACAGTCGGAACTGGAGCGCCCCGCTCGATGTTGATG
>CAVOZD010000017.1:0-85416 GCA_963700835.1 uncultured Alphaproteobacteria bacterium
AGCGTCGCGGTCACGTTTCCATCGCCTGCAGTCAGGCGCTCCTGCCCTACTTCCTGCCGGAGCAGATCGCCGCCTACCGGCGCGGGCACCCGGCTGTCACCTTCGGCGTGCACAAGCGCGACCGCGCCGCGGCCGAGGCGGCGCTGGCCGACCATTCGGCCGACATCGCCATCGTCTTCGAGCCGGTCCGGTTCAGCGAGTTCCACACCCTCGTCACCGTGCGCCAGACCGTGCACGCGGTCATGGGAGCGGACCACCCGCTCGCCGCCAAGACGATGATCCGGATCAGCGACTGCGTCGACTATCCCGTCGGACTCCCTAGCGAGCAGTACGGCGTGCGCCATCTGCTCGACGCAGCCTTACTGCGCAGCACGGTGCGTCTGAACCCGACGATCGAATCAGACAGCTTCGAGTTCCTGCGCAACTATCCGCTAACCGAACCGATCGTCTCATTCCAGATTCCCATCGGCTTGCCCTCCGGAGCCGCGGCCGACGGGATCGCGTTGCGGCCGATCGACCCGCGCGACGTGCCCGCTGGAACCCTCTACCTCGGGCAGCTCAAGGGACGGATTCTGCCTGTGGCGGCTGCGCGTTTCGCTGACCAGGTTGCCGGCGCGCTGGAGGCCCGCGGGGCGTGAAGCGATACGGCAGGTCGTACAATCGCCGCGGCGGCCCGGCTCAGCCCTTCACCCTTGCGGAGGTCGGGTCGTAGGGGGGCCTGAAGAAGATCTCCGCCGGCACGCGTTCGGTGGCGACCTCGAGCGCGTAGTCTCCGGAGAGGGCGTCCTCGACGCTGACCCCGGCTTCTGGGTCGCGCAGGTAGCCGTAGCCGATGTTCGCGCCAATCGTGTACCCCCAGCCCCCGCTGGAGAGCCAGCCGGCCCGCCGGCCATTGCGCAGGATCGTCTCGCGCCCCAGCAGGACAACGCCGGGGTCGCGCACCAGAAACCCCGCGAGGAGGCGCGGAGGTCGGGTGTGGCCGGCGGCCTCCAGCGCCTCCCGACCAAGAAACGGCGTGTTGCGACGGAGCTTCACCGCGAAGCCGAGGCCCGCCATCTGCGGCGTGTGGTCGGGTCCGATGTCGGCGGCCCAGGCCCGGTATCCCTTTTCGAGCCGAAGCGACTCGATTGCGCGGTAGCCGGCGTCGCGCAGCCCGTGGAACGCCCCCTCCGCCATCAGCGCGTCGTAGAGCGTCGCCGCGAATTCTACGGGAACGTGCAGTTCCCAGCCGAGCTCGCCCACATAGGTCAACCGAAGGGCGATCACCGGGGCGCCGGCGACCGAGAGGCAGCGCACGGAAGCGAAGGGAAAGGCGTCGTCGGAGATGTCCTGCTCGGTGAGTGGCGCCAGGATGTCGCGGGCGCGCGGACCCATCAGCGCCAGCGTCGCGTAGGCCGAGGTCACGTCGACAAGCCGCGCGTCGAGGTCCGCCGGCGTGTTGCGACGTATCCAGTCGGCATCGTGCGTGGCGAAACCGGTGCCCGTGACCACGAAGTATTCGTCGGCTGCGAGGCGGGCGACGGTAACGTCGCACTCGATGCCGCCGCGCGCGTTGAGCATCTGAGTGTAGACGACCGCCCCGGGTGGCCGGGCGACGTCGTTGGCGGCGATCCAGGAGAGCGCCGCTTCGGCGTCGCGGCCGACGATCAAAAACTTGGCGAAGGAGCTCTGGTCGAACAGCGCCGCCGCCTCGCGGCAGGCGCGGTGCTCGCGCCCGACCGCCTCGAACCAGTTTGCCCGGCCGAAGCTGGGCGCGTCGCGGGGAGTATCGCCAGCGCCGGAGTCCGCAAACCAGTTCGGGCGCTCCCAGCCGAGCTTCTCCCCGAAGACCGCGCCGCGTGCGGCGAGCCGATCGTACAGGGCTGAGCGTCGCAGGGGCCGGCCGGAGGCGTATTCGTCGTTCGGCCAGGCGACGGCGTAATGCCGCGCATATGCTTCGAGGGTGCGCGTCCTGACCCAGTCTGTCGCCGCGTGGCAGCGACCGAAACGCCGGATGTCCACGGGCCAGAGATCGTAGGGCGGGGCACCGCGCGACACCCACTCGGCGAGCGCCATGCCGGCGCCGCCGCCGGAGGCGATGCCGAAGGCGTTGAAGCCTGCGCCCACGAAGAATCCCGCAACCTCCGGCGCCTCGCCGAGGATGAAGTTACCGTCCGGCGTGAAGCTCTCCGGGCCGTTGATCGCCTGGCGCACTCCCGCGCGCTCCAGCGCCGGCACCCGACCAAGGGCGAGGCGCATCGTCGGTTCGAAGTGGTCCCAGTCGAAATCCAGCAGCTCGAAGCTAAAGCCTTCGGGAAACCCGTTCACGGCCCAGGGCTTCGGGTTGGGTTCGTAGCCGCCCATGCTGAGCCCGCCGACCTCCTCCTTGAAATAGGTCAGCCTGTCGGGGTCGCGCAGGGTGGGCAGGTCCGCAGCGACGCCCTCGATCGGTTCGGTGATGACATACTGGTGCTGCACGCTGACCAGCGGCACGTTTGCGCCGGCCATGCGCCCGATCTCGCGCGCCCACTGGCCGGCGCAGTTCACGATGCGGTCGCAGGCGACGGGGCCGCGGTCGGTCTCCACCGCTGTGACGCGGCCGTCCTCGACGCGCACTCCAGTGACGCGCACGTCTTCGACGATGGTCGCGCCCCGGCTTCGCGCCCCGCGCGCGAGCGCCTGCACGATGTCGGACGGAGACGCCTGGCCGTCCGTTGGCAGGAATGCCGCGCCGACCACGTCGTCCACCGTCATCAGTGGCCATAGCGCCTGAGCCTCAGTCGGGCCGAGCAGGTGCATCTCCAAGCCGAACGAGCGCGCGGTCGTGGCCTGGCGCTTGACTTCCGACCAGCGGTCGGGCGTGCAGGCGAGCCGCAGGCCGCCGTTGCGCTTCCAGCCGGTCGCCTGCCCGGTCTCGGCTTCGAGTCGGTCGTAGAGCTCGACCGAATAGCCGAGAAGTCGCGTGACGTTGGCGTTGGTCCGCAGCTGGCCGACGAGGCCGGCGGCGTGCCATGTCGACCCGGAGGAGAGCTTGGCGCGCTCCAGCAGCAGCACCTCGCCCTCGCCCATGGCCGCAAGATGGTAGGCGACGGAACAGCCGATGATGCCGCCGCCGATGATCACGATCCGAGCGGAGGAGGGCAGGTCGGTCATGCGGGGACCCCCGTTTCGATGTCGCTCCAGGCGGCTTCGAAGGCCGCGCGGTTGCTCGCGGTGTAGGCGGCGAAGTCGAAGACGATCCGCGACCGCAGTTCAGAGACCATGCTCCACATCGTCTCGCGCAACAGCGAGGCCACGGTCATCGCGCGGGCGCGCCTGAGCAGGTCCGCGTCCGCCGGACGGCCGTAGTAGGCTTCGAGAAGGGCCCTGCCCGCATCGGTTGACATTCCGGCGTTCGAAGCGAGGCCTCCGAGATCGAAGAGCGGCGTATTGAACCCCGCGTATTCCCAGTCGACCAGCCAGAGCCGCTCGCCATCGTCGAGCAGGTTCGCCGGCAGGAGGTCGTTGTGGCCGAAGACGATCTCGACAGGCCCGACCATCGCCTCCAGACGGCGCGAGATGTCGCGAAGCCGGGGCAGATCGGGCACGTGCGGGCTGGCGCCCTCCTCCAGGGTGCGGGCGTAGTCGCGCACGACCTGGAAGACCCAGAAGAACGGTGCAGGGCCGCGGAAATGCTCGGGGATACCCCGGTGGCACGCGCGCAGGAGCCTGGCGAGGCGGTCGAGATTGCCCGGATCGCGCACTGCCTCGGCGTCGAGCGTGCGCGCTTCGATGAAGTCGAGCACCAGTGCGCCGGGCTCATGGTGGCGCACCGCCGGCGCGAGGCCCGCCGCGTGCGCGGCCCGGCTCGCCGCCAGTTCGAAGACCCGGGCGACCCCGTGCTCGGGGATGTCGTCGCCGATCCGCACCAGGTATCTCCGGCCCGCGTCGCGAACCACGAAGTTGAGATTGGTGATGCCGCCGTCGAGCGGCTCCGGCGTCACCGGCCCCGTCCAGCAGGACAACCCGGCGGCGCGCGCGCATGCGGCCTCCAGCGCCGCTTCGGCGTCTGAGGCGATCATCGGGTCAGCCCCAGCCGCCTGCGCGCGCCGGACGCCGCGCCGTTCATCAGCTGGTCGGCGATCATTGCGATCATCGCGATGCAGGCGCCCGCCACAAGGCCCTTGCCGACGTCGGCGCGGGTTAGCGCGATGTAGACTTCCTGGCCAAGATCCCGGGTCCCCACCAGTGCGGTGATCACCAGCATCGAGATTGCGAGCAGGATCGTCTGGTTCACTCCGAGCAGGATCTCGGGCAGCGCCAGCGGCAGCCGCAGCTTGGCGAGCCGCTGCGCCCCGGTGGCGCCCATCGCGCGGGTCGCCTCGACTAGGCTCGGGTCGACCTCGCGCACGCCGAGGGCCGTGTAGCGGATCGCGGGGGCGATGGCGTAGAGCACGATGGCGATCATGGCGGTGAACTCGCCGACGCGAAAGAGCATGACGACGGGGATCAGATAGACGAACGACGGCAGGGTCTGGAGCGTGTCGATGATCGGCTGCACGATGCGCCAGATCCGCGCATCGAGGCCCGAGGCGACCCCGATCGGCACACCAATCGCGCAGGCGATTAGCACGGAGACCCCGCAGAGATAGACCGTCACCATCGCCGGCTCCCAGTAGCCGGTGAAGGCGATGAAGAGGCAGAACCCGAATGCGGTCGCCGCGCGCCGTGGGCCGTCGATGCGCCACATCGCCGCTGCCGCCACCAGCGCGCCCCACCACCAGGGGATCGCCACGAGGACACGCCGGACCGGCAGCATCAGGTTGAGCAGCACCCAGCTCTTGATGGCCTCGAAGGAGTCGAAGTAGTTGACGTTGAGCCAGCGGATCGCGTCTTCCCAGAAGGGTCCGGTGGAGATGCGCAGGCTCTCGGGATAGGTCGCGATCGCGGGCCAGACCCAGGCGATCGCCCAGAGCGCGACGGCGGCGGCGAGCGCGAGCAGCGGCAGCCGCGCCCCGAGCGGCGCGCCGGGCTGGCCCAGCCGCGTCGCGTAGGCCTGGCTCAGCCGGTCGAGCGCGACCGCCAGCACGACGATGGCCACGCCCGCCTCGACGCCTGCGCCGATGTCGAGCCTGCGCAGGGACGTCAGCACGTCGTAGCCGAGCCCGCCCGCGCCGATCATCGAGGCGATGATCACCATGTTGAGCGACAGCATGATCACCTGGTTGACGCCCACCATCAGTGGCGCGCGGGCCGACGGGATCATGACCTTGGCGATCAGCTGGCGCGGCGTGGCGCCGGCCATGCGCCCGAACTCGACGATCTCGGGATCGACACCGCGGAGCGCGAGCAGCGTCACCCGCACCATCGGCGGCATCGCGTAGATAATCGTCGCGATCAACGCCGACACCGGGCCGAACCCGAAGAGGATGAGAATCGGCAGCAGGTAGGCGAAGACAGGCACGGTCTGCATGGCGTCGAGGACCGGCGCCATCGCGCGCTCGACGCCGCGCGATCGGTAGGCCGCGACGCCAAGGAGCAGACCGCCGAGCACTCCGATGGGCACCGCCACGACGATGGAACTCAGAGTGACCATGGCGCTCTCCCACTGGCCGAACACCGCGAGATAGCCAAAGAGCAGGCCCATGAGCAGCGCAAGCCGCCGGCCTCCCGCATGCAGCCCGAGCAGGACCGCCGCGATCAGCACCGCAAACCAGGGCAGCGGCGGCAGGATCTGCACCGCCGCCGACCCCGAACCTTGCATCAGCCCCTCGGCAAGCAACGCGGAGGAGGCGCCCATCGGCGCGTCGAGGATCGCCGCCAGCCAGCGCGTCAGGTCCTGAAAGGTGAACAGCCCGAAGTTCGCCGAGCCCACCAGCCAGTCGACGAAGGCGGATATCCACGAGGCGAGCGGAAACTGAAGCCGCGCCGGAACCTCCTTCCAGAGGCCCGGGAGCGCGTCACGCGGAAGTTGCGCGAACGCCAGCGTCGCGAACGCGATCGCCGCCCAGGCCAGCCGGGCGATCCAGCGACCGGCCCCGGTCTCCGTCGGGGCGGTGTCGAACGCGACGGTCACGGCGCGGCCTCGCCGGGCCCGCGCCCGAGCAGTACTTCGAGCACCTCCGCCCTTCCGATCTCGCCGATCGCCGCGCCGTCTTCCACGACGAGGTGCGGGCGTTCGGCCGCTTCGACCGCGGCGGCGAAGTCGATGACCCGGGCCGTTGCCGGGATCTCGCCCGAGGTCGCGCCGCCGCTGAGCGGCCGCATGATCGCGCGGGCCGACAGGATGCGCGCGCGCGGTGCGTCGCCGGTGAAGGCCAAGACGTAGCTGTCCGCCGGCGCGATCAGAAGCTCCTCCGCCGTGCCGATCTGCACGATGCGCCCATCACGCATGATGGCTATGCGATCAGCGAGCCGGACCGCCTCGTCGAAATCGTGGGTTATGAAGACGATCGTCTTTTTCAGCGTCGCCTGTAGGCGGATGAACTCGTTCTGCATTTCCCTGCGGATGAGCGGATCCAGCGCCGAGAAGGGTTCGTCGAGGAACCAGACCTCGGGGCCGACTGCGAGCGAACGGGCTATGCCGACCCGCTGCTGCTGGCCGCCCGAGAGCGCCCGGGGCAAGGCGTCCTCACGGCCCGACAGTCCGACGAGCCCGATCATTTCTCGGGCGCGGCGTTCGCGATCTGCGCGCGCGACGCCCTGGATCTCCAGCGGCAGCGAGACGTTGCGCAGGACCGACAGGTGCGGCAGCAGGGCGAAGTTCTGGAACACCATGCCCATGCGATGGCGGCGGATCTCGATGAGTTCGCGGTCCGAGACCCGGCGCAGGTCGCGGCCCTCGAAGAGTACCTCGCCCGCCGTCGGCTCCACCAACCTAGAGAGGCAGCGCACCAAGGTCGACTTGCCCGAGCCCGAGAGCCCCATGATCACGAAGATCTCGCCCGCCAAGACGCTGAAAGAGGCGTCGATCACCGCCGGCGCGAGGCCCGCGGCGGCGATCTCCGCAGGCTCGGGCGGGATCGCGCTCCGATCCGCCAGGAAGCCCTCCGCGCCCTCGCCGAAGAGCTTCCAGACGTTGCGGCAGGCGATTATCGGCGACGCGTCGCCCACGTCCGCGTCGCGCGTGCGCGAAGGCTCCGCCGGGTCACTGGCCGATCCAGCCGGACCAGCGATCGGTGTTGGCCTCCATCCATTCCCCGACCACGTCCGAAACGCTGCGCCCTTCGAGATCGACGGCGGCGATCATGTCGCCCATCTCGTCGTTGCTGATGTCGAAGGCGGTGATCGCCGCGTGCGCGGTCGGCCACTTCTCCTCGAGCCCGGACCAGGCTACCTTCCAGATCGGCCCGCGCGGCTTGCCGCAATCATATGCTGCTTCCGGGTTCACGCCCACGGACGGGTCCTCGTAGCACTCGGTCGAATGGGCCGGGAACTCCACCCATTCGCCCTCGTACTTGATCGGCGCCCAGTGGGGGGCGTAGACCCAGAGCAGAATCGGCGCCTGGCGCTGGTAGGCGCTCTCGAGCTCGGCGAAGAGCGCGGCGTCGGTGCCGGCGTGGATGACCTGGAAGGGCAGGCCCAGCGCCTCGGCGCGTTCGTCGTCGAAGCCGCCCCAGGTCACCGGGCCGCCGAGATAGCGCCCGTCCGGAAGGGTCTCGGGCGTGCCGAAGGCCTCGGCGCAGGCCGGTTCCAGCAGCGCCTCCCAGTTCGGCAGCCCCGGACAGGCCTCCTTCATGTAGAGCGGATACCACCATTCCTCGATGGCCATCATTCCTGTCTCGCCGAGATTGACCACCTGACCCGAGGCGACGCCATCGTCGAGCGCCTCTCGACCCGTCGTCTCCCAGATCTCCATCGCCACATGCAGGTCGCCGGTCTTGAGCCCCGCGAACTGCGCCAGATAGTCGGCCTGGACGTACTCGACGTTCAGCCCCGCCTTCTGAAGCACCTCGCCCATGATCTCGGTGGTGATGAGCTGGCCCGTCCAGTCATGCAGCGTCAGTCGGATCGGATCGCCGGAGTCCTGCGCCCCCGCCGGTCCCGAGGCCGCCAGCGCCAGCGCCAGCGCGGTCGTCGCCCAAGCGCGTCCCATCAGTGTCGACATTGCTTCCTCCCCTTGAACGCCGACCCGTGACCGGCGGTTCCCCTGTGAATGCATGGTCGGACGACGCCCGTCGCCGCGTCAACACATTTCCGCCCATGCTCGCCATGCGCCAGTGTTTCGAGGCGTTTAGAGCCTACGCAGCACAACGCCGCGGCTCGGCGCGTTGCCGCTGCGCCCGGGCATGGAGCTGTAGGGCGGCGTCTCGTCGATCCGCTCGAGCGCGCCTTCGGCGGCGAGCGCGTCGATGCGGGCCGCGAAGCCCTGTTCCCAGGATCCCTGCTTCACGGTGATCGCGAGTACGCCGCCGGGGCGCGCCAGCCGCAGCAGGGGCGCAACGCCCTCCACGCCCACGTGGCCGCTGGTGAACACGCCGGCGCAGACGACCCCGGCGTAGGCGGCTTCCGGCAACGGCGTCACCTTGGTGAAATCGGCCTCAACAAGCTCGCGATAGACCCCCTTACGGCGCGCCACCGCGAGCATTCCGGGCGAAATGTCGATGGCGTCCACGGGGGCGTAGCCGAGAATGCCCAGCCATTCGCCGATCAGCCCGGTCCCGGCGCCGGCGTCGAGCACCGGGCCCGCGCCTGCGGGCAGATGTCGCGCGAGGAGCGCGAGGCACACGCTCGGATGCCGGTATCCCAGCGCCGCCATCTCGACCTCGTAGCCCTCGGCCCAGTCGTCGTAGAGCCGCGCGATTTCGTCGCCGCCCTCGGCCCCATAGACAGCGCCCAGCCTGTCGTCGCCCTGCTCTTGCGGCATCGCTTCCCTTCCTGCCCGAGGTTGACGCGGGTCGCCGACGCGGTGTCTTGTCGGCCGACACGCATCACAGGATGCTGCGCGGGGCGCGGAATGGGCAAGAAAGAAGTGCTCTCGGCGATGCGTCGCCTGTCCGGTTTCGCCGGGACTACCGGACTGGCCGAGGTCGAGCGGCTGGGCGGTTTGACCAACCAAGTCTTCAGGGTGCGGCCCGCGGAAGCAGGGGAAGACCTGGTGCTGCGCCTGCCTGGAGAGGGCACCGGGGCCTACATCGATCGGGCGGTCGAGGCGACGAACGCCGCCGCCGCGGCACGGGCGGGGGTCTCTCCCGAGGTCGTTGCGGTCGATCCGGAGTGCGGGCTGATGCTCACCCGCCATGTCGAGGGCCGGACCATGACGCCGGAGCTCTTCCGCAGCTTGCCCGGCGCGCCGGCGCGCGCGGCGCGGGCGTTCCGCAAGCTGCACCGCAGCGGCCAGGTCTTCGACTTCCGCTTCGAGCTCTTCTCGATGATCGACGACTATCTGCGGGTGTTGGCCGATCTCGGCGCGACCCTGCCCGAGGGCTACCACGACGCCGTCGCCGAAGCGGGCGGGGTGCGCGCCGCGCTCGACGCCGCCCCGACGTCGCTGGCCCCTTGTCACTGCGATCCGCTCTGCGAGAACTTCATCGATACCGGCGCGCGCATGTGGCTGGTCGACTGGGAGTATTCCGGCATGAATGACCCCCTGTGGGATCTCGCCGACCTTTCGGTCGAAGCCGGATTTGCGCCCGAGCACGACCGCGAGATGCTTGAGGCCTACTTCGAGGGTCCGCCGGAAGTCTCTGACCAGGCGCGGGTCGTCGCATACAAGGCGATGTGCGATCTGCTCTGGACCCTCTGGGGACTGATCCAGCACGCCAACGGCAATCCGGCGGAGGATTTCTGGGCCTACGCCACCGCGCGTTTCGAGCGGTGCCGGACCCTGATGCGAAGCCCGGGCTTCGCACCTAGCATCGCTGCGATCGGCAGGCACTGAACGGAGGACGGCCGCATGGGCGACGACGTGATCGAGGTGGCCGCGCGGCCGACGCTGAAGGTGTCGGGCGGAGGGTTCTTCCCGGTGCGCCGGGTCTATTGCATCGGCCGCAACTATGCCGAACACGCCATCGAGATGGGCCACGATCCGGACAAGGAGCCGCCGTTCTTTTTCCAGAAGAACCCCGAGTGCCTCGATGGATCCGGCGTCTTTCCCTACCCGCCGAAGAGCGCCGACGTGCATTTCGAGATCGAGCTCATGGTGGCGCTGCGGGACGGCGGCCGCGACGTGCCGGCGGCCGCGGCGCTCGATTTCGTTTTCGGCTACGGAATTGCGCTGGACATGACCCGGCGCGACCTGCAGGCGCAGGCGAAGAAGGCGGGCCGGCCATGGGAGGTCGGCAAGGCCTTCGAGCGCGCCGCGCCGGCGGGCGTGCTGCGGCCTGTCACCGAGGTCGGCCACCCAGCGGCGGGCCGGATCGCGCTTTCCGTCAACGGCGCGCTCCGGCAGGAGGGCGACCTCGATCAGATGATCTGGAAAACGCCCGAGATAATCTCTCATCTCTCGGAGTACTACGACATCGCCGCCGGGGACGTAATACTGACCGGCACGCCGGCGGGCGTGGGCGCCGTGTCGCGCGGCGATGTGCTGCGCGGCGAGATCGCCGGTCTTGGCGCGCTCGACGTCCGCGTCGTCTGAGCCGCGCGGTTAGCCCTCGGGGCGGCCGAGCGCGACGCGCCACGGCGCCAGCGCGCCGGCGATCTCGATCCGCGGCTGCGAGTCCCCAGGCCAGCGCGCCTGGGGGGCGCCGCCGATCCGGAGCGACCCGTCATGGGCCAGATCGAACCGCGCCGGTCCGAGCCCGGCCACCGCTAGGGCTAGGCCGTCGGGGTCGAAGACGGGACGCGCCGCCGCGAGGCCCGCGCGAAACGCCGCCTCTTCGGGCGCATCCGTGTCATCGACGTGGATGATCCAGCCGACCCGGCGCGCCGCGGCGCGCCAGAGACGCCCGCGGTAGAGCCCGGCCTCGACGGGCGCGAGCGGAGTTGAGCACCAGAGCGCCGCAAGGCCCCGACCGGACCGTAGCACGATCCAGTCGCCATGCTTCTCTATCGCGTCGAAGGCGTCGGTCACCGCAAAGAACTGCGTGAACGGAATGGAAGTGGGGTCGCGCGCAAGGTCGTAGATCAGGAATGCGGTGTTGGCGGCCTGCGCGACGCGCGGCAGCCGGGCGTTGCCGGCGAGCATCGAGGGTCGGCGCTCGGACCACGGCTTGAGATCGCCGGGATGGTTTATCCAGGCCCGCGCCATCGGATGCGCCGCGAACTGAAGATCCACGACGTGCTGCTGGTGCCCGACCTCGCCGGTGCGGTGTTCCGACACGCTGGAAAGCTGCGCGTGCGCGGTCTTCCAGAGCGTGAGCTTGGCGGTGCGGTCGAGCCCCTGGGGATAGCGCGCATGGATCCGCTCGCCCGGGCGCGGGGCGGCGAGAAGCGCGAGCCCCTCGGGTGGGGCGTAGTCGGACAGACAGAACAGAGCAGCCGCCCGCTCGTAGCCCGGTCGCCAGTCGCCGCCGAAGGCGACTGCGGCGAGCGACCCAAGTTCGGTCGCAGGACCGGCGAGAAGCTCCTTCTCGTAGGCCCGGCCCTGGGATCCCGCAGGTACGCCGCCGATCGTGTGCAGCGCGGACATGGCGAAGATCTCGTCCATCAGCCGTGCGGCCCGCTCGCAAAGGCCTGGGTCGGGCGACAGCCGGTGCAGTGCCAGAAGCGCAAGCAGATCGATCGGATAGTAGGCCGAGGAATTCCATTCGCCGAGCCCGTGGCTCTCGATCGAGGCGAACCATCGCTCGAGGCGCGCGCGAGCGTCGCAGGCGAGGGCGGCGCCGTTCCTGCCGCTATTGGCGAAGGTCTCGTCTGGAAAGAACGCGCCGGCGGCGAGCTGGGCTACGTGGAAGCAGAGCACATGGTTTTCCGACCAGAACCACATCACGTCGTCACCCGGCTCGTCGAGCCAGTATCGGAATCCGAGGATCGCGGCGCGCAGCGCGCTCCGGACCTCCGGCGCCAGCAGCTCGCGTTCCTCGGCCCAGATCCAGATCAGCGGCAGAAGCGTGAAGTCGGCGCAGTCGAAGCGGGCGTTCACTTGGTCGATGGCGACGCCGAGGATGCTCTCCACACGCGCCGGCGCAGCCCCGTTCTTCAGAAGCGCCAGCGCGACGGAGGGCTCGAAATCCGCGCGGGCTACGATGCGATCGAGCGCCGCGGCCTTGCGCGCCGCGAGCGTCGGCTGATCGAGCCGCACCGGCGCGGGCAGGGCGGTGACGCCGATCTCCCGGGCGAGCCGGGCCCCTTCGGCATGGGTCTCAAAGACCAGCCGCAGGCAGCCCGCCTCGGCCTTGGCCGCGTCGAAGAGCGGCGCGCCCTTGTGCTGGGGCCCGAGCGTGAACCTGACGGCAGGGTCGCGCTGCTCGAACCCCGAGATGCCACCGCGTGGGAACTGGCCGTTCGACGTCAGCCTGATTTCATGGGCCTGACGCGGCGCGTGGTCCGAGACGGCGCGGACCGCCCCGTGCTCGTAGAACACCCTCTCGGTGCGGACGCCGCCAAGGGTGTCGAGCGCGTCGTCGAGCCGGACACGGTCGACGCCCCGCAGCGCGATCGCTGGTCGCGCCGCCCCGTCTACAAACGTAAGCCGGAAGAAGCAGGCCGTGTCGCGCTCGTGCAACTCCTCCAGCCGCACGGTCAGGTCATGCGCCTCGCGTCCGAGGGCGATCTCGAAACCGGTCCGCGACGGCTGGTTGCGGATGAAGGGCTCGAACTGGAGGACGCGCGCGCGTCCCAACCAGAGGGTCACGCCGCCGCATGTCTCGAGCTCGAAACGGGCGCTCCCGGCCTTCTCGGCGCGGACGCAGCATTGCAGCGTTCGCGTGATCAGGGTCGGCAGGTGTCTGAACTGCGAGAAATCGACGTTGGGCGCGTCGCCCCCGGCGTAGACCTCCTCGAGCGGCTCCTCCGGCAAGGCGATCTCGCCACGGCTCGCGACCATACCCTTCAGGGCCTCGCGGCAAGGGAGGTCGCCGGTGTCCACCCATCCGGTGACGAAGCGATAGTCGACGCGATCCGGCATCGGGCGGGCGCGGCCCGGGAACCGCCGCTCGTCGGCACGGGACATGCGCCAGCGGTTGATGGACTCGCCGGGCCCGAGGGTCCGCCAGGGAAGAGGATCGGTCATTGCGCGTATCGCTTGAGAAATCGCCGCCGGGAGAGCAGCATCCGCGATCATGGCCGCGCGAGCAACCGCGGCCTGTGGAGGAGCGCCATGCAGACCCATCCGACGGTGCGCGAAGGCGTCTGGAGTCTGCTGGGCGGCGCGGCGGTGCGCCGCTCGTTCGGCCCGCCGCGACGCGTTGCGCGGGAGGTGCGCGACGGCTTCACCCTGGAGACCCTCGCCTTCCCCAGCGTCGACGGAGAGGCGATCGTGCCCGCCTATCTGGTCACGCCACGGCGCATGGACCGCGCTGCGCCGGCGATCCTCTACTGCCACGCCCACGGCGGGCGCTACGACATCGGCAAGGAGGAGCTCATTGATGGGCGGCCGGCGCTGACCGCACCCTATGCGGGTCCGATGGCGGCGCTCGGCTTCGTCGTTCTCTGCCTCGAAATGCCCTGCTTCGGGGCGAGGTCCGACAGCACGGAATCGGCGACCTCCAAGGCGCATCTGTGGCGCGGAACGACGCTGTTCGGCCAGATGCTCGGCGAACAGGTCGCCGGTCTCGAACATCTCGCCGGGCTGCCCGGCGTCGACGCCGGGCGCATCGGCGCGCTCGGCGTCTCCATGGGAGGCACGCTGGCCTGGTGGCTGTCGGCTCTCGATGACCGGGTGCGCGCGGCGGTCAGCCTCTGCTGCTTTGCGGATCTCGCCTGCCTGATCGAGGCGGACGCCCACGACGGACACGGACAGTACATGACCGTTCCCGGTCTCCTGGCGCGCTGGAGCACCGGGCACCTTGCGAGCCTCGGCGCGCCGCGCGCGCAGTTGCACGCCGTAGGCTTTCGCGACTGGAGCACGCCGCAACGCTGCTTCGAGACGGCGCGCGCAGAGCTGACGGCGGCGTATGTCGCCCTTGGCGCGGCGGGCCGGCTCGCCTTCGTGGTGGATCCCGAAGCCGGGCACGGGGAGACGCCCGAGATGCGCCGACGGGCTCTCGACTTCCTTGCAGGCCACCTCGACGCAGCGCCGCCGGGCGGCTCCGAGGGTTTGAGTTGACGGGCCAGCGGGGCTCGCGCACTATCCTAACAAAACAAGCGACAATCGCAGTTTCGGGAGGAGTTATGATAGACCAACGCAAGCACATCGCGCGGTTTCTGGGCGCGGGCGCGATCGCGGCCCTGAGCGCGGGCGGCGCCTGGGCGGTGGACCTCGACCTGATGTTGAACGCCAACGACAACCAGGCGGAGGTGATGGCCGACTTCATCGAGCGCTACAAGGAAGTCGCGCCGGACGTGAACATCACGATGAACGTCGTCGGATACGACGTGATCCGCGAGCAACTGCCCGTTCAGCTTGAGGCCGGATCGGGCCCAGACGTGGCGCTCGTAACCAACCTCGGCGGCCTCAACCCCTACTACATCGACCTCACTCCCTACGTGGATGCGGAGGCATGGGAGGCGAACTACGGCGCGGTGCTGCCATGGTACCGCGCCGGCAAGCCCGACGGGATCTACGGCTTCCATTCCGAGATGACGGTGACGGGACCCTTCGTGAACCTCACGATGTTCGAGGAGGCCGGCGTCGAGGTTCCGCCGCCGGGCTCGACATGGGACGACTGGGCCGAGGCGACGCAGGCGGTCATGGACAGCGGCGCCTACGCGGGCATGGTCATGGATCGCTCCGGGCACCGAATGGCGGGTCCGGCGATGTCCTACGGCGCGGCCTATTTCGACGCCGACGGCAACTGGGTGATCGACCAGGGCTTCAAGGATTTCGCCCAGCGCATGCTCGACTGGCACGCCAGCGGCCTGATGCCGCCGGACGTCTGGCCGGCGGTCTCGGGCGGGAAGTACGCCAACGGCAACGAGATGTTCTTCAACGAGGACGTCCCGTTCTACATGTCCGGGTCCTGGAACACCGGGAACGTTCAGGCCAACGTCGGCGACAAGTTCGACTGGGCGGTGGTGCCGGTTCCGTGCGGCCCGGCTGGCTGCGGCGTCATGCCGGGCGGGGCCGGGCTCGTGGCCTTCAACCACAGCGAGAACCCCGACGAGGCCGCGAAGTTCGTGGCCTGGATGGGCGAGACCGACAACGCACGCGAATGGTACACGCGCACCTTTGCGATTCCCGCCCATGCCAGCCTTCAGCAGGAAGGTCTCGATTACGCTTCCGCAGGGGCATCCGAAGCGGTCGCGGAGGGACTGAACCTGTTCGCGCAGATGGTCGCCACCGCGGCCGAGCAGACGCCGCAGGCGTTCCAGGCGCAGGGCAATCCGAGCAACTTCGTCATCTTCAACGCCACGACCGAATACCTCGGCGCGGCGATGAACGGCGAGCTCACGCTCGACGAGGCGGTCGAGAAGATCGAGGCCGACATCGCCACCAACGCCAACTGAGCGCGTGGAGCCGAAGCCGAATTCCGCCGGACGCCCCTCGGGGCGTCCGGTCCTGCATGATCCCCGAGCGCCGCGCGCTGCCACTGAACTCCGGCGTCCAACGTGACGCCGGCCCTTGCGCTGACGCTTCTCGTCGCGCTCGTCTGGGGCGTCGGCGGCTCGCTCTGGCTCTTCGCCCGTCGTCGCTACTCCCTGCGCCAGCTTCCTCAGTTCGCCATGGATCTGGTGGGCTTCCCGGTCGAACTCGCCCAGAGCGTCTGGGGACGGGCGGGAGTGCCCTACGCGCTGCTCCTGCCCAACATGCTGATCTTCGGCTTCTTCACCTTCCTGCCGATGATCCTGAACTTCTACGTCTCCTTTACCGGCGGCTCCTCGATCTCGCTGTTCGACCGACCCTGGGTCGGGCTCGACTACTATTCGCGCATCTTCGACTGCGAGACGATTTTCTCGCCCAAGTCCTGCTCCAACGAAGGCTTCAACTTCTGGACGGGGATGTACAATACGCTCTGGTTCGTCGTGATCCAGGTGCCGATCATCTGCGCGGTTTCGCTGGCAACGGCGCTGGTGGTCAACAAGTCGCTCGCCGGGCGCGGCTTCTGGCGGGCGATGTTCTTCTATCCGGTGATGCTCTCTCCGGTGGTGATCGCCAACATCTGGCACTGGGTCCTGCACCGCAAGGGGATGCTGAACTCCATGCTCGACGGCGGCGCGCAGTCGATGACCTCGCTGGCCGGGCTGGCTGGGTTCGACATCGCCGCGAGCATCTTCATGGCGATCCTGCTCTTCGTGACCAGCGAACGCGCCCTTCGCGGCGGCGTAGAGCCCTCCGTCATCTGGTCGACGCTCTTCGGGGCGCTCTTCGTGCTGGTCTTCACCTGGGCCGACCCGCTCCAGCTGGTCGGCGTCGGGACGGGGCTGAGCTTCTGGCTGGGCGCCGCGGTGGCCGCGGCCACGCTCTACATGGTTGGGGTCGCGCATCCCGCGGCGCGGTTCGCGCTGATGGCCCTCGCGGCGATCTCGCTTCTGCTGCTGCTGACCATCCAGTTCGATGCTGTCTTCGACTTCAGCGGCTTCCGCCCGATCAACTGGCTCGTGACGCCGAACACCAACTGGCCGTTCTTCTGGCTGGTCTTCGTGTTCTGCTGGTCGCACATGGGCTTCTACATGCTGATCCTGCTGGCCGGGCTGCAGGCGATCCCCGCCGATCTCTACGAGGCCGCCAAGATGGACGCGACCCGGGCGCCGCGGGTGTTCTTCCGCATCACACTGCCCCTGGTGATGCCCACGCTGACGGTGGTTCTCGTGCTCTCGCTCATCCGCAGCTTCCAGATCTTCGACGAGGTCTGGCTGCTGACCGGCGGCGGCCCGGGGCGCGAGACCTTCATGATCGTCCAGAACATCTACGAGACCGCCTTCACCGGCGACAGCCCGGCCTACGGCGAGGCTGCGGCGGGATCGGTGCTGATGGCGGCGGTCATTGCAGTGTTCACCTTCTTCCAGCTCTACGTCACCCGCAGGCAATCGGAGTTTTGACAGCAATGTCGCGCCTGCTCGCCTTCATCTCCCGCACGAAGGGCTCCGCCGACGGAACCCGGGCGATCGGGGCGGCGGACGTCTTCGCGTACTTCTACCTGCTGCTCGGCGTTCTGATCATTCTCGTGCCGGTCGCCTGGACCTTCCTGAGCTCGCTGAAACCCGAGCGCGCCATCGACAGTTTCGACACGCGCCTCCTCCCGCTTGCGCAGGTGGAGCGCGAGGTCGACGGCGTCGGACCGAAACCGATCTACGAATGGGTGGATGACAGCGGCGAGATCGCCGAGGTCTTCAAGGCCGGCCCGACCCGGGCGATGACCGATGTCGCGCGTGTCGAGGATCCTGCCACCGTGTTTCAGGCGCCGCGGCAGGACCTGCGCCCATCCGAGGAAATCAGGATCGCGACCGAGAACTATCTCGACCCGATCCTGAAGCGGAACGGCCAGGACAACTTCAACTTCTTCACCTACCTCTTCAACACGGTGTTCGTGACGGTGATGGCGACGCTGATCACCCTGATGATCAACGCCATGGCGGCCTTCGCGCTCTCGAAGTACCGCTTCCGCGGGCGGCTGACCTTCACCATCCTGATCGTCGCGACATTGCTGATCCCGTCCTCGATCATCCTCGTTTCGCTCTTCTTCGTGGTCTGGTCCTTCGGGATCTTCGGCTCGCTCTGGGGCGTGATCGTGCCAGCGGCCGCGACGCCGACCGGTGTGTTCCTGCTGCGACAGTACATGCTGACCATTCCCGACGAGCTTCTCGAGGCCGCGCGCATGGACGCGGCCAGCGAATGGCGGATCTTCTGGCGCATCATCCTGCCGCTCTCGCTGCCGGCGCTGTCGGTGCTGGCGATCCTGTCGATGATCTGGCGCTGGAACGATTTTCTCTGGCCGCTGATCGTGCTGATCTCCGATCCGGCAAAGCACACGCTCCAGATCGGCCTCACGACCTTCTCGGGCGAGTTCAACTCCGATTTCCACTACATCCTCGCGATGACCGTGGTGTCGCTGCTGCCGGTCACGCTGGTCTTCGTCTACCTGCAGCGCTTCATCACCACCGGCATCGCCACGACGGGGCTGAAATGAGCCAGGCGCACGCTCTCGAACTCCGCGAGATCCGCAAGTCCTTCGGGCCGGTGCACGTGATCCACGGCGTCGATCTGGCCATCCAGGAGGGCGAGTTCGTGGTCTTCGTCGGACCGTCGGGCTGCGGCAAGTCCACGCTGTTGCGCCTGATCGCCGGGCTCGACGACCCCACCAGCGGCGACATCGTGCTCGATGGGCGACGGGTCAACAACGTGCCGGCCTCCGAGCGGGGCCTGTCGATGGTTTTCCAGTCCTATGCGCTCTATCCTCACATGAGCGTGCGCGCGAACCTCTCCTTCGGGCTGGAGAACATGCGGATGCCGCGGGCGGAGATCGACGAACGCGTCAAAGGCGCCGCGAAGCTGTTGCAGATCGAGGCCCTGCTGGACCGTCGCCCGGGACAGCTTTCGGGCGGCCAGCGCCAGCGCGTCGCCATCGGCCGCGCAATCGTCCGCGAGCCGGTGATCTTCCTCTTCGACGAGCCGCTCTCGAACCTCGACGCAGAGCTTCGCCTGCAGATGCGGGTCGAGATCTCCAACCTGCACGCCCAGCTCGGCAACACGATGATCTACGTCACCCACGACCAGGTCGAGGCGATGACCATGGCCGACCGGATCGTGGTGCTGCGCGCCGGCCGCATCGAGCAGATCGGCCGCCCGCTCGACCTCTACAACCGCCCGGCCAACCGCTTCGTCGCGGGCTTCATCGGCGCGCCGCAGATGAACTTCCTGCAAGGGCGACTGGACGCCGGCGATCCGGCGACGTTGACGCTTGACTGTGGCCTCACGCGCGCTTTGCGCGTGCGCGACGGGTTCGCGGCCCCGAGCGGATCCGCGACGGTCGGCGTGCGCCCCGAGGCGATCGGGGTTTCGCTCGAGGGGGCCGGGGATCTGCGCGTGAAGGTGCAGAACTTCGAGCAGCTCGGATCAGTGACCTACATCTATACGGTCTTTCCCAACGGCGAGACCCTGACGGTCCAGCACGCCCACCAGATCCCGCTCCGGCGCGGCCAGGAGATCGGCGTCAGCTTCGATGCATCCGGCTTTCACGTCTTCGCCGGGGAGGGCGAGCGGGCGCTCGATTTCGAGGTCGCCTCCGGAGACGCGCGATGACGGCCTCCGCGAAGACCGGCGTGGCGATGGTCGGCCTCGGCATGGTCAGCCCGACCTATGCAGCGGCGCTCGAGGGTCTCTCCGACCGGATGTCGCTTCGTGGCGTCATGGCGAGCAGCCCCGAGAGCGCTGCGCGCTGGATCGAGCGCCACCCGGGCCTGACCACACGCGCCTACGCTTCCGCCGAGGAGATCGCCGCGGACGGCGCGGTGGACTTCGTCATCCTCGCGACCCCGCCGAACGCGCGGGAGGCGTTCGTTGAGACCTTCGCCGCGGCCGGCAAGCCGATCCTGATGGAAAAGCCGGTCGAGCGGACCCTGGACGCTGCGGAACGGCTCTGCGAGATCGCCGAACGGCGCGGCGTCACCCTCGGCGTGATGCTCAACCACCGCGCCCGCCCCGCCGCGATGGCGCTCCGCGACCGCATCGCGGACGGCGGCTTCGGCGCGCTGCTGACTGTCGAGGTCAGCATCCCGTGGTGGCGGCCGCAGAGCTACTACGACGCGCCCGGGCGGGGATCCTACGCCCGCGACGGCGGCGGGGTGCTGATCAGCCAGGCGATCCACACGCTCGACCTGATGCTCAGCTTCACCGGACCGGTCGCGGAGGCGATAGCGCTCGTCGCCACCACCGGCTTTCACCGCATGGAGGCTGAGGATTTCGTCAGCGCCGGGCTCCGCTTTCGCAACGGCGCCGTCGGCTCGGTGTTCGCCACCACTGCGAGCTACCCGGGCCGGGGCGAGACGATCACGCTTGGCTTCGAGAAGGCGTCCGCCCGGCTCGACACCAACATGCTCACTCTCGACTGGCTCGATGGGCGCAGCGAGACGATCGGCCAGGCCACCGCTTCCGGCTCGGGCGCCGATCCGATGGCCTTCACCTCCGACTGGCACCGCGACATGATCGCCGACTTCGCCGACGCGCTCGCCCATGGTCGCCCGCCGCGCGTGCCCGGGCGGGAGGCGCTGGGCGTTCACCGGCTGATCGCCGCTCTCGAGGAAAGCGGCGCGGCGGGGCGCCACGTGGTGCTGCGGGAGGACTAGCGGATGATGGACAGCGGCCTGACCCTCGGCGTGCTCGGCATCGATCACGGCCACATCTTCGGCATGCTGACCCGGATGCGCGAGCGCGGCTGCGCCTGTCGCCATTGGTGGAGCGACGGGCCTGCGGTCACCAGAGACGAAGTTCCGCGAGGTCTTCGCCGACCTCGAGCGCGTCGACGATCGCCGGCGCATCCTCGAGGATCCGGCGGTCGACATGGTTCTGATCGCGGCGGTGCCCGCCGACCGGTCCGCGCTCGCCATCGAGGCGATGGAGGCCGGCAAGGACGTGATGGTCGACAAACCCGGCTGCACCACGCCCGAGCAGCTCTCCGCAATCAGGGACTGCGTGGCGCGCACCGGGCGCATCTGGTCGGTGAATTTCTCCGAGCGTTTCGAGGTGCCGGCGGTGACGCGCGCCTCGGCGCTGGTCGCGGAAGGCGCGATCGGCAGGGTGATCCAGACGGTCGGCCTCGGCCCGCACAAGCAGAACCTGCGCACCCGGCCAGACTGGTTCTTCCGGCGCGAGCGCTTCGGCGGGATCCTCTGCGACATCGGCTCGCATCAGATCGACCAGTTCCTGCACTTCACCGGATCGACCGAGGTCGAGATCGCGCATGCGCTGGTTGAGAACACCACCCTGCCGGAGCATCCGGAGTTCCAGGACTTCGGCGAGATGACCCTCGTCGGCGACCGCGGTCACGGATACGCACGGCTTGACTGGTTCACCTCCGACGGTCTGCCGACCTGGGGCGACGGGCGGCTCTTCATCCTCGGGACCGAGGGCCATATGGAGCTGCGCAAGTACACCGACATCGGCGCGCCGCACGTCACCGACAGCCTGTTCCTGGTCAACGGCTCGCGCAACGCGCGCATCGACTGCCGCGACGCTGGCCTGCCGTACTTCGGGCGGCTGATCGCGGACGTCCGCGACCGGACCGAAACCGCGGTCGCCCAGGACCACACCTTCCGGGTGACGGATCTCGCGATCCGGGCCCAGGCTCGGGCGGAGGCGCGGTGACGCGCCGGGTCGCCATTCTCGGGGCCGGTATCGGGGCTGCGCATCTCGCCGGCTACGCGCGCCTGCCGGACCGCTTCGAGGTGGCCTCGATTTGCGATCTCGACGAGGCGCGCGGCCGGGCGCTGGCGGCGCAGGCGCCCGGGGCGGTCTGGACGCCGTCGCTGGACGAGACGCTGGCCGACGAGAGCCTCGACGTGATCGACGTCTGCCTGCCACCGCACCTGCATCATGCGGTCTGCGCTCGGGCGCTCGACGCCGGCCGCGTGGTCATCTGCGAGAAGCCGCTGGTCTCGAGCCTCGCGGAGGCCGACGACCTGATCGCGCGGGTGAAAGCCGGCGGCGGACGACTGCTCCCGATCTTCCAGTACCGCTTCGGGCTCGGCGCCGCTCAGTTGCAGGCGCTCGTCGACGCAGGGCTGGCGGGCCGACCCTACGCGGGCACGCTCGAGACCCACTGGGACCGGGACGCCGAATATTACGCCGTGCCCTGGCGCGGAACCTGGGCGGGCGAGCAGGGCGGCGCCATCCTCGGCCACGCCATCCACATCCATGACATGATGTCCTTTCTCGTGGGCCCGGTGGCGCGGGTCTATGCAGAACTCGCCACCGCGGTGAACGAGATCGAGGTCGAGGATTGCGCGGCGATCACCTTCCGCCTCGCGAACGGGGCGTTGATCACCAGTTCGGTGACGTTGGGCGCCGCGGGAAATACAAGCCGTCTGCGGCTCTGCTTCGAGGGCGTCACAGTCGAGAGCGGCGCCGACCCCTACGCCCCGGCCGAACGGGCCTGGCGCTTCATCGCCCGCAAGCCGGTCGCGCAGGCCGACGTCGATGCGGTGGTCGCAGCGACGCCGGCCCCGCTGGCGGGCTATGCGGGGCTCTTCGAGGCGGCGGCCGACGCGCTGGACGGGCGCGGGCGGCGCGAAGTCACCGCCGAGGACGGCCGGGCCTCCCTGGAGCTCGTCACCGCCATCTACGCCTCGGCCCGCGCCGGCGCGCCGGTCTCGCTTCCTTTCGACGCAGACCACCCGCTCTACCGCGGCTGGCTGCCCGAAGCTCGCCTCTGAGTAGTTTTTAGGCATCAATTCATACAACCATAGGTAGAGCGTTGCGCATCGGCCACGATTCGCCACGTCAAGGAAGACATTGAGTCGCCGAGAATATTTTCTTCTTGATTCGAAGCAGGCGCGACCGCATATCCCGCATCCTGACGCCAACGCACGCGCCTCTGTCAGCGTCCCACCCGGGATACAAGCAGCGACGGTAACGTCTCTTTGGTAACATCGGCGGCCGGGGTCCGGTCGCTGGGGCTAATGGAGATGCGCATGCGACACGCTGCCGCTTTTGCGGGGGCGCCGGTATCGGCCGACCCTCATCCGATTCTGACCGCCGTTTCCCCGCGGCAGGACGCGTTCCTGCGCGGTCGGACGTTCGACCGGCCGACGATGGTCTTCGACCTCGATCTGCTGCGGGCGAAATACGCCGCCCTCGCCGCTGGCCTCGGTCCCGACGTGGCGGTGCACTACGCGGTCAAGGCGAACCCCGCGCCGCGGGTGATCCGGACCCTCGCCGACATGGGCGCGAAGTTCGACGCCGCCTCGCGCGGAGAGATCGAGCTCTGTCTCGGCCTCGGCGTCCCCGCCGCCGACATCGCCTTCGGCAACACCATCAAGCGCGCGTCCGACATTGCCTTCGCGCACGATGCCGGGGTCGAGCAGTTCGCCGCCGACGCCGAGGAGGAGCTCCTCAAGATCGCCGCCCTCGCGCCGGGCGCGCGGGTGATCCTGCGCATGCTGGTGGACGCTTCCCAGGCCGACTGGCCGCTCAGTCGCAAGTTCGGCGCGTCGCGCCGCGAGACCCTGCGGCTGATGGACGTTGGCGCGGCGCTCGGTCTCGACATCGCGGGCGTCTCGTTTCACGCCGGAAGCCAGATGCGGGAGCCCCTGATGTGGGAGATGGCGCTCGACGCGGCCGCGGCGCTGTGGGCCGAGGGCCGCGCGGCGGGTCACGCCCTGCGCATCCTCAACATCGGCGGCGGCTTTCCGGCCTTCTACGGACAGCCCCTGCCTGCGACCGAGCACTACGCCGCCGCGGTCATGGAGCGGGTGCGCGCCCGGTTCGGGCCTGACGTGCGGGTGATGGCCGAGCCTGGACGCGGCCTGGTGGCCGAGGCGGGCGTGATCGCCGCGGAGGTGCTTCTGGTGTCGCGCAAGGACGAGGACGACATTCACCGCTGGGTCTATCTCGACATCGGCAAGTTCTCGGGGCTTGCGGAAACCATCGACGAGGCGATCCGCTACCAGTTCGAGACACGCCACGGCGACGACGAGACCGGACCCTGCATCCTCGCCGGACCGTCGTGCAACTCCGCCGACGTGCTCTACGAGCAGCGCCCGGTGCAGCTTCCGCTGGCGCTGCGATCAGGCGACCGGATCCGGATCCTCTGCACCGGCGCGTACACCACCAGCTACGCCTCGGTGGGCTTCAACGGCTTCCCGCCGCTCGACGAGGTCTATCTGGGCTGATTGACCTTCGTCATTGACCCGCGCCGCCGTGGTCGCGAGCATGCGGCCATGGGCGGCGCGGGCGAGACGATGCGGGCGATGGCGCTGGAGCGGGCGGGGGAGCCGCTCGCGCTGATCCGCGCCCCGGCGCCGCGTCCGGGCCCGGGCCAGGTTCGCATCGACGTGGAGGCCTGCGGCGTCTGCCGGACCGATCTCCACGTAGTCGACGGGGATCTGCGCGACCCGAAGCTTCCGATCATCCCCGGGCACGAGATCGTCGGGCGCGTCGGCGCGCTGGGCGCTGGCGTCGCCGGCCTTCGCGTCGGACAGCGCGTAGGGGCGGCCTGGCTGGGGCGCACCTGCGGGACATGCTGGTTCTGCGGCCACGGCATGGAAAACCTCTGCGACGCGCCTGGTTTCACCGGCTACACGATTGACGGGGGCTTCGCCGAGCGTTGCGTCGCCGAGGCGGCCTTCGTGTTTCCGCTCGACGCGGCCGCCGACGCCGTGGGTCTGGCCCCGCTGATGTGCGCGGGCCTCATCGGCTACCGGGCGTTGGCGATGGCCGGCGAAGCCGAGCGGCTCGGCGTCTACGGCTTCGGGGCGGCGGCGCATCTCGCCGCCCAGGTGGCGCAGGCGCGGGGATCGCGGGTCTTCGCCTTCACCCGTCCCGGCGACGTCGCCGCCCAGGACTTCGCGCGATCGCTCGGGGCGGTCTGGGCCGGCGGATCGGACGTGGCCGCGCCGGAGACGCTCGACGCGGCGATCATCTTCGCCCCGGTCGGCGCGCTGGTTCCCGTCGCGCTGCGGGCGGTGCGCAAGGGCGGGCGGGTGATCTGCGGCGGCATCCACATGAGCGACATCCCCGGCTTTCCCTATGCGGATCTCTGGGGCGAGCGTCGGATCGAGTCGGTCGCGAACCTCACCCGCCGGGATGGCGAGGAATTCCTGACGCTTGCGGCCGGGCTCGGGTTGCGGACCGAGACGGTCCGCTATCCGCTCGAGGAGGCGAACGCGGCGCTGTCGGACCTGCGCTCGGGGGCGCTCAAGGGGGCTGCAGTGCTGGTTCCCTGAGCGCGCCAAGGTTGGCGGATCTGCAAGCCTCTGATTTCATGACGAAAAAGTGTTAACGCCCAGGATCGGCCTGTGGACGGCGGAGCCGCCGCGCCACCAGATGCGCGAACGCCGTCGACAAGACCAGCCCGAGCGCCAGCAGCGGCGCCTGGGCCGACGCGAAGAGGATGCCGAGCGGCCCCATGCCGACCCGGATCAGGCCCAGCACGAGGTCCTGGCCGCCGGACAGGATCTCGCGCAGCCCGAAGATCGCCCCGCCCGCAAGGCTGCCGAGCAGGAGCGCCAGGATCGCGCCGAGGATCGACAGGAGCCAGCCCGCCGGCCCCACCGCGCCCGAACAGTCCGGCGAGCAGGAACCCCGCCACCGCCCCGCCGAGCGCCTGCGAGGCGGTGAAGAGGGCGATGTCGGCCCCGATCACCCGGACCGCGTCCTCCGGCCAGACCGCGCGGTCCTGGAGCGCAAAGGCCAGCGCGAAGAACGCCAGTGCGCCGCCCCAGATCGCCGCCACCGCGAGGCGCATCGCTCAGTCGTAGCTCCTGGTGACCAGTTCGGAGCGCATCTCCGGGCGCCGCCAGTCGCGATGCATCGCGCCCCCCTTCATGATCAGCGCGAAGTTGCCGGGTCCCACCAGCACCGACTGGTCGGCAAGCGGATCGCCGTCGACGAGCAGGATATCGGCGAGCGCGCCCTCGGCGATCACGCCAAGCTCGCCCTTGTGGCCCATCAGCTCGCCCCCCACGGCGGTGGCGCAGCGCAGCGCCTCGGCCGGCGAATAGCCGAAGAACTTGACGAAATGGCCGATGTCGCGCGCGTTCTGCCCCATCGGCGTGATGGTGAAGCCGTAGTCGCCGCCGACCACCACCTTCATGCCGCGCTTGCGCATCTCGTGATAGGTGGCGACCGTGTGCTCGAGCTTGCGCGGCAGGTGCATCGCCTCGGCGATGTCCCTGGTCAGGCCCACGGCGTCGCCCTCGAAGACCGCATTGTGCACGAGGCCGAAGGCCGGGCCGATGATGACCTTGTCCTTCACCGCCTCGAGCATGTCGAGGGCCTCCTCGTCGGCGAAGTCGCAATGGTAGATGCAGTCGCAGCCGGTGCGCACGGCGCGCTTGACCGATTCCGCCGCGCGGGCGTGGCAGGCGACGCGCTTGCCCCAGTCGTGGGCGGCGTTGACCACGGCGGAAAGCTCCTCCTCCGAGATCGAGACCACTTCCGCGCGCGCGTGGCTGACGAACTCGTCGCCGCTGATGTTGACCTTGATGTTGTCGACGTTCTCGCGGCAGCACATGCGCACCGCCTTGAGCATCTCGGTCACGCCGTCGGCGATCAGCCCGAAGCTCTCGGCGTGCATGTGCGGCCGGCGCTCGTCGCCCAGCCCTCCGGTGGTGGTGATCTCCGGGCTGGCGGCGCGATAGCGTGGCCCGGCGACGTAGCCGTCCTCGATCTCCTGGCGCAGCACCACGTCGAGGCGCAGCTTCGCCGAGGCCGCCGAATAGGCGCTGGTGAAGCCATGATCGAGGATCTTGGTCGCGTTGCGGATGGTGCGCAGCAGGTGCTCCTCGGGCGGGATCTCGCCGAGGTCCTGATTGCGCGCCGGCCCGACGAAGCTCAGGTGACAGTGGCCCTCGACCATGCCCGGCATCAGGAAACGCCCGCCGCCGTCGATCTCGGTCTCCGCCGCGCCCGCGTCGATCTGGCCGGCGCCGCGCGCGACGGTCTTGATGCGGTCGCCCTCGACAACGACCTCGCCGGCGTAGGCCGCGTCGTCCATCGCGTCCCAGACCCGGACGTTCCGGAACAGGTATGAGCCCATCCGCCCGCCCTCCCGTTCAGTGCCCGCCGGGCCGCGGCGCGGCCCGCGTGTTGAGATAGACCGACTGCAACGTCGTCGTCGCGCAGATGTAGAGCCGGTTGCGCTTGATGCCGCCGAACTCGACGTTGGCGACCACCTCGCCGGTGAGGATCTTGCCGATCAGCGCGCCCTCTGAGGTGTAGCAATGCACGCCGTCGCCGGCGCTGGTCCAGATGTTGCCGTGCACGTCGATCCGGAAGCCGTCGAAGAGCCCCACCTCGCATTCGGCGAAGACCTCGCCGCCGGAGAGCTTCGCGCCGTCGACCCGGAAGGCGCGGATGTGTCTCGGGCCGTTCTCGACGTGGGTCATGCCGGTGTCGGCGATGTAGAGGATGCTCTCGTCGGGCGAGAAGGCGAGGCCGTTGGGCTTCTCGAAATCGGTGACGACGGCGGTCACCTCGCCGCTGTCGCCGTCGATCCGGTAGACGTGGCAGGCACCGTCGAGTTCGCCCGGGGAGGCGTCGCCCTCGTAGTCGCTGTCGATGCCGTAGGAGGGATCGGTGAACCAGATCGAGCCGTCGGACTTCACCACCACGTCGTTGGGCGAGTTGAGCCGCTTGCCCTGGTAGTGGGCGGCGAGCACCGTGCGCGATCCGTCCACCTCGATCCGGCTGACGCAGCGGCCGCGGTGCTCGCAGGCGACGAGCCGGCCCTCGCGGTCGACCGTGTGGCCGTTCTGGTTGTTGCAGGGCGTCTGGAACACCGAGACCGAGCCGTCGGTCTCGTCGAAACGCATCAGCCTGTCGTTGGGTATATCGGACCAGATCAGGTACTTCCCGGCGGGAAAATACGCCGGGCCCTCGGACCATCGCGTGCCCTTGTAGAGCACCTCGCGGTGCACGTTGCCGAAGACCAGCTTCGTGAAACGCTTGTCGCGAACCTCGAAAGTGTCGGTGAGCACGTCGTCCCCTCCTATTGCGTAACCCTTGCCCCGCGGCCGTAGACCAGCAGCATGCCGATGATGACGCTGCCGTAGATGACCTGGCGGCCGGCCTCGGGCATCTGCATGATCGAGAGCACCGAGTTGAGCAGCACGATCAGGATCACGCCGACCAGCGTGCCGAGATAGCGGCCGCGGCCGCCGAGGATATTGGTGCCGCCGATCACGACCGCGGCGATGGCCGGCAGCAGATAGGCGTCGCCCATGCCCTGGTAGGCCTTGGTCGAATAGCCTGCCAGCAGCGTGCCCGCGAGCCCGGAGGCCATGCCGCAGAGCGCGAAGGCGATGACGATGACCCGACGCGTCGGCACTCCTGACAGATAGGCCGCCGCCTCCTTGTTGCCGATCGCGTAGATGTATCGCCGAGCGAGGTGCGGGTCAGGACGAACAGCAATCCCGACCGACACGACGGCCCAGACCAGCAGCGCCACCGGGATGCCGGGGATCCGGCCGATCGCGAGGAATTCCATCAGGTCGGTGGCGGCGGTCTGCGGCGCGAAGCCGCCGGTGTGCGCGACCATCAGTCCGCGCAGCACGGCGTTGACGCCGAGCGTGAAGATCATCGACGGGATGCGCAGGAACGCGACGCCGAAGCCGTTGAAGAGGCCGACCGCGAGCCCGACCGCGAGCCCCACCGGTATCGCCACCGGACCGCCGACGGCCGTCGCCATCATCGCGGCGGCGGCGATGGTCCAGGGCACCGAGAGGTCGATGTGGCCGAGCAGGATGACCAGCATCATGCCGGCCGCGACGATGCCGAGGAAGGCTCCGACCTGAAGCTGCTGCAGCAGGTAGGTGGGCGCGAGCAGGGTCGCGTGCCCTGGGTCGTGAGCGTGTAGGCGGTGCCGACCGCGAGGATGACCAGGATGAAGGCCGCCGCGATCACGATCGGCTTGTCGTCGGGGACGAGGCGGAAGCGGCCGGCGCTGCGGCGGGCAGGTCGGTCATCGCGGCTCACCGGAAGAGCTCCAGCGTGTTCTTGACCCGCAGCACGCGCAGCGCGCCGAGGCTGACGGCGAGCAGCAGCACGACGCCCTCGATAAGCGGTTGGAGCAGCGGATCGATCTCGAAGATGCGGAAGTTGAAGGAGATCGTGCGCAGGATCAGCGCGCCGAAGATCGAGCCGATGGCGGAGCCCACTCCGCCGAGCAGCGACGTGCCGCCGATCACGACGGCGGCGATCGAGTTCAGCGTGTAGGCGCCGGCCTGCGGGATGTCGGCGTTGCCCGACGAGGTCTGGAGCGCGAGGTAGAGACCGCCGAGGCCCGCGAAGAAGCCGCCCAGCGTGAAGGCCGCGATCTTGGCGCGGTCGATGTCGAGCCCCGACATGTAGGCGGCGCCCTCGCCCGAGCCGATCGCATAGACGGTGCGCCCGGTCACTGAGCGCGCGAAAGGGACCCAGACCAGCACCGCGACAGCGACCAGAAGGATCAGCGGCACCGGCAGCCAGGCTATTGGCTGGAACCAGGACGCATCGCCGTCGCCCGCGAAGCCGTAGGTCGCCGCCACCTCGTAGAGATCGTTGGTCGCGGCCCAGGAAAGATCGCCGTCCACGCTGCCGCCGGGGGTTGGTCGCAGGAAGAGCGCGAGGCCGAGATAGATCGCGCCGGTGGCCAACGTCGCGATGATCGGCTGGATGCGGCCGTAGACGACGATGCAGCCGTTCATGAAACCGCAGGCCGCGCCGGCCACCATGCAGCCGAGCACGCCGAGAACGAGCTCGCACGGCCCGCCGCTCAGCAGGTGGCTCGCGAGGCAGTTGACCAGAGTCATGATCGCGCCGACCGAGAGATCGAGCCCGCCGAGCAGGACGGGCAGCGTCTGCGCCATGGCCACCATCGACAGCGTGAAGACCTCGTTTGCGTTCTGGATGTAGACCGCGGTCGAGAATCCGCGCGGATGGTTCATGTTGTAGAAGACGTAGAACGCGAAAAAGACAGCGATCACGGTCAGGAGGGCCGCGTTCTGCTCGGCCGGATCCGCAGATCCCCGTGCGGCTCGGGGCGCGCACGCTCACGCGGCGGCCTCGCCGATGTTGAGCGCGCTGGCGATGATGTTGCGCTCGGTGATCTCCTCGCCGGCAGCTCCCGCACCACCTGGCCGTCATACATAACAGCGACCCGGTCGCAGCAGCCGATCAGCTCCTCGTAGTCGGTCGAGTAGAACAGGATCGCCGCGACCGCCTCGGCCAGCTCGCGCAGCAGCCGGTAGATCTCCTGCTTGGTGCCGACGTCGATGCCGCGGGTCGGGTCGTTGAGCAGGATCACTTTCGGGCTGGTCATCAGCCACTTCGCGATCACCACCTTCTGCTGGTTGCCGCCCGAAAGCGTCGAGACCGGATCGTCGATCGATCCGACCTTGATCTGCATCCGGCCGACCCCGTCGTCGACCGCCTGCTCGAGAGCCGCGTTGTCGATGAACGGACCCCGCGAGACCCGCGCCAGCGAGGCGAGCGCGAGATTGTCGGCGATCGACATCGGCAGCAGCAGGCCCTCGGTCTTGCGGTCCTCGGGGATCAGCGCCATCTCGATGCCGGCCTTTTTGGCCGGACCGGTGAGGCGATCGAGACCCCTGCCCTCGACCCGGATCTCCCCGGCGGTGCTCCTGAGCACTCCGAAGAGCCCGAGCAGCAGCTCCTTCTGGCCTTGGCCGTCGAGGCCGCCCAGCCCGACGATTTCGCCCTTGCCGATGTCGAGGTCGATGTCGTTCAGGCGGTTCTCCCACGAGAACCTCCGACTTCAAGTGTCTTCCCGGGATCGCGAATGCGCGCTTTGGCGGGAAATGCGCCGAGATCTCGCGGCCGATCATCATCTGCACGATTTCGTCGGCGCTTCGCGCACCCTCGTCGAAGGTCTCGATGTGCCGACCGTTGCGGAAGACCGAGCAGCTGTCCGCGATCGCTTCGATCTCGTGCATACGATGCGAGATGGTCAGGATCGAGATGTTCTCGTCGCGCAGGCGGCGCAGGATGTCGAAGACCTTCTCGACATCCGCGGACGTCAGCGCCGAGGTGGCCTCGTCGAGGATCAGGAGCGTCGGGTCCTTGGCGAGCGCCTTGGCGATCTCGACCATCTGGCGGCGCGACAGCGGCAGGTCGCGGACCCGCGACAGCGGATTGACGTCCTCGCAGCCGATGCGGGCGAGAAGTTCCTCGGCGCGCCGACGTTGGGCGCGCCGTCGATCAGGCCCGAAGCGGCGCGGCGGATCGGCGATAAAGATGTTGTCCGCGACACTCAGGTCCGGCAGCAGCGACAGTTCCTGGAAGATGCAGACGATGCCGGCGTCGTTCGCCGCCTCCGGCCCGGGAACGCGACCGGCGTGCCCGCCAGCGTCATGCGGCCCTCGTCCGGCGAGACCACGCCCGCCATGATCTTGATCAGCGTCGACTTGCCGGCGCCGTTCTCGCCCAGGACGGCATGGATCGAGCCGAGCGCGCAGGAGAAGTCGACATCGTCGAGCGCGGTGACGCCGCCATAGCGCTTGGTGACGCCGTTCAGCGACATGTGCGCGGGGCGGGCGGAGGCTCGCGGCTGCCGGGTTCGTGTCATCGGGGCGGCTCCGGACGGCGGGACGCGGCCCGGGCCGCCCCATGCGGGACGGCCCGGGCCGATGGCGTCACTGGATTCTCGGCGTCCTTCGCCATGATCTCCGTCGCCGTGATGTTCACGTCGCAGGGCGGGAACTCGTTCACGGTGAAGAAGTTGTCGGTCAGGTCGGGCCAGTAGTTCTTGCCCGCCTCAAGCTCGTCGTAGTTGGCGTACGGGATCGGCACCGAGATCAGCTGCGGCATGACGTTGCCGTCGAGCGCCGCGAGCGCCGCCTTGATGGCGATGGCGACGAGGCCCGGCGACTGGCCGATCGACGTGCCCTTCAGGCCCGTCTCGCTGTACTCGGCCAGCAGCTTGCGAAAGCCGTTCTCCGATTCGCCGGCGATCGGCACCATCGGGTGGCCCGCGTCGATCATCGCGCGCACGGTTCCGGTCGTTCCGCCCTGGACGACGACGCCTCGAACTGGCCATGCACCGCGATGGCGTCCGCGGTCACCTTCTGCGCGGTGCCGTCGTCCCAGTTGCCCACGACTTCGACGATGTCCCAGTCCCCGGTCGCTCGAACGTCTCGCGGAAGCCCAGATGCCGGTCGCGGTCGACGGAGTTGCCCGGGAAGGCCGCGCACCTCGAGGATCTTGCCGACTGTCTTGTCGCCGAGCTGTTCGATGAGCCAGCGGCCGTACATGCGGCCCATCTCAAACTGGTCCTCGTTGACCTTCATCACCGCGTCGGTGTCGAGCATGTTGTCGAAGGGCACCAGCACAACGTTGTTGCGGTCGGCGAGCCGGATCACCCGGTCGAAACCTTCCGGCGATACCGCGATGGTGATGATCGCGTCATAGCCCTGGTTGATGAAGTCCTCGATGGCGCCGAGTTGGGCGGCCACGTCGGTGCCGGTCGAGACCGCCTTGAATTCCTCGATCTGGCTGGCGATCTCGGGCTGCTCGACGAAGGCCTTGGCGGTCTGGATCATCTGAATGCGCCAGGTGTTGCCGACGAAGCCGTTGACGACGGCGATCTTGTGCGGCCCGTCACGCTTCTCCCATTGGAAATATCCGATCTCGTCGCTCCAGGGCGCGAAGCACTGCGGATCGAGGCCCGGGCCGTCGACCTTCTCCGGACCGGCGAGCGCAGGCCCCGCGCAGAGCGCGGCCGCGCTGACCGACAGGGCCCAAAGGGCTTTTCTCGACATCATGTGATTCCTCCCCAGGAACGCGCATTCGTGGTGGACCGACGGTCATTCGCGCCGCCGGGCCTTTCACGATAGCGATCAGGGGGAGGCCTGCAAAGACAAAAGGTGGCGAAGGTTCCGCGGTCGCTCAGTCCTCGCCCCGGTGGCCCTTGTCGCGCAGGTTGCCGGTCATCATCGCGCGCGCCTGCATCATCGCCCGGCTCTGCATCATCGCGCGCGACTGCATCATGGCGCGGCTCTGCATCATTGCGCGCGACTGCATCATGGCGCGGGACTGCATCATGGCCCGGGCCTGGATCACGCCGCCCGAGCCGTCGTCGTGAAGCTCGCGCACCCGCAGGTCGTCCCGGTCGACGCCCGGCGCCAGCATCAGTGCGCCGCGGTCGCCGTCGTCGAGCACCGTGAACCCGTCGAGATCCTGGGGCACGTAGTAGAGCTTGCCGTCCGAGCCGCGCAGCGTGAAGCCGCCGGTGCCCGCCTCGGGGACCGGGCCGCCGCCGGGGCCGATCCCCAGCGCCGCGCCGAGTTCGCTTTCCTCAGGGTCGAGCGCCAGCACCGCGGTGTCGTCGTCGAGGCTCCAGCGCAGGTACTCCGCCGCCGGGAAGGCCTTCTCCTCCGCCTCGGTGTCGGGCGCGCTCCCGGCCGCGTCCGGCGCGAGGCCGATCAGCAGCATCGTCGGCTCGGGGAGCCTGGTCAGCGTCTCGCCGCGCCTGTAGCCGAAGACGAACACCAGCCCGCCGTCGAGAACCTCGAGCACGCGGGTGTTGCCGTTGGTGAGCGTCACGGTCTCGTTGATCGCGGCGTCCGCGTCGGCCGGCAGGTTCAGCCCGCTGACCTGAGCGAGCCGCGTCGCCGTCGCCGAGGCCGGCGCGCGGAACCACCGCTCGGGCACCGCGCCCTTCATCACCTGCGCCTCGACCAGCTTTCCGTAGAGCCGGAGCCTGCGCCCCGGCGACAGGCTCATCGTCTGCTTCTTGTCCGCCACGCTGCCCCTCCACTATCGCTGCGTCCTGAAATCCCGCGCATGCTACAGGAGCGCGCGCCGCATTTCTACCGCGACGAGAGCGGGTTCAGTCGATCTCGAAACCGCGCCAGCGAAACGACTCGGCCGCCAGCCGCCGGTGCTCGCGCCCGCTCAGGAACCGGTCGGCGTCCAGATAGGCGCGCGCCACCTGCCCGAGGCTCAGGCGCTCGGGGTAGAGCCGTCGCCAGGTCTCCGCCAGGCGCAGGCCCAGCATGTCGCGCGCGTCGCAGAGCGCCATGCGGAATGCCTCGGGGTTCTCGCGGAAGGCGTGGCGGGTCGCGGCCCCCACTTCCGGGTCGAGCCGGTTCTCCGCGGCGTCCGCGCGGGTCTTCTCGGCCAGCGCCCGCGACAGCAGACCTGTGTCCACCAGGCGGTCCTCGTAATATTCGACCATGATGTCGAAGAACGCCCCGGTCATCGGCTCGCCGAGCCCGTGCACCTCCTTGCCGCCCATCTCAGCGGCGGAAGCCGTCGAGGGGCGCAGGTCGGCCAGCCGGACCGCGTTGGAGGCCACCCGGATCTGGCGGGTCGCGGACAGCTCGCCGATCCGGTTCATCTCGTTGGCGACGTAGAGATCGCCCTCGGTCGCCCGCAGCACATGGTCGAGGAAGCTGTCGAAATGCAGCGCCGAGATCATCGCCACGCAGTCCGATGCGCTCTCGTGAAAGCCGCGGTAGTCGCGGGTCAGTCCCTGCGGGGAGGGCACGCCCGCCAGCCCGAACACCAGCCCGTGTCCGATCTCGTGGGCGAGCACGTCGAAGTTCAGCGCGAAGGCGCGCTTCTCGCCGGCGTCGTCGGCGCCGGATCCGCATTCGAGAAACCCCCAGCCGAAATGGGCGTTGTCCCAGTCGACCCGGGTGATCAGCTCCAGCCGGTCGTGGGTGGCGTCGAAGTGCCAGTTGATCGGCCCGCCCAGATAGACCTCCCAGACGTCGAGGATGCGCCGGGCGCTGCCGAAGACATGGGCGGCGAGGAACGCCGGGTCCTCCACGTCGATCCCGTCGAAATGACCGTCCGCGCCCGGGAGCGCCGGCGGCCCTGCGGGGCCGCGGTAGGGCGGCGCGTCCTCGGGGCCGTAGGGCGGCTTTCCGATGGGCGAGAGCGTGTACATCCGGTGATCGGAGGGGCCAGGCCCGACCGTTCCCGCCGGCGAGGAGACCCAGACCGTCTCGGGAACGGCGAACGCGTCCAGCACCGGCGCCTGCGCGAAGAGGCGGAACCGCGTGCCGGTGGGCGCGAAGAAGGAATTCAGCGAGAAGGCCAATGCACCGCCTCCCCCGCAAGATCTGGGAAAGCCGCGTCCCAGATCGCCGTGCGCTCGAAGCGGAACGGCGGCGGCGTCGCGGCCGCCGCGCCCCCCGCGGCGAGCAGCGCCAGCAGCGCCAGAGCGTCGGCCCGCTTCTGCGCCACCGCGATCGCCGGCAGCGCCGCCGCGAGCCGGTCGAGCGCGCCCGACTCCACGCCCTGCGCCCGCGCCGCGGCGAGGATCGCGGGCCAGGTCCGGCCCTTGTAGAACAGCGCCTTGCCGGCGGCGGCGACGGCGCGCATCGCGGCCGCGTCGATCACGCCCTCGGCCGCCGCCCGCGCCAGCGTCGCCCGGGCGTCCACCAGCGCCAGCGTGCCCGCGTAGTCTGTCTCGGCCGGACCATGCACCACCGCCACCTCGTCGTCGTCCTCGAAAGGGTCCTCGAAGGGCGCGAACCGCCCGTCCCGGTAGGCCTCGAAGATCCGGCCGACGCCGATCATGCCGAACTGCGCCAGCTCCGCGGCCCGAAGCGCGCCCATGCTGGCCGCGCCGAACACCGCGACGCCCTCGCTGAGCGCCCAGAGGATCTCCTTGTGCCAGACCGCGGGCGCCTGCTCGAAATACCCGTCAACCAGCGCGATCGTCGTCGCGCCCCGGTCGCGCGCCGCCGCCACGACGTCGCCGCGCCGAGCCGGCGGCAGCAGCACCGCGTCGAGCGTCGCCGCCGCCTCGGCCCGCCCGAGCGTCGGCCCCAGAAACACGCACACCGTCATTCCGCCGCCTCGCGCAGCAGCCGCGCGGCGCGGGGGCCGGGGACGTAGCCTTCGGCGGCGCCCTCGAACGCCGGCTCGAGGCCGGGCGCCACGATCCGGGCGACCCCGAACGGAAAGGGCGGCCGCGCCAGGTCGACCATCGCCACCTCGCTCACGCCGACGCCGCGGACCGCCGCCAGCGCCGCGTCGATGTCGCCCGCGAAGCTGTCGGTCTCCAGTCCGGCGACCGCCGCGAAGTCCCGGCGCGGGCGCAACCCGTCCAGCGCCGCGCGCGCCGCCCGGCGCCGTTCGGCCACCGCGGCCTCGGCGTAGTCCTCCGCGCCGATGTCCTCGCGCGCCCCGGCGATGAAGGTCGCCCGCGCCTGCGCCGCCTCGGTCAGCGCCCGCGCCAGCGCCACATCCGGGGCGAGATGCGCGCCGGCGCCGAGTTCCGCCGCGCCGGTCTCGCCGCGCGCGTCGTCGATCATCGCCACGAACGCCGGCACGCCGGTGTCGGAGGTGATCTCCCAGGCGGCCACGTCGATCTCCGCCGCCGCGAAGCGGTCGAGCAGCGCCCGACAGGCGGGGTCGTCCACCGTCTCGAGCCGCAGCGCCGTCGCGTCGCCCCAGGCCTCCGGTCCGAGCCGCCAGAGCGTCAGCGCGTCGCGCTCGATCACTTCCAGCAGCCCGTGAAGCACCGCCTCGTCGTGGCTGTTGCCCGAGGCGAGGCCGTTGGTGGTCGCGGGGAACGCCCCCGAATGCGGCGGCTCGGGCGCGGCGTAGTTGGCGTGGACCATCTCGAAGGGGACCCAGAGCGCGCCGCCGCCGATCAGGTCGCGTCCCTCGATCCACAGGAATGGCCGCTGCGGATCGAGCCCCTCCGGACGGGCCAGCGGCAGGCGCGTCACGTCGACCAGCCGGTGGGCGAAGCGGAGCTCCTCGACGCTGCCGAAACGCAGTGGCCGGTCGGGGCTCTCGGCGCACCAGGTCTCGTAGGCCTCCATCACCGCCGAGACCCGGGCGGCGTCGCGGGTGAGCCCCTTGCCCTGGAACACCGAGAGCGAGCGCGAATTGGGCCGGCAGGCGGTGAAGACCGGGATCCCGATCCGGTCGAGGCCGTCGATGCCCGCGACCCGCGACACCCCGAAGACCGGCAGGAGCGGCGCCAGCATCGCCCAGGTCTCCTCCGGCGGCCGCTGCCGCCGCCCGCCGTCGCGCCAGCGCTTGTCGCCGCCGCTCACCCGACCGCCGCTGCGTGGGCGGCGCGCCGGGCGACCTCGATGTCGCGCCCGCGCGCGCCGTCGGGAAGCTGCGCCAGCAACGCGGCGATGCGTTCGCGCGCCGCCTCGCCGCCGCCGATCACCGGGGCGAGCCGCCAGCGCGCGGTCGCCGCGCGCAGCTCGAGCATCAGCGCGCCCTGGCCGCGGGCGATCGCCTCGGCGTCGCCGAGGCAGTCCCGGATCGCCGCCACGTCCGGATCGCGCCGCGTTGCGCGCACCAGCGCCTCGTTGCGCGCAAGCTCCGCCGACCAGTAGTTGACGCCCTGCGACAGGATGATCGCGCGCCCCTCGTCAAGCGCCGCGGCGGCCTCGGGCCCGCGGCCCAGCCGGCGCAGCGCCTCGGCGCGCATGCACTGGTAGACCGGGAAATCCTCGGGCGTCCCGATGTCGCGCAGCACCGCGAAGCCCGCCTCGATCTCGGCCAGCGCGCCCGCGACGTCGAACTCGTCGTCGGCCGACAGCCGGCTCGCGCCGAGAAAGAGCCGCGCCTTCGCGCGGTATTCCTCGAGATCGTGCGCCTCTCCGAGCAGGTCCAGCCGCCGGGCGACGTCCGCGACGGCCCCCGCGTCGCCGCGGTAGTGATGGAGCATCACCGCGATGTCGAGCGCGTGCGCGAGGCTGCCCACATGCCCGAGCCGCTCGGCGTGGGCCACGCTCGCCTCGACCTGCGCCACCGCCGCGTCTCCGGCGCCCCGGAGCCAGCTCGCCAGCGCGATCTCCCCGAGCGCGCAGACCTTGCAGTCGTGGCCGCCGTAGAGCACGCCCTGGTCGTCGAAGCCGCCCGCCTCGTAGATCTCGAGCCCCTCGAAGGCGCTGCTGAGCGAGGTCTCCAGGTCGCCCTGCTGGAAGCTGTTGGCCCAGACGCAGTGCCGGGCCTGCAGCCGGAACTCGCGCCCCTGCATGCGTTGCGACACCTCGAGCAGGGTCTGCGCCCGCTGCGCCATGGCCGCGAAGTTCTCCGAGACCCGCCACCAGCCCCAGTAGGCCGGGAGCTGCCACTCGCACTCCGGCGTGCGCTCGGCCAGCGCCAGCGCCGCGTCGTAGGCCGCACGGGTTTCCGGCGAGCCCGGCCCCCGCGCCGAAAGCAGTGCGCCCGCGAAGAGCACCTGAAGCCTGAGCCCGAGGGTCGCCTCGACCGAGCCCCGGGGCGCGCGCGCGGCCAGGTCGAGGCACTTCTCGAAATGCGCCGCAGCCTCGCGCGGCGCCGAGGCGCGGTTCGCGGCGAGCCCGGCCTCGAGCGAGGCGTCGAGCGCCTCGCGCGGCCGTTCGGCGCCTTCGAGGTGATGGGCGAGGATTTCGGGGCGCACCTTGCGCAGCCGCTCGGGATCGGCCTCGAGATAGGCCAGATACCGCGCGTGCCAGGCCCGCCGCGCCGCGCGCACGAGGCTTTCGTAGGCGGCGGTCTGAAAGAGCGCGTGGCGGAACGTCAGCACGCCGCCGCGCGCCACCGACAGAACGCCGGCCATCGACAGGGTGGCGATCGCCATGTCGACCTGCTCGTCCGGCAGGGCGGCGACCTCGATGAGCGCAGAACGCGCCAGGGTCGGGCCGAGCACCGCGCAGACCTGAGCGAGCAGCTTCGCCTCGCCGAGCGTGTCGAGGCGCGCGGTGATCAGGTCGAGGAGCGACTCCGGCGTGCGGACCGGCGCGTCGAGGCTTGCGGCGCGGAACACTCCGCGCACCCGCGCGACGCCGCCGCTCTCCAGAAGCGATCGGGTGAATTCCTCGAGATAGAGCGGCAATCCGTCGGTGGCCTCGAGGATGCGCTGGGCGAGCGCCGCCTCGAGCGGTCCGCCCGCCGTCGCCTCGATCAGGCGCAGGCTGTCTTCCCGCGAAAGGCCATCAAGGCGCAGCCGCGCGTCGACCGGCCCGCTCCAGGCGACGTCCGCGCCCTCGCGGGTCAGCACAAGGATCATCGCCCTGACTTCGGGTTGGGCGGTGACCTGGTCGAGCAGATCAAGGGTGGAGGCGTCGACCCAGTGCGCGTCCTCGACCACGAAGAGGAGCGGGGCCGGCCGGCTGCGCGCCAGCGCGAGCGCGGCCTCGAACACGTCGCGCGGCGCGGGCGGCTCGGTCTCCGGGTCGGGGTGGAGAAGCCGCAAGAAGGTTTCCGCATGGCGCGCGGCGCCGTCGGGATCGGCGTCGAACCAGCCCGAGAGGCGCGCGCGCTCCGTCGCGGCCGGCTGTCCGGTTTCCTGGGCGAGCCAGCGGCCGATCGCCGTCGACAGGCTGGCGTAGGGGGCGTTGCGGCGCGTCTCCGCTCCGGAGAGCTCGATGACGCGGTCGCGCGGGATCGCGGCCCGGGCGAGGAACGCCGCCGCCAGCGTCGACTTTCCGGCCCCGGGCTCGGCGGAGACCACCACGCAGGCGCGGCCTGCGGCCGCCTGCTCCCAGGCGCCGGCCAGCGCCGCGAGTTCCGCGTCGCGGCCGACGGGATCGACGTCGCGCGGGCCGAGCACCGAGGTCGGGTTGACCCGGCCGGCGACGTGCAGCACCTCCACCGTTCCCGGCACGCCCTTGAGCGTCTTCTCCCCCAGCGAGCGCAGCACGAAGGAGCCGCCGACCAGCGCCCGGGTCTGCGGGCTGACCACGACGCCGTTGCGCGGCGCGTGCTCCTGGAGGCGGGCGGCGACGTTGGGCACGATGCCGGTGAGGGCGTGATGCTCGCGGGTCTCGCCCTTGCCCATCTCGCCCACGAGCACCCGCCCGGTGTGGAGCGCGATGCGCGCGGCGAGGCCCGCGCCGGCCCCCGCGAGGTAGTCGCGGTCGAGCGCCTCGAGCCGGCGCACGATCTCCAGGGCGGCGTCCACGCCACGAATCGCCGCGTCCTCGCGCGCGCGCGGGTATCCGAAGTTCGCGATCACCCCGTCGCCGAGGTAATGCGAGATCATGCCGTCGTGGCGCTCGATCGCCTCGGCGCAGATCAGCTGGTACTCGCGCAGGAGCGCCCGGAGGTCCTCGGGATGCAGCCGCGCGGCGAGCTCCGTGGAGCCGACGAGATCGCAGAACAGCACGGTGATCTGGCGATGCTCGCCGTCGAACTCGCGCTGGAACGCCAGATGCGTGGCGACCCGCATGCCGCAGGTCGGGCAGAAACGGGCCTTCGGCGGCAACTCGCCGCCGCAGGACCTGCAGACCGGCGCGACCGCCTCCTGGTCCACCCAACGCCCTCCGTCGCCGCCAGGGTCCCGCAGAACCCTCCAACCGGGCTGTTTCTAGCGGCGGCGAGCGGTCAAGTCACGGCGCAATCGCGGAGCGCGTCGTCGCGGGGCGGTCAGACCCGGCGGAGGTCGGGGTGCAGGCTCTTGCCGAGGATGTGGTCGCTGCCGTTGAGCACATGCACGCTCGAACCCACGAGCAGCGGATCGGGCGGTTCGCAGGCCCGCCGATCCCGGTCGGGGTAGGGCAGGCTGTTGAGGAAATGCCGCATGCAGTTGAGCCGCGCGCGCTTCTTGTCGTCCGATTTCACTACCGTCCAGGGCGCGTCGGCGGTGTCGGTGTAGAAGAACATCGCCTCCTTGGCCTCGGTGTAGTCCTCCCACTTGTCCAGCGACTGGCGGTCGATCGGCGAGAGCTTCCACTTCTTCAGGGGCTCGTTCTCGCGGGCGGCGAAGCGGCGCGCCTGCTCGGCCTTGGTGACCGAGAACCAGTACTTGTAGAGCCGGATCCCCGACCGCGTCAGCATGCGCTCGATCTCGGGCGTCTGGCGCATGAACTCAAGATACTCGGTCGGATCGCAGAAGCCCATCACCCGCTCGACCCCCGCGCGGTTGTACCAGGACCGGTCGAACAGCACCATCTCGCCGGCGGCCGGCAGGTGCTGGATGTAGCGCTGGAAGAACCACTGTGTGCGCTCGCGCTCGCTGGGCTTGTCGAGCGCGATCACCCGCGCGCCGCGCGGGTTGAGATGCTCCATGTAGCGCTTGATCGTGCCGCCCTTGCCGGCGGCGTCGCGGCCCTCGAAGAGCACGACGATCCGCTGCCCGGTCTCGCGGACCCATTCCTGCACCTTGAGGAGCTCGATCTGCAGCTTCGCCTTCTCCCGCTCGTATTCCTTGCGGCTGATGCGGGTCTTGTAGGGGTATTCCCCGGTCTCGAAGAGCCGGCGCACCTCGGTCGGATTGCGGCGAAGCCGCGCCAGACGGGCGGCAGGACTGAGGCGCGGCTCGGCGGGTCCGGAGTCAGAGGCAGATTCGGGCTCCGTCACCGCGGCCAGGTCCAGCGCCGCTGCATCCGCCACGTCAACGGCCGGCTCGGGCGCCGACGTCTCGGCCACCTGCGGGTCGCCTTTACCCTTGTGCTTCATGGGCTCCGCCATCACGTCCCTCCGTTGCGCGCGTCTCTTGGTCGCGGTCCCCTACCACGGGGAAGGCTCGCGCGCGTTGATCCATGTCAACGGAGGCGCCCGGCCCGCAGCCCCTCGGGGCCTTGCGGGCGCGCGGTCATTCGATCAGCGCGGCGATGTCGGCGACGCTCAGGCCCTCGTGGATCTCGCGCAGGCGAGCATAGACGAGCGCCGTGAAGACCGCCCCGAACGCGTAGTAGAGCGCCGTCGACATCGCGGCGATCAGGAGCCCCGCGAGCCCGGGCTCGCCACCGCCCGAGACCGCCGCGAAGATCGCCGTCGAGACGACCGCGACCGCGACCATCAGGATCCCGAAGACGAGCATCGCGCCGGCGATCGGCCAACGATAGCCCAGCGTCAGCTCCTGCGCGCGCGACAGGCCCGACCAGCCGGCGTTCTCGAAGACGATCGCCGGCGTCCAGGGCAGGTACCGCGCCGCCAAGTAGAGCCCCGGCACGACGAAGAGCAGGATCCCGAGCCCGACGGCGATCGACACGAGCGTCCCGATCACCACGATCGGCATGACGAAGCGCAGCGTCTGGCCCAGGTAGTCGGTGAGCGCGTGTCGCTTGCCGATCACCGCGTCGATCGCCGCAAGCGCCATCACCGCGCTGACCACGAAGCCGAGGACCAGATTGATCAGCAGGGCCACCGCCATGTCGAAGCCGAAGGCCGCAGAGAGCGTCGGATCCGCCGCCGCCGGCCCCCAGCCGCCTGCCATCATCTCGATCGCGGAAAACGCCAGCGCCGGAACGAAGGCGAGCGGAAACAGGAAACCGAAATTCGCCGCGAGCACCCGGAAGGTGTCGCCGACGATCGCGAAGACGCCGAGCGGCGGGCGCGGGTCGGTCATGGCGTCGTCTCTCCCCCTCGTGTCAGGCGCCGGCGAAGGCCTCGGGCTGCGCCTCGCGGGCCATGTGGTCGAGCACGGCGTTCACGAACCGGGTCTCGCGTCCGTCGGGATAGAAGGCCTTGGCCACCTCGACGAATTCGTTGATCGCCACCCTCGGCGGCGTGTCGGTCGCCAGCAACTCCGCGCCGGCGGCCCGGAACAGCGCCCGCAGCGTCGGGTCTATCCGGTCGATGGGCCAGCGCTTGACCAGCGCCCGGTCAGTGAGCTGGTCGATCGCGCCCTGGCGGTCGACGGCGGCGCTGGCCAGCGCGCGGAAATGCGCGACGTCGGCCTCCGCGTAGCGGACACCGTCGATCTCGGCGCCGAGCCGGTGGTTCTCGAACTCCTCGAGCACCGTCTCGAGTCCCTGGTCGCCGGCCTCCATCTGGAAGAGCGCCTGCACCGCGTAGAACCGCGCCGCCGAGCGCATGCGCCGCGCCATCGCTGCGGTCGGCCGTCGCGTCTCGACGGCGTCGGTCATGCGCGCTCTCCGGCCGGAAAGTCCCCGGCGATCCGCACGCCGGGCTCGGCGGGAGTACGGCGCGGCGGCGCGAACCGTCGCGCGACCGCGATCAGGTGCAGCGCCGCCTCCGCCGCGCCGCCGCCCTTGTTCATGCCGGCGGGATCGGCGCGGACCTGCGCCTGCGCCATGGTCTCCACGGTCAGGATGCCGTTGCCGATGCAGGTTCCCTGCAACCCGAGCACGGTCAGGCCGCGCGAACTGTCGTTGCAGACCGTCTCGTAGTGGGTCGTCTCGCCGCGGATCACGCAGCCGAGCGCCACGAAGCCGTCAAAGCGCCCCGCGCCCCGGGCGAGGGCGATCGCCGTGGGGATCTCCAGCGCGCCGGGCACCTCGACGCGCTCGTGCCCCGCCCCGGCAGCCTCGATCGCCGCGCGGGCGCCGGCTGCCAGCCGGTCGGCGATGTCGCGATAGAACGGCGCTACCACGATCAGGAGCCGCGGCGGCGTCTGGAAGACCGGCCGCGCAAGGCCTGTCCCGCCCTCAGCGCTCGCCATCGCCGCCTCCCCGGGCCGCGCCCGGGTCCGGGATCGGCCGGGTTCCCGCGATCGAGAGACCGTAGCCGTCGAGCCCCACGACCTTCGGGCTGGGAGAATTGGTCAGCAGGATCAGCTCACGCAGCCCCAGCGCGTTCAGGATCTGCGCGCCGACGCCGTACTGGCGCAGCTTGTTGGGGCTGACGTGATCGCCGGCATCGATCTTCATCGACATGTCGCGCAGCAGCACCAGCACCCCGCGGCCCTCGCGGCTGATCTCGAGCATCGCGTCGCGCAGCTGGTGCGTTCGCCCGGGATGGAGACCCAGCATGTCCTCGAGTGGGTTGACCGCATGCATGCGCACCAGCACCGGGCCCTCGCCGGTCAGGTCGCCCTTGCACAGCACGATGTGCTCGGCCCCCGCGGTCTGGTCGGCGAAGACGCGCATCCGCCATTCGCCGCCGTATTCGGAGGTGACCGACTGCGCCGTGGTCTCGCGCACCAGGTTGTCATGGCGGCGGCGGTAGGCGATCAGGTCGGAGATCGTGCCGATCTTGAGCCCGTGCAGCTGGGCGAAGGCCACGAGATCGGGCAGCCGCGCCATCGAGCCGTCGTCGTTCATGACCTCGCAGATCACCCCGGACGGGTTTAGCCCGGCGAGGCGCGAGATGTCGACCGCGGCCTCGGTGTGGCCGGCGCGCACCAGAACGCCGCCGTCGCGGGCCCGCAGCGGAAAGATGTGCCCCGGCGTGGCGATGTCCTGCGGTCCCGAGGTCGTGTCGATCGCCACCGCCACGGTGCGCGCGCGGTCGGCCGCCGAGATGCCCGTGGTCACCCCCTCGCGCGCCTCGATGGAGACGGTGAAGGCGGTCTCGTGGCGCGAGGAGTTCGACGCCGCCATCAAGGGCAGCCCGAGCGCGTCAAGCCGCGCCCCGGTCAGCGCCAGGCAGATCAGGCCGCGCCCATGCTTGGCCATGAAGTTGATGGCGTCGGGCGTGCACATCTGCGCGGGGATCACCAGGTCGCCCTCGTTCTCGCGGTCCTCGTTGTCGATGAGCACGAACATGCGGCCGTTGCGCGCGTCCTCGATCACCTCCTCGATGGTGGAGACGGCGTCGCGATAATCGTCCGGCTGTGACTGGAGCATCGACCCACCCGCTGCTTGCGGGACGTGCAATAAGCCAGACGCGCCGCCTTGGCCAGACCGCGGGCGCGAGCTGCGGGACTGCGGCGCGCTGCGATCCGTCAAGGCGCCCCCTGAAGCCCAGCAAGCCGGCGATGCATTCTGCTCTGGGGCCCTTGAGGGGTCCGCCGCTCCGGCCGATACCGTTCGAGCAGGCGCGGCGGCGTCCGGCCGCCCGCCGCATTCTCTATGGAGACGGGCGCCACATGTCCCCGGCGATTTCATCAACAGGCCCCGCCGCCCAGGTCCCGCTCACGCCGCGTCCGCCTCGGCGAGCCGCGCGACATAGCGCGCCAGCGTGTCGATCTCGAGGTTGACCCGGTCGCCGACCCGGACGTCGCTCCAGGTGGTCACCGCCTTGGTGTGGGGGATCATGTTGACGCCGAACTCGCGGCCCGAGACCTCGTTGACGGTCAGCGACGTGCCGTTCAGCGCCACCGAGCCCTTCGGCGCGATGAAGCGCGCGAGTTCCTCAGGGACGCGGAAGCGCACCCGTGTGCTGTCGCCCTCGGCCGCGACCGCGATCACCTCGGCGACGCCGTCCACGTGCCCCTGCACGATGTGGCCGCCCAGTTCGTCGCCGAGCCGCAGCGCGCGCTCGAGGTTCAGCCGGCCTCCGACCGCCCAGGCGGTGCGGCCGCCGCCCACGTTGGTGCGCGCCACCGTCTCAGCGGAGAGATCGACGTCGAACCAGGCGCCCGCGTCGCCGGGGCCGCGATCGACCACGGTCAGGCAGATCCCGTCGCAGGCGATTGAGGCGCCGATGTCGATGCCATCGGCCGGGTACCTGCACGCGATGCGCGCGCGCAGGTCGCCGCGATCCTCGAGCCGCTCGATGCGGCCGATGTCGGTGATGATGCCTGTGAACATGGCCGATCTGCGCCCCGTCTGACTCCGCCCCGTCTGACCTCAGGCGGTGTTAGCCCGCCGGCCGCCACGCGACAAGGCCGCGGTCCCGCCGCACGTTGACGCTGGCGTCAGCGGGGCTTTCCGGCTAGGATGACTGTTAACACTGGTCAACAGTGACTGTGAGGCGGTCGATGCGGTTCATGTTTCGGGGGAGGCGCGGCCTCGCGCGCGCCATCGCGTTCACGGGCGTCGCGCTGACGCTCGCGGCCTGCACGCTGCCGCGCTCGGGACCCACCGCCGGCGAGATCCGGCGAGCGTCCGATCTCGAACAGTACAACATGCATGTCGTCACCGTGACGCCAACAATCGCAGTCGCGGCGCGGTCGAACGAGACGCTGGCGCTCGGGGAGGAGTTCGTGCAGGCCGGCGCGATCTCGCCCGACGCCATCGCCGCCGGCGACCGGCTCTCGGTCGCGGTCTGGGAGAACGTCGACAGCGGCCTGCTCGCCGGGGTCGGCCAGAAGGTGACGTTTCTCAACGAGATCCAGGTCAACCAGTCGGGGGACATCTACGTGCCCTACGCCGGCCAGATCGACGCCGCGGGCCTCACTCCGGCCGAACTGCGCGGGCGCATCACCGAGGTCCTCGCCGTGCAGACGCCCGACCCGCAGGTCGAGGTGCGCCGGGTCGCCGGCGACGGCGCGACCGTGAGCGTGCTCGGCGACGTCGCGGCGCCGGGCGTCTATCCCATCGAGGCGCCGACCCGCCGGCTCTCGGCGATGCTGGCCCGCGCCGGCGGCGTCAACGTGGTCCCGGACGTGGCGCAGGTGAAGATCGAGCGCGGCGGCCGCACCGGCCGCATCTGGCTCCAGGACCTCTACGACAATCCCCGGCTCGACATCGCCCTGCGCCCCGGCGACCGGATCATCGTGGAGACCGACCGTCGCAGCTTCACCGCGCTCGGCGCGTCCGAACAGCAGTCGCGCGTCAATTTCACCAAGCGCGACATGACCGCGATCGAGGCGATCGCCGCGGCAGGAGGACTCGACGGGCGCACCGCCGACCCGACCGGCGTCTTCGTCTTCCGTCAGGAATCCTCCTCGATCGCCAACGCCGTGCTTGGCCGCTCCGATCTCGTCGGCGACCAGCGGGTGGCCTATGTCATCAACCTGACCCAGCCCGACGGGCTGTTCTCGGCGCGCGAGTTCATCATCCGCGACGAGGACACCGTATACATCACCGAGGCGCCCTTCGCCGCCTGGACCCGCGTGCTCGGCGTCGGCGCGACCGCGGTCAGCCTCGCGGGATCGGTGGCGGCGCTCAGCAATTAGGGGCGACGCGCGGGGCGTCGATGCGGGCCGTCGCCATGGGTCCGACCGTGCGCCGGGACGGTCAGCGCCCGCCCGCCTCCGTCCCGTCCCGCTCCCAGCGGCTCCGGATGTCGCCGCCCACCGCGCCGGTCTCCGCCAGCCGGTAGCGCGGCGCGCCGTCAAGGGCCTCGATTCCCAGCGGGCCGATCGCCGGCGTCGCCTCGTCGCCCAGCGCCCGGCCGGCGGTGAAGGCGACGATCTCGTCGACCAGCCCCGCGCCGATGAGCGCCGCCGCCAGCCGCCCGCCGCCCTCGCAGAGCACTCGGGTGAGGCCGCGCGCGCCGAAGAGTGCGAACATCGCGACGAGATCGAGCTGGCCCTCGGCGTCGAACGGGATCTCCAGCGTCTCCGCGCCTAGCGCCCGCCAGGCCGCGATCCGCTGATCGGCCGCCTCGCAATGGTGGCAGAGCCACAGCGGCGCCGCGGAGGCGCCGCGCCCCAGCCGCGAAGTCCCGCGCGAGGCTCAGCGCGCCGCTCACCACGATCCGCACCGGGTTTGCCGCCGCGAGGCCGAGGTCGCGCACGGTCAGCGCCGGATCGTCCGCCCGCGCCGTGCCCGCGCCGATCAGCACCGCATCGGCCTGCGCGCGCATCAGATGCACGCTCCGCCGCGCCGCCGGGCCGGTGATCCAGCGGCTCTCGCCCCTGGCCGTCGCGATGCGTCCGTCAAGCGTCGCGGCGAGCTTGAGCGTCAGCCGCGGTCGCCCTCCCCGGACGCGCAGCAGGAAGCCGGCGTTCAGCGCCGCGGCATCGTCCGCGAGCACGCCGGTCTCCACGATCACGCCGGCATCGCGCAGCCGCGCCAGCCCCGCGCCATTCACTCGGGGGTCGGGATCCTCGATGGCGACGACCGCCCGAGCGATCCCCGCGGCGATCAGCGCGTCGGCGCAGGGCGGAGTGCGGCCGACATGCGCACAGGGCTCGAGCGTCACGAAGGCGGTCGCGCCGCGCGCCAGCGCCCCGGCCTGGGCCAGCGCCAGCGTCTCGGCGTGGGGACGGCCGCCGGCCCCGGTCGCGCCGCGCCCCACAACCGCCCCGTCCGGGGAGACCAGCACGCAGCCGACCGCCGGGTTCGGCCAGACCCGGCCCAGACCGCGACGGGCCAGGCCCAGCGCCGCGCGCATGAAGCCCGCGTCGCGCTCCGCCGGGGTCACGGCCTCAGTCTTCTTCCGCGCTCACCGGCGGCGGACGAAGCTCGGAGACGAACTCCTCGAAGTCGTCGGCTTCCTGGAAGTTCTTGTAGACGCTCGCGAACCGGACATAGGCCACGGTGTCGATGCGCGCCAGCGTCTCCATCACGATCGCGCCGATGGTGTCGGAGGGCACATCGGTGTCGCCGAGCGACTCGAGCCGACGCACGATGCCCGAGATCATCTGGTCCAGCCGCTCCGCTTCGATGGGCCGCTTCTGCATGGCGATGCGGATCGAGCGTTCCAGCTTGTCGCGGTCGAACGGCTCGCGCTTGCCGTTCTTCTTGATCACCACGAGGTCGCGCAACTGCACGCGCTCGTAGGTGGTGAACCTGCCGCCGCAGGCCGGGCAGAACCGGCGGCGGCGGATCGAGACATGGTCCTCGGCCGGGCGGCTGTCCTTCACCTGGGTGTCGATGTTGCCGCAGAAAGGACAGCGCATGAAAGGTCTCCGCAATCGGTCGCAACGCAAGCGCGATCACTATAGGCGCCGGTCAATCGCTTGGGTAGCGGCCGGGCGCGTCCACAAGATGAGCGTGACATTTGCGCCTCAGCGTCTCCACCCGCCCCGCGCGCCAGGCTCACTCTCCGAGGTATCGCCTCTGGATGGCGGACCATCGGTCCGAGGCCAGGATCTGAAGGAGAGCCAGGTTGAACTCCTCCCGCGTCGGCGCGCCCGGCGGCAGCACGATCCCGTAGTCCTGAGGGGCGAACTCGAGCGGCGTGACGCGCACCCCGTTCACGTCGCCCGCCTCCCATTTCAGGATCGGCGCGTCGTGCACGAAGGCCTCGATCCGGTTGTCCGCCAGCGCCTCCAGCCCTTCCTTCACCGTCGCGAACGGCACCGGCCGCACCCCGATCGTGCGCAGCGGCCCGAGCGAGGCGGAATCGGCCAGGTTGCCGACGCGCACCCGCGGCAGGTCGTTGATCGTCGTGACCGGGCTGCTGATGCTGCTGGAGGTGAGCCCGGCGGTGACCTGGGCGGTGAAGATCGCGGTCAGGGCGAGCGCCATGAACATCCAGATCACCGCCAGAACCCGGCCCAGCGTGGTGATCGGCGTCTTGTCGCCGTATCCGACCGTCGTCATCGTGACCGCGGCCCACCAGAAGCCGCTGAACAGGCCCTTGGCGGGGCGCCGTTCGAACTGCCCGGAATTGTGCTTGCGCTCGATCCACCAGATCAGCGAGCCGATCGCGAGCAGGAGGCCCAGCAGGAGCCCGATCGTGCCGAGCAGGGTGCGCGAGGTGAGCACGTCGATCAGCGCCTTGATGTCGACGTGACGGGTCGCGCTGACCGCGACGCCCAGCCCCGTCCGGTAGAAGGGGTGGGAGAAGTCCACGACCCGCTCGCGATCCGCGGTGATCGTCATCGCCGCGATCGCGCCGTCGAGCCGTCCCGCGGCGACGCCGTCGATCATCTCGGCCAGATCGACCTCCTTGAGCTCGTAGTCGAAGCCAAGCTCTTGGGACAGCTCCTGCAGGAGCGAGATGCTGATGCCCTCCCAGAGGCCGTCGCCGGTGCGCATCGCGAAGGGCGGCGCTTCGCGCGTGCCGACCAGGAGCCGGTCCTGCGCAGCCTCTGCCGGGACCTGAGCCTGCGCCTCGGCCGCCGCCGGCATGAGCGCCAGCAGGACGAGAATGGCGAGACGCGCCCAGGCCAGGGTCGCGCGCGCGCTCATCCGCCCTCGAACCCGGTCAGGACCCCGACCGTGTTGCGCCCGATGGCCTCCACCGCGTAGCCGCCCTCCATCACGAAGACCGTCGGCGTCTCCAGCGCGCGGATGCGTTCCCCGACCTTTGGATAATCCGCCGTGTCGAGCGTGAATCCCGCGATCGGATCGCCGCGATAGGTGTCGACCCCGAGCGAGACCACCACCACGTCGGGTCGATGTTCGGCCACGGCCTTGCAGGCGATCTCGAGCGCCCCGCTCCATTCCCGCCAGCTCGACCCGAGGGGCAGCGGCAGGTTCAGGTTGAAGCCCTCGCCGGGACCGGCGCCCCGTTCGTCGGCGTGGCCGAGGAAATAGGGATATTCCTCCATCGGGTCGGCGTGCACGTTGACGACCTGCACGTCGCCGCGCGCGTAGAAGATCTCCTGCGTGCCGTTGCCGTGGTGGTAGTCGATGTCGAGCACGCTCACCCGCGAGGCGCCGCGTGCGCGCAGGAGCTCCGCCGCCGCCGACGCGTTGTTGACGTAGCAGTAGCCCCCGGCCGTGGCGCGTCCGGCGTGGTGGCCCGGCGGGCGGCAGAGCGCGAAGGACGCGGCCGCGCCGTCCGCGACGATCGCCGCCCCGGTCAGGGCCACGTCGAGGCTGGCGCGGACCGCGTCCCAGGTGCCCTCCACGAAGCCCGCGCCGGCGTCGTAGCTGTAGTAGCCGAGCAGCCCGTCGATGTGCCGGGGCGGCGCGTCGGTCCGCTGGCCGCGCGCCGGCCAGACGAAGGGCAGCGCCGATCCGCCCCGCCCCTCCGCCGTCCAGAGCGCCCAGGCGTCGCGCAGGAAGGCGAGATAGGCGGGATCGTGCAGCCGCGCGGCGATGTCGAGCCCGTGGGCGTCCGGGGGGCGGATCGGCCCGAGCCCGACCTCCTCGATCCGCGCGCGGATCATCTCGACGCGCTCGGGCAGCTCGTAGGCCGGAACGATCTCGCCGGAGTTCAGCTCGACGTTGCCGGCGTGCCCGGCGTGCCGCGGCGAATAGACCGTGATCATGGCGCATGCCCCGATTGCGTCGGTCCGACCCTAGCGCACCGCCGGGAAAGCTCAATCGGAAGCTGGCGGCGAAACGGCCGGGCGCGCTGCGTCCGGCGCTGCGATCGTCCCGCCCCGCCGCCGGGGCGGGCGGCGGCCCGGTCCCGCCCGCGCCTATGGCTTCGGAGGTCGTCCGGGCGGGCGATTCGCCCCGGCCCGCGCCGGGTGCGAATCCCTTGTGCGATTGCGTCCGCACGGCGCAGCCGATATAGGAATTGCAACGCCTTGCAGGCTCCGACAGGACCGTTTCCGCCTTGACCGACACCCCCGACGACGACCGCGACCCGGAGACGGGCCCGCCGCGCTCCGGCCCGACGATCGCCATCGAGGCCGAGATGAAGGCGTCCTATCTCGACTACGCCATGAGCGTGATCGTGAGCCGGGCGATCCCCGACCTGCGCGACGGGCTCAAGCCCGTGCACCGGCGCATCCTCTACGCCATGCACGAGACCGGCAACACCCACGACAAGCCCTACCGCAAGTCGGCCCGCCCGGTCGGCGATGTCATGGGCAAGTACCACCCGCACGGCGACAGCGCGATCTACGACGCGCTCGTGCGCATGGCCCAGGACTTCTCCATGTCGTTGCCGCTGCTGGACGGGCAGGGCAACTTCGGCTCCATGGACGGCGACGCCGCGGCGGCGATGCGCTACACCGAGGTGCGCATGGACCGGCCGGCGGCCTTCCTGCTCGCCGACATCGACAAGGAGACGGTCGACTTCCAGCCGAACTACGACGGCAAGGACATGGAGCCCACCGTCCTGCCGGCGCGCTTTCCCAACATGCTCGTCAACGGCGCCGGCGGCATCGCGGTGGGCATGGCCACCAATATCCCGCCGCACAACCTCGGTGAGGTGATCGACGCGACGCTGGCGCTCATCGAGAACCCCGACCTCTCGGTGGCCGAGCTGATGGAGCACATTCCCGCCCCCGATTTCCCCACCGGCGCGCTGATCCTCGGCCGCTCGGGCGCGCGCAAGGCCTATCACGAGGGGCGCGGCTCGGTGATCATACGCGCGCGCACCCGCATCGAGGAGGCGCGCGGCGGCCGCATGGCCATCATCGTCAGCGAGATCCCCTACCAGGTGAACAAGGCGACGATGATCGAGCGCATCGCCGAACTCGCCCGCGAGAAGCGCATCGAGGGCATCGCCCATGTCCAGGACGAGAGCGACCGCACCGGCGTGCGCGTCGTCATCGAGCTCAAGCGCGACGCCACGCCGGACGTGGTGCTCAACCAGCTCTTCCGCTTCACCCCGATGCAGACCTCGTTCGGCTGCAACATGCTGGCGCTCAACGGCGGGCGGCCCGAACAGCTCGACCTGCGCGGCTTTCTCGATCGCCTTCGTCGCCTTTCGCGAGGAGGTCGTCGCGCGGCGGACCGCCTTCGAGCTGCGCCGCGCCCGCGAACGCGCGCACATCCTCTGCGGCCTCGCCGTCGCCGTCACCAATGTCGACGAGGTGGTGGCCACCATCCGCGCCTCCGCGGACCCCGCCGAGGCGCGCGAACGGCTGATGACGCGCCCCTGGCCGGCCGCCGACATCGCGCCCTACATCGCGCTCATCGACGATCCCACCCACCGGGTGCGCGAGGACGGCGCCTATCTGCTGTCGGAGGCCCAGGCCCGCGCGATCCTCGACCTGCGCCTCCAGCGCCTGACGGCGCTCGGGGTCAAGGAGGTCACCGACGAGCTCGAGGAGCTCGCCGGGCGGATCACCGACTACCTGGAGATCCTCGGCAGCCGCGCCCGCATCATGGCGATCATCTCCGACGAACTGCGCGAGGTTCGCGAGCTCTTCGCCGCGCCTCGCCGGTCCGAGATCGTCGAGTGGGAGTCCGATCTCGACGACGAGGACCTGATCGAGCGCGAGGACATGGTCGTCACGATCACCCAGGGCGGCTACATCAAGCGCACGCCGCTGACCGAGTACCGGGCCCAGAAGCGCGGCGGCAAGGGCACGCAGGGCATGGCCACCAAGGACGAGGACTTCGTCACCACGCTCTTCGTCGCCAACACCCACACGCAGCTGCTGTTCTTCACCACCGACGGCATGGCCTACAAGCTCAAGACCTGGCGGCTGCCGCTGGGCGGACGCAACGCGCGCGGCAAGGCCATCGTCAACATCCTGCCCATCCCGCAGGGCGTCGGCATCGCCGCGATCATGCCGGTGGACGCGCCCGAGGACGAATGGGCGAGCCTGCAGGTGGTCTTCGCCACCTCCGAGGGCGACGTGCGCCGCAACGCGCTCGACGACTTCACCTCGGTGCGCGCCAACGGCAAGATCGCCATGAAGCTGCCCGAGGGCGTGCGCCTCATCAACGCCCGCATCGCGAGCGAGGACGACGACGTGATGCTCACCACCCGCGCCGGCAAGGCGATCCGCTTCCGCACCACCGACGTGCGTGTGTTCAAGGGCCGCGATTCGACCGGCGTGCGCGGCATTCGCCTGGCGTCCGGCGACGAGGTTGTCTCGATGGCGATCATCCGCCACTTCGAGGCCACCCCGGGCGAGCGCGCCGCCTATCTCAAGATGCGCCGCGCGGTCGCCGGCGTCACCGAGGACGAGTCCGAACCCGACGCCGACGCCGAGGAGGAGGTCGTCGCGGAGGACGCCATCGGCCAGGAGCGTTACGTCGAGATGTCCGAGGCCGAGGACCTGCTCCTGACCATCACCGAGGCCGGCGCCGGCAAGCTCTCCTCCAGCCACGACTACCCGCTGCGCGGCCGCGGCGGGCAGGGCGTGATGGCGATGGACCGCGCCATGCGCGGCGGCGCGCTGGTCGCGCTCTTCCCCGTCCAGCAGGACGACCAGATCATGCTCGCCACCGACGCCGGCCAGTCGATCCGCTGCCCGGTCTCGGGCATCTCCTTCCGCTCGCGCACCGCCGGCGGCGTCCGGGTCTTCAACACCGCGCGCTCCGAGCGCGTCGTCTCGGTCGCGCTCATCGCCGAAGCTGGCGAAGAGGACGACGTCGAGCCCGGACCCGAAGCTTGATCCGAATAAGGAAACAGTCAGTACATATTTTCCGACTTTGTATCCAAGAGAGCCTGTTATAGCTGTCTCCCGAACGCGGCCTCCGCGTCAGGACAAAAGGACAGCACCCATGACCGACACCCAATCCTCGCTGGCGCTCGCCGCCCGCGCGCTTCTCGCCTTCATGTTCATAATGGCCGGCATCGCCAAGCTTGGCGACGTCTCGGGAACCATGGCCTACACCGCCTCCGGCGGCATCCCCGGGTTCCTCGCCATTCCCGCGATCGCCCTGGAGATCCTCGGCGGCCTCGCGATCCTCGTGGGCTTCCGCACCCGCCCGGTCGCGCTCGCGCTGGCGGCCTTCGCGGTGGTCGCGGGCTACCTCTACCACTTCGTGCCCGCCCAGGGCATGGAAGGCTTCGCGCAGATGGCCGAGATGAACCAGTTCTACAAGAACGTCACCATCGCCGGCGGCTTCCTGATGCTCGCCGCCTTCGGACCCGGAGCGTTGTCGCTGGACGCACGCGCCGGCCGCGCCTCCACAGTCGTGGCCTGACCCGAGCCCTCCCGGCGCCGCGCGGCGGCCCCCCGACGGCCGCGACCGCCTTCAGGTGGCCGCGGTCGCAGGCATGTCGCCCGCCGGAAAGAACCCCCGCGGGATAAGCCCGTTCTCGCGCGCCTCGCGCTCAAGTCCCTCGCGGAAGTCCGGATGCGCCAGACCGATGAGCGCCTTCGCGCGCTCCGCTATCGACTTGCCCTTGAGGTTGGCCATTCCGTATTCCGTCACCACGTACATCATGTCCGCCCGCGTCGTGGTCACCGCGTTGCCCGGCGTCAGGCCCAGCACGATCCGGCTCCGCCGCTCGCCGCGCCGCTCCCAGGTCGAGGCGAGGCAGATGAACGACTTGCCGCCCTGAGACGCATAGGCTCCGCGCACGAACTGCGCCTGCCCGCCGGTGCCGGTCAGGTGGCGGTGCCCGTCGCTCTCGGACGCCGCCTGGCCGGTCAGGTCGATCTGGGTGGTGTTGTTTATCGCCACCACCCGGTCGTTGCGCATGATCATGTGCGGCAGGTTGGTGTAGTCGACGGGATGGAACTCCACGTCCGGATTACGATCGATCGCCTCGTAGAGATACGCTGATCCCAGCGCGAAGGTGCACACCATCCGGCCCGGGTTCAGCGTCTTGCGCGCGCCGGTTATCCTGCCGGCGCGGTAGAGATCGATGATCCCGTCGGTCATCATCTCGGTGTGCACGCCCAGATCCCGCGCGCCGCTCTCGGCCAGAAGTCCGCACACCGCGTTCGGCATGCCGCCGATGCCGATCTGCAGGCAAGACCCGTCCTCGATCTCCGCGGTGATCAGCCGCGCCACAGCCCGGTCGACTTCCGTCGGCGGCGGGTTGGGAAGCTCCGGCGCCGGCGCGTCGTCGCCCCGGATCACGTAGTCCACTTCGCTCTCGTGGACCGACACGCCCTCGCCCATCGCGTGCGGAATGCCGGTGGTCTCCTCGATGATCACCATGCGGGCGCGCTCGATCATCGCGCGGTTCCACAGGTTCGCGGCGCTGAGGTTGAAGTTCCCGTCCGGGTCCCTGGGGCGGGCCTTGAGGATCACGATGTCCACCGGATCGATAAAGCGCCGGTAGTAGTCGGGGATCTCCCCGAGGTTGACCGGCATGTAGCTCGACCGGCCTGCGTCGTGCATCTTCCGGTCGTAGCCGGAGAAATGCAGGTTCACCCAGGAGAAATGCGCCCCGTGCGGGTCGGCCTCGAGCACCGCGCGCGGCCGCACCGTCAGGCAGGCGCGGATCCGCACCCCCGCCAGGTCGTCCCTGCGCGCCGCCAGCGCCCTGTCGAACACGTCCGGCTGGTTCAGCGTCGCGCCGTAGTCGAGCCACATGCCCGAGCGCACCAGCCCCGCCGCCTCCTCCGCGCCGATGCGCCGCGCGCCGCTTCCGGTCCGTCGCTCCGCCATGTCGCCCCTCCGCTCCGCAAGCGGCGCACCCTAGCACGGCGGGGTAGCTCGCGCCGCCAGGAAATCCGCCGGGGCGCCACCGCGCCCAGGCCGAGACTGGTCCGATCGACGTGGGGTCAGCGCTTACGGATGTAGAACGCCCAGCCCAGCGGCGCTTCCTGCACGAATTCCACCGCTTTGCGCTCTGAGAGAAAATCGTGCATGGCCTTGGTACAGCCTTCCCACGACCCGTAGTCGTCGAGCAGCACCAGCCCGCCCGGAACCACCGCGTCCCAGAGCGCGCTGAGACAGGTCATCGTCGATTCGTACCAGTCGCCGTCGATCCGCAGCACCGCGATCGGCGGCGCCGAGAAGGTCGGCAAGGTGTCTTCGAACCAGCCCTTGTGGACGTGCATCCGCGCCTCGGGCAGCGACGCGCGCGAAAGGGTCGCCTGGAACTCCTCGAGCGTCGCGGCGCAGTTGTCGAGATAGTCCGGGAGGTCGGTGTCGCGCTGGTAGCGCGCCGCCGCCGCGCCGTCTATGTCGCGCGCCGGTGGCAAGCCCTCGAAGGAATCGAAGAAGTGATAGTCGCGGTCCGGACCGCCGGTCTCTACAAGCCCCGCCGACATGCCGCCGCGCCAGGTTCCGCATTCGACGAAGGCGAGCCTGTCGGCGTCGATCTCGTCCAGTGTGAGCGAGACCAGCGCGAGGTTCTGACAGTAGACATCGCGCTCGATCATCGTCGCGACGCGATGCCGCCGATAGACCGGCAACGCCGCGAGCCAGCGGGCCATAAAGGCCTTTCGCGTGAATGACATGGTCCCTCCCCGGCGGCCGGACCGCTCGGATCGAGCCTAGGCCGCGGGTGGGCGCCGATCAAGCGCCTCGACCCGCTGGACCCGCCGCCGCGCCCGCGCTCATCCGGAGCGGTCCGTGTCCGTCGGAGACCCAAGCCATGCCGCGCCCCGGCGTCGAGGAACTGACCGAGGCCCAGGCCAGGGCCGGGCTGGCGCTGCTCGCCCGAGAGATCGCCGCGGTCGACCGCGCCTATCACCAGGAGGACGCGCCGCTCCTCTCGGACGCGGACTGCGACGCGCTGCGCCGCCGCAACGCCGCCATCGAGGCGCGGTTCCCCGCGCTCAAGCGCGCCGAGAGCCCCTCCGACGGGGTTGCCGCCGCGCCCTCGGAGGCCTTCGCCAAGGCCCGCCACGCCGTGCCGATGCTCGGCCTCGAAAACGCCTTCGACGACGCCGAGGTCGCCGAGTTCGACGAACGCGTCCGGAGCCTCGTCAATCTCGCGGCCGCCGCGGCGTGAGTCCGATCCAGGATGCGGCCCGCTTGGCGCGCGCCCACGCGGCGCTAAGGAACCACCACGATCTTTCCACCCGCGCCGCCGGCTTCCATCAGCGCGTGCGCTTCCGAGATCCGCTCGATCGGGAACACCGGACCAAGCGCAGGCCGCAGCTGTCCCGTCTCCACCAGCCGGACCAGATCCTGAAGCGGGGTCGCCATGAACTCCTCCACGCCGCCGGAATAGGTCGTCAGCCGCACGCCGGTCGGGATCGCGTCCATCGGGCTGAAATCCGCCAGCGACCAGGCGTCCCCGACCATGCCGGTCATGCAAACGACGCCGCCCTCGGCGGCGCATTGCAGCGAGTTCCCGCAGGGTCGTGGCTCCGACGAGTTCCAGCACCCGGTCGACGCCGTCGGGAAAGACATCGAGGACCGACGCGTCGATGCGGCCGTCGTCGACGAAGACCAGGTCGGCGCCGTTCGCGCGCAGCATCGCGGCGCGATCCCGGCGGCGCGACGTTGCTGCGACCGTCGCGCCGTGGCGCTTGGCCAGCGCCGCAGCGGCGAGCCCGACCGAGGTGGTCCCGCCACGGATCAGCAGGCTCTGGCCCGGCTCGAGCCGCAGCGCCTTGAACAGCGATCCCCAGGCGGTCTGCAGCATCTCCGGCAGCGCACCGAGCGTCGGCCAGTCCAGCGTCGTCTCCAGCCGCCGCACCTGCGACGCCGGCGCCGAGACGAACTCGGCGTAGCCGCCGTCGAAGTCGCGGCCCATGCCGCCCATCGCCGTCGCCACCCGATCGCCGGGCGCGAAGCCGCCGTCGGGCGCGTCGACGATCTCACCCACGGCCTCGATGCCGAGGATGCGCGGAAAGACCACGTTCGGGGACATGCCGCGTCGGGTGAAGACCTCCGAGCGGTTCAATCCGAAGGCGCGGACCCGGATCAGCGCCGCGCCCGGCCGCGACTCCGGTCGCGGTCGGCGCTCGAGGACCAGGGTCTCGGGGCCGCCGGGGGCGTGGATGACGACGGCTTTCATGAACTCGGTCACGTTCGCGCTCCATCCTGCTCTGCGTCCGACGCGACGGACTGCTGGCGGATCGGGCGCGCGCGCGCCGTGTCACCGTTGGTACCACCTCTCGGGCCCGCGCGCACCCGGCGGAACCCGAAACGGCCCGTCGTCGGCGGCGGGACAATGCGCGGCGGACGGCGGGCGCGGCTCAGCGGCGGCGCGGACATCGCCGCCAGCGCCGGCCGGAAATACGGGCGCCACGAGGCGACGATCAGGCGTTCGCCGGCTGGACCCGCCGCCCGGCCCGCTGTATCTGCGCGATGACTGCGCCCTTCGGAGACTGACGCCATGGCGCGCCCGAGCGTCGAAGACCTGACCCCCGCCCAGGCCAGGGCCGAGCTGAAGCTGCTCGCCCGCGAGATCGAGGCGGCGAACGTCGCTTACCACCAGGAAGACGCCCCACGCCTCTCCGACGCCGAGTTCGACGCGCTCCGGCGCCGCAACGCCGCCATCGAGGCGCGTTTTCCCGAGCTCAAGCGCGCCGACAGCCCGTCCGAGAAGGTCGGCGCCGCGCCCTCGGAGGCCTTCGCCAAGGCCCGCCACGCCGTGCCGATGCTCAGCCTCGCAAACGCCTTCGACGACGCCGAGGTCGCCGAGTTCGACGAACGCGTCCGGCGCTTCCTCAATCTCGGCGCCCGACGCGCCGCTGGCGTACACCGCCGAGCCCAAGATCGACGGCCTCTCGCTGAGCCTGCGCTACGAGGCCGGCGCGCTCGTGCTGGCCGCCACCCGCGGCGACGGCGAGACCGGAGAGACCGTCACCGCCAACGCCCGCACCATCGCCGACATCCCCGAGACGCTCGACGGCGCGCCCGACCTGCTCGAGGTCCGCGGCGAGGTCTACATGAGCCACGCCGACTTCGCCGCGCTCAACGACCGCCAGTCCGCGGCCGGGGCGAGGACCTTCGCCAACCCGCGCAACGCCGCCGCGGGCTCGCTGCGCCAGCTCGACGCGGCCGTCACCGCCGCCCGGCCGCTGAGCTTCTTCGCCTACGCCTGGGGGGCGCTCTCGGCCCCGCTCGCCGACACCCAGACCGGGGCCATCGCGCGGCTTGCCGCGCTCGGATTCGCCACCAACCCGCTGATGGTCCGCTGCGACGGGCCGGCCGAGATGCTCGCCCAGTACCGCGCCATCGAGGCGCGCCGCGCCACGCTCGGCTACGACATCGACGGGGTCGTCTACAAGGTCGACCGGCTCGACCTGCAGGCCCGGCTCGGCTTCCGGTCCTCGACCCCGCGCTGGGCGCTCGCCCACAAGTTCCCGGCCGAATACGCCACCACCGTGCTCGAGAAGATCGAGATCCAGGTCGGGCGCACCGGCGCGCTTTCGCCCGTGGCCCGGCTGACCCCGGTCACCGTCGGCGGCGTCGTGGTCTCCAACGCCACGCTGCACAACGAGGACTACATCGCCGGCGTGGGCTCGGACGGGGCGCCGATCCGCGAGGGCCGCGACCTGCGCGAAGGCGACACCGTCACCGTCTACCGCGCCGGCGACGTGATCCCCAAGGTGCTCGACGTCGACCTCACGCGCCGCCCCTCCGGCGCGCGGCGCTTCGAGATGCCGCATGTCTGCCCGATCTGCGGCGCCCCGGCGGTCCGCGAGGACGGCGAGGCGGTGCGGCGCTGCACCAACGGGCTGACGTGCCCGGCGCAGGCCGTGGAGCATCTCAAGCACTTCGTCAGCCGGTCGGCGCTCGACATCGAGGGCCTGGGCGCGCGCCAGATCGAGGAGTTCCACGCCGCCGGGCTGATCGCCGAACCCGCCGACATCTTCACCCTCGCCGCCCGCCAGCAGGCCGGACAGATCGACCTCTACCGCCGCGACGCCAGGGGGCGGCCCACCAACGCGAAGTCCGTGACCAATCTCTTCGCGGCCATCGACGACCGCCGCCGCCCCGAGCTCGCGCGCTTCATCTTCGCGCTCGGCGTGCGCCATGTCGGCGAGACCACCGCGCGCATGTTCGCCCGCACCTTCCTGAGCTGGGAGGCGTTCCGCGAGACCGTGCGCGACCCGGCCGCCCGCGACCAGCTCATCGCCGTCGACGGGGTGGGCGAGACGCTCGCCGACGCGGTGCTGGCCTTCTTCGCCGACGCCCAGAACGAGGCCGCTCTGGACCGTCTGCTGGCCCATGTAGATCCGCTCCCCGCCGATCCGCCCGCCGCCGAGAGCCCGATCGCGGGCCGGACCGTGGTCTTCACCGGAACGCTCGAGCGCATGACCCGCGCCGAGGCCAAGGCCCGCGCCGAGGCGCTGGGCGCCAAGGTCGCGGGCTCGGTCTCGGCGAAGACCGACTACGTCGTCGCCGGCCCCGGCGCCGGCTCGAAGGAGAAGAAGGCCCGCGAGCTCGGGCTCGAGGTGCTTTCCGAGGAGGACTGGCTGGCGCTGGTCGGCGGGTGAGGACGCGGGCCCGGCGTCATCGGTGAAGCGAGGTCAACCGGGCTCGCGCGCGGAAATCACCCATGGTGACGTGGTCGCCTGCGAGATCGGGCTGCGCGCGAGCCCGATCCGCCTGCGCCAGGTCTACCCTGCCTTCAGATAGGGGATGGATCCGGCGATGTCGGTGTCGTCGATCACATGGAAGTTCGACACGCTGCCCGCCTGCCGGGCTCGGCCGTAGGGCGCATAGTCAGGATCGGCGGCGAAACCGTCGAGCGCCGCCCGGGAGGGGAACTCGAGGATCGCGATCAGCGTGCTGTCCTTCGCCTCGCCTTCGAGGGTCTCGATGTTTCCGCTGCGCGACAGGTAGCGGCCGCCGTGCTTCTCCACCAGCTTGTGGACGTTCGCGGCATATTCGGGGACCCAGCCGTCGTCCGTGACCTTGATGTCCGCGATCAGATAGACGCTCATGTTCATGTCTCCTTGTTCGGGGCGGGCCGGGATGGCCCAGCCATGTCCTCACATGCTGCCCGAATGATCGAATCGTCTCCAGTCATGGAACTGGAGCGGGTGATACAGTTTCTGGACTAGCCGTCTGGCCGGTCTACCGCTAGAGTGCGGGCAGACGGATAGGGAGGAGACGACATGTCACAAGCCAGCTACAAGCAGTTCTGCCCGCTCGCCATGGCCGCCGAGGTGCTCTGCACGCGATGGACGATGGTGTTGTTGCGCGAGCTGATCGCAGGTTCGACGCGGTTCAATGATCTCCGTCGCGGCGTACCCAAGATGTCGCCGACGCTGCTGTCGCAAGCGCCTGAAGGACCTCGAAGAGGCCGGAATGGTGGAAAGACGACCGGTGCCGTCGGAACGAGGGGTTTTCGAGTATCACCTGACGGACGCCGGCCACGACCTGCGCGAGGTCGTGATCGCCATGGGTATGTGGGGGCAGAAATGGGTCGAGTCGTCGCTGTCGCTGAGAAATCTCGATCCGTCGCTCCTCATGTGGGACATGCGGCGCAATCTGAACCCCGATCCGCTGCCGAAACGGCGCACGGTGGTCCAGTTTGTGTATCACGACCTGCCGACGACAAAACGGGACTGGTGGCTCGTGATCGAGCCGGGCGGCGAGGTGGATCTCTGCTGGGCCGATCCCGGTTTTGACGTCGATCTTTATGTATCGACGGACCTTAGGACGATGACCGCCATCTGGATGGGTGTGACCGATGTGGCCGCCGAGCGTGAAAAGTTCGAGTTCACCGGCCCGAGCGAGATGTCGTCGACGATGCAGACCTGGCTCGGGCTCAGCCCGTTTGCCGTGCAGAAGAAGTTGGTCGCCTGACCCAAGGTCTCCGTTCCGCTGCGTCCGGCAAACGGCCCGCTGACCATCCAGCCGGTCCACGCCCAGCCGCTCGGAGCCCGCGTCGAGCCGCGCGACCATCCCGACGGGAGAATCGGCGGATGCCTGCCCCAGACGTCGCCAAACGCAGAATGCGGAGCGAACGACGGAATCGAACCCGCCGCAGACCTGTTTCGTCGTGACAGCTCCGACGCGCCGCCATACCGTTCGCTCTTGGTTGGGGAGAGAGATTGCGTGACTTCTTGAAAAACAGGTCGTCAGGCACCCGAACATGCCAGAGCCGTACGGCGCCTATTCTACGGTGGTTCGGGCCGGAGATTTCCTTTTCATTTCGGGTCAGGCCGGGATCATTCCCGGGACCAGTGAAAAGGCGGGAGAGGATTTCGAGACACAGGCCAGGCAGGCGTTCGAGAACCTGAAGACGTGCCTGGCCTGCTCCGGCGCCTCGATCGATGATGTCGTGAAGGTGACAACCTGGCTGGGCGATGGCTCTCAGCGCGCGGCGCTCAACGACCTCTTCGGCGAATACTTCATGCAAGACCCACCGGCCCGCTCCACTCCGATCGTGGACCTTCCAATGGGACTTCTGCTCTCCATCGAGGCGATCGCGATCCGTCGAACATAGGCCTTTGCGGAGCGCCGCGCCTCCGTCCAACATGGTCCAGATACGGCGAAACTCACCAGATACCGGCTTTGAGCCTCCCTTGGTCATTCGCGCAACCGCAGCGAAAGCCTGCTTCGTCCGGTCAAATGGCCCTTCGTCCGCCAACCACCCGACGACCGGCCTGCCGCATGGCGCGCACCGACATCCCGGACAGGCGGAACCTCGCCCTCACTCCACCGCCGCTGCGCGGTCGCCGCCGGCTTCCAGCCTCTCCGCGATCCAAAGCTTGATCAGCGCCTGTCGGGTCACGCCGAGCCGCTCCGATTCCGCGTCGAGCCGCTCGACCATCCACACCGGGAAGTCGACATGCACCTGCCGGCGGGCGTTCGGGCGGGGGATGAGCAGGCGGTCGCGGCGCACGTAGGTCATGGGTCGGTCCTTCCGGAACGCCGTCCGGACCCTTATGGTCGCGGGCGGCGACCAGGGCGCGGACGACGGAAACTCTATGGAAACGCGACCGGAATCCTACAGTTTCGGGGTTGACGAAACGTCAACGGAATCAAGGGTTTCGAACGAATCCAGATACTTGACCCTCCGTCCGCGCTTGGACGGGCTGCGGACGCCATGAGCCGGCCCGAGGTCCTCTTCCCGCTCTTCTCCGAGCCGACCGCGCTGGAGGGAGTCGGCCCGAAGACCGCGGCGCTCCTCGAGAGGCTCGACGTCACCCGGCCCGCGCACCTGCTCTTCACCCTGCCGACCGGGGTGGTCGACCGGCGGCTGCGCCCCTCGATCCGCGGCGCCGCGCTGCCCGGCGTGGTCACCGTCGAGGTCGAGATCGGCCTGCACCAGCCGCCCTCGGCCCGCGGCCGGCCTTACCGCATTCACGTCCGCGACGCCGCGACCGAGTTCCTCTTGGTCTTCTTCCACCCCCGCGAGGACTGGCTGCGGCGGACCTTCCCCGCTGGCCAGCGCCGCATCGTCTCGGGCCGCGCCGAGCTCTTCGACGGCGTCGCCCAGATGGTCCACCCCGACCATGTCCTGCCGCCCGGCGGCGCGGCGGGGCTCTCGGAGTTCGAGCCGGTCTATCCGCTTACCCAGGGCCTGACCGCGCGGACGATGATCCGCGCCGTCGCCGCCGCCCTTGAGCGCGCGCCGGACCTGCCGGAATGGATCGAGACGGGGCTCAAGGCCGCGCGCCGCTGGCCCGACTGGCGCGCGGCCCTGCGCGCCGCCCACGCCCCGCGCGGCGGCGCCGATCTCGCACTCTCGGCCCCGGCCCGCGAGCGCCTCGCCTACGACGAGTTTCTCGCCCACCAGCTCACCCTGGCGCTCGCCCGCCGCCGCATCCGCCGCGCCCGCGGCGTCGCCTCCGCCGGCGACGGCGCCCTGCGGGCGAAGGTGCTCGCGGCGCTGCCCTTCGCGCCGACCGCCGCGCAGTCGCGCGCCGTCGCCGAGATCGTCGCCGACATGGCCGGCCCGGAGCGGATGAACCGCCTGCTGCAGGGCGACGTCGGAGCGGGCAAGACCCTCGTCGCCTTCCTCGCCATGCTCAACGCCGTCGAGGCCGGCGGCCAGGCGGCGATGATGGCCCCGACCGAGATCCTCGCGCGCCAGCACGCCGCCTCGCTCGGCCCGCTCGCCGCGGCAGCCGGCGTCGGCCTCGCCATCCTCACCGGCCGCGACCGCGGCGCCGAGCGCCGGGCCAAGCTCGCCGGGCTCGCCGCAGGCGAGACCCCGATCGTGGTCGGCACCCACGCGCTCTTCCAGGAGACGGTCGCCTTTCGCGACCTGCGCCTCGCCGTCATCGACGAGCAGCACCGCTTCGGCGTGCGCCAGCGCATGGAACTCGCCGGCAAGGGCCGCGCTCCCGACATCCTGGTGATGACCGCGACACCGATCCCGCGCAGCCTCACCCTCGCCCAGTACGGCGACATGGACCTCTCGGTGCTCGACGAGAAACCCCCGGGGCGCAGCCCGATCGAGACCGCGCTCGTCTCGGCCGGCCGCACCGAGCAGGTGATCGAACGCCTGCGCCGCGCCATCGCCGAAGGACGGCAGGCCTACTGGGTCTGCCCGCTCGTCGAGGAGAGCGAGGCGGCCGACATGACCGCCGCCGAGGAGCGATGCGGCGCGCTCCGCCTCGCGCTCGGCGAGACCGCGGTCGGCCTCGTGCACGGCCAGATGCCCCACGCCGAGCGCGACGCGGCCATGGCCGATTTCGCCGCCGGCCGCACCCGGCTCCTCGTCGCCACCACCGTCATCGAGGTCGGCGTTGACGTGCCCAACGCCTCGATCATGGTGATCGAGGAGGCCCAGCACTTCGGCCTCTCGCAGCTTCACCAGCTGCGCGGCAGGGTCGGGCGCGGGGCAGCCGCCTCCACCTGCCTGCTGCTCTACGACCCGCCGCTCGGCGAGACCGCCCGCGCGCGTCTCGAGATCATGCGCCAGACCGAGGACGGCTTTCGCATCGCCGAGGAGGACCTGCGCCTGCGCGGAGCCGGCGACGTGCTCGGCGTCCAGCAATCCGGCCTGCCGCGCTTCCGCGTCGCCGATCTCGAGGCCCAGCCCGACCTCATGCGCACGGCGCTCGACGACGCGCGCCTGCTCGTCGCCGCCGACCCGGATTTCGCCGGCCCGCGCGGAGCGGCGGCGCGGACCCTGCTCTACCTCCAGGAACGCGACCAGGCGATCCGGCTGCTTGCGACGGGCTGATGTTCATGCTGTGTTCCGAATCGCTTGACACTTGGTAAAGATTGATGGAACATTTAAAGAACGAAAGCGATCTTAACAGGAACTCGCCATGCTTCAGGACATCAGGGACATCGCGCAGCGGGACGCCGGCAAGCTCTTCCGCGAGGCGATTGCGCTTCTCGGGTTGACCGCGGCGATCGTGTCGGGCCTGTTCCTTCCCGCCCTGATCTGAGGACGCCTGCGGCGCCTGCCTCCGGGCGCGGCCCATTGCGACCGTCCCGTTCCGCCGGACACCCGGCGCGCCGCCTGACTGGCGCCGCACTCCGAGAGGGTGCGGCGCTATTTTTCATGGGGGTGCGTGGGGATTCGCGACTGGCGCAGTGGCGGCGTCTGCTGGCTGCGGGCGGTCTCTCCATCTCTGGTCGGCGGCGTTCGGGCGGCCATGGCCGGGCCAGGGTTGGGGATCGGCGCGCGCTCGGAGTCAGCGAGGAGGTCATGCTCTGACACGATCGGCCGGCGGCGTCGGAGCGCGCCATGTCGCCCTCGACGAGTTGCGGCGACCGCGGCTTCGTGCGGGCTCAGGCGGCGGCCTGGGCCTCGTCGAAGGCGGCCAGGGTCGCGTCGAAGGCCAGCATGATCGAGGCGTGGCGGTTCTTGTAGTCCTTCGCCGGCGCGAGCGCCTCGAGCGCGTCGAAGGGGGCGTCGGGCGCAGGACCCCCGGACTTGAGCATGGCGAGCAACTGTTCGCGGGCGAGCGCGATCTCGGGGCGGCTGCGGCCGATGGCGTTGCGACCCAGCACCGAGGCGGAGGCCTGGCCGAGCGCGCAGGCCTTCACGTCCTGGCCGAACGCGATGATCCGGCCGTCCTCGATCCGGAGATCGACGGTTACCGTCGAGCCGCAGAGCGGCGAACGCCGCTTGGCGGTGACGTGCGGGTCGTCGAGCCGGTCGGCATGCGGGATGTCGGCCGCGAGCGCCAGGATGCGCTGGGAATAGAGCTTGATGAGGTCGGTGTCGCCGCTCATGCCGGACGTCCCTTTGCTTCCATCCCGAGGTTCCATAAATAGCGCAGCTTCCGCGAATGCAAAAGGGAGCCGTGGACATGACGGCCTTCGAGATCGACAGCCTCGCCTTCGACGGGCGCGGGCTGATCCCGGCGATCGCCCAGACGTCGGCGGGCGAGGTGCTGATGCTGGCGTGGATGAACGCCGAGAGCCTCCGCGCCACGCTCGAGACCGGCGACGTCACCTACTGGTCGCGGTCGCGGGGCGAACTCTGGCGCAAGGGCGCGACCTCGGGCCATGTGCAGCGGCTGATCGAGCTAAGGGTGGACTGTGACCGCGACTGCCTGCTCCTGATCGTGGAGCAGACCGGCCCTGCGTGCCATACCGGCCGGACGAGCTGTTTCTTCACCGCCATCCGGGAGGGGCGGGAGGTGACGTTGACGGCGCCCATAGACGGCTGAGCGCCGCGCGCGCGTGTGAAACACAGTCAATCCTCTGAAAAAATCGTATTTCAGAATCCCGATTGTCCGTTGACGCGGGTCCGGGAAGGATCGAGTCGTCGAGCTGATCCTCGATGAAGACGCTGACGAGTTGGCCCCGGCTGTCGACGCCGGCCTTGGCGCAGACGCGGGCGAGCCGGGCGCGCACGGTCCCGGCGGCGCACAACGTCACCGAAGGCGCCCGAGGCGGTCGCCACGGCGATCTCGCCGCGACGCATGTCCTCGAGCGCGCGACCCGAAGCGCCGCGCGCCGCTCATCGCGCGTCCGGCCGGATCATTCCTCGCAGGAGGTTGACGCCGGTGAGGCGCGATTTGAAGACCACGCCGCCGACGTGGAGCGCCGCGAGAAGAAGCAGCAGCTTGGCCGCGGTCTCATGCACCTCCTCGAGCATGTCCTCGCCCTCGTCGCCCTCGCCGCCTTCGCGTCCATCGTCGCCGTTGTGTCCGGCCTCGGCCGCCTCGGAATGCGCGCCTCCCTCGCCCACAACTGGAAAGGGCGCCAATTCCATCGCGACGCCGGTGGCCGCCACCACCGCGAGCGTCGCCCAGAGCGCGCATATCATCAGCGCGCCGAGCGGATTGTGCGAGCGGTGCGGGGCGTCGCGCCCGGCGCGTATGTCCGCGACATGGCGGATCGCGGCGCCGACCGATTGCGGAAACGCCGAGTACCGCGCCTCGTGCGGGCCGACGACGCCCCAGACGAGCCGCAAGCCCAGAAGCGCCAGCGCGACGTAGCCGACCCGGACGTGGGTGATCTCGCCGCCCTCGAGCACGAGGCCGTAGAGCAGCACCGCCGCTGCGACGCCCCAGTGGGTGATCCGGACGAGCGGGTCCCAGGACCCGCCCGTCCCGAGACGCCGCCCTGTCGGCGCGCATCAGCGTCTCTCTCGATCCGGCGGATCTCGTCGCTCAGGGGATCGACTTGATCTTGAAGTGCGCGCCGGCCCGGGTGGCGTAGACCTCTATCTCGTCGCGCTCGCGCTCGTACTTGGTGATCGTGTAGCCCTCGGCCTCGAGCCTAGCGCGGATCGCCTGGTCCGAGACGCCCGGCCGGTCCGGCGCGCCTCGCCGCTGGCCGTCGTGAAGCGCGATAACCGCGCCGGTGGCGGCGTCGAGGGTGAGGTCGACGCGGGCCCCGTCGCGGATCGCGGTGATGTCACTTCCCCCGTCGGCCGTCTCGAGGCGGCTGAGTTCGTGGCCCTCGGCGGCCAGGGCCGCGGCGATCTCACCGGGGGGCGAGGGCGAGCGCGGCCGCCAGCACGGAAGGTATGGGTCGCATGACGGTCTCCTCGGGCTGCGCGGCGACGGGATCAACCTCGGATGCCATGGGCGCGCCGCAAATCGCCGGCGCGCTCAGCCGGGACCGCGCAGGCACGCGCTTACGGCGCGGGGAGGCCGACCATGCGCCGGATGTCGACGGGCGCGGCGCCGGCGTCGCGCAAGGCGCGGATTGCCCGGGCGTCATCGCGCTTGGCGAGGCGGCGACCGGCTGCGTCGCGGACAAGATCATGGTGGAGCCAGACCGGGACCGGCAGGCCGAGCAGCGCCTGCAGCAGCCGGTGCAGCGGCGTCGCCTCCCAGAGATCGGCGCCGCGCACGATGTGGGTGACGCCCTGGAAGGCGTCGTCCAAGACCACCGCGAGATGGTAGGCGATTCCGATGTCGCGCCGGGCCAGCACCACGTCGCCGGTCCCGGCGACGAGCGCGGCGGGATCGACGGGGTGCGCGCCGGCGTGGAGCGGCCCGGTCTCGGTGAAGGCGAGCGGCCCGGCGTGGTCTAGGGCGCGGGCGAGGTCGAGGCGGACGGCGTCGCCGGGGCCGGCGTCGGCCATCGACCGGCCGCGGCAGGTCCCGGGATAGGGGGACGGCGCCGGCGCGCCCTCCTGCGGCGCGGAAAGGGCGGCGCGGATCTGGGCGCGGGTGCAGCGGCAGGGATAGGTGAGGCCGAGCGCGGTCAGGCGGTCGAGCGCGGCGGCGTAGCGCGGCAGATGCTCGGACTGGCGCAGGACCGGTTCGGGCCATGTGAGGCCGAGCCAGGCGAGGTCCTCGTAGATCGCCGCTTCGAATTCGGGACGGCAGCGGGTGCGGTCAATGTCCTCGATTCGCAGGATAAATTCGCCGCCGGCGGCGCGCGCGGCGTCCCAGGCGGTGAGCGCGGAGAAGGCGTGGCCGAGGTGGAGGAGGCCGGTGGGCGACGGCGCGAAGCGGGTGCGCAGATCAGCCGTCGCGATGCGCGAGGCGCCGCATGCGACGATCCTCGCCGGACTGGAAGATCAGGATCCAGGCCAGGGCGATGAACATCGGATGGGTCAGGCCGCCGGAGAGGACAACCGCCGGAATCCAAACGAGAAAAGCGACGAGCGCGACGAAGGGCCGCCCGGCGAGCAGGATCGACAGCGGCGGCAGGAACAGGGCGAGGATGTAGTTCATGGCAAGGGAGATAGGGAGGCCGGGCGGGGGGCGCAAGCCGGACGGGATTGCGCTTTCGCTTCAACGGGTTGGCGGGGATGGAACCCGGCTGGAAACCGGCTGGAAACCGGCTTGCCAAATTTGAGGGGCATCTTAACGGGTCTCTGGCAGGATCGGGGCTTTCCCGAACAGCACAGGAGACGAGACCCGTGGAAGACCGGCTGCGCACGATCGCCCAGGAGCAGGCGCATCTGAAACTGATGATGGCGCTCGACGACCTCGAGGCCGACGTGCGCGACGCGCGCCTGCGCGAGGCGCTGATCCCGAGCGACTGGGCGCGGCTCGAGAAGACGGCGCCGATGCGCCCGCGCAGGAAGAAGGTGACGGTGGCGCTCGACGAGGAGGTGGCGCGCTGGTTCAAGGGCCTCGGCCAGGGCTACCACGGCCGGATCAACGCGGTGCTGCGGACCTACATGCTGGCGATCATCTCGAAGGAGGTGCTGAGCCGGGGCGACCGGAACCGGCGCGGCGACGAGATCTGGGGCAAGGCGGCGCCGAAGCGGAAGGAGGAGTGAGGGCGCGTCTTCGGACCGGCGAAGGCGACGCGATCCGCGTCGCGCCGGTCCGTCGGGCGGAGCGCGCGAGGAGGCGAGGGCGTGAGGCCGGGTGGGCGCGACCTCGCGCATGATCAATGGGTCGATCCGGCGAGGCAAGAGGATGCGCGCCTGCGCCTTTTCGCGGAGTGATTGAATTACTTGGCCAGCTCTACGCGTGGGACGCCGCTTTTCGAGGACTTTCCATGAAGCCGGCCGTTCTTAAAGTATTCGATTGAAAAATCTTCGAATTCGTGCTCTCCTGGACGTCCAAGATCAACAGGGAGTGACTATCATGACTCGTGCGTGCGTGCTGGGCGCGGGCGTAGCGTTTCTCTGGGCGACGGCCTCCGTCGCGGCCGTCACGACGGCGGGGCTCACCTTCGCCGAGGCCGTGGTCGTCGATGACTCGACCGCCATCCGACAGGTCCTGGTCGCCGAGGACCTGACCATCACCGACGTGGACGTGACCGTGACGTTCACCGTCTGTGGAGGGATCATCGGTCAAGCAGGCAACTGCATCCTCGCAGACGGACGACGATGGCTTCACGTTCAATGACGAACTGAGTCTCTGGGCGGTGGGCCCCGACGGCACGCGGGTTGACCTCGTCCGTGATTTCGGGGCCTCGAATGGGCCCACCTTCACAGGACAGCTCGGGGCCGCCAAGCCCACGATCACGTTCGACGACGAGGCGCCGACCGCGGTGGGCGGCGCCACGATCATCAGCGGCGCGTTCCGCGGCGCGCAGGCCCTCAGCGCATTCGACGGCAAGTCCTCGCTGGGCCTCTGGACGATCGGAATCGGGGACAAGTTGCTGGAAGACCGCAAGAGCATGAGTTCGGTCCTGTTCACCATCACCGGCGACCCGACCGTCGTTCCGCTGCCGGCCGGCATCACCCTGATCGCGCTTGGACTGGCCGCGCTTGGCGCCGCCACGCGGCGCCGCGGAACCGCCTGAGCCCCGGCGCGAAGCGCGCGAGCGCGGAGGCCGAGGGGCGCGCGGCGCGGTCCGTCGCGCGCCGATCCGCCCGCGGCTGCCCGGGCGGGCGCAAACTCGGGCCTGCCGTCACGCCGAAGGCGTGCCTCCGGCACGACGGGCAGGCAGGCGCGCGCGGATCCGTCGACGGACAGATCCGCGAAGGGAGGGCGGCGTCGGCGTGCCCGACGAGGACGTGGCGCGCTGGTTCAAGGGGCTGGGCGCGGGCTATCACGGCCGGATCAACGCGGTGCTGCGGACCTACATGCTGGCGCTGATCTCCAAGGAGGCGCCGAGCCGGGGCGACCGGAACCGGCGCGGTGACGAGATCTGGGGCAAGGCGGCGCCGAAACGGAAGGAGTGAGGGCGTGGGAAATTCTCAAGCTGCAGCCGGAACTCTGGCGTTGACAGTCATCACAATGGCCATTATCCGTTCGTGACGTTTGTTCACGGAGGCGTCTGAATGGAACACGATTTGGTCGGCATCAACGAGATCGCAGCTATGGCCGGTGTCAGCACTCAGGCGGTTGCGAATTGGCGGGTTCGTTCGTCCGACTTTCCGCTGCCCTTGCAAGAGCTAGCGTCGGGTCCCGTATTCCGACGGCCTCAGGTCCGCGCATGGCTAAAGCGCAACAACCGAAAATTGAGTTCACTGGAAAAATCATCGTCCTTCTATCCAAGGCTCAAGAGTTTTCGAAACGACGATGACCAATTGGCTACCTGCATCGAAGAGATCGTAGAAGCGTTAGAAAACGGTTCCACGACCGGTGATATGCCAGGTATGCTTCTTGGAAAGATTTAATCAGGCAAAACGCGCGGTTTTGTTGGGGTAATTGCAAAGGCATTCGACCAAGGTTTTGATATGGCGATTGTCTTGACCAAAGGTACCAAGACTTTCTCGGCGCAAACCGTTCGCCGACTTGAAAGTGACTTTGCCGAGTTCATCGAAGATGACGAATTTATAGTCGTTGACATAATGAACATGCCGGGCAAGTTGCGCCGCAGCGAACTTCGCCGCAAAGTAGTTATCGTGGCAAAAAAGCAGGCGCGAAATCTGGAACGATTGATAAATTTCATTGGCACCCACGAAGACGTACAGAAACGAAGAGTGCTAATCGTGGACGATGAGGCGGATCTTGCAAGTGTGCGCTTTGTCAAAAAGAGGGGTGATACGAAGATTAACCAAGGAACGATTGCTGAGCAGATCGATCAACTTAGGGACATGACCGCTGGCATTGCATTTCTTCAGGTGACTGCAACACCCTATTCGCTTTATCTTCAGCCAGAAGACTATGACGAGGCAACTACGGACTACGTATTCAAACCAAAACGTCCCGCTTTTACAAAACTATTGCCAATTCACCGAGGATACGTCGGTGGCGATGACTACTTCGGTGCTTTTGAGGATGACGATCCGCGCTCCAAATTGATCGTTGAAGTTTCCGAGCAAGAGCAAGATGCTCTCCGTCGTGCCGACAAGCGCCGTCTCAGCTACAAGAACATTCTAGAAACCGACAACATCAGAGGTCTCCGCCACGCGATCGTATCTTTTGTCGTTGCTGTAGGAGTGCGTCGGTGGCAGCAGCGAGAGAAGGGCGAGCGCCCGAAAAAGTACGCGATGGTCATCCACAACGACATCGCCCGTGCCGCGCACGCTTGGCAGGATCAAGTGATAGACTGGATCTTCCAAGCAATTGTCGGAGCCGCAAGTCCAACCCGGCGCAACTACGTCCACTCTTTGATGCCGCTTACGACGATCTAAGTGCGTCAGTCTCTTTCGACGGTGGGAAAATGCAGCCACGAGATGATGCTTTCGACGCCTTTATTGACGCCCTCCAAAGCGATGATGTCGCCGTGGAAAAAGTCAACTCCGACACGGACGTCATGGCATTGCTCAACTCGAACGCTGAATTGAAGCTTCGTACGCCTCACAATATTTGGGTTGGCGGAAATATTCTTGATCGTGGTATTACAATACCAAATCTAATTTCGTTTTATTATGGGAGAAACCCGAAGACAATGCAGGCCGATACGGTGCTGCAGCACTCTCGCATGTACGGAAATCGCGACCGACGAGATCTTGCAGTTACCCGATTCTACACATCGCGCGCAGTCTATGACCGACTCTATACGATCAACGCTCTTGAAGGTGCGCTCCGCAACGCATTCGAAACCGGCGCGCATGATGCAGGTGTAGTATTTATACAATCGGATGCCGCGCGCCGCGTTCGTCCCTGCGCGCCCAACAAGGTGCTGCTCAGCGATGTAGTGGCGGTCTCGGCCAAAGATCTCCTGCTGCCCAGTGATTTTCAGACCAAGGGTGGAAGAGCGATGGAGAGAATCCAAGCCGAATTGGATCAATTGATCGAGCCGGAATGGTGTGACACTGGAGATTTCGTTCTCGCTGAGCGAGCGACGGCGGTTGCCATCATTGATGCTATTGAAAAGAGCATGGAGTTCGACTCAGTCAAGTTTGAATGGGGAGCCATGCGAAGCTTGGTCGACTACTACGCTGACGTTGCACAGGGCGGAGACGGAAGATTCTGATTTATTCCGAGACCGGAAGGAAGCTCTCGCGATCCGGATCGGGAGACAAGTCCGGGCGCTCGATTCTCGGGACAGCCCTTCGCAAGAAGATCCTTGAGGAACCGCGTTCAAAGCCGGCTCTAGTATTGCTGCAACAAGAAGGCGGTAGAGATCTCGGTTGGACATCGCACAAGTTCTGGTGGCCGCTCTTTGCCGCTCCTACTGACGCGGAACCATGCGTATTCGCGACTAAGGTGGCCGCCTAGAGTCATGCCACCCTGCGTTAGGCCAGCATCCGCTCCCCTCCAGCCAAGCTTAAAATCCGTCTTCGCCCGGTCCGCATACGCCTTGTAACGCTCCTTCCGCCGCTTCCGGCCGTCGCGCGCCGCGTCGAGCGGCGGGAAGAGGCCGAAGCTGCCGTTCATCGGCCGGAAGGCGCGGGCGTCGCCGGCGCTGCGCCCGACCGGCGCGCCTCTGGCGGCCGTCGGGTCGGGGACCGGCCGAGGCGCCCGGCGGCGGCGCGCGACCCGATCCCGCCCGCGAGGCCCGCAGACGGCGCGGGGCGCATCTTCACAGTTCATTCACCAATGGCTGCAACCCTGCCCGGAGTCGTGCGTACCTGTATGTGAGTGTTGTCATGATTGGCTGGGTTCAGGCGTCGCTCTACGAGGCGATCGATTGTCTGGCGCGTTCGGGCCAGAACCACCTTGCATCCGATCTCGGACGCCTCGTGGCGTCGCTCGAGCTCGAGGACATGGACATCCTGCGAAGTCCGGTGTCGGAGCGGGTGGCGAGCGCGCTCTTGGAGGCGAAGACCTTTCCCGACCTCGTCGAGCTGCTCAAGGAGTTCGCCACGGCGATCGGCGTGGCCCACTGCACGCTGCACGTGGTCCGGGAGACGCCGACGTCGAGCTTCTCGACGCGGGCGCTGACCACCTATTCCGAGGAGTGGGTGTCGCGCTACGTGGATCGCCGCTACACCAGCGTCGATCCGGTCTACCGCCAGAGCCTGACCTGCGAGGACGCGTTCTTCTGGGAGGATCTCGACGTCTCGAACCCCAGCGTGCGGGCCTTCTGCCAGGACGCCAGGGCGCACGGGGTCGGCCCGGCCGGCTACACGCTGCCGATCCTCACCGAGCGGGGCGACAAGATCGCCATCTCGGTCAGCGCCGGCGACGATCGCGAGGGGCTGCGCGACACGATCCACCACTACGAGTCCGACCTGCTGTCGGTGGGGTTCAGCCTCACCGAGGCGTTCTCGCTCCTGGCGTCCGACGACCGGCCGGCCAGCTTCACGCCGACCGACGACCAGCTGTCGATCCTGCGGGCGGTGGCGATGGGCACGAACGAGGCCGAGCTGCGGGCCCGCGACTATCTCTACGGCTCCTACATCACGCTCGAGCGGTCGATCTGCAGCCTGTTCCGCACCAAGACGGTCGCCCAGGCGGCGGTGGTGGCGGCGCAGGTCGGGCTCCTGACCAACTCGCCGATCACCAAGGCGGACATCCTGGTCGGATCGCAGCGCACGCCGGCCTTCCGGATGGACGCGCATTCCAGCGCCTCGGCGGTGCGGCGCATGATCCGCATGCGCAACGTCGGCCCCCGGGATCGCGAGGTGGAGCCCGCCGAGGCCTGAGACGCCGCCGCTCGCCGGCGCCGGGGCGGCAGGCTAGCGCCGCCAGAAATCCCGGTGCGGGGCGAGCAGCTCGTCCTCGAGTTCCGGGAAGGGTCCGTGCGCCTCCACGGTCTTCTGACCGGCGGCGAACACGGCGCGCGACGGCAGGTTGATGGTCGGGTTGGCGGGATGGTCGCCGGTCAGGGCAAGGAGCTTGGTCTCCTCAAAGCCGTAGACGAGGCGCCCGATGTTCGCCCAGTAGAGCGCGCCGGCGCACATGGCGCAGGGCTCGCCGGTCGAGACGAGCGTGCAGGTCCAGAGGAACTCCGGCGAATAGGCGTCCGCGGCGCGGCGCGCGAGTTCGACCTCGGCGTGACGGACCGTGTCGAGATTTCCCTGGCGCATGAGGATCGCGTCGTCGGGACCGACGAGCACCGCGCCGAACGGATGGTGACCGTGCGCGGCCGCGTCCCGGGCCACCGCATTGGCCGCGAGGATGTGGGTGATCATCTGGTCGTGCGTCATGGCGGGCGGCCCGTCCTTCCTGCGAAGAGGTGAACGCCGACGCGCGACGCCGGCGGCCGGGAAGCCCGACCCGGTGCGGGAGGAGCCTATCACGGCGCGGACGACCTGGCACGCCGGAACATGGGCCTGCATCGGACCGCTCGCGGAGTCGGCGTCGCGAGGCGCGAGGGGGCGGAGGACATCTCCGGGGCGGGAGCGGCGCGTCTTCGGACCGGCGGGGGCGGCGCGATCCGCGTCGCGCCGGAGCGTCGGGCGGAGCGCGCGCGCGCGGAGGCCGAGGGGGGTGGGGCCGGGTCCGTCGACGGACGTATCCGGCAAGGGATCGCGGAACCCGCGCGGACATGCCGGTCCCGATGCATTGGTCGGATCGCCGTCGGTCTGTTATGATTGCGCTGCCGGAATACTGAAAGAGGGGGAGGTCATGTCTGACACGCACAAGGGCCAGTGCTTCTGCGGGGCCGTCGAGATCGAGGTGACGGGCGCGCCGGCGGGGATGGGATACTGCCATTGCGAGAGCTGCCGGACCTGGTCCGCCGGGCCGGTCAACGCCTTCACCCTGTGGGATCCGGACAAGGTCAGGGTGGTGAGGGGCGCCGAACACGTCCGGCAATACAACAAGACCGAATCCAGCGACCGCAAGTGGTGCGAGAAGTGCGGCGGTCACCTGATGGCGGGCCACCCCGGCCTCAACCTCACGGACGTCTATGCCGCGATCATTCCCGGCGTCGCGTTCGTACCGGGGATCCAAGTCAACTATGCCGAAACCGTCCTCCCGATGAAGGACGGTCTGCCGAAGATGAAGGATTTCCCGTCCGAGTTCGGCGGATCGGGGGAGACCGTTCCCGAATAGGCCGGGACCGGCGTCTTCGCCCTGATCCGTCACCTGACCGCGCCGCGCAGGAAGGACTTTCGGCTTCCGCGAAATCCGCGGGCTGACACTTGCGCGTCTTCGGACCGGCACCTGCGACGCACAGCGTCGCGCCGGGGCGTCGGGCGGAGCGCGCGCGCGGAGGCCGAGGGGGGTGGGGCGGGGTCCGTTGGTTGCCGATCCGCGCGCGGCTGCCTGGGCCGGCGCGGAATTGCGCCTGCCCCCGGGCAGGCAGGCGCGCGCTGATCCATCGACGGACGGATCAACATGGTGCTGCGCACCTAGATGCTGGCGCTGGTCTCGAAGCATGTGCTGACCGTAGGTGAAAAAGACCGGCACGAGGGACGGGAGCTGGCGGAGGGCGACGCCGAATCCGCTGGGTCAAGAACACTGTGACCAGCCGAGCAGTATACACTATCTCAGCCAAACTTCGTAAGAGCTCTCAGTTTGCCCGGAATCATTCCTTACTTCAACGTAGTACGGGGGACTATCTGCGAGAAAAAACCTCTCCTTCGCTCCTCTTTCGGAAACAGAAAAGGACTTAATGTACCCACCACTACTGTCAATTACATTAATCACCACCCTACCATAACCCACAAATAAATCTAAATAAAACCCCTGCCTGTAGTTTCCAGTCAAATCCAACCGGAAATAGTCAACATCGCTACCGGACAAAGTTCCCTCCCTTCCTTCCAACAGCATAATTGTGGGTGCCGATTCCGGATCGTTGTTTTCCCACTCTGATTCATTATCCGCGCTAAGCCAATTGGGTTCGATTGGCGAGCCCTCACCAAAGTCTGGCTTCAAGATTCTATTGAAATAATTTGATTCATTGGGACTTTGTTCGCTTGGTATTTCTGGTGCAACAAGAATTGAGGTGAATAAATCGCATGACTGAATATTCAGACCTGTTTCTGTATTAAGTTCTTGGGCAAATCTAAAAATTGGCGAGACTTTGTTTATAGCGCCGTTCGATTTCGGATCACCGCTCGTAACTATCCCTATCAGTCTCCCATCAGCATATACTCCGCCGCCACTCATGCCGAATGTCAATGCGCCCGAAACACTCCAAAAATTTCCCACGCTGTTCCCAAATTGGACAAGGCTTGGCTGATACTCCTCGCCCTTCGGGAAGCCTACCGCCAGTAAAGATGTTCCGCCAGCCTCCGGTCGCTTCATCTTACAAATCTCAGACGGAACCCAATCGTCATATATCCCCTCAATCTTTAATATTGCATAATCTGACTGCGGATCAGTTCTTATAACAGACAGAGTTTTTTCATCCCTAAAAATACTGGCAACCCTACCTTTTAATGGATGGTCCCTTTTTCCCTGCGGCTCTTGCTTTATCCAGCAGTCGATTACATGAAAAGCGGTCACCAAGAATCCGTCTTTTGTCACGATGACGCCGGAGCCGCGACCCTCATCGACTGCACCAGTCTTGGGGTCGACGCAGTCGGCCTGAATCAGGACTGCAGACTTTTGAATTATGTCATCTTCGGCGTGCGCAACTGACCAGATAGAATAAGTTGCGCAGGCGGCAGCTATTACCTTAAGTAACAATCTATGCATATAGCGAGTTTCTTTTTTTAAAATTTTTTTCCGATCTTTCTTATTATAAATATTATTATTTTTGACTAATTTCCACATTCGGCCACCACCGTCTTCGTGCCGGGCACTTTGGGATATGCGTTTTGTACGCTTATCTTATCGCACTTGCTGAGGTTTCCGCCGTCAGCATACATATTATCACAATAGTTCATAACGGAACTTGGATCGTAGGGCGTAAGTGGCTTTGCCCCTACCGAGGGTTCAGGTTTTTGCGTTCTGCTGCACTCGCCAGGTGTATCCGGCCTAGTCTGCTCGTGCGCAAAGCCTATAGCGTGACCAAACTCGTGAATAGCGATGGCTCGAATGCAGTTCTCTTTAGATTTGCAACCCGAATTCCAGTTCTGGAAAGTAAAATTCAGAACCATTCCATTCCGCTTTCCATTTAATGCCTTGCCAAGTTTTGTCGTGTGAGGACCCTCATCCTTGACAGTGATCCGAATTCCGTCGTTAACAACGGCGAACTTGGTCCAGCCACGGAATTCTAACGCAGCAAACTTTGGCCATGAGTTCTCCACGGCATCTTTTACCCAGCCACGCTCTGTTTCCTGCGCAGCTGGCAACTCCTCCCAGCATACGTAGACGACAGCGGGAGAATGGCCCGACCGAGGCCAGAAGAGTTGATAGACCCCATAACCGTAGTCCTCGATGCTCGCCGGCGTGTCGGTCCAAGCGTAATTGCTTAATACACCATCATCGTATTCCTCGATAGTCGGCGGCGTGGTGGTGTAGACGAAATTACTATGTGATTCGGGCTGTGAAAGCGCGGCATTTGCTGACACCATCATACCGATCACAAAACTGATCTGAGCTACGCACCTCCGCATCAAGAACCCCCAATCGTTCAACCGAGCGCTTCTTCAGAGTCTGGTAGAAGTTCCAACATGCGCTTGGTCGCAGATCCAGTCAATCCACGTCGGCGAAGTGACTCCGGCCTATGCACTTGGTCCAGTTGGAGTAGGCGGCGGATTGTTTTCTCTGGGATTGTGATCGGACCGACCCTCGCCCTGCCTCACGCCACCACCCGCTCCCCCTCCAGCCAGCCCGCAAAATCCGCCTTCGCCCGATCCGTATAGCCCTTGTACCGCTCCTTCCGCCCCTTGCGGCCGCCGCGCGCGGCGTCGAGCGGGGGGAAGAGGCCGAAATTGACGTTCATCGGCTGGAAGGTCTTCGCATCGGCGCCGCCGGTGATGTGGGTGACGAGGGCGCCCATGGCGGTGGTGGGCGGCGGGGGCTCCAGAGGCGCGCGGAGGCGCTCGCTGGCCGCGAGGCGGCCGGCGAGCAGGCCCATCGCGGCGCTTTCGACATAGCCCTCGACGCCGGTGATCTGGCCGGCGAAGCGCAGGCGGGGATCGGCGCGGAGGCGCATGGCGCGATCGAGCAGGCGCGGGGAGTTGAGGAAGGTGTTGCGGTGGATGCCGCCGAGGCGGGCGAAGGCGGCGTTCTCGAGGCCGGGGATCATCCGCAGCACCTCGGCCTGCGCGCCGTGTTTCATCTTGGTCTGGAAGCCGACGATGTTGAAGAGCGTGCCGAGCGCGTTGTCGCGGCGGAGCTGGACGACCGCGTGGGGCTTGACGTCGGGCGCGTGCGGGTTGGTGAGGCCGACCGGCTTCATCGGGCCGAAGCGCAGGGTCTCGCGGCCGCGCTCGGCCATGACCTCGATCGGCAGGCAGCCCTCGAAATAGGGGGTGTCGCGCTCCCAGTCCTTGAACTCGGTCTTCTCGGCGGCGAGCAGCGCGTCGATGAAGGCCTCGTACTGGGCGCGGTCCATCGGGCAGTTGAGATAGGCGGTGCGCTCGGCCTCGGTCTCGCCCTTGTCGTAGCGCGACTGGAACCAGGCGCGTCGAGAGGTCGATGCTCTCGAAATGCACGATGGGGGCGATGGCGTCGAAGAAGGCGAGCGCGCTCTCGTCGGTCAGCGCGCGGATGGCTTCGGCCAAGCTGGGCGAGGTCAGCGGGCCGGTGGCGATGATGACCGATCCCCAGTCGGCGGGGGGAAGGCCGGCGATCTCGCCGCGCTCGATCTTGATCAGCGGGTGGGCCTCGATGCGGGCGGTGACCGCGGCGCTGAACGGCTCGCGGTCGATGGCGAGCGCGCCGCCGGCGGGGACGGCATGGGCGTCGGCCATGGCCATGATCAGGCCGCGCGCCTGCCGCATCTCCCAGTGCAGGAGGCCCACGGCGTTCTGTTCGTCGTCGTCGGAGCGGAAGGAGTTGGAGCAGACGAGCTCGGCGAGGCCCTCGGTCCGGTGCGCGAAGGTGGCGACGTGCGGGCGCATCTCGTGGAGGATGACGGGGACGCCCGCCTCGGCCGCCTGCCAGGCGGCTTCGGATCCGGCGAGACCGCCGCCGATGACGTGGATGGGCTCGATGCTGGACATGGGCCCGATCTAGGCCGGCGGGGCGCGGATGGGAAGGGGCGGGGCGCTCAGGCCGGCGGGCGGGCGGCGAATCGGGCGCGGGCGTTGGTCAGCAGCGCGGCGGGACCCGGCCTCGCGCGGAGGCCGCCGGGCGACGGACGTGGACGAACGCGCCCCGGATCGCAGGTCCGGCGCGCGCCCTGCGCTCGGGCCGCCTCAGGCCCCGACCGCCAGCTTGCGTTTCGCCTCGCTGCTCGCGGGGTCGCGGAGGACATAACCCCGACCCCACACCGTCTCGATATAGTTCTCGCCTCCCGTGGCTTCGGACAGTTTTTTCCGCAGCTTGCAGATGAAGACGTCGATGATCTTCAGCTCCGGCTCGTCCATTCCGCCGTAGAGGTGGTTGAGGAACATCTCCTTGGTGAGCGTCGTGCCCTTCCGCAGAGAAAGCAGTTCCAGCATCTGGTACTCCTTGCCGGTGAGATGCACCGGCCGCCCGTCCACCTCGACGGTCTTGGCGTCGAGGTTGACGGTGAACTTGCCGGTCTCGATCACCGACTGGGCGTGGCCCTTGGAGCGGCGCACGATCGCGTGGATGCGCGCGATCAGCTCCTGGCGATGGAACGGCTTGGTCATGTAGTCGTCGGCGCCGAACCCGAAGCCCTTGAGCTTGTTCTCGGTGTCGTCGGCGCCCGAGAGGATCAGGATCGGCGTCTCGACCTTGGCGATTCGCAGCTGGCGCAGCACCTCGTGGCCGTTCATGTCCGGCAGGTTGAGGTCGAGAAGAATCAGGTCGTAGTCGTAGAGCTTGGCGAGGTCGATGCCCTCTTCGCCCAGATCCGTCGCGTAGACGTTCAGATTCGCGTTCTGAAGCATCATCTCGATGCTTTTCGACGTGGTCGGGTCGTCTTCCACGAGCAGGATACGCACAGGCCGCTCTCCGTTCTACCGCGGGGGGATTCCCCCGAAATCAAGTCACCAATTAACGCGGGATTGGTTAATGACTGATTGACGATAGAACGAGTTTAGCCGCTCGCCTTAAAGTTGTCTATACTTCTGTATCGCCGTGACCCTCAGGGCGGCGGCGCCGTGGTCGCGCACGGCCGACCGCCAGAGCTCGAGCTCCTCGTCGGAGAGCCGGTACATCTCGCAGGCCTCCCGCGGCTCGATCAGGCCGTGATCCACCGCCGCCACCACCGTGGCCTTGCGGCGCGCCACCCAGCGCTTCGTATTCGGTGGCGGAAGATCGCCACGGGTCAGTTTCGTTCCGTCCGGCAAGACGACGAATACCGGCCCTTTCTCGCGGCGAATGTACATCTCTCACTCCCTTACTCGCTGCGCCCCACGCGAATACTTAGACGTTCATCCCTTAAATGCAGATGAACCAAGACCTTGAGTATCCATAAGGTTTTACTATATTCGCGCGGAACGAAGGGATCCGATCATGCTGTCCGACGCCATGGCGGCGACGCCGACCCAGCCGCTGAACTCGCTCGGGCTGCCAAAGCCCGCGGCGCAGACGCGCGTGCTCGTGGCGATGTCGGGGGGCGTCGACAGTTCGGTGGTGGCCGCGATGCTGGCCGAGGAGGGCTACGATGTCGTCGGCGTGACGCTGCAGCTCTACGACCACGGCGCGGCGCTCGCGAAGAAGGGCGCCTGCTGCGCCGGGCGCGACATCCACGACGCGCGCCGGGTCGCCGAGGCGATCGGGTTCCCGCACTACGTGCTCGACTACGAGAGCCGGTTCCGCGCGAGCGTGATCGACGAGTTCGCCGACGCCTATCTGGCCGGCGCGACGCCGGTGCCCTGCATCCGCTGCAACGAGCGGGTGAAGTTCCGCGACCTTCTGGAGACCGCGCGGGATCTCGAGGCCGACTGCATGGCGACCGGGCACTACGTGCGTCGGGTCATGGGGGCGCGCGGGCCGGAGCTGCGCCGCGCCGCCGATCCCGCGCGCGACCAGAGCTACTTCCTGTTCTCCACCAGCCGCGACCAGCTCGACTACCTGCGCTTTCCGCTCGGCGGGCTCGCGTCGAAGGCCGAGACCCGGTCGCTGGCGGCGCGCTACGGGCTCTCGGTCGCAGACAAGCCCGACAGCCAGGACATCTGCTTCGTGCCGAACGGATCCTACGCCGCGGTGATCGAGAAGCTGCGGCCGGGCGCGGTCGAGCCGGGCGCGATCGTCCATGTCGACGGGCGGATCGTCGGGCGAGCATCGCGGGCGTGATCCACTACACCGTCGGCCAGCGGCGCGGGCTCGGGATCGGCGGCGGCGAGCCGCTCTTCGTGGTGCGCCTCGATGCGGAGACCCGCCGGGTGATCGTCGGGCCGCGCCGTGCGCTGGCGAGCCGGCGGGTGACGGTCGGCGGGGTCAACTGGCTGGGCGACGGGGCCTTCGAGGCCGGCCCGGCGGGGGGATGGGAGGCGGCGGTCAGGGTGCGCTCGACCCGTCCGCCCAAGCCCGCGCGTCTCCATCCGCGCGGCCCCGGCGCGGCGGAGGTGGAGCTGCTCGATCCCGAGGAGGGCGTCGCGCCCGGCCAGGCCTGCGTCTTCTACGCGCCGGAAGGCGACCGGGTGCTCGGCGGCGGCTGGATCGCCGCCGGGGAGTGAGCGGGCTCGGGCCCGGCGGGCAGGACCCGGCGTCTCAGAAGCTGAACGACACCCCGAGCGTCGGTCCGTAGAGATCGAGGTCGAGGTTCAGGCCGTCCGACTCGTAGTCGATCGACAGGTAGCGGTAGCCGATCACCCCGGCGATGGAGTCGCTGAAGTCGTAGTCGATCGACGCGAGCAGCTCCCACTGCAGCTTGCTGCCGACCGAGAAGCCGCCGATGTCGCCGGTCGCGGTCACGCCCACCCGGTCGCCCAACCGGTAGTGCCCGCGCAGGCCCACGATCGGATCGACCCATTCCGCCGTCGCGTCGCGGTCGATCTCGCCGATCCGGGGCAGGTCGATGGAGCCGCTGACGCTGACGCTGTAGGGTCGCAGGCCGCCGAGCGCCTCGACCCAGCCGCGGTCGGTCTCCGCCAGCCGCCAGGTCGCGGCGGCGGTGCCCATGGTCAGCTCGGTGCCGACCTCGACGGGCGTGCCCAGGCGGTTGAGCTGGCCGTCCGAGCTCAGGTCGGCGTAGGCGATGTCGAAGAGCAGGCCGAACTTGCCGCGGCGAAACGTCGCCGCCCCGAAGAAGGCGCCGTTCAGCGCGTCGAACACGCTCTCCGCATCGAGATCGATCAGCGGCGTTTCGTTCGGTCCGCTCTGGGTGCCGCCGAGCGTCGGCAGCCATCCATAGAGGATCAGCCGCGTCTCCCAGCCTTCGACGGGGGACTGGGCCGCGGCGGGCGTCCCCAGCGTCGCGGCGGCGGCGAGGGCGAGGGCGGTCAGGTGGAATCGGGTCATCGCGAGGCTCCGGCGGGTTGCTCCGCGCGCCGATAGGGCCTCGCGTGCGGGCGGTCAATGCGCGTTGCGGGCGCGCCCGGACTGTTCAGCCCGTGGTCCGGTCCGGCGCCTCGCGCCGGCGGCCGCCGCGCCGCCGGGCGGTGGCCGGGCCGCCGTCGCGCCCCTCGCGCAGCACCGCCGTCATCGGATGCTCGGGATACGCGGCGCCCAGCGTCGCCAGCAGCCGGTCGATCGCGCCGCCCGCGTCCTCACCGGGCAGGCCGAGCGCCCAGTCGAGAAAGATCGAGCGTGCCTCCGCCGGGCCGATGTCCATGCGGTAGGCCTCGCGCATCAACCCGCGCGGGTCCACCTCCGCTGCACCGTCGTCCATGTCCCGCATCTCCTCGATGACCTGCGAGGGCCTAGGGCGGGGTCATGGGGGCGTCAAGGCCGGCGGGTCCCGGCGCGCGCAGGGCGGCCTCCTCGAAGACGATCGCGTGGCGGGCGGCGAGGCGGTCGGGGTCGTCGTCGTAGCCGCCGCCGAGCACGCAGGCGATCGGGACGCCGCGGCCTCGGGCCCAGTCGAGAACGCGCGCCTCGCGCGCGCGCAGGCCCGCGTCGCTCAGCGCGAGCCGGCCGAGCCGGTCGCCCGCGTGCACGTCGACGCCGGCGTTGTAGAAGACAAGGTCGGGCGCGAAGTCCGCGCAGGCGTCGAGCGCGTGGGCGAGCACCTCGAGGTAGGCCGCGTCGCCCAACCCGTCGGGCAGCGGGAAGTCGAGATCCGACACCGCCTTGCGGGCGGGGAAGTTGCGCGCCGCGTGCAGCGAGAGGGTGCGCACCAGCGGGTCGCGCGCGAAGATCGCGGCGGTGCCATCGCCCTGGTGCACGTCGCAGTCGATCACCAGCACGCGCGCGACGCGGCCCTCGGCGGTCAGCGCGCGGGCGGCCACGGCGACGTCGTTGAAGATGCAGAAGCCCGCGCCGCCGTCCGGGCCGGCGTGGTGCGAGCCGCCGGCCATGTTGCACGCGATCCCGCGCTCGAGCGCCAACCGGGCGGCGAGCAGCGTGCCGCCGGCCGCGAGGAACGCGCGGCGGGCGACCGCGGCGGAGCCGGGCAGGCCGATGCGGCGCTCCTCCTCGCGCGAGAGCCGCTGCTCGGCGACGCGCGCGACGTAGTCGGGGGCGTGGACCGCGGCGACCTGCGAGAAGCTGGCGGGGGTCGGGGCGATGGTCCCGCCGGTCGCCGGCAGGATCCCGCGCGCGATCAGCGCCACGCGCAGGTAGCCGTATTTCGACATCGGAAAGCGGTGCCCCGGGCGCAGGGGCGCCACGTAGTCGGGGTGGTGGACGACCGCCAGGCTCACGGGCCCTCAAGCCGGGCTGCGATCAGCCGGTCGCAGTCCGTGGCCGAGGCGCGCAACTCGGCCCGGAGCGCGTCGAGATCGGGCGCCTCCGCGACGGTGAGCACCAGACGCACCAGCCCCGCGCCGCCCTCGGCGGGATCGATCGTGTGGTCGCTGGCGAGCCGGCCCACCTGCTGGAGCGCCGCCAGCCTTCGATGGGCGGCGGCGAGCGTGGCGGCGTCGCCGGGCGCGAGCCAGCCACGCTCGCCAAGCGCCTCGAGCATGGCGCGGGGCTGGCGCAGGCCGCGGAGGCCGGCGACGAGCGCGCCGCACTGGGCGACGAGCTCGATGTCGAGCATGCGGCCCGCCCCGAGCTTGACCTCCCAGGGCGAGGCTTCGGCGGCCTTGTTGGCCTCGGCGAGCCGGCGGCGCATGTCGCGGGCGTCCGCAAGGGTGGCGGCGGCGTCGCGCGGCGCGGCGAGGGCCTCGTCGATGGCGGCGGCGACGCGCGCCGCCAGCGGCGCAGGGCCGGCGACCACCCGCGCGCGGGTCAGCGCCAGATGCTCCCAGGTCCAGGCCTCCTCGGCCTGGTAGCGGCTGAAGCTGCCGAGCGCGGTCGCCACCGGACCCTGGCGGCCGGAGGGGCGCAGCCGCATGTCGACCTTGTAGAGCACGCCGTCGGGCATCGGCGCGGTGAGCGCGGCGATCATCGCCTGAGTGAGCCGGGCGAAATAGGCGCTCACCGCGAGCGGGCGGGGACCCTCGGAGGCCTCGGCGCCCTCGGCGTCATAAACCACGATGAGGTCGAGATCGGAACTGACCGTCATCTCGCGGCTGCCGAGCTTGCCCATGGCGACGATGGCCGCGCCCGCCCCGGGCGGCGGTCCGTGCCGGGTGGCGAAGTCCGCGACGACCCGCGGCCCCAGCGCGGTCAGCACCGCCCCGGCGACGGCCGAATAGGCCTCGGCCGCCTCCTCCGGCGTGGCGAGCGCGCGCAACAGGTGAACGCCGATGCGGAAGTGGCGCTCGTTCTTCCACACCCGGGCCGCGCCGAGCGCCGCCTCGTAGTCGTGGGCGGCGTCGAGCCGCGGGATCAGCTCGGCGATCAGCTCGGCCTCGCTGCGCAGCGGCCGGAAGAAATCCGGCCCGATCACGGCGTCGAAGACCGC
>CAVOZD010000018.1:0-72299 GCA_963700835.1 uncultured Alphaproteobacteria bacterium
CAGGCCGAGCACAGGCGGCTCGGCGAGCGCATCAGCACCATGTATATCGACAAGCTTGACGGCAAGATCGGGGGCGATTTCTTCGACAAGATGGCGGGCGAATGGCGAGAGGAACAGCGCCGCTTGCAGCGCGACATCGACCGCCACGAGGAGGCCGAGCAGTCCTACATGGACGAGGGCGTCCGGATTCTCGAACTTGCCCGCAATGCTCAGGCGCTGTTCGAACGCCAGCCCGCCCGCGAAAAGCGCCGCCTGCTCAACTTCGTACTTTCGAACTGCTCTTGGGAGGATGGCGAGGTGGTCGCCACCTTCCGCCAACCCTTTGATCTCTTGGCGGAAACGACGGCCATTGCCGCCCGTTCAAGTGCGGGCAGCGGCGGCAATTCCTCGAAAAACGAGATTTGGCTGGGGCGGCAGGATTCGAACCTGCGAATGGCGGCACCAAAAGCCGCTGCCTTACCGCTTGGCGACGCCCCAGTCGCGGCCGTTCTAGTCGGGCCCCTGCGGGTTCTCAAGTCAAATGGTCTGGTCGTAAGCGCCGATGGATGGCTCGGTGCGGATGAAGGTGTCGAAGTCGGCGAAGACCTGGCGGAGCGCGGCCTCCGACGCCAGGCTCTCGCAGACGATGACAAGATTGGGCAGGTTCGAGGAGGCGCGCACAAGACACCATTCCCCGTCCTCGAAGACCGCACGTGCGCCATTGATGTCGACCACCTCTGCGATGCGCCGCCCGGCTAGGGTTTCTCCGCTCGCGGCCATCGCCTTCAGCCGCCGGGCCAGGCGATCGACGACCGCATACTTCTCGGCGTCGGGGCATTCCGCCGACAGGGTCGGCGTCGTCCAGGACTGCGGCAGACCGGCAACGAGATCGGCCATGGTGCGCCGTCCGCTCCGGTCGAGCATCTGGCAGACCGCCACCGCTGCGGTCATCGCGCAGTCGTAGCCGCGCCCGACCGGCGGCGCGAAGAAGTAATGGCCGGATTTCTCGAACGCCGCCAGCGCGCCGGTGTCGTGCAGGCGGCGCTTCATGTGGCTGTGCCCGGTCATCCAGTATTCCGTGGCGGCCCCGTTGCAGCCCAGGATCGGGTCCGTGGCGAACAGGCCGGTGGACTTGACGTCGACGATGAACCGGGCGTTCGGATGGTCCTTGGACAGATCGCGCGCGAGCAGCAGCCCGACCTTGTCAGCGAAGACCTCGGCGCCGTCGTTCGCGATCACGCCGCACCGGTCGCCGTCGCCGTCGAAGCCGAGCCCGAGATCGGCGCCGGCCTCCCGCACGACCCGGGCGATGTCGTGCAGCATCTCAAGCGCTTCCGGGTTGGGGTTGTAGTTCGGGAAGCTGTGGTCGAGGTCGGTGTGGAGGGGAATCACGTCCGCCCCGATCCGCGTCAGCACCTCGGGCGCAAAGGCCCCCGCGCCGCCGTTGCCGGTCGCGCAGACGACCCGAAGCGGCCGGGTCAGCCGATGCTCGCTCACGACGTCGGCGATGTAGGCCTCGGCCAGTCCTTCGACGACGACCCGGCGCCCGCCCGCGTGCTCCGAAAGCGGGCCTCCCAGCGCGAGGGCGCGCAGTTCGGCCATCTCCTCCGGGCCATGGGTGAGAGGCGGCGTGAAACCGAGCTTTACCCCGGTCCAGCCGTTGGGATTGTGGCTCGCGGTCACCATCGCGACGGCGTCCACCCCGAGATGCGCGCGTGCGAAGTAGGCGGCTGGCGTTATGGCCATGCCTATGTCGTGCGCGACGATCCCGCTCCGGCAAAGCCCTTCGATCAGTGCATCGAGCGCCGCGCGCGCATAGCTGCGGTAGTCGTGGCCCACGACGATCTCCAGCGGTCCCCCACGCGCGCGCAACTGTGCGCCGATCGCCGCGCCGAACACTTCGAACCCGGCCAGATTGATCTGCTCGGGATACCGCCAGCGGGCGTCATACTCGCGGAAGCCCGCGGGAGCGATCACGGCGTCGGACAGGTTGTTCATGCGTCGCCGCCTTCTGTAGTGGACAAGGGTTGGGCCTTCGCGAGCCTGTCGAACGCCATCAGCGTCGCGATCAGGTCGGCCATCGCCTCGAGCGCGATCATGTTGGGACCGTCGGACGGAGCGTTGTCTGGATCGGGATGGGTTTCCAGAAATACTGCGGCCACGCCGATCGCAACCGCCGCACGCGCCATAACCGGCGCGAACTCGCGCTGTCCGCCCGAGGCTCCGCCCAGGCCCCCCGGCTGCTGCACCGAATGCGTCGCGTCCATCACCACCGGCCGCCCGGTGCGCGCCATGATCGGCAGGCTGCGCATGTCCGCGACCAGCGCGTTGTATCCGAACGATGCACCGCGCTCGCAGAGCAGGATGCGCTCGTTACCCGTGGAGGCGATTTTGGCCGCGACATGCTCCATGTCCCAGGGCGCAAGGAACTGGCCCTTCTTCACGTTGATCGCAGCACCGGTCGCGCCCGCCGCAACCAGGAGGTCGGTTTGGCGACAGAGGAAAGCTGGGATCTGCAGCACGTCGACGGCCTGCGCCACCGCGGCGCATTGATCGGGCAGATGGACGTCGGTGAGCACCGGACAGCCGATGCGCTCGCGGACCTTCGCGAGCATAGCCAGGCCCTCGTCCATGCCCGGCCCGCGCCGCCCGGCGAGCGACGTGCGGTTCGCCTTGTCGTAGGAAGCCTTGAAGATCAGGCCGGCGCCGTATGCGGCGCAGGCCGCCGCCAGCGCCTCGGCGATGGCGAGCGCATGGTCGAGATCCTCGAGCTGGCAGGGGCCGGCGATCAGGACCAGCGGGCGATCGTTGCCGACTGTGAGGCCGCCGATCTCGACGCTTCTGGACGCGGTCATGGGGTTCATGCTCCATGCGGCGGGGGCCGAGCGATACCGTCCGGCTCCGGTTCTGTAAAGGCGGCGATGGCGGACGGTAGCACAACAACGGAACTTTCGAGCGCCCTTGAGGCGCTGCGCGCGGAAATCGAGGGCTGTCGCATCTGCGCGGCGCGGTTCTCAGCGACCCGGACGGCGCATGACCCGCGTCCCATCTTCTGGTTGTCGGAACGCGCGCCGATCCTGATCGCCGGCCAGGCGCCCGGCGCGCGCGTGCACGCAAGCGGCTTTCCGTTCGATGATCCGTCCGGCGACCGCCTGCGGAACTGGCTCGGGGTGGATCGCCCGACCTTCTACGACCGGACGCGGTTCGCCATAGCGCCGATGGCGTTCTGCTTTCCCGGCCATGACGCGCGGGGCGGAGATCTCCCGCCGCCTCGGGTCTGCGCCGCAACCTGGCGCGCGCGGGCGATGGCGCTGATGCCTCATGTTCGCATGACGCTGCTGGTGGGAGGATACGCCCAGCGCTGGGCCCTCGGCGGCGCGGAGGGGGTTACCGCGACGGTCCGCCGCTGGCGGTCGGCGGCCCCGGGCGTCGTACCCCTGCCGCATCCGTCCTGGCGGAACACCGCTTGGCTGAAGCGCAATCCCTGGTTCGAGGCCGAGCTCGTTCCGGCGTTGCGCGCGCGGGTGCGCGCGTTGCTGGATTTGCTGGAAACCTGCGGATGAGCGTCTCCGTTGACGGCGCGGCGATGTCGCCGCTGGACGCGGCCTACACCGAGATGGTGGCAAGCGGGGACGACCCCGGGGCCGTGTCGGGGTTTCACGAGCGGCTGCTCACGGCATGGCTTTCACTCGTGCTCGCCACCGAACCCGGGCAGGGCGCGGAGGCGGTGCGGCCGGAGGTCTTCGACGTCGAGGAAGGGCGTTTCGTGCTCGCCTTCGACAGCGATGACCGGATGGCCGCATTCCTCGACCGCGCCCGGCCCTCGGCAGGGCTGTCGGGTCGCAGCCTCATCGCGATGCTCGCAGGGCGCGGCCTCGGCATTGCGCTCAATCTTGGCGATGCGCCCTCGGCGACGCTGCTGCCGGCTGAAACGATCGACTGGCTTTCGGACCGTCTGCGGGACGCGGCTCTTGTCGAGATCAAGGCGGCTCCGGACTGGGCGGGGCCGCCCGTGGATGTACCGGCCGCCCTGATCGACGGGCTCGGGCGCCGCGTCGCGGCCTTCGGTCCGACGATCGGGAGGGCCGTTCTCGTCGCGTCCCGGTCCGGGGACGGCGCACCGGCGCTGACGCTGGCGGTCTCGGGCGCTCCCGAGGTGGCGCGGGCGGCGATCGCCGCCGCGGTGGCGGAGGCTGCGGCGATCTGCGGGCCGCAGGACCGCGCGGTGCAGGTGTTCTTCGTCGATCGCCCTTCGGCGGTCATGAAGCGGCTAAAGAAAGTCGGGATCGTCTTCGAGCCTTTGGCGCCAGTTGCGGACCAACCCTCGGCAATCGGAGATGACATCGCCCGCCCGCCAATCTTGAGATGACCGTTCAGTATCCGCGGCGGCGGTCGACTAGATCGCGGAGCCCGCGCCCGTCCTCGTTGCTTCGGATGTTGCGCGCGATGACGGCCGCGGCGCTGGCCGGGCGGGTCTCGGACGCGATGTGCGGGGTGACCGTGACCTTGGGATGCGACCAGAAAGGATGTTCGCGCGGCAGCGGCTCGGTCCGGAAGACGTCGAGCGTGGCATGGCCAAGCCGGCCCAGTTCGAGCCCCGCGATCAGCGCCGCATCGTCGATAAGGCCGCCCCGGCCCGGATTGATGATCACGGCCCCCGGCGGGAGCAGGGCGAGCCGCACTGCATCCAGCAGGTTCTCGGTCGCAGGCGTCGCCGGCAGGAGCAGCACGAGGATTTCGCTTTCGGCGAGCGTCGCGCCTAGCCCGTGCGGGCCTGACCGAGCCCGCACGCCCGGAACGTCGCGCGCCGTCCGGCTCCAGCCCCGCACGTCGAAGCCGATGGCGGCCAGCGCCTGCGCCGCAGCCGAGCCAAGCGCCCCAAGGCCGAGCACGCCGACCCGCCGTTCGCGCACGAGCGGCGGAATGATCCCGCCGCGCCAGACGCCGTCCTGACCTAGGATATGCGCGTCCATTCCCAGATGATGGCGCAGCACATGGCCGCTCACCCACTCGACCATGCCCGCGGTGAGGCTCGGGTCGACCATGCGGCAGAGCGGCATCGTCAGGCCCGGCGCGTCGATCAGGCCTTCGACCCCGGCCCAGAGGCTCAGCGCCGCCCGGGCGTTCGTGAAGGGCGCGAAATCGCGCACCGGGCCGTCGGGGCGCAGCACGATGTAGTCGACGGTCTCCGGCGTCGACGGCGAGGTGGTGAGCCGGACATCAAGATCCTCGACCGCGAAGGCCCGCTCAAGCTCCGGCCGGTAGAGCGGCCACCACATGGCCGGGGCGGAAAAGAGCACGGTAAGGGCCATGGGCTCAGTCCGGACCGCGGGGGCGATGCACGTGGGCGCTCTGCACCAGCCCGAACGCGCCCATCAGCACCAGCATCGCCGACCCGCCGTAGGACACCAGCGGAAGCGGCACGCCGACCACCGGCATCAGGCCCATGACCATGCCCATGTTGACCGCGAAGAACAGAAAGAAAGTGACGCCGATCCCGGCGGTCAGCAACGCCCCGAAGCGGTTGCGGTTCGAGATCGCCGACACGAAGCAGAAGATCACGACGAGCGCATAGAGGCCGAGCAGCATGATCGAGCCGGTGAACCCGAATTCCTCGGCGAGCGTGGTGAAGATGAAGTCGGTGTGCTTCTCGGGCAGAAAGTTCAGCCGGCTCTGGGTGCCCTGCATGAACCCGCGCCCAGATACGCCGCCCGACCCCATCGCGATCTTGGCCTGGGTGATGTGATAACCCGCTCCGAGCGGATCAGCGGCCGGATCGAGGAAGGTGAAGATGCGGCGATACTGGTAGTCCTCCAGAAGCTGCCAGTCGGTTCCCTGGGAGCGCAGGACCGCCGTCACCGCGCCGACGACCGTCGCCAGCCCGACAGCGAAGTACCAGAGGCTGACGCCGGCCAGAAACATCACCGCGGCCGCGCCCATCAGCAGCAGGAGCGCCGTGCCGAGGTCGGGCTGCTTGAGCACCAGGGCGACCGGCACCAGGGTGATGATGATCGGCAGGATCACCCAGAACGGCCGCGACACCCGCGCGGTCCCGATCCTGTCGTAGTACCAAGCCAGAACCATCACGAGCGCGATCTTCATCACTTCCGATGGCTGGAGCAGGATGAATCCGAGATCGATCCAGCGCTGCGCACCCATGCCCACGGTGCCCATGACCTCGACGAGCACCAGCAGCCCGAGCCCGCCGATGTAGGCCAGCGGCGCCATCCCCCGCCAGAAGCGGATGTTGACCATGGCGATCGCCAGCATCGCGGCGAGCCCGATCCCGAAGCGGATCATCTGGGGCTCGGCCCAGCGCTCGAGATCGCCGCCGCCGACCGAGTAGAGCATCAGAAACCCGGTGGCGGCCGCTGCGCACAACAGGAGCACCAGCGGCCAGTTCAGCGCCACGAGCTTGGCGAGACCGCGCGGGCCCGGGCCGGCCCCAGCGTCGAAGGCGCTCACGAGGGGTCGCCCTGCGGCATTGGCCCGTAGACTTCGCGCGCCGCTTCGAGGTCCCAGCGCTCTTCGATCTCCCGGCGCTGCTCCGGCGGGTAGGCGTCGAGCGGCGGCCGGCCTCCGTAGAGCGCGCGCATCAGGATGTCGCGCGCGATCGGCGCTGCCGCCGTCGAGCCGCCGCCGCCATGTTCGACGATCTGCGCGATGGCGAAGCGCGGACGGTCGTGGGGGGCATAGGCGACGAAGAGCGCGTGATCGCGCCGGTTCCAGGGGAGCTGATCGTTGCGGGTGACGCCTGCGGCGCGTTCCGCGGCGGTGATGATGCGCACCTGGCTCGTGCCGGTCTTGCCGGCCATCAGGTTGGCCGGATCGACGATCCGCGACCGGGCGGCGGTGCCTTCGCTGGACACCGCGATCATGCCTTCGCGCACGAGATCGAGGTTGCGGGCGGAGATGGCGATGGCCTTGGGTTCATCCTGCGGGACCATCTCGCCGTTGATCGAGCGCACGAGCCGGGACGTCACCGCCCGACCTGAGGCGATGCGCGCAGTCATGATCGCAAGCTGGAGCGGCGAGGCGAGCGTGAAGCCCTGGCCGATCCCGTAGTTGTAGCTGTCGCCGACGGTCCAGGGCTCGTCGCGGTTCACCTGCTTCCAGGCCTTGTCGGGCATGAGCCCTTCGGTGACCGCTGGAAGCGGCAGGTCGGGACGCACTCCCAGGCCGAGCTTGCGGGCCATGGCGGCGATGTTGTCGGCACCGACGCGGCGCGCCATCTCGTAGTAGTAGACGTCGCAGGACTGCGAGAGACTACGACGCAGGTCGACGCGCCCATGCCCGCCGCGCTTCCAGCAGTGGAAACGCCGCCGTCCGAGCTGTGCGAAGCCCGGGCAGAACACGCCGTCGCCGGGGCTGACGACGCCGGCCTCGAGCGCGGCGAGGGCCACGACCATCTTGAAGGTCGAGCCCGGCGGATAGACGCCCGAGACCGTCTTGTTGGCAAGCGGGCGGTACTCGTCGTTGAGAAGCGCCGCCCATGCGCCCGACGAGATGCCGAACACGAAGGCGTTCGGGTCGAAGCCGGGCGAGGACGCCAAGGCGATGATGTCTCCGGTTGCGATGTCGAGCACCACCGCGGCGGCGCTTTCGCCGGCCATCCGCCGCATCGCGTAGCTCTGCACGTCGGCGTCGATGGTCAGGCGCACGTCGGCGCCGGCGACGCCCTCGTCGCGGCCGAGCTCGCGCATCACCCGCCCGCCGGCGCTGACCTCGATGCGCATGTTGCCCGCCTTGCCACGCAGCGTGTCCTCGAGCTTCTGCTCGACGCCGGTCTTGCCGATCTGGAACCGCGGGATCTGCAGGACCGGATCGGGTTCCTCGAGCTCGGCGAGATCGCGCTCGGAGACCGGTCCGACATAGCCGACCGCATGCACAAAGTCGCCGCGCTCGGGATAGAACCGGCTGAGCCCCACCTCGGGCAGCACGCCTGGCAGGACCGGGGCGTTGGCCGACACCCGCACGACGTCCTCCCAGGTAAGGTGTTCGGCGACCACGACCGGCACGAAGGCGCTTCGCGAGCCGACCTCGCGCAGCACCCGGGCCCGTTCCTCCTCCGGCACGTCGATGATTGCGGCGAGCCGGTCGAGCACCGCTTCCACGTCGTCGGCCTGTTCGCGCACAATCGCCACGTGATAGTTCTGGCGGTTGATCGCTAGCGGACGGCCGCTCCGGTCGCTGATGATACCCCGCGCCGGCGGGATCAGGCGGATGTTGACGCGGTTCTCCTCGGCGAGAAGCCGGTAGCGTTCGTTCTGCATGATCTGAAGGTCGCGCATGCGCCAGGCGAGCGCCCCGACGACGCCCATCTGCAGACCCAACAGCATCAGCCCGCGACGGGTGATCCTCTGTGGGGGCGGGTCGCTCGCGGGCCTGCGCATCAGCGTTACACCCTTGGAAGCGCGCCCGAGCCCGCGCGCGGCGCGCGGAGGCCGGGGCCCCAGGCGAGCGCCAGGCAGACCACCGGATAGGCGATCATCGTGGCGATGCCGTAGCGCAGCATGACTTCGACGTTCGGACTTTCGAGGAACGACAGCCGCATCCCGACGATGATGATGGCGAGTTGCAGGGCGAAACCGAGTCCGACCGCCAGCCATTCGAGCGCGAACGGGCCGCCGCGCACCAGCGGCGCGGCGCGGCGCAGCGCCTCGATTGCGAACACGAAGGACAGCGCGCCCAGCCCGACCGGCCGCGCCAGCATCAGGTCGGCCAGCAGCCCGAGCGCCGCCAGAAGCCAGACCGGCGTAGGCGCTCGCCGCCGATAGACGCATCCCGCGAAGAGGCAGTAGAGCAGGTCCGGCGCCACGAGCGTGCCGCCCGGCGCCAGCGGGATCAGCGAGGCATAGATGCATACGAAGGCAAGGAGCGCCAGCGCCAGCGTCTGCGCCGGGCCCGAGAGAGGGCGCGCGATCTTCATCAATTGGCCTCGCCGACGATCGCCCCGGGCTCGTCGGGAGCAGCCCGCAACGGGCCGACCGCCGCTGCGCTGCCTGCGATGACCGCAGCCGGCCGGCGGCGAACGATGCGCACGTAGCCAAGCTCCTCAAGCGAGGCTGCAGGACGGACCCGCCGACGGCCGTCGATCTCCACCACCCGTCCGATCAGCAGGTCGGGCGGAAAGATGCCGCCGTCGCCCGAGGTGACGACCCGGTCGCCGACCGTGATCTCGTCGCTGCGGTCGAGAAAGTCGAGGGCGGGCTCGGCCCCGTTGTCGCCGCTGACCAGCGCGTGCTGCCCCGAAGGCCGGATCGTCGCCGGCACACGGCTCGAGACATCGTTGAGCATCAGGATGCGCGACGACCGGTCGCCCACCCCGGCGATCCGTCCGACGAGGCCCATGCCGTCGAGCACCGCCGCGCCGTCCGAGATCCCGTCGAGGCGCCCGACGTTCACCAGCGCCGAGCGTCTGAACGGACTGCCAGCGTCGGCGATGATCTCGCCCGTGACGTAGGTGAGGCGGGGGTTGAGCCGCACGTTGTTGAGCGCCAGCAACTGCGCGTTCTTCTGTTCGAGCTGAAGCGCCGCCTCGCGCCATCCCCGCATGCGCTGCAATTCGCGCCGCAACTCCTCGTTCTGCTGATAGACGCGCGTGTAGGCCTTCACGTCTGCGAGCATGTTCGCAAGGTCGGCCGCCGGCTTCAGGGTCCACTCGAGGCTTGGGGCGATGCGGTCGAGCAGGCTGATGCGGAACTGCTCCACGCGCACGTTGTCCACCCGCCACAGCAGGAACACGCCGAGCAGGATCGCAGCCGTTACGCCCAGCGCCAAGCTCCGGACGCCGCGCGCGTAGTTGGGAGAGGAGTCGTTCTGGAACGCCACTCTGTCGTCTTTGCCTCCGGCCGGGCCCCTCGTCGCGACCCGATCCCGGACGGGTCTCGCGCCCGCCTCAGTTACCGAAGTCTATCACATGGGAGAGCTGCGATTCAAACTCCAGCGCCTGCCCGGTGCCCAGCGCCACACAATTGAGCGAATCCTCCGCCACCGTGATCGCGAGGCCGGTCTGTTCGCGGAGCGCGAGATCGAGATCACCCAGCAGCGCCCCGCCGCCGGTGAGCATCACGCCGCGATCGACGATGTCGGCGGCGAGGTCGGGCGGCGTCTGCTCCAGCGCGGTCATCACCGCCTCGACGATGGTCGACACCGTCTCGTTGAGCGCCTCCGCGATCTGAGCCTGGCTGATCTCCATTTCCTTGGGCACGCCATTGAGGAGGTCACGCCCGCGCACCTCCATACGCGCGCCGCGGCCATCGTCGGGCATCCGCGCAGTGCCAATCGAAGTCTTGATGCGCTCCGCGGTCGAGTTGCCGACGAGAAGATTGTGTTGGCGGCGCAAGTAGCTGATGATCGCCTCGTCCATACGGTCGCCGCCGACCCGGATCGAGCGCGCGTAGACCACATCGCCGAGCGAGAGCACCGCGACCTCGGTGGTGCCGCCGCCGATGTCCACGACCATGTTGCCCATTGGCTCGGTGATCGGCATGCCCGCCCCGATCGCGGCTGCGATCGGCTCGGAAATCAGCCCGGCCCTGCGTCCGCCAGCGGCGATCACGCTTTCGCGGATCGCGCGCTTCTCCACCGGGGTCGCGCCGTGGGGAACGCAGACGATGATCTTGGGCTTCGCCCAGCCGACGCGCCGGTGCACCTTGCGGATGAAGTACTTGATCATCTCCTCGGCGACGTCGAAGTCGGCGATCACCCCGTCGCGCATCGGGCGGATAGCCTCGATCGAGCCCGGGGTGCGCCCGAGCATCAGCTTGGCCTCCTCGCCGACGGCGAGCACGCGCTTCTTGCCGTCCTTGATCGCATACGCGACTACCGAGGGCTCGTTCAGGACGATGCCCTTGCCCTTGACGTAGACCAGCGTGTTCGCGGTCCCCAGATCGATCGCCATGTCAGACGACAAAAGTCCGCTTAATGCGCCGAACATGGAATCCTGCTTTCGAATCTGGAGCACGGCTTCTCGATCTCCGTCTGCGTGCTCGAATGCGGCTTATAGTCCCGCGTCGGGCACAGGGTAAAGGCTAGCGGCCGACGCCGCGCGGCGCCAGATCCGATTGCAACCTAAACGCGAATCTTTGGTTAATGTCACGTCTGCAATGCGCCGGTGGCGATCGCAGCCGCCGGCGGTCGCCACCGGAAAGGCTCAGGCGCTGGCGGCGTCCGGCGCGGTCTTGAGCCGGCGCACCATTAGGCGGTTGAGCGCGTTCACGTAGGCTTTCGCCGAGGCCACAACCGTGTCGGTGTCGGAGGACTGGCCGGTCACGATCTTGCCGTTCTCCTCCATGCGCACGCTGACCGTGGCCTGGGCGTCGGTGCCTTCGGTTACGGCGTGCACCTGATAGAGCCGCAACGCGGCCGAGTGGGGAACGAGCGTCTTGATCGCGTTGAACGCCGCGTCGACCGGACCGTCGCCGGTCGAGGTCACCGAGCGCTCGTCGCCGTCGATCACAAGGGTCAGATCGGCGGTCTGCGGTCCGCGCGTGCCGCAGACAACGTGCAGATCGCGCACTTGGATCCGGTCGTTCGCGGCCTGTGTCCCGCTGTCCTGCATGAGTGCGATCAGGTCGTCGTCGTAGACCTCCTTCTTGCGATCGGCGAGTTCCTTGAAGCGCACGAACACATCCGCAAGCTGGTTGTCGCCTAGCATGTGGCCAAGCTGCTCGAGCTTCGACCGCAGAGCGGCGCGGCCCGAGTGCTTGCCCATCACCAGGCTCGTCTCCTGCAGGCCGATGTCCTCGGGGCGCATGATCTCGAAGGTGCCTGCGTGCTTGAGCATGCCGTCCTGATGGATGCCGCTTTCGTGCGCGAAGGCGTTCTTGCCGACGATCGCCTTGTTGTACTGGACCGAGAAGCCGCTGACCGTGGAGACGATGCGGCTGACCTGCATGATCCGCCTGGTGTCGACGCGGGTGCGGTAGGGCATGATGTCGTTGCGCACCCGCATCGCCATCACGACTTCCTCCAGCGCGGTGTTGCCGGCCCGCTCGCCGAGCCCGTTGACCGTGCATTCAATCTGCCGCGCCCCGGCCTCGACTGCGGCGAGCGCGTTGGCCGTCGCCATGCCCAGATCGTTGTGGCAATGCGTGGCGATCACCACCTCGTCCATGCCGGGGACCCGCTCGAGCAGGTCGCGGATGATCGCCGCACTCTCGCGCGGCGCGGTATATCCCACGGTATCGGGGATGTTGATCGTCGTGGCGCCGGCCCGGATCGCGATCTCGCAGACCCGCGCGAGATAGTCCGGCTCGGTTCGGGTAGCGTCCATCGGCGACCACTGCACGTTGTCGCAGAGGTTGCGGGCGTGGCTCACCGTCTCGTGGATGCGGTCGGCCATCGCTTCCTTGTCGAGCCGCACCTGGAACTCGCGGTGCAGCGGCGACGTGCCGATGAAGGTGTGGATGCGTGGGCGCCGCGCGTGCCTGACCGCCTCCCAGCAGCGGTCGATGTCGCCGAAGCTGGCGCGGGCGAGGCCGCAGATGACCGCATTCCGAGACAGCCGCGCGATCTCGCTGACCGCCTGGAAGTCGCCCTCCGACGCGATCGGGAAACCCGCCTCGATGATGTCGACGCCCATCTCGTCGAGAAGAGCGGCGATCTGGATCTTCTCCTCGAGCGTCATCGTGGCCCCGGGCGACTGTTCGCCGTCGCGCAGGGTCGTGTCGAAGATCAGGACATGGTCCTGGTCGGTGTCTGAAGCGGCCATGGGAAGGGTCCTCGCATCTGAGATCTGGGCTGGCGCTGCAGGCTTGCTCCCCTGAACGCGCGCGCCGGAACCGGCCGCGCTCAGGGGCCCATAAGCTTCGCAAGCGGTCCCGCCCGATGGCGGGTCGCGGCGCGCAGGATCCTCATGCGGATGCCGGACGACAGTCTCATGCAAACGCTTTTACACCGGGATGGCCGCGGAGGAAAAGCCTGATTTCGGCTCGACCGCGGCGTTCGGCGCGCCATGTCTGGGCTGGGAGGACAGAGGGATGCGGGCACTGGTCATCGGAGCGTCGGGCGGCGTCGGGGGCGCGATATGCGAAGCGCTGAGCGCGCGCGGCGATGCTTGCGTCGGGCTCTCGCGCAGCCGCGACGGCCTCGACGTGACCGACGAGGGGAGCCTCGCGCGCGCTGTAGATCGTCTTGAGGGCCCCTTTGACCTGGTGTTCGACGCGACCGGCGCGCTCGAGATCGACGGGCGCGGGCCGGAGAAGACCATCGCCGCCCTGACGCCGGAGGCGATGGCCGCGCAGTTCGCGGTCAACGTCATCGGACCGGCGCTGCTCCTCAAGCACCTGCACCCGCTCATGCCCCGGCGCGGCCGCGGCGTCTTTGCGTCGCTCTCGGCGCGGGTCGGCTCGATCGGCGACAACCGGCTCGGCGGCTGGATCAGCTATCGGGCCTCCAAGGCTGCGCTGAACCAGGTCGTGCGGACCGCGAGCATCGAGATCGCGCGGTCCCGGCCGAGCTCGATCGTCGTGGCGCTGCATCCCGGCACGGTTGCGACACCGCTGACCCGCGACTACGCCGGGCGGCATCCGACGGTTTCGCCCGCGGCCGCGGCGTTGAACCTTCTCGCGGTGATCGACGGTCTGACCCCGGCCGACACCGGCGGCTTCTTCGCCTGGGACGGATCGCCGATCCCGTGGTGACGCCGCGGCTTGTCCTTGTGCTTGGCGACCAGCTGTCGACCGGCCTCTCGGCGCTGTGCGCCGCCGACAGGGAGCGCGACGTCGTGGTGATGGTCGAGGCGCGGGCCGAGGCGACCTACGTGCGCCATCACGTCAAGAAGATCGCCTTCGTACTCAGCGCCATGCGGAAGTTCGCCGCCGTTCTTCGCGCCGACGGCTGGACGGTCGCCTACGGCGCCTGCGACGCGCCCGACACTGCAGCGTCTGTCCCAGCCGAACTCCTGCGACGGGCAGCGGAGTTCGGGGCCGAGAAGGTCCTGGCGACCGAATGCGGCGAATGGCGGCTCCGCAGCTTGCTCGCCGAGATACCGCTGGCCGTCCAGACGCTCCACGACGACCGCTTCATTGCGCCTCGCGGCTTCTTCGCCGGCTGGGCCGAGGGACGCAAGTCCTTGCGGCTGGAGCATTTCTATCGCGAGATGCGTCGGGGGTCCGGTCTCCTCATGGACAACGGCGCGCCGGTCGGCGGGAACTGGAACTTCGACGCGGACAACCGCCGGCCCGCCCGGAGCGATCTCTTCATGCCCGGTCCCCTGCGCCACGAGCCCGACGCCGTGACCCGCGACGTGCTCGAGACGGTCGCGCGGCTCTATGGCGACCATTTCGGCGCGCTCACGCCGTTCTGGTTCGCCACCGACGCCGCCGAGGCCGAGCGATCGGCCGCGCACTTCTTCGAGGCGGCGCTCCCCCGCTTCGGCGACTTCCAGGACGCCATGCTCGCCGACGAGCGCTTCCTCTACCACTCTGTCCTGTCGATCTATCTCAACGCCGGTCTGCTCGACCCGTTCGATCTCTGCCGGCGGGCGGAAGCCGAGCTTCGCGCAGGTCGCGCGCCGATCAACGCCGTCGAAGGCTTCATCCGTCAGATCCTCGGCTGGCGCGAGTTCGTGCGCGGGATCTACGACCTCGGCGGGCCGGGCTATGTCGACCAGAACGCGCTCGGCGCGACGCGCGATCTTCCGGCGTTCTACTGGACGGCCGAGACCGACATGGCCTGCGTCGCCGCCGCCGTGACCCAGACCCGCGAGGAGGCCTACGCCCACCACATCCAGCGGCTGATGGTGACCGGCGACTTCGCGCTGCTCGCCGGAGTCGAGCCCGCGCAGGTCCATGAATGGTATCTCGCGGTCTACGCCGACGCCTACGAATGGGTCGAGGCGCCGAACACCATCGGCATGAGCCAGTTCGCCGACGGAGGCATGGTCGCGTCGAAACCGTACGCGGCGAGCGGCGCCTACATCGACCGGATGTCGGACTACTGCGCCGGATGCGCCTACGACGTGAAGAAGCGCGCCGGGGATGGCGCCTGTCCCTTCAACCCGCTCTACTGGGATTTCCTCGTTCGCAACCGAGCGGCGCTCGCGGGCAACCCGCGTATGGCGCAGATGTACCGCACCTGGGACAAGATGGACGAGCAAAAACGCGAAAACACCTTGAGTTCGGCCGCGAACCTCTTGTCGCGTCTGGATTCCGGCGAGCGCGTGTAGCCGAAAAAAATGGCGTCCAGCGAGGAACGCGGACGCCAAGTCGGAACGAGGGACAGTGAGTTAAAGCAGGGCAGTTCCAAGCCACTGCTTCAGTGAAGATATGGGATGTGGGGCCACGATTTTTTAGGGTGGTGAAGAATTCGTGATGGGTCGGGGGCCGGCGTCGCGCCCCATCGCGGCGGCGTAGAGCGCCACGGCGGCAGCGTTTGACACGTTGAGCGACGCGAAGTCGCCACGGGATGGAATCCGCGCCAGAAGGTGGCAGGACTCCCGGGTGAGCGCGCGAAGCCCAGGGCCTTCGGCCCCGAGCGCAAGCGCGAGCGGCCCGCCTGCGTGCGGAGCGAGGGCCTCGGCGAGCGGGATGTCCGCCGCGCCGTCCAGCCCGACCACGAAGTAGCCCATCTCGCGCAGCGCTCCCATGGCCCGGGCGAGGTTTGGTGTGCGCAGGTAGGGCTGGCGCTCAAGCGCCCCGGACGCGGCCTTCGCCATCGCGCCGGTCTCCGGCGCGCCGTGCCGGAGCGGCGCGATCACCGCGCGGGCCCCGAACACCTCCGCGGACCGCAGGATCGCGCCGACGTTGTGCGGATCGCTGACGCGGTCGAGCAGAAGGGCGAGCGTCGCATCGTCGCCCGGTGCGCAGACTTCCGAGACGGATCCCCAGTCGAGGGGCTCCACTTCGAGCGCCGCGCCCTGGTGCACCGAAGCAGGGTCGAGCGGCGCGTCGAACCGGCGCGGGTCCACCACGCGCGGGTCTAGTCCGGATGCGGCGATCGCCCCGGCGAGCCGGTCGGCGGCGTTCGGCGTCACCACGAGCACGCGTCGCCGCCGTGCCGGATTGAGAAGGGCGTCCCGCACCGCGTGCAGCCCGAAGAGCCACAGCGTCTCTTTCCGCTCCTTCGAACGGGCCCGCTCGCGCTCGATGGCCCAGGCCGGTTTCTTCTTCACCAACGGGGCGTCTCCCTGACGTTCGAGGCCAGATACGCCTTCGCTGCCCCCAGCATCAAGGGCCGCGGGGGCCGGGCAAATCCGGTTGACGCATCCTAAGCGCTGCCGTAAGCCCACAGAAACCGCTGATCGGGCCTCCGGGCGCGGGGCATCCTCGGAGGGGTGGCAGAGCGGTCAAATGCAACGGACTGTAAATCCGTCGGGGCAACCCTACGCTGGTTCGAATCCAGCCCCCTCCACCATCCCGCACTTAAGGGACTGAAAATCCGCTAACACCTTGAAAGGAAATGTGATTTCAGCGGTTCGATAGCCCTCATTCCGGCTATATCTCAATGGCTCTGCAAAGGCCAGTTTGAGCACCGTTCTCTTGAGGGCGAAGCTGCCATTTTTGTAGATATTCCAAGGATTTGCGAGGAACGTCAGGGCCGGTCCGATAAATTCGGTTAGGCGTCCCGCTTCCGGCACCGCCGACTCGGCTCGCTCAGTCAGCCTGATCTTCTGGCGTTCCAGTTCAGCAATGCGCTTCTCGTAAGCTCCGATCACGCTCGGGCTGGATGCATTCATGATCCGGTCGAGCAGATTCTCGATCTGCTTTCCCGTCTCCTGGAGCTGCATCTCCAGCGTGGTGCGCGCGGAAGCCGCCTCACAGCGGCGCATCTCCCAGATATCGGTGAAGATGGCCTTGGCCAGCTTGAAGAGCTGCTTGGCCGGTTGCAGGCCGCGCAGGAGGCTTTCCGCGCCGTCCTCGATATCAGCGCGCCGGATCGACTTGCGCTTGGAGCAACAGCCGGGCGTGTCGCAGAGGTAGGCCGTGGCGCTGGAAGAAGCGCGACAGGGCAGAGCTCGACGCGGCGACGCCGCGCTCGGCCAGGCGGCGCTTGAAGAAGGGCAGGTTCTTCGCCGTCATTGTCTCGGCGTCGATCCGCGACCAGACAGCATGAGCATGCCGCCTGCCTTCCTTCTCATGGAAGACGATGGCGCGTGGATGCCCGTCAAGGCCAAGCCGTTGCTCAACCATCTCGATGGCCGTCTCGAAACTGCCGACATCGACCCGCTCACCTTCCGGCGGGTTCAGGCTCAGCGAGAACAGGTGCTGCTGGCAGCGCGTTCCTTTGGCCACGGCCTGCGCTTCGAGCAGAGCATCGAGTAGCTGCTCTTCGGAGACGAAGCCGCGCAACTCGTGCAGCTCGACATGCTCGTTGTCCTGAATGTTCATCAGGTGACGGGCGAGCTTGGCGGCGTTGCCGCGCTGGGAACCTTTCAAGATCATGGTTCACCCCCATCGCTCAAGCTGCCGAGCGCCCGCAGCAGCTCCTGCCGCATGGCCTTCACGTCTTCACAAGCCTGACGAAGATCGGCTTCTGTCTCCGGCGAGACTGGAAGCGAACCGCTGTTGGATGCGCGGGCGAGCTGGTTGAGATTCTGCGACAAGCGCGACGAGCCGAGCGCGCCCAGGACACGCCCGAGGGCTCCATGATCCTTGACGGGACGCCGACCACGCTTCTTGCGCGGCGCAGCATCATCCCAGAGCACTTGCTCGCGGATATACCGCCCGAGCGGCATGCTGCCCCGCAACATATCCAGCTTTGCCCGCTCTTCGAACGTGAAGCGCAGCGAGAACGGCGGCGGGTACTTGAGCCGCTGATCCTTGGCTAACTTGTTGAATCGTCTATCTAAGGTGCTCATCGCCGCACCTCAGATCGGTTAGATCATAAGGTGCGAGATGGTGTTCCCATTCCTGGAGGACTTCAAAGAGGCGGTTCGATTCCGCTCCCGTTGGGTCCACCATCTGTCGACGCGCATGCTCCACAGCCGCGGGTGTCCCCAGTCACTGAATTGGCGGCTTACTTCTCAATCCGAATCGCGAGGCGCGATGGACGTTCCGTCCGCCACGGTCGTGGAGGGATATAGGATGACGCTTTGGCCCGGCTCGAGGCCGTCCAGCACCTCGGCGACGACGCCGTTGTTGCGGCCGATCTCGACCGGGCGCATCGCCGCTGCGCCGTTCTCGGCCACGAAGACTGCCCAGGCGTCGTCGCTGCGAAAGAGCGCGCTTGCGGGAACGCGGACGGCGTCCTCCTTTCGCCATACCACAATGCGCGCCTCGACCCGGTAGCCGTGGCCGAGCAAGGCGCGTTCTTCCGGGGACCCGGTGAACGCGACCGTGACCGGAACGCGCTGCTCCTCCACGCCAAGCGCCGAGAACTTGGTGATCGCGAAAGGATCGATGCGGCGCACGACTCCGTCCAGCGGCAGCAGACCGCCCCAGTCCTCGATGATGACCCGATCGCCGATCGCAACCTGTACGGCGTCCGACGAGATCAGCTCCACAACCACTTCCAGTTCACCCTCGACGTCGCCGATCTCCATGATCGGCGCCCCGGCGGGCAGCGTTGTTTCGCTCTGCTGGATGATCCGCAGGATGCGTCCGTGGGCGGGAGCGTAGAGCGGGATGTCGTCGCTGCGGGTATTGCCAACGGCATTAGCCAGGCCCTGGTCGTCGAAGCCGATCAACTGCGCCCGGGCGTTGGCCAGATCGGCCTCGCGCATCGAGATCGCGGCCTCAGCCGTCTCCACTTCCGCCTCGGCCACCCGGAAGTTCTGGCGGGCGCGGTCGTAGGTCGCTTCGCTGGCTATCCGCCGCTCGCTCAATTCCCGGGCGCGGGCGAGTTCGGTCTCGGCTAGGTCACGGTGCGCGACCGCGGCGTTCAGGTCCGCGCGTGCCACCCGCAGCGCCGCCTCCGCCGCCTGCACGGCCGCCAGCGCCTGCTCACGCGTGCGCACGTCGAGCGCGGCGGGATTGGTCGGCAGCATGTGCGCCACGATTGTCTCGCCGCGCATGACCGGATCGCCTGGATCGACCTCGACCCGCTGCAGGCGGCCGGCGACCGGGGTCGACACGACATACGCCTCGGCGACGCGGGTGCGCCCCTCCTCGTCGATCGTCACCGTCATCGGACCGCGGGTCACCGCGTCGAGATCGACCATGACCGGGCGCGGCCAGAACGCGGCGGCGAGCGCGCCGGCGATCAGGATCAGGGCGACGACGCTCAGGATCAGCCGCGATCGTCTTCTTGCTCGCGCCATGCATCTTACTCCCGTGTCTTGAGAGCGTCGACCAGGGCGGTCCGGTCGAGATCGCGCTTGACCAGCCAGCCCGATACCAGAGCCGCGCCAAGCACCACCAGCATCGCCTGCCCGTAGCTCGCCGCGTCGAAGACGGCTGGGATCTGGTAGAGGTCGGTCGAGAAGCCCACGGCGACGCCGAAAGACAGATAGTAGCCCAGCAGCGCGCCCACCGGCAGTGCGACCAGCGTGACGACAGCCAGTTCGCCCAGCAGAACGAAGGCTGTTTCGCCCCTGCTGAAGCCGATCACCCGCAGGCTCGCCAGGTCGCGCGCCCGTTCGGCCAGCGAAATGCGCGCGGCGTTGTAGACGATGCCGAACGTGATCACGAATGCGATAGCCCCCATGACGAAGCGGATCGCCCCCGCGCCCTCGTTCATCAGCGTCACGAAGGCGTCGCGCGCCTGGCTCTTGACGCTTACTCCGGCGACTGTCGGCATGTCCTGCAACGCGGCGTAGATCGCTTCGCGCTGCGCCTCGTCAATCATCAGATGGGCGCCTGAGATGCGGCCCGGCTCGCGCAGCGCCCGGTTCAGCGCGTCAAGGTTCATGTAGGCGGGCGATCCAAGAAGCGTCCGGGCCGTGCCCGCTACCGGGATCTCCATTATGGGCTGCCGGCCTTCCCGGACATCCACGCTCAGCACATCGCCTGGAACGACGCCCAGCATGTCCGCAAGGACGTCCGAAAGGACGAGGCCGTCCCGGGTCAGGTCGATCGGCGCGAGGTCCGCGTCGAGCGCCCGGTTGAGGACCGGCGTGGGCGGCAGGCCGGTCAGGCCGCCTCGGTGGCTCTCCAGCCCGTGGCGCAGAACCACCGACACGTTGCGCACCGGCTCCACCTGCTGGACGCCTGGCAGGCGGGCCAATTCGAACAGGGCCTTGTCGCTGATCGGATGGGTGAAGCCAACCGCCAAGTCACTGCGGTCCACTACCGAGAAGGTCAAGTCGATGGTGCGCTCGAAGCCCTCATGGATGGTGATCATCGCAACCGACAGCGCCATGCCGCAGGCGATGCCGATCACAGACCCAGCCATGCGTAGCGGCTGGCGGGTCAGTCGGCGCAGGACCATGCGGCTCGGCTGGTCGAGAAAGCGGCTGAAGCTACGCCCGATGCGGCCCGTGTGGCTGAAGTTCGGAGGCATGGGCGGACGCATGGCGACGGCCGGTGTGAGCGCGAAGACGCGGCGAAGCACGAATAGGCCGCCGGCGGATGCCGCGAGGATGCTCACCGAGACGCCAATAGCGAACGATGCTGGATCCAGCTGAAAGACTAGGAAGGGGAACTTGTAGTAGGCGGTGTAGACGCTGATCAGCGCGCGGCCGGCAGCGATCCCACCGAGGCACCCCGCCAGCGCTCCGCCCGCAGCGATCGCGAGGATCAACTTGAAATAATGCGTACCGACTTCGGCATTGGAGTAGCCGAAGGCCTTCATCAGCCCGATTTCCTCACGTTCGGACTGAACCATGCGGCTGACGACGATGTAGAGCAGGAAGGCTGCGACCGCGAGGAAGATGGGCGGCACACCCACGGCGGCGGCCTCGAGCCCTGAAATCTCCTCGGACACGAAGCGGTTGGAGAACTGGTCGGCCAAATTGTAGGCGCCGGAGCCGCCGTATGGTGCCAGCGCCCGGTCGACGGCGTCCAGAACGGCGGCCTCTGAGGCGCCGCGCGACAGGCCGATCAGTGCCTCGTTGAACGCGCCGGACATGTCGTAGGCGGCGGCGAGCCCCGATCGGCCCATCCAGATCACACCGAAGCGGGCGTCGTCGGGCACAAGCTCGCCAGGCGCGGTCGTGTACAGGAACTCGGGGCTCTGGGCGAGGCCGACGATGTCAAAGCAGCGCCGCGCGCCGTTCATCGTGGCGTGCAGCTCGTCCCCCGGCCGCAGGCCATGGGCGGCGGCGAAGCTTCCGAGCAGAAGGATCTCGTCGGGACGCCCCGCGGTGGGCATGCGTCCGTCGGTCAGGAAGACGTCATTGAGCGACGGTCGTCCCCGGTCGGGCAGCGACACCGCCTGCGCCTGCACGGGAAGCGCCTCGTCAGGCAGGTCAATCAGCGTACGACCCTGCACCCGGGTCTGCACCGCAGAGACGCCGGGTATCGCAGCCAGCCTGAGCGCCATCCGCTCGGGCGCGCGGGCCGCCCGGGCAAAGACGTCGGCCAGCCGGTAGCGCTCATAATAGGCGTCGCGCGTCTCGCTGAGCGACGCGGTCAGACCGGTCATCATCACCAGCATCAACACGCCCGCGGCGACAACCGCCCCGATCGCGCCGGCCTGTCCCTTAATCCGCCACAGGTCGCGCAGGAGCTTTTGGTCGAGCGGGCTCACCAGGCGATCTCCTCGGGACTGCGCCGGGTTTCGTTTTGGATGATCTTCCGGATTGCGCCGTCGGCGAAGTGAATGACGCGGTCGGCCATGCCCGCGGTGCTCGCGTTGTGCGTGACCATCACGACCGTGCTGCCCAGCCGGGCGTTCACGTCCGCCAGCACCCTGAGCACCGCCCGGCCGGTCTGGCTGTCCAGCGCGCCCGTAGGCTCGTCGCAGAAGAGCACGTCCGGCTGCTTGGCCACGGCGCGCGCGATGGCCACCCGCTGCTGCTCGCCGCCCGAAAGCTGGGCCGGGAAGTGATCGGTCCGCTCCTTCAGCCCCACCAGCGCCAGAGCCTCGTCGGGGTCCATCGGATCGGCGGCGATCTCGGTGACGAGTTCGACGTTCTCGTGCGCCGTGAGACTCGGCATCAGGTTGTAGAACTGGAACACGAAGCCGACATGGCGGCGGCGGTAGCGGGTGAGATCGGCGTCGCTCATGTCGGTCAGGGAGCGGTCGCGGAACAGCGCGACGCCCGCCGTGCCGCGATCCAGCCCGCCGATGATGTTGAGCAGCGTCGACTTGCCCGAGCCCGAAGGACCAAGCAGCACTACGATCTCGCCGGCCAGGATCTCCAGATCGACGCCGCGCAGCGCATGCACGGCCGAACGCCCCTCGCCGTAGACCTTGGTTAGGCCGCGAGTGACGAAGTCGGGCAGGGGCTTGGCAATCATCACGCCCCTTCGTCGGTCTGCGCTCGGGGCGCGGTCATGGCGGCAAACATGCGCCGGTGCTCGGCCGGATCCGTCAGCGCGACGCTGCCCGGCGGCAATCCGAGCAGCCGGTCGATCAGCCGCCCCTCGGACGCCATACGCATCCCAAGGATCAGCGCCGCCCCGTCGAGGTCGCCCGCTTCGGCCGCAGCGATCCCGGCGCGTAGCACTGCCCGTCGGCCCTCGGTCAGCGCCAGGATCGTTTCGGCGGCAAGGCCCGGGTCCGGCACGTCGAAACACCCTTCGAGGGCGCCGGTCTCGATAATGTCGCAAAGGATCGGCAGGGTGGCCTCGGTGGACGCGCGCTGGATGCGCTGGAACAGCGGACCGTTTCCCGGCCGCAGCATCACGTCGGCGAAGAAGCGCAACTCCGTCCCGTGGTCCGCCTTCCAGTGATGCGCCGCGGCTATGAAGGCGTTGAAACGCGCCAGCGCGCTGCCGGTCGCGGCGTCGCGCGCCATCGCTGCGCAAGTGACCGCCTGCGCGGTGAACCGCTCGACAATGGAGTCGAGCAAGTCCTCCTTGGCGGAGAAGTGGTGATAGAAGCCGCCCTTCGAGATGCCGGCCCCGGCGATCACGTCGGCGAGCGTCACCGCATCCCAGCCGCGTGTGAAGAACAGCGCCTGCGCCGCATCGAGAATTGCTGCGCGTCGCGCATCGGGCGGCATCCTCCGACGCGGGGTCGGGGAAGTCTGCACAGAAGAAGGATTATGCCCGGAAAGCGCCATGCCTAACCACCTTACAAACCGGCGGTCGGTAGGTAGCGGCGCTGTTGCGAGCTGTCAATGCGCGCGCTTCTTCGAAGCGCCTCGTGGGTGACCATTCCCCGGTTGATAATCGGACGCCAAGCGACCCTCGCCTGCGAACGGGCCATCACGAACTCAGCCGTTCAGCGGAATGGCCACCTCGCGCAGCCGGCTGTTGATGTCGGCCAGGTGCTCAGCGTAGGCCTTAATCACGGTGTCTCGCAGCCAGATGTTGGCGGGGTCCGACGCGCTTCGTGCCGACCATGCGAAGCGCATCGGGAAATCCTTCGGGGCGGCGACGGGCTCCAGCACCCGCAGATCATAGCGCCGCCACATCTCTTCCATGACGAAGCTCGGCTGGGTCGCGATGAAATCGGTCGCGGCGAGCATGGCGCCGAGGATGGCGAAATCATGCACCTTGCCGCCCAGGGTTCTCGGCCGGTTGAGGAGCCGGTGCTCCTTTTCGATCGGCGTTCCGCCCGTGTCCTCGACGGCGACTTGAAGATAGCGGAACCGCGACGCCGTGTCGGCGCTCCAATCCGTGATAGCCGGATGGCCCTCGCGCACGAAGCTGTAGAAGGTGACCGGCTCCAGATCGACCGCTTCGATCCCGTCGACCAGATGGGCGGGGCCGCCGACATGCAGGAGATCGATCAGACCGTCCACGAGGTCGTTCTGATTGTTCGTCTTGATCCGGACCCAGTCCAGCATCACGTTCGGCGCGGCCGCACGGATCGCCGCGGTGGTCCGGGCCATGAAGGCCGGCGCCGTATGCAGCGCGATCCGGAACACGCGGTCGCTGGTCGTGGGGTCGAAGGGCTCCTGCGGTTCAAGCGCGCGCCGCAGGCCGCGCAGAACCGGTCCAAGCTCGTCGGACAGCGGCAGCGCCTTCGGTGTCGGCTGCATCTTTCCACCGACGCGCACGAACAGCGGATCGCCGAATTGCGTGCGCAGCCTTCCCAGGGCATGGCTGACGGCGGAGGCCGTCAGGGCCAGCCTGTCCGCCGCCGCGGCGACGCTGCCCTCCTCGATCAGCGCCTCGAAGGTCGCGAGAAGATTCAGGTCGAATTTGTGTAACTGAATTTCGCTCATGCGGATCTGAAAACGTTTCGCTGGACTGTGATGACCACGTCGCGGATATTGAAAGCAAGCCCAATGGGACGTGGCTCCACAGCAGCGATCGTACTTCAGGACGCTGACGGAGGATCCGCTCTATATTTGGGAGAACTTGAGACCGCATTGCCCGATTGCCGGGCAATTCAAATGATACAGATGTGAATGTCATTCTGGCCTGACACGTCCGAGCGGATTGCCTGCCCAACCCGACGGGGAATATGTGTCCCGCGACAAACATGAGGAGAGACCCATGACCGTGATCGAAAAGACACCCGCCGCCGAGCGCCGGTTGAGCGGCGAGGCCAATGGACGCATCTGGGGCCTGCGCGCCACCGACTGGTCCACGATCCAGGAGCCGCAATGCGCCCCCGCCTACCACGCGGTCTTCGACAGGGCCGTGGTCGGGTCGGAAACCCGCGTGCTCGACGCCGGGTGCGGCGCGGGCATGGCGCTGCGGCTGGCCGCCGATCTGGGCGCGGCCGTCTCGGGGATCGACGCCTCGGCGGCGTTGCTCGAGGTCGCGCGCGGCCGTCTTCCCGACGCCACCCTGGCGCACGGAGACCTCGAGGAGCTGCCGTTCGAGGACCACGCCTTCGACGTCGTCACCGGCTTCAATTCCTTTCAATACGCGGCCGACCCCGTCACCGCCCTCCGGGAGGCGCGCCGTGTCACCCGCCCTGGCGGCAAGGTGTTCATCATGACCTGGGGACACCCCGCCGGCATGGAGGCCGCGGCGCTCGTCGCCGCGCTCAAGCCGCTGCTGCCGCCGCCGCCTCCCAGCGCTGCCGGTCCCTTCGCCCTGTCGGAGCCCGGCAAGCTGGAGGAGCTCGCGTCGAAGGCCGGCTTGACGGCGCAGGAGGTCTTCGACGTCGAGAGCCCGTGGAGCTATCCGGACCTCGCGACGGCGCTCAGGGGGCTGGGCTCGTCGGGCGTCGCGGTCAAGGCCGCCGAACTCGGCGGCCAGGCGGCCCTCGACGCGGCGCACGAGGCGGCGCTCGCCCCGTTCCGCCAGTCCGACTGCGGCTACCGGATCGGCGCGACCTTCCGGGTGCTGATGGCCGGGGTCGCGGCGTAGATTCCGCTTTGGCGGTGGCAATCCGATGGTTTACCATCGGATTGCCGCTTCGCGCCGGACGGCAGTGTATTTCAGAGAACGCAGAGAACGCAGAGATCGGAGAGCATCATGCCCCAGATATTGCAGGTCGCAGCCATAGCGGTCGCCACGCTCGGCACGGGCGCCGCGACGATGGCGGTGATGAACGAGGACATCCCGGATCTCGCCATTCCGGAGGGGGACTGGTCCGCAGGCAACGCGCTCGATGGCCGGACGTTCGATATCATCGGGACGGATCTGGGGAGTGGCGCGGTTCTGGAGGACGAGATCATTTTTCGGGACGGGACCTTCCAATCGGTGGATTGTCAGGAATACTGCGATTTCGGCTGGTCCGCCTATGAGACGAAGATGATCGGCGACGTGATCCACTTCACGGCGCGGACGATCTGCCCGGACGCCCCCCACACGGTGGTCTGGTACGGCACCGTCGACGGCGACGAGATCGTGGTCGACGTCACCTGGACCACCCGGCGCTGGTACTGGACAAACCAGATCGAGATCGCGGCGAAGGGCACGTCCGTTCCGACCGACGACCAGAGCGTCTCGGGCTGAGGCCGAGTGATTGAGCCCGACCGGCGTGAGCCCGGCCGGGCTTGTCCTGCGGATCGCGATACTCGTCGCCGTTTTGGTGGTCGCCACCTGGGGCGCGCATCTCATCCGCGACGGCCTGAACCTCCAGATCAGGCCCGACAACGAGCAGCAGGTCCATCGCGCCATCATGTTCGGTCTGGTCGCCTATATCGGGCTGCTCGCGCTGCCGTTCGTGCCGGGCGCCGAGATCGGGATCGCGATGCTGGCCGCCTTCGGTGCGGCGATCGCGCCGCTGATCTACGTGGCCACGGTCGCCTCGATGACGCTGGCCTACACGATCGGGCGCTTTCTGCCGATCGGCGCGCTGGAACGGCTGCTGTCTTTTCTGCGGCTGCGCCGCGCGGCCGACCTCGTCGCCCGCGCGGCGCCCCTGTCGCGCGAGGAGCGGCTGGCGATGATGCTCGACGGCCAGCCGAAACGCGCGCTGAGCTTCGGGTTGCGCTATCGATACATCGCGCTGGCGCTGGCGGTGAACACCCCGGGCAATTCCATCGTCGGCGGCGGCGGCGGCATCATGATGATGGCGGGTCTGAGCGGCATTTTCTCTCCGGTCGCGACCTTCGTGACGGTGGCGCTCGCTGTTTCCCCGGTGCCCCTGGCCGTGTTCTTTCTGGGCCTTCAAATCTGACGCGGCCAGCCGGAAAAGTGCATTGAGGTCCGGTCTGGGATGGTGCCGGCAGAGGGACTCGAACCCCCGACCCCGAGATTACAAATCACGTGCTCTACCAGCTGAGCTATACCGGCCGCGGGGCCCGTCGGCCCGCATCTTCCCGCGCCTATGGGATTTAACATCTGCGCCCGGCGTTCACAAGCGAGCGGCGACGCCGGGCAGCCCTCGCGTTTACGAATCGCGCCCGGTATGGGAACGTCTTGGCACTTCCGACGCAGCAAAGAGGCGGGGATTTCGGCATGGACGCGGCGACGGACACCGTCGACATCTTCGTCATCGGCGGCGGGGTGAACGGCTGCGGTATCGCCCGGGACGCGGCGGGGCGCGGGTTGAGTGTGGCGCTGGCGGAGATGAACGATCTCGCCTCGGCGACGTCGTCGGCGTCCACAAAGCTCTTTCATGGCGGCCTGCGCTATCTTGAATATTACGAGTTCCGTCTGGTGCGCGAAGCGCTCAAGGAGCGGGAGACCCTGCTCCGGGCGATGCCGCACATCAGCTGGCCGCTGCGCTTCGTGCTGCCCCATCACCGGGGGATGCGTCCTGCATGGCTGCTGCGCCTCGGGCTCTTCGTCTATGACCATCTCGGCGGGCGGAAGATCCTGCCGCCGACCCGGCGTGTCGACCTGCGCAAGGATCCCGCCGGCGTTCCGCTCAAGCCGGAATTCACACTTGCTTTCGAGTACTCCGACTGCTGGGTGGAGGATTCCCGCCTAGTCGTGCTCAACGCCCGCGACGCCGAGGCGCGCGGCGCGCGCATCATGACGCGGACCGAAGTGACCGCGGCCCGGCGCGAGGGCGATCTCTGGCGCGTTGAGACACGGGCCGCGGACGGGAGCAGCCGCGTCTTCAGCGCCCGCGCCCTGGTCAACGCGGGCGGCCCGTGGGTCAAGCATGTCATCGAGGACACCCTGCACATCGCGTCGCGCGAAAGCGTCCGGCTCGTGGGCGGCAGCCACATCGTCACGCGCAGGCTCTTCGAACACGACCGCTGCTACTTCTTCCAGGGGGCGGACGGCCGGATCATCTTCGCGATCCCCTACGAGACTGACTTCACGTTGATCGGAACCACCGACAAGGAGCACCCCGGACGCCCCGAAGACGCCCGCTGCAGCGACGCCGAGGCGGACTATCTCTGCGCCTTCGCATCGGAGTATTTCGCCCGGCCAGTCACCCGCGCCGACGTCGTCTGGAGCTACTCCGGCGTGCGGCCGCTCTACGACGACGGCGCCTCCTCGGCGACGGCCGCGACGCGCGACTACGTGCTGTCGCTCGACGAGGACGGGCCGGCGCCGCTTCTCAACGTCTTCGGAGGCAAGATCACCACCTATCGCCGGCTGTCCGAACACGCTCTGGAGAAGCTTGCGAATCGCTTTCCCGCCGCGACCGGGTCGTGGACCGCCGGAGTCCCGCTGCCGGGCGGGGACTTTCCCGTGGACGGGACGCAGCGGCTGGTTGATGAGCTGGAGACCCGCTTCACGTTCCTCGACGCCGCCTGGGCGCGGCGGCTGGTCAGGGCCTACGGCGCCGAGGCGGCGGAGGTTCTTGGCGATGCGAGGTCCGTCGAGGATCTCGGCGCCGACTTCGGCGCGACGCTCACCGAACGCGAAGTGGTTTGGCTGATGGACCGCGAATACGCCCGGCGCGCCGACGACGTGGTCTGGCGGCGCAGCAAGCTCGGCCTGCGGCTGAACGCCGACCAGATCGCGGCCCTCGACCGCTGGATGCTGGATCGCGCCGCGGACTCCGGGCCCGCGGCGCGGGCGTCCACGGTCGGCTGAGCGAGCCGCCGCAGGCTTGCGGGCCATGCGCGCCTCGACCTAGAAGCGTGACATGTCATCGATCGTCGTCGCCGCGCTCTACCGCTTCGCAGACTTCCACGACCCCGCCGCGCTGCGCGGGCCGCTGGCGAAGGCCTGCTGCGCCAACGGCGTGACCGGCACGCTGATCCTTGCCCGAGAGGGCGTGAACGGCACGATCGCGGGGTCCCGGGCTGGCGTCGACGCGGCGCTCGCCCACCTGCGCGGCCTGCCGGGATGCGCCGATCTCGAGGCGCGCGAAAGCACCACCGAAACACCGCCGTTTCGCCGCATGAAGGTGCGGCTGAAGCCCGAGATCGTAACGCTCGGCCGCGCGGACGTCGACCCGCGCGCGCGTGTCGGGACCCATGTGGCCCCGGGCGACTGGAACGCGCTGATCTCCGCGCCGAACGTCGCCGTCATTGACGCGCGCAACGGCTACGAGACGGCGCTCGGCAGCTTCTCCGGCGCCATTGCGCCCGGCACCGCGCGGTTCCGCGACTTCCCCGCCTGGTGGCGCGCCAACGCCGCGCGGCTGCGCGACCGGCCGGTGGCGATGTTCTGCACCGGCGGCATCCGCTGTGAGAAGGCGTCGAGCTTCCTGCTCGCCGAGGGCGTGGCGCAGGTGTTCCACCTCAGGGGCGGCATTCTCGCCTATCTCGAGACGACGCCCGAGCGCGACAGTCTCTGGCGCGGCCAATGCTACGTCTTCGACCGCCGGGTCTCGGTCGGCCACGGGCTCGCGCCGGGCGGGTTCGGGACCTGCCACGCTTGCGGAGGCCCGGTCACGGAGGCCGACCGCGCCGATCCGGCCTTCGAGCGCGGCGTCGCCTGCCCGGCCTGCGTCGGCGCCTACGACGAAGCCCGCCGCGCCCGGTTCCGCGAACGTCAGCGCCAGATTGACCTCGCCGCCTCCCGGGCCCAAAGATCGCCCGCAGCGTGAGCGAGGACGCAATGACGCAGCTGCTCTTTCGCGACGACGCCTACCTGCGCGACCGCGCGGCGGTGGTGACCGCCGCCAACCACGACTGGGTCGAACTCGACAGTACGGTCTTCTACGCCGCGTCCGGCGGCCAGCCGGGCGACACCGGAACGCTTGCGATCGACGGCGGGCAGCGGTTCGCGGTGGTCGATGCCGTCCATCCCGACAGCGACCGGACCCGCGTGCTGCATCGCCTCGAAGGGCCGCCGCCCCCTGTCGGCGCGCGGGTGACAGCGGAGATCGACTGGGACCGGCGGCTGCGGCTGATGCGGATGCACACGGCGCTGCATCTGCTGTCGGTGGCGCTGCCCTACGGGGTGACCGGCGGGGCGATCGGGCCGGACAAGGGTCGCCTCGACTTCGACATGCCCGAGCCGCCGCAGGACGTTGCGGCGGTGGAGGCCTGGATCAACGCGCGCATCGCCGAGAACCTGTCCGTGACCTACGAATGGATCACCGACGCCGAACTCGACGCCGCGCCCGAGATGGTCAAGACCATGAAGGTCAAGCCGCCGATGGGCGAGGGCCGGGTGCGGCTGGTGCGCATCGGGACGGGCGACGCCACCGTCGACCTCCAGCCCTGCGGCGGCACCCATGTGCGCGCGACGGCCGAGATCGGCCCGGTGCGCATCGGCAAGATCGAGAAGAAGGGCCGGGAGAACCGCCGGGTGAACCTGCATTTCGTCGAATGACGCCGGCCGTCCCATGACGCAGGGGCCGATGGCGCTCTACCGCGCGAGGGTTGCGGCGGGCGACCTGCGCGCCGACCCCGCCCAGCGGCTGGCCGTGGAGAAGCTCCAGCTTCTGGCCATGCGCCTGCAGGACTACAATCCCGCAGCGCCGAAGCGCGTCGACCTCGGCTTCTTCGGCTGGGGTCGAGACCGGCTGGTCGCGAAGGCGGTGCCGGGCCTCTACCTCTACGGCGGAGTCGGGCGCGGCAAGTCGATGCTGATGGACCTCTTCCATCAGACCGCGCCGGTGGAGCCGCGCCGGCGGGTGCATTTCCACGCCTTCATGCAGGAGACCCACGCCGCCATCCATCGCGCGCGCCAGACCGACGCCCAGGATCCGGTACTGCCCGTCGCCGACGCCATCGCCGACTGCGCGACGCTGCTGTGCTTTGATGAGATGCAGATCGGCGACATCACCGACGCCATGCTGGTCGGGCGGCTCTTCGAGCGGCTGTTCGCCCGCGGCGTCGTCGTGGTGACCACCTCGAACCGCCCGCCGGACGATCTCTACAAGGAGGGGCTGAACCGCCACCTCTTCTTGCCCTTCATTGCGATGATCAAGGACCGGCTCGAAGTGCACGAACTCGACGGCGGCGCCGACCACCGCCTCGACCGGCTGGCCGGCGAGCCGGTCTATCACGCGCCGCTCGGGCCTCCGGCGCGCGCCGCCCTCGACGCCGCCTGGGACAAGCTCGCGCTCGGCCCCGGCCGGCCACTGGCCCTCGAGGTTCACGGCCGCGACCTGACCATCCCGCTCTATCGCAACGGCGTGGCGCGGGCGGATTTCGAGGGTCTCTGCGGCCAGCCGCTCGGACCGGGCGACTACCTCGCGCTCGCCGAGGCGATCGACGTGCTTGTCCTCGACGACATTCCCATCCTGTCGCCGGCGCGCAACAACGAGGCCAAGCGGTTTGTCACCCTTATCGACGCGCTCTACGAGGCGCGCGTGCGGCTCATCGCCTCCGCGGCGGCGGCCCCGGACGGGCTCTATCCCGACGGCGCCGGCGCCTTCGAGTTCCAGCGCACAGCTTCGCGGCTGCACGAGATGCAGGGCGCGAACTGGGGCGGGTAAACCGCCGGACCGGCCAGGGCCCCTTCAGGTGCGACGCGCCGAGATGGTCGCAAGCGCAATGCCGGCCAGGCAGAGCGCAACCGGGGCGGCGTTGACACCCATCGCGGCGCCGGCGGCGCCCTCAAGCGCAAGGAGCGTCAGCCCGGCGCAGGCGAGCAGCGCCCCGAGGATGGCGCGGGCCGGGCCCGGCGGCGCGCCTAGGGTCGCGCGCGAGCCGTCCTCGAACCGGCCGCAGGCGAGCACGAGCGGCGCGAGCGCGAGCGCCATCGCCGCGATCCAGAGCGGCCGGGTCGCCCACCAGGCCGCTGCGCCCGGCTCCAGCCGCAGACCGAAACCGTCAGCAAGAAGGCAGAGTCCTACGACGATCAGAAGCGCGGTGAGATGCCACAGATAGATAGTCATGATCCGCCGGTTGAGCAGGATCACCGCCGCCCATCTCCGCGCCGGCTTAAGCCAGTCCGAAAGTCGATCCGCAGCGGCGAGGATCAAGCCGGTCTGAATGAAGCCGATGGCGAGCATCGCCACCGTGGGCGGCCGGGAGTTCGAGATCTCCGCGCCCGGCACGCTGATCATCGCGACCGGATACCCCACTGGCCCCACGAGCAGGAGCAGCCAGGTGACGCCTGTCGCCACGAGTGCCAGCGACGCGAAGCGCCAGCCGATCCCGTCGCGCCACCAGTAGCCCATCTGGTGCATCGCAAGCCAGACAAAGGCGTAGTTCGCCCATCGCGCCCAGCCCGCCCCGGCGAAGCCAATCAGGTCGATGAGGATGGCCGCAGCGATCAGCGCCCCCACCGTGCGCGGCCCCCAGCGCCGCCAGGCCGCGTGCGACGCCGGCGTGGCGACGGTCACCAGCACATAGACCGCGAGAAACCAGATTGGGATCAGCGCGGCCCGGCTGACGTCGCGAGCGAGGTCGGCGTCAAGCCCCGTGAATCGCCCGACCGGCGCCACCGCCGCCCAGACCAGCACCAGTGGCGCGATCGGCAGCAGCAGCCGCCGCAGCCGCGTGGCCTGCCAGGCCCGCCGGCGCGCGGGATCGAGGTGAGCAGCCTCCCAGGACGCCGAATTCGAGTACCCGCCGACAAAAAAGAAGATCGGCATCACCTGAACGACCCAGGTGACGTACTGGGTCCACGGCTGGTTCACCAGAAGCCGCGTGAACTGCAACTGCCCGTCCGAGAGATAGGGCACGCTGACCAACCAGTGCCCCAGCACGACGACGATGATCGCCGCCGCGCGTAGGAAGTCCACGGCGCGATTGCGGTGCGGCGGTGTTTGTTCGGCGGCGCACAGTGCCTGGGACCACGCGCCGCTCATCGCCTGGGCCGCGCCCCGGAGACGGTGTGGGCGACTGTCCCGTCGACGCAGGACGCCTCGACCGGCGCCACAATTGGCGTGGCCCCGGTCAAGGCCGTATTCGCTGTCACCTTAGTCTGGCCAGTAGATCCTTGGTCGCAAAACCGTCCTGGGTCAGCCCCTGCGAGCCTTGCCAGGCCCGGATCGCGGCCTCGGTGTCGGGCCCGACGACCCCGTCCTGCTTGCCGGTGTCGAAGCCCAGTCTGGTCAGCCGCTCCTGAAGCTCGATCTTCTCGCTTCGGCTCAGGGGCTGCTCGCCGCGCGGCCATGGCGCGCGGAAGCCGCCGCCGCCCCCAATCCGGTCGCCGAGATGCCCCACCCCGATCGCATAGGAGGTGGCGTTGTTGTATTCCTTGATGACGTAGAAATTCTGGAAGACGATGAAGGCCGGCCCTTGCGCGCCCGCCGGGGTGATCACCGCGCCTGGTCCGTGGTCTGGCAGCGGCGCGCCGTCGATCAGCGTCACGCCCCGCGCGCGCCAATCCGAGACCGGGCGGCGGTTGCTCTGGTCGGCGCTGCCGTAGTTGAAGCCCTCCGGCAGTCGCACCTCGAGCCCCCACGGCCGGCCGCGCTGCCAGCCCGCCTTCGCGAGATAGTTCGCCGTCGAGGCGAGCGCGTCCGTCGGGTCGGCGCCCCAGATGTCGCGTCGCCCGTCACCGGTGAAGTCGACTGCGTAGTTGAGATAACTCGTCGGGATGAATTGCGTGTGGCCCATCGCCCCCGCCCAGGAGCCGCGCATCGCCGGGGCCGTCACGTCGCCGGCCTGCAGGATCCTGAGCGCCGCGATCAACTGTTCCTCGCCGAAGCTGCGCCGCCGCCCTTCGTAAGCGAGCGTGGCGAGGCTCTCGATCACCGGGATGTCGCCGCGGAACGTGCCGTAGTTGGTCTCCATCCCCCAGATCGCCACGACTACCTGGTCGTCGACACCGTAGCGGTTCTCGATGGCGTCGAGCGTGGGTTGCAGCCGGGCGCGGTTGGCGCGACCGTTTGACACCCGCTCCGGCGAGGCGGCGCCGTCGAGATACTCCCAGATCGGTTTGGTGAACTCCGCCTGCTGGCCGTCGAGGCGCACTACCTCAGAGTTGACCCCGACCCCGCGGAACGCGGCGTCGAAGACCTCCGGGCGAATGCCCTGGCCAAGCGCCCATCCACGGAACTCGTCACGCCAGGCGGTGAAGCTCGCCGGTTGCTGGGAGGGGGCGGAGCGGGCCATGGGTGGTGCGAACTCCGCAGGAGGGTTGGCCCCGGCGCCGCAGCCACCGACCATCAGGGCGAGCAGCGCTGCGGTGACGGGAAGTCGTTGCATTGGCCTGCCTCCGGCTCGATCTTGTTGTTGCCGGATTCTACCTCCGCGAGAGCGGGAACGGAAGCGCCGTTCGTGTCTCAGCCGCCGTCGCGGCGTGGCGCGACCTCGAAGGTCACCGGCACTTCGCCGGTCTTCTCGAAGACCAGCGTCGCGGGGACCTGCTCGCCGACCTCGAAGGGGTTGCCGTCCAGGCCCATGAACATCACGTGGAGGCCGCCGGGCTCGAAGGCGACGCGCCCGCCGGCGGGGATCTCGACCGCCTCCACGCGCTTCATGCTGGCCACGCCGTCGGTCACCTCGGTGGTGTGGATCTCCACGCGAGGGAAATCCGCGCGCACCTCCACCAGCCGGTCGGCCGCGTCGCCGCCGTTTTCGATCGACATGTAACCCGCGCCCGCCCGCGCGGTCGCTGCGGTCTCGAAGGCGAAGGGTCGGTCGATGACCAGCGCGCTAGGCTCCTTTGCCTGCGCTGAGGCGACGGAGGCCGCGCAGGTCAGGACTGCCGCGAAGGCCAGGATCGGGATCTTCATGCCGGAAACTCTCGAATGATCGGACGATCGCCGCCGCGAGTTGCGCCCGAGGAGCTCCCGGCGACAGGCTGCATGATACCGCAGGACCTCCGGCGAGGCCAACCGGCAATCGCCTCAGTCGAGCGTGCGCCGGAACCGCAAGAGCGCGACGGCGGCGTAGAGCCCGACGAAGAGCGCGAGCGCCGCCATCTCGCGCGAGATCGTCGCGAGGTCTGCCCCCTTGAGCATCACCGCCCGGATCGCGCGGATGAAATGCGTCAGCGGAAAGATCTCTCCGAGCGTCTGCGCCCACCCCGGCATGCCGCGATATGGGAACATGAAGCCCGAGAGCAGAAGTGAGGGCAGGAAAAAGAAAAACGTCAGCTGCATCGCCTGCATCTGGGTGCGCGCAAAGCTGGAAATCGCATAGCCGAGCAGCACCAGCGCCAGCACGAAGACCCCGACCGCCGCCAGCAGCACGCCCAAGCCGCCGATGAACGGCACATGGAAGAGCAGCCGCGCCGCGACCAGAACGACCCCGACCTGCACCCCGCCGACGACAAGATAGGGCAGGATCTTGGAGAACATGATTTCCGCCCCGGTCGCCGGCATCGCCAGCAGGTTCTCGATGGTGCCGCGCTCGTTCTCGCGGGTGAGCGCCATGGCCGTCATCATCACCATGGTCATCTGCAGGATCACCCCCAGCAGCCCGGGCACGATGTTGTACTGCGAGATCCCCTCCGGGTTGTATCGCCGGTGCACGATCACCTCCACCTGCGACGACGGACCCTGCGCCGCGGCCGGGGCGTCGGCGCGCGCGGCGGCGGCGGCGTTCGCCACGATAGTCTCCAGCGCGGCGACCGCCCCGCTCGAGGCGGCCGGGTCGGTGGCGTCGGCCTCCACGAGGATGCGGGCTCCGTCACGGCGCTCCACCCGCGCGGCGAAGTCCGACGGGATGGTGACCAGGAAGGCGACCTCGCCCTGCTGAAGCAGCCGCTCGGCCTGCGCGGCGCTGACGCCCTCGTGGGTGAATCGGTAGTAGCCGCTGATCTCGAGCGCGCTGACCAGCGCGCGGCCGTAGCGGTCACCCCCGGCGCTGACCAGCGCTGTCGGCAGGCCCTTGGGGTCATTGTTGATCGCATAGCCGAACAGCATCAGCTGGATCAGCGGCACGCCGAGCATCATCGCGAAGGTCACCCGGTCGCGGCGCATCTGGACGAACTCCTTGCGCAGGAGCGCGCCCAGCCGGCGGAGCGAGAAGGCGGCGATCATGCCATGTTGCCCTCGGCCGCGCCTATGTGCTGGATGAACACGTCCTCGAGGCTGGTCTCGGCCGGCGCGACGGCGATCCCCGGAGGCAGGGCGGCGGCGGCGAGCGCGGCTTCCAGCCCGGCCCGGTCGCCGCCGACCACGTGCAGCGAGGTCCCGAAAGCCGCAGCTTGGTCGACGCGGGGATCGGCGCGCAGCCTCCGCGCCACGGTGCCGAGGTCCGGCCCGGTGACGACGAATGTAGAGAGCCCCGATCCCGCGATCACCTCCGCCACCGTCCCGGACGCGATCAGCCGGCCGTAGGCGATGTAGTTGATACGCCCGCAGCGCTCGGCCTCGTCCATATAGTGCGTCGAGACCAACACCGTCATGCCGTCCGAGGCGAGTCGGTGGATCTCGTCCCAGAACTCGCGCCGGGCCTTGGGGTCCACGCCGGCGGTCGGCTCGTCGAGCAGGAGAAGCTTGGGCGAATGCATGATGCAGGCGGCGAGCGCCAGCCGCTGTTTCCAGCCGCCCGAAAGCGCGCCGGCGAACTGCCGCTTCCGGCTGGCGAGGCCGAGGCCCTCCAGCGTGTCGCGCACCACCTGGCGCGGCGCGGGCAAGCGGTAGAGACCCGCGACCAGATCGAGGTTTTCCTCGATTGTCAGGTCCTCGTAGAGCGAGAACCGTTGGGTCATGTAGCCCGTCTCCGCCTTGATCCGGCGGCTGTCGCGGGCGACGTCGTAGCCCAGCACCTCGCCCTCGCCGGCGTCCAGGCGCAGGAGGCCGCAGATCAACCGGATTGTCGTGGTCTTGCCCGAGCCGTTCGGCCCCAGGAAGCCGACGATCTCGCCGCGCTCGACCCGGATCGACACGTCGTCAACCACCTTGGCGTCGCCGAAGCTCTTGGTCAGCCCGCGCACGTCGATCACCGGGGTGCCGGTCATGGCGCGGCGTGGCTCACATCGACGATTTGGCCGGGGCGAAGGAACCGGTCGCCGTCATGCGGTCGCGCCTCGACGCGGTAGACGAGCTTTTGGCGGTTCTCCACCGAGTAGATCACCGGTGGGGTGAATTCGGGCGAGTCCGAGACATAGCTGACCTCCGCGCTCAGCCCCTCCGGGCAGCCGTCGCAGCGCACCGAGAGCATGTCGCCTGGCGCCAGGGCGGACACGTCGCGCTCGCCGATATAGACCACCAGCTTGACCATGCCGTCAGGCAGGATCGAGAGCACCGGGGTGGCCGGCCCGACGATCTCGCCGACCCGGTGGTAGACGTCCGCGACCGCGCCCTCGGCGGGCGACGCCAGATCACGGCGGGCCAACCGCCAGGCAGCCTGGTTGCGCGCGGCCCCGGCTGCGGCGCGGCGGGCTTCGGCCGCGGCCACCACGTGCGGCCGCGCCGGCAGCCGCGCCACCTCAAGCTTTGCCTCGAGTTCGCGCAACGCAGCCTCGGCGACGTCCCGCGCGGAGATGTCGCGGTCGAGCAGCGCCTCCGAGATCACCCCGTCCGCGGCGAGCCGCGCCTGGCGGTCGGCGACGCGCGCGGCCTCGGCGAGCTGCACCCGCGCGGATGAGAGGCCGGCCTCGATGACTGCGATCTCCTCGCTCCGGCTCCCCTGGCGCAGGTTGCCCAGATCGGCCTCCGCCTGCGCCAGGGCGGCTTCGGCTTCGGCCAGCGCAATCTCTGCGTCGGTGCGCTCCTGGCGGGCCAGCAACTGGCCGGGCGCCACGCGGTCGCCCTTGGCGACGAGAACCTCGGTCAGCTCCGCGGTCGAGACCGCCGCGAGGTTGACGTACTCTCCCTCGACGTAACCGACCGCCAGAGGGGCGTCGCCGGCGCAGGCTGCGAGAAGCCCGCCGATCAGCGGCGCGGCGCAGAGGAACTCAAGCATCGGCCGCCTCCCGATCCGCCCGGAGCCGGGCGCGCAGGCCGTCGGTCACGGTTCGGGCCACGGCCTTCGCCTCCGCCGGTCCGATGTCGGTCCAGCCCATGCGCCGGATCACCACCGGCCGGCCAAGATGGAAGTATACGATCTGCCCGATCAGCGAGAACACCGCGAGCCGGGTCGCCTCGCTTTCGGGCTCCCGTCCGGCGGCCAGCCCCCAGAGCCGGCAGACACGGCCATGCACGTCGCGGAAGACGCTGTCGTAGATCAGGTCGAGCGCCTCCGAGGGCTGGCTCATCTCGCGCAGCACGAAACCCGCCGTCTCCCTCGCCTCCGGTTGCAGCAGCACGAAGCGGACCATCGCCTCAACGAGCGCGCAGAGCGCCGCCTCCGCCTCGGCGGGCGTCGAAGCCGGGGCCGCCGCCGCTGCGGTCGCCGTGCGCATCCGCTCGGCGACGAGCGCCGCGCAGGCGGCGCGCAGGCCCTCCTTGCTGCCGAAGTGATAGCCGATCGAGGCCACGTTGGTCCCCGCCGCCGCGGCGATCTCGCGAATGGAGGTGGCCGCGAAGCCCTTGTCGGCGAACCCGCGAATCGCCGCGTCGAGAATGCCCTCGCGGGTCGAGCGACCCGTCGACGCCGCTGCGTCATCCACCATGATCACCCATTGATCAAACGATTGATTAAAGTCTTGGACCGACTCCGTCAAGTCCGATCCGCTGGCCATGAGGCGGACGTTCGGGGTAGAGGTCAGACTCGCGCTCGCCGGAGGAGTTGCCGCAGGGAGACCGCTCATGAAGATCGCCGCCGCCGCCTATCCGATCGACTGGCACAACCGCTGGAACGAATACGTGGGCAAGCTCCGGGTCTGGGTCCGCACCGCCGCCGAGAACGGTGCCGAGCTGCTGGTCTTTCCCGAGTTCGCCGCCATGGAGGTCGCTAGCCTCGCGCGTGAGGAAAACGCCCGGGACCTGCAGAAGTCCATCGACGCGGTCAGCGCCCGCATCAAGGATGTCGACGACCTGCACGCCTCGCTCGCCCGCGAGTTCAAGGTCCATATCTGCGCCGGCTCCGGGCCCATGCGCCGCGAGGACCGCAGCGCCGTCAACCGCACCCGGCTGTTCTCTCCGGACGGACTGACCGGAGTGCAGGACAAGCTGATCATGGCCCGGTTCGAGCGGGAGGCCTGGGAGATAGGCCCCGGCGACCGCCCGCGCGTCTTCGACACCGCGCTCGGCCGCATCGGCGTGCTTGTCGGCTACGATTGCGAGTTCCCGCTGATCGCCCGCGCAATGGCCGAGGCCGGCGCGGAGATCCTGCTGGTGACGAGCTGCGCCCCTACGATCCAGGGCTACTGGCGGATCCGCGTGAGCGCCCGCGCCCGCGCGCTGGAGAACCAGTGCATCGTCGCGCACGCGACCACCGTAGGCGAGGCCGACTGGCTCGCCGCCGCCCGCACCAACATGGGCACCGCCGCCATCTACGGGCCGCCCGACATCGGCTTTCCCGAAGAAGGCGTCATCGCGACCGGCAAGATGAACAAGTCGGGCTGGGTCTACGCGGACGTCTCGCTCGACGCGGTGCGAAAGGTGCGCGTCGAGGGCACGGTGCGCAACTTCCGCGACTGGTCAGAGCAGGACGGCCGACTCGCGCAGGTCAAGACCGTCGACCTGCGGGCTGCCGAGGCGACCTGAGCCGTCCGCGACTAGACCCCCCGTTCAGGTGCCGCAGGTGTTCACGCCCAGCAGCCTGTAGGCCGGGCAGAAGTTGAGCGCGGCCGTCCCGACGAGGATCAGCCCGAGCCAGCCCCAGGCGCCGATCACCCCCGCGATCGCCAGCACGATCAGCAGGGCCCCGAGCCCGAACCGGATTAGACGGTCGGTCCGCCCCATGTTCTTCACTATTTCCATGTGTGCTTCTCCTCGCTTGCAAAACGGAAACTGAGCGTCATGCCGCCCGCACCGGTCTTCGTTCGGACCGCAGCGTGCGGCGCGCCAAGGCCGGGTCGATCGCCTTGACGGCGTCGTACTGGGTTAGATGCACCTCCCCGGTCAGTTCTTCAAGGAGATGCGACCTCTTGAGGCGGTCCATCACCGGTCCCTTGACCTCGGACAGGTGGAACGCGACGCCGGCGTCGCGCAGCCGCGCGTTGATCGCCTCGAGGCTCTCCAGCGCCGAGGCGTCGATAAAGTTCACGGCCGGGCACACCAGGATCAGGTGGCGGATCGCGGGGTCGCCTGCGATCGCATCGTTGACCATGTCCTCGAGAAACCGCGCGTTCGGGAAGTAGAGGCTCTCGTCGACCCGGATCGAGACGATCTGCGGCGAAGTGATCACCTCGTGGCGCAGGACGTTGCGGAAATGCTCGGTCCCGGGCACCTGACCGACCACCGCCACATGGGGCCGCGAGGTGCGGTAGAGATGCAGGAAGATCGACAGGCCCACGCCGGCGATCAGGCCCGCCTCGACGCCGACCCCGAGGGTGAGCAGGATCGTCGCCGCCATCGCCGTGAAATCCGCGCGCGAATAGGTCCATGTCTCTCGCAGCGCGCCAAGGTCGATCAGCGACAGTACGGCCAGAATGATCGTCGCGGCCAGCACCGCGATCGGGAGGAAGAATAGAAACGGGGTCATGAAGAGCGTGGCGAGCGCGATGCCGACCGCGGTGAAGGCCCCCGCGGCCGGCGTCTCGGCGCCGGCGTCGAAGTTCACCACCGAGCGCGCGAAGCCGCCGGTGACCGGAAAGCCGCCCGACACCGAGGCGCCGACGTTCGAGGCGCCGAGCGCGATCAGCTCCTGGTCGGGATCGATGCGCTGCCGGCGCTTGGCGGCGAGCGTCTGCGCCACCGAGATCGTCTCGACATAGCCGACGATCGAGATCAGCAGCGCGGGCCCCGCGATCGCCATCCAAAGCGTCGCGTCGAACGGCGGCAGTGCCGGCGTGGGCAGTCCGCTGGGAATGGCGCCCACGACGGCGACGCCGCGATCGGCGAGGCCGAGGCCCCACACCGCCCAGGTTCCCGCGGCCACCGCTGCGACCGGCCCGGCTTTGGCGATGATGTCCGCCAGCCGTCCGGTGAGGCCGATCCGGGCCAGCGTCGGCTTGAGCCAGCACCTCGTCCAGTAGAGAAACCCGAGCGCCGATACCCCGATCGCAAGCGTCCAGGGGTTCGCGTCGCCGACCGATCGCGCCAGCGCCGCCAGCGTCTCGGGAAGCGTGTGCCCGGCGGCCGAGACCCCGAGGATGTGGCGCAGCTGGCTCGCCGCGATCAGGATGCCCGACGCGGTGATGAAGCCCGAGATCACCGGATGGCTCAGGAAGTTCGCGAGAAAACCCAGCCGCAGTGCGCCCATCGCCAGAAGCATCAGCCCCGACAGGAACGCCAGCGCGATCGCCGCGCCCAAGTACTCCGGCGTGCCCTGCGCCGCCAGCGGGGCGATGGCCGTCGCCGTCATCAGGCTCGCCACCGCCACCGGCCCGACAGCCAGCGTGCGCGACGTGCCAAGCACCGCATAGATCACCAGCGGCGCGATCGAGGCATAGAGCCCCACCTGCGCCGGAAGCCCGGCCAGCATGGCGTAGGCCAGCGACTGCGGGATCAGCATGATCGTCACGATCACCGCCGCGACAAGGTCGTTGGCGAGCGTGCCGCGGTCGTAGCGCGATCCCCAGTCGAGTATCGGCAGATACCGGCGTATCACGAGGGCCTCCCTGGAATGGCGCTCAGCTGGCGAGCGCGTGAAGGTTCTGGCATCGCGCGCCGGAGCGGCAATAGGCGAGCACCGGACCGGGCAGGTCGCGGAGCGCGGTGGCGAAGTCGTCGACGTTGCTTCTCGTGATCTGCCCCGAGATCACCGGGACGAAGGCGAAGGCGAGGCCCGCGGCCTCGGCCGCCGCGCGGATCTCCGACGCCGGCGTCTGGCCGGGACTTTCGCCGTCCGGCCGGTTGCACATGATCGCACGGTAACCCTGCGTGGCGATCTCGGTCACGTCCGCGACGCCGATCTGTCCGGACACGCTGTAGTCGGGGGTGATCTGAAGGATGTTCATCTCGTTCTCATGGCTCCGCTTGAGGAAAGGTCGCGTGGACCTTCGCCCTCTAGCATGCGCCGCGGCGCGCCGTCAGCATGAGCAAGATAGCCGGCCCGAGAACTGATTTCAATCTTTGAATGTATCTTTTCCGACCGGAAGCGCGGTGGTGTTCTTGATCTCCTCCATCGAGAGCGTCGAGGTGACGTTGAAGATCGAGACCTCCCGGATCAGCGCGCGATAGAAGGCGTCGTAGGCGCGCGCATTCGGCACCCGGACCTTGAGGATGTAGTCGATTTCACCGGCAAGCCGGTGCGCCTCGAGCACCTCCGGTCGTGACTGCACGGCGCGCAGGAAGCGCGCCAGCCAGTCCGCGTCGTGCTCGGAGGTGCGGATCAGCACGAAGAAGCAACTCTCGAGCCCGAGCTTCTCGGGATCGACCAGCGCGACCTCGCCGCGGATCAGCCCGGACGCCTTCATCTTGCGGATCCGGTTCCAGACCGGGGTCTTAGAGGTGCCGAGACGCCGGGCGATTTCGTCGAGCGGAACGGTCGCGTCCTCCTGGAGGATCGCAAGGATGTTCCGGTCGAGGTCGTCGATCTGGTCCGCCATTCGCCTGTCCTCGCCTGTTTCGCGCTGAGTTTCCACGGTCTCCTCGAATATCGGAACAGGATCCTTATTTGAAGCCGTTAATTGAAGGAATTAGGGAAAATGTTCTATATCGGAAGGTGAAACAGGGTGATGGGCGTCGCATGCAGCACTTTCCGGTCCTTCTTGATCTGCGCGGCCGCAGGGCGGTGCTTGCGCGCGCCGGCGATTGGGCCGACCGCGACCCGCGGGCGCGCTCCTGGGCCGCGGCGCGGGTGCGCAGGAAGAAGGCGGAGATAGAGGCGATCCTCCCCGTCGTGCTCCGCAGGCTCGTCCACGCCCGACGGACTTTCGGGGCGCGGCCGGCGGGAGTCGGGCCCACGGCCCCGCGCATCGGCTTCGTGCACATCGTCGGCGCGGGACCGGGCGATCCGGAACTTCTCACCCTCAGGGCACGGCGGCTCCTGAACGCGGCGGACGTGGTGATCCACGACCGACTGGTGCCCGCGGCTATCCTCGATCTCGCCCGGCGCGGGGCCGAGATGGTCGAGGTCGGTAAGACGCCCTACGGCCGCGCCTGGGCGCAGGAGGACATCAACGACCTTCTCGTCGAACGCGCGCGGGCCGGGTGCGCGATCGTGCGCCTCAAGGGCGGCGATCCCGCGCTCTTCGCGCGCCTCGACGAGGAGATCGAGGCGCTGGAGGCGTCGGGGATCGGCTTCGCCGTCACGCCTGGGATCACCGCCGCGAGCGCGTCGGTCGCCGCCATCGGCCAGGCGCTGACCCGGCGCGGCCGCAACGCCGCCGTCCGCCTGCTGACCGCCCACGACGTCGACGGCTTCACCGAGCACGACTGGCGCGACCTCGCCCGGCCCGGCGCGACCGCCGCGGTTTACATGGGCTTGCGCGCCGCCGCCTTCCTGCGCGGCCGGCTGATGATGCACGGCGCCGCGCCCGACACGCCGGTCACCGCGGTCGAGAACGCCAGCCGCGCCGACCAGCGGGTGATCGCGACCTCGCTGGTCGCGTTGCCCGACGCCCTGGCCTGCGCCGCGCCGACCGGTCCCGTCCTCATCCTCATCGGCCTCGCCCCGCGTCGCGCGGCCGCCGCATTGTCCGAACTGAAGGAGGCGCTCTGATGGCGCGCGCGTTCAAGCCCCAGATGGCCACCGGCAACGATCTGCTGGAAGGCGACGTGGTCTACTTCACCTCCACAGGCGACTGGTCGCGCGAGATCGGCGACGCCGCGCTCGCGGTCAATCCCGAGGCCGCCGAGGATCTGCTCGCCCGCGCCTTGGCGTTCCCGAACGTCGTGGTCGGCGTCTACTTGGCGGAGGCCGCGCTCGACGAACGCGGACGGGCCGCGCCGGCCCACTTCCGCGAGGCGTTCCGCACCCGCGGCCCGTCGAACTATCCGCACCACGGCAAACAGGCGGAGCTCTGAGATGTACCACTACACCGAATTCGACCGCGACTACGTGCGCGCCCGCGTCGACGAGTTCCGCGGCCAGGTCGAGCGGCGCATCGCCGGCGGCCTGACCGAGGACGAGTTCAAGCCCCTGCGGCTGATGAACGGCCTCTACCTGCAGCTTCACGCCTACATGCTGCGCGTCGCAATCCCCTACGGCACGCTCGACAGCGCCAAGATGCGCCAGCTCGCGATGATCGCCGAGCGCTGGGACAAGGGCTACGGCCACTTCACCACCCGCCAGAACGTGCAGTTCAACTGGCCGAAGCTGCGCGACGTACCGGACATGCTCGACGCGCTCGCCGAGGTGGACATGCACGCCATCCAGACCTCCGGCAACTGCATCCGCAACGTCACCGCCGACCACTTCGCCGGCGCCGCCGCCGACGAGATCGAGGACCCGCGCCCGACCGCCGAACTGATCCGCCAGTGGTCCACCGATCATCCGGAGTTCACCTGGCTGCCCCGCAAGTTCAAGATCGCCATCACCGGCTCGCCCAACGACCGCGCCGTCACCAAGGCGCACGACATCGGCCTCAGGATGCTGCGCGACGCGGCCGGCGAGCCGGGCTACGAGGTGATCGTGGGCGGCGGGCTGGGACGCACCCCGATGATCGGCAAGGTGGTGCGGGACTTTCTGCCGAAGGCGGACCTCCTCCCGTATCTTGAGGCGATCCTGCAGGTCTACAACCTTCATGGGCGGCGCGACAACAAGTATAAGGCCCGCATCAAGATCCTGGTGCACGAGACAGGCGAGGACGAGATTCGCGCCCAGATCGAGGCCGCCTTCGCGGCGAAGAGGGCGGCCTTCCCTGGCGTCAACGCGGCCCTGCTCGGTCAGATCGAGGCGGCCTTCGCGCCGCCGGCCTTTGCGGCGTCCGCGCCCGACGACTTCGACCGCGCCTACGCCGCCGACGCGGTCTTCCGCTCCTGGGTCGACACCAACGTGGCGCCGCATCGCCGGCCCGACCACGCGATCGCCACGATCTCGCTCAAGCCCCACGGCGGCACGCCGGGCGACGCCACCGCCGCGCAGATGCGCGTCATCGCCGACCTCGCCGAGGAGTACGGCTACGACGAGATCCGCATCAGCCATGAGCAGAACGTCGTCCTTCCGCATGTGCCGCGCGCGCATCTGTGGGTCGTGCACGCCCGCCTGCGCGCCGCGGGTCTGGGCACGGCCAACATCGGCCTCGTGTCGGACATCATCGCCTGCCCCGGGATGGACTACTGCGCGCTGGCGACCGCCCGCTCGATCCCGGTGGCACAGGAGATCGCCACCCGCTTCGAGGAGCTCAAGCTCGAGCACGAGATCGGTCCGCTCAAGATCAAGATCTCGGGCTGCATCAACGCCTGCGGCCATCATCACGTCGGCCACATCGGCATCCTCGGGCTCGACCGGGCCGGGGTGGAGAACTACCAGATCACACTGGGCGGCGACGGCTCCGAGGACGCGGCCATCGGAGAACGCGCGGGGCCGGGCTTCGCCTATGGCGAGATCGTGCCCGCCATCGAGCGGCTGCTGCTGGCCTATCTCGACCTGCGCGCCGACCCGGGCGAGACCTTCCTGCAGGCCTACCGGCGGCTCGGGCCCGCGCCGTTCAAGGCAGCGCTCTACCCCGCCGAGGAGCGGTCCGATGCGGCTTGAGCGCGGCGAGGGGCTCACGGGCGCCGCGGTCGACCGCCTCGACGCGCTGCGCGTCGCCTATGACGGCGCCGGCGCCCAGGACGTCATCGCCGGCGTTCTCGCGGCGTTTCCCGGCGAGGTGGCGCTGATCTCGTCGTTCGGGGCGGACGCGGCGGTGCTCCTGCACATGCTCTCGCGCATCGATCCGGACGCGCCGGTGCTGCTCGTCGACACGCTGATGCTCTTCGAGGAGACGCTGCAGTATCAGCGCGAACTCGCCGCGCTCCTCGGCCTCACCAACGCTCAGCACCTGCACCCCGATCCGGCCGACCTCGAAGCCCTCGACCCCGACGGTGACCTGCACCGGCGCGACCCGGACGGCTGCTGCGTCATCCGCAAGGTTGCGCCGCTCGACAGGGCCCTGCGGCGCTGGCCGGTCGCGATTTCGGGACGCAAGCGCTTCCAGTCGCCGACGCGGGCCGGGCTCGAGGTCTTCGAGGCCGACCGCGGCCGGATCCGGGTCAGCCCGCTGGCTGGCTGGAGCGCGCGCGACCTCGGCGACTACATGGACGCCCACGACCTGCCGCGCCATCCGCTAGTCGCCAGGGGCTATCCCTCGATCGGCTGCGCGCCCTGCACCACGCAGGTCCGGCCGGGCGAGGACCTCCGCGCGGGCCGCTGGCGCGGCGGGGAAAAACTTGAATGCGGCATTCACTTCGGAGCGGACGGGCGCGTCGCGCGCGCCCCACAGACGGGAGACAATGCATGAGCGTGATCGTGACCGAGGCGGGCTTCCGCCCCGACGCGTGGGCCGAGGGGCGCGTGCTGCCTTTCGACTTCTTCTGGAGCGGTCAGGACCTGCCGGAGGAGCCGCTGGCGGTCGAGTTCCCAAATGACCGCGACCCCTCAGATCTCGAGCCCTGGCTGCACCGGCTCGACATGATCCGCGTGGATTTTCCGGCGATGGGCGACGGCCGCGGCTTCTCCATCGCGCGACGCCTGCGCGCCCTTGGCTTTACCGGTCGGCTGCGGGCGGCGGGTCCCCTGGTCGCCGACCAGCTGCGCGCCGCGCTCCGGGTCGGCTTCGACGAGATCGAGCTCCCCGAGGCGATCGCCGCTCGCCAGCCCGAGCCGATCTGGCGCGCGCGCGCGGCCGCGCCTTCATACCAGGATCGCCTGATCGCCTGATCGCGCGATCCGCTGCCGCCACGGCGACGGTTGAACCGTAACCGGCGTCTGCTAGATTACCTCCCGGAATTCCGCGGCCTCCATGTGGCCCGTGGCGCGGTTGGAGGCATCGGATGACCCTGAGACCGGGTGGTCGCGCCGCTGCGGTCGCAGCGCTCCTCTCCGCGAGCCTTGGGCCGCCTGCTGCGTCCGCATGGACACCCGCCGATCTCTTCAAGCCCTGCGTCGGCGACTGCGGCGTCGCGATTTTCGGCGGCGACTACGTCGAGAACTCGATGGGGCAGGTTCTCGTGACGTCGCCCGAGACGCCGCTGACTTGGGAGTACACCGACGGTGATCACCTGATCGGCACCACGATCTCCCGCAGGGTCGGCGAGTGGCGCAGGCTCTCCTTCGAGCCCGAGGTCGGCGTAGGCCAGCGGTTCGGCCGCCAGGACGAGACCGAGGTCTGGGGCGCGATCTACGCCCGCTATCACGGGTTCCCTTGGGACCGCTACCTCGTAACGACGATCGGGCTGTCGACCGGCCTCAACTGGGCGAGCGACGTCTCCGAAGTGGAGCAGGACCGGGCCAAGGACGACGAAGGCAGCCAGTTCATGCACTACTTCGCGCCGGAGGTCACCTTCGCGCTGCCGAGCGATCCCGACATCGAGCTGCTATTCCGCTTTCATCATCGCTCGGGCGTGTTCGGCCTCGTCAGCGACGCTTGGGGCGGGGCGCAGTACGGGACGGTTGGCTTCCGCATCCGCTTCTGAGCAGTCATGCGCGGGCGTCAACGAAGCGTTGGATTTTGAAATCACACAATATCAGAAGGTTGACTGTGTTTCGCACGCGCGCACCGGCCGCGCGCACGGGCTGGGACCCGCTTGTCAGCCCCGTCCGGAACCGCTAGACGCGACTGCTCCGCGCTCGCGGCGCGCCATGTTCTATCGGGGCGTATCATGCCGCAGGCCACCGCCAGCCGCTCGCTTCTCGTCGGCATGGCCGCGATGGCCGCGATCGTGCTCGCCTCGAACGTGCTGGTGCAGTTCCTCTTCGGCGTCTGGCTGACCTGGGGCGCCTTCACCTATCCCTTCGCCTTCCTAGTGACCGACCTGATGAACCGCCTGCACGGGCCGGCGGCGGCGCGCCGGGTGGTGGCGGTCGGCTTTCTCGTCGGGATCGCCTGCAGCCTCGTCGGCGCCCAGATCGAGGGTCCGTTCGGCCCGCTCGTCAGCCTGCGGGTGGCCATCGGCTCGGGCGTGGCCTTCCTCGCCGCCCAGCTCCTCGACGTGACGATTTTCGACCGCTTGCGGCAAGGAAGCTGGTGGCGCGCGCCGCTGGTCTCCAGCCTGATCGGCGGGACCGTCGACACCGCGCTCTTCTTCTCGATCGCCTTCTCCGCGCGCCTCGCCTGGATCGCGCCGGGCGTGGACGTGGCCTGGGCCAACGAGATCCTGCCGGTGCTCGGCCGTGGCCCCGAGGCGCCGCTCTGGGTCAGCCTCGCCGTCGCTGACTTCGCCGTGAAGACCGTGATCGCGCTGGTGGCGCTCGGCCCGTTCCGGCTGGCGATGCGGCGCCGCGCCACGGGTCCGTGACAACATTTTTCTTGCGTTCCAACGGAAATCCTTCACCATCTCTTCGACCGAAACAACTGAAAGGAGGTGATCCAATGTCTCATGAGACTTTGGAGCGTGTGGCCGGGTTGTTGCGCGGAGGTGCCGTCTGAGGGGCAGCCCCCTCGGAACGGTGACCGATGCGCCGGGTTCGGCCCACTGGCCAGCCTCCAAGCTCATAGAACAGGAGAGGCCGCAGTCGCTGCGGCCTCTCGCCGTTTGGGAGCCGCGCCATGCTGGCGATCAACGATGAGATCAGTCTTGCGGACTGGGAGATCGGCGAGCGGTTCGTGCGCGCCTCCGGTCCCGGCGGACAGAACGTCAACAAGGTCTCCACCGCCGTCGAGCTGCGCTTCGAGGCGGCGCGCTCGCCGAACCTGCCGCCCGAGGTCAAGGCGCGGCTGAAACGGCTCGCCGGCCGGCGCTGGACCAGCGAGGGGGCGCTGATCATCACGTCCGAGCGCCACCGAACCCAGGCGCTGAACCGGGCCGAGGCCCGGGACAAGCTGCGCGCGCTGATCCTCCGGGCGCTCGAGCGGCCGAAGCCGCGCCGCCCGACACGCCCGACGAGGGCTTCGATCCGCCGCCGTCTCGACGCCAAGACCCACCGCGGCGCGGTCAAGGCGGCGCGGGGTCCGGTCGGATCCGACGACTGAGCGGTTGAACTGCGCCAAGGGTTCGGCCACGCTGCCCGGCGGTTCATCAGGAAGGGGAGCCCCGCCCATGCGCACCCGCGCCGCCATCGCCGTCGCAGCCGGCAAGCCGCTCGAGATCCACGAGGTCAACCTCGAAGGCCCGAAGGCCGGCGAGGTGCTGGTCGAGATCAGGGCGACGGGCATCTGCCACACCGACGAATTCACCCTGTCGGGCGCGGACCCGGAGGGGCTGTTCCCGGCGATCCTCGGCCACGAGGGCGCCGGCGTGGTGCTCGAGGTCGGCGCGGGGGTGACGACGCTGAAGCCGGGCGATCACGTGATCCCGCTCTACACGCCGGAATGCCGGGAGTGCGAGTACTGCCTCAATCCGAAGACCAACCTCTGCCAGTCGATCCGCGCGACGCAGGGGCAGGGGCTGATGCCGGACGGGACCTCGCGGTTCTCGACGCTCGATGGCGAGCCGATCCTGCACTACATGGGATGCTCGACGTTCTCCAACCACACGGTGGTGCCGGAGATCGCGCTGGCGAAGGTCCGCGAGGACGCGCCGTTCGACAAGATCTGCTACATCGGCTGCGGGGTGACGACCGGGATCGGGGCGGTGATCAACACCGCCAAGGTCGAGATCGGCAGCCGGGCGATCGTGTTCGGGCTGGGCGGGATCGGGCTCAACGTGATCCAGGGCCTGCGGCTGGCCGGGGCGGACCAGATCGTCGGCGTCGACCTAAACCCGGGCAAGAAGACGATGGCCGAGCGGTTCGGGATGACCGACTTCGTCAACCCTGCAGAGGTCGAGGGCGATCTCGTGCCCTACCTCGTCAATCTCACCAGGGGCGGCGCGGACTACACCTTCGACGCGACCGGCAACGTCAAGGTGATGCGGACGGCGCTGGAGGCGGCTCACAAGGGCTGGGGCGAGAGCATCATCATCGGCGTGGCGCCGGCGGGGGCGGAGATCTCGACGCGGCCGTTCCAGCTGGTGACCGGGCGGTCCTGGCGGGGCACGGCCTTCGGCGGCGCGCGGGGTCGGACCGACGTTCCGAAGATCGTCGACTGGTACATGGACGGCAAGATCGAGATCGACCCGATGATCACCCACACCATGGGGCTGGACGAGATCAACAAGGGCTTCGATCTGATGCACGCGGGCAAGTCGATCCGGTCGGTGGTGACCTATTGAGGGGTCCCACTCGCGGCGCGATTCGGGCGTCCCCATGGGGACGGACTGCAAGCCTCTAAAATAAAACGAATACTTCGTGAATCGTTTATTGAGGCACCCATGGAGCTCTGCTGACAAGGGGACTATGAGGGCTTCCTGAATGCGGATCTGGCGGCGTGGGCTGGAGCGCATGGTCGTCGGTGAAAGAGCAAAGGTCTACGCCGAGGGACTCGCACAGGGAGGCGTCACAGAACAAAATCAACGGCGACGAGAGCCGCCAGGTCTTCGACTCCGATCTCGAAGTCCGCCACGCGGTCGCCGCTGGTTTCGCCGGCGACGATGCCGGCTTCGTAACGCAGTTCTCCAGTGGTTCCCGAAAAGGCCGCGACCCCGATGAAGACGAAGCTCTGATCGCCATCGGCTTCGCTGTCGGCGTCGATGGCGGAGACGTCGATCTTGTCCAGCCCGCTTTCGAAGGCGGCGATCACGTCGCGTTCGGTGCCGGGGCGGGATTCGTCGGCGTGCGCGAACACGAAGACGTCGCTTCCTTCGCCAGCTTCCAGCCGATCGGCACCGAGCCCGCCCGTCAGCCGGTTGCCCCCGTCGTTGCCCACGATCAAGTTGTCGTAGTCGTTTCCGACGCCGTCGATATCACCTGCGCCGATCAGAAAGAGCTCCTCGACATCGTCTGGCAACTTGAAACTCGCGCTGCTCCGGACGCTGTCGTAGCCGCCGTCGGCCTTCTCGATCACGATCTCGTCCGACCGGCCGACGACGTAGGTGTCGTCGCCCCTCCCGCCGACCATGGTGTCCAGACCATCCCCGCCGTCGATCCAGTCGGCGCCATCGCGGCCGTAGAGCACATCCGCGCCGCGATCCCCGAGGAGGCGGTTAGCCGCGCCGTTGCCCTTGATCAGGTTGGCCTTGGCGTTGCCGGTCCCGTCGATCGCCGCGTCGCCGAGCAGCGTCAGTTTCTCGACTTGCGATGGCAGCCTGAAACTCGCGCTGCTCCGGACGCTGTCGTAGCCGCCGCCGGACTTCTCGATCAGGATCTCGTCCGACCGGCCGACGACGTAGGTGTCGTCGCCCCTCCCGCCGACCATGGTGTCCAGACCATCTCCGCCGTCGAGCCAGTCGGCGCCATCGCGGCCGTAGAGCGCGTCCGCGCCGCGATCCCCGAGGAGGCGGTTGGCCGCGCTGTTGCCCTTGATCAGGTTGGCCTTGGCGTTGCCGGTCCCGTCGATCGCCGCGTCGCCGAGCAGCGTCAGCTTCTCGACCTGCGAGGGCAGTCTGAAAATGGCGCTGCTGAGCACGCGGTCGCTGCCTGCGCCGCTCTTCTCGACGATCTCGTCGCGACTGTTATCGACGACATATGTGTCGTTGTCCGGACCGCCCTTCATGACGTCACGGCCGCTTCCGCCATCAAGTCTGTCGCGTCCCTTGCCTCCGAGGAGCCGATTTACGGCGGCGTTGCCGATCAGCACGTCGTCGCCGGCACCGCCGGTGGCGTTCTCAATCGTGACGCCGCTCGCTATGGTGAAGCCGCCCCGGATGTATTTCGCCCAGGACACGAAGCCGCCGCCGCCGGCCTCGCCCTTCAGGGTCGCTGGGCGCAGGTCGATCGTCGCGTCCCGGTCCCCGTCGTAGACGATCTTGTCCTTGCCGCCTGCGTCCCAGATGCAGCGAAAAAACGTGCCTCGACCGTTGCTGTCCGGCAGCCGATACGTGTTGTCGCCGGTCGCGGTGTCTGGATTGGTTCCGTACTTGGACTGGAGGACCGCCACGTCCAGGCCGGACATCGTCGCTTCGTATCCGAAGTCATTAATGTAGATCAGATTCTGCTCCGGGTCGAGGTATTTGCGGCCGTAGGGGCCACCTGGCCAGCCCTCGTTGTAGCCCATCACCGTGAAGATGCCCTGGTTGAGGTCTCCGACGCCATAGGAGCCAAGCGGTTCCGTCACGCCGGCCAGAACCTTGGATGATCCTCCGTCATCGTGGGGATGGGCGAGGCCGAGCCCATGGCCGATCTCCTCAAGCATGATGGCGAAGCCGAACCCGCCGCGCTCGAACAGAGAATTCCGGGAATCGGCGTCGATCCAGTCAAGGAAGCTCTTGTTCATGCCGCCGATGCCCGCATAGGGCTCGCCCGGCGGCACCATGAAGCCAAGGTAGTCGTCGTCATCGAAAGTGATGAGCCGAAACTCCGCCAGCTTCGGATCGTTGGTCGTGCGGAAGTTCAGTTGGGTGACGTGCTCGACCTGCTTCATGGCAAGCATCATCTGGGTCCTTTCGAAGCGGCTCCAGCCCAGAGATACTTCGCCGGCGACGGCTCGCACCCTTCGGCGCGAAATAGACGTCGATCTTTACGCGCGAGATCTCGGTTCCCCAATCGATCGCCTTCAAAGGATTGGTTGTAGTCGCGTATGCTTCCGTATCTGCGACCAAGCTCCGGTTCGAGAGCCGGGTGGCTGCAAACGGGCCGCCGTCGCTATTCAGCAGGCGGCCGGATCGCGTGTAGCCGCAAGTGGAGAAGCGATCGGTCTGATCATCCCGATCATACGTCCATGGATTTGGACCGACCTGCCAAGTCTGGATCTGCCCCAGACCGCTGAGCGACCATCCGTTCATCCACACGACCCGGGGCCGTTCGTTGTCAAAGAGCGTGGTCCATTCGCGAAAGGACATCCCAGCCTCCCATTGCCGGGTTGGTATGCCGGCATCTAAATGCGAATATTATTGTGTTTCAGATTTCTGTGCATGACATGGATCAAGCGTGGGGGCCGATTCCCGGTTGCGCTCCGCCCAAGCGCCGCCAATCGTAATGAGGCGGTTTCGGAGGGAAGCATGGAGACGGTTTCGGAGAGCGCGGCGTTCGGGGGCGTTCAGGCTGTCTACCGGCACGCGAGCCGGGTCTGCGGCTGCGACATGACCTTCGGGCTCTACCTGCCGCCGCAGGCCGCGGCTGGGCCGGTTCCGGTGCTGTGGTACCTGTCGGGGCTCACCTGCACCCACGAGAACGCCATGGTGAAGGCCGGCGCGCAGGCGCATGCGGCGGCGGCGGGGATGGCGCTGGTCTTTCCCGACACCTCGCCGCGCGGCGACGGCGTGGCTGACGACGCGGCCTTCGATCTGGGGCAGGGGGCGGGGTTCTACGTCGACGCGACCGAGGCGCCCTGGGCGCCGCATTTCGCCATGTGGAGCTACCTGCGCGACGAACTGCCGACGCTGGTGTTCCGCAACTTCGACCTCGAGGAGGGGGCGCAGGCGATCACCGGGCACTCGATGGGCGGGCATGGGGCGCTGACCCTGGCGTTGTGCGATCCCGACCGGTTCGCCTCGGTGTCCGCCTTCGCGCCGATCGCCAACCCGACCGCCTCGGACTGGGGGCGCAAGCAGTTCGCGGCCTACCTCGGCCGGGACGAGGGCCGATGGGCGGCGCATGACGCGACGCTGCTCCTGCGCGAGCGGGGCTGGAAGGGCGCGCTGCTGATCGACCAGGGGACGGCGGACCAGTTCCTCGACCTGTTGCGGCCCGAGGCGCTGGCGGCGGCGATCGCCGAGCGGCGGCAGGCGGCGGTGTTCCGGATGCAGCCGGGCTACGATCACAGCTATTTCTTCGTGGCGAGCTTCATGGCCGACCATATCGCCTTCCACGCCGAGGCGCTCGGCGCGTGATCTACGTCGACGCCGACGCCTGCCCGGTGCGCGAGGAGGTGGTGCGGGTGGCCGAGCGGCACGGGATCGCGGTCGCGATGGTGGCCAACGGCGGAATCCGGCCGAGCCGTAGCCCGCTGGTGCGGGTGGTGGTGGTCGAGGCCGGCGCGGACGCCGCGGACATGTGGATCGCGGATCGGATCGGGCCGGGCGACGTCTGCGTGACCGCCGACGTGCCGCTGGCGGCGCGCTGCGTCGAGGCGGGAGCGCAGGTGGTCGGGCCGGACGGCAAGGCGTTCACGAGCGCGAACATGGGCGCGCGGCTGGCGACGCGCGACCTGATGGCCGACCTGCGCGCGGCCGATCCGTTCCGGGCTGGCGGCGGGCGGCCGTTCTCGAAGGCGGATCGATCGCGGTTTCTGCAGGCGCTGGAGGCGGCGGTTCGGCGAGCCGGCTGAGGACGGGGCGGTTTGTCGCGTTGCGGCCGAAGCCGGGGTGCAGAAAGAGGCTTCAAATCCAGTCCGTTCTGGTCCAACGTCCCGACCGGAAATGTGAACGCCCCGAAAGAGGGCGCGTTCCCGGGGGGGAAGCCTTGAGTCTGCTGGATCTGCGGGCGATCACCATGAGTTTCGGCGCGATCCACGCGCTGCAGGGCGTCGACCTCACCGTAGCCGCTGGTGAGGCCATCGGGCTGATGGGCGACAACGGCGCGGGCAAGTCGACGCTGGTCAAGATCATCGCCGGCAACTTCCCCCCGACCAGCGGCACGGTGCGGGTCAACGACAAGGTGGTGCATTTCACCCGGCCGGTCGACGCGCGCAAGGCCGGGATCGAGGTCGTCTACCAAGACCTCGCGCTGGCCGACAACCTGACGGCGGCGGAGAACGTCTTTCTGGGGCGCGAGTTGCAGAAGGGCTGGGGGCCGTTCCGCACGCTCGACAAGCCCGCGATGATCCGCCGCTCGGCCGAGCTCTTCGAGGAGCTGAAGTCCGAGACCCGGCCGAAGGATCTGGTGCGCAAGATGTCGGGCGGGCAGCGGCAGGCGGTGGCGATCGCGCGCACGCGACTGTCCGATCCCAAGATCGTCCTGATGGACGAGCCGACCGCGGCGATCTCGGTGCGCCAGGTCGCGGAGGTGCTGAGCCTGATCCACCGGCTGCGCGAGACCAACCACGCGGTGATCCTGATCTCGCACCGCATGCCGGACGTGTTCGAGGTCTGCGACCGGGTGGCGGTGCTGCGTCGCGGCAAGAAGGTGGCCGACAAGCCCATCGCCACGACCAGCCCAGAGGAAGTCACGGGCCTGATCACGGGAGCCATCGATGCCGCCTGAAGCCGTCGCACGCGCCGAGCACGCCGCCATCGGCGAGGTCACCGGCATCGAGGAGGCGACGCTGCGCCAGCGCATCCTGCGCAGCCAGCCGTTCTGGGTGACGGTGGTCCTGCTCGCGGTGTCCCTGCTGATCGGCCTCTACCAGCCGAGTTTCCTGACCTCGGCCAATCTCTCCAACATCACCCGCAATTTCGCGCCGTTCGGGATCATGGCGCTCGGCATGACCTGCGTGATCATCACCGGCGGCATCGATCTGTCGGTGGGCTCGATCATGGGGTTCGTGGCGATCGTGGCCGGGCTGTTCCTGACGGCGGAGTATCCCTGGTGGGTGGCGTTCTCGATGGGAATGCTGGCAGGGCTCGCCTGCGGGGCGGTGAATGGGTTTTTCGTAGCCTATGTTGGCATCTCGCCCTTCGTGGTGACCCTGGGGATGATGTCGATCGCGCGGTCGCTGGCGGTCGTGGCTTCGGGTAACCAGATGCTCTACCAGTTCGGCCCCGACGCACCGATCGTGAAGGCGATCGGGCAGGCGCGGTTCCCGCCGAACGTCGAGGGGGACTTCTGGCCCGACTGGATCCCGGCGTTCTCGTCGCATTTCTGGACGATGATCGTGCTGGCGCTGATCGTCGGCTACGTCTTCCGAAGCAAGGCCTGGGGACGGCATCTCTACGCAATCGGCGGCAACGAGCAGGCGGCGCGGCTGACGGGCGTCAACGTCGACCTGATCAAGTTCCAAGTCTATGTCTTCTCGGCGTTCTGCGCCTCGGTGTCGGCGCTGCTGATCCTCGGATACACCGGCTCGGCGATCAACGCGCTGGGGCAGACCTACGAGTTGCGGGTGATCGCGGCCACGGTGATCGGCGGCGCGAACCTGATGGGCGGATCTGGAACGGCCTATGGCGCGATCGTCGGCGCGGCTCTGCTTGAGGTGATCCGCAATGCGTTGCTGATGGCGGGGATCGACTCCAACTGGCAAGGCGCGTTTGTCGGCGTCATCATCATAGTCGCGGTCCTGATCGGATTGCAGACTAGCGGGAGAAACGTCTTCTCCCGGCTCAAGAACGCGTTCCTGCCGCGGCGGGACCGCTAACCGGGCCGCCGCGCAAAGCGGCGGCGCATCCAAGGGAGGAAGACATGAAGAGACTTCTCATCACCACTGCGCTGGCGGCGACGGCCCTGTCAATCGGGTCGGCGGCATCGGCGCAGAACACTTTCGCGCTGGTGCCAAAGAACATGAACAACCCGTTCTTCGACCAGGCCCGCGATGGCTGCATGAAGGCCGCCGAGGAATCCGGCGGCGCGTTCGTGTGCGAATACATTGGCCCGGGCGAGCACGGCGGTGGCGACGAGCAGGTGCAGATCGTGCAGGATCTCGTGGCGCGCGGCGATCTCGCCGGCATCGCGGTCTCGCCCTCGAACGCGGCGGCGATGGCCGTCGCGCTCCAGGCGGCCAAGGACGCAGGCATTCCGGTCCTGACCTGGGATTCCGATCTGCTTCCGGAGAACCAGGACCTGCGCGTCGCCTATATCGGCACGCACAACTACGAGATCGGCGTGAACCTCGCCAAGCTCGCCATGGAGATCAAGCCCGACGGCGGCACGGTCTGCATCCAGTCAGGCGGCGCCGCTGCGGCCAACCACAACGAGCGCATGCAGGGCATCCGCGACACGCTGGGGGCCATGTCGGGCACGACCTCGCCCGGCGAGCGGCTCACGGGCCAGAACGGCTGGACCGAAGCCGAGGGCTGCCCGCTCTACACCGACGACGACTTCCCGCGCTCGGTGCAGCAGTTCGAGGACTTCATGCTCGCCAACCCGGACGTGGACGCCTTCATCCCCACGGGCGGCTTCCCGCAGTTCATCCCCGACGCCAACCGCGCCGCGGTCGAGCCCTACAAGGACAAGATCGCCTCGGGCGAATTGGCCCTGGTAGTCGCCGACACGCTGCCGGTCCAGATCGACCAGATGAAGGAGGGCTTCTCCGCCGGACAGGTCGGCCAGCGCCCGTTCGAGATGGGCTATCGCAGCATGCAGGAGCTGCAGAAGATGGCCGAGGGCGGCGAGCCTCCGGCGGACCCGACCTACACCGGGCTCGACGTTTGCACGCCGGCGAACGTCGACACCTGCATCGGCGGGTAGCGCGAACCGCGGCGGCGCCCTTCGGGGCGCCGTCGCTCCCGGCGGGTTCAGATCGTCCAGCTCTGCGGGTTGTCGATGGCCTCGCCGCGCGAAGCCTTTTGCAGGCCGATGACGCAGCGCACGATGAACCAGACCGCCACGGCGAGCAGCAGGATGAAGCCGATCAGGATGAAAGAGAGCACCGCGGCGACCAGCGAATAGAGCAGTCCGATCCAGAAGGTGCGGATGATCCAGGTGTAGTGGCTCTCGACCCACGGCTCGGAGCGGCCGCGGTTGACGTAGGCGAAGACCACGCCGACGAGCCAGGTCAGTCCGAGCACGAAGCTCAGCAGATAGAGCACGTAGATCAGCTTCACGTTGCCCGGGCCGGGCTGGATGTAGCTGTCGATCTCGCTGCGGACGGCGGGTGTGGCGGTGTCGCGGTCCTCGGTCATCGGATGCGCTCCTTTCCTCTGGGTCGGCTCTCACGCCTTCATCTGGAGGCCGGCGGGCCGGCGCGAAACCTTAGAGCCGCTGACCGGCCTCGCGCGCCCGGGCGACGAACCAGCGGTCTCCGGCGTTGCCGAGCAGGCGGGCAGCGGTCCCGGCGGGCATCCAGATCGCGGCGTAGCCCGGTTCGGCGGGTGGGCCGAGCCGGCGAACCGGGCGGCAGAGATAGACATGGCAGATCTTGCGCGCCCAGAGGTCGTACTCGGGCATGTAGGCGTAGCGCTGGAAGGCGCCGAGGCGGCGGAGGGGGCGGATCGTCCAGCCGGTTTCCTCGAGGCATTCGCGGTGCAGCGCGCGCAGGGCGCCCTCGCCTGGGTCGAGTCCGCCGCCTGGAAGCTGGAACTCCGGCGTCGGCTCGGCCTGCTCGGTGACGAGCACGTCGGGGCCGTCGCAGATGACGCCGTAGGCGCCGTGCCGGGTGGCGTAGCGTCGCCCGGGCTCGACGGGATCACCGAATTTGCGCATGGGCGGGAGCCTATGGCGGCGGCAGCGGGCGGGACAAGGCCGGTTTGAACTCGCAAGACCGAGCCCCTATGTTCCGGGCTCGCAAGACAGGACCGGATTTCCATGAGCCTCGCCGAACAGATCGCCTGGGATGACACCATCCTGCCGTTCCAACTCGACCGCGCCGACATCCGCGGGCGGGTGGCGCGGCTCGACGGCGTGCTTGAGCAGATCCTGGCGCAGCACGCCTATCCGACGCCGGTCTCGGCGCTGATCGCCGAGGCGACGCTGCTGACGGCGATGATCGGGCAGACGATCCGCAGGGGCTGGAAGCTCAGCCTGCAGATCCGCGGCGACGGGCCGATCCGGCTGATCGCGACCGACTACTTCGCCCCGGAGGCCAAGGGCGAACCCGGCCGGCTGCGCGCCTACGCGGGGTTCGACGACGCAGGGTTCGCCGCGGGGCAGGGCGCGCCCTTTGCGCTCATCGGGCAGGGTATGTTCGCGATCCTGATCGACCAGGGCGCGGGCGGGCAGCCCTACCAGGGCATCACGCCGATCGCGGGCAAGTCGCTCGCCGACTGCGCGGAGACATACTTCGCCCAGTCCGAGCAGCTGCCCACGAGCTTCGCGCTGGCGATGGGCGAGGCGCAGGCGCCGGGCGGCGCGCCGCGCTGGCGCTCGGGCGGGGTCATGCTCCAGCACATGCCGGAGGGCGCGCCGGAGGCCAAGCAGGACGCCAGCGGCCATGACGGGCTTCTCGCTGCGGCGGACATGCTCGACGGGCTCGACGCCGACAACTGGCGCCGCGCGAACCTGCTTCTGGAGACGGTGGAGCCGACCGAACTCGTTGGTCCGCAGGTCGGGGCCGATCAGCTGCTGCTGCGGCTCTTTCACGAGGAGGCGCCGCGGGTCTTCGAGCCGCAGCCGGTGCGCTTCGGGTGCACCTGCGGGCCGGAGAAGGTGGTCCGGTCGCTGTCGATCTATTCGCGCGACGACATCGCCACGATGACGACCGCGGACGGCAAGGTCACGGCAGACTGCCAGTTCTGCGGGGCGCACTACGAGTTCGACCCCGGCGAGGTTGGCGTCGGCGGCACGGAGACCGCTCGGCGCTGAGCCCGGTGGGGCGGCGGCGTTAACGGCTTGCCAAGCATGGCCGGGTCAGAATCCGGGGGATCGAGACCGACCCCCGGGACACCCAGATGGCCGCGACGTTCACCCAATTCCTGACCGACAGCCTTTCGGCGCTGATCCTTGCGGTGCGCGCGCTGTTCTGGCCGGCGCTTTTCTTCCTGGCGCTCGGCCTGATCGTGAAGAAGCGCGCCCTGATCGGCGACATGCGCCGCGCAGTGAGCGAGAGCGCGCTTAACGTCCAGATCATGCTGTTCAACCTTCTTTTGGTCGCGCCGCTGATCGGGCTGGGCGGCGAGGCGCTCTGGCGCGCGGTGGACGGGCTCGGGCTCCGGCTAGTCGACCCGGAGGTCTGGGCGGGGCTGCCGGGATGGGTGGTGATCGCGATCGCGATCTTCGTGGGCGACTTCACCGGCTACTGGCCCCACCGGCTGGAGCACACGCGCTGGCTCTGGCCGTCGCACGCGGTGCACCATTCCGACACCGAGATGACGTGGTTGACGCTGGAGCGGTTCCATCCGGTCAACCGCGTCACCACCTTCGCGGTGGACACCGCGGCGCTGCTGGTCCTCGGCTTTCCGCCCTATGCGCTGATCGCGAACGGGCTGGTGCGCCACTACTACGGGTTCTTCATTCACGCCGATCTGCCCTGGACCTACGGGCCGTTCGGGAGGGTGTTCGTGTCTCCGGCGATGCATCGCTGGCACCACTGCGCCGAGTCGCGGTTCTTTGATGCGAACTATGCGACGGTCTTCTCGATCTTCGACCGCGCTTTCGGCACATTCGACGTGCCGGGTCCCTGCGACGCGCGGCTCGGGGTGATCGACCCAATCGCGCCGACTCTTGCGAGCCAGCTTGGCTACGCACTCTCGCCCAGGGCCTACCGAGGCGGGGCCACGTCCGAGCCGGCTGGGGTGGGAAGCGCCGGCGACCCGGGCTGATTGGCCGGCACGGTGTGCGCGAGGCGTCCGTCGAGCGTCAGCATCACCGCGATCGGGCGCGTCCCCGCGAACTCGGAGAGCACGATGACGAGAATGGCGGTGATCGGCACCGCAAGCAGCGCGCCCGGGATGCCCCAGATCGCGCTCCATGCCGAAAGGCTGACCATGATGACGAAGGGGCTGAGGTTCAGCGAGGCGCCCATGATCCAGGGCTCCACGACGTTGCCCATGAACATCTGCACTGCCGTCAGCGCGAGCAGGATGAGCGCGACCGGCGCCAGCGCCTGGTACTGCAGCGCCGACAGCGCCACCGGGAAGATCACGCCGAGGAACGAGCCGACGTAGGGAATGTAGTTGAGAAAGCCGATCAGCACCGCCCAGAAGGCCGCGAGCTCCACTCCGGCGAGTTTCATCACGATCCAGCTCAGGAGCCCCAGCATGACGTTTACCAGCGTCTTCATGCCGAGATAGACCCCGATGCGATCGTTGATGCGTGCGAGCACCGACTGCAGGCGGCGCACCCTATTCGGATCATCATGGAGCAGGTGGAGCTTGCCGGCGAGGATGCGCCGCTCACCCATCAGAAAGCCCGCGTAGATCAACACCAACGTGAAGGTCCAAACGATCGCGGAGAGCGTGCCTACGGTGAAGCCGATTGTGGTTTCGATGTCGATTCGGTCTAGCACCTGGGCGCGCAGAGTCTCCCAGGTCGGCGTCTCCTCCATGTCGAGGGCCGTGGCCAGGCGCTGGATCGCGGCGAGCAATTCGTCCTGGTAGAGCGGCGCCAGCGCGGCGGCCCGGCCAAGATTGGTGATCACCAGCGACATCATCCCGAATAGGAGCGCGCCGATGCTCAGGAACGACAGTGACATGAGGGCGGTCTGGGGCAGCCGGGCCAGCGCCGGGATGCGGCCCAGGAGGCGCGCGACGCCAACGATGACATAGACGATCATCGCGCCTGCGAGCACCGGCAGGATGACGCCCTTGCCTATGTGCAGCACGAAGCCGATCATCAGCGCGAGCGCCACTCCGAGAACGAAGTTGGCGAAGGGAGCGTTCATCCGGGTAGAGCGTTGGGGAAAGACGCCGGCGCGGTCAAGCGTGGTCCGCGGCGATGGTCTTCGGGCGGCTGGAAGCCTGAAGATTGCACGAGCCTGCGTCCGGCTGGCGACAGGTGTCGTGATCTCGTATGCCCGATCCGCCGTCGACACTCATTCCGGCACGATCAACATGAGAATTCAAGCTGCGGCGTAAGGACTTATCGTTGTGCGCCGTAGAGGTCGAAGAATTTTTCGGTAAAGTTGATTCAAATCAATGAAATCGTATGTGATTGGCGTCACGTTGCGTTCATGGGCCGCGAATCGCGGCCTGCGAGAGGCAAGACATCGCTTCGTCGTTTCTGACAATGGAGGACTGAGATGACTTTCAAAAAATGTCTGTACGCAAGCGCTGTGGCGCTTTCAGCGGCGGTCGCATTCGGTGGCGTTGCCGTGGCGCAAGACCAGCTTCGCACAAGCGTCGCCAGCCAGCTCCAGGAACACCAGATCAGCGGCGTCGACGTCAACGCGCTGACAGATGCTCAGTTGGCGCAGATCCAGTTGGTGCTGAACTCGACCGAGGGCGATTGCTGCAAGGGCGCGATGATCGAGAGCCTGGTCACCGAGCGGGACGCCTGCGAGGGTTCGGCCCAGTTGCGTGCTCAGGTCGAAGGGCAGCTCAAGGAGCACGACATCACCATCGAGAACTTCGGGAACGTCGGTGGACCGGAAGTCGTCCTTCTTGAGGCGATCCTGACCAGTACGGCGACCGACGCCAACAAGGCTGCGATGATCAAGAAGATGTTCGCGGAGGACGTGCGAATGGTTGGCAACGCCCAGCTCAAGGCTGACGTGGAGCAGTGCATCCTGCGCTACGGCGCCGACGTCGACAATCTCGATGCGCTCACCCCTGGGCAGCTCGTGCAGATCGAGCTTGTCGCCGGCGGAAGCGAGAGCACAGACGCCAAGCGGACGATGATCGAGCAGATCGCCGACCAGTAGTCGCGTGCGCCGGGAGGCGCGCGGTTCTCGAGTGACGGAGTCGCCGCGCGCACCGGACCTTCCGGTGCGCGCTGTCACGTCTCGCGCCCGCCATGGCGCTTGCCGCGGCGACGCGAGCCGCTAGCATGAGGCCGCGCGAGGAGGGCGGCCATGCGAAGCATCCACTGGGACAGGCGCGGCGACGGCGGACTCGACTTCACCGAGCTGGGGTTCGGGGCCGCGCCGCTCGGCAATCTCTATCGGGCGATCCCGGAAGCGGAGGCGCAGGCGGTGCTTTCCGCGGCCTGGGAGGGGGGCGTGCGCTACTTCGACACAGCGCCGCTCTATGGCTTCGGGCTGAGCGAGACCCGGCTCAACCGTTTCCTGCGCGGCAAGTCGCGGGACGACTACGTGATCTCGACCAAGGTCGGCCGGCTTCTGCGCGCCTGCGCGCCTGAGGAGCGCGACGGGGTCGGCAAGTGGTTCGAGACGCCGGCGCGCAACGAGGTCTACAACTACGGTTACGACGGGGTGATGCGGTCGCTGGAGTTCTCGCTGGAACGCCTCGGGATCGACCGGGTGGATATCCTTTACGTCCACGATCTCGATATCTGGACCCACGGCGACGCGGCGGCGTTCACGGCGCGGTTGGACGAACTGGTCGAGGGCGGCGGGTTGCGGGCGCTGGGCGAACTGCGCGACGCAGGCGTGATCCGGGCATTCGGGGCGGGGGTCAACGAATGGCAGGCGGCCGAGCGGCTGGCCGACGTGGGCGACTTCGACCTCTTCCTGCTGGCCGGGCGCTACACGCTTCTCGAACAGGAGGCGCTCGGGAGTTTCCTGCCGCTCTGTGCGGCGCGCGGGATCGGGGTGGTGATCGGCGGGCCCTACAATTCCGGAGTGCTCGCCACCGGCGCGCGAGACGGCGCCTGGTACGACTACGCCCCGGCCCCGCCCGAGATCCTCGCGCGGGTCGCCCGCATCGAGGCGGTCTGCGCGGAGCATGCCGTGCGGCTGGTCGACGCGGCCTTCCGGTTTCCGCTGCACCATCCGGCGGTGGTCTCGGTCATTCCCGGCGGGCAGGGGGCGGCGGAGATGGCGAGCAACTTCGCGGCGGCGGGGGCGGAGATCCCGGACGCACTCTGGCGGGCATTGAAGGCCGAGGGTCTGCTGCGCGCCGACGCGCCTACGCCGTGAGCGGGGAGATGGAGAGCATCGACGCGCACCAGCACTTCTGGCGTCCCGAGCGGGGCGACTACGGCTGGATGCCGGACGACGACCCGATCCTGACCCGGCACTACGGCCCCGCCCATCTGGCCCCGGAGCGCGCGGCGGCTGGCGTCGGGCGCACGGTGCTGGTGCAGGCGGCCCCGACGGTGGCCGAGACCGAGTACATGCTGGGGATCGCCGACGCGACGGCCCATGTGGCCGGCGTGGTTGGCTGGATCGACTTCGAGCGACCACAGGACGCGGAGACGCTGCGGCGGTTGGCGCGGCACCCGAAGCTTGTCGGGGTGCGGCCGATGATCCAGGACATCCCCGACGTCGACTGGATGCTGCGCGACGACGTGCAGTGGGCGTTCGGCGCCGTCGCCGAGGCCGGGCTCGCCTTCGATGCGCTGGGGTTCCCGCAGGCACCTCGCGAACTTCCTCACGATCTTCCGCCGCCGCCCCGACTTGCGCGTGGTGGTCGATCACTGCATGAAGCCCGAGATCGCCGCCAACGACCGGGCGCGCTTCGAGTTCTGGGCCGAAGGCATGGCGCGCATCGCCGGCGAGACCTCGGCCTTCTGCAAGCTCTCGGGCCTCGTGACCGAGGCGGGGCCGGACTGGACTGTCGAGGATCTGCAGCCCTACGCCGAGCACGTGCTGGCGGTGTTCGGGCCCGAGCGGGTGATGTGGGGCTCGGACTGGCCGGTGTGCCGGTTGCGGGCGGAATACGGCGCCTGGCGCGCGGCGGCGGAGACGCTGACCGCGCACCTCGACGCAGCCGAGCGGGCGCAGGTCTTCGGGGAGAGCGCGCGGGCGTTCTACCGGCTCGACGGCTGATCGCCGGGCGCGGCGGCGCCGATCACCAGGCCGGCGCAGCGGTCGCCCAGCATCATCGCCGGAGCGTTGGTGTTGCCGGCGTTGATGTCGGGCACGGCGGACATGTCGCAAACCCGCAGGCCCTCGACGCCGCGCACCCGCATCCGCGCGTCGAGCACCGCCATCGGATCGCCGTCGGCGCCCATGCGCGCGGTGCTGGCGGGGTGGTAGTTGGTCTTCACGAAGCGCCGGCAATGGGCGGCCATCGCCGCGTCGGAGAGATCGGCGGGGTCGGGCAGGATCACCCGGCGGATGCGCTCCGCGACGGGGTCGGTCCCGAACACCCGCAGGAAGAAGCGCTGGCCTGCGATCATCTCGGCCATGTCGGCAGGATCGGCGAGCAGGTTTGGCGAGACGACCGGCATGGCGGCGGGGTCGGCGGATGCGAGCCGGACCGAGCCGCGCGACTTCGGCTTGACCACCACGGTGGTGATGGTCATTCCGTAGTCGTCGCGCACCTCGCCGACCGCGTCGTTGTCGACATAGACCATTGGCACGCAGAAGGCCTGGATGCTCGGCGGTGCGTCCGGATCGCGCGGGTTGACGAAGGCGCCGGCCTCGACGCCGGCGGTGGTGACCGGTCCGGTTCCGAACAGCTTGAACTGCAGGCCGTTCTTCAGCATTCGCCAGCCCTCGCCCTGGCGGTAGTAGCCGTAGGGGCCGTTGGCGTAGGCGGTCATGGTGACTTCGGGGTGGTCGATGAGGTTGGCGCCCACGCCGGGGGCGTCGAGCGCGACCTCGACCCCGTGGGCGCGCAGGTGATCGGCCGGGCCGATCCCGGAGAGCATCAGGAGCTTCGGGGTGACAAGCGCGCCGGCGGCGAGCAGCACTTCGCCGTCGGCGCGGGCGACGTGGCTGGCGCCGTCCTGGCGGTAGCGCACGCCGACCACGCGGCCCTTCTCGAGGACGAGCGATTGCACTTCCGCGCGCAGCCGCACGTCCAGGCGGGTGTCGCGCGCGAGCGGCTCGATGAAGGCGTACGCGGCGGAACTGCGCTTTCCGGCGCGGTTGGTGAACTGGTAGAAGCCAACGCCCCGCTGGCCGGGGCCGTTGAAGTCGGGGTTGAACGGCTCGCCGAGGTTCTGCACCGCCTGGACGAACCAGCGCGAGAACTCGTTGACGTGGCCGGGGTCGGAGACGAGGAGTGGCCCTTCGGTTCCGTGGAGGTCGCTGGACAGCCGCCCGTTGCCCTCCATGCCGCGGAAGTGCGGCAGCACGTCGGCCCAACCCCAGCCGACCCGGTCATTGTTGCCGCGCAGGGTCTCCTCCCAGGCGTCGTAGTCCGACGCGCGGCCGCGCATGTAGACCTGGGCGTTGACCGAAGAACCGCCGCCGAGCACGTGGCCCTGGGGGATCTCGTGGGAGCGTCCCCCGAGATGGGGCTGCGGCGGGGTCTTGTGGTAGCGCATGTACTTCGAGCCGCGGATCAGGCGAAATATGCCCGGCGGCATGTCGAGGAGCGGATGGCGGTGGGAGTGGCCAGCCTCGAGCAGGAGCACCCGCGCGCCGCTCTCGCGCACCAGCCGGGACGCCGCGACGCAGCCTGACGAGCCGCCGCCGATGACGATGTGATCGAACGTTTCGGTCACGTGGCCTCCGGCGTGAAGGTTGCGCGCACGTACTCCCATGCGGAGCGCAGATGGTTGGCGAGCGCCTCCTCGGCGGCGTCCGGATCGCGCTCGACGATGGCCGCAAGGATCGCCTCGTGGGCGCGGAAGTTGACGGTGTTGCGTTCCGGCGACCGCGGCATCCGCTTCCAGTGCGGGGCGAGCCAGGCGACGTAGCCCTGGTGGATCGCCGGAAAGATCGGGTTGTCGGGCACCCGGTAGAGCGCGCCGTGAAAGGCGACGTCGGTGCGGTAGAACGCCTCGGAATCGCCAATGGCGGCGCGGTTGGCGGCGAGCGCGTCCTGAAGCGCGACGATGTCGGTCTTGCGAGCGGCGGTCGCCGCCTCGCGCACAAGCGCGCGTTCGAGAAACACCCTGCTCCGGTAGAGGTTGGCGATCCCGTCGCGATCGGCGACAAGGTGGCGGACGATGTCGCCCGCCGCGCGCAGCACCGTCGTGTAGTCGGGCTTGCGGACCACCGGACGGAAGCGGGGCCGGTTCTCCAGAAGCCCGCGGCCGGCCAGGGTCGAGATCGCCTCGCGGATCACTGTCCGGCTGGCGCCGAAGCGGGTCATCAACTCGCGCTCGGACGGCAGCGGGCTCTGATCGGCGAGCGCGCCCGACGCGATGTCCGCAGCGAGCGCAGCCACGATCGTGTCGGCGGCGCGCCCGTCCGGGGTAGGCTCGGCGGCGTCGCCGAGTCGGGAGGCCTCCTGAATTCCCATGGAATTTGATACGACCAAATTTCCGCGATCGCAACCGTTCGACGAGATCGCAGTCAGTTCTCACAAAGCATTTGCCTGGGTTGCGAGCGCAACGCGCTTGACTCGTTTTCCTTCCTGCGCGTTAATGCCGCGGAATATGGTTCAACCAAACTGATGCAACTGGGCCGTTGAATGGCGTGCTCGGGCCGACGATGACAGTAGGCTGGCCGGGCGCGTCGCGCCGCAGGCGCCCGACTCATGATCCGGGAAAACCCGGCGAATCGCGGCGGGAAATCCGACCGCAGACAACCTGGAGGGAAGACATGAATCGCAGAACGCTCATGCTCACGACGGCGGCGCTCGGGGTCGCGCTTGGCTCCACCGCCTTCGCACAGGGCCTGCCGCCCCTTGAGCAGAAGGACAGCTACAAGGTCGGCTTCGCCCAGATGGAATCGAACAATCCCTGGCGCATCGCTGAGACCAAGTCGTTTCATGACACTGCGGAGGCCTGCGGCTGGGAACTGATCGCCACCGACGCTGCGGGCTCGGCGGCCAAGCAGGTCGCCGACGTCGACAGCATGATTGCGCAGGGCATCGACGTGCTGTTCCTGCCGCCGCGCGAGGAGAAGCCGCTGATCCCGGCGGTTATGAAGGCGCAGGCCGCGGGCATCCCGACCTTCCTCGTCGACCGCTCGGTGGATCCCAACGTAGCCAAGGCCGGCGAGCACTACGTGTCCTTCCTCGGCTCGGACTTCATCGACCAGGGCAGCCGTGCGGCGGAGTGGCTCATTGAGAACTTCGACGGAGACCAAGGGATCATCGTCCAGCTTGAGGGCACGACCGGCTCGTCGCCGGCCAACGACCGCAAGAAGGGCTTTGACGACCGCATCTCCCAGGATGAGCGGTTCACCATCGTCGCATCCCAGAGCGGCGATTTCGCGCGAGATCAGGGGCGCCAGGTTATGGAGACGCTCTTGCAGGCGCATCCGGATGTGAACGTGGTCTACGCCCACAACGACGAGATGGCGATCGGCGCGATCCAGGCCCTGGAGCTTGCGGGCCGCACGCCGGGCGAGGACGTCACGGTCGTGTCGATCGACGGCACCCGCGACGCGCTTCAGGCGATCATCGACGGCAAGATGGGCGTGACGGTGGAAAGCTCGCCGTTCTTCGGCCCGCTGGCCTGCGAAGTGATGCAGCGCTACGCCGCCGGCGAGACGATCGAGCCCTGGGTCAAGGTCGAGGACCGGATCTTCACGGCGGACAACGCCGCCGATCACATCGACGAGGCCTACTGAGACCCGTCGAAGGCCGCAGGGTCCGGGAGGACCGGGCCCCGCCGCATCCCGTCAGGCGACGCTTCCGGGAGGGCCGATGGAGCCGCTGCTGTCGATGACCGGTCTCGACAAGGCTTTCGGGGGCGCGCCGGCCTTGCGCGGCGCGTCGCTCGAGATCACGCCCGGCGAGGTTCACGCGCTCATCGGCCAGAACGGCGCGGGCAAGTCGACGCTCATCAAGATTCTTCACCGGCGTCTATCGCCGCGACGCCGGCGCGATCCGCTTCGCCGGAGCCCCGAGCGAGATCGCAAACCCGCGCGCGGCGCAGGCGGCGGGCATCGCCACGATCTACCAGGAGCTCAACCTCGTGCCCTTGCGCTCGGTCACCGAGAACGTGGTGATGGGCTACGAGCCGCGGCGGCTGGGGTTCCTGATCGACTGGCGCGCTGCGCACGCTCGGACCCGCGAGATCCTCGGACGGTTCGGCGTCGACATCGATGTGACTGCACCGCTCGGGGAGTACTCGACCGCGATCCAGCAGCTTGTGGCCATCGCCCGCGCCGTCTCGCTCGACGCGCGTCTGGTGATCATGGACGAGCCGACGTCGTCGCTCGACGCCCAGGAGGCCGCGGTGCTCTTCGGGGTGGTCCGCGAGCTCCGGCGCGCCGGGGTCTCGGTGCTCTACGTGTCGCATTTCCTCGACGAGCTCTTCGAGATCTGCGACCGGGTGACGACCATGCGCGACGGACGCACGGTGAGCGTGCGGACGCTTGCTGACTCCGACAAGCTCGTGCTGATCGCCGACATGCTCGGCCGCGATCCCGACGAGATCGCCGCGGAGGGCATGACCGAGTTCGGCGGGGCGGCGGCCAAGCGCGGCGAGCGGCTGGTCGAGGCGCGCGGGGCGGCGACCGGTCCGCGGCTCGGCGGCTTCGACATGACGCTGCACCGGGGCGAGATCGTCGGGCTCGGGGGGCTCCTCGGGTCGGGGCGGACCGAGGCGGCGCGGGCGCTCTTCGGGGTCGATCCGCTGACCGCGGGCGAGGTGCGGGTGCACGGAGCGCTGGCCGGCTTCGCGGGGCCAGCCGACGCGATCGCAGCGGGCATGGGGTTCCTGACCGAGGACCGCAAGGCCGAGGGGATTGTGCCGGACATGACGGTGCGCGAGAATATTACGCTGGCGCTGCTGCCGCGGCTCGGGCGCGGCGGCCGCATCGACTTCGGCGCGGAGCGGGCGCTGGTCGAGCGGTTCGTGCGCGCGCTGGGCATCAAGGCCGCGGGCATCGACCAGCCGATCCGCGAGCTTTCGGGCGGCAACCAACAGAAGGTGCTGATCGCGCGCTGGCTCGCCACCGAGCCCGACATCCTGATTCTCGACGAGCCGACGCGCGGCGTCGACGTCGGCGCCAAGCGTGAGATCCAGGCGATCATCCGCGACTACGTCGAGAAGGGCTTTGGCGTGATGCTGATCAGCTCGGAGTTCGAGGAACTGGTCGAGGGCGCGGACCGGATCGTGGTGATGCACGAGGGACGGTCGATCCGCGAATTGACCAATCCGGGCGTTACCGAGAACGCGCTGGTGCGCGCGCTCGCCCACCAGGATGAGGCCGCGGCGTGAGCGGCGAGGCGGCCCCCTCTGCCGCGTCGGTCCGCACGCGCCTGTCGCTCCGGGCCCATGGCGGGCTGATCGCGCTGGCCGCGTTGATCGCGTTCAACGTCGCCGTCACGCCGAACTTCCTTCAGCTTCAGACGCTCTTTGTGAACATCAGCCAGGTCGCGACGATCGCGATCGTGGCCATGGGCATGACGCTGGTTATCGCCACCGGCGGCATCGATCTGTCGGTGGGCGCGGTGATGGCGCTCGCGGGAGCGCTTGCGCCGCTGATCTTCCTGTCGGGCTTCGGCGTGGAGCATCCCGGCATCGCGATCTGGGCGGCGATCGCGCTGCCGTTGCTGGCCGCCGCGCTCTGCGGGCTCTTCAATGGCTCGCTCGTTGCCTATCTGGGCGTGCAGCCGATCATCGCGACGCTCATCCTGTTCATCTCGGGGCGCGGCGTCGCGCAGGTGCTCACCAACGGCAATCTTCAGACCTTCTCGAATCCGGATTCAGCTACATCGGCACCGGCAGGATCCTCGGGCTGCCTGTGCAGGGCTGGGCGGCGCTCGCCTTCGCGGTGGTCCTGTTCTGGTTGGTCAACCGCACGATCTGGGGGCGCTACCTGCTCGCGGTCGGCGGCAACGAACGCGCGGCCAGGTTGTCCGGCGGGCCGGTGCGGCGGGTCAAGATCGGCGCCTACGTGATCTGCGCGACGCTCGCGGGCTTTGCGGGCCTCGTGGTGGTCGCGATCAACTCGGCCTCCGACGCGGCCCGCAACGGCAACCTGATGGAGCTCGACGCCATCGCCGCCGCGGTCGTGGGCGGCGCGCTCCTGCAGGGAGGGCGGGCGCCGATCTTCGGCGCGATCCTCGGGGCGATCATCATCCAGCTGGTGAAGTACACGCTTCTCGCCAACGGCGTTGCGGACGAGGTGGCGCTGATCGCAAAGGCCGCGATCATCGTCGCCGCGGTCTACGTCCAGCAGGCGCGCCGGGAGTGAGCATGGGACACGCCGACGCCTTCGACCTGCGCCGCTACGTCAACCGCAACGCGCAATCGGTCACCGTCTGGGTGGCGCTGGCGGGGCTGATCCTGTTCGGGCTGCTGCGCTACGAGAACTTCGGCGGCGCCTATAACATCACCTCGTTCCTGAACTACAACGCCATGTTCATCGCGATCTCGGTGGGCATGTGCTTCGTGATCCTGACCGGCGGCATCGACCTGTCGGTGGGATCGGTCGCGGCGTTCACCTCGGTGGTTGCGGCCTACCTCAGCCCGTATGGCCTGCAGGTGGCTCTGCCCCTGACGCTGCTCGCCGGGGTGGCGCTCGGGGCGGTGAACGCCTTCTTCGTGGTCGTGCTGCGCATTCCGCCGTTCATCGCCACGCTAGCGACCATGCTGGGGGCCAAGGGCGGGGCGCTGGTGATCTCGGGGGCGCAGACGATCAGCGTCGACTGGGGATCGAACTTCACCCGGCTGGGCATGCAGAAGGCATTCGACGTGGTCCCCTGGACGATCCTGATCGTCGCGGTGCTCGTCGCCGGGCTCTGGGTGGTGCTGGAGAAGACCCCGCTGGGGCGCACCGTGCTCGCCATCGGCGGCGGCGAGGACGCTTCGACGCTGATGGGCCTGAAGGTCGATCGCGCCAAGGCCTTCGTCTACATACTCTCGGGCGGGTGCGCGGGCCTGGCGGGGCTCTTTCTCGCCTCGGGCTTCGGGGCGGGCCAGCCGCTCGAGGGGGTCGGCTGGGAGCTCTCCGCGATCGCCTCGGTGGTGGTCGGGGGCACGCTGCTCACTGGGGGGCTCGGGTCGGTGACCGCGACGGTTGCCGGCGCGCTGCTGCTCGGGCTGGTCTTCAACATCCTAAATTTCGAGAACGGCCGGGGCACGATCAGCTTCAGCGCCTACTGGCAGATGGTGATCCGGGGCGCGTTTCTGTTTGCGGTGATCCTATTTCAGTCGCGCGTCGTTGACCGCGGCGCGCGTCGGAGAAGGGCATGAGCCTTATCTCGGTGATCGAGGTGAGGCGCTTCCAGTTGCCCTTGGCCGAGGTGCTGGTGGACGCCCGTCACGGCGACCACCATTTCTTTGAGTTGGTCGTCGCGACGGTGCGGCTGGCGGATGGTGCGGAGGGGACGGGCTACACCTATACCGGCGGTCGCGGGGGGCGGGCGATAGCGGCGATGATTGAGTTCGATCTCGCGCCGATGCTGGTCGGCCGCGACCCCGAACCGGTGGAGGCGCTGCACGACGCGATGCAGTGGCACATCCACTATGTCGGTCGGGGCGGGATCGCCGGGTTCGCGATCTCAGCTCTTGACATCGCGCTGTGGGATCTGCGCGGCAAGCGCACGGACACGCCGCTCTGGCGCATGGCCGGTGGCGCAGGGCGCACCTGCCGCGCCTACTGCGGCGGGATCGACCTCGGGTATCCGCTGTCGAAGCTGGTCGACAGCGTGCGGGCGCATGTCGAACGCGGCTTCGGCGGCGTAAAGATCAAGGTCGGCAAGCCGGACCTCGCCGAGGACGTGCAGCGCGTCGCGGCGGTGCGCGCGCGGATCGGTCCCGACGTGGCCTTCATGGTCGACGCGAATTACGCGATGCACGTCGAGCAGGCGATCGCGGCCGCGCGCGCATTCACCGGCTACGACATCCTCTGGTTCGAGGAGCCGATCGAGCCCGACGACTACGATGGCTACGCCCGCATCGCCGAGGCGACAGGTGCGCCGCTGGCGATGGGCGAGAACCTGCACACGATGCACGAATTCGACGAGGCGCTCGCCCGCTCGCGGTTGAGCTACATCCAGCCAGACGCGTCCAACTGCGGCGGGATCACCGGGTTCCTGCGAGTGGCGGAGCGTGCACGACGCCTGGGCGTTCCGGTGTGCAGCCACGGGATGCAGGAGTTGCACGTCAGCCTGCTCTCCGGGCTGCCCGACGCAGGCTGGCTCGAGGTCCACGCCTTTCCCATCGACGCCTACACAACCCGCCCACTCGTGCTAGAGAACCGACGCGCCGTCGCCCCGGACGCGCCGGGGATTGGCGTCACATTCGACCGGGCGCGGCTGGAGGCCGCACACGCTCCAGGCTTGCAAGAGTGATGCTTGCCAGAAATCTAAGGATATCTGAGATT
>CAVOZD010000019.1:0-134887 GCA_963700835.1 uncultured Alphaproteobacteria bacterium
AAACTGGGGATAATCGAAACGTTGGTCGAAGGCTGCGACGGCGTTGTCCACATGGGCGGGCGCGCGGTTGAGGGAACATGGGATACGGTCAAGGCGGCCAACATCGACGGGATGTTCAACCTCTACGAAGGCGCGCGGAAATCGTCAGTCAAGCCCCGCATTCTGTTCGCCTCGTCGCACCACACCACCGGCTTTCATCACCAGACAACGCGTCTCGATCCAGCGGACTATCCGGATGCGCCCGGACGGACTTTACCAGGTGTCTCCAAAGTATTTGGTGAGGCGCTGGCGCGAATGTATTTTGACAAGTTTGGGATCGAAACTGCGAGCGCGCGCATTGGCTCTTGCTTTCCCGACGACGCCGAGAAGACGCCGCCCCGCGGCGATCATCCGGATGCGATCTATCAGGGCGGCCTGTTCTGCACCGATGACATTCACGAGGACTAGGAACACCCATGCGCCCCAACCGACTGAGAGAAATCTGGGGCTTCGGTGGGGCCGCGCCTGCGTCGCGCAGGGCGTTGCGGGCTGCGACCACTCGGGTATGGTCAAGGCGTTGGAATTGATGGAAAATTACGAGGTCGGATAGGGCAGCACCATGACCGGTCAACCGCGCCTCATCCGTATCGACCCGAAGGACAACGTGGCTGTCGTCGCGAATGACGGCGGGCTTTCCAAGGGTGCCGAGGTTCAGGGCATCACTTTGCGGGATGACGTTCCGCAGGCCCACAAGGTCGCGTTGACCGATCTCGCCAGAGGGGATGCAGTCTTCCGCTACGGCGTCGTGATCGGACACGCGAACGGGGCGCTCCCTGCGGGATCATGGGTCAACGACTCCAATCTCGACATGCCGCCTTCGCCGAACCTTTCCGAGATCGACCTAACGCCCCAGCCCGCGCCTGATTTGCCACCGCTTGAAGGTTACGCCTTCAAAGGCTTTCGCAACCGTGACGGGAGCGTTGGCACCCGCAATATCCTTGCCATAACCAATACCGTACAATGCGTCTCCGGCGTCGTTGGCCACGCGGTCGATCGCATCCAGCGCGAGATGCTGCCGCGGTTTCCCAATGTCGACGCGGTAATCGCCCTCGACCACACCTATGGCTGCGGCGTTGCCATAGACGCGCCGGATGCCGCGATCCCGATCCGGACACTGCATAACATCTCGCGGAACCCGAACTTCGCCGGGTCCACCATGGTGGTCAGCCTCGGCTGCGAAAAACTCCAGCCGAAACGTCTTTTCCCGGAGATGTTCGGGGCGGAAGGCGGAGGCGAGGTCCCCCCAAGCCTCGTCACGCTGCAGGACGACACCCATGTCGGTTTCGAGGCGATGATCACCTCGATCCTCACCTTGGCCGAGCAGCACTTGGCCCGTCTGAACATGCGCCAGCGTGAAACCTGCCCCGCCTCCGATCTGGTCGTCGGGGTGCAGTGCGGCGGCAGCGACGCGCTTTCCGGCATCACGGCAAACCCCGCGCTCGGCTATGCTGCTGATCTGATCGTGCGGGCAGGCGGAACAGTGATGTTTTCCGAAGTCACCGAGGTGCGTGACGGCATCCCGAAGAGCTCGTCTCCCGCGCGGCCACGCCAGAGGTGGCGCAGGCACTTCTGGCTGAGATGGCCTGGTACGACGCCTACCTCGCACGCGGCAAATCCGACCGGAGCGCCAACACCACACCCGGCAACAAGAAAGGCGGGCTGTCCAATATCGTTGAAAAGACGATGGGCTCGATAATCAAGTCAGGCAGTGCGCCGATCAGCGGTGTCGTCCGCGCGGGTGAGCGCGCGCGACGAAATGGCCTCCTCTTCGCCGCCACACCCGCCTCGGACTTCATCTGCGGCACGCTGCAACTCGCCGCCGGCATGAACGTGCATGTCTTCACCACCGGACGGGGCACACCTTACGGGCTCGCCGAGGTTCCGGTCCTCAAGGTCGCCACTCGCGAAGACCTGGCCCGTCGATGGCACGACCTGATTGACATCAACGCGGGCCGGATCATTTCCGAAGGCCAGACGAGCGAGACAATTGGACAGATGATGTTCGAACAGATTCTCGCCACCGCCAGCGGTGAGAAGACGAAGGCGGAACGGCTGGGACTTGCAAACCAGCTTGCCCTGTTCAACCCGGGGCCGGTTACCTGACCGGCACCCGAAAACCGGAAAGCGACCCATGACAGAAGACCTGTCGGACAGCGATTGGAATTCTTCCCAACGCTATCCCGACCCCTCAGTGGTTTCGCTCGACCCCCGCTTCGACGCCCTCAAGCTGCCGCTTGCCGGGGTGGAGCAGCTGGCCACCGGCTGCCGCTGGTGCGAAGGGCCAGTCTGGTTCGGCGACGGACGCTATCTGTGGATCGGCGCGCTTGGGTACCCCCGACAGGCACCGAAGCGGGACCCTAGTCCGAGAGCGGAATTCAGAGCGTTCGCATGAGCTTGAGCGTCGAAGATGGGGGTCCCGGTTGGGAGCCGGTAGGGGTCCCGAAGCATGCCGATCCACAGCTGGCCGCATAATCGCAATCTGGTGTCTCAAGATCCAGGGGCGGTACACCGTTCTCCCTTTCGAGACGGATACATCATCCGCCCTCCGTGTTGCGCTTCACGATGGAACTCGCCAAGCATCATCAGGGCCGGGATGTCCAGTCCACCTTTCGGCTGGAAACGACGATAAACTGCGTCGTCGGTGTATTCGAAGACGCGCTTGGCGAGGATCGCGCCACGAGGCTTGTCGCGTAGGCCGCCAGATACGATCAGGTTGAACATACGTCTCTCCCAGAGCCTGTGCGCTGCTACCTGATGCGTGGACGGCCCTCAACCCATAGTTGTAGGGTTCAGCGCTGCGGCGCTGTCGTGGTCTAGATGGCGGCAGTCGGTCCTCCGTTTCGCACGCGCGAACATGACGGGGTGCAAACCGACGCACACCACGAAGGCGCGGGGCTGGGCTGCACGGGGACGATTTTCGCAAGCCAACCGATGCGGCCTGAGGGGATCAGCGGCCCAGGCGCGTGGGAGAGGCGCGCAAGCGACGCGTGGGGGTTCAAGTTCCCGCAATGCCGAGATTGGCCTCTCCCACGCTCTCAGCGGGCCGGACGCCAACATCCGCCGAGGACCGATCAAAGAGGGGGCGCACAGGCGATGCTGTGGAGCACCGCAGCAGACGCGCCGGCGGTCAGTCCGGCTGAACGAGGTCCTCCAGAAATTCGGAAACCGGGCGCACGCCCGTCACCGAGAGCAGCTCGCGCGCGCGCGTGCAAGCGACGTAGAGAAGATGTCGCTCGGTGGCGTAGACCGCGCGGAGACCCGCGTCGCCCCCACCTCCTACTGGGGCCGCAAAGGCGACGAGGAAGCGGCGGCTGCCTTCACCGCCGAGGTCAGGGCGATCCAGCGCGTTCGCTCGCGCATCGAGAAGATCTTCGGAACCTGGAAGCGCAGCTACGGCCTGCGCCGGATGCGATGGCGAGGCCTCGCCAAGGCCGCGCTGCAGGTCCACCTGACCGCCATCGCTTACAATCTCCGGCGCGGCGCAACCCTGTTCCAGACCGCATGACGCCCAACCCCAGCCCCCGCCAGAACGGCGGCAAGGGCCTCCGCCCCGGCACGTCCGCCCCGTCGCGCCGCCCGATCTGCTCAAGACCCTGCTGCTGATAGGAAAAATGGCATCCGCGCACAGATCTCATTAGAGCGGCTCCCGATCAATCTGGATAATAGCCGGCGGCGACGAAATAGTTGGCGCACTCCTTTGGTGTGAAGACGTCGACGAAGCGGCCGATGGCGCTCCAGAGGCCGTCGACGGTGCGCTCGGCGTCTTTCCGGAGGAGCGCCTTGAGCTTCGCGAAGGCCATTTCGATCGGGTTGAAGTCGGGGCTGTATGGCGGAAGGAAGGCGAGCCGTGCGCCTCTGGCCTCGATCATCGCCCGGACCGAGGCGCGCTTGTGGCTGGAAAGGTTGTCCATGACCACGACGTCGCCGGGGCGGAGTGTCGGCGCCAGCACTTGGGCGACATAGGCCTCGAACCAGTCGCCGTTGATCGGACCGTCGGGGACCATGGGGGCGACCATGCCGTCGAGGCGGAGGCCCGCGACGAGCGTCGTGGTCTTGCGGTGGCCGTGAGGGACGCCCATGCGCAGCCGTTCGCCGCCCATCTCTCTGCCCCGATAACTGTCTCGAGAACAGAGAGTTAGAAACCAGCCGCCTTGGGAATCCCCCGTCGATTTACAACGAAGGGGCACCGCTCTAGTTTCCAACTGGTCCACCGAATGGAGACAGGCCACGTACGGTTGTCGTCCCGATGCGCAAGGTTATGCCTCATCGCTCCACACGCCCTCTGAAAAGAGTTATATTTATCAAATACTTGAAGAAAAGCGCCGCGGGCCGAAGCATCTCGGTGCGCATACATTTGGCCCGTTGGCAGCTGATCAGAAATGGTTTTCATCACCACTTGGCGACGTTTTTCCAGGCCAAGACCGGCTCATTTCTGCCATCCTTCAGAGCAGCGATCCGCTACGGACGCGCCCGAACCCTCGCCCCCAGACGTCCCTCAGATGATCCTGCCCTCCTCGAGGAATCGCTGGGCGGGCGCGGCCTCCTGCAGGCGCATGAGCCTGTGCGCGTTGCGCATGTGATCACGGAGGATCATGCGGGCCTCGTCGGCGTCGCCCTCCCGCAGCGCCCCGACCAGCCGCGCCTGGTAGTCCCTGCCGCTCGCCCAGAGCTCCGGGTTGGGCGGGTCGTAGAGGTGCCGCGAAACGGTGATCTCGGTCAGCATGTTGACGATGAAGCGGACCAGGAATCGCAGGAGCGGGTTCGGGGACATCTCGGCCAGCATGGCGTGGAAGCGGAGCGATTCGACATGCTGCGCGCGTTCCTCCTCGGCGCCCTGCGCCGGAGCGTCGTAGCGCGCAATCACGGCTTCGAGCCGCGCCAGCTGCGCGGGCGTCAGCGCGCCGGCCAGGCTGGCGGCGAGCTCCGGCTCCAGCACTTCACGGATCTGGTAGATGTCGTCGATCGTCAGCTTGTCGAAGTAGAAGTAGTTGCCCAGCAGCGCGGCTGCGCGCTCCTCGGGGACCTGATGCACGAACACCCCGCCGCCGGGGCCGGTGCGCGATTTCACGAGCCCCTGCGCCTCGAGGATGCGAACGGCTTCGCGGATGGTGCCCTTGGCCATCCCGAAACGCGCCATCAGGTCCGTCTCGGACGGCAGGCGCTGTCCGGGCTGGCAGTCCTGGGCCATGACCCAGGCCTTGATCGCCTCGGCGACCCGCTGCGGCCGCGACAGGCGCCTCTCAGGGTTCGAGGGGATGATGGCAGGCGGCATGATGGTCTTCCTCGAGTTTCCGCAGCGCCGGGCGTTCCGACCTGCATGTCGCGCTCGCCCGAGGGCACCGCGACGCGAACGCGCAACCCGGCGGCGGATCCAGCGGGTCGGGCAGTTCTCCCTCGGGCGCGGTCGCGAGGGGGCGGTTGGGGTTCGGCGCGCTGTCGGCCAGGAGCTTGGTGTAGGGATGCAGGGGCGCGAGAAAGATGCGGCCCGCCGGCCCTTCCTCGACGATCGCGCCGAAGTAGAGCACGATCACCCGGTCGCTCACCGCCTCGACGACGCCGAGGTCATGGCTGATGAAGAGGTAGGTCAGGTCGAGGCGCGCGCGCAGGTCGGAGAGCAGGTTCAGCACCTGCGCCTGCACGGACACGTCGAGCGCCGACACCGGCTCGTCCAGCACGAGGATCCGCGGGCTGGCGGCAAGCGCCCGGGCGATGCCGATCCTCTGCGCCTGCCCGCCGGAGAACTCGTGCGGATAGCGGTCGAGGAACTCCTCGCTGAGGTTGACCGCCTCGAAGATCTCCGCGATGCGCGCGGCGCGGGCCGCCCGGCCCATCCCGTGCAGACGCGACAGCGGCGCCTCGAGGATCTGGCGGATGGTCTTGCGGGGGTTGAGGCTGCCGACCGGATCCTGGAACACGTACTGGATCAGACGGCCGAACGCCGCGGGATCGGCGCGGTCGAGCGCGCGGCCCTCGATCTCGATCGAGCCGCTGGTGGGCGGCCAGCAGGCCCACCAGCATTCGCGCGAGCGTCGACTTCCCGCAACCCGATTCGCCGACGACGCCCAGCGTCTCGCCTTGGCGCACCTCGAGGTCCATGGCCTGGACCGCGTGGACGATCCCCTCGGCGCCCCGAAGAGGCGCCTGCCCACCGGGAAGACGCGGCTGAGCCCCTTGGCCCTGAGCGCGATCACGACGCGCGTTCCGGGTGCAGGCAGCGGACGCGGCGCACCCCGCCGGTCAGAGCGATGTCGCCGGCGCGGCAGGCCTCGGTCACGCGGTCGCAGCGTGGCGCGAAGGCGCAGCCCTCGGGCAGCCGGTCGACGGCCGGCGGCAGGCCGGGAATGGCCGGCAGCCGCCGCTTGCCGCCGCCCAGTTCCGGCACGCAGGCGATCAGCCGCCGGGTGTAGGGATGGGCGGGACGGGCCAGAACGTCATCGCGCGGTCCTTCCTCGACGATGCGCCCGGCGTACATCACCGCCACGCGCTCGCAGATCTGGCCGACCACGCCGAAATCGTGGGTGATGAACAGGATCGCCAGACCACGCGCACGGCGCAGATCGTTGAGCAGCGTCAGGATCTGCGCCTGCACCGTAACGTCCAGCGCGGTCGTCGGCTCGTCGACGATGATGATGTCGGGATCGTTGGCCAGCGCCATGGCGATGCCCACACGCTGCCGCATGCCTCCCGAGAGTTCGTGCGGAAAGGCCATGGCGCGGGTTTCCGGGTTGGGGATCCGGACATCGGCGAGCAGGCCAACGGCCCGGCGGTGCGCTTCGGCCCTGCCGAGGGGTTGGTGCGACAGGATCGCCTCGGCCACCTGATCGCCGATCCGGTAGAGCGGGTGCAGGGTCGATAGCGGATCCTGGAAGACGTAGGCGACGCGCCGGCCTCGAAGCGCGCGCAGGCGCCGATAGCCGGCCCCGATCATGTCCTCGCCGTCGAGCCGCGCCGCGCCCGCGGTGATCACCCCGGGCGGCGAGGCGACCAGCCCCATGACGGACAGCGCCGCCACCGACTTTCCCGAACCGCTCTCTCCGATCAGGCCGACGCATTCGCCGGGAGCCAGGCGCAGCGACACCCCGTTCACGGCCCTGTAGACCCGCGGGCCGACGTGAAACTGGGTCTCCAGCCCGTCTATGCGGAGGAGACCCTCGCCCTCGGCAGCGGGCGCGCGCGCCCGCTCGACCAGCGTGGCGGGCATCGGACGGGACAGGGCGCCGGACCGCAACCGCGGGTCCAGCGCGTCGCGGACGCCATCCCCGATCAGGTTGATCGACATGACGATCAGCAGGATCATCGCGCCGGGCACGATGCTGGTGTGCGGGGCGGTGATCATGGCGGCGCGGGCCTCGCCCAGCATCGAGCCGAGGTCGGCCTGGGGCGGCTGCGAGCCGAGGCCGAGGAAGGACAGCCCGGCGGTCTCGAGGATCATCCAGCCGATCGTGGTGGACATCGCGATGATGATGACCGGCAGGACGTTCGGCAGCACCTCGCTCAGGATGATCCGGCCGTGCCCGAGGCCCGACAGGCGGGCCGCGTCGATGAACTCGCGCTCCACGATGGAGACGGTGACGCCCCGGATGTTGCGCGCGAAGAACGGGACGTTGACCGCCGCTACGGCGATCAGCGCGTTCAGCAGGCCCGGGCCGAGCGCCGCCACGATGGCGAGCGCCAGCAGGATGTAGGGAAAGGCCATAAGCATGTCGACGCCGCGCATAATGATGTTGTCGGCACGGCCGCCGACATAGCCCGCGACCACGCCGATCGCCGCCCCGACGACGCCGGCCAGCACCGCCGCGGCGAGGCCGACCGCCAGCGAGAGGCGGGTCCCCCACACAAGGCGGCTGAGCAGGTCGCGGCCAAGATGGTCCGCGCCCAGCGGGTGTCCGGGCGAGAACGGGCGCGCGAAGCGGTTTGCGGTGTCGATCACGTCCGGATCGCGAAGCGGCAGCACCGGCGCCAGAAGGACCAGCGCCACGATCGCGCCAAGCACCACCGCCCCGAACCCCGCGAGCCGGTTGCGGAACAGCAGCGCCAGGAACAGCCTCACGTCCGGATCCTCGGATCGAGCAGGCTTTGGGCCACGTCGACGCAGATGTTGAAGATCACGTAGCACGCGGCCACGAACACGACGCCGCCCTGCACCAGCAGGATGTCGCGTCGCAGGATCGCGTCGACCAGCATGCGCCCGATGCCGGGCCACTGGAACACGATCTCGATGTAGACCGCGCCGGACAGCACGAAGCCGGCCTGCAGGCCCAGCACCGGGATCACCGACACCATCGCGGCGCGCAGCGCATGGCCCCAGATCACGCGGCGTTCGCCCACGCCCTTGGCGCGCGCGGTCCGGATGAAGTCGAGCCTCAGGACCTCGAGCATCGCGCCGCGCGTCAGCCGCGCCACCACCCCGATCGCCACGACCGAAAGCGCGGTCGCCGGCATCAGCAGATGCCGCAGGAGGTCGGGCAGGTCGCCGCCGCCGTAGATGGCGTACATGCCCGAGACCGGAAGCCAGCGCAGGTTCACCGCGAACAGCAGGATCATCATCATGCCGAGGAAGAACGACGGCGTGGAGATGCCGAGGATGACCGCGAAGGTGATCGCCTTGTCGGCGAGGCCGTATTGCCGCGCCGCCGAAACCACGCCCGCGACGACGCCGAACACGGCGCACAACACGAACGCGGTTCCCGACAGGATCAGTGTCGCCGAGAACCGCTCGAGAACTTCGTCGAGGACCGGACGGTTGAGCGCGAAGGACCGGCCGAGATCGCCCTGCAGCAGGTTGCCGAGCCAGATGAAGTACCGGGCGACGGCGGGCCGGTCGAGGCCGAGGTCGCGGTTGAGCTGCGCCACGTTCTCCGGCGTCGCGTAGCTGCCCAGGATCGCCGTCGCCGGATCGCCCGGGATCAGCGCCATGATGGCGAAGACGATCACCGTGATCCCGAGCAGGACCGGAACCGCCGAGACGAGGCGCCTGAGGATGTATCCGCCCATGCCCCGCCCCTGTTTCCGGGCCCGTTGCGCCCGGGCGGTCTATGGCCCGGGCGAGTCGAGCGTCGCCCGGGCCGCGCGCGTCAGGACTTCGAGACGTCCTTGAGCAGCAGGAAGAACGAGGGCTCCAGTTCGAAGCCCTCCACCGCCGCGGTGCTCACCGCGTTCTGCTTCCAGTTCGCCACGAACACCCATGGCGCATCCTCCTGCACGATGACCTGCATCTCCTTGTAGAGCCGCGCGCGCTCCTCCTGATCGGTGGACGCCCGCGCCGCATCGAGGAGCTCGTCCACCTTCGGGTTGGAGTAGTAGCCCGAATTGAAGCCGCCCTGCTCGGGCCAGGCCGCGGTGCGCAGGGCGAGGAAGGGCAGCGTGTCAGGGTCGTTGGTCATCCACGCCATCTGGGCCATATCCGCGGCCCCTTCGAGCCCGGGGTTCACCTTGCCCAGAAAGGTGTTCCATTCGTAGGTCTCGATCTTCGCGTTCAGGCCCACGGCGGCGAGGTCGGCCTGGATCGCCGTGCCCATGGCCACCGGATCGAGCATGCCCGAGCCGCCTTCCGTCACGAAGAAGGTCAGTTCGGCCCCCTCGGCGCCTGCTTCCTTCAGAAGCGCGCGGGCCTTGTCGGGATCGTAGGGATAGGGTTCGAGGGCGTCGTTGTAGGCCCAGGCGAAAGCGGGCGGCGTCGGGCCGGCGGCAACGTCGGCCGTGCCTTCGAGGACGTTGTCCACGAGCGCCTGCTTGTTGATCGCGTAGTTGGCGGCCTGCCGGACCCGCTTGTCGGCGAAGGGTCCCTCCTTGGCGTTCAGGATCAGGAACCAGACATGCGGACCGGCCTGTTCGAAGAGCTTGAAGTCCGGGCCGGTGAACTGCGCCAGCGAGGTCGGGGGAACCTCGACCATCAGGTCGATCCCGCCGGCCAGCATTTCGGCCACACGGGTGTTGGCGTCGGTGATGGGTCGGAAGATGATCGCTTCGGACGCGGCCTCGCCGTCCCAGTAGTCCGGGTTTCGCGTGATCACGACCGCTTCGTTCGGACGCCATTCGCCGAACCGGAAGGGCCCGGTGCCGGACGGATTGCGCCCGAACTCCGCGCCGCGCTCCATGACCGCCGCGGGCGAAACGATGAGACCGGTCGGATAGGCGAGGTTCGACAGGAACGGCGCGTAGGGCGCGTTCAGCGTGAAGCGCACCGTGGACGGCGTCGATGGCCTCGACGCCCTCGACCGCCGAGAAGAAGAACGACAGCGGGAACGGCCCGGTGTCGTGGTAGGGGTGATCCTCCTTCAGCATCCGCTCGAAGTTGAACACCACGGCGTCCGCGTCGAACGCGCTGCCGTCATGGAACGTCACGTCCGGACGCAGGGTGAAGGTGTAGGTCAGGCCGTCCTCGCTGATCGTCCAGTCGGTCGCGAGGGCCGGCTCCACCTCCAGCGTGCCGGGCCGGTAGCGCACGAGCCCGTCGTAGACGTTCATCAGGATGCGGAAATCGTTCACCGCCGTCACGGCCGCCGGATCGAGCGACTGCGGCTCGGCGATCTGACCGACGACCAGCACGCCCGGCGGCGTCTGGGCGAGCGCCGGCAGGCCGAGACCCGTCGTTGCGAGAAGCGCGCCGGTCAGGCGACCGAACGTGCGACAATTCAATGTGGGGAAGGACATGCTCGGAGCTCCCGGGGTTGGTGGAGGCAGGGCGATGGATCGTCGAAATTTATCGTGATAATTTGTGTCTGTCAAAACGTCCGTGCTAGGCTCGATCGAAAGTTTGCACGACAGGCGCCATGACCTTTTCAATTCTTGCGCGAAACCGTTCGGACGGCAGCTTCGGCGGCGCCGCGGCCACGGGGAGCCTCTGCGTGGGCGGTTGGGTGCTGCGGGGCGATTCGCGCGCCGGACTCTCGGCCTCGCAGGGCGCATCCCCTTCGACCTTCTGGGGCGAACAGGCGCTGGAGCGGATGCGCGGCGGCGCGTCTTCCGAGACCGCGGTCGCGGACATCTCGCGGGCCGACAGGGGCCGGGCGTGGCGGCAACTTTCGGCCATCGGCGCCGACGGGGCGGGCGCGGCCTTCACCGGCGATCGCAACACCCCATGGCGCGGGTCGCTGGTCGCGCCGGACGTGGTCGTCGCCGGGAACATGCTTGCGGGCCCAGAGGTTCTGGACGCGATCCTGAACGCGTTCGGCTCGGAGAGAGGGCCGTTCCCCGATCGGCTCCTTGCCGCGCTGGCCGCAGGGCAGGCGGCGGGCGGGGACGTGCGCGGCCTGCAATCGGCGGCGCTCCTGGTGGTCTCCGACGCGTCCGCGCCGCTGACGCTGCGCATCGACTGGTCCAAGGATCCGATCGAGGCCCTTGGCGCGCTGCTGGAGCGAACCCGCGACCCGGGCTACGCGAGCTGGCTCCGCACGGTCCCGACGCGGGACGACCCCGAGCGCGGCCATGACTGAGCCCGGCGCCCAAGCGGACGGGGTGATCGACGCGTTCGATCGTGAACACCCCACAGCGACGTCGGGCGCGCACTGGGAGCTTGTCGCCGATCGCGTCATGGGCGGGGTCTCCTCCGGCGTGATGCGGCGCGAAGAGATCGCAGGACGCCTCGCCCTGCGGATGCAGGCCGAAGTCTCGCTCGAACACAACGGCGGTTTCGTCCAGATCGCCCTCGATCTCGCCAGGGCCGGAGGACCGGTCGACGCCAGCCGGTGGACCGGAATCGAGATCGACGTCTTCGGGAACGGCGAGCCGTACAACCTGCACCTGCGCACCGCCGACGTCGTCCGGCCCTGGCAGTCCTACCGCCGTGAGTTCGTAGCGGAGCCGGACTGGCGAACCCTCCGTCTTCCGTTCGCGTCCTTCGGGCCACACCGGATCGACACGCCGTTCGATCCTGCGCGCCTGCGCCGCCTGGGCGTCGTCGCCATCGGCCGCGCCTTCGTCGCGGACGTCGCGCTGGCCGGGCTGCGGTTCTACTGACCCTTCCGCTGCGCAATCGGCTGTCGACAAGATCCGGCCATATGCTAGGTCCGGAAGGCCAGGAAAAATGGCGAAGCGGCCCGCCTGGATCCAAGCGCCCGGGACGGGACAACGCGCCGAGGCGCGAGCGGGTTTGCCGTCGGCACTGTCGGCGGAGTGTCGCGAGCGCTTTCGGCGGCAACGACCAACAGAGGGGACCAAGATGACCAAGACCACCCAACGCCTGTTCGCCGGCGCGGCGTTCGGCCTGATCGCCGCGACCGCATCGGCTCAGGACGCAAAGACCTTCGCGCTCGTCCAGATCAACCAGCAGGCGCTCTTCTTCAACCAGATGAACGAAGGCGCGCAGGCGAAGGCCGACGAACTGGGTGCCGAACTCCTGATCTTCAACGCCAACAACGACCCGGCCGCCCAGAACAGCGCGATCGAGACCTACATCACCGAGGGCGTCGACGGGCTGATCGTGGTCGCGATCGACGTGAACGGGATCATGCCCGCCGTGATCCAGGCCGATGCGGCCGGCATTCCGGTCGTCGCGGTCGACGCCATCCTGCCCGAAGGTCCGCAGAAGGCGCAGATCGGCGTCGACAACGCGGCGGCGGGCGCCGACATCGGCGCCTATTTCGTGGACTACGCGGGTTCCGACGGCGCGAAGATCGGAATCGTCGGGGCGCTCAACTCCTTCATCCAGAACATCCGGCAGGAGGGTTTCGAAGGCGCGATCGGGGGGGTCGAGGGCATCGAGACCGTCGGTGTCGTCGATGGGCAGAACGTCCAGGACATCGCTCTGGCCGCCGCCGAGAACCTGATGACCGCCAATCCCGAGATGAACGCGATCTACGCCACCGGCGAGCCGGCGCTCGTCGGCGCGGTGGCCGCGGTCGAGAGCCAGGGCCGCCAGGATTCGGTGGGCGTGTTCGGCTGGGACCTCACCGCACAGGTGATCGCGGGCATCGACGCGGGCTACGTGAAGGCCGTGGTCCAGCAGGATCCCGCCGGCATGGGCGCCGCCGCGGTCGAGGCGCTGGCTGCGCTGGCGGACGGCGGCGAGGTCGAGCCGGTGATCTCGGTGCCGATCACCATCGTCACCCAGGACAACGTCGACGACTTCCGCGCGATGTTTCAGTGACGCCGGCCGCCGACCCCCGGGGGGACCAGTCCCCCCGGGTTCCGAGGATACGTCTGCGCGGGATCGTCAAGAGCTTCGGGTCGGTCGAGGCGCTGCGCGGGGTGGATCTGGACCTGTGGGCCGGCGAATGTCTTGGTCTCGTGGGCGACAACGCGGCGGGCAAGTCCACGCTCACCAAGATCATCTCCGGGACCTACCTCGCCGACGGGGGAACGATGGAGTTCGACGGGGCGCCCCTCGACCTGGACGGCCCGGCCGATGCGCGGGCCGCCGGGATTGAGATGGTTTTCCAGGACCTCAGCCTCTGCGACCACATCGACGTTGCGGGGAATCTGTTCCTGGGGCGTGAACCGGCGCGTGGGCCGTTCCTCGACCGCAAGCGGATGCTCGAGGACGGGCGTCGCATGCTCGATGCGCTCGAGATCCGCATTCCGCGGCTGACGGCCAAGGTCGCGTCGCTTTCCGGCGGCCAGCGCCAGGCCATCGCCATCGCGCGCGCTGCCGCCTTCAGGCCCCAGGTCCTGATCATGGACGAGCCGACCAGCGCGCTGGCTGTGGCCGAGGTGGAGGCCGTGCTCGCGCTGATCAACCGGGTCAAGGCGACGGGGGTGGCCGTGGTGCTGATCACGCACCGGCTCCAGGACCTGTTCCGCGTCTGCGACCGGATCGCGGTGATGTACGAGGGCGTCAAGGTTGCGGAGCGGGACATCCGGGAGACGAGCCTTGAAGACCTCGTCCGGCTCATCGTCGGCGAGGGCGCCCACTGATGTACAGCGAACGGGGTCAGGGCGACGCCTGGGCCGACTGGATGGCCGAGAACGCCCAGGTGCTCTCGATCCTCGCGTTCTTCGCCGCCTGCCTGGTGTTCTTCTCCCTCGGAAGCGACAATTTCCTGAGCGCGACCAACTTCCTGAACATCCTGCGTCAGGCCGCCCCGATCCTGATCGTGGCGGTGGCCATGACCTTCGTGATCGTCACCGCCGGCATCGACCTCTCGGTGGGAAGCCAGGTCGCTCTCGTGAACGCCGTCTGCGCGATGATGCTCGCGGCCGGGGCGCCATGGGTCCCGGTGGTCCTGGGGATGCTGGTCTTCGGCGCCGCCGTGGGTCTCGCCCAGGGCTGGTTCATCGCCTATCAGGGCATCCCGGCGTTCATCGTGACACTGGCCGGTCTCTCGATCCTGCGCGGGGTCGCGCTCTGGCTGACCGAGGGCTATTCCATCCCCGTGCCGCAGCTGCCCGGCTTCTACGCGATCGGCCGCGGGTCGGTGGCTGGCCTGCCGATCCCAGCGCTGATCGCAGTCGCGGTGGTGGTCCTCGGGGCCGTCACGCTCGCAACCACCAAGTACGGCCGGCAGGTGGTGGCGGTCGGCTCCAACCCCGAAGCCGCGCGCCGCGTCGGCATGCCGGCGCGCTGGATCATCGCCTCGGTCTACGCCCTGACCGGCGCAGCCTCCGCGCTTGCGGGGCTCCTGATCGCCGCGCGCCTGGGGTCGGGGTCCTCCAACGCGGCGGTGGGATTCGAGCTGCAGGTGATCGCCGCGGTGGTCCTGGGCGGCACGTCGCTGATGGGGGGGCAGGGCACCATCTTCGGCACCGTGCTCGGGGCGCTGACCATCGCCGTGATCGGCAACGGCCTCATCCTGATGCACATCTCGCCGTTCTTCACCCAGATCGTGACCGGGGCGATCATCCTTGCGGCGATCTGGCTGAACACGCGCATCTTCTCCGTCAGGCGCGGACGCAGAAGGCGCGCCCCATGAGCGAGTTGTCCGAAGCACATGTCGGCTCGGGGCTGGCGATGACGGTGCTGGGTCCCGTTCCGGTGCGCGACCTCGGGCTCACGCTGATGCACGAGCACATCCTCAACGACTGCTCGTGCTGGTGGAACCCGCCGGGACCTGGCCGGGAGCATCTCGCCGACGCACCGCTGGCCCCGTCGCTGCTCTGGGAGCTGCGCCAGGATCCGTTCGTCAATCGCGAGAATCTCGGCGCTGGACGACGAGGTCGCGGCGGTGGAGGAACTGCTGCTCTTCGCGGGCGAGGGCGGCCGCACGGTGGTCGATCCCACCTGCCGGGGCATCGGCCGCGACCCGTCGGCGCTGGTCCGCATCGCGCGCGCCACGGAGCTGCAGATCGTCATGGGGGCAGGCTACTATCTGCAGTCCTCGCATCCGGCCGAGCTGGCGGCTATGTCGGCGGACGCGATCGCCGACCAGATCGTCGCGGAGGCGACGGGCGGGCTCCAGGGGGTGCGCATCGGCCTGATCGGCGAGATCGGGGTCTCGGCGGAGTTCACGCCCGACGAGCGCAAGTCGCTCCGCGGGGCCGCCCGCGCCCAGCGGCGAAGCGGGTTGCCGCTGATGGTGCATCTGCCCGGCTGGTTCCGGCTGGGCCACGAGGTTCTGGACGTGGTGGAATCCGAGGGCGGCGACCTGCGGCACACGGTGCTCTGCCACATGAACCCCAGTTGCGAGGACTTCGCCTATCAGCGCGAGATCGCAAGGCGCGGCGCCTTCGTCGAATACGACATGATCGGCATGGACTATTTCTACGCCGACCAGCAGGTTCAGTGTCCTGACGACGCGGCGGCGGCCCGCGGGGTGATGCGGCTGGTGGAGGCGGGCTTCGCGGATCGGGTGCTGCTGAGCCAGGACGTGTTCCTGAAGATGATGCTCACGCGCCACGGCGGCAACGGCTACGCCTTCGCGGTGCGCCACTTCCTGCCGCGGCTGGTGCGCCACGGAATGGATCCGGCGGCGGCGCGCGCATTGATGATCGACAATCCCGCCCGGGTCTTTCACGCGGCGGAGTGAGGGGGAAACCATGAAGAGCGTGTTGCTGGTTGGCGAGAGCTGGGTGAGCGCCGCGACCCATTACAAGGGTTTCGACCAGTTCGGGTCGGTGACGTTCCATCTGGGCGCCGAGCCGCTGGTGAAGGCGCTGGAGGGGTCGGAATTCGCGCTGACCTACATGCCTGCGCACGAGGCCGCCGAGGGGTTCCCCTTCGAGCGGGAGGGTCTCGCGCGCTATGACGCGATCATCCTCTCCGACATCGGGTCGAACACGCTGCTGCTGCCGCCCGCGGTCTGGCTGCAGTCCAAGACGGTTCCGAATCGGCTGAAGCTGATCCGGGACTGGACCGCCGATGGGGGCGGACTGCTGATGTGCGGCGGCTACTTCAGCTTCCAGGGCATCGACGGGCGCGCGCGCTGGCGGCGCACCGCGGTGGAGGAGGCGCTGCCCGTCGCCTGCCTGCCCTGGGACGATCGGGTGGAGATGCCCGAAGGCTGCACGCCCGACCTCGTGGCGCCCGGTCATGCGGTGCTGGAAGGCATGGGCGCGGACTGGCCGCCGCTCCTTGGGGTGAACGAGGTCGAGCCGAAGCCCGGCGCGGAGGTGATCGCCCGGCTGCCCAAGGATCAGGGCGGCCATCCGCTTCTGGTGCTCGGAACGCACGGGAAGGGTCGGACGGCCGCCTGGACGAGCGACATCGGCCCGCACTGGCTGTCGCCGGAGTTCTGCGCCTGGCGCGGTTACGGAAGGCTCTGGACCAACCTCCTCGGCTGGCTCACGTCCGCCCGATGATCGCGGCGAGTTCCTCTCGAGTGGGGAGGCCGGCGAAGGCCCCCTCGCGGCCGACGGCGAGCGCGGCCGCCGCCGCGCCGGCCGCGACGTCCGCCGGGCGGGGGCGCCAGCCCCGCCCGCGCGCGGCGGCGAGCGTTGCGGCGAGAAACACGTCGCCCGCGCCGGTCGGATCCACCTGCGCCGCAGAAACGGCCGGAACGTGCGCGACGCGCTCCCCTGTCACCAGAAGCGCGCCGTCCTGGCCCAGCGTCACCACGATCCAGGGCGCACCGAGCGCCCGGAGCGCGGCGGCGTCGACGCCGCCGGCGAAGACCTGCGCCTCGTCCCGATTGAGAAAGACCGCGTCGACTTGCGGGATAAGGCAGGCCAGGCCCGCGTCCACCGGCGACGGATTGAACGCGACGACCATGCCACGCCGCCGCGCCTCGGCCGCCGCCGCAAGGGTCGCCTCGCGCGTGAGATTGCCCTGCAGCACGCAGAGATCCCCCGCGCCCGCGCCGGCCAGCGCATCGGAGACGTCCGCCGCGTCGAGGCTTTGGGCGGCGTCGGTGGCGGTCAGGATTGCGTTCTCGCCGGTCTCGCTGACGAGCACCGCGGACCAGTCGGTCGCCAGTCCCTCCCGGCGGATCAGGATCGTGCGAAGACCCTCGGCCGCGAGCGCGTCGGCGAGGCGCGCTCCGGCCGCGTCGGCGCCGATGGCCGTGGCCAGGGTGGTCGGCGCGCCGGCGCGGGCGAGGACGACGGCCTGGTTGAGACCCTTGCCGCCCGGGCCCGACGCGCCGCGGCGCACATGCACCGACGCTCCGGGGGCGGGCAGCGCCGCGAGACGCAGGGTCTCGTCCCAGGCCGCGTTTCCCAGCACAAAGGCGTCATGACCCAAGGGGGATGCTCCAGATGACGGCGATCTCGCACCGGCCGGCGACGGCGATACGAGACATCTTCGGCGCCGACAAGGCGTTGATCGGCGTGGTGCACTGTCCGTCGTTCCCGGGAAGCCCGCGCTATCGCGGCGAAAGCCTGGCGGCAATCTACGACGCCTGCGTCCGCGACGCCGCCGCCTATGTCGAGGGTGGGCTCTCCGGCCTGATCGTGGAGAACCATGGGGACGTGCCGTTCTCCAAGCCCGAGGACCTCACGCCCGAGACCGCCGCCTGCCTCGCCGTGGCGACCGACCGGATCATCGCGGCGACCGGGGCGGCTGTCGGCGTCAACGTGCTCGCCAACGCCCCCCTCCACGCGCTGGCGGTCGCGGCGGCGACCGGGGCCACCTTCATCCGCGTGAACCAGTGGGCGAACGCCTATGTGGCCAACGAGGGCTTCATGGAAGGACGGGCGGCGGAGGCGATGCGCTACCGCAGCCTTCTGCGCGCGGAAGGCGTGCGGATCTTCGCGGACACCCACGTCAAGCACGGGGCGCATGCGATCACCGCCGATCGCAGCATCGCGGAACTGACGCGGGACCTGGCCTTCTTCGATGCGGACGTGGTGATCGCGACGGGACAGAGGACCGGAGACGCCGCGACTCTGGAGGAGATCGACGAGGTGCGAGACGCAACGCATCTCCCGCTGCTTGTCGGGTCCGGCGTCACCGCGGACAACGTCGCCGCCATCCTCACGCGCACCGACGGGGTGATTGTCGCCTCCAGCCTCAAGCACGACGGGGTGTGGTGGAATCCGGTCGACCGCGCCAGGGTCGAGGAGTTCTGCAGGCGGTCCGCGCCGTCTTGAACTGCAACGAAGGTCCGGGCGGCGCGTCTCGTCCCGTCCGGTCGCCCGGCGCCGCCTTGAGCCGGGACCGCCGCTGACGACCATTGATCCGCATCAAGGCGGCGCGCGGAATTCTGCTCCAATCTCCCGACCAGGGCCGAAAGGAGAGACCATCATGTTTCGAGTGCGGATCCATGGGCGTGGCGGGCAGGGCGTCGTCACGGCGGCCGAGATGCTCTCCATCGCGGCTTTCGAGCAGGGCCGTCACGCCCAGGCCGTTCCGAGCTTCGGGTCGGAGCGCACCGGCGCGCCGGTGGTCTCGTTCTGCCGCATCGACGACCGGCCGATCCGCTCGCGCGAACCGGTGCTGGCCCCGGATCTGCTGATCATCCAGGATCCGACCCTTCTGCACCAGGTGGACGTGTTCCAAGGACTGGAGCCGCACGGTCATGTGCTGATCAACAGCGCCCGGACGCCCCAGGAGCTCGGCATCGGCGACGTGATGGAGCGCCTGCCCGGCGCGCACTTCGCCTCGCTCCCGGCGACGGAGATCGCCAAGCGCCATCTCGGCCGGCCGCTCCCCAACGCCGTCCTGCTTGGCGGGGCCGCGGCCCTGACGGGCATCGTCACCCTCGAGGCGGTCGTGCACGCGATCGGCGACAAGTTCAGTGGCGACATCGCGCAACGCAACGTCGCGGCGGCGACCGAGGCCTATGAGCATGTCGCCGCCTCCATGCGGTCCGCGCCACCCCGAGAAACATCCCGTGCGCCGGAGATCAGACCATGAGAACGCAGATCGAAGGCTCGCAGGCCGTCGCGCAGGCCGTGGCGCTCTGCCGCCCCGAAGTGATCTGCGCCTATCCGATCTCGCCGCAGACGCACATCGTCGAGGGGCTCGGCGCCCTGGTCAAATCCGGCACGCTCTCGCCTTGCGAGTTTCTGAACGTCGAGAGTGAGTTTGCGGCGATGAGCGTCGCCATCGGAAGCTCCGCCACCGGCGCGCGCACCTACACCGCCACGGCGAGCCAGGGCCTGCTGTTCATGGCCGAGGCGGTCTACAACGCGTCGGGCCTCGGCCTGCCGATTGTCATGACTGTGGCCAATCGCGCCATCGGCGCCCCGATCAACATCTGGAACGATCACAGCAATTCGATGAGCCAGCGCGATTGCGGCTGGATCCAGCTGTTCGCCGAGAGCAACCAGGAGGCGCTCGACCTGCATATCCAGGCGTTCAGACTGGCCGAGGAGCTGTCGATGCCGGTGATGGTCTGCATGGACGGCTTCATCCTGACCCACGCCTACGAGCAGGTCGACATGCCCGACCAGGCCCGGGTCGACGCGTTCCTGCCGTCCTACGAGCCGCGCCAGGTGCTGGATCCGGCGGAGCCTGTCTCCATCGGCGCCATGGTGGGGCCGGAGGCGTTCATGGAGGTGCGCTATCTCGCGCACGCCAAGCAGACGATGGCGCTCGATCTGATCCCGAAGATGGCCGCGGAATTCGAGAGCGGCTTCGGGCGCGCGGCGGGCGGGCTGACTCGCGGCTACCGCATCGACGACGCCGAGACGATCGTCGTGGCCCTCGGCTCGGTCGTCGGCACCCTGGAGGAAGCGGTGGACACGATGCGCGCGGACGGCGTGAAGGTCGGCGTGCTCTCGATCCGCTCGTTCCGGCCGTTCCCGCTGGAGGCCGTGCGCGACGCGCTGAAGGGCGCGAAACGGGTCGTGGTGCTGGAAAAGAGCTTCTCCGTGGGCCTCGGAGGCGTCGTGTCGACCGACGTGCGCCTCGCGCTGTCGGGCATCCAGTTGCGCGGGTACACCGTCGTCGCCGGGCTCGGCGGCCGCGCGATCACGCAGGCGTCGCTCATCGATATGCTGGGCCTCGCGATCCGCGACGCGCTGGAGCCGCTGACGTTCCTCGATCTCGACCACGACATCGTCAACCGTCAGCTCGCCCGCGAAGCCTCGATGCGGCGCAGCGGACCCATCGCCGAGAACCTTCTGCGCGACGTCGGGACCGTCGCGGCCAAGGTGAATTGAGGAGCGCCGGATGACCCAGGAGATCAAGTTCTACCAGACCGGCACCTTCACCGTCGGCAACCGGCTGCTGCCGGAAAGTGCGCGCAGCGTCCAGGCCTCCACGGCCCGCGACAACGCGATCAATTCCGGTCACCGCGCCTGCCAGGGCTGCGGCGAGGCGCTCGGCGCGCGATACGCCGTGGACGCGGCGCTGCGAGCGACCGACGGACAGCTCATTGCCGCCAACGCCACCGGATGTCTCGAAGTCTTCTCCACGCCCTATCCCGAGACGTCCTGGCAGCTTCCCTGGCTGCACTCGCTCTTCGGAAACGCCGCCGCCGTCGGGACAGGAATGGCCGCCGCGCTCAAGGTCAAGGCGCAGAAGGCCGGCCTCTCGCAGAGCGCCACCCGCGTCATCGCCCAGGGCGGCGACGGTGGGACGACCGATATCGGCTTCGGCTGCCTCTCGGGCATGTTCGACCGCAACGACGACGTGCTCTACATCTGCTATGACAACGAAGGCTACATGAACACCGGCGTGCAGCGCAGTTCCGCCACGCCGCCCGCCGCGCGCACCGCCACCACCATGCCGCTCGGACCGGAGCCCGGCGCCGAGTTCGGCAAGGGCAAGAACGTGCCGCTGATCGCGATGGCGCATGAGATCCCTTACGTCGCGACGGCGACTGTGGCCGACTTGCACGACCTCGAGGCCAAGGTGGAGAAGGCCATGTCGATGCATGGCGCGCGGTATCTGCACGTCTTCGTGCCCTGTCCGCTCGGCTGGGGGTCCGCCAGTCACGACACGATCCGGATCGCGAGACTGGCCCGCGAGACCGGCATCTTTCCGATCTTCGAGGCGGAGGACGGCGCGATCACCGCCGTCACCAGGATCCGGCGCCGCGTCCCGGTGGAGGAATACCTCCGGCCGCAGAAACGTTTCGCCCACCTGTTCTCGGGCGAGGGGCGCCCCGACATCGTCGCCCGGATCCAGGCCGGCGCGGATCGCAACATCAAGCGCTTCGGCCTGCTCGACGAGGAGAGCGGACAGTGACCATGAAGAAGCCCTTCGCCATCACCCTCGATCCCGGCTCGTCGCTCGCCAACAAGACCGGCACATGGCGGACCGAGCGGCCCGTCTATGTCGACCGACTGCCACCCTGCAACAAGGAATGCCCGGCGGGCGAGGACATCCAGGGCTGGCTCTACCACGCCGAAAGCGGCGACTACGAGGCCGCCTGGCGTCACCTGACGCGGGACAATCCGCTGCCCGCGATCATGGGGCGCGTCTGCTATCACACCTGCGAAAGCGTCTGCAATCGCGCGCAGCTCGACTCGGCGGTCGGCATCAACTCCGTGGAGCGCTTCCTCGGCGACGAGGCCCTCAAGCGCGGTTGGGTGTTCGAGACCCCGGCCGAAGAGACCGGCAAGCACGTCCTGATCGTCGGGGCCGGCCCGTCTGGCCTGTCGGCCGCCTACCATTTGCGACGGATGGGCCATGCGGTCACAGTGCTCGAAGCGGGCGACGCGCCCGGCGGCATGATGCGCTACGGCATCCCGAAATACCGGATGCCGCGCGACGTGCTCGACGCCGAGGTCGCGCGGATCGCCGCGATGGGCGTGACGTTCCGCTACGGCGAGCGGGTCGACGACATCGCGGCGAGCATGAAGACGGAACGGGCGGACGCCGCGTTCCTCGCCGTCGGCGCGCACATCGCCAAGCGCGCCTACATCCCGGCCAAGGACAGCGCGCGCATCCTCGACGCGGTCTCGGTGCTGCGCTCGATGGAGGGCGAGGACAAGCCGCTCCTGGGACGGCGCGTGGCGGTCTATGGCGGCGGCAACACAGCCATAGACGTCGCGCGCACCGCCCGCAGGCTCGGGGCGACCGACGCGATCATCGTCTACCGCCGGAACCGGGAGCGCATGCCCGCGCATGATTTCGAGCTCGAGGAGGCGCTGGAGGAAGGCGTGAAGGTCAAGTGGCTGAGCACGATCACCGAGGCCCGGGGCGAGACGCTCACCATCGAGAAGATGGAGCTCGACGCCGAGGGCCGTCCGCAGCCGACCGGAGAGTTCGAGACGCTGGAGGCGGATTCGCTGGTTCTCGCGCTCGGCCAGGAGGTCGACCTGTCGCTCTTGGGAAGCGTCGAGGACATCGTCGTCCAGGACGGCGTGGTGATGACCGATCCCGAGACGCAGATGACCAATCATCCCGGTCTCTTCTGCGGCGGCGACATGTCGCCGGGCGAGCGCAACGTGACCGTGGCCATCGGGCAGGCGAAGCGCGCTGCGCGCCACATCGACGCCTGGCTGCGCGGGACTGCGCTTCCGCCCCGTCGGAAAAGCAGGTCGCCGGCTTCGAGCGGCTGAACACCTGGTACTACAGCGACGCGCCCAAGACCGTGAGACCCCAGCTCGACCTCGCGCGGCGGGTCTCGGGTTTCGACGAGGTGCAGGGCGGGCTGTCGGAGGATACCGCGCTCTTCGAGGCGCGCCGCTGCCTGAGCTGCGGCAACTGCTTCGAATGCGACAACTGCTACGGGGTCTGCCCGGACAACGCCGTGATCAAGCTTGGGCCGGGCAACCGGTTCGAGTTCAATCTCGACTACTGCAAGGGCTGCGGGATCTGCGCCGCCGAATGCCCCTGCGGCGCGATCGACATGGTGCCCGAAGAGGTGTGATGCGAACCGGTCCGCCGTCTCTCGGGCGGACCGATCTCGGGACGGGCGCTCACACCAGCAGGGCGTCGCCGAGCGCGAGGATCTCGACTCCGTTGATCAGCGGATTGTCGATCCCGTGCGTGAAGCCGATGTCGATCGTCCCGTCGCTCACCGCGCCCCTCCACTCCAGCATTCCGCCGGTCTGGTGACCGAACAGCGCCGAGGGATCGACGTCGTTGAAGACGATCTGGTCCTCGATGAAGATGTCGAAGACCCGCGCGCCGGGCGCAGCGGTTCCGGCGTAGCCGTTGGCGAGGAACAGCCGGATCGCGTAGTCGCCAGCCGCCAGACCGCCGCCGCCGAATGCGAGCGCCATCTCGTCCCCGGTCGCGGGATCCCAGCGCTCCTGGGCGAAGATGCCCGACGGCGTGGTCGCGGCAACCGAGCCATGCGTCGTCGCAACGCCGCCGGCGAAGACCTTGGTCGGGCCGCCCTTGATCACCGAGGTCTCGGCGGTCCAGGCCGGCCCGCCGTCGATCGCCTCGACCGTCGCGGTCCCTGCGTTCCAGCGGTGAATGACGACGGGCGCCGGCGCATCGTTGTCGGCGATGCTGACGCTGGCCGAGACCACGCCGCCGAGCGCGACGCCGGACGACGGGTTGGCCAGTGTGAAGACTGCGGTCTCGCCGCCCTCCACCAGCGTGTCATCGGCGACAACGAGCGTCACGCTCGCCTTTGTCTGGCCACTCGGAATGATGACCGCTGGCGGAACCGGGGTCGCGAAGTCGGCCTGGGTCACGCCCTGGCCGCCGAGGATCAGCGAAACGGACTGTTCGCCGCTGACCGGGGCCGAGGCGGTCACCGTCAGCACGATTGCCGTGCCGGCGGCCTCGGACGCCTGCGTCGGCGCGGCGGCCAGCGCCAGCGTCGGCTTGGCCACCGGCGCCGGGGGGGCGGCGTCGTCGAGCTTGAGGATCTCGACGGCGTTGATCAGCGGGTTGTCGACGACGCGGGCGAAGTCGATGTCGATGACGCCATCGGTCACCTGCCCCTTCCATTCCAGCATGCCGCCCGTGGCGTGGCCGAAGAGCTTGGCCGGATCGACGTCGTCGAAGGCGAGCGCGCCTTCGATCGCGATGTCGAAGACCCGCTGCCCGACCGCGGACGTCCCCCCGAACGCGTTGCCGAGAAAGAGCCGCACCGCATAGGCGCCCGAAGCGAGTCCCGCGCCGAAATCGAGGCTCATCTCGGCGCCGGTCGCCGGGTCCCACCGCTCCTGGGCGAAGAGACCCATCGGCGCGCTCGCGGCGACGGAGGCGTGCTTGGCGGTGATGCCGCCGGTGAACACCTTCGTCGGCCCGCCGGAGATCACCGCCGTTCCCGCGGTCCAGTTCGGTCCGCCGTCGATCGCCGCCACGGTTGCGGTGCCGGCGTTCCAGCGCGCCACCACCGTCGCCGAAGGCGGCGGGAGGTCGCTCGAAGCGATGGTCACCGTGGCGGAGCCGTCGGCGACCGTGGCGGGACCCGATGCGGTCGTGGCCGAGGTGATGTTGACGTTGAAGACCTCGGCGCCCTCGGGCAGCGTATCGTCGATGATCGGGATGGCGATGCTTGCGCTGCCGGCTCCGGCCGGGATGGTCACCGTCTGTGTCGCGGGGGCGACATAGTCCGCCGCCGAGGCGGTCCCCGGGATCACCTGGAAGCCGATGGTCACGGCCTGCGCGAGGTCGCCGGACCGGTTGAAGGCGACGGTGGCCACCCCGCCCTCGCCGGCGCTGGCGTCGGCGACCGTTATGACCGGCGGCGGCGGTGGTGGCGGGATCTGCCCGCCGATCTGGGAGATCTGGATGGCGTTGATCTTGGGGTTCTGGATGTCGTGCTCGAAGGCGACCGTCAGGGTGCCGTCCGTCGCCGTGTAGGTGGCGCTCTTCTCGAAGGCCATGCCGAGGAACGGCTGCTTGGTCGCGTTGCTGGCCGAACCCGGCGGTAAGGGAGCGCCGATCTTGGCTACCGCCTCCATGATCGGGTTGATGTCGGTAAAGGCGGGCAGGAGCTGACCCTCGACGGTGACGTCGAACTGGCGCGTCTGGCCGGTGGAATCCTCGAAGGCGAAGACGCCCGGCCAGTTCTCCGAGTAGTAGAGCGTGATCTTGTAGGTCTTTCCGGCCTCGACCGCGAAGTTGTAGGCGAGCTTCGTCGCGTCGTTGACCGGATCGTTGCGCTCGTTGACGAAGAGTTGCCAGGGCACCTTGGCGAGATCGACGTTGCCGGCCTCGATCTCGTTGACCTGGTTGCTCAGGGCCTGCGTGTAGACGCCGGTCCCCGCGCCCGTGACCGAGATCGGGCCGGTCGCACCGATCAGCGCGGCGTCGCCCAGCCAGGCCGGCCCACCGTCCAGCGCCGCGATTGTGCCGCTGCCCGCCGACGCGTTGGCGGCCGTGGTGCCGCCGCTCCCGGCGTTGACCCGGTAGAGCACCGTCTCGGCCCCGCTTCCGGCGTTGTTCAGCGTGATCTTCACGCCGTCCGCGGTCTGGGCGAAGGCGAAGGTCGCGGGACCCGCCGCAGACGTGAAGCCCGCGAAGGCGTCGCCCGTGAACTTCAGCGCCTGGCCGTTGAGGATCAGGCTGGCGGGCCCCGCGCCATAGCTGATGTCGAGGCCGCTCAGCACGGCGCCGCTGACCATGACGGCGTCGACCGCGGAGAAGTCGGTGATCGTGTCGCCGGCGAGTTGCGCCAGCGTCCCGACGACCGTGTCTGCGCCGCCGCCCGTCGTGACGGTGTTGGCGCCCGAGCCGACCTTGACGACGTTGCCGAGCGCGTTGCCCATCACGGCGTAGTTCGCCGCGGAGCCCGAGCCGTCGAAGTTCTCGACGTTGCCCGCAAGCGGCGCAAGCACGGTGTCCACGCCGGTGTAGACCAGCGTGTCGATCCCGGCGGAGCCCGGGGCGCCAACCTGCGATCCCGTGGTGGCGAGGATCTGGTTGCCGAACGCCTCGATCCTGAGGCTGTAGAAGTCGACCGCCTCCAGCGGATTGGAGGGCGAGGTCTCAGCGAGAAAGCCGATGGCCGCCCCGGACGCCTGCCCCGGCGCGGCCCCGATCGTGTGCGCGCCGGTCAGCACGTCGCGGAGCACGCCGGGCGGCAGAACGAAACCCTTGAGATCGATGGAGGTGAAGCCGGCCTGCCCCTCCAGCTTGTAGGCGGCGGCGACGGCGAAGGTCTTGCTGTCCAGGGTGAGCCTGAGTTCGATCAGCGACACCGCCGCGCTGGACAGGCCGGGCGTCGCGATGGTCGCGAGCTTGGTGTAGTTGGCGTTGCCGAGCTCGTATCCGACCTCGAATCCCGGTGCGCCGTTGACGCTGCCGAACACGACGCGCAGGAAGTTCGCCTGGGTGCCGTCGCCGAAGATCATGCCGGTGAGCTGGCCGTCCTTCACGCCGCCCGCCGCCGGGATCCAGTTCTTCGCGGTCATCGAGGCGACGATCTGGCTGACGTCGGCCGAGGGCTTGACGCCGGTGTGCAGCACGTCTCGCGCGGTATTGGCGGCGCCCACGACGCTGCCCGGCGCGACCTTCTTGATCTGGAGGATCGGCGCGTTGCCGCCGGGCAGAACGTTGCCGCCGATGTCGTAGAGCCCGTCGAGCTGCTGGCTGGGCGGATAGTTCTCGAAGGCGGTCTGCGCATCGCGGTTGGGGGTCACGCCGTCAAGCGCCGCGCCCAGCAGGCCGGTGCCGGCGATCGAGGTCGGGAAGTTGGCGTTCTGCGGGTTGAAGTCGATGACGATGCTCTGGCCGGGCGCGATCGCGTAGCCGTTGGCGGCGCTGAACTCGAAGGGGTCGGCGATGTGCCCGACGCCGTCCAGGTCGTGATCGGTGGTGTTGACGATCTGCTGGCCGGCCAGGGGCACCTTGCCGTTGGCCGGCTGGAAGACCTCGATCAGCGGTCCGTTCTGGTTGTAGGTGGCGACCCAGATCGAGCCTTGGAACGCCTTTGCAAGCCCGCGCTCGGCCACGTCGTCGCCGAGCGACGTCAGTCCCAACGGTCCGCCGCCGGCGTTCAGCGTGGTGCGATCGGACGCGACCGCAAAGCCGTTCTGGACCATGCTCGACATGCTTCCGTCGGCGTTGCGACCCATCACGATGAGGCTGCCGCCATTGAGGTTGGCGGCGATGATCGCGCCCTTCATCTTGATCGCGCCGTCGTCGAGGATGGTCGAGGTGTACTCGGTCAGTCCGTTGATCGAGCCGTTGCCGCTGTCCAGAGCGCCGTCGGTCTTGCCGCCCTCCTTGTAGTCGCCCTCGATCGGGTTCTTCGTTGGAACGATGTTCGCAATGTCGGCCGGAAGGCCGGACGTGCCCAGAAAGACGCCGCCCGCGGGGGCCGGACCGCCCTTGACGACCGCCGCTCCGGCGCCGCCGGCCAGGGCGTAGATGTCGTAGGCGACGCCCGGCGTGACCGCGAGCACCTTCTTGGTCAGCGCGCCCGCGGCCGCCCCGTAGATGCCGCTGGACGGGAAGGCCGCGTTGTTGTTCTCCACCGCCGTCAGCCAGCCGATAACCTCGGCGTAGTCGCTGCCGCCGCCGTTGCCGAAACTGTCCTGGTTGGAGACCATCAGGAACGCGTTGTCGGTGCCCGCCCCGGGCGTGAACAGCATGCCCGCGCGCGAACCCTCGGCGCGGGTCGGGTTCGGATGGCCGCCGTAGACGTGCACGAGACCTTCCTGGACGTAGGTCTGCGCGCCGCCCTGACCGGCGGAGAGCGTGCGCCCGGCCAGGTCGTCCGACCGGGTCACTTCGTGGAAGTTGTCCTTGTTGGCCGGGTTCCAGTTCACAAGGTTGATGCCGTCGTTGACGTTGCCCTCGCCATTGTTGAGGTTGGTGGCGATGTAGCCGAGCGCCTGGGCGAGATCGATCGCGCCGCCGTTGTCTCCGGCCTCGCCCACGGGCCGACCGCCCCAGCTGTTGTTGGCGCCGTTGTCGTAGGTCCAGACCCGGCCGTCGTCGGTCACCTCCACGTCATAGGAGTTGCGGTAGCCCGCGGAATAGACCTTGATCGGCCCCCCGGCGGCGAGCACCGCGCTGTTGAGCCCGTCGTTGCCGCCGAACGGGTCGCTGGCGTCGGGGTTTCCGGTCCGGGTCGGATCGTTGAGCGTCGGCAGGTCGTAGATGTAGGCGCGTCCGCCGTCGAACTTGACCGGCATGGCCTTGAGCATGTCGAGGTTCACCTCGAGGATGGCGCCCGAAAGCGGCTGTTCCTGCTGGCCCGCGAAGTTGTAGGACGGCGCGCCGGAGTTGGCGTTGCCGCCCTGGGCCACGATCATCCGCTCAGAGATCAGCTTGCCGTCCGGGCCGATCTCCTGGATGACCTCGAGGCCGTTGGTGGCGTGGTTCTCCTCCGAGCGCGGCAGGCCCCGCACGATGTCGACGGCTGTCCAGCTGTTTGCGCCGGTCTGAACCAGCTTGGTGATGACGCCCGAGTTGGTGTCGAGGCCGATGTCCGCGCCGCCGCCGCCGGCGCCGATGCGGCTGTCCGAGGAAGTGACGTACATCGTCACCATCGGCGCGCCGTTGGCGAGCTTCATCGGGTTGCCGGAGGCGTCGAACTGCTGGGTCACGTCGATGCCGGTGACCTGGCGGTTGGCGCCGGCGTTGGCGGCGCCGTTGTCGTTGTGGTTCTGGATCGCGCCCTTGACCAATGGCACGGTGGTCGCGGCGGTGACATAGAACTTGGCGGTGGAGACGCCGTCGTCCGGCTTGTCGCCGAACGCGATCGTCAGAACCTTCACGCCGCCGTCGACCTCGGTGACGTAGAGCCGTCCGTCCGGGCCCCAGTCCAGCGCCGTCGGCTGGAAAAGGCTGACCTTGCCGTCCAGGTCCAGCGTGTTCGCCTGAAAATTGTTGGAAACCGCCACGACCACCCCCTGCACAGGGCCGACCGGGACCCACCCGAGAACGGCCAGACACCCCAACTGGAACCCATCCGCCGAAAGCGGACCCCCAGGATTTCAGCTATCTGAAAAGCGCCATCGGCGGAAATCCGCCGATGTCCAATTTGAATCAATTGCACCAAGTCCGAGTCGTTGCAACGGGGAAATCCGGTCTTGGTTATGCGGGCCATCCAAACGGGTCGCGGACCGTGCGACTGCCCCGTCATGCGTCCGAGCCTCAAGTCCGCGCGGTGCCCGTCGCCATTTCGGGCGACGCGCTTCGTCTCGACGCCACCCCGCCCGCCGTGCTAGATCGCCCCGAGGGAACAACCGCTTGGCGAAGGGTGGCGATCGATGGCGCATGCTCCGGCAACCGCGGATGACACGGGCGGGTCCTCCGATTTCAGTGACATGTCCCGGCGCGCCTTTGCGTCCTCCTGCGCCGCCTCGAGACACGCCGCGTGACCGCCCGCCTGGAAGCGGTCATCGCCGCGATCGACGCGGCCAACGCCGCCGATCCCGAGCGAGAGACGGACGACACCGGCGCGTCCCGCCCAGCCGCACTCCTCTACGGGGAACGGATGACCGCCGAGCTTGCGCGCCGCGACCCGGACGCCTCCGAGGCGCTCCGCATCGCGGCGCGTGGCCAGCACGTCGAGCGCTGGCTGCTGCCCCGGGCAGACTATCCCGAAGGCCGATCGGGCTATCTCGCCTGGCGGACCGAGCAGGCGCGCCGTCACGCGGCCCGGGTCTCCGACTTCATGGCCGACGCCGGATACGCGCCCGAGGATGTCGAGCGGGTCGCGCGGCTGCTCCGCAAGGAGGACCTGAAGCGCAACCCCGAGACCCAGATGCTCGAGGACGTGATCTGTTTTGTGTTCCTGCGCTGGTACTTCGCCGGTTTCGCCGCCAAGCACGACGCCGACGCGGTCGCGCGCATCGTGGCCAAGACCGCGCGCAAGATGTCGTCGCGCGCCCGCGCAGACGCGTTGCGCAGCTTCGACCTTCCATCGCGCCTCGCGGAGTCCTTCGCCGCCTGATCGCGGCAACCCGCCGCGCCGACGAGGATGCGCCGGACCGTGGCTGGCTGCGCTCTCCATCGTGTAGGGTGTGCCGAACCGGGCTGATGCGAAGGGGCCGCCGACGCGCCGGCCCGGCCCTTGACCGCATGTCCAAAACAGGATCGGCTTTCCCGATGACACCTTCCGCAGATCGCGCCGCGCTTCTCGTCGCCCACGGACAACCGTCGGATCCGGAGGGTCCGGAAGCCGACATGGCCGAACTGGCGCGGACCGTCGCGCGCCATCTTCCCGGCTGGCGGGTCCGCGGCGCGACGCTCGCCTGCGCGGGCGCGATCGACCGGGCGGTCGCAGCACTCGGACCGGATTCGGTCGTCTATCCGATGTTCATGTCGGACGGCTGGTTCGTCCGCGAGCAGCTCCCCAGACGCATGGCGGCCGCCGGCGCCGCAGACGCGCGCATCCTTGCGCCGCTCGGGCTCGATCCCGCGCTTCCGGACCTGTGCCTGTCGCGGGCGCGCGCCGCGGCGACGGCGGGGGGGCTGGACCCGGCGAAAACGATGCTCCTGCTCGTCGGCCACGGGTCCCCGTCGAATTCACGCGCCTCCGCCCCGGTGCGCGCGGCGGCGGACGTCATCGCACGAGCCGGCGTCTTTCGCGGCGTGACCACGGGTTTCGTCGACGAGGCCCCATTCGTGGCGGACGCCGCGCGAGACCTGGGGCAGGCGATCTGCCTGCCCTACTTCGCGGCGGCGAACGGCCATGTCCGCGAGGACATTCCCGAGGCGCTTCGCGAGGCCGGGTTCGAGGGGCTGGCGCTGGATCCCATCGGGACCGATCCGGCCGTGCCGGAGATGATCGCGTCCGCGCTGGCGGCCGCCGCCACACCCGGCGCGCAGGCCGCAGGGCGCAGGACCGCCGCCACCTGATCGCGCCCGCCCGGCGCCGCCGGGCGAGACATCTTGGCGTCGGCGCCGTAAGGTGGCGGCGGGACGTTCGCCCGATCGCGAGCGCGAAGCCCCGGAGCTCGACATGCGCCTCCACCTCGGTTGTCGGTTGACCTACGGCCTCCCGCAACCGACGCCGATGATCCTGCTCCTGAACGTGCACTACTCCCGCGCCAGCGACCTCGAGAAACCCGACCTCCTGATGGCGAGCCCTGCTGTCCCGATCGAGAGCTACCGGGACGGTTTCGGCAACTGGTGCAGCCGGCTCGTGGCTCCGGCCGGCGCGTTCACTGTCTCGACCGAGGGGATCCTGCGGGACGCAGGCGCGCCCGACCCCGTCGCGGCGGGCGCTGAGCAGCATCCGGTGGAGAGGCTGCCGGCGGACGTGCTGACGTTCCTGTTGCCGAGCCGCTACTGCGAGACCGATCTCGTTTCGGACTTCGCCTGGCGGCGCTTCGCCGGGACCCCCCTCGGCTGGGAGCGCGTGCAGTCGGTCTGCGACTTCGTTCACGGGCACGTCCGGTTCGGATACGAGCATTCCCGCGCCACCCGCACCGCCGCGCAGACGCTCGACGAACGGGTCGGGGTGTGCAGGGACTTCGCGCACCTGGCCATCACCATCTGCCGTTGCCTGAACATTCCGGCGCGCTATTGCACGGGCTACGTGAGCGACATCGGCCAGCCGCCGCCCTATCCGCCAATGGATTTCGCGGCGTGGATGGAGGTCTATCTTGGCGGACGCTGGTGGGTGTTCGATCCGCGCAACAACGACGTGCGCTTCGGGAGGGTGCTGATCGCCCAGGGCAGGGACGCCGCCGACGTGCCGCTCACGCACAGTTTCGGCCAGCACACGCTGACCAGCTTCCAGGTCTGGATCGACCAGGCGTCGGACGGGCCGGGACCGGGGCCCGCAGCCCCCTGACCCGCGCGGGCGGCCGGACGCTTTCCCGCTCGGACGCATCTTTGTGACAGATTTGTGACATTTTTTTGTCTCAATTTGATCCAGCGCAAGTCGCCAGCGCTCCGCCACTGTTCTGCTCCTCCGCGCGCCGGTCCTGATCGGTCGCCTTGAAGAAGAGCGTCCCTGGAGGCGCATCGCCGGACTGGGAGGGAACCGTGGCAACTGGCATCTGGAATGTTCGCCGGCTCGAAGAAGGCTTGCTCGTCAACAGAGGCGAGCTGTTCCGGCTCGGCTCCGCGGTCCTCTTCATCGCGTTGATCATGCTGTTCGCGATGGCGCGCGGACCCGACGGGCCCGGGGGCACCCTCCTGGTTACGGCCGCGATGATCGGCGGCTACATGGCGCTCAACATCGGCGCCAACGACGTGGCGAACAATGTCGGTCCCGCGGTCGGATCGCACGCGATCACCCTGACCGGGGCGATCCTCATCGCGGCGGTGTTCGAAGCGGCGGGCGCGCTGATCGCGGGCGGAGACGTCGTCGGCACGATCAAGAGCGGCATCATCGATCCGGCGATGATCGAGGATACGAACACGTTCATCTGGCTGATGATGGCGGGCCTGCTCGCCGCGGCGCTGTGGCTGAATCTCGCCACCGCCGTCGGAGCGCCGGTCTCGACGACCCACTCGATCGTGGGCGGCGTTCTGGGCGCCGGGGTCGCCGCGGGCGGCTGGGGCATCGCCGACTGGGGCGTCGTCGGCCAGATCGCGGCGTCCTGGGTGATCTCGCCGGTGCTGGGCGGGCTCATCGCGGCCGGCTTCCTCTATCTCATCAAGCGCACCATCACCTATCAGCCCGATCTGCTGGCCGCCGCGAAGCGCATGGCGCCGATCCTTATCGCGGTGATGGGCTGGTCGTTCACGACATATCTGGTGCTCAAGGGACTCAAGGCGGTCGTTCCGGTCGGTTTCGTCACCGCCAGCGTTCTGGGCCTCGTCGTCGCGGCGGCGGTCTGGGCGCTGATGCGCCGGCATGTCGAGCAGGTCTCGCCGCGACTGACGAACGACAAGGAAGGCGTCAACGCGCTCTTCACCGTGCCGCTGATCTTCGCCGCAGCGCTGCTGAGTTTCGCGCACGGCGCCAACGACGTGGCGAACGCGGTCGGTCCGCTCGCGGGCATCAGCGAGGCGGTCATGCATGGCGACATCGCCGGAAAGGCCCCGATCCCGCTCTGGGTCATGCTGGTGGGCGCCCTCGGCATCGCGCTCGGTCTCGCGCTCTACGGGCCCAAGCTGATCCGCACCGTCGGGTCGGAGATCACCGAGCTCGACAAGGCGCGGGCGTTCTGCGTGGCGCTTGCGGCCGCGATCACCGTGATCATCGCCTCGCAGCTCGGATTGCCGGTGAGCTCCACCCATATCGCGGTCGGCGGCGTCTTCGGGGTGGGTTTTCTGCGCGAATACCTCAAGGTCAGCTATTCCCGGATGATCGAGGACATCCGGGAGCATCATCGGGAGCTCGACGGCGAATCGGTCGACGCGTTTCTCGAGCGGTTCGAGGCGGCCAGCGTCCAGGAGAAGGGCGACATGCTGCGTAAGCTCAAGTCGGGCGGGACGGCCGGCGCGCTGCGCAAGGAAGAGCGCAAGGGGCTGCAGAAGATCCAGCGGGTCGAGCTGGTCAAGCGCACGCTGCTCCTGCGGATCGCGGCGGCCTGGGTGATCACCGTCCCGGCGGCCGCGCTGCTGTCGGCGATGATCTTCTTCATGCTGCGGGGGGCGCTCCTGCCATGAGCCCGGAGTCCGGGCTTGTTCTGTGCGCCGTGGATTTCTCGGCGGACTCCGAGGCCGCGCTCCTGTGGGCGGCCGCGCAGGCGGCGCGGGAGGACGCGCGGCTCGCCGTGCTGCACGTCGTTCATGACCCCGCGTCGAGTCCCGGCTTCTACCGCAAGCCCCTCGGCGACTGGCTCAGGCCGATGGTCGATGTGGCTCAGGAGATGTTCGACGAATTCGTCGCCCGCGTGCGGGACCGCCACCCGCAGGCGCCCGGCCTTGACCGGATCGAGAAGATCGTCGTGACCGGTCTGCCGTCGGGCCGCATCGCCGAGGTCGCTGCCGAGACCGGAGCGGACCTGATCGTGGTCGGAAGCCGCGGCAGGACGGGACTGCCGCACGTGATGCTCGGATCGGTCGCGGAGCGCGTCGTCCAGATCGCCCGCGCGCCCGTGACCGTCGTGAAGGCCGGAGGCGACGCGGCATGACCGGGGAACTGGACAAGTTTGCGCTGCTGACCGGGCTGTTCGGCGGCCTCGCGCTGTTTCTCTTTGGCATGGACCTGATGACGGCCGCCCTCAAGCGCGCGGCCGGCGAGCAGCTCAAGGACCTGCTGGGACGGGTGACCGGCAACCGCTTCGTCGGCGCGGGCATGGGCGCGCTGGTCACCGGTCTGGTGAACTCGTCGTCCGTGACGACGGTGATCCTGGTCGGTTTCATCTCCGCCGGCCTGATGTCGATGGCCCAGAGCGTCAGCGTGATCATGGGCGCGAACATCGGCAGCACGGTGACGGCGCAGATCCTGGCGTTCAACGTGACGCGGTTCGCCCTTCCGATGATCACGCTGGGTTTTCTGCTGTCCTTCCTGTCCAGGAAACAGGATTGGCAGGAATACGGACGGATGCTGCTTGGCGTCGGGCTGGTGTTCTACGGAATGGGGCTGATGAGCGAAGCCATGGTCCCGCTCAGAACCAACCCCGCCTTTGTCGACTTCATCGCGCGATTGGCCAATCCGGTTCTCGCCGTTCTGACGGGCATGGTCTTCACGGCGATCATCCAGTCGTCGGCCGCGACGACGGGCATCGTCATCGTCCTGGCCAGCCAGGGGGTCATGACCCTCGAGACCGCCATCGCGGTGGCGATGGGCGCCAACATCGGCACCTGCGCGACCGCCGGACTGGCCTCGATCGGCAAGCCCAGGGAAGCCGTGCGCGCCGCCATCGTGCATGTGTTGTTCAACGTGGCGGGCGTTCTGGTATGGATCTTCTTCATCGACCAACTCGCCGCATTCGCGCGCTTCGTATCTCCGCAAGGAGACCTCGCGCGCGAGGTGGCCAACGCCCACACCACCTTCAACGTGGCCAACACCATCCTCTTCATCGGCTTCACCAGCCAGATCGCCCGGTTCGTGGAGTGGCTCGTGCCCGATAGACCGCTCTCGGAGGAGGCGGCGCTGACCCCGATGTACCTCGATGAGACGCTGGTCTCCACGCCCGCATTCGCTCTGGAGAACGTCCGGCGCGAGATCGGACGCATGGGCGACTACGTGGACGGCATGCTGGTCAAGGCGCTCCCGGCCTCCCTGTCGTCTTCTCGCTCGGCGCTGGAGGAGTTGGAGGTTATGGACCCGCCGGTGGACCGGCTGCACCGGGCCATCATCGACTATCTTGGCCGCATCTCGCTCCAGCGGCTGTCGGACGAGCATTCGAGGGACCTGATGCAGCTGGTCGGCGTCGCCAATGACCTCGAGCACATCGCCGACCGGATCGCGACGGACATCACGACGTCGGCGCGCAAGCGGATCAACGAGCACGCGCGGATCGGCCCGGAAGCCGCCCGGCGCCTCACGCTCTACCATACGGAGGTTGCACGTGCGCTGGGCGAGGCCGTGCGGTCGGTCGTGACCAAGGATGATGAGCTTGCGGCCGAGGTGCGGGCATTGAAGCAAGAAGTCGTCGGGATGTCCCGCGACATCGGGCGCGAGCAGTTCGGTCACGCTCGTGGCGGCGCCAAGGGTGGTGTGATGGGATACGTCCGCGAGGTGGAGCTCGCCGAGATTCTGGACGGCATCTTCAAGATCACGCGACGGATCGCGCGCAGCCAGCTCGACGTGGATCGGCCCGCGGAGGCCGTATGATCAGGCTGTCTGCGGAAACCGGCGGCGGATCTCGGCGACCTGCTCGTCGGTGAGCGGGCGGGTCTTCAGGCCCTGGAGCGACAGGTAGATCCTCGCGGTCTCCTCGAGTTCCTCGGTCGCATGGACGGCGTCGGCGAGGCTGCGGCCCGCGACCACCGGACCGTGGTTGGCCAGCAGCACCGCGTGATGCCGGCCCGCCAGTTCCCGTACGGCCCTGGCGAGATCGGGATCGCCGGGCGGGAAGTAGGGGATGAGCGGCAGCACGCCCACGCGCATCACGTAGTAGGCCGTCAGCGGCGGCAGCACGTCCCGGTGGTCGACGTCCGCCATGCAGCTCACCGCGACCGAGTGCGTCGAGTGGAGATGCACGATCGCTCCGGCTTTCGGTCGGCGCTCGTACATCGCGAGGTGCAGGAAGGCCTCCTTGGTCGGCCGGTCGCCGTCGATGAACTGTCCCGATGGGTCGAGACGCGAGAGCCGCGCCGGGTCGAGATCGCCCATCGACACGCCCGTCGGCGTCATCAGCCAGCCGTCGTCCAGGCGGACTGAGATGTTGCCCGACGCGCCGAACGTGAGGCCGCGCTCGAACAGCGAGCGCGACAGGCGCACGATGTCGTCGCGGAGCTTCGTTTCGGTCACGGCAGCACCGAGAAGGCGTCCTCGAAGAAGGATTCGCCCCCGAAGTTACCGGACTTGAGCGCGAGCGCCAGTGGCGGCGACCCAACCGCCCCGGTCCAGGGCACGCCGGCGGTGATCGCCGGGCCGATGCGCAGGGCGCGAACCCCCAGCGCCGAAACCACCGCGCCCGCCGTCTCGCCGCCGGCGACGATGATCCGATCGAAACCCGCCGCGCGGAGGCGCTCCGCGATCCGACCAAGCGCGTCCTCGATCAACTGGCCGGCGCGGCTGGCGCCGTGGCGGGCCTGGTTCCGCGCGACTTCTTCGGGGTCGGCCGAGGCGTATAGCACCACGGGCGCATCGGCGCGCTGGTCGCGCGCCCACCGTGTCAGGGCCCCGACAACGTCCTCGCCCGCCGCCAGGGCGTCCACGTCGAGCTTGCGCGCAGGCCAGCGCCCGAGCGACCGGGCGATCTGGGCGCGCGTCGCCGTCGAGCAGCTCCCCGACAGCACCAGTTCCCGCCCGGACGCACGCGGATAGGCCGGAGGCCGCGCCGCCTGGAGAAGCCCCGCCGCGCGCAGGTTTGCGGGCAGTCCCATCGCGACGCCCGACCCGCCCGTGACCAGCGCGTGATCGCGCGCGGCCTGTCCTATCCGCCGCAGGTCGTCGTCGGTCAGCGCGTCCGCGACCCCGTAGGCGACGCCCGCCGCCCTCAGCTCCGCGATCCGCGCCCTGATCGCCTCGGGTCCTGTCCGCACGGTTTGCAGGGGCACCAGGCCGACCGGCCGGAGGCTCTGCGCGGCCATCAGGCGGACGAGATCGGACTCCCGCATCGGGGTCAGCGGGTGATCCTTCATCGAGCTCTCCGACAGCAGCCGGTCGCCCACGAAGAGATGGCCCATGTAGATCGTGCGCCCATTCTCCGGAAACGCCGGGCAAACGAAGGCGAAGTCGGCGCCGAGCCCGTCGAGAAGCGCGTCCGCGACCGGCCCGATGTTGCCCCGCGGCGTGGAATCGAAGGTCGAGCAGTACTTGAAGACGATCTGGCGCGCACCCCGCGCGCGAAGCCACGACAGCGCTCGCAGCGACGCCTCGACCGCCTCGGGCGCCGGCGCGGTGCGGGACTTCAGGGCGATCACCACGGCCTCGGCGTCCCCGGCTCCGACGTCCTCGCTCGGCGCCCCGATGATCTGGACGACCCGCATGCCCTCGCCGACAAGCGTGCTTGCCAGATCCGTGGCGCCGGTGAAGTCGTCGGCGATCGCGCCCAGAAGCAGACTCACGGCTGGCGGTCCCAGAGCGTGACGGTCTTGTCGCGCAGCATGCCGGCGACCTCGGCGTCGAAGCTGCGGAAATGCGGGCTTGCGAGGTGCGCCGCGAAGGCGGCCCGGTCGTCGTAGACTTCGTGCAGATGCACCGCGCCGGGCCGGTCGTCGGCGGTCCAGACCTCGAAGACGCGGCAGCCGGGCTCGCGCTCGAGCAACTCTTCGGCCTGCCGCTTCATCCGGGCGACGAAGGCCGCGAAACTCTCCTCGCGCACGATGAAGTCCACGCTCACACAAAACATCGATCAGCCCTCCGAATGGGCGTCGCGGTCGCGACCGCCGAACAGACGGGCGAAGCCCCGGCGGACGGGCGGAAGCTGCGACAGCACCAGCGCCACGTTGAGGCAGAGCAGGATCGCCGCGCCGGGCCGGGTGACGAACACGCTGAGATCGCCGTCCGAGACCAGCAGCGCCCGCCGGAACGTCTCGTCAAAGAGCGGGCCGAGGATCACGCCGATCACCAGCGGCGCGATCGGATACTCCATGCGGATGAGCCCGTAGGAGATCAGCCCCACGATCACCATGATGAAGAGGTCGTTGATCCCGCCACCCACCGAGAAGGACCCGATGGTGGTCAGGACGAGGACAACGGGCAGGAAGATGGTCTGGGGCACCCGCAGCACGGAAATGAACAGCCGCGCGGTGAAGAGGCCGAGCAGCAGCATCGTGCACGAGGCCATCACCAGGATGGCGACGATCCGGGTTATCAGCGCAGGGTCGATGGTGGGCCCCGGGGTCACGTTGTTGATCATGAGCGCCCCAAGCAGGGCGGCGGCCGGCGGCGATCCTGGGATGCCGAGCACGAGCAGCGGAATAAGCGCGCCGCCGATGCAGGCGTTGTTCGCGGTCTCCGAGGAGAGCAGGCCCTCTATCGATCCCTTCCCGAATCGGCCCGGATCCTTCGAGAAGCTCTTGCCGACGCCGTAGGACACCCATCCCGCCACGTCCTCGCCCACGCCGGGAAGCGCGCCGATCCCGACACCGATGCCGCCCGAGCGGGTGATCACCGGCAGGTAGCGTCGCACGGCGCGCCAGTGCGGCACGATGCGCCCGACCTGCGGCGGGTCGCCCGAGACCGGACCGGCGCGCAGGCCGTCCAGGATCTGCGGAATGGCGAAGGCGCCCATCAGCACCGGCACCACCATGAACCCCGACAGCAGGTACGACCAGCCGAAGGTGAAGCGCGCCTCGCTCAGGATCGGGTCCAGTCCGACCATCGCCATCGCGAGGCCGATCAGCCCGGCGATCCATCCCTTGATCACCAGATCCGTGGTCATGAGGGTTCCCGAGACGAGGATGCCGAAGAGCGCCAGCAGCGCCTTTTCCGGCGAGGCGATCTGGCGGGCGATCGCCAGCAGGGCCCAGATCAGGATCAGCAGGCAGAACGTGCCGATCAGCGTGCCGATGAACGAGGCGGTCGTCGTGAGGCCGAGCGCCTCGCCGCCGCGTCCCTGGCGGGTCAGCGGATAGCCGTCCATCGCGGTGGCCGCCGAGGCGGCGGTGCCGGGGATGTTGAGCAGGATGGACGGGTAGGAGCCCCCGTAGATCGCGCCGACATAGGCGCCGATCAGCGCGATCAGCGACTGCTCGACCGGGATCTTGTTGCCGAAGAACCCGGTGAGGATCGTCACGGCGAGCGTCGCCGTCAGCCCCGGCAGCGCCCCGAAGACGATCCCGAGCGCGACCGAGCAGACGAGGTAGGGATAGGTCATCGGATCGCCGGCGAGCGCCGCGAGGCTCGACAGGAACGCGGCGAACTGGGCGATCACGAAGTCCATCGCTCAGCCCTCGCCGCCCCGCAGCCAGGGTCGAACGTTGACGTAGTAGTGGTATTCGATCTGCTTGAACACCAGGCCGGTGCGGTTGGGAACGTTCTGGCGGAAGCCGAACGCCATCACCAGGACGAGAAAGAGCGGGACCAGCGCCGCGATGAACGGGGCCGCGCGAATATAGCCCTCGACCCGCCCGCGCGCGGCGCGCACCTCGATCCAGCAAATCAGCCACAGCGCGACGAAGGCCGCGAGCGTCAGCCAGTCGTCGTCGTGCGGCGCGTCCCACTCGCCGCGCGGCAGGTGAACGGCGAGCGCATAGACCGAGGGGATCAGCACCGCGACGGTGGCGATCGCAGTGGCGCGGCCGCGGGTCTCGTGGAACCCGTAGATCATCGCCAGAAGCACCAGCGCGCTCGCCAGGGTGAAGTCGACGCGCGGCACCAGGGCGAAGATGTAGGCGAGCATGATCAGCGCCGCGGCCATGATCCGCCGCCCGCCCGCGCTCGCCATGAAGCCGGCGACCGCCGCGCCCGCACCCTGCGGCGCCCCGCCCTGCCGAAGGGCGGTGACCATCAGTCCCGCCGACAGCGCCAGCAGCGCGGTGAAGATCACGTAGGGCACGATGGCGGCGGAATTGTACCAGTGTCCCGCCTCCACACCCGCGGCGGCGGCCTTGAAGAACGGGATGGCGCTGGTGCGCCACAGAAAGAACAGCGAGAGGAGGATCAGGAGCAGGGAGGTCCAGAAATCCTGGCGCCGGCGGACGATGCGGCCTTCCGTCATGGAGATCTCCGTTCGCTTGCCCGCGGAGCCAGGCGGCCCGGCTCCGCGGTCCCGCGTTGGTTCAGGGCTTGGGGATGCCGAGGGTCTCGGGATCGACGCTGGCCGCGCCAAGCTCCTGCAGCGTCCAGGCGAAGTTGCTCTCGAGATTGGCGAAGGCGGCGCTCGCCTCGGCCCCCGAGAGGCCCGACAGGTCGTAGTGGTTCTCCGCGGCCCAGGTCTTGACGGTGTCGGACTGCATCGCCTTCTCGAAGGCGGCCGTGATCGCGGCCTTGGCGTCGTCGGGCGCCTCGGCGAGCATCGCGAAGCCGATGGCCTGCTTGAGCGGCAGGTACTGGGCGAGGTCGGGATAGGCGTCGAACGCGGACGCGATGGTGATGTCCCCGATCGTCGCGGCTTCCGGCACGAGGGTCGCGAGCGGACGGAACTCGCCGCCCTCGATCAGCCCGGCCTGCTCGGCGAGCGAGGTGACGATCACCTCGACCTCGCCGGCGACCGCGGCTTCCTGCGCCGGTCCCGAGCCGCCGTAGGGCACGAACTTGAACTTCGCGCCGGTGCCGTTCTCCAACGCCAGGAGGTTGAGGTGGTGGATCGATCCCGATCCCGAAGCCCCGGCGGCGATGGTTCCCGGAGCGGCCGTGGCCGCGCCGATCAGATCCTCGAGGGTCTGATACTGCGAGCCCTTCGTGACCGAGATGAGGTCGGGCGAGCCGCCCACGATGAAGGGATGCCAGACGTCGAACCGCTTTTCCCAGCCGCCCTGCACCGCGGCGGTGACGTTGGACTCCGAGATGCCCGCCAGCGTGTAGCCGTCCGCAGGCTGGTTGAGCACGTAGACCATCCCGTTCGAGCCGGCGACGCCGCCGGTCTGGTTGGTCACGGTGATCGAGACGGGAAGCTCCTTCTCCATCTCAGCCATGATCATCCGGTTGATCGTGTCCGTGCCGCCGCCTGCGCCCCAGACCACGACGGTGGTGATGTCGCGATAGGGGAAGTCCTGGGCGGCGACGGGTCCGGCCAGCAGGGCTGCGCCGAGGGAGAGCGATGCCATTCCGGCGATGAGTTGTTTCATCCTTTTCCTCCACTGGATCTGCGTGCCCGTCCTGGCGTGCCGGACGGCGTCGGAATTGCGTATGCGTTAAAATATGCATTGTCAATGGCCTTGGCAGGCGCTATTGGCTTTCCTCACAGGCGCCACCGCCGGGAGAAATCATGTCGACCTTCAAGATCGCAGTATTCGACGGGGACGGCGTCGGTCCCGAGATCATGGCCCCCTGCGTGCGTCTGCTCGCCGATGTCGGCGCGCGGGCCGACACCTTCGATCTGGAGTTCCGGCGCCTGCCCGCCGGCGCCGGGCACTACCGCGACACCGGCGACGCGCTCCCCGAAGCTTCGCTGGCCGCGGCCCGGGCGGCGGACGCGATCCTGCTGTCGGCCATGGGCCTGCCGGAGGTCCGCTATCCCGACGGCACCGAGATCTCGCCGCAGATCGATCTGCGGATGCGCCTCGGGCTCTTTGCGGGCGTGCGCCCGGTCTTCGTGGTCCCCGGCCAGGACACGCCGCTGAAGTCGCCGCGCGCGGCGGCGCTGGACTTCGTGATCGTGCGGGAATCGACCGAAGGTCTGTTCGCCTCGCATGGCAAGGGCCACGTCGCGGACGACCGGGTCGCGCGCGAGACGCTGGAGATCACCCGGGACGTCTCCGAGAAGCTCTTCGACTTCGCCTTCGAGTTGGCGCGCGAGCGCAAGGCCGACGGTCGCGGAAGTGGCCGGGTTCTCTGCGTCGACAAGGCCAACGTCTTCCAGGCCTTCGCCTTCTTCCGGCGCATCTTCGCCGAACGCGCCGCGCGTTATCCCGACATCGTGGCCGAGACCGCCTATGTGGACGCGGTCGCGCTCTGGATGGTGCAGAAGCCGTGGATGTTCGACGTGATGGTCACCGAGAACATGTTCGGCGACATCCTGTCGGACCTCGGAGCCGGGCTGATGGGCAGCCTCGGGCTCGCGCCCTCCGCGGACATCGGCGCGCGGCATGCGGTGTTCCAGCCCTGTCACGGCAGCGCCCCGGACATCGCCGGGCGGGGGGTCGCCAACCCGATGGCGATGATCCTCTCCGGGGCGATGATGCTCGAATGGCTCGGCCGCAGCCGGGACAACGCCGAAGCCCGCCAGGCGGGCGCCAAGCTGCGCGGCGCCGTCACCGAGGTGATCGGGTCGGGCCGCACGCGACCTGCCGATCTCGGCGGCGACGCGTCGACCGAGGCCGTGGCGGAGGCCGTCGCCCAGGCCTGGCGCGGTCTCGCGCCGGCATGACCCTGTCGGTCGCGCTGATCGGGGCCGGGTACTTCGCGGGATTTCACGCGGAGGCCTGGAGCCGGAATCCCGACACCCGCCTGGCCGGCGTGGCCGATCCCGAACCGGGAAAGGCCGCGCTGCTCGCGGCGCAGACCGAAGGGCCGGACAACGCGATCCTGACCATGAAGGATCCGGCGGCGCTGCTCGGAGACCTTGCGCCCGACATCGTCGACATCGCGGCGCCGCCGTCGGCGCATCTCGGCCTGATCCGCGCCGCGCTCGCCGCCGCTCCCCGCGTCGTCGTCTGCCAGAAGCCGTTCTGCGGATCCCTGGGCGAGGCGGAGACGGCCGCCGCCCTCGCGGCCGAAGCAGGCGTGCCGCTGGTGGTCCACGAGAACTTCCGCTTCCAGCCCTGGTACCGCTGCATCCGCGAGACGATCGCGGCCGGCGACCTCGGCGACCTCTACCAGATCACCTTTCGCCTGCGGCCCGGGGACGGACAGGGCCCGCAGGCCTATCTTGATCGCCAGCCCTACTTCCAGCGCATGGAGCGGTTCCTGGTGCACGAGACCGCCGTTCACTGGATCGACACGTTCCGCTTCCTGATGGGCGAGCCGGAAGCGGTGAGCGCCGACCTGCGCCGACTGAACCCGGCCATTGCCGGCGAGGACGCAGGCGCCATCCTGTTTCGCTTCCCCGATGGGCGGCGCGCGCTCTTTGACGGCAACCGCCTCGCCGACCACGCCGCGACCAACCCGCGGCTGACGATGGGGGAATGCCTGGTGGAAGGCTCCGCCGCCACCGTGACGCTCGACGGATTCGGAACCCTGCGGCTGCGCCCGCGCGGCGCGACAGAGGCCCGCGCCATCGGCTGGAACTGGCCTCTCGACCGTTTCGGCGGCGATTGTGTCTACGCGCTTCAGGCCCATATAGTCGGCCACATCATGTCCGGATCCGCGCTCGAGAACGAGGCGCGGAACTACCTGCGCAACATGCGGATCGAGGCGGCGATCTACGACGCGGCGGCAACCGAGCGCACGATTCGACTGACGGGAGACTGACCTTGCCGCCTGACGCCGCTCCACAGGAGAAGACCCCGTCGCAGGTGCAGCGCGCGGTGACGCTCCTGCGCGAGATGATCATCACCAACCAGCTCGCGCCGGGATCGACGCATCTGGAGGCCGAACTGGCCGAGATGCTCGGCATGTCGCGGACGCCGGTGCGCGAGGCGGCGATCATCCTCGAGGGCAACGGGCTGATCGAGGTCCGGCCGCGGCGCGGCGTGCGCGTCCTTCCGGTGTCGGTGGAGGACATGGAGGAGATCTACTCGATCCTCGTCGAGCTCGAATCGCTGGCGGCCCACGACGCCGCCGCGACCGGGCCCGATCCCGAAGAGATCGCCGCGCTGCGCACGCAGATCGACCGGATGGAAGCCGCGCTCGAGGCCGAGGACCGCCTCGCCTGGGCGCAGGCCGACGCGGAGTTCCACCGACGCCTCGTGGCTATGGCGGGCAACCGGCGTCTTGAGTCCATCGTCGCCACCTATTCGGATCAGGTTCACCGCGCCCGGATGCTCACCCTCTGGATGCGCCCGGCGCCGCATCGCTCGAACGCCGAGCATCGCCAGCTTGTCGACGCGATCGGCGCCGGCGACGCCGAGGCCGCGCGGGCCATCCACCGCCAGCACCGGATCGAGGCCAAGAAGCTGATGATCGACCTGATCCGTGGCCACGGTCTGCGTTCGGTCTGACGGCCGGCCCGCGCGCAGGCGAACGGCGTCGGGTCCGCGCCACTGGGCGGGAACGGTCGGCATGGCCAACAATCGATTGCATCGCCCGGATCCCTGGCGATGGTCTCACGTCGCGACGCGGCTCGATCCTTCGGTCGGCGCGACGGTGATCGCCGCACGGCCGGCGTCGTCCGCCGGATCGACGGGCTGAACGCCTGCAAGAAGGAAAGGACCGCGCAATGACATCCTACGACAAGGGCCCGATCCTCGTGACCGGCGCGAGCGGGGGAATAGGGGCCGCGACGGTCAGGCATCTCGCCGCAAGGGGCGCGCGAGTCGTGGCCGCCGGACGCAACGCGGCGCGCCTGAAGCAGCTTGCCGACGAGACCGGCTGCCGGACGCTCGCCTTCGATCTGACCTCCGAGGACGCCGTCGCGGAAGCGATCGGCGATCTGGATCTCTGGGGAGTGGTCAATTGCGGAGGCTTCGGCGGCGAGATCGCGACGCCGATGGACACCGACATCGCGGTGTTCGACAAGGTCATCGCCGTCAACGCCCGCGGCGCGCTTCTGGTCACCAAGTATGCGTCGCGCAGCATGATTCGGCTGGGAAACGGCGGCGCCATCGTCAATGTCTCCAGCCAGGCGGCGCTGGTCGCCCTCCGTGGCCACATCTCCTACGGCGCCTCGAAGGCGGCGCTGGACAACATCACGCGGGTGTCGGCCATGGAGCTCGGGCCCTACGGCATCCGCGTCAACGGCGTGCATCCCACCGTCGTGATGACCGAGATGTCGGCCTTCTACTGGGGCCGCCCCGAGATCGCCGAGCCGTTCCTCAAGCAGATGCCGCTGGGCCGCTGGGCGACCGAGGAGGACATCGCCGCGCCCATCGCGTTCCTCCTCAGCGACGGGGCGGCGATGATCTCCGGCGTCTCCCTGCCGATCGACGGGGGCTTCACCGCCTGCTGAGAGGATCGGCAGGCGCGCGCGCCGACAGCGGGAGGGACCGGACGGTCTCGCCGCGGGACCGGATTCTCCCGGCTCGGCTCACTTCAGCTGGCTGTCCTTCGATCCGCGCCGGTTGACGCCGCCCCGCCGGACCGGCTGCGCGTCCCGCAGGGACTGGCAGTCGATGCAGAGCTTCACGCCCGGCACCGCGCGCCGCCGCGCCTCCGGGATCGGTTCGTCGCATTCCGCGCAGCGCGCGAGGCTCTCGCCCGACGGACGGGGCCGCGCCCGCAGCCGCCGCATCTCGTCCTCGATCGACGCCTCGATCTGCTCGTTCACCGCGCCGTCGCGCGTCCATCCGCCGGCCATGCGATCGATCCTCCGGGTTCCGCCGCCGCATCGTGCCAACCCGCCGCCGTCCTGGCAAATGCTTCTGGCCCGCCGGCCCGACCGGCTTTGACAGCGCACCTCGCCGGGGCGCAAGATGCGCGGGCACCTATGGCGGCGGGCGGGACAGTGATGGCGGACTCCTCGGTACTGCTGATCGCGCTCGGGATCCTCTTTCTGACCGCGCTCGCGCTCGAGCGTCTGGGCCGGATCGTGCACGTGCCGCGGGTGACGCTGCTCATCCTGCTCGGCGTGATCCTCGGCCCGCCGGGGCTCGACCTGCTGCCGCTCGACGTCGACGGCGCCAACGATCTCTACGCGCCGACGGCCCTGACGATGGTGGCGTTCCTGCTCGGCGGCGCGCTCGACCGCGAGACCCTGGCCGCCCACGGGCGCGACATCCTGGTGCTGTCGATCGTCGTGGTCATCGTCTCCGGCGTCGTCGTCTCGGCGGGCCTGCTTCTGGTTGGGGCTCCGCTGGTCGTGGCGCTGCTGCTGGGGGCCATCTCGGCGGCGACGGACCCGGCCGCCACCAGCGACGTCGTGCAGGAATCGGGCCGCGTCGGCCCGTTCTCGCGCCGGCTGCTCGGCATCGTCGCGATCGACGACGCCTGGGGGCTGATCTACTTCAGCCTCGCGCTGACCGCGGCCAGCGTCTCCATCGGCCACGCCGCCGGCGACGCGCTGCTGCTCGGGCTCTACGAGGTCGCCGGGGCCATCGTGCTCGGCGTCGCGATCGGGCTGCCGGCGGCCTATCTGACCGGGCGGCTCAGGCCCGGCGAGCCGACGCTCGTGGAGGCGCTGGGCGTGGTGTTTCTCACCGCCGGAACCGCGCTCTACCTCGATCTGTCCTTCCTGCTGGCCGGCATGGTCTGCGGCGCGATCATCGTCAACGTCGCCCGCCACCACGAGCGGCCCTTCAACGAGATCGGCCATATCGAGTGGCCGTTCCTGCTGCTCTTCTTCGTGATGGCCGGGGCCTCGCTCGACGTCGCCGCGCTCTGGACCGTCGGGCCGCTGGCGCTCGCCTATGTCGGCCTGCGCGCCGTCGGCCGCATCCTCGGCGGGCTCGCCGGCGGCGGGCTCATTCGCGCCCGCCCCCGCGAGGGGCTGCTCTTCGGCATGTCGCTGATGCCCCAGGCAGGGGTCGCCATCGGCATGGCCCTGGTCGCGGCCGAGCGCTTCCCCAGCTACGGCGACGCGATCCTCGCCACCACCATCGCCAGCACGATCGTCTTCGAGGTCGTCGGCCCGATCCTGACCCAGCAGGCGATCCGGCGCTCGGGCGACGTCGCCGCGATCACCCGTCCCGACTGACCGGGCCGGGCCCGCGCCGGCCGGGCCGGCGCATCACGCCGCCCCTGTCAGCGCGCGATCCCGAGCGTGGCGAAATCCACCCCCACCGGGCCGGACAGATCCTCGACCGAATCGTAGAGCAGCTCCAGCGCATAGTGCGGGTTGTGCACGTGAACGCCCGGGTCGGCCGTGACGAACTTCCAGTTGTAGGCCGCCTTCAGCAGACGCGGCGTCCAGGCGTTGTAGGCCACCGCCTCGCCCTCGGCCTGATCGATCGCGCCGTCGCCGTTGGCGTCGGCGAAGAAGTAGGGATAGTTCTGGCCGTCGTAGATCATCGGCGTGCCCGCGACCTGAGCGGCGTAGTCCTCGATCATCGACTGCAACAGCCGGGCGTTGGCGTCGATGTCGGCGCGGATCCCCTTGCCCAGATCGCCGCTGCCGTCATAGCTCACGCGCGAGATGCGGATTTCCGCCGGCTCGCCGTTCAGGTGGCAGGTCAGGCACGGCTCGGAGGCCACCTCGAGGCTGTGGGGTTGGTGGCAGGACACGCAGGTCTCCACCGGGCGGGCGTGGAAGAACCGGCCCGAATAGGTCTTGTCGGGATACTGGAAACCGGCCCCGCCATAGCCGCCGAGCGAGGTCGCCGCGGCGACCTTGTAGTGCGGATTGATGAAGCTCAGCTCCGCGTCCGGGGTGTCGTCGGCCTTGTCGGCCACCGCCGCCGAGACGGTCGATCCCGCCGCGCGGCCCTGGTGGCAGGTCAGGCAGGACGCCTCTCCGGCCGCCACCGGATGCATCGCGCCCGTCGGCAGAGCCACCTCGGTGATCAGCGCCAGTCCGGGGTTGTGGCAGGTGTCGCAGTCGACCACGCCCCCGATGGGCATGGGATGCTCCGGAACGCCTCCCGGACCGCCATCAAAGCCGTAGAACGCCCGGAACCCCGCGCCCGAGTGACAGACCGAGCAGGCCCCGCGGATCTCGCCGTCCTCGTCCCAGTGGGTGAAGGCCTCCGAGGAGGCGTCGGCATGGCCCGACCGCGCCCAGGCGGCGATCGCCTCCGCGTTGGGGATCTTGATCTGCTCGGGGTTGAAGGGCCCGGCGCTGGGCATGACGAAGACCGTCTCGCCCTCCTGGGCCGCATCCGCCGCATCCTCCTGGGCGAAACCGACCTGGCTCAGCGCCGCGACGCCCGCTGCGGCGACGCAAACCACGGAAAATCTCTGGATCGTCTTGCGCATGGCTTTCCACCCGGTGACTGGACTCGTAACCTTGATTTGAGGGCTCCAAGCTAGCAGGCTCTGCCGCGCGGAGCAACGAAACCGGAAGCGGATTCTTGAATGAACGGCGGAGCGCAATGGTAGGCCTCCTCGGATCGGGACTTGCGCTGGGCCCCGACGGTCCGCCGCTCGACGTGGCTTTCGTCCGCGACGCGGTGACCGAGGAAGCGGCGGTCACCGCGCAGGCCTTCGAGGATCTGCGGGTCGAGACGCTGGTCGCCGAGGACGCCCTGGTCGAGCAGGGCGCGCCGCTCGCGCGCCTGCGCCACCACCCCGCAATCGTGCTGACCGCGCCGATGGCCGGACGCGTCGCCTCGATCGACCTCGGTCCCGGCCACCGCCTGTCCCAGATCGTGCTGTTCCGCGAGCCGGGCGCCGGGCGGCGGCGACGCGACCCCTCGGACGCTGAAACCGGCGAGGCGCCCTTGCGCGCCCTGATGCAGGGGGCGGGCCTCTGGCGGGCTCTGCGCAGCCGGCCCTTCGGCCGGATGCCCGCGCCAGACGAGCGGCCGGCCGCGATCTTCGTGATGGCCGTCGACACCCGCCCCGGCGCCCCCGACCCCCGCCAGGCCCTGGCCGACACCGGCGAGGACCTCGCGCGCGGCGTCGACGCCCTCGCGCGGCTGACCGACGGCGAGGTCTTCCTGTGCCAGGACAGGGGCGCCGATCTGCTGGCGCCCACCGGCCGGCTCCGCGTGCTGCGCATCCCGCCCCGGCACCCGCTTGGCCTGCCCGGGATCGAGATCCACGCCCATCGCCCCGCGGCGGTCGGCGCGCCGGTCTGGGACATCCACGCCGAGGACGCAGCGGCGCTGGGCGCGCTTCTGGCCAGCGGCTACCTGCCCGAGACGCGACTGGTTTCGGTGGCCGGCGCAGCCCTGCGCGACGCGCGCCTCGTGCGCTGCCAGCCGGGGGCGGACCTGCGCGGCCTCTGCCACGGCCACCTCCACCCGGGGCCGCACGCGCTCCTGTCGGGTTCGGCGCTCGACGGTCGCGAGGCGCGCTGGCTCGGGCCCCGCGCGCGGCAGGTCACGGCGCTGCCCCGCGGCCAGGGCGAGGCGCGGCCGCACTGGTTCCGCGCGGCGCTGCGCGGCGCCTCGCGGCCATTGCCCGTGATCCCCACCGCCGCACTCGACCAGGCGATGGGCGGCGGCCTGCCGGCGGTCGCGCTCGCCCGCGCGCTGGCCTCCGGCGACCTCGAGGCGGCCGACCGGCTCGGCGCGCTCTCGCTCCTGGAGGAGGATCTCGCGCTCGCCGACTACGTGACCTGCGCCGAGCCGCGGCTGTCGGCGCAGCTGCGCAGCGCCCTCGACCGCATCGCGGCGGAGGCGGCATGATCCGGGGCATCTGGGACCGCGAGACCGTCGCGCTGCTGCTTCTCGCCGCCGCGCTGCCGATCGCGGCGGCCTGGCTCTGGTACGGCGGCCTGGAGGCGCTCGGCCGCCTCGCGCTCGCCCTTCTGGTCGCCGGCGCCTGGCACGTCGCCTTCATGCTCGCCCGCGCCCAGCCGCCCTCGCTCGCCGGCGTGCTGACCGCGCTCGCCGTCGCCATCCTCGCGCCGGTCGATCTGGGCCTCTTCCCCTTCGTGCTCGGGGTCAGCTTCGGCACCGTCGTCGCCGAACTGATCTTCGGCGGCTGGGGCCGCAACGTGCTCAACCCCGCCACGGTGACGCTGGCCTTCCTCGGCTTCGGCTTCCCGGCGGCGGCCTGGCCGGACCTGGTCGCGCCGGTCGGCTGGGCGGCGATCCCGGCCGCCGCCCTCGGGGTGCTGACGGGCGTGATCTCCGGGCGGATCGTGGCGGGCGCCGCGCTCGCGCTCGCCGGCGCGGCCCTCGCCGGGCTGCCGGTCGTCGCCGCTCCTCAACCTCTCGGGGCTGGTGCTGGTCCTGCTCGTCTGCGACCCGGTGGCCAGCGCCACCACCGCGCTCGGGCGCTGGCTGAACGGGCTGCTCTTCGGCCTGCTCGTCGCGCTCTTCGCGGTCGGCTGGCGGGACGCGGCGCCGTTGCAGCTTCTCATCTCCGCGGCGCTCTTCACCTCGCTCGCCGCGCCCCTTTTGGACGAGATCGCCATCGCGCTCTGGCTCGCGCGGCGAAGGAGGAGCCTTGGCTGACCTGAACCCGATCTCCGCCTGGCGGCGCTTCCTGGCGCTGCCCAACGACAGCCGCGCCAAGACGGTCGGCATGGCGTTCCTCGTCTCCGCCTTCTGCGCGGCCCTGGTCAGCGGCGCCACCGTCATCCTGCGCCCGATCCAGACCGAGAACCGCGCCGCCGAGCAGCAGGCCCGCCTCGAGGCGCTGGTGGCCGGCATCCCGGGGATGAGCGAGATCCTCGAGGAGGCCGGCGGCGCGCCGACCACCGTCGTCATCGACCTCGACACCGGCCGCGCGGCGCAGGACGTCACCCCCGCGACGCTCGACGCCGTGCTCGCCGATCCCGCCAACTGGACCGACATCGCGCCCAACGAGGATCTCGCCGGCATCGGGCGCCGGCCCAACTACGCCCAGATCTACCTCATCCGCGCCGACGACCGGGTGTCGCTGGCGCTGCTGCCCGTGTACGCGGTCGGCTACAACGGTCTCATCCAGGCGGTCATGGCGCTCGGGGGCGACATGAACACCATCGCGGGCCTCGCCATCACCCAGCAGTCCGAGACCCCCGGCCTCGGCGGCCGGATCGAGGAGCCGGCCTGGCTGGCGAGCTTCCCCGGCACCCGCGTCGCCGACGACAGCGGCGAGCTGCGCTTCTCCGTGGCCCGCGGCCAGGCGACGACCGAGTTCGAGGTCGACGGCATCACCGGCGCCACCCGCACCAGCAACGCCGTCACCGGGATGGTGCGCTTCTGGCTGGGCCCCGACGGCTACGGCCCGCTGATCGACGCCATCCGCCGCGGGGAGTTCTGAGCATGGCCGGCCGCAGCCTCGGGCGCACCCTGACCGATCCGCTCCTGCGCGAGAACCCGGTGACGCTGCAGATCCTCGGCATCTGCTCGGCGCTGGCGGTGACCACCTCGCTGGCCACCGCCGCCACCATGGCCGCCTCGCTCACCGCCGTCCTCGTCGCCTCGGCGGGGATCATCAGCCTGATCCGCCGCCACATCCCCAACGCGATCCGCCTGATCGTGCAGATCGTCATCGTCGCCTCGCTGGTCATCGTCACCGACCAGTTCCTGCAGGCCTACTTCTTCGACATCTCCCAGCGCCTCTCGGTCTTCGTCGCACTGATCACCACCAACTGCCTCGTGCTCGGGCGCACCGAATCCTTCGCCCGGCTGAACCCGCCGCTGCCCTCGATGGTCGACGCGCTCGGCAACGGCCTGGGCTACTCGCTGGTGCTGATCGTCATCGGCGCCTGCCGCGAGCTCTTCGGCGCGGGCAAGCTGCTGGGCTTTCAGGTCCTGCCCACCGTCGACCAGGGCGGATGGTTCACGCCGCTCAACCTGATGCTGCTCGCGCCCAGCGCCTTCTTCCTGCTCGGCGGCCTCGTCTGGGCGGTGCGCAGCCTCGTGCCCGAGCAGGTCGAGGCCCCCGAGTTCGCGCCCCCCGAGACCGCCGAGGCCCGCCCGTGAACGACCTCGCCGCCCTCTTCCTGCGCGCGGCCTTCGCCGAGAACATGCCGCTGACGTTCTTTCTCGGCCTGTGCACCTTCCTCGCCCTCTCGCGCCGGCCCGAGACGGCGATCGGGCTCGGCGTCGCGATGATCGGCGTGCTCGGCCTCACCGTGCCGCTCAACGAGATCATCTTCCGCCTCCTGCTCGCCCCAGGGGCCTGGAGCTGGGCGGGCATGCCCGACCTCGACCTCTCCTATCTCTCGCTCATCACCTTCATCGGCGTCATCGCCGCGGTGGTGCAGCTCGTGGAGATGCTGCTCGACCGCTTCTTCCCGCGGGTGCACGCGGCCTTCGGCGTGTTCCTGCCGCTGCTGACCGTGCAATGCGCCATCCTCGCCGGCAGCCTCTTCATGGTCGAGCGCCGCTACGACCTCGCCGAATCGGCGGTCTTCGGCCTCGGCGCCGGCTTCGGCTTCGCGGTGGCGGTGGTCATGCTATCGGCCATGCGCGCGCGGCTGGCCTACGCCGATCTGCCCGCAGGCCTGCGCGGCCTTGGCATCGCCTTCATGCTGGCCGGGCTGATGTCGCTCGGCTTCGCCTCCTTCGCGCAGATGGCCGCGCAATGACCGACGTCGCCATCACCGAGATCGCCCTCGGCAACCTGGTCATCGTGGCGCTGATCGTGGGCATGACGCTCGGCCTGCTCGCCGCGCGGCGCCGGCTTATCCCGCAGACCGCCCTCACCGTGACCGTCAACGACTCCGCCCGGATCGAGGCCGCCCGCGGCGACCGGCTGCTCGGGGTGCTGCAGGGCGCGGGCATCGGCATCCCTGCGGCCTGCGGCGGCAGCGGCACCTGCGGGCTCTGCCGCGTCACCGTGGACGGCGCCGGCGCGGGCGAGCCCCAGGCGACCGAGCGCGGCGTGCTCTCGGCGGCCGAGCGGCGCGCGCATCTGCGCCTGGCCTGCCAGGTCAACCTGCGCGGCTCCTGCGCCGTCACCCTGCCCGCCGACGCGCTCGCCGCCGAGGGCTTCACCTGCCGGGTGCGCTCGAACCGGATGCTCGCGCCGCTGATCCGCGAACTGGTGCTCGACCTTCCCGAGGGCCGCGACCTCGACTTCCGAGCCGGGGCCTTCATGCAGCTCATCGCCCCGCCCTACGCGCTCGACTTCGACGACATCGAGATCGAGGCGCCGTTCCGCGACGCCTGGCGGATCACCGGCTGGTCGGCGCTCTCGGCCACCTCCGACGCGCCGGTGACGCGCGCCTACTCGATCGCCAACCGCCCCGACGACGCGGGCCGGGTCGTCTTCAACATCCGCCTGGCGGTCCCGCCGGCCGGGCGCGAGCGCGAGATCCCGCCGGGCGTCGTGTCCTCCTGGCTCTTCGCGCTCAAGCCCGGCGACGCGGCGGAGGTCTCCGGGCCCTTCGGCGAGTTCCATGTCCAGCCGGGCGGGCGCGAGATGGTCTTCATCGGCGGCGGCGTCGGCATGGCGCCCCTGCGGGCGATGATCCACGAACAGATCGGCGCGGGAACCAGCCGCCCGATGCGGTACTTCTACGGCGCCCGCACCCGGACCGACCTCTTCTACGTCGAGGAGTTCGACGCCATCGCCGCCGCCCATCCCAACTTCACCTGGACGCCGGCGCTCTCCGATCCCGCCCCGGGCGACCGCTGGACCGGCGAGACCGGCTTCATCCACGAGACCGTCGGCCGGGCGCTGCGCGACCATCCCGCGCCGGAGGATTGCCACTACTATCTCTGCGGCCCGCCGGTGATGATTTCCGCCGTGCTCGCCACGCTCGAGCGCCTCGGCGTCGAGCCGCAGTCCATCTTCAACGACGATTTCGGAGTCTGACCCATGCGCGCCCCGAGCCCCCTGTCGCGCCGCCGCTTCGCCGCCCTCGCCGGGGCCGCGGGATGCGCCCTCGCCGCGCCGTCACTCCTGCGGGCCGCGCCGCCGGTCGAGACCCTCTCCGGCCCGGCCTTCGGGACGGGCTGGCGCGTCGACCCTGCCCGCGGGCCGGGATCGGCCCGGGCTGCGCGCCGCGATCGAGGCGCTGCTTGCGGAGGTCGACCGCGACCTGTCGCCCTGGCGCGCCGACAGCGCGATCAGCCGCTTCAACGCGGCGCCCGCGGGCGCCCACCGTCTCCCGGCCGAGGCGCTGGCCGTCGGCGCCGCGGCGCTCGCCATCGCCGGGGCCAGCGGCGGAGCCTTCGATCCCACCGTGGGCCCTCTGGTGGCCCGCTGGGGCTTCGGTCCGATCCACGGCGCCGAGGGGGCCGACTGGCGCGCGCTCTCGCTGGACGGCGACGCGATCGCCAAGCCCACCGACGGGCTCACGCTCGATCTCTGCGGCATCGCCAAGGGGCGCGCGCTCGACCGCGTCGCGGCGCTGCTCGCCGACCGCGGCGAGGCCGACTTCGTGGCCGATCTGGGCGGAGAGCTGTCGGCCCGCGGCCGCCACCCGTCCGGGCGGAGCTGGCGGGTCGCCGTCGAGGATCCCCGGCAGGGACCCGAAGGCGTGGTCGAGATCGTCCGGCTCGACGGGGAGGCCGTCGCCACCTCCGGGACGCGCGCCCAGAGCTACACGCTCGGCGCGCGGCGCTACAGCCACATCGTCGATCCGCGCGCCGGCGCGCCGGCGGACAGCGCGCTCGCCTCGGTCAGCGTGATCGCCGCGGACGCGGCGAGCGCCGACGGCTGGGCCACCGCCCTCGCCGCCGCCGGGCCGGTCGCCGGCCCCGACCTCGCGCGCCGCGCCGGGCTCGACGCGCTCTTCCTGACCGCGGACGGATCCGGGCTCGCGCGCGCGATGACCGGTCGGTTCGCCGACCGCATCGCCTGAGGGACCGCCATGGAGCTTCTCCTCGCCCTGACGATCATCCTGCTCGCGGTCGGCGGGCTGGCCGCGGGCCTCCTGCTCGGACGCGAGTCGCTGCGCACCTCCTGCGAGGGCGCGGCCTGCCTCAACCGGGGCGCCTGCGCGATCTGCCCCAACCGCCGTCCCGCGACGGAGGCCGGGGAATGACGACCGTGCGCGTGGGCTCGATCATGCGGACCGGCGGGCCGGAGCTCACGCCCGAGACGCCGATCCGGCGCGCCGCGGCCATTCTCGTCGAGGCGGGCGTCGATGCGGCCCCGGTGCTGGATCCGGGCGGCCATCTCGTCGGCCTCGTCACCCAGAAGGACTGCTTCCGGCCGGCGCTGCACGCGAGCTACTACCAGGAATGGCAGGGCACGGTCGCCGACTACATGACCTCCGAGGTCCGGTCGCTGCCGGTCACGGCGGACCTCTCCACCGCCGCCACCGCCTTCATCGACCATCCCCACCGGGTGTTGCCGGTCCTCGACGAACACCGGCTCGCCGGCATGCTCCGGCGCTCGGACGTGCTCGCCGCGCTGCTGCGCCTGGGCTAGCGCCCCTGCGTCCGGGACCGGCGAGCGAAGCCACGAGCGCGGATTCACGAAGAATTATTGAAGATTAACGTCAATCAATTCAGATACATAACCTGAATTGCACGCGTGTTACGCCGCCATAACACACCCCCGGGGCGCCCGCCCCGGCCCCCTGCGACGCCGAGCGAAGCCCCGGATCTGCGCGCTTGAGCCGGGCGACCCGCTGACCTAGCCTCGCCGCCGGACCCGCCCGGAGACCGCCATGAGCCTCGCCCTCTTCGACCTGACCGGGCGCACCGCCCTCGTCACCGGCTCCTCGCGGGGCCTCGGCCGGGCCATCGCCGAGGGGCTGGCCGCCGCCGGCGCGCGGGTGATCCTGAACGGCGTCGATCCCGACCGGCTCGCCACCGCTGCCGCCGAAATGCGGTCCGCCGGCCTCGACGCCGCCACGGCGGGCTTCGACGTCACAGACGAGGCGGCGGTCGTCGCCGCCTTCGACCGTCTCGACGCGGACGGCGTCGCGGTGGACATCCTGGTCAACAACGCCGGCGTGCAGTTCCGAAAGCCGATGCTCGAGCTTGCAACCGCCGACTGGCGGCGGGTCATCGACGTCAACCTCACGTCCGCCTTCGTGGTCGGCCGCGAGGCCGCGCGGCGCATGGCCGCCCGCGGCCGCGGCAAGATCATCAACATCGGCTCGCTCACCTCCGAGCTCGCCCGCGCCACCATCGCGCCCTACACCGCCGCCAAGGGCGGCATCAAGCTGCTGACCAAGGCCATGGCCGCCGAATGGGGCGAGAAGGGCATCCAGGCCAACGCCATCGGCCCGGGCTACATGGTGACCGACATGAACGAGGCGCTGCTCTCCAACCCCGAGTTCGACGCCTGGGTGAAGTCGCGCACGCCGATGCGCCGCTGGGGCCAGCCCGAGGAGCTGCAGGGGCTGGCGATCTTCCTCGCCTCGGACGCCTCGAACTACGTGTCCGGTCAGATCATCTACGCCGACGGCGGCATGATCTCGGTGCTCTGAACGGGGAGCGCGAGCATGCGGATCGTCTTCCACGGCGCCAACGCCGCGACCTTCGCGACCGGCGTCGAAGCCCTGCTCGACGACAGGCACGACGTGGCGGTCGTCTCCGACGCGGCCGACGGCCCGGGCGAGGCCGCCGCGCTGGCGTCGGCCGAGGTGGTGGTCGGCACGCATCTGGCCGCCGACGCCCCCCGGCTCGGCGCGCGCCTCTACCAGCTACCCGCCGCCGGATACGACAGGCTGGACATGGACGCGCTGCCCGCCGACTGCGCCGTCTGCAACTGCTTCGGCCACGAGGCGGCCATCGCGGAATACGTCATGGCCGCCATGCTGGCGCGGCACGTCCCGCTCGCCGACGCCGACGCCCGCCTGCGCCGGGGAGACTGGCGCTACTGGGCCAACGGACCGGCCGGGCTTCGCCCGGAACTGGGATCCAGGAGCCTCGGCGTCATCGGCCACGGCCATATCGGCCGAACCGTCGCCGACCGGGCGCTCGCCTTCGGGATGCGGGTGGAGGTCGCCAACCGCTCGCCGGTCGAAGATCCGCGATACGCCGCCGTCTGGCCGCTCGAGGAGCTGCCCCGCATGCTCGCCCGCGTCGACTATGCGCTCAACAGCCTGCCGCTGACCGCGACGACCCGGGGCCTGATCGGCGCCGAGGCGCTGGCCGTGATGGGGCCGGACGCGGTCCTCATCAACGTCGGCCGAGGACCGGTCATCGACGAGGACGCGCTCTACGAAGCGCTGACGCAGCACCGCATCGGCGGCGCGATCCTCGACACCTGGTACAGATACCCCGGCCCGGACGACCCGCGCCCGACGCCGGGCAACCGGCCGTTCCACCAGCTGGCCAATGTCACGCTGACCCCGCACATGTCGGGCTGGACCGAGGGCACGGTCGCGCGCCGCCGCGCCGCGATCGCCGAAAACGTCAATCGCCTCGCCGCAGGGCGCCCGCTGCTCAACATGCTCCGATCGCCCGGAGGGCCGGCCGTCGCCTAGCGACCGCCGGCCACGTCGTAGGCGATCTCGTGCGCGTCGCCGGCCGAATGGTCGGCATCCTGCGCCAGATAGCGGATCTCCACCCTCTCGAAGGCCAGCCCGATCCGCTCGGGAAGACGCACGACCGGCTCATCGACCTCGTTGTATGCGTCGAGCATCTCGTAGCTCGAGACCGCCACGTTTCCGAGCGTTATCGTCAGATAGTCGACATGCGCGTCGCCCGAGTCCCTGCGGAAGGCGACGATGACCTCCGCGAACAGCCTTCCCTGCATCGCGGCCAGCGCAAGGTAGGGCGATGAGGCGTCGCACCACTTGTCGAGGTGGATCGGGCTCACCCGGGCGCGCGCCGAGACCCGTCCGCTTCCGATCGTCGCGCGCGCCTCTCGGGCCACGCTCCACCGGATCCGGTGGACCTCGATCTCACCCTCGTGACCGGCGCGCATGGACTCCCCAGCTATGTCCGGGATCTTGAGATATCCCAAGAGCTTGATCGGCGAGATCGCGGGCATGGCGGCGAATCCTCCCCTGTGGCCCTGTATGATCATACCACAAGCGGCCGCCCGATGGGATTGGCTTTCCCTTGGGAGCGCGACGCCGCGCGCGGCTCAGCCCGGATCGTAGACCCGCGTCGCCTCCGGATCGGCGTCGGAACGCTCCAGCGCGGCGATCTCGTCCCAGAGCGCCGCCGGGATCTCCCAGGCGGCCCAGTCCAGCGTCTGCGCCACCCGCTCGGGCTTGCTGACCCCGCAGATCGTCGATGTCACGTCCGGATCACGCATCGAAAACTGCAGAGCCACCGCGCCCGGCGGCACGCCGTGGCGCGCGCAGATCGCCTCCACCGCACGCACCGGCGCGAGCACCTCATCGCTAGCTTCCTGATAGACATATCGCGGATGCGAGTCGGTCCCCTTGGCGAGCGCCCCGCCGGCGTATGGCGCGGCGTTCAGCACCGCGATCCCGCGCGCCCTGGCCAGCGCGATCATCGGCGCTGCGTTTGCGTTGACCACCGTGTGACGGTTGTGGGTGATCAGGACGTCGAAGTCGCGCTCCTGGAGCATCGGCATCATCACGTCGACGCGGCCCGCTGCGAGCCCTACCGCCGTGGCCAGCCCCTCCTCCTTGATGCGGAACAGTTCGTCGAGCGCGCCGCCGGGACCGGTGATCTCCTCGAGCCCCGCCGCATGCTCGGGGTCGTGCAGGTGCAGGATGTCGACCCGCTCGACGCCCAGCGCCTCCAGGCTCTCCTCGAAGGACCGCCGCGCCTGCGCGGCGTCAAAGCGCCGCGTCTCCATGTCCCGGTCGAGCTTGGTCGACAGCACGCGCCCCGCGGGCCAGCCGCCCATCTCGCGCACCACCCGGCCGATACGCTCCTCGCTGCGCCCCAGCGCGTAGTTGCGCGACGTGTCCAGAAATCCGTCCGGCAGCGCGAGGATCGCCCGCACCGTGTCGAGCGCCCGCTCCTCCGCGACCTCGTAGCCGTAGGTTCCCGGCATGCTGCCAAGGCTCGAGGTGCCAAAACAGATTGACGGAACCCGCAGGCCGGTACGGCCGATCTCGCGGTGGTCTTGCATGGCTGTTCTCCTCCCCCTCCCGCCCGGTCCGGCGGTCGGATCGGAGTAGACCGGCGGAGCCGCCCGGACGCAAGCCCGGCGGCACCACCCGTCACTGCGTCGCCAGCGCCACGGCCATTTCGGCGATCGTCGCCTGCAGGGCGTCCGCGTTGAGTCCGACCATGCCGACGCTAGGCCGCTCAATGTCGGAGATTAGATGGAGCGCGAAGCCGAGCCGCGCGGCGAAGAAGAAGGTGCGCCAACTGAGCCTGCGGCCCTTCAGAGCCGCGTTGTTGCCGACCAGGAACTTCGCACCGGCGGCAGCGGCGAGCAGCATGAGCTTGACCACGTCCGGCACCGGTTCCGACATCGCCGCGATGCGCCGCGTGTGCGCGTCGAGCACATCCGTGATCCCGCCGGCCACAAAGGTCCTGATCGGGGCCTGATGTCCGGCGTAAAGGCGGCCATCTTCTCAGGCCAGAGCAAGCTCTGGGTCGCCATCGTCCGCTCGAGCTGGGCGCGCAAAGCCTCCTGGAACAGGATGGCCTCTGGCGCGTATCGGGTCGGCGCATAGGCGTAAAGAGCCCGGCGCACTTCGGTTCGTCCCGGTTCTTCGAGAATGTCGGCGCGCAGGAACGCCGTGCCCAGCGCGGCCGCGTTTTCTGTGGCGGAGCGCACGCGGGCGTCTCCCCAGCTTGTCGCGAAGGCGTAGGTGAACCCGATCAGCAGTCCGAGAAGCGCGAGCATTGCTCCAAGCATCGTCTCCCCGGGCAGGGACGCCGGCGGATTGAGCACGTAGCCCTCGTCAATGAAAGAGTGACGCCCCGTGAAGTACCGGCCAGAGCCGCAACCGAAAGCAGCATGAACAGGATCAGCGCGATGTCCCAGAGCAGCACGAGCGGCGCCGCAAACCTCGCGTAGATCTCCGCCGTCGTCGCCGGCTCCATACCTTGCTCCTTCGCACCTGGGCCACGGGCGATCGACCCCTCGGCTTCGGCGACCGTCAAACCGTTCGGGCCTTCACGTTTCGAGCCTCGCTGCGCAGCCACACGCGCGCTTCGGAACTGTCACCTCCACAAGGCCCGGTGACATCACTGGTCCCGGCGCGACGTGGCCGTCCAGCGCGCTGATCCTGAATGTCAAACGGTCTCAATCCGCCGCGAAAGTCCCGCGGCCTGTTCAGCAATCGACTGGCGCAATAGAGAACCTTTGTGTCCGAGATGGGTCTCCGGCCCTCAATGGCCGAGAGGGAGCGGCGCGCGCTCCGCGCCACAAGCGTCACTCTCTTGGCGCGATCTCCAGTTCGACCGCCGCATGCCAGTCCGCCACCGGCCGGATCTGCGCGTCCGACAGCCCGGCGGCGACCTCGGTCATCACCGGATGCCTGCGCTGGCCGCGTTTGGAGGCCTTGAGTCGCCTGTCGATGTAGATGATGGTCTCGACCGCAAGTGTTGAGCGTGTCCGGCAACTGCGACATCGGCGGCGGTCCCGGATCTCATGATGGCGCGGGTTGGCCGCGCGCGACAACCCCGCTTGGCCGGGCACGCAAGCAAGTGGTTATAGTTTCGCGGACAGTCTGGCGGCTTGCCGCGCAGGCGCCGCGAAGTTCGGTCGCGGCGTCCATTCGCCCCGGCATCGAACTTCAATCTTCATGGAGTTGGGTCGTTCGTACGACTCGCATCGCCCCGGAATATGCGCGTTAACACTTTTTTCCTTTGAAATCAAAGCGATTTTCCCGGTCCGCACGCGGACCGTTCGCACGGCCGCGCGAATCCGCCCTATTCCGTCACCCGCCGCGGCTTGTGCTTGTCGAGCGAGGTCACGTTCGGCTTGCGCCGCCCGGCGTAGGGATTGTCCCCCGAACGCAGGTGCAACCGGATCGGCGTGCCCGGCAGGTCGAAGTCGCGCCGCAGCCCGTTGACGAGGAAGCGCCGGTAGTCCTCGCCGAGCGCGTCCGGCTGCGAGGCGAACACGACGAAGGTCGGCGGCCGGGTCTTCACCTGGGTCATGTAGCGCAGCTTGATCCGCCGCCCGCCCGGCGCCGGCGGCGGATGCTCGGCGACGTGGCCTGCGAGCCAGCGGTTTAGCCGTCCCGTCGAGATCCGGGCGTTCCAGACTCCGTACGCCTTCACGATCGCGTCGTGCAGCCGATCGAGCCCGCGCCCGGTCAGGCCCGAGACCGTCACCATCGGCGCGCCGCGCAACTGCGGCAGCAGCCGTCCGAAGGCCTCGCGCAATTCGGCGAGCTTCTGCGGCTTCTCCTCCTCGAGGTCCCACTTGTTGACCGCGACCACCACCGCGCGTCCCTCGCGCTCGGCGAGGTCGGCGATGCGCAGATCCTGGCTCTCGAACGGCGCCTGCACATCGAGAAGCACCACCACCACCTCTGCGAACTTCACCGCCCGAAGCCCGTCGGAGACCGAGAGCTTCTCGAGCTTCTCCTGCACTCGCGCCTTCTTGCGCATGCCGGCGGTGTCAAAGACCCGGAAAGCCGTCCCGCGCCAGTCCACCTCGACCGCGATCGCATCGCGGGTGATGCCGGCCTCGGGTCCGGTCAGAAGCCTGTCCTCGCCGAGAATGGCGTTGACGAGCGTCGACTTGCCGGCGTTCGGTCGGCCGACGACCGCGATCTGGATCGGCCTGCCGGCCGGGGGAGCCGGGCCGCCGCCGTCCTCGTCGACGCTGTCGTCAACTTCGTCAGTCTCGGCCTCGTCAGGCGCGGCCTCGCGGCTTTCGGCATCCTTCGCCGCCAGCGGCAGAAGCTGGCGCATCAACTCGTCCATGCCGAGGCCGTGTTCGGCGGAGATCGCCACCGGTTCGCCGAGACCGAGCGCATAGGCCTCCATCAACCCGGCTTCGGCGGCGCGCCCCTCGGACTTGTTCGCGGCGACGATCACCCTGGTGGCGCTTCGGCGCAGGATCGCCGCCAGCGTCTCGTCGGCGGCGGTGACCCCGGCGCGAGCATCCACCAGAAACAGGCAGACGTCGGCTGCAGCGACCGCCCGTTCGGTCAGCGCCCGCATCCGACCGGTCAGGCTCCCGGCGTCGGCGTCCTCGACGCCGGCGGTGTCGATGACCGTGAAGCGCAACGGCCCGAGCCGCGCCGCGCCCTCGCGCAGATCGCGCGTCACGCCGGGCTGGTTGTCCACGAGCGCCAGCCGCCGGCCCACGAGGCGGTTGAAGAGCGTGGACTTGCCGACGTTGGGACGGCCGACGATGGCGAGGGTGAAGGACATGGCACGCGATCCGGAACGCCCGGAACATCAAGACCGGGACCGGCGCTCCTTAACCCGCGGCCTCTCTATTGGAAAGCGAAGAGCCGCCCGTCGGCGCCGACCACGTACATCACTCCGCCCGCAACCGCCGGCGGCGCAGCCGCTCCCCCGGGGATCTCGGTCTGGTAGACTAGGGCCCCGTTGGTGGGATCGAAGCCGCGCAGGAATCCGTCGCCGCTCGCGACCCACAGCCGTCCGCCCGCGAGCACCGGCCCATAGTGCGTGAAGGCGTCGCCGCGGACAGGCGAACGGAAGACGCGTCGCCTAAGGGAGTACTCCGGTAGTTGCGTCAGCCAGAGGATCTCGCCAGTCTCGCGGCTGGCCCGCACCAGTTCTCCTTGATCCGACAGCAGGAAGAGCGAGTCGCCCACTGGCCACGCCGGGCCATAGGAGCCCTCGGGCATCGTCCAGAACCGCTCGCCGGTCTCCGCGTCGAGCGCCACGGTTCGCCCGCTCTGGTTCGAGGCATAGACTACGCCGCCATCGAAGACCGGATCGCCGGAGATGTCATTTATCCGGTCCCGCGCCTCCGTCCGGCGCCCCCCTGTCACGGCGGTGCCCCAGATCTGAAGCCCATTGCGGGTCAGAAGCCCGAGCACCTCGCCGGAGGCGAAGGGCACCGCGATGATCTGACCCTGGGTGGCGATGCTCGCGCCACCGAGAAGACCCGTGCCGCCCGTGCCCTGGACCAGCCACAACGTGGAGCCGTCGGCCGGGTCGAGCGCATAGGCCACGTCGCTGCGCAGGACCACAAAGACGCGTCCGCCGGCGACCGTGGGCGCAGCGCGGATCGGCCCAGCGAAAGCCTGTCGCCAGTAGACCTTGCCGCTTCTTGGATCGAGCGCCAGCGTCTCGCCGAAGCCGGTGGTGACGAAGAGCACTCCGTCCGCAATCGCCATTCCGCCGCCCGGACCTGAGTCCGGCGCCTGCCCCGGCGGAACCACGCTCACGCTCCACACCGTCTCGGCCGCGGGTGTCGTGGCCGAGAGCCGACCTGCGGCGTCGAGCGTGAAGATCAGCCCTTCCGAGACCACCGGCCCGGCCAGGATGCGCCGGCGCCTGTCGCTGCCCTCGCCGATATCGACCGCCCAACGCAGCTGCGGGGTGGGAGACAGGGCGGGATGGGCGACGCGGCCGCGGGAAGAACCGTTACGGTGGGTCCATTCAGAATTGACCTGAGCCGGCGGCAAGCCGACCCGGCTCAGCCCCTGTGTCGCCCCGAGCGGGACCGGTTCCGGACGAACGGCGACGCGCTCGCCCGGAAGGACCGCGTCACGGGAACAGGCGGAGATCACGAGCGCCACGCAGACCAGCACGAACCGGAGCAGCCGCACCGCGGACCAGGTTTGTGAAATGGCGGCCGACACGCCGTCAGCCGTCGACCGGCGCGACAGGCGTGAGCCCATCAGGCGGCTCCGCGCCGATCGACTCAATGAATTGCCGAGCCCGCGCCACCATCTGTGGGGTCGCGCCGGGGTCGAGCATGATCAATTCGAAATCGTCCACAGCAGCCGCCGACTCGCCGCTTTCGATACTGAGGAGCCCACGTTGTTCGATCGCGAGAAGACGAAACGGCGCGCCATCGGCCGAAAGCGTCTGCAGCGTCGCCCGCCGCTCGGCGGAATCCATCTCCGGACCAAGGATCATGACCCGCTGCAATGCCGCGAGGGCGCGGTAGAGCGGCGGGGCTTCGGAGGCGTCGGCAATACTGGCGAGCACAGCCGCCGCTCCGCTCAAATCACCAGCATCTAGCAGGCTGCCCGCCTCGGCCATGCGTGCAAGCGTAGCCCCCGATCCCCCCGCCTCCGAAATCGCGGCCAGCCGGTCCGCTCGTGCGCTCGTGTCGGGCTCGAGCAGCGCTGAGCGCAGTGCGTCACCAACGGCCTCGGCAGAAGCCTGGGCCCGAGCCTTGCGCCATTCGTTCAACGCAGCTCCACCGATCACCAGCGCAATCGCGGCGGCGATAATCCAGCCGTATCGACGTAGGAATGCTGCGAAGCGTTCCCGCCGCACCTCCTCCGACACCTCGTGGATAAAGGAATCACTCTCGCTCAAGCCACGCCTCCGCCTGATCAATCGGGGGGTATAGCGACGCGCCAGCTTGGCGCCAAGTCCGAACGGCTTGGGCAGAAATCCGCTCAAGTCCTCGGTTGAGAGAACATGATTGCCATCAGTCAACTGCCCACTATGTACCGAACGGTTCAGTTGGTAGAGTGCATGGCCGTGACCCTCGGCCGTGCAGGGACGGCGCACGAGGGTCAGACGCAGCGTGTGGAGCGCCCTTGGCGAGACTCGCGCCCGATGGTGGGGACTGGAGACCAAGATGCGGATCTTCCCGATCCTGAGCGCGCTTCTCGTAGCGCTCTTTCTGTATGGATTTGTGATGGAAAGGGACACGCTTCGCGGGCTTTTGGGCGTCGACGCCTCGGCGGAAGCAGTCGTGGAAGAAGTTCAGGACGTCGCCGGTCCGGCCGAAACAGCCGTGGCTGTAGTCGCGCGTCGATCCACCGCAGCAGAGGTTGAGAGCGGCGTTATCCTGCGCGGTCTGACAGAAGCCAACCGCCGGGTTGAGGTACGCGCCGAGACCTCCGGCCGCGTGGTCTCAGAGCCTCTTCGCCGCGGCGCAATTGTTAAAAAAAATGACGTTCTGTGCGAGATCGAGCCGGGCCTTCGCCCGGTTCGTCTTGCCGAAGCCGAGGCCCGCCTGCTGGAGGCCCGCGCCAATCAGGAAGCATCCGAGCGCCTCGCCGAGCGCGGCTTCGCGGCCGAAACTACCGCCATAGGCAACCGCGCGACGCTTCAGGCCGCCGAGGCCGAGGTTGAGAACGCCCGTCTCGAGATTGAGCGGCTGAAGATCACCGCGCCCTTCGACGGCCTGCTCGAGACCGATACGGCGGAAGTCGGCGCCCTTCTCCAGCCAGGCGGCGAATGCGCCACCCTCATCGATCTCGATCCGATCACGCTGGTCGGATTCGTCCCCGAGAGCCGGGTTGAGCTCATCAAGGTCGGCGCGACAGCGGCAGCGCGGCTGCTCACCGGCGATCAACTCGTCGGCGAAGTCAGCTTCGTTTCGCGATCAGCCGATCCAGAGACACGAACATTTCGGGTCGAGGCGCGCGCATCCAACGAGGATTGGGAGATCCGCGACGGGATCACCACCGAGATCGTCATATCGCTCGAGGGAGCAGCCGCGCATCTGCTGCCGCAATCGGCGCTTACGCTCGACGACTCCGGTCGGCTCGGGGTCCGCACGGTTGTTGATGGGCTCGCAACCTTCGCTCCTGTCGAGATCGTTCGGGACAGCGCCAACGGAGTTTGGGTGAGCGGGCTCGACGAGACCGTCGACGTTATAGTGATCGGCCAGGATTTCGTCACCGACGGCCAGCCGGTCGTGGTCACCCTTCAGGAAGACCCGGCATGAGCGGCATCGTCACCTGGGCCACCGACAGGGCCCGCATGATCGTGGCCTTTGTGGTCCTTTCGCTGGCGGCAGGATTCTACGCCTACACCTCGCTGCCCAAGGAGGGCGAGCCTGACATCGAGATCCCGGCGCTCTTCGTCTCGGTGCCGTTTCCGGGCATCTCGGCGCAGGACAGCGAACGCCTGCTTGTGCGCCCGCTCGAGACCGAACTGCGTGGCCTCGACAACCTCAAGAAGATCTCCGCGACCGCCGCCGAGGGCTACGCGGGCATCGTGCTCGAGTTCGAATTCGGCTGGGACAAGTCGGCGATCCTCGCCGACGTGCGCGACCGCGTGACCAAGGCCGAAGCGAGTTTCCCCGATGGCGCGGAGCAGTACACGATCTCGGAAATCAACTTCTCGGAGTTTCCGATCCTGGTGGTCTCGCTCTCTGGCGCGGTGCCGGAGCGCAGCCTCCTGCGTGTGGCCAAGGATCTTCAGACCGAGATCGAGAGCTTGCCCGCCGTGCTCGAGGCCGGGCTCGCCGGACATCGAGAGGAGATGCTCGAGGTCCTCGTCGATCCGCTTCGGCTTGAGAGCTACAACGTCACAGCCGACGAGCTGATAAGTGTCGTGTCGCGCAACAACCAGCTCATCGCCGCCGGGCAGGTCGACACCGCCTCGGGCGCCTTCGCCGTCAAGATCCCGGGTTCGTTCGAGAACGCCCAGGACATCATGGACGTTCCGGTCAAGGTAAACGGCGACTCCATCGTCACCATTGGCGACATTGCCGAAATCCGGCTGACGTTCGAAGACCGCGAGGGCACGGCGCGTTTCAACGGCGAGCCAACCGTGGCGCTGCAGGTTGTCAAGCGCAAGGGCGAGAACGTAATCCAGACGGTGTCGCTCGTCCGCGAGACCGTCGAGGCGGCGCGCGCGTCCTGGCCGACCGAGCTCCAGCAGGCCGTGACGGTCAACTTCTCAATGGACACCAGCACCGAGGTCGCCGGCATGGTGAGCCAGCTTGAGGGCTCGGTCCTGACGGCTATCTGTCTGGTGATGATCGTCGTTCTGGCAAGCCTCGGGACTCGCTCCGCGCTACTCGTGGGCTTCGCGATCCCGACATCCTTCATGCTCTGTTTCGCCCTGCTGGCGGTGTTTGGAATCTCGATCTCCAACATCGTGATGTTTGGCCTAATCCTCGCGGTCGGCATGCTGGTCGACAGCGCAATCGTGGTCGCGGAATACGCCGAGCAGCGCATAGAGCAGGGCCAGGGACCGATGCGGGCCTACGGCGAGAGCGCGCGGCGCATGTTCTGGCCGATCATCTCCTCCACCGCGACGACTCTCTGCGCGTTCCTGCCGATGCTGTTCTGGCCCGGCGTGGCAGGCGAGTTCATGGGAAACCTGCCGGTCACGCTGATCTTCGTGCTGAGCGCCTCGCTGGTCGTGGCACTGATCTATCTGCCGGTGCTCGGGGGCATCGCAGGTCGAATCGCGCGACGCATCGAGCATGGATCGTCAGCGATCCACGACAGCTTACCTCTCTGGCTCCGGCTCGTCCTGGTGGTCCCGGGCGGCGTGGCGCTGTTTGCGGCGTTGGCGCTCCTCCTGCGCAGCTCGATGCCCGCAGGTCTCGCGCTTTTCGTTGGCTCGATGATCTACCTGTCGCTGATCGGCGGATCGCTCAAGCGTGCGAAGATCGCCTCGGTCGCGAAGGCGGGCTACCGTCGCACTCCTTTCGGCCGCTTCATCGAACTGCTCGCCGGCAATCCGGTCATGCCATTCGTGGCGCTGGGCGCGGTCGCTATCTTCGTGGCTTCGGTCTTCGCCTACTACGGGGCTCACAGCCGCGGCGTGGAGTTCTTCGTCGAGACCGAGCCGGAGCGCGCCATCGCCTACGTGCGAGCCCGCGGAAACCTTTCGCTCCACGAAAAGGACGCTCTGGTACGTCAGGTCGAAGAGGAGATCATGGGCACGCCGGGCGTCGCCTCGGTGTTCGCCTTTGCCGGAGCGGGGGGTCTCAATCAGCAAAGCGGCGAGAGCGGCCCGCGCGATTCGATTGGGCAGGTCCAGATCGAGCTCGAACCCTGGGGTGAGCGTCCACGCGGCAAAAAGATCCTCGCCGATATCAATACCCGCATCTCGACGATCCCGGGTGTCATCTCCGAGATCTCCGAGGCAGCTCAGGGCCCCGCCCAAGGCAAGCCGTTGCATCTGCGCCTCAGCGGAACGGACTGGGAGGAGCTGAAGGCGGCAACAGCGAAGGTCCGGGCGCACTTCGACGCGCAACCGGGCCTCGTCGACCCGGAGGACACGCTGCCCCTGCCTGGCATAGACTGGCAGATCGATGTGGATGTGGCGCGCGCAGGGCGCTACGGAGCAGATGTCGCAACCGTCGGCGTAATGGTGCCGCTGGTCACGCGCGGACTGACGCTGGACACCATGCGCGTCGATACATCCGACGAGGAGATCGACATCCGTGTCCGTCTCCCCGAGGAGGATCGGGTGCTATCCACCCTGGACAGCCTGCGCGTACGGACGCCACAGGGTCTGATTCCTCTTTCTTCCTTCACCGAGCGGACCCCCGTTCCCTCGCTTGCCCAGATCGACCGCTTTCAGGCGGAGCGCTACTTCGACGTCAAGGCCGACATTGTCGAAGGCGGCAACGCCAACGCCGAGATCGCCTCGCTCACCGAATGGCTGCAGACAGAGGCGGACCTGCCCGGGTCGGTCTCGTGGCAATGGACAGGGGACCAGGAAGACCAGGCCGAAAGCCAAGCGTTCCTGATGAGCGCTTTCGTCGGCGCGCTCGGTCTTATGTTCGTGATCCTGCTTGCGCAATTCAACTCCTTCTACAACGCCACTCTGGTGCTGACAGCGGTGGTGCTTTCGGTCACCGGGGTGCTGATCGGGATGCTGGTCATGGACCAGACCTTCTCGATCATCATGACGGGCACGGGAATCGTCGCGCTGGCCGGCATCGTGGTCAACAACAACATCATCCTCATCGACACCTACCAGGATTACTCACGCTACATGACGCCAGTGGAGGCGATCGTGCGAACCGCCGAAAGCCGGCTACGTCCTGTCCTGCTGACCACCATCACCACGATGGCCGGTCTCGCCCCTATGATGTTCGGTATCTCCGTGGACTTCTTCAACGGCGGCTACACGATGAACTCTCCCTCGGCGATGTGGTGGAAGCAACTCGCCACGGCGGTCGTCTTCGGGCTCGGGCTCGCCACTGTGCTCACACTCGTGGTGACGCCATCGCTGCTGGCGGTAAGGCTTTGGGCGCGCAAGGGCGCTTACGCGTCGATGCAGGCCCTGCGCGGGACGCTCGGCGGGGCTGACAGCTCGGCGGCGCGCGACCGTGCGCTGCGCCGGTCGGCCCGCGGGACGCCTGCGGAAGACGTGCGTTGGAGCGATGGTGCGCCAAGGCCCGAGGCTGTCCCAGCCGCACCCCGTGCCGCCGAATAGCCAGCCCGGACTGCGACCGTCCGCCACGTAGCTGGCCCGATCAGCCTCACAAATCTGTCGCAGAGCTAGCGCATCATCAATGCAGACGGGGTCGCTGCTGCAAGCGGCTCCGCAATCCTCTTTTCTCCAATTGGAGCCCAGACGCATAAATCGCCAGATGCCTCAGCGACCGCAGATCAAGACACCCACCGATAGCCGTGAGGAAAGCGAGGACATCGGTTCCAACCGGAGCGGCAACCCGACAATGGGCGACGTGATCAACGCCCGCTACTCTCGCCGTGGCGTTCTCGGCGGCTCACTCGCGGTGAGCGCGATCGCCGCCACTGTCAGCCCTCTCGCCCTCATCACCGCTGGACACGCGCGCGCGAAGGCCGCTGGGGCCTCGGCCTTCAACTTCACCGAAGTGGCCGCCGGCGTGGACGAGACCCACCATGTGGCAGAGGGCTACGACGCCAAGGTATTGCTGCGCTGGGGCGACCCCGTGCTACCCGGCGCGCCGGAGTTCGACCCGACGAACCAGACCGCAGAGGCCCAGGCTCAGCAGTTCGGCTACAATAACGACTACATCGGCTTCGTAGCGCTCGAATCCGAGGGGAACCGCGGCCTGCTTGTGGTCAATCACGAATACACCGACCCACATCTGATGTTCCCGGGCGTCGCCACGGTCCAGAAGACCGGCGAGGGTGCCGACGCCAAGGAAGAGGTCGTGATCGCGCCGCTCAGCAAGGACCAAGTCGACGTCGAGATGGCGGCCCACGGCGGGACGATCGTTGAGATCGTCCGTGACGCCAACGGCTGGAGCGTAGTGGCCGACAGCCCGCTGAACCGGCGGATCACCGCGAGCACCGAGATGCAGCTCACCGGCCCCGCCGCCGGTCATGCAAGGATGACGACATCCGAGGACCCCACCGGAACCCGCGTGCTCGGAACGCTCAACAATTGCGCGGGCGGCGTAACGCCTTGGGGCACCTACCTGATGGCCGAGGAGAACTTCCACGGCTACTTCATCGCTGACGGCGACGGCATCGACGAAGCCCATCCCGAGTTCGCCAACTACGATCGCTATGGCGTGCCGGGCGGCTGGTACTCCTGGGGCGAGCACTACGACCGATTCAACATCTCTCGCGAGCGAAATGCCGCAAACCGCTACGGATGGGTGGTCGAGGTCGACCCTGCCGATCCCGCCTCGACGCCCAAGAAACGCACGGCGCTGGGCCGCACCAAGCACGAGGGTGTCGAGAGCGTGGTCAACGGTGACGGCCGCGTTGTCCTCTACTCGGGCGACGACGAACGCTTCGACTATGTCTACAAGTTCGTGACAGAGGCGGCGTTCAACGAAGGCGATCCGTCAGCAAACGCCGATCTGCTCGACGCCGGAACGCTCTATGTGGCGCGCTTCGACTCCGACGGGACCGTGGTCTGGCTGCCGCTCGTGCATGGCGAAGGACCGCTCACAGTCGATAACGGCTTCAACGATCAGGGCGACGTCCTGATCGAGACGCGCCGCGCCGCCGATCTGCTTGGCGCGACGCCGATGGACCGACCCGAGGACGTGCAGCCGAACGCCGCGACCGGCAAGGTCTACGTGATGCTGACCAACAACACACGCCGGGAACCGGGCCAGGAGGATGCGGCGAATCCGCGAGCCAACAACGCGTTCGGTCACATCATTGAGATCTCGGAGGCGGGGGGCGATTTCGCCGCGACGACCTCAACTTGGGAAATCCTGCTCAAGTGCGGCGATCCGTCGATCGCCGAAGTCGGCGCGAGCTTCTCGCCGGCGACTACCGAGAACGGCTGGTTCGGCATGCCCGACAACTGCGCCATCGACGCCGACGGCCGGCTCTGGGTCTCCACCGACGGGAACAACGCCGACCAGACAGGCCGCACTGACGGGCTCTGGGCCGTGGACACCGAGGGCGACGCCCGCGGCACATCCCAGCTCTTCTTCCGCGTGCCGGTCGGGGCCGAGATGTGCGGTCCCTACTTCACCGGATCGGGCGAGACGCTATTTCTCGCCGTCCAGCATCCGGGTGACGAGGGCCTCGCCACATACGAAGCGCCGGCGACCCGCTGGCCGGATTTTTCCGAGGCGCTTCCGGTGCGCCCGGCCGTCGTAGTCATCACCCGCCAAGGTGGCGGCAAAATCGGCGTCTAACGACGACCTCGAACACTTGCCGCCACGCGACGTGGCGCGGCGGGAAACTCCGCTTGTGCGAAACGATTGATTGATCGATGCTGCCCGGAGCTGGAGCCATACGGTCTCGGACAGCGGAGAATCCCGAAGTGCACGCCCTTACCGAGCATCTCTCCACGCTTGTCGCCGACTATGGCGTGGTGGCGTTGTTTCTCTCCGTCACCTTGGAGGCGTTCGGCGCTCCGCTTCCGGGCGAAAGCGCCATTCTCGTGGCATCCGCCGCCGCAGCAGCGGGAGAGTTCCGCATAGAGACGGTCGTGCTCGCAGCCTTCCTCGGGGCTGTTTTGGGCGACAACGTTGGCTATCTGATCGGACGCAAGCTCGGCAGACCAGCCATCGTGCACTACGGAGCGCGCTTCGGCGCCACAGAGGTGAACATGGACCGCGTTGAGTCCGTGGTGGCAAGGCATGGGCCACTGATGGTCGTCTTCGCGCGCTTCTTCGTAATCTTGCGACAACTGAACGGCGTCGTTGCGGGCACAACCGGGATGCGCTGGCCTGTGTTCTTGGCCGCCAACGCAATCGGGGCCGCACTCTGGGTCGGGCTCTGGGCGACGATCGCCTACCGATTCGGCCGAACCACGGACGCGCTACCCTACCTTTGGCATCACCTCACGCTTATCGCAGCGATACTGACCCCAGTGTTGATCGCGGCGCTCATTTATGGGCACCTGTGCGGACGCCGCCGCGACGCCGCCTGAACCGGTTCAGGCGGCGTCGGTTTCGGCCGTCACTACGGCCTCGTGATCCACCTCGGCCAGCTGGCGCGCCCACATCGCCGCGTAACGCCCGTTTCGGGCCAGCAGATCCTCGTGGGTTCCGCTCTCTGTGACCCGGCCCCTCTCGAGCACCACGATCCGGTCGGCTTCGACCACTGTCGAGAGCCGGTGCGCGATCGTAATCACGCTGCGCCCTTCGCCCATCGCCCGTAGGCTGTCCTGAATGTCGCGCTCGGTCTGTGTGTCGAGCGCGCTGGTGGCCTCGTCGAGCAGGAGGATCGGTGGGTCCTTGAGCAGCGTCCGCGCTATGCCCACACGCTGCTTCTCGCCGCCCGACAGCTTCAACCCACGTTCGCCAACTACCGTCGCATAGCCCTGTGGCAACGCCGCGACAAAATCGTGAATCTGCGCCGCCTTGGCTGAGGCCTCGACTTCTTCCCGGCTCGCCTCGGGACGCCCGTAGGCAATGTTGTAGTAGATCGTGTCATTGAAGAGCACCGTGTCCTGCGGCACCATTCCGATCGACGCCCGGAGGCTTTCCTGGGTGACGTCGCGAATGTCCTGTCCGTCGATCTCTATCGCGCCCGCCGTGACGTCATAGAATCGGAAGAGCAGCCGGCCGATGGTCGACTTGCCCGAGCCTGACGGCCCGACCACGGCCACGGTCTGACCGGGCTCCACAGTCATGTCGAGCCCATGCAGGATGCCCCGCTCACTCTCATAGGAAAAGCTCACGTCGCGGAAGGCTACGCGACCTTCGCGCACTCGCAGCGGCTGCGCGCCTAGACGGTCGACGATCTCGGCCGGTTGTTCGAGCAGATCGAACATCGCGCCCATGTCCACCAGCGCCTGGCGGATCTCGCGATAGACCGTGCCCAGGAAGTTGAGCGGCATAGTAATCTGGATCATGTAGGCGTTGACCATGACAAAATCGCCGACTGTCAGGTCGCCGCGCTGCACCCCGAGCGCAGCCATCACCATCACCGCCACCAGACCAGCGGTGATGATCAAGGCCTGCCCGAGGTTGAGCCAGGCCAGGCTGACCCCGGTCTGCACCGCCGCGGTCTCGTAGCCCTGCATGGATTCGTCATAGCGGGCCGCCTCGCGGCTTTCCGCTCCGAAGTACTTCACGGTCTCGAAGTTCAGCAGGCTGTCGATCGCCTTCTGGTTGGCGTCTGTATCGCGCTCGTTCATGCGCCGCCGGATCTTCACCCGCCACTCGGTAACCCGAAACGTAAACCAGACGTAGAGTGTGATCACCGCCACCACGACGACCAGATACCAGACATCGAAGACAAAGAAGAGGATGCCGCAGACCAGAACCAGTTCGAGCGCAAGCGGCACGATCGAGAAGAGCAGGAACCGCAGAAGGAAATCGACGCCCTTGACTCCGCGCTCAATGATCCGGCTGAGTCCCCCGGTCTTGCGGGTGATGTGGTAGCGCAGGCTGAGTGCGTGGATGTGCCGGAACGTCTCCAACGCGAGCTGACGCAGCGCCCCCTGACCGACCCTGGAGAAGATACCATCCCGCAACTGCTGGAAACCGACGCCCGCGAGCCGCATCAGCCCATAGAAGATCGTGAGCGCCACAGGCCCGGCCACCATCAGGAACTCCGCCTGCGCCCCAGGATCCTCGGGCGCAAGACCATCCACAGCCCCGCGGAAGAAGAATGGCGTAACCACGGTGGCTACCTTGGAGGCGACCAGCGCAAGCATCGCCAGCGTCACTCGCAAGCGAACATCGGGACGATCCGCCGGCCACAGGTATGGGGCCACCTTGCGGATCGTGCGCATCCCTCCGACGGGCGGATCGACTGGCGCGGCGGCTGCGTTGGCGTCGGTCATTGAGGGTCCGTCTGTGGCGGCGGTCGGCTGCTCGGGCTGCGGCGCGTACCTATCCCGGGTCAGTTCGCCTGCTGTTCCGGTAAGGCGAAGATCTGGCCCGGATAGATGAGGTCGGGATCGCGGATCAACTCGCGGTTCGCACTGAAGATCCGACTGTAGAGCACCCCGGACCCGTAGTGAATGCGCGCAAGCGTCCAGAGGTTGTTGCCAGGCTGCACGATCACCGCCACGGCGCTTTCGTCGGAACCGCCCGGGCGCGGGCGCGGCTTGTCCCTCTGGAACGGGGTCTCGATCCGGCTGGCCACCGCCCCGTCCGCCCCAAGCTGGTCGATGCGAAGCCGATAGACGCCCTCGACAAGGTCATCGAGATCAAGCGCCCATCGCCCGCTCGCGTCGACGAAGCCGTCCTCGGCGAAACGGTCGTCCACGTAGGCGCGTAATTCTGAACCAGCGAGTCCGAAACCAGCCAGCCGAACGTTGCCTGCCTCGGCGTAGGAGATGCTGGCGATGCTGACCGAATCCGCTTCGGCGCCGGTCGGGCGCGCGACCGGCCGCACCTCGATGCGCCCATCGCGCAGGATTGCCGCCGCCGCCACGGTCGCCTCCGGTTCCGGGTACTCATCAGGGGCATCGGCCGCGCGCGTCGATGCGGCAGTCGATCCGGACTCCTCCGCCACCGCGCCCGGCAACAACACGACTACCTCGTCACCGACCGTCGCCGCGCCATCCTCGTCCTGCAATTCAACGGTGAGCGACCTCGGCTGTCCCGTCGGCTCCGCCCTGAAAACCGCGACAAAATTGCCCTCCGCGTCAGCGTCCGCCTCGGCCAAGGGCGTGTCATCTGCACGGATCGTCACCCGAGCGCCCGGTTCCGCCCGACCCGCCACCACCGACTGCCCATCGGGCGACACCCGCACCACGTCGAGGCTAGGCGCCAGCGCCCTGGCCTCAGGGTAAATCATTTCTTCAATCGAAGGCACGTCTGTCATCTGCGGGGTCTGTGGCTCGGGCTCGGGCGCAAGCACAACTGCCGTGTCGGTTTCAAGTTCCGATCCTGGCTCAGCCGCGACCTCTGGCGCGTCCACCCTCGCGGGCGACACCTCGGTTTCAGGATCCATTTCCGCTACCACGGCGGGATCACCCGAGCCCTGGTGGCGTACACCGGCATAGATCGCAGCCGCGATAAGCCCAACCATGGACAGCGCTCCGAATTTCCGCCAGCCGCCGCGCGTCTGGTTCCGAGGGTCATGTCGCATGTGTCAACCCCTTCGTCAGGGTCGTCGCATCCCCCGCCCGCGGGACGCCAGCCGACTCGAACTGCGGCGCAACGCCGCGTACTGCGGCGACATTAATCCAATTCTGTCAAGTGACACGATAGTAACACTTCGCTTCCCTGTCCATGCATCCCGCAGCGCACAATCCAGAGGCTAGCGCCCGCCGCCGGCCACTCGCCTGCGCCGCGGCGACCTGCTAGGACGGCGCGACCCACAACCTGCCGAGGCTCGCGCCATGCCCGTTCCGCCGTTCCGCTCCATCTGCGTCTTTTGCGGGTCGCGAGCCGGCTCCGACCCAGTCTACGAGGCCGCCGCAGCCGCGCTCGGCATCGCGCTGGCGAACGCCGGCCTGCGCCTCGTCTACGGCGCCGGCGACATCGGCCTGATGGGCGCAGTCGCCCGCGCCGCGCAGGGTGCGGGCGGCGCAACTTTCGGCGTCATTCCGGAACACCTGCGCGCCCGCGAAGTCGGCAAGCGCGACCTTTCGACCTTCGTCGTCACTGAGACTATGCACGAGCGCAAGAAAGTGATGTTCATGAATGCCGACGCTATCGTCGCTCTGCCCGGCGGACCCGGCACGCTCGACGAGCTTTTCGAGGTGCTCACCTGGCGCCAACTCGGCCTGCACGACAAGCCGGTGTTCCTGCTTAATGTCGGCGGCTACTGGGATCCGCTGCTGGCGTTGCTTGACCACGTCGTTACCCAGGGTTTTGCCGACCCCGCCTTCCTCGACTTCCTCGGAGAGGCGCGCGACGTTCCGGACCTGTTGCGGGCGCTCGGCACGGCCTGATCGCGATCCGGGCCGTTGCCCCCATAATCCCTTGACCATTGTCTCGCGAACATAATGCTTTGACAGGCCGCTTGACATGACTTTGGTGCGACTGACACGAAGCTGACCGCCGGTCCGCGGCTGTTCGCGGCCGGCTTGCTCTTGCTCGGCCTAATCCGCCGCCGCGCGACGCTCACCTGACCGCGCCTCAGCGAACGAAGCGTTTCCATAGCGCCCTCGGACCCTCACGCCGCTCGAACGCGTAGGGCGCGTAGGGCGCGTCGCGCCAGCAGAGCGGCGCGTTGGAGAGGTTGTCGAGTACGATCACGCCAATGTCGGTGTTGAGGGTGAGCACCGCGTGCGGAAAGAACTTCGTCGCGTGATGTACGATCGCCATCGGCATCGCCGCGCGAGGCAGGCCTGCTTCGGCCAGCCGTCGCCGTTCTTACAGCGCAAAGTCCTCGCAATCGCCGTACCCCTCCGATGGAAGGCTCCAATACTCCTCCCGCCCCCGGCAGGCCTGATCGGACGAAAACCGGACCTCGGTGTTCACCGCTGCGTTCACACGTGCCACTATCTTGGCCGACTCCACCGTCCAGGCGAAACTGGCTGGCCCATCGCTTACGCACTCTTCGGGACGCCGGATACAAAAGTCTGCGTACTGGGACGGCGGATTTCTACTCCAGCGTCATTCAGATCCAGTGGTCCGCAATCCTCCGCCGCCCCCGCGATACAGGACAGACCCGCCACCAGCCCGCTCTCAGACCCTCCGCGCATCCACCATCCCCAAGTCGTAGCACAGCATCGCCGAAGCCGCGACATATCGCTCTGGTTAACGCCAAATTAACCGACAGAACGGCAGATTAACGTCAACACAAGGTCCAGAGGCCCGTATCGAGCGTGACCCGAATGTTTAATGTCCAACCGCGCCCTTACGGTCCGTTGCTCTTCTTCGCGGCGCTCTGTTCGGCCGCATCGGCGGAGGCGATCGAGATCGGCGATCGCGAGGCGGTGCTTTCGGCCCGTCACGTGCCCTTCGCCGAGTTCGCCGCCGATCCAGCGCCCAACCGGCCAGCGGCGAGCCGCTCGGCTGGCGTGCAGATCGAGCGCAACGAGACCGGGCTTCGCCTCGGGGACCTGTCCTTTCCCCACTTACTCGAAGCGTTGTACAAGCGCCACAGCGCCGCCGCCGCGCACATCCTCGACCGCACGGCCGACGCAAGCGCCGGTCGCGACATCCCTGTCTACAACATCGACGACGGCTTCTTCGACTTCCCAACCGCCACTTTCCGCGCCGTCGCCGAAGCTGCCGACGTCATCAGCCTCAGCCAGCAGGCGCGCGTCACCCGCGTCAATAATTCCGCCTTCACCGCGGCCGGCGCACCACTTGCTTCGGCCGACGGGATCGAAACTCTTCGCGCGCTCTGGGCCGGCACCGACGTGGCGGTCTTCCACGCCATCGGAAACGATCGCGCCCGGGCAGAACTCGCCTACCCAGAGACCAATCTCAACTGGATCTTCAACGATCTCTACGTGCGCGTCGGGCTTGGCCATCTCCAGCCCGACGGAACCGTCGCCGTCGACGCCCGCTCCCCCGCCCACGCGGTCAGCCTGCTCGCCGAGATTCCCGACTATGGTTTCCACCTATACTCCGAACCGGAGGCGGCGTTGGCGCGGACCGAGAGCTATCTTCTCGCCAACCAAGCGTTCTACGAGGCTGCGCTGATACGCGCCGTCGCAGAGGGACGCGAAAGCCCCTTCAATCTGGGAAGATGCCGAGGTCGAAGCTCCCGCGACGCTCCCTTCGAGGGACGCGTTCTTATCGACCGCCCGGCCTTTTCACAACTCAGCGTCGAGTTGCCCGCGCTCTTCCGCGCATACAGCGTATGCGCAGTTGAATCGCTGCGCGACTACTACGACCGAAGCGGTCGCGATCCGGCCGTCGCGCACAACTTGCGCGCCATCGGAGGCACATCTTTCTCAACCCCGGCACTGGCCGGACTCTTTCTCGCCGCCCACGAGTCTGCGCCCGAACTCAGCAAGCATGAGCTGCTTACGGCCATGATCCTGTCTGCGGCCCCTGCGACTGTGCTCGCCGCCGAGCCCGAGGCTCCCGAGGACGCGCTGCGCACGAACTCTCAACGGACGCGGCCTTCCGCGCTCGGACGCAGGGGGCTTCGGATTGGTGACCGAGGAGGCCTTCATGGCCGAAGTCTCAGCGCTTCGGGCCTTTCGCAGCGAAAGACCGGCGCTCTCGACAAGAGAGACCGACGTGAGTTCCGAGGTGGTCACCTTCGACGGAGATCCCGGCATACAAGACGGCGTGCGGGAATATGCGCTGCGGGTGCGCGAACCTGCGCTTTTCTTTCGCGGCGTACTCGTTGCGAGCTTCGGCGACGGCAATCGCGCGGTTCCCGTGACTGTCGAGCTTGTCGATCCCTCCGGCGCAGTCGCCACGCTCTCGCCCAGCCGCTTTCGGGGAGGCAGCCGGCTGACCCTCGCGGGTACCGACGCCTTCTTCGGCGGGGGCGTCGCCGGGGAGTGGCGGGTGCGCGTACCCGCGCCATACCGGCTGGTCGCCGCGGGCCTCGCCATAGAGGGTGTTGCGGCAGGTCCCGGCAGCCTGATCGACGCTTGGCTCGCATCCCGCGGCCTTTCCTCCGACCGGAAGATCGAACTCGCCGCGCCCCACGACCGCGATCCGAGGCTCTGAGCGGACTTTAATCCACCCAGACCATGATGTGCTCGGCGACGGCCACGGTTAAGCCGTCTTGGTTCGTGATCGTCACCTCAGATCGCGATCTGCGTCGATCGGGATCCCAAGCCGCGATTACATAGCCGACCTCAATCGTGTCTCCGATTCGCACCGGAGAGACGAATCTCACTCGGTCGTATCCCACCGAAACTGGCGTGCCGAAGCCGCCGCCGCGCCCCGCCTCAACCGCCATCGTGGAACAGGTCGAGGTGTAGCCCAGGATCAGCGCGCCATGGGCGATGCGCCCGCCGTAGCGGGTGTCGGCCATCGCCGTCTCGTCGACATGGTTCGGCGAGAGATCGCCGGTGACGCCCGCGAACAGGTAGACGTCCGATTCCGACACCGTCTTTCGGAAGGTGAACCGCCGGCCGATCTCGATGGGTGCGTCTGCCATCGCCCCTGATAACCCGCGCCGCCGTCCCGGGCCAAGGGCCGTCGTCATGCCCGGCCGTGCGCCGCCGGATGCGGGATCGCCGCCTCGCCCTCCGCCCGCGACCGCGCGCGTCGCTGCCGGCGGAGCGCTTCCAGCGAATAGATCGCCAGCGCCGCCCAGATGATCGGAAAGCAGATGGTTTCCCAAAGGGTCAGAACCTCGCCGAACGCTAGTACCGCCACGAGGAACTGCAGCGTCGGATTGATGTAGAACAGCAGCCCCGCCGTCGCGAGCTTCAGGTGCTGGTTGGCGTGGGTGAACAGGATCATCGGCAAGACCGTCACCAGCGGGCCCGACAGGATCATCAACGCGGTTGTCCTTGCGTCGCTGCCGAAATATCCCGCGTCGCTCCCGTCGAAGTCGGACCAGCCGAGGAACTGCATGCCGAAAAGCGCCGCGAGCGCCGGTCCGATGAGCACCGACAGCTCGATGAAGAAGCCCGCCGCCGGCCGGGCGTGGCTGCGCTTGATGAACAGCCCGTAGACCGCCAGCCCGCCGCCCAGGTAGAGCGCGATCCAGGGCGGTTGCCCCGCCTCGACCGCGAGCAACGCCACGGCCAGCGCCGCGAGCGCGATGGCTGTGTACTGCACCGGCGAGAACCGCTCGCCGAGCACGAAGAAGGCGAGCAGCACAGTGAGCAGCGGCATGATGTAGAAGCCGAGGCTCGCCTCGACCGCCTGCCCCGAGGTCACCGCGTAGATGAACACGCCCCAGACCGACGCCATCAGCACCGCGGTGGAGGCGAGCAGCGCCACGTCGCGCCGGTCCCGCAGCGCCGCGCGAACCGGGCCCCAGCCGCCGCGCGCGACGCTGAGATAGATCCCGAGGCTCACGAAGCTCCAGAGCAGGCGGTGGCACAGCAATTCGACCGCAGGCACGTGCGAGAGTGCATGGAACAGCAGGCCGGCGAGACCGAAGATCGTCGCCGAGGCTACCATCGCCGCGAGCGCTTTGGCGGATTCGTCCAGACCGGTCCTCCCTGCGCCGCGCCCCGCGCCTTGCTCGGCGGCGGGGCTTCTGCGCACACTGGCACGAAGCGCCGCGAACGGGAAACGCCATGAACACTACATCGATCGATGGCGGCTGCACCTGCCGCGAGGTGCGTTACCGTCTGACGGCGCGTCCGATGATCGTGCACGGCTGCCACTGCCGCTGGTGTCAGCGCCAGACCGGCTCGGCGCTGGCGATCAACGCGCTCATCGAGACCGACCGCGTTGCGCTCGTCCGCGGGGCGCCGCGCGAGACGACGCTGCAAAGCCCGAGCGGCACGGGCCAGATCGTCGCGCGCTGCCCGACCTGCGGCGTCACGCTCTGGAGCCACTATGGCGGGCTCGGCCGGCTGGTCGCCTTCATGCGCGTCGGCGCGCTCGATGATCCGGACGCATTCCCGCCGGACGTCCACATCTACACTTCCACGAAACAGCCCTGGCTGACGCTCCCGCCCGACCGACCCGCCGTTCCGGAATTCTACCGCCGCAGCGCCGTCTGGCCCGCTGACAGCCTGGCCCGCTACGAAGCGCTCAAGGCCCGGGCCTCAGCCGATCCGCCCGCCTGAACGCAGCCAGTCCGCGCAACCCGGCGGCAATGCCGCAAGCTTTTCTTCATAGAGCGCCAGGTCCGCGTCCCGGAAGATCCCGCGCCAGCGCCCGTTCACCCCCTTGTTGAGGAACCGCCGGTGCCCGCCATCGAACGCCGCCTCCGCGCCTTCCAGAAGCGCCGCGCCGTCGCGTTGCATCGCGTCCATGGTCGAGGCCGCCGTCAGCGCGTCGAGAAACCCCGGCGCCGCGTCGATCCCGAGATAGGCCGCAATCCTCCCGATCTCGCGCCGAGCACGAACTGGCCGCCGGGCCCTCGGGCGTTGGTGACGGCGACGGAGGTCTTCACGCCGAACTCGTAGCGGGCGCGGGCCTTGCCGCGGGCGATGCATTCGGCCTCTGGCGCGTGGAAGGCGTAGAGCTTGTCGGCGTCGCCCGGGCGCTGGTCATGGATGCGCCGGGCGCGCTTCAGCGTCTCGGCGAAGGCCGCCTCGCGCGCGGGATCGCCCTCGATCTTGCGGGCGATGTCGCGGATCAGCCGACCGAGGAAGGTGCGCAGCTTGCGCAGATGGCGCATGCCCTGCTTGTGGCCGCGGCCATGCAAGAGCCGCGCGGCCTCGCGCCGGGCATGGCGCGCGACGCGGGCGTAGGACTGGCGCAGCGTCACGCCCTGCTTGCGCGCCAGCGCCGCGAGCCGCTCCACGGCGCGCAGCATCAGGTGGCCGTCGGTCGGATAGGCGATGGCCTTGGTCTGCACGGTGGTGTCGATGGTCACGCGCTCCATCGCCCGGGGCTTCACCGCGCCGCTGTCGAGCGCGATGGCGAGGGTGTCGGCGAGCAGGGTCTCCAGCCGCTCGGTGCCGATACGCTTGCGCCAGCGGGTCATGGAGCTGCGGTCGAGCGGCAGCTGGTGCTGAAAGAACCGCTCGCCACAGAAGGCCTGAAAGTAGGGGTTCTCGACCCAGGCGGCGCAGACGGCCTCGTCGGACAGGCCCTTCACATGCTTGAGGATGTGCAGCCCCGCCATCAGCCGGGTGGGCAGCCCCGGCCGGCCGCGATCTCGCCGCGCAGATCCGCGACCATGTCGGCGTGGTGAAGCATCAGCACGTTCCCGCGCTCCCGCGCCGCCCACCAGCTCGCCTGAAAGCCGAAATACGAGGTGTTCGGCGTCCCGTCCGGCCAGTCGGTGTGCGCGCCCTCGGTCAGCCAGCGGTGGAACTCGTCCGCCGGATCCCGCATAGCCGGCGGCAGCGGCCGCCCGATCGTCGCGTCCTCGCGCCCCGCCGCGTCCAGCAGTTCCAGCATCGCGTCGGTATAGCCCGAGGCGTGGTTGTGCCAGCTCAGCGCCGCGTCGCGCCCGTCCCGCGCGACATGGATGTACTTCACCCCGTCGTAGATCGGCAAACCGTCGAACGGCAGATGCGCCTTGAGGAACCGCAGGTGCGTCTGCGCCTCGAGCGCCGCGATGTCCTCCTCGAGCGGCCTGCGGAACCGCCGGTCGAGCCAGATCGATATGTCGCGCGAGTAGGGCCGCGGCTCGAGATCGCCGAACACTAGCCCGCCGACGATGCGCTGCGTCCAGGTGGTGCCGCACTTGGGGTATGTCGCGATGACGATGTCGCCCTCGCGCGGCCGGTAGGCCCGCCAGCGCCGGCTGTCCTCCTGCCACGTCCGGTATTCGCGCTCCGCCACGCGCTCCAGCCGCATCCCGCCCTCGCTCACACCTCAGACCAGTTCGTAGTGGCGGATCGATCGCGCCTTCACCAGCGCCGCCTCCTCGGGCAGCACATGCGAGTCGCGCCAGTTCTCGCCGACTAAGGCCCGCATCGCGTCCATGTCGCGCCAGATCATCACCATGGCGAACTCCTCGGGCGTCTCGGGATGCGGTGCGCAAGGGATCAGCGTCTCGAGTCCGTCCTGTTTCTTCATCAGTGGAATCGCCGTCCCGTGAAAGAACTCCGCGAACGCCTCGGCCTTGCCCGGCTGCGTCGTCACCTGGAAAATCCGCACGATCATCTCGTTCCTCCTCGCATTCATAGCCGCAATCCCCGACGCGGTTACACCCGATGCCGGCCGGTCGCCAATTCGGCAGTCCTGGCGGCAGAGCACCGCTCCCCAATGCCCCCACAGGTCTTCTTGACGGACGCGCCTGTGACTGCGACGGAAACGCCAGGCGCGGAAACCGGCGTTCATAGCTACGCCGGCGCCACCTCCGACGCGGCGGCGGCGCGCCGCCCGCTGGTCAGGAACCGCGCGCACCACGCAGGCAGCCGCGCCAAGGCGGCGTCGTAGAGCGCAAGATCCTCATCGCGGAACTGACCGCGCCACCTTTCGTTGCGGCCATGGTGGAAGAATCCTCCGCTCCCGCGCCGGAAGGCCCCGACTTTGCTTCCCATGATCTGGTCGCCGTCCCGCCGCATCGCGTCGAAACCCGCCGCTTCGACCAGCTTCGGCCAGAGCCCGGGCGCGATCTCGATGTCGAGGAAATCCGCAAGCCGCCGCATCTCGCCGTCAAGGTCGCGCGAGAGATCGGCGAAGTGCACGAGAAGCACGTTGTCGCGCGCCCGGGCGTCCCACCAACTCCGTTCGAAGTCGAAGTAGGACGGAAGCGGCAGGCCGTCGGAGTCGTCGGGCATGATCGCCTCCGTCATCCAGCGGTGGAAGAAATCCGCCGGATCGTCGAGGAGTGGCGGAAACGCCCGACCGATGCACTCGTCGCCCAGACCCTCCGAATTCAGGCTCGCCAGCATCGCGTCGGAGAAGTTCTGGGTCTGGTTGTGAAACGACAGGCAGGCGTCGCGTCCGTCCCGCGCCACGTGGATGTAGCGGACCTCCTCATGGATCGGCAGGGCGTCGAAAGGCAGGTGCGCCTTCAGGAAGCGCCGGTGGGTCTGCTCCTCCATCGCCGCCATCGCCGCTTCCGGTGGCAGGCCGTTGCGACGGTCCGGCCAGATCGACAGGTCCATCACCGGCTTTGGCTCGTCGCTCTCGAAAACCAGCATGCCGACGATGCGCTGCATCCAAGTGGTGCCGCACTTTGGATACGTCGAAATCACGATGTCGTCCGGCCGCGGCCGGTATCCGGACCAACGCCGGCTGTCGAACCCCCATGTCCGGCACTCGCGCGCCGGGCGCTGCACCATGACCATCGGACCCGCCCTCCCAAAGAACCGATGCGACAGAATAGCACGTTCGCGACCGCTTCGCCGGACAAAACCGCTTCGACGCGTCTCGGGATGGCATGCTCTCGTGCCAATGCATGCGAAAATCGGTAGAAGGCCCAAAGAACTTGGTGCTGGCGGCCCAGCATTCACCCTCGGCCAATGAAGGGATTATCGCCTCCAAGAGCTGACGCGGACCTTTAGGCACGACGCGTCTTAACTTCGCTCCGGGCGAGCCGGTCACGCATTGCGTTCGAAAACACCTCGTAGCCACTGGTATCCCGGTCGCCGGCAAGACGTAGATGCCCGAAGGCGGGTTCCGCGTTGCGGCCAGGATCATCAATGACGTCGCCAGGCAGTACGATGTCGAGTTACCGGCACTCTATTGGTAGTCGATGCGCACGGGCGCACCCGGGAGGGACGCGCCGGTTGCACACTCATTCCGCTGGCAGGTGCGCCATGTCTGTGAAAGTCGCTGCCGGGTCCGGACCATAGCGGTTGGGCCCCCGCGTTCCGGGAATGAAGAAGAGCGCGAGCGCGAATAGCCACCCGACGACCGGAGCTAGAATCATCAGGGCGGCCCAGCCGGTCCAACCGAAATCGCGACATCGCTGTGCGGCCACGAAGAGACCCGAGGCGCACATCGCGAGATAGACCGCAATGTACGCAAGAAGCCCGAGGATGCCGGTGGTCTTCTGGGTGCCGCCGACAGTGACGATCATCAGGACCACTAAGCCTGCGCCCACCGTGCAGAAAGTGAGCGCGTAGAGAATAAAGCTCAGCCGGTCTCGACGCTGGGCCGGACGAAACAAGTCCTCGAATACGGGCTTGGAAATGGCGGCCTCCTGTCGCATGCGTTCATTGGTAGCATTGGTTTTCCATCACTATCGCTAAGAGATCACGAACGAGGTCAGTTGGCGAAGCCATCAAATGCCGCGACTTGACCTCAAGTTGCTCTGACCAAAAGCCGACCGCCGAACAACCCAAGAAACAAGGGGAGGCCCCCGGTCGACGTCCGGAGCCCTCCCGATGCGCAGTGGCCGAAGGTCACATGCGGCTGGCGACGTTCTCCCAGTTCACCAGCTTGTCGAGGAAGTTCGACAGATAGGCCGGCCGCTTGTTGCGGAAGTCGATGTAGTAGGAGTGCTCCCACACGTCGCAGCCCAAGAGTACGGTCTGGTCGAGCACCAATGGGTTCACGCCATTCTCGGTCTTGGTGACGATGAGCGAGCCGTCGAGATCGCGCACCAGCCAGGCCCAGCCCGATCCGAACTGGCCCGCGCCGGCGGCCGCGAAGTCGGTCTTGAACTGGTCGATCGAGCCGAAGGTCTCCTTGAGCGCGTTCTCCAGCTCGCTCGGCATCTTGCTCTCGCCCGGCGACATCATCTCCCAGAACTGGTTGTGGTTCCAGAGCTGGCTGATGTTGTTGAAGATGCCGTTCTGCGCCACCGCGCCCTTCTGGTAGGTGCCCTTGATGATCTCCTCGAGGCTCTTGTTCTCCCACTCGGTGCCGGCGATCGCCTTGTTGCCGTTGTCGACATAGGCCTTGTGATGGATGTCGTGGTGGTACTCGAGCGTCTCCTTCGACATGCCGTCCGCAGCCAGCGCGTCGTGCGCGTATGGAAGGTCGGGAAGTTCGAAAGCCATGGGTGTCCCCCTCTGTCGTGCATGATGGTCGCGCCGGCGCGAGGCCGGCGACGCTCCGCCCCGTTCATATACGCCCCGCGCGCCGGGAGTTAACCCCCGATCACGGCGATCGGTTCCACCCGTCTTCGCGGCGGGCTCTCCGTCAGCCGCCACGCGCGCGCCGCCGCGCGAACGCCCCGAGCCCGCCGAGCCCGCCGGCGAGCAGCCAGCCGGCTGCGGGCAGCGGGATCGGCGCCGGCGTCTCGGTCCGGGCCCAGGCGCCCGATGCGCTGGCGGCGTAGCGCTCGAAATTGTCTCCCTGGAAATCGAACCCCGGCGCGTCGCCGCAGCCCTCTTGTGCGCTGCGGATGACGTTGGCGTAGACCCCGAGCGCACAGCTGTCGGAACTGCGCTCCAGATACCAGGCGACGAGGGCGCCGCCAGTGAAGTCGAGCGTCACCTCGAAGTCTTCGTCAAACGCCGGGGTGGAGTATCCCGCCAGGATCCCCGCCTCGGTGAAGAAGTCGGGCAGCGTGTAGGAGACGCATGGATCATCGAAGCTCGGATCGACGCCGTCACAGGTCTCCGAAATCCGGGTCTCGCCGGTGCCCTTGAAGAAGAGGCTCTCCTCGAAATATTCGAACCGATCTGAGTAGCGGACCGAGAACACGATGTTGCCGCCGCCGAAACCGGCGTTGTCGGCGTCCACCGAAAACGATCCGGTTTCCGCCGGAATGGCGGTGCCCATCGAGCAGTCGCCGAACTCCACGTCACAAACCAGATCCGGACCGTCATAGTTGTAGGTGTAGCTCACCGCGCCCGCCGGCCCCGCCAGAACGACGGCCGCCGCCGCGATCAAAGAAAACTTCATCTATCCCGTCCCTCTTTCAATTCAGCGGGAAGTCAGGGCCCGGACGCCACAAGAACTCTGAAAAAACGCTTGTCTGACGATCCACGACACCGCAAAAAATTGTGCCCCGTTCCTTCCCGAATGCTGCGATCGTCGCACGACTCTCATGATCGCGCAAGTCGCAGCGCCCGACGGCTCAGATCGGGACCAGCGCCGCCGCGATCCGCCGCCCCTCGCCGAGCAGCACGTTGTAGGTCCGGCACGCCGCCGGCGTCGCCATGGTCTCGAAGCGCACGCCCGCCGCTTCGAGCCCCGCGCGCATCTCCGCCGGCGCGTGCGCGGTCTCCGCCCCGGTGCCGATCAGCAGCACGTCGATCTCGCCGGCCTGCGCCGCGAAGGGCGCGGCGTCCGGCGGCCCGGCCCAGTCCGCGGGCCCGTCCGGCAGCAGCGCCAGCGGCCCCGGCCGCACTACGCCGCCGACACGGAAGAACCCCGGCCCGTAGCCCTCGACCGAAACCCGACCGTCGAAGGCGACCTCAATAACGCGCATGAATCCCCCCTAACCAGACTGCGAAGCCTGAGATCGACGCCCCGGCGATCGCAATGTGGTCTGAACCCGACAGAGTAGCTCGCGAGCGGGCTCGAAGGCGTCCAAACCCACCATCTCGCCAACAGCGTGGAGGCGCAAGCGTCAGCGGAAACACCCCGATGGGCCATCGTCGGGCGAGCCTTCGCCGCCACCGTCGCGCACCGCCCGCGGCAGCCAATAGGCGTGCGCCCGACCGGCGACAGCACGGTCGCGGCCACCGGAAACATCTCAGACCTGAGCCCCGTCGAACTGCGTGCCGGCGGCGTTGTCGGGCTTGGACCAGTCGCGCTTGACACCTAGCCATAGCACCGTCGCGCCCGCGACATAGATCGAAGAATAGGTGCCGGTCAGCACGCCGAAGATCACTGCGAAGGCGAAGCCGTGCACCACCGGTCCCGAGAACCAGTAGATCGCGAAGAGCGCGATCAGCGTGGTCAGCGAAGTCATGATCGTTCGGCTCAGCGTCTCGTTCAGCGCGAGGTTCATCACCTCCTTAAGCGGAGTCTTCTTGTACTTGCGCAGGTTCTCGCGCATCCGGTCGAAGACGACCACCGTATCGTTGATTGAATAACCCACCACCGTGAGCACCGCCGCGACGATAGTGAGGTTGAACTCGAGCTGCAGCAGGCTGAAGACGCCCACCGTCACGATCGCGTCGTGGATCAGCGAGAGCACCGCGCCGACGGCGAACTGCCATTCGAAGCGCAGCCAGATATAGAACATGATGCCGAGGAAGGAGAGCATCACCGCGAGGAAGCCCGCGCGCACCAGCTCGCCCGAGACCTTGCCGCCGACGCTGTCCACCTGGAGGATCTGCACCTCGGGGAAGGCTTGCGTCATCGCCGCCCGCGCCGCTTCCACCGCCGGCGCGGCACCTGCCTCGAGATCCGCCGTTCCGAGGCGGATCAGCACCATGTGCCGTCCCTGGCCCGTGTCGTCGGAGATCTCCGTCACCCCCACCTCGCCGACGCCTAGGTCGCCAAGCACCTCGCGCCAGGTCGCCAGCGGCTCCTCCTGAGGGGTCGCCGCCATGATCAACGTGCCGCCGCGGAAATCGACGCCGAGGTTCAGGCCGCGGGTCGCGAGCAGGCCGATCGAGCCGATCACGCCGATCAGCGAGACAATCAGCCAGAAGCGCGTGTAGCGCATGAAGTCGATGGACGTGACGTCGGGCACCAGCCGCAGGTGACGCATGGCCGCTCCTCCTCAGACCGCGACGGTCTTGGGTCGACGCCAGTCGAACCAACTGGCGATGATCATCTGGGTGACGTAGATCGCGGTGAAGACCGAGCAGAGGATGCCGAGGCCTAGCGTCACCGCGAAGCCCTTCACCGGCCCAGAGCCGAGCATGAATAGGATCACCGCCACGATCAGCGTGGTGACGTTGGCGTCGAGGATCGAGCCGAAGGCCTTCTCGAAGCCGAGCTGGATCGCCCGCGCCGGCCCCCGCGCGGTCTTGAGCTCCTCGCGGATGCGCTCAAATATCAACACGTTGGCGTCCACCGCCATGCCGATGGTCAGCACGAGGCCCGCAATGCCCGGCATGGTGAGCGTCGCCCCGATCGCAGTCATTAGCGCGAAGATCAGGACGATGTTGGTCAGGAGCGCCACGCAAGCGACCACGCCAAACCAGCCGTAACTCAGGACCATGTAAACTCCCACCGCGGCAAGCGCAATCACCGCGGCCATGCGCCCGGCTTCGATCGAATCCTGTCCCAGCTCCGGCCCGATGGTGCGCTGCTCCAGCACCGTGATCTCGGCGGGAAGGGCACCGGCGCGCAGGAGGATCGCGAGCCGCGTCGATTCCTCTGGCGTAAAACTGCCGGTGATGATGCCCGAGCCGCCCGGAATGTGGCTCTGAATCACCGGCGCCGAGATCACCTCGCCGTCGAGCACGATGGCGAAAGGCGAGCCGATGTTCTCCGCGGTGTAGCGGCCGAACGCCGCCCCGCCCGCCGGGTTAAAGCGGAAGTTGACCGCCGGCCTGCCGTTCTGGTCGAATGAAGGCTGGCTGTCGACGAGCTGCTCGCCGGTTACCACTGCGCGTCGCTCGAGGATGTAGTAGAACTCCCTCCTCGTCCATCGAAGGGTAGATAACGTTGTCTGGCCCTGGCGCCTCGTCGGGATCGGAGGTCCGCCCTACCACCGGATGGAACGACAGCCGCGCGGTCTGGCCGATGATCGCCAGTAGTTCCTCCGCCGAGCCAATCCCCGGAACTTGAATCAGGATGCGGTCAGCGCCCTGGCGCTGGATCGTCGGCTCCCGGGTTCCTGTCTCGTCGACCCGGCGACGAATGATCTCGAGGCTCTGTTGCATGGTGCGCTCATCCATCGCCTCAAGCTCGGCTTCGGAAAAGGTCACGACAATCTCGTCGCCGTCCGGCGAGGCCTCGAAGTCGCGGCTCGCGATACCGGTGATCGAGAACACCGGCTGCGAGGCCGCGCGCACGGCCTCGAGAGCCTGATCCATCGCCTCCGGATTGCCGACGCGGATGCGCAATTCGTTGGGAGGGCTATCGACCCGGCGCACCGCTCCCACCAAGTCGCGTTCCTCGCGCAGGGCGTCACGCAGCGTCGGCCACAGTCCTTCGAGCCGCTCTGCGTGGACATCGGTGACCAGCACTTCGGCGAGTACGTGCGCCCCGCCTCTGAGATCGAGCCCAAGATTGACAAGTCCCGAGGGAAGGAACCCTGGCCAGCTCGCTTTGTCGGAAGCGAGTTCCGGCGGCTCCGCCGCCCCGGCGTCAAGGGCCGCCACCGCGTCATTGTGCCGCTCGACCCGGTCGTAGAAGAGGTTCGGGAGGGAAACCACAAGTCCGACGAGGCAGATCGCCAGGATCACGAGCCGCTTCCAGAGAGGGAAGTTCAGCATCGCGTCTCCGCCTCCGGTCGGGCCGCCGCCCGGATCACGATTCGGCCGGCTCTGTCTTGTTGATTACAGAAGCGATGGTGCCGCGGATCGCGCGCACCTTCACTCCCTGAGCGAGTTCGACCTCGACCTCGTTGTCCTCGACCTTGACCACCTTTCCAATCAGGCCCCCTTGGGTCACGACCCGGTCGCCGCGGCGCAGCGCCTCGATCATCGCCCGATGCTCTTTCACCTTCTTCTGCTGCGGCCGGATCATCAGAAAGTACATGATCGCGAAGATCAGCAGGATCGGGACGAAGCTGATCAGGCCGCCGGCCGCGCCGGCCCCCCCGGCCGCCTGTGCGAAGGCTGGTGTTGCGAGCATCTGGAACGGTCCTTTCGGGCTTAGCCGCGCCTCCCGGACGCCGGCTCGAAAAATCGCGCGGACCCTATCCGCGGCCCCCGGGGATGACAAGGCAGGCCACACCAACTCTGCGCCCTTCGCCTAGAGGCCTGCCATCCTCGCAAGGATTCTCACGCCGCCTTGTCGAGAGTGCGGTCACACCGCGCTGGTCTGAGCTGCCTTCCTCCGATGGAGCAACATCGTGCGCGCCAAACTCGCCACAAAGAGCAGCGTCATGACCAGAACAATGGTCGGCGCCGGGGCGCTGTCGATCCAGAAGCTGCAGTAGACGCCCGCGAAAGCAGCAACGAGCGCGAGACAGGCCGAGAGGCCGAGCGTGGCGTCGACGCGTCGCGCCCAGAGAAGGGCGGTCGCGCCGGGTGTGATCAAGAGCGCGACCGCGAGGATGATGCCGACCGCCTGAAGCGCGCCCACGACCCCCAGCGCGATCAGAGCGATGAGCGCATAATGCAGCCTGCGGACGGGCAGTCCGATGGCTCGGGCGTGCTGGGGATCGAAGATCATCGCTGCGAGATCGGCGCGCAGCGCGAGGATCACTGCGACGATCACCGCCGCGGAGCCGCCAGCCCAGGCTACGTCCCTCCATGTGACGCCCAGCATGTCGCCGAAGAGCAGGTGGCTAAGGTGCAGCGTCGTGGGCACGCTGGCGTAGAGGACGAGTCCAAGCCCAAAGAGCCCAGAGAAGACCACGCCCATGGCTGTGTCCTCCTTGATGCGACTGTTGTCCTTGAGCCAGCCGGTCGCGCTGGCGCAGGCGAAACCCGACGCGAAGGCGCCGAGCGCGATCGGCATGCCTGCGAGATGGGCGAGCACGACACCGGGCAGAACGGCATGTCCTATCGCGTCGCCCATGAGAGACCAGCCTCGCAGCACCAGAAAACATGACAGGAGCGACATCGGTAGCGCGACGAGAAGCGCTATCGCAAAGGCCTGCTGCATGAACGGCAGCGTGAAGGGCAATAGAAGATCAGCCACGGCCCGCCACATCCCGGCGCGCTCGCTGGGCCAGAAGCCCGTGTTTGGGCGCAAACAGGAAGGCCGCTAGAAACAGCATTGTCATCATGCAGATGATCAGCCCACCCGTAGCCCCGTCGAGGAAGAAGCTGAGATATGCGCCCGCGGCGCTGCAGAGAACCCCGATCGAGACGGCAATGACGAGAATGCGCGGGAAGCGGTCGCTCAGCAGGTAAGCCGTAGCCCCCGGAGTCACCACCATGGCGATAACCAGAAACGCCCCAACGGTCTGGAGAGCCGCGACTGTGGCGGCGGCGAGGAGTGTGAAAAAAAGGATGCGCAGGCACGCGGTGTCGAGCCCGATCGAACGCGCATGCGCTTCGTCAAAGAACATCGCCAACAAATCGCGCCATTTCAGGACCAGCACCAGGAGACAGACCCCGCCGATCAGCACAAGCTGGAGTGTGTCGCGCGGCGTGATCGACAGGACGTTGCCTAGCATGATTGTCTGGATGTCCATGGAAGCCGGACGCAAGGAGATCATGAAGAGGCCGAGCGCGAAGAACCCGGTGAAGACGACGCCGATCACTGCGTCCTGGCGCAGGCGCGTGGCCGCACCGAGGCTGGCGATCGCAAGCGCGGCGAGGCCTCCGGAGATGAAGGCGCCGAGGGCGAAGGGAAGGCCGAGAATGTAGGCGCCGGCGACTCCAGGGACGATCGCGTGGCTGAGCGCGTCGCCAATCAACGACCAGCCCTTGAGCATCAGGAAGGCGGACAGAAACCCGCACAGCGCGCCGACGAGCGCCGACACCCAGATGGCGTTGACCATGTAGCCGTACGCGAAGGGCTCAAGCAGGCTCGTCATTAGGGGGTTCGGCCTCCGGACCTCGGTCATAGATGACGAAGGGTCGCTCATCGTCGGTAATGACGGTCACCTGCCGCTCGTCAGCGTCGTTATGAAGGTCGGCTCCACCGAGCACGAAGTGACGCAGCTTTCCGCCGAAGGCGGCCTCGAGATTGGCCTGAGTGAATACGCTGTCTGTTGGGCCGTGCGCGAGGATGCGCCGGTTGATCAGAACGGCGCGGTCGCAGAACTCCGGCACGGAGCCCAGGTTGTGGGTGGACACGAGCAAGATCCGGCCCTCGTCACGCAGATCTTGAAGGAGCCGTACGATCTGGTCTTCGGTCTTGACGTCAACGCCGGTGAAGGGCTCGTCGAGCAGAATGACTTGGCCCTCTTGCGCCAAAGCCCGTGCGAGGAAAACGCGCTTCTTCTGGCCGCCCGAAAGCTCGCCGATCTGCCGGTCCGCGAAGGCTGTCATGTCGACTCGTTCCAGTGCTCCGGCCACGGCGTCCCTGTCCGCGCGCGCCGGGCGGCGCAGCCAGTTCATGTGGCCGTAGCGCCCCATCATCACTACGTCGGAAACGATCACCGGGAAGGTCCAGTCCACTTCCTCGGCCTGCGGCACATAGGCGACCAGATTGCGGCGCTGCGCATCCAGCGCCGAGCGGCCGAGGATCTCCACCTCTCCGCCCGCGAGCGGTACAAACCCCATGATCGCCTTGAAGAGCGTCGACTTGCCTGAACCGTTTACGCCGACGAGCGCAGTGATGGTGCCGCGCGGCAGATCGAAGGTTGCGTCCTGAAGGGCGGCAAGGCCGTTTCGGTAGGTCACGCTCACATCGCGCACCGATAGACCCGCCCCGGCTGCGGCCTTGGGTGTCCCCGCGCGCAAGGGCGCGTTCATTCGGAGAGCGATTCGGCTATGCGGCCGGCTGTTGCCTGCATCAGCTCGAGATAGGTCGGCACCGGACCATCGGCTTCGGTGAGACTGTCGACGTAGAGCACACCGCCGTACTCGATCCCGGTTTCGCGGGCGACCTGCTGCGCCGAGCGCGGATCAACTGTCGATTCAGAGAATATGACCGGAACCTCGTGCTCGCGGATCAGGTCGATGGCGCGCCGGATCTGCTGCGGCGTGCCGGTGTTGTCCTCGTTGATTGGCCAGATGTAAATCTCGTTCAGCCCGAAGTCTCGGGCTAGGTAAGCGAAGGCACCTTCCGAGGTCGCGAGCCAGCGACGCTGCTCTGGAAGGTCGGCGAGTGCGTTCCGAATGGGCATGGCCAGCGCCTCGATCTCGGCGGAGTACGCCGCCGCATTTTTTGCGTAGTTCGCAGCATTGGCCGGATCTGCCGCAGCCAGCGCTGTACGAGTATTCTCGACATAGATCAGAGCGTCGCTGATCGACATCCAGGCGTGCGGGTTCGGCTGGCCTTGGTAGGGTCCCGAGGAGATCGGAATCGGCACGACGCCCTCGGTCAGCACCACCGCCGGCACGTCGCGCAGGTTGCGGAAGAAGCGCTCGAACCAAGCCTCCAGCCCGAGTCCATTCCACAAGACCAGGTCGGCTTCGCTGGCGGTCCGGATGTCGCTTGGTGTGGGCTGGAAATTGTGCACCTCCGCGCCCGGCGGTATGAGCGAATTGACTTCGGCGGCGTCGCCGGCGACGTTGCGCGCCATATCACCGATAATGGTAAAGGTGGTGACGACACGCAGCTTCTCCGACATCGCCGGTGTAGCCGCGGCGATCGCAATTAGAACTGCGACTATGCAATGAAACATCGGTCGTGGCCCCTCAGAAGCCATTCTTGAATGTACTTCCGAACTGTGCGAAGTCAACGCAATTGAAAATCATTTGCGGAAACTCCGTTGCAAACACCCAGCGCAGCGATATCCTTTTGAGCCATGGATGCGAGTCGACGAGCCGACGGATTCGAACGGAGTCTGCGGGAGGCGGGCCTGCGGATCACCAAGCCGCGTCGGATCATCCTCGACATTCTTGCCGAAATGGACGGTCATCCAGACGCAAGCCGCATATTCAAGAGGGCGTCGCGCATTAGCAGCCGTATTTCGCTCGCAACCGTGTACCGCACCCTCAAGGCGCTAGAACGCAGCGGAGCGATCCAGCGGCACGCCTTCGGCGACGGTCCCGCGCGGTTCGAAAACACCACAGCCGCGCATCATGACCACCTCATCGACGTGGAGACCGGCGAGGTCGTGGAGTTCGCCGAACCCCGTATCGAAGCCCTGCAGGAGGAGGTTGCGGCGAGCCTAGGCTACGAGATCGTGCATCATCGGCTTGAACTCTATGTGCGAAAGATCAGCGCGCCGGCTCGGAACTGGCGGCGAGCGCCCGCAGCGCCGCGCTGAACCCCATCAGCGACACCGGCAGACGGACGCGCTCGCCATCGACGAGCGTGAACGCGACCGAGCCACGGCGCTCGCCGCGAAGACCTGACAGCAGAGACCCGGAAAGGGACAAGAGGGCGTCGCAGCCGGCCGCGTCGCAGGTGCGCCAGGGCGCGGTGATCGGGTCCGATGCGCCAAGGATTAGCGACAGCCCGTCCGGCAGGTAGAGAGGCAGGGAAGTTCGCACCGCCAGCACCTCTGGATCGTCCGACGCGACCGAGAGGGAAAGCAGATTCGGGCGCCACCGGGCCGTGCGCGGGAACTTTGAATTCGATCCGGCAAGCTTCGCCAGAACAGACGCGCCGCCAGTCGTCGTAAACGTCCCCCAGGACCGGAGGAACGGCCAGCGGCATTTCCGCGCCAGTTCCGGCGCCGGCCGCGCTCAACAGAACGAGCGCGGCAACGACGAAGCAAGGGCGGGTTCGGGCGGCGGCGCACATGACGCTTGAATGCGCCACCGAAGGCCTCGGGAGCAAGCTCGACCACCGCGCGCCGCGTTCATCCCTCATTCATCATGCACAACGTCCGCCGCGGCTAGCCCGAGCGGGTTAGCACTTTCTTGGCGAGCGCCCGCCTAAGACAGGGCCGCGACTGAACGGTCGGCGCGGCGAGATCGGAATGCGATCCGGGCCGCAGCAGTCAGAATGGCGTTCATCCGGCGCGCCTCTGCGCGCCATCCCAGAGAACCGGCGCCGAAAGCGTCGAACGCCAAGAAGGAACGAAGATGTCCAGCATTCTCACCAACACCAGTTCGCTGGTGGCCCTGCAGACGCTCAAGAACGTCAACAAGGGCATGGGCAAGGTCCAGAACGAGATCTCGACCGGCCTGAAGGTCTCCAACGCCAAGGACAACTCGTCGTCCTGGTCGATCGCCTCGACGATGAACTCCGACGTGCGCTCCTACAAGAAGCTCTCCGATTCGCTGACCTCCGCGTCGGCCATGGTCGGCACCGCCCGCGTGGCGGCCGAGCAGGTCTCCGACATCCTCAAGCAGATCCAGGAGAAGGTCGTTCAGGGCCAGAACCCGGATTCCGACGCCACCAAGCTGAATGCCGAAATCACCGCGCTCGCCAACACGATCACCTCGATCGCGGCGTCGGCGCAGTACAACGGCATCAACCTCGTCAACGGCGGCGCGGCGCAGACCGTCACGGTTTCGATCAACCGCGACGCCGCCGGCGTTCTGACCACGGGCACTTTCTCGGTGGCCTCGGCCACGCTCGGAATGCTCGGTGGCGGCATCACCGCTGCTTCCGCGCCCGACGCTGTCGACACGATGATCGACACCGCCAACACCGCGGCGGCGGCGTTCGGCGCGGCGCAGGCCCGCATCGACGCCCAGAACGAGTTCCTGACCAAGCAGGCGGACTCGCTGAAGGTGGGCGTCGGCGCGATGGTCGATGCCGACATGGAAGAAGCCTCCGCCCGCCTGCAGGCGCTGCAGGTCCAGCAGCAGCTCGGCATCCAGTCGCTCTCGATCGCCAACCAGGCGCCGCAGAGCCTTCTGGCGCTCTTCCGCTATGATAAGACGCCGGGGCGGGCCACGGTCCGCCCCGGCGTCCCGGCCGTCCCGTCACGAATGGGCGCTACGTTCCCTGCTCCCGGTGGAACGTCATGGGCACACCCGCCGCGGCGGTTACGGTCGACGCCCGATTCAGCTCCCGTTTACCGGGTATTCCTCCGTTAATCACGATAGCCCAACGCGTTAGAGAAGGACTTAGCCCTGTCCCGCCTATAGGGATATCGATGCGGTGAACAGACGGCGCGGTGAGGTCGAGAACAGGACCTGAGCCGCAGCGCCCAGAATGGCGGCGACGGTTTCGCGCATGCGAAACCACGGATGAAACGCGGCGCCGAAAGCGTCGAACGCCAAGAAGGAACGAAGATGTCCAGCATTCTCACCAACACCAGTTCGCTGGTGGCCCTGCAGACGCTCAAGAACGTCAACAAGGGCATGGGCAAGGTCCAGAACGAGATCTCGACCGGCCTGAAGGTCTCCAACGCCAAGGACAACTCGTCGTCCTGGTCGATCGCCTCGACGATGAACTCCGACGTGCGCTCCTACAAGAAGCTCTCCAATTCGCTGACCTCCGCGTCGGCCATGGTCGGCACCGCCCGCGTGGCGGCCGAGCAGGTCTCCGACATCCTCAAGCAGATCCAGGAGAAGGTCGTTCAGGCCGAGAACCCGGACGCCGACGTGACCAAGATCCAGGCCGAAGTCACCGCGCTGACGGACACGATCGTCTCGATCGCGGAATCGGCGCAGTACAACGGCATCAACCTCGTCGAAGCCGGCGCGGGGGCCCAGGCCATCACTGTCTCGATCAACCGCAGCGCCGCAGGCGTGCTGACCACGGGCACGTTCACTGTGGCAGCGCAGGATCTCGAGGCGCTCGGCGCGGCGCTGGTTGTCGGCACCGCAACACCGAACGACATCGACACGCTGATCGACAGCGCCAACACCGCGGCGGCGGCCTTCGGTGCGGCCCAGGCCCGCATCGACGCCCAGAACGAGTTCCTGACCAAGCAGGCCGACTCGCTGAAGGTGGGCGTCGGCGCGATGGTCGACGCTGACATGGAAGAAGCCTCCGCGCGCCTGCAGGCGCTGCAGGTCCAGCAGCAGCTCGGCATCCAGTCGCTCTCGATCGCCAACCAGGCGCCGCAGAGCCTTCTGGCGCTGTTCCGTTAAGACAAGACGCCCAGGGCGGGCCGCGACGGTCCGCCCTGGGCGCCCCGCCCTCAATGAGCCTGCCTTCCCGATCCGGTGCCTGAACCCGAGTCGGGACCAAGAAGGACGAACCGATGACACCGAACGATCACGTTCGCTCCGCCTACGGATCAGCCGCCGCGCCCGTCCGCACCGATCGCGGAACGGAATACGCCGTGTTCGCCCGCGTGACCCACAGCCTGAAGTCCGCGGACGCCGACCGATCCGGCCCGCCTATTCTAAGCTCGCCACCGCGGTCTCCGACAACCAGCGCCTGTGGAGTCTGTTGTCCGAGGATCTGATGCAGGACGAAAACGCCTGCCGGATCAGTTGCGCGCGCAACTGATCGGGCTGTCGGAGTTCGTGCGCCGGCACAGCCTCCGTGTGCTCGCCGGCAAGGCCGACGTCGAGCCGCTCGTGGAGATCAACACCTCGATAATGCGCGGCCTGCGCGGCGAGGCGGAGGTTTCCGCATGACCGGCCTCGTGCTCAAGCTCGGCCCGCGCGAGCGCATCATGATCAATGGCGTGGTCATGGAGAACGGCGATCGCCGGACCCGATTAAACATCATCACGCCGGACGCCAACGTGCTGAGGCTGCGCGACGCCATCCATCCGGAGGAGGCCAGGACCCCGGTCAAGCGGGTCTGCTACGTCGCCCAACTGGTTCTGGCCGGCGAGGCCGATCCGGACAAGGCGCGTGTGCAACTCTTGCGCGGAATCGAGCAGCTTAGCCAGGTCTTCCAGGACCCCGACAGCCATGCGCATCTGAGCGCGGCCACCAACGCCGTGATCGAGGGGCGATTCTACCAGGCAATGCGGGCGCTGAGAAACCTGCTGCCGCGCGAGGCAAGGCTTCTCGGCAGGACGTCTGTCGCGACCGTGGCGCGGTCGTGAGGGCGCGATGAGCTTCCTTCCGCAGGTTCCGCTTCCCGGGGTCGCCGGCTGGCGCTTCCTGCAACGCACCGCCGTCAACCAGCAGGAGACCTTCGAGAAGGGACCCGAAATCCGGCGCGACGTCGCCTATTTCGAGGCGAACATCGCCTCGGTCCGCACCGCGGCCGATCTTGTCGCCGACCGGAGGCTCCTGAAAGTCGCGCTTGGCGCCTTCGGGCTCGAGCAGGACATCGACAAGAAGGCGTGGGTCCGCAAGGTGCTCGAGGAAGGCGTGACCGAACCTGGGTCCTTCGCCTTGCGGCTGAGCGAGCCGGCCTATCGCAAGATGTCGGAGGCCTTCGGCTTCGGTGATCCTGGTGGAGCGCGCATCGGCGAACCGGGCCTTGAGCGTCGGATTGTCGACGCCTACAAGACCCGCGCTTTCGAAGCGGCGGTCGGCGAGACCAACAACGACATGCGCCTTGCGCTCAATTTCCGCCGCGAGATGGCCGAACTGTCCAGGGGAGAGCAAGGTGCGAGCTGGTTTGCTGTGCTTGGCTCGAAACCGCTGCGCGCGGTCCTGGAGAAGACCTACAACTTGCCATCGGAGTTCGGAAAACTCGACGTCGATCGGCAGCGCGACATTATCGCCGCCAAGACCTCGGAGATGTTCGGAACGGCGAACCTGACCGCTTTCCGCGATCCCGCCAACGTCGACAAGGCGATCGACAGGTTCCTCGCGATCTCTCAGCTTGAAAGCGGCCCGACGTTCGCGGGGCCGGCATCGGCGGCGCTGACGCTCCTGCAAGCCGCCAGCGGCGATGCGTCCCAAGGGCTCTTTAACCTGCTCGCAGCCCGCGGCTGACGCGGCGAACCGGGTCCAGCGAGGATTTTCGCTGGCGCGCGCAGGGTCGCGCCGCCATAAGGGGGCCCGCTCTCGATCACCCGGGGAGGCGGCGTGGACCCGAAAAGCGCAAGGATCGTCGTGGTCGGGGCAGGCCAGGCCGGTGCCTCGCTGGTGGCGCGACTGCGCTCGCTGGGCCACTTCGGCCCGATCACGATGATCGGGGCGGAGCCCAACCCGCCCTATCAGAGACCACCGCTGTCGAAGGCCTATCTTAAGGGCGAGATGCCACGCGAGCGGCTCCAACTGCGACCGGCGAGCTTCTTCGCGCAGGAAGACATCCGTCTCCAGACCGGCGTCCGCGTCGTGCGAATCGACCGGGCCGCGAAGATGGCGCTCACCGATGACGGCGGCTCGCACCCCTACGACCTCCTTGCGCTGACGACGGGTGCCGCGCCGCGCCGCTGGCCCGAGGCCGCCGGCGGAAATCTGGTTGGCGTGCTGACAATGCGAACCGTCGCCGACGCGGACGCGCTCGCAATGCGGCTAACACCCGGATCGCGGGCGCTTGTCGTCGGCGGCGGCTACATCGGCCTCGAAGCCGCGGCGGTGCTCGCCGAGGCGCAGTTGACGGTCACGGTGATCGAGCGCGAGAGCCGCATCCTGTCACGTGTCGCCGCGCCGGAAACCTCTTACTATTTTCGCAATTTGCACCGCGCTCACGGCGTCGCCATCCGAGAAGGCGTCACACTCACCCGACTGACCGGAGAGAGCGGCGCAGTCACCTGTGGCGAACTGGCAAGCGGGGCGATGATCCTCGCAGACGTCGTGCTCATCGGGATCGGGGTTGCCCCGGAAACGGGCCTTGCTGCGGACGCTGGGCTCGAAATCGAGAACGGCGTGCGCGTGGACGCGGCGGGACGCACCTCCGATCCCTCGATCTTCGCCGCTGGCGACTGCGCAAGCTTTCCTTGGCGTGGCGGCCGGGTGCGGCTCGAAAGCGTGCCCAACGCCATCGAACATGGCGAGGCGGTCGCCGCGGCAATGCTCGGTGAACCGGTCGAATACGTCGCTCGACCGTGGTTCTGGTCCGACCAATACGACGTCAAGCTGCAGATCGCCGGGCTGAACGCCGGCCACGAACGGGTGATCGTGCGCCCCGGCACCCGCAAGGGCGCGCAGTCGGTCTGGTACTGGCGCGGGCCCGAGCTGATTGCGGTCGACGCCATGAACGACCCACGCGCCTACATGACAGGCAAGCGCTGGATCGAGTTGGGCCTTTCGCCCAACCCCGCACTGCTCGCCGATCCTGGCGTCGATCTGAGGTCGCTCGACTGATGCGCATCGTCGGCGGGCGGAATCGGGGGGTGGCGCTGGCCGGGCTCGGTGGTGGCGATCCGGCGGCGCGGCTCCGCCCGACCTCGGACCGGGTGCGCGAGAGCGTCTTCAACCTGCTCGCCCACGGCGGCTACGGCAATCCTACGCCCCCGGAAGGAGGCCGCACGCTCGATCTCTTCGCAGGCACTGGCGCGCTCGGCCTCGAGGCGCTTTCGCGTGGCGCGACTTTCGTAGCGTTCGTGGAGAACGGGGCGAAGGCGCTCACGATCTTGCGCGAGAACATCGCTCGGCTTGGCGCAGGCGCGACCAGCCGCATCATCGCTCGCGACGCGACACGGTCGGGGCAGAACCCACTCGCACCCTTCGATCTGGTCTTTCTCGACCCGCCCTACGCCCGTGGGCTCGGGGAGCGGGCGCTGAGGGCGGCGCAGGATGGCGGCTGGATCGCGCCGGGTGCATTGGTGGTCTGGGAGGAAGCCGCGGCCGTTCCGCCTGTCCCCGGCTTGACCCTCTGCGACGCCCGCCGCTATGGGGAATCCATGATATCGATCCTGCGCGCCGACCCAAAGTGACCGACGCCGACCGGCTGCTGCGCGAGGTCTTCGGATTTTCCGAGTTCCGACCGGGCCAGAGGGAGATCGTCGTCGCAGTGGCAGCCGGGCGCGACGCACTTGCGATCATGCCGACCGGGGGCGGCAAGTCGCTGCTGTTCCAGCTTCCAGCCCTGATGCGCCCCGGCGTCACGGTCGTGATCTCGCCACTGATCGCGCTGATGCGCGACCAGGTAGCGGGGCTGCGCGCGGCAGGAGTCGAGGCCGGCGCGATCACCTCGCAGAACGATCCGGACGAAACCGAGCGGGTGTTCGCTGCGCTCGATGCAAGGGCGCTCAAGCTGCTCTACATGTCGCCCGAGCGGCTCGGATCGGGCGTAGGCGCCGCGCTCCTGCGCCGGCTAGACGTGCGTCTTCTCGCCGTCGACGAAGCGCATTGCGTCAGCCAGTGGGGCCATGACTTCCGGCCGGACTACCTTCGGATCGGTGAGTTGCGCGCCGCCCTCGGGGGCGTGCAGACCATTGCTCTGACGGCGACCGCAGACGTCGAGACCCGCGCGGAGATCGTGCGGCGGCTGTTCTCGGGGGGTAGCCCCGAGATCTTCCTGCGCGGCTTCGACCGGCCCAACCTGGACCTTGTCTTCCGCCCGAAGGACCAGCCTCGCCGCCAGATCCTTGATTTCATCGGGGCCCGCCGCGGGCGGTCGGGCATCGTATACTGCGCTAGCCGCGCCAAGACCGAAACGCTCGCCGCGGCGCTTCGCGAAGCCGGCCACTTGTCTCTCGCCTACCACGCGGGACTTGACGCAGAGACCCGCCGCGACGCGGAGATCCGCTTCCAGCGCGAGGATGGGCTGGTGGTCTGCGCCACGATCGCCTTCGGCATGGGCGTCGACAAGCCCGACATCCGCTATGTGGCGCACGCCGATCTGCCCAAGTCGATCGAGGGATACTACCAGGAGATAGGTCGTGCCGGGCGCGACGGAGCGCCCGCTGATACGCTGACCCTCTACGGAGCCGACGACATCCGGCTGCGCCGGACGCAGATCGACGAGAGCCCGGCGCCGCTCGCGCGCAAGGAGGGCGACCACCGGCGTCTGAACGCTCTGCTGGGCCTTGCAGAAGCGCAGGAATGCCGTCGCAAGGTGCTACTCGCCTATTTCGGGGAGACGCCGGATCACGACTGCGGGCGCTGCGACCTCTGCCGCGAGCGTCCGAAGCTTTTTGACGCCACCGAGCCCGCGCGCAAGGCCTTCTCGGCGATCCTGCGCACTGGCGAAAGCTTTGGTGTCGAGCATCTGGTCGCGGTGCTGCGCGGCGAGCAGACTGACAAGGTGGCGGCGCGCGGCCACGACCGGCTGCCGACCTTCGGCGTAGGCCGGGAGTTCTCGGCGGCGCAATGGCGCACGATCTTCCGCCAGATGATGGGGCGCGACCTCGTGCGTCCAGACCCATCGCGGCACGGGGCGCTGCGGCTGACCGCGGCGGCGCGGCCGGTGCTGCGCGGCGAAGCGTCGCTCGAACTGCGCAAGGACGGCTTCACCAAGGCCGCGGGCACCACGCCCGGTCGCAGCGCCGGCGCGGCGCTGGTGCCGGAGGAAGACGAGGGTCTCTTCGCCGCCCTCAGGGCCAGGCGACGCGCCTTGGCGGAGGCCGCCGGCGCGCCGGCCTACGTCATCTTCCCTGACAAGACGCTCATCGAGATGGCGGCGCGACGGCCCACGACGCTCGACGCGATGCGCAACGTCCCGGGGGTCGGCGCAGTCAAGCTTGAGCGGTTCGGGCCAGACTTCCTCGAAGTCATCCTCGGGCAGACGCCAGTTGCCGTGCATCCCGCACGGCGACGGCTGGCGGGCTCGAAACAAGGATCGCTCTTCGACAGCCTCGAAGCGGCGCAGCGCAAACTCGCCCGTGGACCAGATGGCCTGGCCAAGCCGCTCGCCTGCGATGCACGCACGCTTGCGCGCGTCGCCGAGGCCCGGCCCGCCGATCTCGCGGCGCTGGCCCGCGTTCCTGGAATGGACGCGCGTCGGATCGAGCGTTTCGGGGCGGCGTTTCTCGCGGCGCTGCGCAAGGCAGACGCTGCTTAGCGCCGACACAGGCGAGGAACTCCGCCGACAGCACCGCCCCCATCACCGGCAGCGAACGGATGAGGGCGCCGCAAGGGTGGCGGTCGAGGAGCGCCTCCAGATCGCGGCCGAGCCGGTCGCGTGCATCGAGGGCGTCAAAGGCGAGTTCCTGGATCAGCTCGTAGGTCGCCGCCTCGGTGGGCACGGCGATACGCTGCGCCGCGGCAGCGGCAAGCGCGGCGTCGGCCAATGCTTCGGCCCGCGCAGGCAGCGCGTCTTCTTGCGGTGCGCGAGGATCCGCTTTGTGCCGGCGGAGCGGATCTCAGCAGACGTGACGCAGCGCGCCAGTAGCGTCAGCGACCACTTTCAGGTGACGTCGAGCGCGCGTCCGAGCCCCGGATGGATGCCGCCGAGCAGTCCGCGCATCCGTCGAAGGCGCACGCCCGATGAACCTCCTTCGCCACGTCTATCCCGACGAACACCCTCTCCACAAAGCCCTCCAACCGTCTCCGCCAAAGCCCGGTCCCGGCTTCGCCGACATCACCTTGCAGAACCATCGAGGGCATCGCGCAATCAGCGGTCGAACCTAGACGGCAATACGGGCGGCCCAGCGGCGAAAACCATCACGGCAGCCAGCCTGACAGCCATGCCCGCATCGCCGGCGCCTGAGTGTCCCGTAACCGCTCGCCGCGCAGGGAAACCGGGTAAGGCGACCTGAGGCCCGCGCACATCGCGACCAACAAAGCTGGACGTGAGGCGGGCGAGGCGGCAAGCTCGAGGCAAGGGGGCGGGCGCGCCGACGCCGCCCTACTGGAGCCGCCGCCATTCCCGCACATATCGCCACTCCGATCCCGCCGATACCGAACTCGCCGCCGCGCGGGCCGCACGACTGCGACAGCGCCCGAGGTATCGTGTGTTTCGCGCTCGGCATGTTCCTTTTCTCAGCTGTCGACATACAGGCCAAGTTCCTGACCGCGACGCTCGACCCGATCCAGATCGTCTGGTCGCGGCAGTTCGGGCTTTTCCTTGGCGTTGTTGCGCTGCTCATGCTCAAGGGCCGCACGGTCCTTCACACCCGACGACCGGGCCTGCAGATCGCCAGGGGCGCGCTCGCCGCCGGGTCAGCGACGCTCTTTGTCGTGGCGGTGCATTACGTTCCTCTCGCCGACGCGGTGGCGGTCAGCTTCGTTGCGCCCTTCATTGTCACAGTGCTGGGCGCCCTCGTGCTCGGCGAGCCTGTTGGCGCGCGCCGCTGGGCCGCGGTGACGGTCGGCTTCATCGGTACGCTGATCGTCATTCGTCCAGGCACTGGGGCTCTGCATCCAGCGGTTCTGCTGGTGCTTGTTGCAGCGACGCTCTTCGCGCTGCGACAGATCGTGTCGCGGGCGGTGGCGGGCTCGGACCGGGTCGCGACCACCGTCGCCTTCACTGCGCTGACGGCAACCGCAATCCTAACCCTGCCCCTGCCTTTCGTGTGGCGATGGCCGACGGATGGGCTCGAATGGACGCTACTCGTCTCGATGGCGGTACTGGCGGCGGTCGGCGAGATCCTGGTGATCAAGTCGCTCGAGCTGGCGCAGGCAGTGGTCGTTGCACCCCTCCAATACACTCTGCTGCTCTGGGGCACACTGTGGGGTTTCGCCGTCTTCGGACACCTTCCCGACCTCTGGACCTGGGTCGGCGCTTCAATCATCGTGACGAGCGGCGTCTACACGCTGAGCCGTGAACGGGCAGCGATCAGCACGCGGGCGCGGCACGCGGAAAGCGGAGCAGGGAGGGACTTGTGAACATCGAACGGATCATGCTTGAGGATCAGCTCGCCCCCGTCAGCCACTACTGCCACGCGGTGCGGGCCGGGGGTCTGGTCTGGGTCTCCGGCGTTGTCGGTATGCGCGCCGACGGGACCATCCCCGAGGACACCGTGGCGCAGTTCGACATCGCCATGGAGGCCATGGACGCCTGCCTGCGCGCGGCGGGCGCGGGGCCGGAGAACGTGGTCAAAGTCCAGGTCTTCCTGACCGACATCACCGAGCGCGCGGCGATAAACCCAAGACGGATCGCCTACTTCGGCGCGCACCGCCCGGCCTCGACGCTGGTCGAGGTCTCGGGCCTCGTCGACCCGCGCATGAAGGTCGAGATCGAGTGCCAGGCGGTTGTTCCCAACTGAATCCCAGCGCCACGTCACGAGAATGGTCTTCGGACGGCTGCCGAGCCGTCGCATCGTGGCGCGGCAACTTGCTCCCTTCTGCGTTCGACGCTAAGCCGGAGATCAGTTTGGGTCACAGGAAAGCGCATGGACGCAAGCGATCCGAAGCATCTGGTGTCTACCGACTGGCTCGAGAGCAATCTCGAAGCTCCGGATCTGCGCATCCTGGACGCGAGCTGGCACCTGCCCGACGCCGGGCGTGACGCCCGAGCGGAATTTGCGGAGGCGCACATCCCCGGAGCGCAATTCTTCGACATTGACGAGATCTCCGACCATGCCTCAGCGCTTCCGCACATGGCGCCGCCCGTCGAGAAGTTTGTCAGCCGTGTTCGCGCGCTCGGCGTCGGCGACGGGCACCGTGTGGTGGTCTACGACAGCGTCGGACTGTTCAGTGCGGCCAGGGTCTGGTGGCTGTTCCGGCATTTCGACAAGGAGCAGGTCGCGGTGCTCGACGGCGGACTGCCGAAATGGCGCGCCGAAGCCCGTCCCCTGACCGACCGGGTGAGCGTCGGGCGCGACCGGCACTTCACTGCACGCCGCGACGCGCGGCTAGTGCGCGACGTCACCCAGGTAGCGGCGAGCGCCAAGCTTGGCGATGCGCAGATCATCGACGCACGGTCGCCCGCGCGCTTCCGCGGCGAGGCGCCAGAGCCCCGACCAGGCCTTCGCCCCGGCCATATTCCGGGGTCGCGCAACGTTCATTATGCCAGTCTGCTGAGCCCTGACGGCACGATGAAACCGGAGGCGGATTTGCGCGCTGTGTTCGAGGAGGCTGGCGTCGATCCTGATCGACCTGCGATCACAACTTGCGGTTCCGGCGTGACGGCAGCGATCCTGAGCCTCGCGCTGGAGCGGCTCGGCAATCGGAGCCACGCGCTGTACGACGGCTCGTGGAGTGAGTGGGGCGCCTATCCAGACCTCAGGGTCGAGCAGGGATGAGGCACAGCGCCGGTGACGAGGTGGAGTACACGGTCACCTTCCTGGAGCAGACGGCGCGGCCCAAGCTGGCAATCCCGCAGATGCCGTCCGGCCCGATCTCGGCGCTGGTGGCGGCGGAGCGGCCGCCGGCCTGGTACTTCCTGAGCCTGTACGACGCGGTCGGGCGCGACTACGAGTGGACCGACCTGCACGACGCGCCCCGTGACGGAGCTCGAGGCGTGGCTGCAGGATCCGCTGGTGGTTCTCTTCAGCTCTCATGCGCGGAGGCTGGCCGAACGGCTTCTTCATGCTCGATGCCCGTGAGCCGGAAGTCTGCGACATCGCCTACATCGGTCTGGCGCCACAGGCGATCGGCCGCGGTCTTGGCTGGTTCCTGCTGATCACGCCGATCGCACGCCGCGTGGGACCGGCCCGGGGTGCGGCGGGTCACGGTCAACACCAATTCTCTCGACCATCCGCGCGCGCTGCCGCTCTATCAGAAGGCCGGGTTCACGCCGGTACGCAGGGAGCAGCGTCGGCGCGTGCTGACCCGCGACCGGAACTCATCGGCGCCTGAGCGGCGCGCGCAGTGAAACACCGGAGGAAGGAGCTCGCCCATGTTCGAGACGCTGAAGGCCCCCGCCCCGGACAAGATCCTCGCTCTGATGGATCTCTACGCCGCCGATCCGCGATCCGACAAAGATCGATCTTGGCGTTGGGGTCTACAAGGACGCGGAGGGCAGGACGCCGGTCATGCGCGCGGTCAAGGCCGCCGAGCGGCGGCTGCTCGACCGAGCAGGACAGCAAGTCCTACGTCGGGCTGCTCGGCGATCTGACCTTCGTCGACGCGATGCGCGACCTTATCTTCGGCGCGGCGGTCCCGAGCGAGCGGGTGGCCGGCGCGCAGACCCCGGGCGGCACCGGCGCGGTGCGCCAGCTCTTCGAGCTCGCGCGCCTCGCCAACCCCGGCGCGACCTTCTGGCTTTCGGAGCCGACCTGGCCGAATCACACGGCGATCCTGAAGTTCCTCGGCATCCCGGCGAAGACCTACCGCTATTTCGACGAGACGACGCTCGGGGTCGACTTCGACGGCATGCTCGCCGATCTCGGCGCGGCGGCGAAGGGCGACGTGGCGCTGCTGCACGGCTGCTGCCACAACCCGACCGGGGCCAATCTCGACCAGGGCCAGTGGGAGCGGCTGACTGGGTTCGTGAACGAGCGCGGGCTCCTGCCGATGATCGACCTCGCCTACCAGGGCTTCGGCGACGGGGTCGAGGCCGACGTCGAGGGGCTGCGGCACATGGCGGCGAACACGCCGGAGCTGATGCTGGCGGCGAGCTGTTCGAAGAACTTCGGGCTCTATCGCGACCGGGTCGGCGCCGCCTTCGTGACGGCCGCGACGGCGGAGGCGGCGAAGCTGGCGAAGGGCAACCTCGCGACGCTGAACCGGCTGACCTATTCGTTCCCGCCGGACCACGGCGCGAAGGTGGTCTCGATCATCCTCAACGACCCCGACCTGCGCTCCGACTGGCTCGACGAGCTGGAGGGCATGCGGCTGGGGATGCTGGAGCTCCGGAGCGGGCTCGCCGACGCGCTGCGGCGCGAGACCAATTCGGACCGTTTCGACTTCATCGCCGAGCATCGCGGCATGTTCTCGCGGCTTGGGCTGACGCCCGAGCAGGTCGAGGCGATCCGCGAGGCCGAGGGCGTCTACATGGTGGGCGACAGCCGGATCAACGTCGCGGGCCTGCCGAAGCGAGGGGCTGGCCCGCATCGCCCGGGCGATGGTCGCGGCCGGGGCCTGACGCCGGACGACGTTCCATCCGGCGGCGCCGGATCACGAATCCGGCCGATTTGTCCGCGCGCGGACAAATGGTCAAGCCATTGATTTCATTGAATTGCAGGGGTCGAAATTAACCGGATCGAAAGCATTTCTGCGCCGCGTCCGCACCCCGCGCGGAAAGCGCGCGCGGCTCAGGCGGGCGCGATCGCGCCGGGGAAGCCGAGCACCCGGCTGGCGGTCTCGTGGCCGCGCAAGAGGCGCTCGGGCTCGGGCGCGCCGGCGATCAGCGCCGCGAGGTAGCCGCCGTTGAAGCTGTCGCCGGCGGCGGTGGTGTCGACGACGCGCTCGGCCGGCGGAAACGCCGGCAGCGGCCCGCAGGGGCCGATCGGCAACGGTCCCTCGGCGCCGCGTTTTAGCGCCCCCTGGGTGACGCCCGCGGCCCGCAGCCTCGCGAGCGCGGACGCGGCGTCGGCGTCTCCCCAGAGCGCGATCTCGTCGTCGAGCGAGGGCAGCGCGATGTCGGTCGACGCCCAGAAGGCGCCCAGCACCCGCCGGGCGGCGTCGGCGTCCGTCCAGAGCCGCGGGCGGTAGTTCGAATCGAAGGCGACAAGCCCGCCCTTGCCGCGGAAGCGCGCGAGAAAGTCGAGCAGGTCGGCGCGGGCGGCTTCGGCGAGGATCGCCACGGAGATGCCGGACAGGTAGATCAGGTCGAAATCCGCGAGCCGGTCCGGCGTCACCTCGCAGGGCCGCAGGAACAGCGTGCGCGCGGCCGAGCTGTCGCGCCAGTAGGTGAAGCTGCGCTCGCCCGACGCGTCGACGCTGATCGCGTAGAGACCCGGCGCGCGGTCGGGGCGGCGCTCCACGAGATCGGTCGAGACCCCGTGCTCGGCGAAGAACGCGAGCATGCGCTCCGAGAGCGCGTCGGTTCCGAGCGCGGTGACGTAGGCGACCTCGACCTCCGGACCGGCGGCGCGGCGCAGGTAGAGGGCGGTGTTGAACGTGTCGCCGGCGAAGCCGACGCGGCCGTCGTGGCGGCCTTCTGCGGGAAGGGTCAGCTCGACCATGCATTCCCCGATGCTGGCGACGCGCACGCTGATCTCTCCACCGACAACGACCGGGAGCCGCGGGCGGCTGCCTGCGGCTCCCGTCGGTGCTTTCATGGCGCGGGGCCGCGGTCAAGCCGCGCGGCCCCGCCCGAGAACCGGCGTCAGCCGATCTCGCCGCCGCCGTAACCGTCCAGGGCCGTGGACGCGGCCTTCGGGGGCTTCTTCGGCGCCAGCGCCGTAGCCGGCGCCGCCGTCGGTCTCGGCGTCCGTCGCGTGGACTGTCGCCGTCGAAGCCCGCGAGCGCGACGCTTCCGACGCCTCGCCGTCGCCCGCGCCGCCGCCGTAGCCCGCGCCGCCGGCGTCCGGACCCGCCGTCGCCGCGGCGATGGCCGTCGGCGCCGCCGACGCGCCGGCGATCGCGAAGCCCGCGCCGAGATCGCCGCCGCCCACCGCGTCCTCGCTCATCGCCGCGATCGTGGCCGCCGCGCCGGCGTCGCCGAGCACGCCGTCGCCGAAGCCGGCGCCGCTCTCGTCGTTGGCTTCAGTCATCGTCGCTCCTCCCAGGCTGGCGATGGGCGCGCCGCGATTTCCGTCCCCCGGCGCGCTGATCTCGAAATCGACGAGCCGCAGCCCGACCCGGCCGAGCTCGCGCCACTTGTCGACGAAGTTCGGCCAGGAGGCGCCGGCCCAGAGATAGTAGCCGTCCGACCCCTGCCGCCAGACGCCCGAGTAGCGCCACTGGCCGCCGACGTTCAGCCGGACGATCTTGGTCAGGCGCAGGTTGCGGGCGGCGAGCTCGCGCCACTTGGCCACGAAGTTCGCCCAGTCGGCGTTCACCCACAGATAGTGCGCGTCCGTCCCGTGCCGCCAGACGCCCGAGTAGCGGTAGCCGCCGCCCATGCGCACGATCTCGAAATCGACCAGACGCAGGCTGCGGGCGGAGAGCTCGCGCCACTTGGCGACGAAATGCGACCAGTCGGCGTTCACCCACAGGTAGTAGGGATCGTTGCCGCCCCGCCAGACGCCGGAATAGCGCCACTCGTCGCCGAACTGCCGGATCTCGAGATCGATCAGGCGCAGGCTGCGCCGGCCGAGCTCCTGCCACTTCGCCACGAAGTTCGGCCAGCTGGCGTTGACCCACAGGTAGTACGGATCGGTTCCCTGCCGCCACACGCCGGAATAGCGGTTGGCGTTGCCGAAGCGGGTGATCTCGAAGTCGACCAGCCGCAGGTCGCGCTGGCCGAGCTCCTGCCACTTGGCGACGAAGTTCGCCCAGTCGGCGTTCACCCAGAGATAGTAGGGATCCGTTCCCGACCGCCAGACGCCGGTGTAGGTCGTGGCCGGCCGCACCACGCGGTCGATCATCGCCTTGAGGTCCGGACGGTTGCCGATGCGCTGGCTGCGCGGCCGTCCCGGGCGCGTCGGTCTGCGGCGCGCCGGTGGAGCGCAGCAGGTTGATCGCCCCCTGCGGGGTCAGAAGCGCCTGGCCCTCGCCGCGCAGCGCGCCCTGGACGCAGGCGAGCGCGCCGACGACGATCGGCGAGGCGCTCGAGGTGCCGCTGAATTCGTCGGTGTACTCGCGGTCGAGGTCGCCGCTCTGCAGGTCGCCGTAGCCGGTGGTGGTGACTTCGCGGCCCCAGCCCTGGGCGTCGACGCGGCGGCCGTGGTTGGAGAAGCCCAGCCGCGACCGGTCGGGCCCGTGATCGGCGCCGTGCGTGCCCGGCGGCGGCGCGCCGGCCCCGACGACGACCGCCTGCGAGCTCGGGTTGGCGGGGTTGAACGGGTTGCGCCAGCTGGCCGGAAAGCCGCGCGGGCGGGTGTCGTAGAGCGCGTCGTCGAAGTTCTCCGCGCCGTTGCCGGCGGCCTCGACCACGATGATCCCGCGCCCGATCGCGTAGCGGATCGCCGCGAAATCGTCAGGCCACCACTCGACCGCGATGTAGCCGCGCTGGTCGCCGCGCGCCTGGAAGTTGAACCGCGGTCCGGCGCGATGGATCTCCAGCAGCATGATGTCGCCGGCGCGCAGGTTGTCGGCGGCGGTGCGGATCGCGCGGGCGGTCGGCAGGGTCGAGAAGGACACGGCGCTGATGTGGGCGTCCGGCGAGATGCCGATGACGCCCCTGCCGTTGTCGTCGCCGCTGATCTCGCCGAGCACGGCGGTGCCGTGGTCGGTGCTCGACGCGTTCGCCCCCGCGATCACCCCGCCCTGGTTCATGCGCAGGTCCTCGTGGGTGAAGCGCCAGCCCCACTCGAGGTCGATGACCCGCACCCCGGCGCCGCGGCCGCCGCGGAAGCGCCAGGCGTAGCGGGCGTCGACGCCCACCGGCGTCGGGTTGAGATAGCCCTGCCGGGCGATGAAGCTGGGCGTCACCGCCGGGATCGGCGCGGCGCTCGGCTGCATGTCGTTGACGCCGAGCGCGTCGGCGTCGGCGTCGGGCTCGTCGACCATCACCGGGGGCTCGCCCGCCGGCTTGACGTAGGCGGCCTCGACGAGGTCGTCCTTGATCAGCTCGTCCGCGATCGCGTCGAGGCGCTCCTCGGGCGCGGTGACGCTGTAGTAGCGCAGATCCTCGTCGGCCTGGGCCGAGCGGGCCGAGGGCTGGTCGCCGTTGCCGAAGAGCGGCTCCAGCGTGGCGCCCTCGGCGGCCAGCAGCCTGGCGAGCGGGCTGACGTCGGCTCCGCTTTCGGAGCTGAGCCCGCGCGGGCCGGCCCGGACCGCGGCCTCGGGCCGGGTCATGACGATCAGCTCGCGCTGGCCGCGCGGCTTGCCGTCGTCTTCCTGTGTCGTTGGATTGGCTGACTTATCGGTCATTTGGTGACCCCCCACTTAAGTTACTCGAACTATTCGATAGGCCTTGAGTGCCTGCATTCGTCCGTCTCAGCGGATCTTGTCGCACAATTTTTCTATCCGCAGGATCCAAGCCGGATCAGCATTTATCCGACTGCATTCGCATCAAAATATTGCCGAAATGAGGCGGGATGATCGTATTAATAGTGACCTTGTAGCACGATTCGCGGATTCGATCAACGCGCGCGGCCGGGCGCCTCGCCGCCGCGGGAGTTGAGAAAGGCGCGGGCGTCGTCGGCGGTCTCGAAGATGTGCGGCGCGCGATCCCGGCCGAAGGTCCGGCCGAGCTTCATGCGGGTGAAGGCCGAGGAGGAGTAGCGGGTGACGACCCGGTAGAAGCGCCGCTCGAGCTCGGCGACCATGGCGGCGTAGTCGGCCTCCACGTCCTCGTCGATCCGGAAGCCGTCGTAGTTGACCAGCACGTCGACCGGCCGGTCGCGGCCGGCGCAGAGTTTCTCGACCCGGTCGCGAATGCGGGCGATCTCGTCGAGGCTGCGGACGCGCATCTTCTCGAAGTTGATGTAGAGCCGGCCGGCGTCGTCGTCGCGCTGGATGCGGTCGTCGAGGTCGAGATGAAGCAGGTCGCGGCGCAGATCCATCGGCGGCTCGAGGAAGATGCGCGCGTCCATCTCGCGCAGCTCGCTCATGCGCGGCGCGAAACCGAGATGGGCGAGCACGTCGCGCTCCAGATCGACGCCCGGGGCGATTTCGCGCAGCTCGAGACCTTCGGCGGATGAGCGCGAGCACGCATCGCTCAGTGACATAGAGCGCCGGCTTGCCTTCGGCGGCGGCGCGCGGGCCGGAGAAGGTTATCTGCCGCACCTGCTCGAGGAACTTGCGCTCGCGACCCTCGCGACGGATCTGCAGCCGGCCGTCCACGATCGCCACGTCGAGGCCGCCGGCGGTAAGGGTTCCTGCGAAGACCACTTCGCGCGCGCTCTGGCTGATGTTGATGAAGCCGCCGGCGCCGGCCAGCCTTGTGCCGAAGCGCGAGACGTTGACGTTTCCGGCGGCGTCGACCTCGGCGAGACCGAGGCAGGCCATGTCGAGGCCGCCGCCATCGTAGAGGTCGAACTGCTGGTTCTGGGCGATGATCGCGTCGGTGTTGACCGCCGCGCCGAAATCGAGGCCCGAGGCGGGCTGGCCGCCGATCACGCCAGGCTCGGCGGTCAGCGTCAGGTGCTCCAGCAATCCCTCCTCGCTCGCGACGGCGGCCACGCCCTCGGGCATGCCGATCCCAAGATTGACCAGGCCGTTGACGGGAAGTTCGAAGGCGACGCGCCGGGCGATGACCTTGCGCGCGTCGAGCGGCGGCGGCGGCAGGGCGCCCTGCGGCGCGCGCAGCTGGCCGGCGAAGGCCGCGGAATACCCGGTTGCATAGGTCTGAAGGTGGTTCTCGGGCTGTCGCCACCACCACGGCGTCGACGAGCGCCGCTGGGATCACCACGTTGCGCGCGCGCGAGGCTGCCGCCGGCGGCGATGCGCTCGACCTGGACAATCGTGACGCCACCGGAGTTCCGCACCGCCATCGCCTGCGCGAGGTTGTCGAGAACGAGCGCCTCGCGTTCCATGGTGACGTTGCCGCGCTCGTCGGCGGTGGTGCCGCGCAGAAGCGCCACATCGATCGGAAAGGCCGGATAGAAGAGATGCTCGCCCCCACCGATCTCGACAAGTTCGACCACGGACGTCGGTCGATCGAGTCGTTGATCCGGCCGCCCTCGATGCGCGGATCGACGAAAGTGCCGAGACCCACGCGGGTGAGCGTGCCGGGCTTGCCGGCGGCGATGTCGCGGAACATGTGGCTGATGACGCCTTGCGGCAGGTTCCAGCCCTTGATGCGGCCGTCGAGGGCCAGCGCCGCCACCTTCGGGATCAGGCCCCAGTGGCCCCCGATCACCCGGTCCAGCAGTCCTTCGTGGCCGAGGCGGTTGAGCCCCCGGTCGCGGCCGTCGCCCTGTCCCGCGGCGAAGAACAACGTGAGCCCGCGCGGGCCACCGCTCTTGAGGAAACGTCGCTCGATCGCAGCTAGGAGCTCGTCTGGCACGCCGATGCCGACGAAGCCCGAGGTGGTGATCGTGTCGCCATCGTGCACGAGGCGCGCGGCCTCATCAGCTGAAAGGACCTTGCGCTGCATTGCTCTCTCCCCGCGTCATTGTGAGCCTAAAGCAAGTCTGGCGGCGCACGCCAGCGGCGCGCAACTGCCCGCGTCAGGGACGCGGCGCTCGCCGCTCCCGGTGCAGGGTGTAGAGTCCGGTGACGATGACTATCCCGACCCCGACCATCGTCCAGAGGTCGGGCCATTCATCGAAGACCAGAAGCCCGACCAGGATCGCCCAGATCATCAATGTGTATCGGAAGGGCTGAACGAAGCCGATCTCGCCTATCCGCATCGAGGAGACGCTGAAGAGATACCCCACGATCAGGAACGAAGCCGCTCCGGCCAGAAGCGCCGCGTGTGATGGGCCGACGGGGGCCCAGCCCTGGAAGATCGAGGCGACCCCGGAGCTCACCGTCACCAGCACGGAGGTGACCGCAATCACCGCCATTCCCGGCGCCTCGAAGGACAGCCTGCGCGTGAAGAGGTCGCGAAGGGTGATGAAGAGCACTGCCGCCACGGCCCAGAGCGAGAAGACAGTGAAGCCGTCCGATCCGGGCCTGACAATCACCAGCACGCCGAGGAAGCCCACGAGGGTCGCGACGTAGCGGTTCGGGCCGACCCGTTCGCCGAGAAAGAACGCCGCACCTAGCGTCACCGCCAGCGGCACGCTCTGCAGGATGGCGTTGGCGTTGGCGATGGGCATGTTGAAGACGGCCGTCAGGAAACACACTGCCCCACCCAGTTCTGCGACCGCGCGCCCTACGATCAGGCGACCGTCGCGCCGTGCCGGACGATAGTGCAGCGCGCCCGCGCGCCACGCGAGTGCAAGAACGATCGCCGTAGCCATAAGTCCACGCAGGAAGATGATCTGCAAGAGCGGCAGGTCGGACGATGCGACCTTGAGAAAGGCGTCGTTGAGCGTGTAGCCCATCATGGAGAGGCTCATGAAGAACGCACCGCGAAGGTTGTCGTCGGTCGCGGTCGCGGCGACGGTCATTCGCCGCGCAGTCGCGCGATCCGCATGACGTAGAGCGTCGAGACGACGCCCAGCGCCGAGCAGACGAACATCAGCCAGAGCAGCGGCCATGCCCCGGTCTCCGGTCCCGAGCATCGATCCGGCGAGCACCGACAGCAGCGCGCCGCCGCCGATCATCAGCGCGCCGCCAAGACCCGGAGGCGCTTCCGGCGAGGTGCGGGCGCACCGAGACGAGGCCGGCGTTGGCGCTCGGCAGCAGCAGCCCGTTCCCGAGGCCGACGAAGAGTATCGCCCCGAAGAAGCTGACGGGATGCACGACCCCGACCGCGAGCAGCGTCAGCGCCGCGACCATTCCGAAGGTGGCGACCGCCGCGCCGAGCAGCATCATTCCGTTGATGCCCGACCCGGCGGGCGTAGCGACCGGAGAGGAAGTTGCCGAACATGTAGCCGAGCGCGATGAAGCCGAAATAGAAGCCGAGTTCCGTGGGGCTCATGCCGAGCACCTCGGTCGCCACCCAGGGTCCGCCGCCGAGAAAGGCGAAGAAGGCGCCGGAGGCGGTCGCCGCGGTGAAGGCGTAGCCCCAGAACCGCTTCGAGCGGGCCAGCTCCGGGTAGGCGCGGAATTGCGCGCCAAAGCTCGATGAACGGTGCCGGTTGGTTTCGCCGAGATCGGCGAAGGCGAGCACGGCGACCGCCGCGCCCATCACCAGGCTGACCCCGAAGACCGCCCGCCATCCCATCGTCTCGACCAGGGCGCCGCCGATCATCGGGCCGATCATCGGCATGAGCGACATGCCCATGGTGACGTAGCCGATCTGGCTCGCCGCCGAATCGGCGGGCACCATGTCGCGCACGATCGCCCGGCTGAGTGCGATGCCCGAGGCGACGGCGGCCTGGAGAAGACGGAAGAACAGGAAGCTCTGCACCGTCGGCGCGAAGATGCAGCCGACGGTGGCGGCGAGGAAGATCGCCAGCGAGACGAGGATGACCGGCCGCCGGCCGAAGCGGTCCGAGAGCGGACCCATCAGCAGCTGCAGCACCGCGGTCAGCGCCAGGTAGGCCGAGATCGACAGCGCGACGACGCCGTAGCTGGCCCCGTAGTGCGCGGCGAGCGCCGGCAGGGCCGGCAGCACGATATTCATGTTGAGCGCCGCGACGCCGGTGATCGCCACCAGCGTCAGGATCACCGGCGGCGTCCGCCGGTCGAGCCAGACCGGCGCGGCCGCCTCGATCTCGTCGCGATCTGTCGCGCTGGTCATGCTCCCGCCCCGAACCGGTTCCGAAACGTCCGCCCCGCCGCGTCGACGGCGCAGGCGCCGGGTCGTTTCGGGTGGTTCGAACGGAAGAGCGCGCGCCCGGCGCAGACATCGGCGCCGTTGCGGCGTCTTCGACCGCTGACGGCTGGGCGCTTCCTCCTGCGGCAAAGATACCGCCGCGCGTCGGACCAAGACAAGCGCGATCGCGTCGCGATCAGCGCTCCGGGATCTCGGCGTCGAGGTCGCGCAGGCCGAGCACGTCGATCATCGTGTACTGCCCCGGCGGGCGGTCCTGGCCCCAGAGCGCGGCGCGCACCGCACCGCGGGCGAAGAGCATGCGGTCGGTGGCGACGTGGCGCAGGGTGATGCGCTCGCCGGCGCCGGCGAAGATGATGTCGTGCTCGCCCACCACGTCGCCGCCGCGAAGGCTGGCGAAGCCGATGGCCCCCTCCGCCCGCGCGCCGGTCACGCCGTCTCGCCCGCGCTCGGCGGCGTCGGCGAGGTTGACGCGCCGGCCCGCCGCCGCCGCCTCGCCGAGCATCAGCGCGGTGCCGGAGGGCGCGTCGACCTTGTGGCGGTGATGCATCTCGACGATCTCGATGTCGTAGTCGGGACCGAGCGTCTCGGCCACCTTGCGCGCCAGCACGGTGAGCAGGTTGACGCCGACGCTCATGTTTCCGGCGCGTACCAGCGTTGCGTGGCGCGCGGCGGCCGCCAGTTTCTCGAGATGCCCGCGGTCTAACCCGGTTGTGCCGATCACGTGCACCAGCCGGCCCTGCGCGGCCAGTTCCGCATGTTCGACCGTCGCTTCGGGCGCACTGAAGTCCAGAACGGCCTGCGAGAGGGCGAATATCTCGAGCGGGTCGTCCTCCACTATCACGCCGATCGGCGTCCCGCCTCTGGCCACACCGAGATCCTGGCCAATCCAGGGATGGCCAGGGCGCTCGGTGACGCCGCTCAGCCGGGCGCCAGCCGTCTCCTCGACGGCGCGCGCCAGCATCCGCCCCATCCGGCCGGAGGCCCCGACCACCGCGATCGCCATCTGCTCGGCCATGTGTTTCCTTCCCGGCCCGCCCTTGACTTCGTTTCGCACCGATAGGATGTGACGGACATGCCAAAGACAAGTGCCCATTCAGCCCGCGGCCCCAGCCAGAGGCAGCTCCGCGTCGGCGAAGTGATACGCCGCGCGCTCGCGGACGTGCTGATGCGCGGCGATGTCGGAGATCCCGAGATAGACGACGCCTCGATCACCGTTTCCGAGGTGAGGGTCACGCCCGACCTGCGCCATGCGACCGTGTTCGCGCTTCCACTCGGCGGGGTCAATACCGATGGCGCCGTCAGGGCGCTGGCGCGCAACCGCCACGAGATCCGCCGGCTGGTGACGCGCGAGATATCACTGAAATTCTCGCCGGAGTTGAGCTTCGCCGCCGACTCGAGTTTCGACCGCATGGACCGCACGCGTGAGTTGCTCGATGCGCCCGCGGTGCGCCGCGACCTAGAGTCAGACTGAAGGCGGCCGTCGTGGCGCGGCGCAGACGAGGGCGGCCGGTGGACGGCTGGGTCCTGATCGACAAGCCCGCAGGGCCAAGCTCCGCCGCGGTTGTCGCACGGGTCAGGCGTGTTTTCGACGCTCGGAAGGCCGGGCATGCCGGAACGCTGGATCCGGCGGCCACCGGATTGCTGGCCGTGGCGCTCGGCGAGGCGACGAAGACGGTGCCGTTCGTCGCAGAGGGTCAGAAGGTCTACCGCTTCGCCGTGCGCTGGGGCGCGGCGACGGTCACCGACGACGCCGAGGGCGCATTCACGGCCGAATGCGGCCGGAGGCCAACGCCGCAAGCGATCGAAGCGGCCCTGGCCGCCTTTCGTGGCGACATCCGCCAGCGACCGCCAGCGGTATCCGCCGTGAAGGTGGACGGGCGTCGTGCCTACGCACTGACGCGCGCCGGAGAAACGCCGGAACTGGCCGAGCGCGACCTGCGGGTGACGCGGCTCGAGATTGTCGACGTCCCGGACGCCGACCATGCAGTTCTCGAGATGGCTTGCGGACGAGGCGGCTACGTGCGCAGCATCGCTCGCGACCTCGGGGAGCGCCTCGGCTGCCTGGGGCACGTGGACTGGCTTCGCCGCCTGGCTTCGGGCGCAATGCGCGTCGAAGACGCGGTCCCACTGGAGCGGATCGAGTTGGAGCAGAACGATGCCTCGCGCGCCGAACTGCTGCTGCCGGTTGCCGCTGGCCTTGTGGGCTTGCAGTGCGTAGCGGTCGACCCGGAGACCGCGCAGCGGCTGCGCCACGGCAACGCGGCGACGCTGGAGGACTACGGAGACCAGCCGATAGGGTCCGCGGGTCTCGTCTGGGCGCGGCTCGGGGAGCAGCCCGTGGCGATCTGTCGGATCGCGGGGGGCGCGCTCCATCCCGACCGGGTCTTCGCCTGCAACTGAGCCGCGCGCAGGGCCGCCGCGTCTGGGGCTTTCAATTGCGGCCCAAACCGGCTATGGGACGCGGTCTGAGCAAGGCTGTCCCTGCTTGGACGGAACCGTTCGAGACCCTGCTGGACGACATCCCGGCAGCGGCCCCGGCGGTAATCGGACCGCAACACTTTGGAAAGGGGATCAACCCGATGTCGATCACGCCCGATGTGAAGGAAACGCTGATCAAGGAATACGCGACTAAGGAGGGAGACACCGGCTCACCCGAGGTCCAGGTCGCAATCCTGACCAGCCGCATCACCACCCTGACCGAACACTTCAAGACGCACAAGAGAGGACAACCATTCTCGGCGCGGACTGCTGAAGATGGTCTCCCAGCGACGCAAGCTGCTCGACTACGTCAAGCGCAAGGACGAAGCCCGCTACCAGTCGCTGATCGGACGCCTCGGCATCCGCCGCTGACGCCGGGGGCCGCGACCAAGCGGCCCCTCAGCCAACGCGCACGCGGTGCGGCGGGATCTCGCGTGTGACTTGAACCCGCCATTCGCACGCGGACGCCCTGCACGACCCCGAGGGCGTTCCATAGAAGAAGATCGTGGGGTCCGCGGAACACCGTTCCGCGATACGCGGCGCTTCGCCAAGGGGCGGCACCGTCATGCAAGGAAGAGACATGTTCAACATCGCAAAGAAATCAATCGAGTGGGGCCATGACACGCTCACGCTCGAAACCGGAAAGATCGCCCGCCAAGCCGACTCCACGGTCATCGCCACGTATGGCGAGACCACGGTCATGGCCGCGGTCGTGTTCGAGAAGAAGCCGAAGCCCGGCTTCGACTTCTTTCCCCTGACTGTGCATTACCAGGAAAAATACTATGCCGCTGGCAAGATCCCGGGCGGCTTCTTCAAGCGCGAGGCACGTCCGACTGAGAAGGAGACGCTGACGTCCCGGCTGATCGATCGGCCGATCCGACCCCTGTTCGTCGAAGGCTTCAAGAACGAGACGCAAGTGATCTGCACGGTGCTCTCCTATGACATGGAGAATGATCCGGACATCGTGGCGATGATCGCGGCTTCGGCGGCGCTGACGCTATCCGGCGCGCCGTTCCTCGGGCCGATCGGCGCGGCCCGCGTCGGCTTCGTGGACGGCGCCTACGTTCTAAACCCTGCGATCGACGACATGGAAAAGCTGCGCGACAATCCCGAGCAGCGGCTCGATCTGGTTGTCGCCGGCACCAAGGACGCGGTGATGATGGTTGAATCGGAAGCGTACGAGCTCTCCGAAGCCGAGATGCTCGGCGCCGTCAGGTTCGGCCACGAGCAGATGCAGCCGGTGATCGACATGATCATCGACATGGCCGAAGACGCCGCGAGGGAACCCTTCGACTTCTCGGCCCCGGACTATTCCGCCCTCTACGAGCGGGTGAAGTCGCTTGGCGAAGTGGCGATGCGCGAGGCCTTCGCGATCACGGACAAGCAGGCGCGGACCACTGCGATCTCCGAGGCCCGCACCGCGATCCGCGAAGGGCTCGACGAGACCGAGCGCGACGATCCAAACCTCGACGCCGCCATCAAGAAGCTCGAGTCCAGCGTGGTTCGCTGGGACGTGCTCAACCACGGCCGGCGCATCGACGGCCGCGACCTCACGACGGTCCGCCCAATCGAAGCCGAAGTCGGCATCCTGCCGCGCACCCACGGATCAGCGCTCTTCACTCGCGGCGAGACCCAGGCGCTTGTCATCTCCACGCTCGGCACCGGAGATGACGAGCAGATGATAGACGCGCTTCAGGGAACGTGGCGTTCGACTTTCCTGCTGCACTACAATTTCCCACCTTATTCGGTGGGCGAGGCCGGACGCATGATGGGACCGGGCCGTCGCGAGATCGGCCACGGCAAGCTAGCCTGGCGGGCGCTTCAGGCGGTCCTGCCGGCCTCGACCGACTTCCCCTATACCATTCGCATCGTCTCCGAGATCACCGAGTCGAACGGTTCGTCATCGATGGCAACTGTCTGCGGCGGCTCGCTCTCGATGATGGACGCGGGTGTGCCGCTCAAGGCTCCGGTCGCGGGCGTGGCGATGGGGCTGATCCTCGAGGGCGAGAAGTTCGCGGTGCTCACCGACATCCTCGGCGACGAGGACCACCTCGGCGACATGGACTTCAAGGTCGCGGGAACCGAAGCGGGCATTACCTCCCTGCAGATGGACATAAAGGTCGCCGGCATCACGCCGGAGATAATGGCGCAGGCGCTCGAACAGGCGAAGTCGGGCCGGCTGCACATCCTTGGCGAGATGAGCAAGGCCCTCACCGCCGGGCGCTCCGAGTTCTCCGCCCATGCGCCGAGGATCGAGACGATGACCATCAACCCCGACAAGATCCGGGAAGTGATCGGATCGGGCGGCAAGGTCATCCGTTCGATCGTCGAGGAGAGCGGCGCAAAGGTCGACATCAACGACGATGGCGTGATCAAGATCGCCAGCGCCAACGCCGCCGCGATCGAGAAGGCGCGCGAACTGATCGGCGCGATCGTCGACGAACCCGAGGTCGGCCGGATCTACACCGGCAAGGTGGTGAAGATCATGGACTTCGGCGCCTTCGTGAACTTCTTCGGAAAGCGCGACGGGCTGGTCCACGTGAGCCAGATCTCCAACGAGCGCATCGCCCATCCCAAGGAGGTCGTCTCCGAGGGTCAGAGCGTGAAGGTCAAGCTCATGGGCTTTGACGACCGCGGCAAGGTGCGGCTCTCGATGAAGGTCGTCGATCAGGAAACCGGCGCGGAAATCGCTCGAGAAGACGCCTGATCCTGCCGCCTGCCGCGCATCCGCGCGGCGGGCCTCCATCGGGGATCTATGTATGGGCGCGCTGCGCAAGCTGAGAAAGAGGGCGACCAGATACCTCGTTCGCCAAGGATATCCGGTGCCGTCTTTCCTGGCCCGCAGCAAGGATCGACCGCTCTTCGAGACACTGCGTCGCGTCCGCCCGGGCATGGTGGTGCTCGACATCGGTGCCCATCGCGGCGAGACCGCCGCGGCTTTCGCCGCGCGCGGGGCGCGCGTCTACTCCTTCGAGCCCAATCCTGACATCTTCCCCGAGCTCGAGGCGCGGGCGCGCCAAAACCCGGGGATCGTCTGCGAGAACTGTGGCGTGTTTGACGCCGACGGCGAGATGAAGCTCTTCCTCCACGAATGCTACGAAGCGGCCTCGCCAAAGCACTCTGAAAGCTCGTCACTTCTCGCCGAGAAGCCGGGCATCTCGCGTGACGCCTTCCGGACTGTGCCGGTGCGCGACATCGCGTCGGTGGTCGCCAGCATCGACGCGCCGATCGACTTCGCCAAGATCGATGCCGAGGGCGCAGAGTACCGGATCGTGCGCCGCCTCATCCAGAGCGGCGCGATCGACCGGGTGCGCGAGCTCCGCATCGAGCCTCACCACGACCGGATCCCTGGCCTGCGAGAGGAGTTCGAGGCGGTCTCGGCCCTGATCGCAGAACGCGGGCTCGGCGACCGGATCCGCTTCGACTGGATGTAGCAGGCGGTGCTGGGACCAACTGTCGCCGTCGCCACCGGCATTCTCGGAAAGGGAACCGAGACCGGCGTGCGGCGACACATCCGCTATCTGTTCGGGGGCAGCACCGTCGTCTTGACCGAGCGTCTGGAGCCTGGCTTCACGCTCGATCGGCCGACGCTCCTCCAGCGCGGTCCGGTTGGCCCTGTCGCGACGGTCGAACGGGCGATCGGCACAGCAATCTCCAGCCGTCACTACGGCTGCTCGGGGGTCCCCTTCGGTCGAGACCGCAGGGAACTCGAGGCGTTCCTCGCCGAGCACCGGGTCTCGGCGGTCGTGGCCGAATTCGGGCACATCGGCGCCAATCTTGCGCCCGTCGCGCAGGATCTCGGCCTGCCGGTCTTTGTCTATTTCCGAGGCTTCGATGCCTCGAAACGGCTGCGCGAGGCGCGGATCGTGCGGCGCTACCGGGCAATGGCGCCGCGGGTCGCCGGGTTCATTGCGGTCTCGAGATTCTTGCTCGACAACCTCGCGGCGGCGGGCGTCTTGCATCCGAATTCCCACGTCATCCCGACCGGCGTCGACACCGAGATCTTCCGCCCCGCCGCGAAGGACCCCAACCTGATTCTTTCGGTCGGCCGCATCATCGCCAAGAAGGCGCCGATGGTCACCCTCGAGGCGTTCGGTCGGGTGACTGCGGCGCATCCCGGCGCGCGGCTCGAGATTGTCGGCGACGGCGACCTGCGCGCCGAGGCGGAGGCGCGGATGCGGGCCCTTGGCCTCGGTCAACGTGTGATCTTCCACGGGCAGGAGGGCCACGACAGCGTCCGTCGGCGCATGGCCGAGGCGGCGATTTTCCTGCAGCACTCCGTCACCGACGCCGAGGGCAACGCCGAAGGCCTGCCCACCTCCATCCAAGAGGCGATGGCCTCCGGAGCGGCTGTGATCTCCACCAATCACGCCGGCATTCCCGAAGCCGTCGAAAACGGCGTGACTGGCCTCTTAGTCGCAGAAAACGACGTTGCGGGTTTCGCCGCAGCACTCGATGCGCTGCTCTCGGATCCGCCCCGCGCCCGCGCGCTTGCGAGCGCCGCGCGGGAAATGGCGGAGCGAGACTTCGACTTCCGCCGCCTGCACGCTCGGCTGGAGCGCCTCATTCGGGACGCCTGCGCAGACCGCGGGATCGCCGCGCCGGCCTGACGTCAGCTAGAGCGGTGCCCTTCGTTTCGAATCGACGGGGGATTCCCAAGGCGGCTGGTTTCTGACTCTCTGTTCTCGAGGCAGTTATCGGGGCAGAGAGATGGGCAAGCCACTGGCGATGGACTTGAGGAAGCGTGCGTTGGCGGCTGTTGATGGCGGATCGAGCCGACGGGCGGCGGCGGCTCGCTTTGGCGTGTCGGTGTCGTCGGTGATCCGCTGGGACGCGCAGCGGCGGGCGACGGGGAGCTTCGCGCCGAAGCCGCAGGGCGGCGACATGCGGTCGCGGCGGATCGAGGCGCGGCATGCGGACGTCATGGCCGCCTTCGAGGAGGCGCGCGACCAGAGCCTCGAGGAGCTGCGCGCCCGTCTGGCCGAGCGCGGCGTCGCCGCGTCGAGCTCTGCCCTGTCGCGCTTCTTCCAACGGTGAGCCGATGGAACGCCAATGGTCCGAGAGACATTGGCGAACGCCTGACGCGGAAAAAAAGACCGGACACGCGGTCGAGCAGGACCGTGCGGACGTCGTGAGCAAGCGCCGCGCCTGGTTCGAAGCGCAGCCCGAACTCGATCCTGCGAGGCTCGTGTTCATCGACGAGACCTGGACCGCAACGAACATGGCGCGCACGCACGGGCGCAGCGCGTGCGGCGAACGGCTGCGCATGGGCGTCCCGCACGGCCACCGCAAGACCACGACGCTCGTCGCGGGCCTCCGCCTCGACGGCATGGTCGCCCCCATGGTCCTCGACGGTCCGATCAACGGCGACTGGTTCGAGGCCTACGTCGCCCAAATCCTGGCGCCGACCCTGCGCCCCGGCGACGTCGTGATCATGGACAACCTCTCCAGCCACAAAAGGGCTTCGGTCAGGGCGATGATCGAGGCCAGAGGCGCACGGCTCGCCTTCCTTCCGCCATACAGCCCCGATTTCAACCCGATCGAGATGGCCTTCGCGAAGCTGAAGGCGCTGCTGCGCAAGGCAACCGAGCGCACCGTTGACGGCCTCTGGAGCGCCATCGGCCGCCTCATGGACGTCTTCACGCCCCAGGTATGCGCCAACCTAAAGGCGCGCGCGAGGACAGCCTCGGCCTCCGAATCACGCCGGCCTGCGCCCTCGGCCAGCGGCCGCGGACGGCCCTTCCAGAAGTCGGAGATCCCGCGGCAATGCAGGAAGACGAACTCCCGGCTGAGGAACCGCCAGCCGAACAGGAGCCCTCGGATGCGATGAGTCGCCCAGTTGTGCGCGCGCAGCGGCCCTCCGGGCACCACGCAATACTTGGGCGGGCAGGCGCGCGGCGGGATATCGCTCAGAACATGGTCACGGTGGCGCCCGACCGCGCCCGGCGCGACCGCAGGATACATCCAACGACCCGCGAACTTCACGTAGCCCGCGCGCGCCTGCGCCGCTGCGTCGAACACTGTGCGGCCGCGCCGCGGAACAACAAGCTCGTCGACGTCGCATTGCAGCGCTGCGCGCGCAGTCGAAACATACTTGAGGCGCGCGATGTTGAGCAGCCCCGCCTGCAGGAAGTTTCCCTGGAACTTGCTGCGCCCACGTCCCAGCGGACCGTAAGGGAAGTCGGCGGAGAGAACCCGGACCGCCCGCAGCGCGTCTTCGGCGCCAAGCGCGTCCGCGATTTCACCGGCCTCGTAGATGTCCGAACCGTTGTCAAAGAGAAGTAGCGCATCCGCCCCGTGGATTCGGGCATGAAACCGTATCCAGTCGCGGATCCAGTCGAGCTCGTTGTTGCGCGAAACGGTGACGAGCACGTTACGTCCCGCAAAGGTTTCGAGGTCGGGCTCGGGCGCGTCGATGACTGCGCGAAACCCGTCAAGCGCGAAGTCGAGCCGCCCCGGACCCGGCGCGGGAAGCTCGACGATGTCGTGACGCGGAAAGCCTTGCACCCTCCGCACAACGAGCCGCGCGCGGTCGAGGCCGAAAGTAGCGCGATTGAGAAGCGGGCGGAAATTCGCCAGTTTCGGGCAGACAAGCCAGATTGCGCGGGCTTCACGCCGGTAAAAGGCGTCGTAGGCGAGGGTCAGGAAATCGTATCCCGCATCGTAGCCGTCCGGTCTGTCGCCGGCTGGGGCCACATGATCGCGCCGATAGCCCAGGCGTTCGGGGAGCACGATGCCCGGAAGGACTCCCTCATCCATGCTGGGAGCACTTCTCGACACCGTGATCCGTCCAGGCGATGCGCTCGCGCCGCACCCGCCGGATCATCTCCTTGTGGCGGCGGATCTCGGCCTCGTCGCGGTAGCTGCGGGGATGGTCGAGATGCACCAGAGGCGCGGTGTAGCGCAGGTGCCTCCCTTCCACCCCGGCGTTCAGAAGCCGCGCGCCGAACTCCTTGTCGACGCCGCCATACTTGATGCGCTCGTCGAAGCCGTTGACCTTCAACGCGTCGGCGCGGAACAGCGAGGCGTTGGCCCCGCAGAGCGCCTTCTGCACCGGCGTCAGCCGGTCGAGCGCCTCCTGCACGGCGAACGGAAAGGGCATAGTCTTGAGCCAGTTGCCCGGCCGGTCGATGGCGCGGTTCCTGCGCAGCCATGCCCGGTCGAACACCACGCCACGCGCGACCATTTCCTCGTCGACCGCGGCGGTAGCTGCGGCATCCAGCCGGATCAGGCTCCCGGTGCAGAAACGCCCGGGCCGGGCCAGCGCCAGATGGCGAGCGAGAAACCCGGGGTGGATCAGGACATCCCCGTCGATGAAGTAGAGCAGGTCGGCGGTCGAGGTGGCGATGGCGAGGTTCAGGATCGCCGCCTTCCGGAACCCAGCGTCCTCGTGCCAGACATGGCGCAATGGCGGCGCGGGATGGCCGGCGACGAAGGCCTCGACCGCGGCGGCGGTCTCGGAACCGGACCCATCGTCTGCGATGCAGATCGAATCCGGCGCTGCCTCCTGCCGCGCCACCGAGACGAGGCAGAGCGACAGCGCGCGCGAACTCTCATAGGTGGCGACGATCAACTCGGTTCTCACGGCTGCTCGACCCCAATACGGGCGAGGTAGTCGAGAGCGGCCCGATCCTCGATCTCCTCCGCCTCGATGTTGGCGACCGTGCGGCGCACCTTTCGCTCGTAGTCCTCAGCCTTGGCGACGAGGTTCGGCCCGCGCGCGATCTTGGCGGCCAGTTCCGCTTCCGAGCGCGTGTAGTAGTGGTTGAGCTGGAGCCGCTCGACCGAATAGAACGCGGGCCGGTCCCGCTGGCCGAGTGGAACGGTGCGCCCGGCGTCATTGCTGGTCAGGTCGTCGCCGTCGGTCTGCATCGCGTGCACCCGGAGCGCCGTCAGCCGGCAGGGATCGACCACGCACTTGAACGCGCGCACGCCACGAACATCGCTCATCGGATCCGCAGCGCGGCGGGTGTAGGCCCGCAGCACCCCACCCGCCGGTCGCGTCGCATGGCCACTGCGCCCGAACATGTGCCAGGGCAGCGAGATATTGGTCAGTTCGTCGAGATCCTCAAGCGCGGCCGGTATGCTGACGGCGCGGCGCGGGATCAGGAACTCGTCGACATCGATGAAGGCCATCCATCGGACGGCTCCGCCGAAGTTGCTGGCGGCGTGCGCGTAGGCGAGCACCTGGTTGTGGATCTCGCGCCCCATGCGCGCGTCGCTGAACACCTGCGACCAGGGCGTTACCTTCAGCGCCTCGGCGGGCAGCGCCGCCCGCAACGCCTCGACGGTGCAGTCGACGCTACCGTTGTCGTAGATCAGGAACTTGGAGACCCCTGCGCGGGTGTGAAAGCGGGCCCACTCACCAACGTGCTCGGCCTCATCGCGCACGATCGCCGCGATCGCCACGCCGCCGCGGCCGGGCTGCGGCCGCGGCGGCGTGATCCCGATCTTGCTGATTTTTCCGAAGACCGGAAGTTTCCAGAGCATGCCGCCGCCGTCCCCGCCGTCGCGACTGGGGCAATAGCACCGCCCGGGGGCGTTGGCAAAGCGGCGTTGCGAAGGCTTGCCCGGGCTGGCTAGACTGCTCGAAAGGCCAGCCTCCGGGGGAAACGCATGCGGCTCGGTTTCGACTACGGCGGCACCAAGATCGAGGGGGTCGTGCTCGGTCCCGACGGCGCCGAGCGCGCCCGCGCCCGGGTGCCGACGCCGCGCCACGACTACGAGGGTGGCATCCGGGCGATCCGCGGGCTGATGGGGCATCTCGAGGGCCTGGCCGGCGGCCAGGTCGAGACCGTCGGCATCGGCGTGCCAGGGTCGGTCGACCGCCGCACCGGCCACGTCAGCATGGGCAACTCGACCTGGCTCCACGGCCACGACCTGCGCGGAGATCTCGCTGCCGCGCTCGGCCGACCCGTCCGCATCGCCAACGACGCGAACTGCTTTGCGCTGTCGGAGGCCGTCGACGGCGGCGGGGCCGGGGCAGAGGTCGTGTTCGGGGTCATCCTCGGCACCGGCGTCGGCGGCGGTGTGGTGGCGCACGGGCGGCTGATCGAAGGCGTGAACGCCATCGGCGGGGAATGGGGCCACATTCCGCTGCCGACGCCCGAGGACGACGAGCGTCCCGGGCCGCTCTGTTCGTGCAACGTCGCGGGTCACGTGGAAGCCTGGCTTTCCGGACCGAACTTCGCCGCCGACTACGCCCGACGCGCGGGAATCCCCGTCGGTGACGGTCCGGCCGCGCACGAGGTGGCTGCGCTGGCGGAAGGCGGCGACGTCATGGCGGAGACGAGCATGCGCCGCTACGAGGACCGGCTCGGGCGGTCGTTGGCGGTGGTGGTCAACATTCTCGATCCGGATGTGATCGTGCTGGGCGGCGGGCTCTCCAACATCGCGCGTCTCTACGAGACGGTTCCGACGCTGATCGCCGCGCGCATCTTCGGGGAGAAGTTCAACACGCGCTTCGTGCGCAACGTGCACGGCGACAGTTCCGGCGTGCGCGGCGCGGCCTGGCTCTGAGGATCAGAACGGCGGCGGGCTCTCGAAGGCGACATGCGCCCCGCCGTCGGGATGGCGGAAGCCGATCCGGGTCGCGTGCAGCATCAGCCGCGGCGCAGCCGCCAGCGCCGGCTCCTCCGCGTAGAACGGATCGCCGAGGATCGGATGGCCGATGGCGCGCATATGGACGCGCAGCTGATGGCTGCGGCCGGTCAGGGGCGCGAGTTCGAGCCGGGTGTGGTCGACGCCGCGCGATAGCGCCCGCCAGTCGGTGACCGCGGGCTTGCCCCTGGCATGGCACACCATCTGCAGCGGCCGGCGCGGCCAGTCGCAGATCAGCGGCAGGTCGATCCGCCCCGCCTCGCCCGCCACTTGGCCGGAAACGAGCGCCACGTAGGTCTTGGCGACCTGGCGGCGCTCGAACTGCCAGTTGAGATGCCGCTGGGCCAGCCGTGTGCGGGCGAAGACCATCACGCCGGAGGTGTCGCGATCGAGCCGGTGCACGAGGAGCGCCCCGGGAAAGGCGGCGCGGGCGCGCGCCTCGAGGCAGTCGGCTGGCCCGGGGGGCTTGGCCGGCACCGACAGCAGACCCGGGGGCTTGTCGAGGACCAGGAGATGGCCGTCGGCGTGGAGGACCGTGAGCCCGGCGTCGGGGAGCAGGCGCGCGGCCCAGCTGGCGTCACTCGGGGTCATGTGCGGTCGCATAGCATGCCCTGTCGGCTTGCCGCGAGGCCCAACTGATCCAGATCAAGGCATGGGCGTGGCGGGCCGGGCATCGTCGGCGCCGAAAGAATGGAGGCCCCGAGCCATGTACAGCAACATCCTCGTTCCGGTCGATCTCTCCCATGGCGAGGTTGGCGCGCGCATCATCAGTCTCGCCCGGCGCATCGGCGGGCCCGAAGCCCACGTCACCGTGCTGCACGTGGTGGACGCGCTGCCGGGCTATGTGGCCTCGCAGATCCCCGAGGAGGTCCTGGAAATGCACCGGGCCGAGACCCGCGAGCGGATCGAGAAACTGGTCGCCGGGGTCGATCCGGCGGCGCAGATCGCGATCCGGAAGGGTTCTCCGGCCTCAGTGATTCTCGAGGAGGCCGCCGACATCGGCGCCGACGCCATCGTTCTCGGCTCCCACCGGCCCGACTACCGCGACTACCTGATCGGATCCACCGCGGCGCGGGTGGTTCGGCATGCGGCGTGCTCCGTCGTGGTCGATCGCGGGGCGGTCGAGGCCGACTGACTCACGGTCCGCATGCGGACCGCTCGCAAACTTTTGATTTTGCTTGTGTTTTTCGTAAACGGATCATGAACGCATGTCGCCACGCTAGGCCCTGAGAGCGGCGAGCGCGGCAAGAAGCCCGACGGTAGAGCCGTCGCCGGCGCCTGTGGCGTCACCGGAGCGCACCAGCGGCAGCAGAGCCGTCGCCATCTCCTTGCCGAGCTCGACGCCCCACTGGTCGAAGCTGTTGAGGCCCCAGATCGCGCCCTCGACGAACACCCGGTGCTCATAGAGCGCGACGATGCGCCCGAGCGTGCGCGGGTCGAGCCGGTCGTAGATCAGCGTCGTAGACGGCCGGTTACCGGGAAAGACCTTGTGCGGCGCGAGCGCGGGATCGGAGACGGAGGTCTGCGCCTCCTCGAGCGAGCGCCCCTGCATCAGCGCCGCCGACTGCGCGAGACAGTTGGCCAGCAGGAGCTCGTGATGGCCTGCGAGGTCGCGCTCGTGACCGTTGGCCGCGACAAGGAACTCGCAGGGGATCACCGTCGTTCCCTGGTGGATAAGCTGATAGAAGGCGTGCTGGCCATTGGTGCCGGGCTCGCCCCAGACCACCGGTCCGCTGTCGCGCGCGAGCAACGCGCCGTCGAGCCCGACGCGCTTGCCGTTCGATTCCATGTCGAGCTGCTGGAGATAGGCGGGCAGACGCGCAAGGCGCTGGTCGTAGGGCAGCACCGCCCGGCTCGAGTAGCCGCAGGCGTTGCGGTGCCACACGCCGATCAGCCCCAGAAGCATCGGCATGTTGCGTGGCGGCGGCGCCTCGACGAAATGCCGGTCCATCTCGTGGCCGCCCCGCAGGAAGTCGCTGAAGTTCTCCGGCCCGATGGCGATCATCAGCGGCAGCCCGACCGCGCCCCAGACGGAATAGCGTCCGCCGACCCAGTCCCAGAAGCCGAAGACCCGCTCCGCGGCGACGCCGAAGGCCGAAGTCTTCTCCAGCGCCGTCGAAACCGCGGCGAGATGGCCGTCGGCCGCAGCGTCGCCCAGCGCGGCGCGCAGCCAGGCCCGCGCAGTGGCGGCGTTGGTCATGGTCTCGATGGTGGTGAAGGTCTTGGAGGCGACGATCACCAGCGTCCTCGCCGGATCGAGCCTGGCGAGCACATCATGGACATGCGCCCCGTCGACGTTGGAGACGTAGTGCAGCCGCGGCCCGTCGCAGTAGGGCGCCAGCGCCAGCGTCGCCATCGCCGGGCCGAGATCGCTGCCGCCGATGCCGATGTTGACCACGTCGGTGAAGCGCCCACCGTCGGAGGTGGCGACCGCGCCGTCCCGCACGCCGCTCGCGAAGGCGGCCATGCGCGCGAGCACGGCGTTCACCTCCGGCATCACGTCTGCGCCCTCGACGCGCACCGGCGCGTTCGAGCGGTTGCGGAGCGCCGTGTGCAGCACCGCCCGTCCCTCGGTGACGTTGATGGGATCGCCCCGGAGCATCGCGTCGCGCCGCTCGGCTACGCCGCGCGCCCCCGCAAGCTCGATCAGCAGCGTCAGCGCATGGGCGTCGACGTTGGTCTTGGAGAAGTCCAGCAGCATGTCGTCAAGCCGGACGGAGAATTCGCGGAAGCGGTCCGGGTTTCGGTCGAAGAGTGCGCCGATGCTGCGGCCGCGCGCCGTCTCCGCGGCGGCGTCGAGCTGCGTCCAGAGCGCGTCGGCGGCGCTCATCGGACCAGCTCCCGCGCCGCGCGGGCCAGCGCCTCGATCTCGTCCCAGCGACCCTCGCGCATCATCGCCTTGTCCGCCACCCAGGAGCCGCCGACGCAGAGAACGTTCGGGAGCGCGAGGTAGTCGGGTGCGTTCGCGGGCGTGACGCCGCCTGTCGGACAGAAGCTCACCTGCGGCAGCGGTCCGGCGAAAGCCCGGAGCGCCGACGCGCCGCCGTTCGCCTCGGCGGGGAAGAACTTCAGCACGTCGTAGCCGCGCTCGAGCATCCGCATCGCCTCGCCGACGGTGGCGACGCCGCCGAGCAGCGGCAGTTCCTCGGCCTCGCAAGCGGCGACGAGCGTCTCGGTGACGCCCGGCGAGACGCCGAAGCGCGCGCCCGCCGCCTTCGCGGCGCGGACATCGGCGGGGGTGATCAGGGTCCCGGCCCCGACGACGCCGCCGGCAACCTCCGCCATCGCCCGGATCGCGTCCAGCGCGGCCGGGGTGCGCAGCGTCACCTCCAGCGCCGGCAGGCCGCCGGCCACCAGCGCCTCGGCGAGCGGTCGGGCGTGGGCGAGCTCGTCGATGACGAGCACCGGGACTACCGGCGCCCGCAGGCAGAGGTCCCTGGCGAAGGCGGATGCGTCCCTTGGCGTCATGTCGATCCCTCCTGGGGCGGATTCAGTAGAGCGGCGAGGCCCCGGTCTCGGCGGCGCCGACCCGGCTGCGGAACACCTCGAAGAGCTCGCGGCCGGTCCCGTGGCCGTTGTTGGCCAGATCGGGCATGACCACCGGCCGGTCGAGCGCGCCTTCGGTGAGCACGTCGAGCGCGCCCGCCACCGCGTCCACGCGAATCACGTCGCCGTCGGCCAGTCGCGCCAGCGGGCCGCCGTCGAGCGCCTCGGGGCTGACGTGTATCGCCGAGGGCACCTTGCCGGAGGCCCCGGACATGCGCCCGTCGGTGACCAGCGCCACCTTCAGGCCGCGGTCCTGAAGCACGGCGAGGATCGGCGTCAGACTGTGCAGCTCGGGCATTCCGTTCGCCTTGGGCCCCTGGAAGCGCACCACGACGACGGTGTCGGCGGTGAATTCGCCGGCCCGGAACGCCGCCTTGACCTCCTCCTGGTCGTGGAAGACCCGCGCCGGCGCCTCGATCGTCTGCCGCTCGGGCAGGACGGCGGAGACCTTCATCACCGCGGCGCCGAGGTTGCCCGCAAGCCGCCGGGTCCCGCCGGTGGGCTGGAACGGGTCGGAGGCCGGGCGCAGGATCTTGTCGTTGAGCGTCTTTCGCGCGCCCGCCACCCATGTCAGCGCGCCGTCGATCAGCCTGGGCTCCTCGGAATAGGCGGAGAGCCCCGCGCCGACCACGGTGCGGGTGTCGGGGTGCAGGAGCCCCGCGTCGAGCAGTTCGCCGATCATGTAGCCAAGCCCGCCCGCGGCGTGGAAATGGTTCACGTCCGCAAGTCCGTTGGGATAGATGCGCGCCATCAGCGGCGTGGCGTCGGAGATCTCGGCGAAGTCCTCCCAGTCGAGGATCACGCCCGCGGCGCGCGCCATGGCGATGAGGTGGATCAGAAGGTTGGTCGAGCCGCCCGTAGCGTTCAGCCCGACGATGCCGTTGACGAAGGCCCGCTCGTCGAGCACGTCCGCGACCGGGGTGTACTCGTTGCCGAGCGCCGAGATCGCCAGCGCCCGCTGCGCGCCGGCGACGGTCAGCGCCTCGCGCAGCGGCGTGCCGGGGTTCACGAAGCTCGCGCCCGGCAGGTGCAGGCCCATGAACTCCATGAGCATCTGGTTGGTGTTGGCGGTGCCGTAGAAGGTGCAGGTGCCCGGTCCGTGATAGGAGGCCATCTCGGCCTCCATCAGCTTGTCGCGGCCGACCTCGCCGGCGGCGAACTGCTGGCGGACCTTCGCCTTCTGGTCGTTGGTGATCCCGCTCGGCATCGGCCCGGCGGGAAGGAACACGGCGGGCAGATGCCCGAAGGTTGCGGCGGCCATGACGAGGCCGGGCACGATCTTGTCGCAGACCCCGAGGTAGACGGTGGCGTCAAAGGTGTTGTGGCTGAGCGCAATTCCCGCCGCCATGGCGATGACGTCGCGCGAGAAGAGGCTGAGCTCCATGCCCGCCTGGCCCTGGGTGACCCCGTCGCACATGGCCGGCACGCCGCCCGCCACCTGCGCCGTGCCGCCGGCGTCGCGGGCGGCGCGGCGGATCAGCTCGGGATAGGTCTCGAAGGGCTGATGCGCCGAGAGCATGTCGTTGTAGGCGGTGACGATGCCGATGTTGCCGGCGGTCTCGCCGACCAGCGCCGCCTTGTCGGCGTCGCCCATCGCGGCGTAGGCGTGGGCCTGGTTGCCGCAGGAGAGATGCGCGCGCCGCACGCCCTCGCCGCGCGCCCGGGCCATACGGTCGAGATAGTCGCCCCGCGAGCGCGCGGAGCGCTCGACGATGCGTCGCGTCACCCGCTCGATGGTGGCGTTGAGGCTCATCGCGTCTCCCTTCCGCGGGTTCAATCGGCGTGGTGAACGGTCACCGGACAGGGCGCGGTCAGCGCGACCCGGATCGGCGCCTCCGCGACCGGACCCTCGAGCAGCGCCCGCTCCAGCGCCGCCTTCTTCTCCGGACCGGTGATCAGCACGTGGATCACCGAGGCGCCGCGCAGCACCGGCGCGCTCAGGCTCAGCCGCGCCTCCGGCTGACCTGTTGGGTGGATCGCAACGAGGCCGGGCGCGTCGTCGGCGAGCGCCTCGGCGAGGCCGTGCGCGCCGGGAAACAGCGAGGCGGTGTGCATGTCCGCGCCCATGCCGAGGACCAGGACGTCGATCGGCAGCGCCCCGGCGACGCGCGCGCGCACCGCGTCGAGCACAAGGTCGATCCCGGAGACGGCGGCGTGGAAATGCACTAGACCGGCGTCGGCGGCGCGGTTGCGGAGCAGGCGGCTGCGGATCAGCCGGGTGTTGGAGCGCTCGCTGGTCTCGGGCACGTGACGCTCGTCTGTGGGCATCACCGAGATGTCCGCCCAGGCAAGATCCGCTTCCGAGAGCGCGTCGAGGAACGGGCCGGGCGTTGTCCCTCCGGGCACCGCCAACGTCGCGCGGTTCTTCGTCGCGTGGGCGGCGCGAAGCTGGTCGGCGACAAGCTCGGCGAGGTCGCGCATCATCGTGTCGCGATCCGGATACTCCTGGCGGGCGACTTCGATCATGTTGTGATCTCCCGCCAGAGATGCCCGTCGGCGCTGGTCAACTTGTAGGCGTCGATCGGGCCTGCGCCGCCGGGATCGTAGGGCATCGGCCGCGAACCGGCCTCACGCCAGGCCTCGATGATCGGGTCGGTCCAGGCCCAGGCGGCCTCGACCTCGTCGCCGCGCATGAACAGCGTCTGGTCGCCGCGGATCACGTCCATGATCAGCCGCTCGTAGGCTTCGGGCATCGCGCCGGCCTCTGGGCCGAGCGCATCGGCGAAGGTCATGTCAAGCGGCACCTCGGTCAGGCGCATGCCGCCGGGACCGGGATCCTTGATTGTCACCCGCATAGTGATGCCCTCGTCGGGCTGCAGGCGGATGATCAGCGCGTTGCCCTTCTGCTTCTCGACCTGCGGAAAGATCGCGTGCGGCGGCTCCTTGAACACCACGGCGATCTCCGAGAGCCTGGCGCTCAGCTTCTTGCCGGTGCGCAGGTAGAACGGCGTGCCCGACCAGCGCCAGTTGGAGATATGGGCGCGGATTGCGACGAAGCTCTCGGTTGTGCTCGCCGGATCGCCGACGTGCTCGAGGTAGCTCTTGTCCGCACCGTTGCCCCGGTACTGACCGCGCACCGTGTCCGACAGCGTCAGCGGGTCGAGCGAGCGGATCACCTTGAGCTTCTCGTCGCGCACCGCGTCGGGATCGAACTTCGCCGGCGGCTCCATCGCCGTGAGGCACAGGAGCTGCATGATGTGGTTCTGCACCATGTCCCGCATCGCGCCGGACTTATCGTAATAGGCGCCGCGCCCCTCGACGCCGATCGACTCGGCCACCGTGATCTGCACGTGGTCGACGAAGCGCGCGTTCCAAAGCGGCTCGAAGAGCGCATTGGCGAAGCGGATCGCCATCAGGTTCTGGACCGTCTCTTTGCCGAGGTAGTGGTCGATCCGGTAGATCTGGGTCTCGTCGAAGTGCCGCGAAAGATGGTCGTTGAGCGCCCGCGCGCTCGCCAAGTCGTGGCCGAGCGGCTTCTCGACCACGATGCGGCTCTCGGTGGTGATGGTGCCCGCCGCGGCCAGCCGATCGGCGATCTCCGCAAACAGCGAAGGCGCCACCGAGAGATAGAA
>CAVOZD010000020.1:0-80124 GCA_963700835.1 uncultured Alphaproteobacteria bacterium
ATGTTGTCGGGCTTTTCGTCGAGCTTCCTCGCGAGCGTCGCCCAGCCGTTCTCGCCCATCGCGTCGATGGCGACGTAGTCGATCCGCTCGAGGAACTCCGCCACCAGATCGCCATCCAACCGCTTCGCCCCGACGAATTCCTCGAGCGACTCGCGCACGCTCTTGCGGAACTCGGCCCGGGACATCTTCGAGCGCGCCGCGCCGATGATGCGCGCGCCCTCCGGGATCTGCTTGGCTGTCAGCCGGCGATAGAGGCTCGGCAGGATCTTGCGATGCGAGAGATCGCCGGTCGCTCCGAAGATGACCAGATCGAACGGCTTGACGGGGATGACGGTCGAGACCATCGCATTCGATCCTTACGCGTTCAGTTCGTCGGCGCGCGGCAGGTCTGCGCCGCGCCGCGAGCAGGTGATGGCCGACGCCCGGGCGCAATAGTCGAGTATCGCGCCAAGCTCGGCGGCGTCGAGTCCCGACGTCGCCGGCGCGCCGTCCGGGCCGCGACCACGCAGCCGCGACACCAGCGCTGCCTGGAAGGTGTCGCCCGCGCCGACGGTGTCAATCACCGTCACCTTGGGCGGCGTCGCGGAGGCGGTGGCGCCCTCTGCGGTCCAGCCCTGCGCGGCGGCTTCTCCGTCAGTGACGACCACCAGATCGGCGCCCGCGGAGATCGCGTCGGCGGCGCAGTCCTCGGAGGAACGCCCCGGCCAGAGCCGGTCGAGATCCTCGCGGCTTACCTTCATCAGATCGACGTGCGGCAGCAGCGCGGCCAAACGGGCGCGCCAGACGTCCATGTCGGGCTCGACGGTCGGGCGCACGTTGGGATCGAGCGAGATGAACCGCCCGGTCTCGCGCCGCGCGAGTTCGGCGAAGGCGTCCGCGACCGGGGCCGCGGCGATCGAGTAGGAGCCGAAATGCAGCCCCTCGACCTCCGCGCCTATCCGGGGCAGGTCGGCGACGGCGACGCCCACATCCGCCGAGCCCGCCCCGTAGAACTGGTAGGCGGGCACCCCGGCGGGATCGAGGCCGACCAGGCTGATCGTCGTGGGCCGGTCGGTTGCGATCGCGTATGCGGTCGAGACGTCCTCGCGATCGAGCACGCTGCGGAGCCGCATCCCGAGCAGGTCGCTCGACAGACCGGTCAGGAGACCGGACGACACGCCAAGCCGAGACAATCCGATGGCCACATTGAAGGGCGAGCCGCCGGCGCGCGCGGCGTAGGTGGCCGCGGCAGGGCCCTCCTCACCCTCGAGGAAGAAGTCGAAAAGCGCTTCGCCGCATACGAGGAACATTCCGGTCTTCCCGCTGTCCGTCTGCCGTCGACTGATTAATCATTTTGTCTGAGTTATCTGGATTCGACCAGCGCCGCAAGTTGCAACCGTCCAACCTCAGCGATGGAGATAGGAGATACCCTTGTCGTCAAAGAGGTGGATCTTCTCTGGTTTCGCCGTCAGGCGTACGCCGGCGCGACGCTCAAGCCGGTGGATGCCTGGCAACTTGGCGATGATCGGCTCGTTGTCGCCGCGCGGCTGGAAGTAGAGCAGCGTCGTCTCGCCGAGCGCCTCCACGATCGACACCTTGCCTTCAAGCAGCGCCGGCTCGTCAGGGGCGGCGACTGTCAGATCCTCCGGGCGCACCCCGACCTGCACTGAGACGCCCCGGTGGCCCGCGTCGCTGCGGATCGGCGCGCGCGCGACGCCGCCGAACTCGGTCTCGACCGTGGTGATCTCGCCGGTTTCCGTCACCTTGCCCTTGAGGATGTTCATCGACGGCGAGCCGATGAACCGCGCCACGAACAGGTTCGCCGGCCGCTCGTAGAGATCGAGCGGCGTGCCGACCTGCTCGATGTCGCCACCGTGCAGAACAACTATGCGGCTGGCAAGCGTCATCGCCTCGACCTGGTCGTGGGTGACGTAGATCATGGTCGATTCGGGCATGTTCTCCTTGAGCTGGGCGATCTCGATGCGGGTGGCGACGCGCAGCGCCGCGTCGAGGTTCGAGAGCGGCTCGTCGAAGAGGAACACCTTGGGGTCGCGCACAATCGACCGGCCGATGGCCACCCGCTGGCGCTGGCCGCCCGAGAGCGCCTTGGGAAGGCGGTCGAGATAAGGCGTGAGCTGGAGGATGCGGGCGGCCTTGTCGATCGCCGCGTCGATCTCGGCCCGGGACTTCTTGGCGATCTTCAGGGCGAAGGCCATGTTGTCGCGAACGGTCATGTGTGGATAGAGCGCATAGGACTGGAACACCATGGCGATGCCGCGCTGCGCGGGCGGCACGTCGTTCATCACCTGCCCCTCGATCTCGAGCTTGCCGCCGGTGATGCGCTCCAGTCCGGCGATCATGCGCAAGAGCGTGGACTTGCCGCAGCCCGAGGGGCCGACGAAGACCACCAGTTCGCCCTGCTCGATGTCGAGGTTGATGTTGCGCAGGACTTCGACCGGCCCGTAGGCCTTGCTGACGTCCGTCAGGGTCACCGCCGCCATGTCTGTCTCCCCCAGATGTTCACGCGTCAATGCGTTCCGCGAAGATCGCCTGCCAGGCCGGCAGGTAGGCGCCCCCCGCCTCGATGCCGCTTAAGAAACCGGCCCCGGGCAGCATGCGCCAGGCACCTTCGGGCGTCGGCGCGGTCTGATCGGTCGGCGACAGGTTGAAGGCGCAGTAGATCTCGCGGCCCTCGTGGCTGCGCACGAAGCTGACGTATTCCGGCGCCGAAGCGGCCATGCGAAAGCGGCCCTTGACCAGCGTCGAGTGCTGCCGGCGAAAGGCGATCATGCGGCGGTAGAACGACAGGAGCGACAACGGGTCGCCCTCCTGCGCGCTCACCGAGAGCCGCAGGTGCTCCATCGCCACCGGCAGCCAGGGCTTGGCCTCCGAGAAGCCACCGTGCAGGTTGTCGGTGATCCAGACCATCGGCGTCCGGCAGCCGTCGCGGCCGCGGTACTTCGGCCAGAAACGCTTGCCGTAGGGATCCTGGAGCTCCTCGAAGGGCACGTAGGCCTCGGTGAGCCCGAGCTCCTCGCCCTGGTAGAGGCAGACCGAGCCCGGCAGCGCAAGGAGAAGCGCCAGATAGACCCGCAGGCCGTCGTCGTTGAGCGACCACCGCGTCGCGTGTCGGGCGACGTCGTGGTTCGAGAAGGCCCAGCAGGCCCAGCCTTCGCCGGCGACCTCGTCGAAGCGCTCGAGCACCGCCGCCACCTGCGTCCCGTCCGGCGCTTCGCCGGAGAGGAACTCGAAGGCGTAGCACATCTGCATCAGGTCGTCGCCGCGGGTGTACTCGCCCATGATCCGCATGCCGTGCTGCGCGTCGCCGACCTCGCCGACCGCGGCGATGGCGGGGTATTCGTCCATCAGCGCCCGCATGCGGCGCAGGAACGCGAGGTTCTCCGGCCGGCTCTTGTCGTAGACGTGGTTCTGGTGGTTGTAGGGATTGACCGAGGGCGCGATCGAGAAGTCGCGCTCCTCGGGAGGCAGTGGCGGGTTGTCGCGCAACTCGGCGTCGCAGAAGTAGAAGTTGATCGTGTCGAAGCGAAAGCCGTCGACGCCGCGGTCGAGCCAGAACCGCGCCACGTCCAGGAGCGCATCCTGCACCTGCGGGTTGTGGAAGTTCAGGTCCGGCTGGCTGGCGAGGAAATTGTGCATGTAGTACTGCATGCGCTCGCCGTCCCATTCCCAGGCGGAGCCGCCGAAGATCGACAGCCAGTTGTTGGGCGGGGTGCCGTCGGGCTTGGGGTCCGCCCAGACGTACCAGTCGGCGCGCGGGTTGTCGCGGCTCGACCGGCTCTCGCGGAACCAGGGATGCTGGTCGGAGGTGTGGCTGAGCACCAGGTCGATCATCACCCGGAGCTTGAGGTCGTGCGCCCGCTGGATCAGGGCGTCGAAGTCCGGCAGCGTGCCGAACATCGGCTCGATGTCCCGGTAGTTCGACACGTCGTAGCCGAAGTCCTGCATGGGCGAGGTGAAGAACGGCGAGATCCAGATCGCGTCCACGCCGAGGCTCGCCACATAGGGCAGCCGGTGGATGACCCCGGTGAGATCGCCGACGCCGTCGCCGTTCGAATCCTGGAACGAGCGCGGATAGATCTGGTAGATCACCGCGCCGCGCCACCAGTCCCGGTCGGCCGGCATCGGCCGGTCCTCGTGGATGGGCATTTCGAGGTTCATGCGGGACGACCCTACTTGACCGAGCCGGCCAGCAGGCCGCGCACGAGGTAACGCTGGAGCAGGAAGAACACCAAGAGCGGCACCGCGATCGACACGAAGGCGGAGGTCGACAGGATCTCCCAGTCGCCGCCGCGGGTGCCCAGCAGCTCGACGATCTGCTTGGTCATGACGGTGGTCTGACCGCTGGCGTCGATCAGGAACACCAGAGCCACCAGAAGGTCGTTCCACGTCCAGAGGAACTGGAAGATCGCGAAACTGGCAAGCGCGGGGAAGGAGAGCGGCAGGATGATCTTGGTGAAGATCTGGAAGTCCGTCGCCCCGTCGACCTTGGCGTTCTCGATTATGTCCTTCGGGAGGCCGACCATGTAGTTGCGCAGCAGGTAGATCGCGAGCGGCATGCCGAATCCCGTATGCGCAAGCCAGACCCCGAGGTAGCCCTTTCCGATCCCGATGGCGTTGTGAAACGACAGCAGCGGGATAAGCGCCAGCTGCAGGGGCACGACTAGCAGGCCGACGACCGCCGCGATCAGCAGCGCCCGGCCCGGAAACTCCATCCAGGCCAGCGCATAGGCCGCGAAGGCCGCGATGAGGATCGGGATGATCGTCGCAGGTATCACCACCGTGAGCGTGTTGAAGAACGCCCGCGTCATGCCCTCTGCGTTGCGCGGATCGAGAAGCACCTGCCGATAGTTGTCGAGCGTGAACTCCGGCGGCGTCGTCGCGGTCACATAGACGCGCTGACCCCGGCCCGAGACCTGGTCCGCGTCGCCCCGCCAGACGTAACCGCCATCGGCGTTGAGCGTGAAGCTCTCGCCGTCGCCGAGATCGGCGGTGTCGCCCGGCGCGAAGGCGGCGATGTCGCGGCTCGACACGCCCCAGGCGCTGAAATCGAGCGTACGCCCGTCCTCGAAGACGTTGCCCTCGGAAACGAAGACGCCGGGGCTGACCTCGGTCCGGCTATCCTCGGGCGCCGCCGCGCGCAACTGCACCACCTGTTCGGCCGGAAACAGCGCCGCCCACCAGCCCGAGGAGGTGATCTGGTCACCGGTCCGGAACGATGAGACGAAAAGGCCGAGCGTGGGGAAGATCCACAGCAGGACCAGCGCCAGGACCGACAGGTTGACCGCCCAGGACAGCGACGACTTAGTGCCAGCGATGCTGTCCATCAGCGCATCTCCTTGCGGGCGTTGTAGACGTTCCAGACCAGAATCGGGGTCACCAGCAGCATGATGATCATCGCAGCCGCCGACCCGATGCCCCAGTCATTGGCCCGGAACAACTTGTCGTACATGTAGTTGGCCAGGACCTGGGTCTCCCACTGACCGTTGGTCATCGCGAAGACGATGTCGAAGACCTTGAGCACGGTGATGGTGATGGTGGTCCACACCACGACGATGGTGCCCATGATCTGCGGCATCTTGATCTGGAAGAAGACCTGGACCGGGTTGGCCCCATCCACGATCGCCGCCTCGACGGTCTCCTCGGGAATGCCGCGCAGCGCGGCCGACAGGATCACCATGGCGAAGCCTGTCTGGATCCAGATCAGCACGACCATCAGGAAGAAGTTGTTGTAGAACGGCAGGGTCAGCCACTGCTGCGGCACGCCGAAGGGAAGGTCCGCGGTGGCGACGCCGAAGACCGCCGAGACCGACACCCAGACCAGCCAGGCGCAGATCAGGGCGGCCACGCCGCGCAGCGCAAGCGCGACCGGGCCGGGCGTTCGTCCGGGCTCCAGGATCGGCCGGATCAGCAGCCAGACCAGGTACCCTGCAAGCGCCGCGAAGGCGACGAGCAGCAGGATGGGAAAGACCTTGAGCACAAGGAGCGAGCCGACGCCGTCGTCGAACCGCATCCAGAGCGCGTTCAGGACGCCGATCTGCGGGGTGTCCGCCGGCCGCGCCTCGTAGATCAGCTTGAAGATCACCGAGGCGCCGACGAATGAGATTGCCATCGGCATGAAGATTATGGACTTCGCGACGTTGCCCCAGCGCAGGCGGTCGGTCAGTTGCGCCACCAGAAGGCCGAACGCGGTCGACGCGGCTGGCACGACGATCAGCCAGAGCATGTTGTTGCGCATCGCCTCGATGAACTTCGGTTCGGCGAACATCTGGCGGTAGTTGTCGAAACCGACGAAGGCGAACGTGTTCCCCGCCTGTCGCTCCATCACGCTCAGCCGCAACGTCGCAACGACCGGGTAGGCGAGGTAGAGGCCCAACGCCAGGATGGCAGGAAACAGGAAGATCCACGGCCTGATCATGTTGGCGCGGTTGATGTTGCGCCCGGCGTGCTCGCCGCGGGCCGGGAAGAGCACCTTGTCGAGAAAGAGGTTGGCTCCGTAGAAGTATCCGACGCAGCCGCCGACCCCGATGATGATCGTCAACAGACCCTGTATCGCCGGGTTCATGCAGCCTCCTCCCCTGGACGGCGGCCCGTGAAGGCGGGCCTGCTCGGTGTTTGGTCGCGGGGCCCGGGCGCGCCGGGTCCCGCGGAAGTCGCGTCGCGCCGGGGATCTTACTTCAGCGCGTCCCAGCTCGACTGGATGGCGTCGGTCACTTCATCGACGCTGGCCCCGCCGACGTAGTCGACCATTCCCGTCCAGAACGTGCCCGCGCCCACCGCGCCCGGCATCAGGTCGGAGCCGTCGAACCGGAAGGTCGTCGCATCGAGCAGGATCTGGCCCTGGCCCCGCAGCGTCGCGTCCTTGTAGGCGTCGAGCGTCACCCCGTTGTGCGGCGTCAGGAACCCGGTCTGGGCCATCATCAGCTCGTGGGCGATCGGCGTCTTGAGGAAGTTCATGAACTCCGTCGTCGCCTCGTTGGGATCGGTGATCGCCATCAGCGTGCCGCCGCCGAGCACCGGGCTGCCGAGGTCGAGCTTCTCGGCGAAGGCCGGGAAGTAGAAGAAGTCCGCGTCCTCGCCGACGACCACGTCCTCGGGGAAGAAGGCGGTCGCGAACGACGCCTGGCGGTGCATGTAGCATTGCGGCGGCGAGGTGAAGAGGCCCGTCGGGCTGTCGCGGAAGTCGGTCGACGCCACGCCGCCGGCGCCGCCGGCGACCATGTCGTCGTTGCGGGCGAACATCCCGAAGGTCTCGATGGCCGCCTTCACGCGGTCGTCGTTGAACGGGATCTCGTTGGTCACCCACTGGTCGTAGACATCGGGCGGCTGGGTGCGCAGCATGATGTCCTCGACCCAGTCGGTCGCCGGCCAGCCGGTCGCCGAGCCGGAGCCCAGGCCGATGCACCAGGGCGTCTCGCCGTCCTCGATGATCTGCTCGGAGAGCGCGATCAACTCCTCCATGGTCTCGGGCACCTCGTAGCCGGCGTCCTCGAAGTTCTCGGGATTGTACCAGACCAGGCTCTTGACGTTCACGTTGTAGAAGAAGCCGTACATCTGGTCCTCGCCGTTCTCGTCGGCGTAGGTGCCCAGATCGACCCAGGACTGGCCCGCGGCGTAGTTGTCGGCCACCCACTGGGCCATGTCCTCCGGCAGGGGCGTCAGCAGCCCGCGCGCGGCCATGGTGGCCGCGAGGCCGGGCTGCGGGAAGACGGCGATGTTGGGCGGCGAGCCCGCCTCGGCGTCGATGACGATCTGCTGCTCGAAGCCGTCCGAGCCGGTGTAGGTCGCGTCCGCCCCGGTCGCGTCCTCGAAGTACTCCAACACGCTCGAGAAGGCCTCGGCCTCCGGCGAGAGCCAAGGCCCGAAGATGGTCAGCGTCTGACCGCTGAGGTCCGGGGCGCCAGCCTTGTATTCCTCGTAGCTGTCCCAGTTGTACACGCCCTCGCCGACCGGAAAGGCCAGGTCCTGCGCCGTTGCGGAGCCTGCCACAATGGCGAGCGCCGCCGCGCTGGCGCAAAGCGAATGTCGCATAGTCATCCTCCCAGTATGTTCCCTGATGGTCTCGGCCATCCCCCGCAGCGCGCGGGGCGGATAAAGGCCCCAAAGCGCTTTGAACCCCGGCAGATTGCGTTCGCCTCCCGCCGCTGTCAAGAAGCATAGGGCATTTCGACGGGCGGGTCGACAAGCCCCTTCGTGATCGGAGTATTGATTCAAATCGCTTTGGAAACCATAATGAAGCATGAACCTCAAGGAGTTCTCGCAGCTGCTGGGCCTCTCGGCGACCACGGTCAGCCGCGCGCTCAACGGCTATCCGGAAGTCAGCGCGGCGACCCGCGCCCGGGTCGTGGCCGCCGCCCGCGATCACGGCTACGTTCCGAATCAGATGGCGCAGCGGCTGGCGACGGGCCGGGCGATGGCGATCGGCTACGTCGTGCCGCTCACCCGGCACCAGGTCATCAACCCGATCTTCGCCGACTTCATCCACGGCGCGGGAGAGGTCTATTCGGCGGCGGGATACGACATGCTGCTGTCGATCGCCCCGGAGGGGTCGGAGGCCCGCGCCTACGAGACGATGGCGCGCCGCCGACAGGTCGACGGGGTGATCCTGCACAGCGTGCTGCGCGTTGACCCGCGCGTCGAGGTTCTCGACCGGCTCGGCCTGCCCTTCCTGGCGCACGGCCGCCCGGAGGTCTGCGCCGCCGGCACGTCCTGGCTCGACATCAACAACCGCCGCGCCTTTCAACGGGCGACCGAACTGCTGCTGGACCTTGGCCACCGCCGGATCGCGCTGGTCAACGGCCTTGAGGAACACGCCTACGCCTGGCGGCGGCGGATGGGCTACGAGGCGGCGCTGGCCGCGCGCGGCGTCGCGCCGGACCCGGCGCTGATGCGGGCCGGCGAGATGGTCGAGCCGCGCGGGCACGCGGCGGTGCGCGAGATGATGGCGCTCGACGATCCGCCGACGGCGTTCCTGTGCTCGGCGACGACGCTGGCGCTGGGCGTTCTCCGTGCGGTGCGCGAGGGGGGCCTCGCGCCCGGGCGGGACGTGTCAATCGTCACCCACGACGACGACCTTTCGTTCATGCCCAACGGCGGGGCGGTGCCGCTCTTCACCGCGACCCGCTCCTCGATCCGGGCGGCGGGGCGGCGCGCCGCGGAAATGCTGATCACGCTGATCGAGAACCCTGACGCCGGCCCGCTCAATGAGCTATGGGAGGCGGAGCTCACGGTGGGCCAGTCCACCGGACCCATCGCCCGCGAGGTCAAACGTGCCTGAACCCAGCCGCTTCGCGTTCTCGCGCGCCGACTTTCCCGAGGGCTTCGTCTTCGGGACCGCGACCTCGGCCTACCAGATCGAGGGCACGCAGTTCGGCGGCGCGGGCCCCTGCCACTGGGACAGCTTCGCCGCGACCCCGGGCAACGTCGCGGGGGCCGACGACGGCGCGCGGGCCTGCGAACACTATCTCCGCTGGGAGGAGGATCTCGACCTGGTGCGGGACGCCGGTTTCGACGCCTACCGCTTCTCCATTTCCTGGGCGCGGGTCCTGCCGGAGGGCGCGGGGGCGCCGAACCCCGAGGCGCTCGACTTCTACGACCGGCTGGTGGACGGGATGCTGGCGCGCGGCCTGCAACCCTGGGCGACGCTCTACCACTGGGAGCTTCCCTCGGCGCTCGCGGACCGCGGCGGTTGGGCGAACCGCGAGACCGCCGAGCGCTTCGCCGACTACGCGACGCTTGTGGCCGGCCGCCTCGGCGACCGTCTGCACGCCACGGCCACCGTGAACGAGCCGTGGTGCGTCGCCTGGCTCAGCCATTTCCTCGGGGCGCACGCGCCGGGCCTGCGCGACATCCGGGCGGCGGCGCGAGCCATGCACCACGTCCTGCTCGCGCACGGACTCGGCCTCGCGGCGCTGCGCGCGGCCGGGCTCCGCGAGCTCGGCGCGGTGCTGAACTTCGAGTTCGCAAGCCCCGCCGGGGACTCCCCCGCCGACCGCGCCGCCGCGCGCCGCCAGGACGCGCTCTACAATCGCTGGTTCGTCTCCGGCATCGCGTCCGGCGCCTATCCCGAGGACGCGCTGGAGGGTCTCGCGCCGCATATGCCCGCAGGCTGGCAGGGCGACATGGCGACGATCTCCGCCCCGATCGACTGGCTGGGCGTCAACTACTACACCCGGCGGCGCGTCGCCGCCGACCCCGGCGCTCCCTGGCCGTGCCTGCGCGATGCCGAGCCGACGCTGCCGGTGACGGCGCTCGGCTGGGAGATCTATCCCGAGGGGCTGGCGCATTTCCTGACGTGGCTGCACCGGATCGCGGCGCGGCGGGTGCCGCTCTATGTCACCGAGAACGGGATGGTTGACGCCGAACCGCTGGAGGACGCAGCCCGGATCGCCTACGTGGAGGCGCATCTCGCCGCCGTGCGGCGCGCCATCGCGCAGGGGGCGCCGGTGCGCGGCTACTTCCTATGGTCGCTCCTGGACAACTACGAATGGGCCTACGGCTACAACGGCCGGTTCGGCATCGTGCATGTCGATTTCGAGACGATGGCGAGGACGCCAAAGGCGAGTTGGCGGTCGATGCGTGTTGCTATCGGGCCGGCGGACTGAGCCGCCGCCGGATCAGCCCTTCGCGGCAGCGAGCGACGCCGGCCGCGCCGGCCCGCCGAAGCGGCGGTCCCGCGACCGAAAGCCCTCGACCGCCCCGGCGAAGTCCGTGACGGTGAAGTCGGGCCAGGGAGTCTCGGGGAAGTCAAGCTCCGCATAGGTCCCCTGCCAGAGCAGGAAATTGGACAACCGCTGTTCGCCCGAGGTCCGGATGATCAGGTCCGGGTCGGGCAGCGCCGCGGTGTCGAGCGCCGCAGAAACAACCGCCGCGTCGATGCGCGCCGGATCGATACCGCCGCGCGCGGCCTCGACGGAAAGCGCGCGGATCGCGCGGGTGATCTCGTCGCGCGCGCCATAGTCGATGGCGATCGTCAGGTTGAGCCGGCCGCAGCCGCGCGTGCGATCCTCGAGCGCGCCCATCAGCGCCTGAAGACGCTCGGGCACGCGGTGGCGCATCCCGATGAACCGCACGCGCACGTCCTCGGCGCGCAACTCCTCCATCTTGGCGTGGATGTACTGGCGGAAGATGCGCATCAGCCCGTCGATCTCGGCGAGCGGCCGGCGCCAGTTCTCCGTGGAGAAGGCGTAGAGGGTCAGATGGGTCACGCCGAGGTCCGGACAGGCGCGCACGATCTCGCTGACGCGGCGCGCGCCTCGGGCGTGGCCAGCCAGCCGGCTCAGTCCCCGGCTCTCGGCCCAGCGGCCGTTGCCGTCCATGATGACCCCCACATGGAGGGTCCGACTGTCACGCATATACATCTACATGAAACCTGCCCGTGGGGCTCAATACGCAATTCAGGGAAGCGGGGCAACAACGCGATGGCGGGATGGCGGCGCGCCGCCGGCCTGTCGCCGCCCCGAACGCAGGAAGGCCCGCCATGCGGCGGGCCTTCCGTTTGGCGAGAGCGCCCGGGTCTAGACGGAGGCGCGCGGGATGCGCACGTTCTCCACCAGCTCCTGGATCGCCTTCGGCGTCGGCGCGGTCATCCCCGAGACCACATAGGCGGTCACGAAGTTGAGGAGCGCGCCGATCACGCCGAAGCCGAGCGGGTTGATCCCCAGGATCCAGCCGTCCGGGGTGTCGGGCAGCGGATTGGTGCCGGGGATGAAGAACCAGCCCTTGTAGAGGAAGATGTAGACCATCGTCACGATCAGGCCGACCAGCATGCCGGCGATCGCCCCCTGCTTGTTGATGCGCTTCACGAAGATGCCCATCATCAGCGTCGGGAACAGGCTCGCTGCGGCGAGCCCGAAGGCCAGCGCCACCACCTGGGCCGCGAAGCCCGGTGGATTGAGCCCCAGATAACCCGCGACCACGATGGCCACGCCCATGGAGATGCGCGCCGCCATCAATTCGTTCCGCTCGCTGATCGAGGGCATGAACACGCCCTTGAGCAGATCGTGGCTGACCGCCGAGGAGATCGCAAGCAGGAGCCCCGCCGCTGTGGACAGCGCCGCCGCGATGCCGCCCGCCGCGACCAGCGCCGCGACCCAGTTCGGAAGCTGGGCGATCTCGGGGTTGGCGAGCACCATGATGTCGTTGTTCACGGTGAGCTCGTTGCCCGCCCATCCGGCGGGTTCGGCGACATCCGTGACAAAGGCCTCGTTGCGGTCGTTGTACCACTGGATCCGGCCGTCGCCGTTCTTGTCTTCGACGGTGAGAAGACCGGTCCGCGACCAGCGCTCCATCCAGCTCGGCTGCTCATCGATCAGCAGGTTGCTGTCCGGCTCGGCGACCGACTGGCCCTGCTCGACGCCCGGGTGCACGGTGTTGGCGAGGTTGAAGATCGCCATGGCGCCAACCGCCGGAGCGACGGTGTAGAGCAGCGCGATGAAGATGAGCGCCCAACCGGCCGACGACCGCGCGTCCGACATCTTCGGAACCGTGAAGAAGCGCACGATCACGTGCGGCAGTCCGGCGGTGCCGATCATCAGCGACAGGGTCAGCAGGAACATGTTCCAGCGCCCCATGGCCACGCGGTCGGTGTAGGGACCGAAGCCGAGATCGACCATGGTCTGGTCGAGCGCCTGCAGCATGTGGGTGTCCGTGCCGGCGAGGTTTCCGCCCAGCCCGAGTTGCGGCAGGAAGTTGCCGGTGATCTGGAGCGAGATGAAGATCGCCGGAACCGTGTAGGCGAAGATCATGATCACGTACTGCGCGATCTGCGTGTAGGTGATGCCCTTCATGCCGCCGAGCACGGCGTAGACGAACACGATCGCCATGCCGACATAGAGGCCGACCTCGATCGACAACTCCAGGATGTTCGCGAAGGCGATGCCGACGCCGCGCATCTGGCCGATCACGTAGGTGAGCGAGATCACCAGAAGGCAGACCACGGCCACCGTGCGCGCGGTCGTCGAATAGAACCGGTCTCCGATGAACTCGGGCACCGTGAACTTGCCGAACTTGCGCAGGTAGGGCGCGAGCAGCAGCGCCATCAGCACATAGCCGCCGGTCCAGCCCATCAGATAGGCACCGCCAGCGTAACCCGCAAAGGCGATGATGCCGGCCATCGAGATGAAAGAGGCCGCCGACATCCAGTCCGCCGCCGTGGCCATGCCGTTGAGCGTCGGATGGATGCCCTTGCCGGCGACGTAGAACTCAGACGTGGAGCCCGCGCGGGCCCAGACGGCAATGATGATGTAGAGCACGAAGGTCAGACCGACCGCGATGATGCTCAGCATTTGGAGAGACATGACGGTCAGATCCTCACTCTTCGTGGACGTCGAATTCCCGATCGAGCTTGTTCATGCGCCAGGCATAGAAGAAGATCAGGATGATGAAGACATAGATCGCGCCCTGCTGGGCGAACCAGAACCCGAGCGGATAGCCGCCGAGCTGGAAATTGTTAAGCCACGGCGCGAGGATCACGCCAGCCACGAGAGACACCAGGGCCCAGACGATGAGGCAACCTCGTATGATGCTGAGGTTCCGTCGCCAGTATTCCCCTCTGTCCTTGGTCGTTTCCGCCATTCCGGTCTCCCTAATCGCTCCGTTAAGGCCGGGCCGTCGTTGGTTTCGAGCCTCAAGCCATTGAAACCCGCCGACATAAAGTTACGTTGACGCGTTTGGGTTCGCATAATTGTTTCAAAGCTGATAGTCCAGCGCAATTTTGCTCTGCAAACGCTTGGCCTCCCGGAAGGCCTCCTTGAGGATGCGTCGGTCGAGGTCTGAAAGGCTGTCGGGCCTGATCCTGTTTGAAAGATTCTCGCCCGCGGCGTCCTGGCGCTGGTTCGTTCGCATCCGCAGCAATCTGATGTAGTCATATGCGTCTATCCACGCCGCCACGTCGTCCGCGTCGAGGCCGCCGACGGCCGCGACGCCCCGCAGCCGGTCGGTTGTGTTGGTGGCCGGCACCCGGTGCGCCAGCGCCAGGATGCGGGCGGCGTCGATGAAGGGAGTGACCCCGGTGAACTTCAGATCGACGGTATTGGCCTGCGCGCCCTCGCCGCTGAGCCGGAAGTCGCGAATCAGCCCCAGCGGCGGCGAATTCTGCAGCGCGTTGGCCGCCATCTGCCGCCGGAACCGGGAGTTGGCCGCGGTCTTGTCGAGCAGCCAGGCCCGCAGCGCCTCGACCGCTCCGCCGTCGCCTTCGATCGCCCGGAAGTCGAAGAAGATCGACGCCTTCAGAAGATGCTCGGGCGTTCCCTGGTCGATCCAGCGGGTGAACCGGGCCCGCCACTCCTCGACGCTGAGGCAGCACTCGGGATTGCGCGCCATTATCCCGCCCTTGCAGAGCGGGAAGCCGCAGGCGTCCAGGGCGTCGTTGATCGCCCCGGCCATCGGCAAGAGCCGCGACCGCGCCGTGGCGGGGTCGAGCCTGCCTGCGTCGAAGAGGATGCCATTGTCCTGGTCGGTCTTCAGGGTCTGCTCGCTGCGGCCCTCGCTGCCGAAGGCGAGCCAGGTGAACGGGATCTCGCCCGCCCCCGGGTGGTCGGCGCGCACTAGGCCGATCACCCGTTCGACGATCTGGTCGTTGAGGAGCGCGATGATCTGGCTGATCTGGCCGACCTTCACCCCCTGGGCGATCATCTGGTTGACGAGGGTGTGGATGTCGGCGGCGATCCGCGCGAGTTCGTCGATCCCGCCGGCGCGGGCAATCGATTTCGACAGGTTCACCATGCCGACGCGCTGCATCGAGAAGAGGTCGCGCTCGGAGATCACGCCGACGAGCCGTTCGTCCTCGACCACGGCGACGTGCTGGATGCCGGCGTTGGCCATCGCCATCGCCGCCTCGAAGGCGAAGGCGGACCGCGGGACGCTGATCGGGTCGGGCGTCATCACCGCCGAGATCGGCGTGTCCAGCGGCGCGTCCCTGAGCGCCACCCGGTTCATCAGGTCCTTGAGCGTAAAGATGCCCACGGGGCGGCCTTCGGGATCGGTGACCGCCATCGATCCGATCTTGTTGCCGCTCATCAGCTCCAGCGCCGCGCGCACCGTCGCGGTGGGCGGCACCGAGATCGCCGCGCGCAGGCGCTTTTCGGACAGCGCGATGTCGAGCGAACTGTCGCCGCCGAGATCGCGGGCGGCCTCGGCCTGCGCCTGCCGCGCGCCCTTCTCCAGAAGGCCCGAGAGCCGGTGGGCGCAGTGCTCGGCGAAGACCGGGGACATCTCGCGCAGCTCGTTGAAGGCCGCGCGGTTCATCGTCAGGCAGACCACGTCGCCCTCGGCCCGCTGGGTGCCGCGCACCGGCCGGTTCGACACCAGCGCGCCGATCGGAAAGCACTCGCCCGGCTGAAGCTCGTAGGCCTTGAGATCGGCGGTCTCCGCGTCGCGCTCCTCGCCGAAGATCCGCCCCTCGCGCAGGATGTAGAACCACTCCGCCGGTCCCGCCGCGGGATCGGTCACCACGTCACCTTCGGAGAACCTGATCGGGCGCAGCCGCTCGGCGAGGAAGCGCAGGTGCTCGGGGCGCATCCGGTCGTAGGGCGCGTGGCCCCGCAGGAAATCCACCGTCTCCGTAGTCGGGTCCCGCTCCGTCACGCTGTCGTCCATCGGGTCGCCTCAGCCTCCGGTTCCGGTTCCGTGTTCGAAGATCGCGCCCCGGTGCCGGAGCTCGGCCGCCATGTTGGAGGCCTTCATCACCTCGCCGAAGCGGGCGAGGCCCTTGGCCTCGAGCCGGTCGATCAGCTTGAGCAGGAGATCGGCGGTGCCGATCGTGTCGCCGAGCGCCGTGTGCCGTCCGGTGATCGCGATGCCGTAGCGGTCGCACAGGGCGTCGAGCGAATGATCATCCTCCCCCCCGTCGAGCATCGACGAGACCATCATCGTGTCGAGCAGCGGGTTGTCGAACTTCACGCCCGTGACTCGCTCCTTCATCGACAGGAACTTCATGTCAAAGGCGGCGTTGTGCGCGACCATGACCGCGTCGCCGACGAAGGCGCGGAACTCCGGGAGCACCTCGCGGATCGACGGCTTGCCGGCGACGTCGGCGTCGGTCAGCCCGTGGAACTTGATCGACCCCGGCGGGATCGGCCGGCCGGGGTTGACCAGCCATTCGGCGGCCTCGCCAGTCAGCACGCGGCCCTTGACGACGCGGACCGCGCCGATCTGGATGATCTCGTCGCCCTGCCCCGGCTGCAGTCCGGTCATCTCGCAGTCGAAGACCACGTAGTCGAGATCGCGCATCCGCCGACCCGCGAGCTCCTCGTCCGCCTGGTGCGCCTGCATGATCCCGAAGTCGTAGAACTCGGGCCGCGCCGGCAGCCGCGCTTGCTGCGGCACGAACTGCGGCCGGTGCGGGGCCAGCAGCGGCAGCCGCAGCAGCGCGTAGCCCGCGCGCCCGGAGGCCTTCGACCAGGGCTCCGAGCCATGCCGTTCGAGCACGTCGCGCAGCCGCGTGCCGGCGATCTCGTCCGAACAGGGCAGGTCGAGCCAGCTCTCGAGCTCGGCCTCCGGCACCGGCGCGCCCCGCCAGACGAGGTCGAGATAGACCCGCTTGTCGCCCAGCATCGGTTCGACCTCGAACTCGGTCGCGCCGGTGGCCTCGGAGAGCTTGCGGATTAGGAACGTCATCGCGTGAATTAGCGACAGGCTGTCGCCATGCAGCCAGAGCGGCATCCCCACCAGCGTCGCGCGGATCCCGCTGCCGTCGAGCGTCTGGTCGATGAAACGCACCAGGTCGTTGCTCTCGATGTCGGCCATCGGCCATCGCCCGAGCATGTGGCCGCGGATCTCGCGCCCGAGCTCGTCGATCGTCGCGCTGATGCGGGCGCTCTCGTCGAGGATGACCTTCTCGAAGGCGTCCCGGTCCGCGCGCTCCATCTCGGGATAGGCGGCCATCGTCTCGGCCGCGGCGCGCAGGTTGCCGACCATGCCGCGCAGGTCGCGGGTAAGCGCTCGGCGAACCCCGTCGCCCTTGGCCAGCAGCGCCAGTTCGCCGGAAATGTCCACCAGCGTCACCAGATAGCCGGTCGCCGCCCCGCCCGGATCGGTCAGGAGCGCCATCCGCCCGTGCAGCAGCCGCTCGCCGTTAGCCTCCGCGCAGACGAAGGGCGCGGACAACTCGACCGGCGCGTCGGGGTTCTGGGCGTGGCGATGCTGCAGCCGGTTGAGGCTGTGGCGCAGCGGCGTGATGTTGATCAGATCGCCGAGCGACCGGCCCAGCCCGATGCGGTCCGGCGCGTCCAGAAGCGCGACCGCGGCACTGTTGTAAAGCATGATGCGATGCTGCGGGTTGCACACGAAGACGCCCTCGCTCAACCCCTGCAGCACGCTCTCGAGCCAGGTCTTCTGGGCGTCGAGATGGGCCGATTCCGACTGCGCGCGCTTGTGTGCCTCGCGCCGGGCGGACCGCAGCGCCGTGACGACGGCGTCGCAGTCCTCCGGCAGCGACCCGAGCAGCGGCGCGCGCACCGACACGGCAGCGGCGTCCTCGCTGCGCGATTCCGCCACCGCCCGCAGCCCGCGCGCCAGCCGCCGGACCGGGGCGAGCACCATGCGCGCCGCCAGAAGCCAGACCGCGCCGATCACCGCCGCGGCGGCGAACCCGGCCGCCCAGGCAGTCCCCGCCGGAGCCTCGGGCGCGGTCAGCCGCACCACGGCCCAGACCGCCGCGAATCCGAGCGCAGCCAGAGCGGCGAAGGCGAGCGTGAACCCCGTCCGGCTTTTCATCCGTCGATCGACGCCCCCCTCAGGCGTCTGCGGCGGGCATGTACTGCCGCACGCGTTCGATGACTTCCTGCGTGGAGAAGGGCTTGGTGATGTAGTCGTCCGCACCCAGCGCGAGCCCCTTCTCCTGCTCGATCGCCCGACCCTTGGCGGTCAGCATGATGATGCGCACGTCGCGCCATTCCGGCGTCGCGCGCACGGTCTGGCAGACGTCGTAGCCGTCGCGCTTGGGCATCATCACATCGAGCAGAACCACATGCGGCGTCGCTTCGCGCAGCGCCTCGAGCGCCGCCTCCCCGTCGCGCGCCACCCTCACGTCGAAACCCTGGCCCTTCATCAGATACTCCAGCGAGAGCGCGATGTTCGGCTCATCGTCCACCACAAGAACCGAGCCCCTGGCCATGCGCTTCCTCCCCTTGCGTCCGTCGCCCGCGTTCGCCGCAGTTGTCAGGCGACGATACGCGAGCGCCGCGGTGGTTTCCATCCCAAAGGCCCGTCGGCGCGCCCCTCAGGCGTTGAGCGACATGATCCGGTAGAGCCGATCGTAGACGAACCAGGTAAGGAAGAAGAACACCGCGCAGAGCACCACGTGATCGTAGGCGATCATCGCGAAGACGCTGGTGAGCAGCGGCAAGCCCCAGGTGACGACGCTGGCCGCCGGGTTGCGGAACCGCCGTTGCGCCGGATCGGGAAACAGCCGTCGGCCGAAGCGTCGATGGGCGAGCATGTGAAAGTGCACCCGGTCGGGCAGGCCGACGCTGTGCCCCTCGCGCTTCGCCTTGCGCCGCATCGAGGCGAGCGTTTCGATCACCGGGTAGCCGCAGATCAGGATCGCGGTCCAGGCGGTGACCTCGGGGTTGCGCATCGGCAGCAACACCCCGAGCGCGGCCAGCAGGAAGCCCAGGAAATACGCGCCCCCGTCGCCGAGAAAGATCCGCCCGAACGGAAAGTTCACCGCGAAGAACCCCGCCGTGAGCGCCGCGATCAGCACTGCGAGGTCGAACACCAGCGCGGTCGCCGACCCGCGCCGCCACCCAGGCGAAGGTGGCGAACATGATGATCAGCGACCCCGCCGCGAGCCCGTTGAAGCCGTCGATAATGTTGATCGCGTTCGCGACCCCGCCCATCGAGAAGGCGGTGAAGGCCAGCGCCACGATCCAGAACGACAGCAGCCAGTCGACGCCCGGCAGGTTCACCGCGTGCATGGTGTAGCCCGAGAAGAGTGCAAAGAGCGCGCCGCCGCCCATGGTCGCCATCAGCCGGGCCCGCACCCCCACCCGGCGCGTCAGATCCTCCGCCAGCCCCGCCGCGAAGGGCGCGACACCCGAAACCGCGAGGATCCCCCACATCGACGCGGCCTCGCGCGGGACCAGCGGCCAGATCAGCACGAAGGCGAGCGCCACTGCCGCGCCGCCGATGCGCGGCGTGTCCCGGTCGTGGAACTTCTGCGGGCCATCGCGATGGTCATGGGTGAAACGCCCGTGCCAGCGCTGGGTCGCGACCAGCGCCAGGCAGAAGGCGAGGCTCAGCCCCAGGCCGACGGCTGCGGCCGGCGCGAGTTCCGCCCAGCCCGTCGGAATCCAGCCTGTCTGAATCGCGTCATCCATGCGGGGATCCGGTTGCGGCGCGCGGCCTGCGATCTAGCCTATCGCCGCGGGATTGGCGACGGCGATCTGGGGCGGCTCACCGCAGCCAAGGGAAGCGGCCGCCGTCGTCCCCAAGCCCGATGCGCCGCTCGTCGAGCCAGGCGTTGATGCGCCAGGCCAGCGCGCGCCAGTTCGGATCGACCGGCAGTCCATGCCCCTTGCCCGGGAAGACCTCGACCTCGGCGCCGTACCAGAGCCGATGCGCCCAAAGGTCGCTCAGCGGCACCAGCGCGTCGCGGTCGCCCTGCACGGCGAGCATCGGCGTCAGCCGCGCCATCGGCCAGAGCGGCAGGTCCCAGGTCAGCCCGTCGAGCAGCGCCGCCGGGCTCTCCGGCCGCGGCGCGAGCGTCGCCGCCAGGTCGCGGATCCAGTCCTCGGGCGTGTCCTCGGTGAAGAGCGCCGCGCGCAGCGCTGCGACGCCCGCCTGCGCACCGGCCCCGGCCTGCGCCAGCGCCAGCGCCGCCAGCGCCGCCGGATTGCGCGCGCCCGCGTGCCAAAGCGACGGCGACAGTCCGTAGGGTCCCGGCGCGGCAACGAGCACGGCCCCGGCGAGGCGGCGCTCCCCGGCCAGATGCTGGGCGACGAAGCCGCCCAGCGAATGACCGATCACCACCGGCCGGCCCCCGAGCGCGTCCGCCGCAGCCCGCGCGCGGCCCACATAGGCGCGCAGGCGCGGGCTCCGCACGGCGTCGTCGGTCAGCCTCGGCGTCGCCACCCGATGGCCGCGCCGCGCGAACCATCCGGCCAGGAAACGTTCCCAGACCTCGGGCCCGTGGAAGGCCCCGTGCAGGAACAGGATCGGCGGCTTGGCGGTCATTGCGGCTCCTCGACCGCTCAGTATCCCGGCCCAGCGCCGCTGTCGATATGTTGCAGTGCAGCGTAAGCATGCGAAGCCGCGCGGTCAGTTCAGCCAGATCGCGTAGGGCAGGAACCGGCCGCCGAAGGCCTCCGAGAGCGCCGCCCATGTCCGCGCGTCGGCCACCGGCCCGGGCTCGAGATAGGGCTCGACGGCCGCGCCCTGCAGGATCATCACCAGATCGAGCCCGCGCGGCTCGAGGAACATCCGCCGCAGGTTCACGCCCTGCTCGAACCGCCAGTGCGGCAGCAGAAGCCGGCCGGCGAGCAGCGCATCGATCTCGTCGAGCACGCCCAGCCACGCGACCACCGTGGTCTCGTCGATCGGCAGGCCGGCGATGACGCCGCTCTGGCCGGGGGCAGGGATCCACTCCGCGCCATCGTCGGTCTCCGCTTCGATCCGGCGCGCCGTTTCGCGGCTCATCGCCGTCATGCCCTCGAAATGCGCCAGCGCCGCCGCCATGCGTTCCGGCTCGCTCACCGGCCAGCGCAGCAGATGCGCGAAGGCGACGAGATCGGCGATGCTCGCGTACATCCCCTCCATGCCCAGCATCGCCGCCATGCCGATCGCGGGATCGGACTCGAACTTCATCCAAAGATGGGCGCAGGCCGGGTCGCCCTCCCAGCGCGCGCATGTCGGCGGCGTCGGCAGCGGTCCGAGGGACGCGAACGCCTCGCAGCGCTCCCGCGCCTGACGGGCGATCGCGGTGTCGTGCGGAAAGCTTCGCGGGAAGAGCCCGGCGAAAGTCGCGTCGAAGGCCGCTTCCCAGTCGTGGGCCAGCAGGATCTCGGCGAGTCCGCCCAGAAGATGCGAATAGGCGGCGAGCCAGGCCGCGTCGGCGGCGTCGAAGTCCACCGCGAATCGCTCCGGGATCGCGCCGAACGCGCCGGCTGGCCCGGCCACGCGCGCCATCAGATCGACCAGCGAGCCGTCCGGAGCGCCGTCGCCGTCGAGATCGAGGCGCACCGCGGCGAGATCGAGCGGCAGCTGCGTCGCCGAATCCGGCGCCTGTGCCGGGACGCCCGTCGAGCGCGGCGCGCGCGGCGTCGAGCCCGGCGGCGAAGTCGACGAGCAGCGCCCGCAGCCCGGCGTAGGTCACCGTCTCGGGCGCGGGGTTCTCGGGCGCGGGGAGCCGCAGGAACGGCAGGCCGGCCATCTGGAGCGGCGCGTTGCTGAACTCGCTCGCGAGCCCGTAGCGATGAAGACCCTGGATCAGCGCCTCGACGGCCCCCGCAAAGCGCGCCGCGCCGAGCGCCAGCGCCGCCGTTCCGGGCGCGTCCCGGCCGACCCCGGCTTCGGCCAGCGCCGCCGCCTCGGCGACACGCGCCTCCGACAGGAGCATGGCGTAGTCGTCCACGAACTCGGCTTTCGCCGCTCCCGGCGAGAGGCCCGCCGAAGTAGAGCGCCAGCGCCAGCGCGATCCGTCGCATCTCGTCACCTCGTTGCAGCCAGGGCCTCAGTCTAGACCCACCGCCCGGCGCGCGGGAATGATCTGGATCAACGGCTCCGCGTCGGGCGCACTCGGGGCTCATCATCACCAGAGGGGCGGCCTCGGCGCCGCCGGTCCACAAGAACGGACCGGACCTCGCGGCTAGAGCAGGAAGTCGCTTTCCTGGAGCGCCCCGACGCCGAGCACCATGACCGCGAAATCCGCGACCCCGTCCCCGTCGATATCGGCCTCCAGGCGAAGCCTGCGATCGCCGACCGTCTCGTAGCGAAGCTGGCCGGCCGACGCCGCGCCCTCGGCGTCGAAGTCTCTTCGGCCAAGGAACGCGAACGCCTGGTTCTTGTCGCGGAACGGGTTGGCGTCGATACGGGACAGGTCGATGTCCTCCCTGCGGTTTCCGTCGAAATCGCTAATGAGATCCCGGTCCGCGCGCTTTGGTCCGCTGTGCGCGATCCGTGTGAAGACATAGTCGTCGAACCCCGCCCCGCCGGTCAGGACGTCGCGCCCGGGACCGCCGATTAGCGTGTCGGCGCCGGGGCCGCCCTTCAGCTCGTCGTCGCCGCCCATGCCGGCGATCCGGTCCGCGCCGCCGCGGCCGACCAGCGTGTTGGCGGCGGCGTTGCCGTCGAGCCGGTCCGCGCCGCCGCCGCCGCGGGCGTTCTCGATCAGGACGCCGCGAAAGGCGTCTGGTCCTCTTGCCGTATCGAGCGCGCGCGTGAAGTCGTCCGCGATCAGCACGCCACCATGGACACCCCTGACCTGGCCAAATCCGCCGCCCGACCAGACGGCGTCTTCGTCGAGGTCCGCCCGACGGCCGAAGACCGCCGGCCGCAGGTCGATCCGGCACTCCCGCCCGGCCGGGTTGACGATCCAGTCCACCCCGCCGGTGTCCCAGATCGTCCGCCAATCGCCGTCCGAGACCGGAAGCCGGTAGACGTCGTCGGGGTGTCCGTCCCCATCGCCGTCGTCGGCGTCGAGGTTGGCCCCGTAGAGGTGCTGGATCGCGGCGATGTCGAGCGGTCCCGGCGTGGCGGGGTTCGACGAATTAGTAGGCGTACGGCCAATCCTCGCCCCGAAACGGATCCACGTAGCCGTCGCGACCGAGGCGGTAGTCGCGATATTCCATCAGCGTGGGGATGTTGTTGAGATCCTCGACGATCCCGGCGCGGCCGCTCTGGCCCGCGTCGAACGGATGCGCGAGGCCGAGCGCGTGGCCGATCTCGTGCAGGATGACGTTGAAGCCGAATCCCCCGGGCCTGAGCCCGCCGAAATTGTCCCAGCCGTCTGCGAAGCGGTTGAACGCCCCGTCCGAACGCCCGTTGCGGCCGGTCTCCGACGGGCCCTCCATGTAGCCGTGCACCGTGCTGTCGTCGCTCCTGAGTTTCGGATCGTCGCCCGGCGTCGTCACAATCATGGAGATGTCGGCCCTGCGCCGCGTGGCGACTTCCGTGAACTTGATGGCGGCGACAGCTTCCCAAGCGTCCAGACCACGTCTGATCGCCTGCTCCTCCGATCTGAATGTGAGCGGCAGGCCCGACAGCAGGCCACCTTCGTAGAGAACCTTGATCTGCGTAGGGCCGGCGTTTCGCCCATCATCCCAGTAATAGCCGCCGTCGACGAGGCTGTTGACGAGCGCGTTGCCCGATACGGTCTTTCTGGCGGGAGCGGCCATGGCGGTGATCCCTTTGGTTATGAAATGTCGGCGCGCGCCGTAATCGGTGGGCGTGGCGCGGCAGTCTGATCGTAATGCGCCGATCGTGTTTGGACAATCTGCCTTGTCGGCGCGATCGTTATTCGCGGATCGGCGGAGTTGGTCGTGCGTTCATCCGCGCGCCTCCAGCAGCGGCCGGATCAGCGCCATCGGATGCGCCCGCAGCGTCAGGCGCAGCGCCGAGTAGTCCGCCACCACCTCCTCGCCGAGCGTCATCGCCGGCAGGCGCACCGGCCCGTCCTCGCCCTCCGTCTCCAGCCCCTCGAACAGCGGCAGCGGCCGCTCGCCGGCGATGGCGCGCGCCTGCCAGAGCGCCTCGCGGCGCGCCAGCCCGAGCCCGGCGAAGGCGTCGGCCTCGGCGAGCACCCCCAGGAGGCGCGGCGGGGTTCCCGCCCGCCGCCAGACCGCGGCGACGTCGCGGTAGCCGTTGCCGCGCGCCGCGGCGATCCAGTCGGCGTCGTCCTGACGCATCGCCTTGATCTGGCGAAAGCCGAGGCGCAGCGCCCAGCCACCGCGCCCGTCCGGCTCCAGCGTGTTGTCCCAGAGGCTGGCGTTGACGCAGACCGGCCGCACCGCCACCCCGTGCTCGCGGGCGTCGCGCACGATCTGCGCCGGGGCGTAGAAGCCCATGGGCTGCGAGTTCAGCAGCGCGCAGGCGAAGACCGCCGGATGGTGGCGCTTCAGCCACGCCGAGGCGTAGACCAGCAGCGCGAAACTCGCCGCATGGCTCTCGGGAAAGCCGTAGGAGCCGAACCCCTCGATCTGGCTGAAGCAGCGCTCGGCGAAGTCTGGCTCGTAGCCGTTCGCCGCCATGCCGGTCAGGAACCGCTCGCGGAACTCGCTGACGTTGCCGTGCTTCTTGAAGGTGGCGAGCGAGCGGCGCAGCCGGTCGGCCTCCTCGGGGGTGAAGCCGGCGCCGATGATCGCGATCTGCATCGCCTGCTCCTGGAACAGCGGCACGCCCAGCGTCTTGCCCAGCACCGCGCCGAGCGCGTCGGAGGGGAACTCGACCTTCTCCTCGCCGCGGCGGCGGCGCAGGTAGGGGTGCACCATGTCGCCCTGGATCGGCCCGGGGCGGATGATCGCCACCTCGATCACCAGGTCGTAGAAGGTGCGCGGCCGCATCCGCGGCAGGAAGTTCATCTGCGCCCGGCTCTCGACCTGGAAGACGCCGAGGCTGTCGGCGCGGCAGAGCATGTCGTAGACTGCCGGGTCCTCGGGCGGCAGCGTCGCCAGCGTCCAGCGCGGCCCCTCGTGGGCGGCGATCAGGTCGAAGGCCTTGCGGATGCAGGTGAGCATGCCGAGCGCCAGCACGTCGACCTTGAGGATGCCGAGCGCGTCGATGTCGTCCTTGTCCCAGCAGATCACCGTGCGGTCCTCCATCGCCGCGTTCTCCACCGGCACGAGCTCGTCGAGACGCCCCTCGGTGATGACGAAGCCGCCGACGTGCTGGCTGAGGTGCCGCGGGAACCCGATGATCTCGTCCACAAGGTGCAGGGTCTGCGCCAGCCTCCTGTCGGCGGGGTCGAGCCCGATCTCGGCCAGTCGGTCGGCGCCGGGCGCCCCGTCGCCCCAGCCCCAGATCTGGGAGGACAGCGCCGCCACCGTGTCGCGGCTGAGCCCCATCGCCGCGCCGACCTCGCGGATCGCCCGCTTGGAGCGGTAGTGGATCACCGTGGCGCAGAGCCCGGCGCGCTCGCGGCCGTAGCGGGCGTAGATGTACTGGATCACCTCCTCGCGGCGCTCGTGCTCGAAGTCGACGTCGATGTCGGGCGGCTCGTCGCGGGCCTCCGACACGAAGCGCTCGAAGACCATCGTGCCGATCTCGGGGCTCACCGAGGTCACTCCGAGCGCGTAGCAGACCACCGAGTTCGCCGCCGAGCCGCGCCCCTGGCAGAGGATGCCCCGGGAGCGCGCGAAATCCACCACGTCGCTGACGGTCAGGAAATAGGGCGCGTAGCCGAGCCTGCCGATCAGCGCCAGCTCGTGGTCCGCCTGGGCCCGCGCCTTCGCCGGCGCGCCGCCGGGATAGCGCCAGCGCAGCCCCTCGGCGGTCAGCCGCGCCAGCCGTTCCTGCGGGTCCTCGCCGTCCCAGATCTCGCGCGGATACTCGTAGCGCAGCTCGTCGAGCGAGAAGGCGCATTCCTCGGCGATCTCCCCGGCCCGGCGCACCCAGGCCGCGTGGCCCGCAAAGAGCCGCAGCATCTCCGCCTCGCCGCGCATGCGCCGCTCGGCGTTGGCGAGCGCCGCCCGGCCGAGCCGGTCGATGGTCCGCCCCTCTCGGATGCAGCTCAGCACGTCGACGGCCCGGCGGCGGCTGCCGTGGTGCATCAGCGGCTCGGCGGTGGCGACCGGATCGAGCCCCAGCCGCGCCGCCAGCCGCGCCAGCCGGTCGAGCCGCGCCCCGTCGCGGCCGTCGTAGCGCGGCCCCGCCGCCAGCGCGAGCGCCTCGCCGAAGCGCCCCGCCAGCGTCTCGGCCCGGCCGGTCCAGGCCTGCGTCTCGGCGCGCCCGACGCCCGGCGGCGGCGGATGCAGCAGCAGCCGCACCCCGGCGTCGAGCCCGCCCAGATCCTCCAGGCCGAGATCGCAGGATCCCTTGCGCGCCCGCCGCGCCCCGAGGCTCAGCGTCCGGCAGAGCCGCCCCCAGCCGGCGCGGTCGCGCGGCAGCGCGGTGATCTCCACGCCCTCGCGCAGGACCAGCCGCGCGCCGGGGATCAGCCGCGGCGCGGCCCCCGCGGCGCGCGCGATCTCGCGCAACTCCTGATGGGCGCGCACCACGCCGGCCACCGAGTTGCGGTCGGCGATCGCGAAGGCCGGCATGGCCAGTTCGGCGGCGCGGCGGGCGTATTCCTCCGGATGGCTGCCTCCGGTCAGGAAGGTGAAGTTCGAGGTCACGCACAGCTCCGCGAAGGCCATGGCCGATCACATTCCACGCTCAAGATACGTTTTCGCCTGCGAAAGGCGATCGGCCGTGATATGATTCGGCCAAAACGGCTGACATAGGAGGACGTCATGAACGCCGCCCTGATCGACGACTACGCCCAGCGCCTCTACGCCGCCCACGGCGACCGCGCGGAATTCGAGGCCGCCCAGAAGGCCCGCGCCTGCGAGGAGCAGGGCGCGCCCGAAGAGGCCGCCCAGTGGCGCAGCGTGCGCGCCAAGATCCGCATCCTGCGCGGCCCCAACGCGAGCTGACGCCGCCGCCCCGGCCGCGGCCCGACCGCGGCGCGGGGCCGTTTCCCCGCCCGTTCGCACGGTCTCCGGCCGATCCCCTCGGCCGGAGATTCGCGTGCGCGGCCTCGGGAGGGCGGGCGGACGATCGACGGCGCTGCCGGCGCCGGCGAAGAGACGTCTCGCCGGCGGGAGCGCGCACGGCGGGGTCCGTGACGCGCCGGATCGCGCGGGCCGGGTGCCGCCGCAGCGCGACGCCGCGCCCCCCGATCGCTTCGCCCCGATCCGCGTTCACGCGAAGATCCCCTGCGCGAACCAGCCCGGCGAGGTCTCGCCGCCCCGCGCCTCGAACAGCCACAGCCGCTCGCCCGCCTCGGTCTCCACCCGCCAGTAGTCGCGCGGGCCGGACCGCCAGGCGGGATCGTCGAGCCACCATTCCGGCGCGATGCGCTCGGGCCCGAAGGCCGCGGCGCAGAGCCGGCTCCGGCGCCGCCAGGTGAAGCGCCGCGGCGGGGTCGCGTCGTCCTGCGCCGTCACCGGCTCGGGCGGGAAGATCACGATCGGCCGCGGCGCCGGCGGCGGCGGCCAGGGCCCAGCCGGCGCGGAGAAGCCCGCCGCCAGCGTCGTCGCGGTCTTCTCTGGGATGTGGCTTTCCGCCGGATGCGCCCGGGTGAGCGCCTCGAGCCCCAGCCGCGCGCCGATCCGGCCGATGAGTTCGGCGAGCGCCTCGCTCTCCGGGGCGGCCCCGCCCCGCCGGGCCGCGGCGTCGCGGGTCGCATCGAGCTGGCCGCGGTGCTGGAGCGCCGGGCGCGGCTCGACCGCCGTCGCCTCCAGCCGGATCGCCTCGAAGCCGAAGCCCGCGTCGATCTCGCCGAGCCGCAGCGCCAGCAGCCCGCGGATCGCCTCGGGTCGGTCGGCGGGCCGGGCGAGGCCCACCTCGCGGATCTCCGCGCCGCCGTCGACCCGCACCAGGCTCAGCCGCACCCGCCGCGCGCCCTGGCCTTCGGCGCGCAGCCGGTCGCAGAGCGGCGGAAGCAGCCGGTCGATCCCGGCCAGCACGTCCGCCTCGAGCCCGATCGGCTCGGGCAGGGTCAGCCGCAGCGCGAAGACAGGCTCGGGCCGGGCCGGCGACACCGGCTCGGGGGCGGCGCCCAGCGCCTGGTCGAGGCGGCGCGTCACGTTCGGGCCGACCCGCCGGGCGAGCTGCGCCCGGGGCATGCCGGCCAGATCGCCGATCCGTCGCAGCCCCAGCGCGCCGAGCGCGGCGACCTCGTCGGGCGCCAGGCGCAGCGCCGCCACCGGCAGCGGCGCGAGATGGGCGCGCAGCGTTCCCGGCGGGGCGATGCGCGCGGCCGCCGCCCGCGCGGTCTCCGCGACGGCCGGCGGCGGAGCGCCGCCGCGCTCCCAGCGCCGCTTGCGCGCCCGCGACCGGGTCGCCCGCGTTTCCTGGTCGATGGCGTCGCCGGCGAACTCCGGCCCGGCGGCCGCGCCGCCGGAGAACCGCGCCAGCGCCCAGGCCCCGCCGAGCGTGTCGGCAAGCCCGAACCGCAGGCTCATGCCCAGCGCCGCGACCTCCGCCTCGATCCTCCCGGCCAGCGCCGCCTCGCCGCCGAAGAGCCGCGCGCAGCCGGTCAGGTCGAGCGCCAGCGCGTCCGGCGAGGCCTCCGCCACCCAGGGGCTGAACCGCCCCGCCCAGCGCCGCAGCGCGCCGAGAAACGCCGCCAGCCGCGGCGGATCGGCGGGCCGGGTGGCGAGATCGGGGCAGATCGCCCGCGCGTCCCCCAGCCCCATGCCGGGCCGCAGCCCCGCCGCCTCCGCCGCCGCCGACAGGCTGCTGAGCGCCAGCGCGCCGCGCGCGTCCGCCACCACCGCGAAGGGCAACTCGGCGAGATGCGGCTCGGCGCGGATAGCCCGCTCGGCGTCGAGCCGGGGAAACCACAGCGACAGGATCCGGCGGGCTTGCATGGGCGAATCGATGATTTATGTTCCTGTTATGTTCTATTCTACCGCGTCCCCGCCCCGAGTCGAGTCGTGGTCATGCGCAGCGGCGTTAACGAAGAAGAGGGAGATGGTATGTCTTCGATAGATCAGGCACTTGAGCCTGTTTCGCACGCGCGCGCGCCCTCTGCGCGCGCCGAACCGCCCCTCTGGCGGCCCCGGCGTCGAGCCCCTATATCCGGCCCCGACCTCGGAGGGCGCATGAGCGACGCGGAGAAATTCCCCGGCTGGCACGGCACCACCATCGTGGCGGTGCGCAAGGGCGGCCGGGTGGTGGTGGCCGGCGACGGCCAGGTCAGCCTCGGGCAGACCGTGATCAAGGGCACGGCCCGCAAGGTGCGCCGCATCGCGCCGGGCGGCCATCCGGTCGTCTGCGGCTTCGCCGGCTCGACCGCCGACGCCTTCTCCCTGCTCGACCGGCTGGAGAAGAAGCTCGAGGCCAGCCCCGGCCAGCTCGCCCGCGCCGCCGTCGAGCTCGCCAAGGACTGGCGCACCGACAAGTACCTGCGCAACCTCGAGGCGATGCTGATCGTCACCGACGGCGCGGAGCTCTTCGTGATCACCGGCGCCGGCGACGTGCTCGAGCCCGAGCACGACGTGGCGGCCATCGGATCGGGCGGCAATTACGCACTCGCCGCGGCGCGCGCGCTCTACGACCAGGACCTCGACGCCGAGGCGATCGCCCGCCGCGCCATGGCCATCGCCGCCGAGATCTGCGTCTACACCAACGACAGCCTGACGATCGACCGCCTGCCGGAGTGACGCGGCGCCGCGTGCGCCCCAGCCGACGCCTCCGCCGACCGGGCCGCGCTCACCCCGCCTCGCGCGCTCGTCCCGTCGACGGCGGCACCTTCTCGTCGGCCGGGTCGCCGACATAGTTGGGGGTCATGATCTGCACCCCGTTCTCGGCGAACACGTCCTGGACGTTGGCGATCAGCGCCGACAGCGTCATGGGAGACGCCGACGCGTCATCGGTGTAGCCGTTGATCTCGTAGACCGGCGCGAAGTCGCCGAGCCGCTTCTGCAGCACGAAGGGCGGCGGCTCGGCGCGCAGACCCCGCGTGCGCCGCGCCGCCTCGATCAGCATCGCCTCCACCTCGCGCCAGGGCGTCTCGTAGCCTATCCCGACCTCGGTGTGCAGGATCAGCCCGCGCTCCCCGGCCAGCCGGCTATAGTTGGTCACGTTGCTGGCCAGCACCAGCGAGTTCGGCACCGTCACCCGCTCGTTCTTCGGCGTGCGAAGGTAGGTCGCCTGCGCCGTCATCGCCTCGACGTCGCCGAGCACGCCGGCGATCTCGACCCGCTCGCCGATCTTGAAGGCGCGCCGGTAGATCAGCGAATTCCCCGCGAGCGCGTTTGCGATCAGCGATGTGGCCCCGAGCGACAGCACCACGCCGATGAAGATCGAGATCGCCCGGAACGCCTCCGACGACGACCCGGGCACGTATGGATAGGCCATGACCGCGCCGAGCAGGATCACGGCGATCCGCGCGAGCCGCGCGGTCGGCGCGGCCCATTCGCGATCGAAGTCGGCGATCCGGAGCCGCCCGGAGCCCAGCGCGGCGAACGTCCGGTCGACGACGCGGAGCGCAAAGAGCGTCAGCGCGACGATGATCGAAGAGCACGATCAGCTCCGGTATTGCGCCCAGGAGGCCGCGCCCGACCACCTGCAGCGGCTCGATGACGATGGCCTCCAGCCGCTGGCCGGCGTCGCGGGTCCAGGGCAGCGCCAAGAGGACGCTCTTGAGATAGATCACCATCGCCGCAAGGCCGCCGGCGACAAAGAGCACCCGCAGGACCCGGCGCACGCTCTTCCAGATCGCGCGAAGCTGGACGACGTTGCGGGCGCGCTGCTCCCACAGCGCCACCCGCCCGTCGACATGGCGGCGGATCAACCCCGAGACCAACCGCTCCGCCGCGACGATCAGGCCGAGCGTGACCGCGAGGATCAGCGTGCGCCAGGCGACCACGCGCATCGCCTCGGCGATCCCTTCGGGGCTGCGCGCGCTACGATACTCGTTGACCGCGCGGGCTATCCGGCCGCGCACCGCCAACGCCAGAATTGCCGTCTCGACGCCCTCCAGCCGGGCGTCGGCGTTGAAGACGCCGCGCAGCAGGTACGGCCCACTGCGGATCTCGACGCCGCCCTCGACCGGAACGATCTCCATGGTCTGCGGATCAAAGTCGGGGTCGCGCGCCGCCTCGAGGATCCGCTCGCGCAGGATCGCCGCCCGCTCCTCGGCCGGCAGCGCCGAAGTTCCCCGAACCTCGAAGAGCGTAACGCCGTCGACCACCACCGGCGCGGTGCGCGCCGCTTCCGCCAACGCCGTCGGCTGCGCCGCCCCCCGGCCCGGCGGAGCGACGACGCCCAACAGCAGCATCACGATCAGCGCGGGGCGAAGGAACAACGCAAATGACCCCAAGGGACGGCGGGAAGGACGATAGCCCGCTCGCCCTCCGCGGGCGAGCCCCTTCGCCGCCACGGCCCCGCCCCGCCGTTTGCCAAACCGAGCGCACCCGGCTAGGTCCGTTGCGCCTGTCGGACGCCCCGACCGGTGGTTGTCATCGCGCTCCGCATGACTACGTCACCGCCGCGACCGTGATGGGTCAGGAAAGGAAACAGCCGTTGACCGACTTAACGCCGCGCGAGATCGTATCCGAGCTCGACCGCTTCATCATCGGCCAGAAGGACGCCAAACGCGCCGTGGCGGTGGCGCTGCGCAATCGATGGCGGCGCAAGCAGCTCGGCCCGGAATTGCGCGACGAGGTCTACCCAAAGAACATCCTGATGATCGGGCCGACCGGCGTCGGCAAGACCGAGATCTCGCGGCGGCTCGCCCGGCTGGCCCGCGCACCCTTCCTCAAGGTCGAGGCCACCAAATTCACCGAAGTGGGATACGTCGGGCGCGACGTCGAGCAGATCATCCGGGATCTGGTCGACGCGGCCATCGTGATGGTCCGCGAGGACATGCGCGAGCGGGTCAAGGCGACCGCCCACGACGCCGCCGAGGCGCGCGTCATAGACGCTCTGGCTGGGGAAGGCGCGCGGGACCAGACCCGGGACATGTTCCGCCGCAAGCTCCGGTCGGGCGAACTGGACGAAAAGGAGATCGAACTGGAGGTGGCGGACGCTTCCAGCCCCTTCCCGATGATGGAGATACCGGGCCAGCCCGGCGCGATGGGCGGCGTCAACCTCGGCGAGATCTTCGGCAAGGCCTTCGGTGGGCGAAAGGTGCGGCGGCGCATGAGCGTTGCGGCGTCCTACGAGCTGCTGATCACCGAGGAGGCCGACAAGCTCCTCGACGACGAGGCGGTCAAGCGCGCCGCCATCGAGGCGGTGGAGCAGAACGGCATCGTCTTCCTCGACGAGATCGACAAGGTCTGCGCCCGCGCCGAGACCCGCGGCGCCGACGTCAGCCGCGAAGGCGTGCAGCGGGATCTCCTGCCGCTGATCGAGGGCACGACGGTCTCGACCAAGCACGGGCCGGTAAAGACCGATCACGTGCTCTTCATCGCGTCCGGCGCCTTCCACATCGCCAAGCCCTCGGACCTGCTGCCCGAGCTTCAGGGTCGCCTGCCGATCCGGGTCGAACTGCGCGCGCTCAGCGAGGACGACTTCGTGCGCATACTGACCGAAACCGACAACGCGCTCACCCTTCAGTACACGGCGCTTATGGGGACCGAGAACCTAAGCGTCGGTTTCACCGAGGACGGCATCCGCGCGCTCGCCCACATCGCGGCGGAGGTGAACGCCGCCGTCGAGAACATCGGCGCACGGCGGCTCTATACGGTGCTGGAACGGGTCTTCGAGGACCTGAGCTTCACTGCGCCGGACCGGTCCGGAGAATCAGTGACCGTCGACGCGGCGTTCGTGGAAGCCCATCTCGGCGAGCTGAGCCGGTCGGTCGATGTCTCGCACTACGTCCTCTGAGGAGACGGACGCTCAGCCTGTCTGCTCCGCTGCGTCGACCCGCGCTTCGCGCAGATTGACGAGAAAAGCCAGAAGAACCAAGGTCATGGAGCCGCCGAGCGAGTAGATCAGGAAGGCTCCGATCAGGCCCCAGCCCGCGATGAGCGCGACAACCGCCATCGTTCCGCTGATGAAGGCGGACAGTATGAGAAGTGAGACGATTGTTGTGTCCAAGTCTTTTTCCTCCCGATACCCCGAGGACACACGTCATGTCTGAACAAATGGTTAACGCACTCGCGCGGAAGGCGAGCGTGGAAAGCCTTGCTCGACTCGCCTTATCAATTAAGCGGTTCGAAATCCCGCCGCCAGTATGTGCTCACGTGGTGTTCATCAGTCGGCGCATCGCTTCGATCCCCAGCATCGGCCCGATGGCCATCGCAGCGAGGGTGACCTGCCAGCCCAGGGCCGACACGGCAAGCGGCGTGAGCTGAACAGTCACGGCGGTGAGCGCGAAGCCGAGCGCCGTCTGGAACGTCATCAGGCTCCCGGCGCGGTCGGAGGCGCCGCGTCCGCCACGAGGGCGGAGAACTGGGCGCTGTCAGGCACCACCGCAGCCCCCCAGACAAGAACGAGGCCCGCGAAGAGCCAAGCCGGGCCCGAAAAGGCCATCGCCGAGGCGAAGGCGGCGGCGCCGCTCACGATCATCGCGCCCTGTGCGACCCGGGCCTTGCCGACACGGTCGGCGAGCGCTCCGGCCGGCGCGCAGAGCAGACCACCGAGCGCGATCGCGGCGAAGGCGAGCGCAAGCGCGGCTGGACCCGCCGCGTCCCCGAGCCGCGGCGCGAAGGACACCGCCGCCGCCGCAGAGATCCATCCCCAGAAAGCATAGAGCTCCCACATGTGTCCGAGGTAGCCTGCGAAGGCCAGCCGCACGCGGCGGTTCGTCCAGGCGAGGCGAAGCGCCGCGGGATCGAAGGACGGGGCGCGCCGATGATCCGGCCCCAGCCCGATGCGCGGCGCGACGAGCGCGGCGAGGCCGGCGAGGGCGGAGGCTACGACGACGGTGGGACGCCAGTCCGCGCCGCCCGCGAGAGCGATGAGGTAGGGTAGCGCCGAGCCGACCGAGAGCGCGCCGACGAGCAGGCCGACCAGGAGTCCACGGTCGCGCGCGCCCCACCCGACCGCGATCTTCATGCCGACCGGATAAACGCCGGCGAGCGCCGCGCCCGTGGCGGCCCGCAGCAGGATCTGGGCCGCCCCGCCCACGGGAGAGACCAGAAGACCAAGGTTGCAGAGCGCCGCGACCGAGGCAGAGAGAGCGACGACGCGCCGTGGATCGAAACGATCCGCTGTTCCCGCGACGGCCAGAGCGAGCGCGCCCGCGACGAAGCCGATCTGGACGGCGCTCGACAGTGCGGCCGCCCGGGCGGCCGACAACCCCGCCTCGGCTGTCATGGCGGGCAGGACGGCGGCGGTCACGAACCAGAGGCTCATTGCCATCACCTCGATGGCGGCGAGCAAAGCGATGCTTCCTCGCTTGCCCAAGAATAAGCCGTCAGAGCTTCGGGAGCAGCGCGGCGAGGATGGCCGCGATCCTGCGCCCTGCCGTCTGGGCGTTGGCGAGCACGTCCTCGATGGTGTCGACCTGCTGGTCCGGCCCGCCGGTCGCCCGGTTGGTGATCGCCGAGAGCCCGAGGGTCCGAAAGCCCGCGTGCGCGGCGGCGATCACCTCGAGCACCGTCGACATGCCGACCGCGTCGGCGCCGGCGCTCCGAAGGAACCGCCTCTCCGCGGAGGTCTCGAGCGCAGGCCCGGCGACGCCCGCGTAGATCCCGCGTCGCAGCGGCTCCCCCACCTCGGACGCCGCCGCGAGAGCCAGGGCGCGCAATTCGGGGTCGTAGGGTCGGCTCATGTCCGGAAAGCGGGGGCCGAGCCTATCCTCGTTTGGGCCGGTCAGGGGGGTGGCCCCGGTAAAGTTGAGATGATCCTCGATCAGCATCGCGTCGCCGGGCGCATAATCCGGGTCAAGCGCTCCGGCCGCGTTGGTGATGACGAGCGTCCGGGCTCCAAGCGACCGGAGAAGATAGATCGGCAGCGCCACGTCCTGCGCGCTCCAACCCTCGTAGAGATGGACCCGGCCCTGGAGGATCGCCACGCGCCGACCGAAAAGCTCGCCGACGACGAGCCTACCCGCGTGCCCCGGCGCCTTGCTCACCGGAAGGCCGGCGATCTCGGCGTAGGGAACGGTCACCGGATCCCGGGTCGCCGCCGCGAGGTCGCCGAGGCCGGAACCCAGCACAACGCCGAGATCGACGAGGTTCTCGACTCGTCCGGCCAGCGACCCGATGGCGGCATCGAGGCGCGCCTTCATCCGGCGACGCTCGCCGCGATGCGCGGCGCGAGCGCCCTGACCTCGGCGAGAACGCCATCGAGATCGATCAGCGCGAGGGCCCCGTCGCGCACGACCTGCCGGCCGCCAACGAAGACGTGACGCACGTCGGACTTCGCGCAGGAGAAGACAAGATGCGTCGTCGGGTCGAACATCGGCGTCGCATGTGGCCGCGCGAGGTCGATCAGGATCATGTCCGCAGCCTTTCCCTGCTCGAGGGTCCCGATGCGATCGCCGACGGCGAGGGAGATGGCCGCCTCGCGCGTGGCCATCGCCAGGGCCTCAGCGCTGCCCACCGCATCGACGCGAAGACTTGCGCCGCGGTGCAGGGTCGCGGCGAGGCGCATCGCCAGCCACATGTCAAGATCGTTGCCCGAAATCGCCCCGTCGGTGCCAAGCGTGACCCGCACGCCCGCGGCGAGCAGATCGGGTACGCGCGCGATGCCGCTGGCGAGCTTGAGGTTCGACATCGGGTTGTGGGACACGCTCGCGCCGGTTCGGGCGAGGATTTCGATGTCCGCATCGTCGAGCCAGACCCCATGCGCCAGGACCGTGCGCGCGTCCAGAAGGCCAAGGGCGTGGAGATGACCGATCACGGAGCGCCCGTAGCGCGTCTCGATCGTGGCGCGCTCCGCCTTCGTCTCGCTCGCGTGGGTGCAAAAGAGCGCGTCGTGGCGCTCCGCAAGGCTCTTGGCCGCGACCAGCGCCTCGGGTCCGACGGTATAGGCGCCGTGGGGCAGGCAGGCGGGAATGACGTCGTCGGCGCCGGCGAAGTCCTCGAAGAACCTCTCCGCCTCCGAAAGACGGTCCTCGGGCCGCAGCCCGTCCATTCCCGCCCCGTCGAAGAAGATGCCGCCGGTCGAGACGCGCATCCCGAGGGCGCGGGCGGCCGCAACGGTCTCGGCGGGATGCCAGAACATGTCCATGACGGTGGTCACGCCGCCGAGGAGCAACTCCGAGAAGGCCAGAGTCGCTCCAAGCCGCACTGTCTCCGGCGTCAGTGTCGCGCCCTCGGCCTTCCACACCTGCTGCAGCCACGGCTCGAGCGGCAAGTCCTCCACCAGCCCGCGGAAGAGGCTGTCGCCGCCGTGACAGTGGGTGTTGATCAACCCTGGTGCAAGCAGCATGCCGCGCGCGTCGAGGCGTTCACGGGCGTCTTGCCGGAAGCCATCGGCCGGCCCGACATAGGCAATGCGGCCGTCCGTCACCGCGAGCGCTCCATCCGCATGCGTCGCGCCGGCGGCGTCCGCGGTCACGATCACGGCGTTCTTGACAAGAAGGTCCACGGTCATCGGCGCGCCCCCGCTGTGCGTCCGGCGTGGCACGACCCGAACGGACCTGTCAAACGAAACCTCCCGAGCCTCGGGGCTCAGGACTCAGGCGGTGACGCCGCCGATCGCCTCGGTGATCCGGTCGGCTGCCGCGCGCACCCGCGCGCCGTGTTCGGCGGCCTTCGCCGCGGTCATGCGCACCACCGGCCCGGAGATCGAGACGCCCGCGATCGCCTCGCGGAACTCGTTGAAAATCGGCGCGGCGACGCAGCGCATGCCCTCGGTCCGCTCTTCGTCGTCCTCCGCCCAGCCGCGCGCCCGGATCGCGATAAGCTCGCGCATCAGTCGCGCCCGGTCGATGATGGTGTTCGTGGTGAAGGCCGGCAGACCCTGCTCGCGCAGGATGCGGTCGATGCGATCCGTCGGATAGTAGGCGAGCAGCGCCTTTCCGATGCCCGATGCGTGAATCGGCCCGCGGGTTCCCGGGCGAAAGAACGCACGTATGGCGGCGTGGGTCTCGACCTGGCTGAGGAACATCACCTCCGCCCCTTCGGCGATGGCGAGGTTGGCGGTCTCGCCGGTCTCGGCCATCAACGCCCGCATCTCGGAGCGCGCTCGCTCGGCGAGGTTGGAGCGGCCGAGAAAGGCGCTGCCGATGTGGAAGGCCTCGCGACCGATGAACCAGAGCTGCTGACCGGACTGGAACTCGACGACGCCGTGCGCCTCGAAGGTTGAGAGCACCCGATACGCTGTGGAAGGGGACTGGCCGGCGGCCTCTGAGAGCTCGGTAAGCGACATGCCTTCCGAGCCCGCGAGAACCTTGAGAATGCCCAGCGCCCGGTCCAGCGACTGTATAGTCGTGGTCTCGGGTTTCGCATTGAAGGCGCGCGGCCGTCCGCGCGAGCGTTTCTGCGCCCCTTCCATCGTTCCTCCAGCGCCTGATTCGCACATCGCAATAGTACCTTACTTTGCGGCGCCGAACCAGCGTCGGAAAATTTCTCCGCCTGTTGAAAAACATAAAGTGTTTCAATATCAATATTTTGCATGCCTCCCACTCATACGGAAAAATATTTCAAAAATGTTGTGCGCGTGAATATGCGCCGCTAGAACATCGGCATCCGCAGGAGAGACGCCATGTTCAGCCAGAATCCGGTCTTCATTCCGGGACCCACAAACATTCCCGAGGCACTGCGCCGGGCGGTGGACACCCCGACGATCGACCACCGCTCCGCGGCGTTCGGAGAGATGTTCCGCCCGCTGTTTACCGGGGTGAAGTCGGTCCTAAAGACCTCCGGCGGCGAAGTGCTAATCTTTCCCGCGACCGGAACCGCGGGCTGGGAGGCGGCGATCACCAACACGCTGTCTCCGGGCGACACGGTGCTCGCGGCCCGTCACGGCATGTTCTCGCAGCGCTGGATCGACATGTGCGCACGACACGGCCTCGACATGCGTGTCATCGAAGCCCCATGGGGCGCGGGCGCTCCCGTCGCTGAGCTGGCCGAGGCGATCGCCGCAGACAAGGACCATGTGATCCGCGCCGTCCTCGTCACACATAACGAGACGGCGACCGGCGTGCGCAGCGACGTTGCCGGAGTCCGGGCGGCGCTCGACGCGGCCAACCACCCGGCTCTCCTCCTCGTCGACGGGGTCAGCTCGATCGCGTCGATGGACTTCCGCATGGACGAGTGGGGTGTCGACGTCGCCGTCACCGGAAGCCAGAAGGGCTTCATGCTGCCCGCCGGGCTGGCGATCCTCGGCGTCTCGCCAAAGGCGATCGCGGCGATGGAGACGGCCAAGTTGCCGCGATGCTTTCTCGACTTCCGCGACATGATCGCCAGCAACTCGAAGGGTGGTTTCCCCTACACGCCGCCGGTCAACCTGCTCTACGGCCTCGGCGCATCGCTCGAGATGATCCAAGACGAGGGGCTCGAGAACGTCTTCGCCCGTCACCACCGTATCGCCGAAGGTGTGAGGCGCGGCGTCGCCGCATGGGGCATGGCTCTCTGCGCCAGATCGCCCGATCTATGGTCGGACACCGTCAGCGCGGTCGTCTTGCCGGAAGGCTTCGACGGGGCGAGGATCGTGACCCACGCCGCCGAGAAGTACCAGGTCGCCTTCGGCGTCGGCCTTGGAGAGGTCGCGCGCAAGGTGTTCCGCATCGGTCATCTGGGCATGCTCACCGACGTGATGGCGCTTTCGGGTCTCGCCGCCGCGGAAATGACCATGGCCGACCTCGGCCTTCCCGTCGCGCTGGGCTCTGGCGTCGCCGCCGCGCAGGACTACTATCGAAACACCTCCGTCGCGGTCGCCGAGATCCCGATGGCACGCAGCGCCTGAGGAGCACGCCCTTGCAGATTCCGACGTACGACGATGCCGTCGCCGCCCACGAGCGGATCCGGCCGCACATCCACAGAACGCCGGTGCTGACGTCGAGTTATTTCGACGCGCTGAGCGGCGCGGCGCTGCACTTCAAGTGCGAGAACTTCCAGAAGGCCGGCGCATTCAAGGTGCGCGGTGCGACGAACGCCGTCTTCGGGCTTCCCGACGACATGCTCGAGAAGGGCGTGGCCACACACTCTTCGGGTAACCACGCGCTGTCGCTGAGCTACGCGGCAGGCCGACGCGGCATTCCCTGCCAGGTGGTGATGCCGCGCACGGCGCCGCAAGCGAAGAAAGACGCGGTGCGCGGCTACGGCGGGGTCATCACCGAATGCGAGCCGTCGACCTCGTCCCGCGAGGCGGTCTTCGCCGAGGTGCAGGCGGCGACCGGCGCGGACTTCGTGCATCCGTACAACGATCCGCGGGTCATCGCCGGGCAGGCGACCTGCTCTCGCGAGCTGATGGAGCAGGTCGACGGCCTCGACGCCGTGGTCGCGCCGATCGGCGGCGGCGGCATGATCTCGGGAACCTGTCTTGACGCTGTCGTCGATCGCGCCGCACGTGGAGATCTACGCCGCCGAGCCGGAGCAGGCCGACGACGCCTATCGAAGCTTCAAGGCCGGCCACATCATCGCCGACGACGCGCCCGAGACGATCGCGGACGGGCTGAAGGTGCCGCTCAAGGAGCTGACCTGGCATTTCGTGAGCAACTACGTGACCGACATCCTGACCGCCAGCGAGCAGGAGATCATCGACGCGATGAAGCTGACGTGGCAACGGATGAAGATCGTGATGGAGCCGAGCTGCGCCGTGCCGCTCGCGGTGATCCTGAAGAACCGCGAGCGGTTCGAGGGCAAGCGGGTCGGCGTCATCGTCACCGGCGGCAACGTCGATCTCGACAAGCTGCCCTGGATGCAAAGCTGAGGGAGGAGAACGCCATGAACGTGCAGGCGAACGTCAACGAATACGAAGTGGGCTTCGACATTCCCGCCGTGGTCGGCATGGACGAGAAGGACATCCAGACGCCGTGCCTGGTGCTCGACCTCGACGCGCTCGAGCGGAACATCAAGAAGATGGGTCGGCTCGCCAGGGAGATGGGCATGCGTCACCGCGTGCACGGCAAGATGCACAAGTCGGTTGATGTGGCGAAGCTCCAGCACGAGCTCGGCGGCGCCTGCGGGGTCTGCTGCCAGAAGGTCAGCGAGGCGGAGGTGTTCGCGCGTGGCGGCATCAAGGACGTGCTGGTGTCCAATCAGGTGCGCGACCCGGCGAAGATCGACCGGCTGGCGCGGATCCCGAAGCTCGGCGCGCGCGCGATCGTCTGCGTGGACGACGTCGCAAATGTCGCCGATCTCTCCGAGGCGGCGCAGCGCCATGGCACCACCATCGAGTGCCTTGTCGAGATCGACTGCGGGGCCGGGCGCTGCGGGGTGACGACGACGCCGGCGGTGCTGGAGATCGCGAGGGCGATCGACGCGGCGCCCGGTCTGAAGTTCTCCGGCATCCAGGCCTACCAGGGCGCGATGCAGCACATGGACAGCTATGACGATCGCAAGGCGAAGATCGACGTGGCGGTGGCGATGGTGAAGGACGCGGTCGACGCGCTGAAGGCCGAGGGTCTGGAGTGCGACATCGTCGGCGGCGGCGGGACCGGATCCTATTACTTCGAGGGGAACTCGGGCGTCTACAACGAGCTGCAGTGCGGATCCTACGCCTTCATGGACGCCGACTACGGCCGGATCCTCGACAAGGACGGCAAGCGCATCGACCAGGGCGAGTGGGAGAACGCGCTGTTCATCCTGACGAGCGTGATGAGCCACGCCAAGCCCGAGAAGGCGATCGTCGACGCAGGCCTCAAGTCGCAATCTGTGGACAGCGGGCTGCCGGTGATCTTCGGGCGCACGGACGTGAAGTACGTGAAGTGCTCCGACGAGCACGGGGTGGTCGAGGATCCGCAGGGCGTGCTGAAGATCAACGAGAAGCTCAAGCTGGTGCCGGGTCACTGCGACCCGACCTGCAACGTGCACGACTGGTACGTGGGCGTGCGGAACGGCAAGGTCGAGGCGGTGTGGCCGGTCTCGGCGCGCGGCATCGGCTACTGAGCGGCGGCGATGTACATCGTTCCCGAGCGCGCCGTGCCGGAGCTGATCGGCGCGGAGGACGCCTACGGCGCAGTCGAGGCGGTGTTCGCCGCGATGGCGCGCGGCGACGCCGCGAACTTTCCGGTGGTGCGCGAGAGCCTCGGCCATGCGGACGCGCTCTACGGCTTCAAGGGCGGCTTCGACCGCGCCGGGCTGACGCTCGGAGTGAAGGCGGGCGGCTACTGGCCGCACAACCTCGAGCGGTTCGAGGGGATCGGCAACCACCAGTCGACGGTGTTCCTGTTCGATCCCGACACCGGCATGGTCTCGGCGATGATCGGCGGCAACTACCTGACCGCCATGCGGACGGCGGCCGCGAGCGCGGTGTCGATCCGGCATCTCGCGCGGAGCGACGCGCGCGTGCTCGGCATGGTCGGGGCAGGGCACCAGTCGGCGTTCCAGATGCGCGCGGCGGCGCGGCAGCGGGACTTCCAGAAGGTCCTCGGCTGGAACCTGCATCCCGAGATGCTGCCGCGTCTGGCGGAGACGGCGGCCGAACTCGGGCTGCCGTTCGAGGCGGTGAGCCTCGAGCGGCTGGGCGGGCAGGCGGACGTGATCATCACCATCACCTCGAGCTTCGCGCCGATCCTGATGGCCGACCAGATCAGGCCGGGCGCGCATCTCGCGTGCATGGGCACCGACACCAAGGGCAAGCAGGAGGTCGAGGCGGCGCTGCTGGGCCGGGCGACGGTCTTCGCCGACGAGGTGGCGCAGTCGGTGAGCATCGGCGAGGCGCAGCATGCGGTTGCGGAGGGCCTGATCAATGCGGCCGACATCTCACCGATCGGGGCGGTGATCAACGGCGACCATCCCGGCCGGCGGGACGCCGACGAGATCACGCTCTTCGACGGCACCGGAGTCGGGCTTCAGGATCTCGCGGTGGCGGCGAAGGTGGTCGAACTGGCCCGCGAAAAGGGCTCGGCGATCGAGGTTCCGCTCTGATCCGGCGCAACCCTCTCGGCCCGCCAAGGTTGGCGGATTTTCAAGCCTTTGTTTTCAAACAGAAAAAGTGTTAACGCGTTTTCGCACGATCGCGAACCTGCGACGTGGCAAGCGATCGGGCCGTGGCGGTCGATGTGGCGCCGGCGGCAGGTCGGCTGCTGGCAAACGATCAGCGGGGGCATCAACGCCCCTGACGCGGATGCCTGCGCCCTGCGGGTCGGTCCAGAACGTTTCGCCGTCGACGACGCGCGCCGCGGACATGGCGCATCGCCTGGCTCAATTCGTCGCGACCTCGGTGATCGAGACTGCGTCGGGCTCGGTCATGGTGACGAGGACGTTGGCGCCAGGGGTCAGTCCTGCGAGGAAGTCCCGGAGATCCGAAGGCACGTCAACCGAGCGGGTGTACCCGTCGCGGGTGCGGAAGCTGGCGTAACCCCCGCCCCCACCCATGTAGACATACGCGAGCAGCACCACGACCATCGTGGTGGCGGTCGCCGCGGTTCTCCTCGGCAGCGGCACGTCCGAGGTGACAGGCTCGCCGGCGTCCCCCGGGACAGACATGGCGAGAGCGATCGACGGAATGTACTCGACTTGCACCCTGTCGCCGGCGGCCAGTTCCGGCAGGTTGCGGACTTCGGGGCCGGCGGTCACGGCGAAGGTTCCGCCGTCCGTTTCTTCACGGAGGATCACTTCGCGGGTTTCCCGGTCCACCGATGCGACGACGGCGGTCCTCAGGAGGGCCTCTTCGGCGACAAGAAACCTGCGGTCGATCTCCCCGCACGCCAAGATTAAGCAACGCTGACGTGAAGGCAAGAACAAGTGACGGTTTCATCGACAGGGAGTCCCGCATGTGACGCCAGTTGATGCTGCCGTGCTGATGCTGAAGGGGCGCCCAAGAGCTCGGCTCAAGGGCGACGACGCACGGGCGGACAGCAGGACGCCACCAAAACACTGTTTTCAAATAGAAAAAGTCTAACACGCCGAGAGGGCGTTCAGCGGCAACAATGGACCGGTCGCGGCCCCCGCTCAACGCATCCGCGCCTGCGCCTTGGTCTCGCTGCTCAGGTCACGGCCGAGACCAGCACATAACCGCCCCAGACCACAAGTCCCGCGCCGGCGAGCCTGCTGGCGACCTCGCCATGCGGCGTCAGCTTCTCGAGCGCGACGAAGGCGGTGAGACCGACGATCCAATAAAGGTTCATGACGCCGCCCACGAACAACAGCGCCATCAGGAACCAGCAGCAGCCGAGGCAGTAGACGCCGTGTTCGAGACCCATCGCCAAGGCGCCCGAGGCGCCGGGCCGCCGGCGTTGCGTCAGGAAATCGACCGGCGAGCGGCAATGGCGGAGACAGGCCCGTTTCAGCGGGGTGAACTGGAAGACGCCCGCGGCGATGAGCACGAGCGCGCCCGGAACCGAGTCGATCAGCGTCATCATCGTCGCCGAGACCAGCCCCGCCGCCTCGAGCGACCACTGAGCGGCGACGGCGACAAGCGAGAACCCCGCCCACGCCGCGAGATATCCGGCCAGGAAGGCGGCGGAAATCGCGGGCGCACGCGCCGGAGCGGAGCCGCGCCGCAACAGCGCGGCGTTCAGAAGGACCGTCGGCGCGACGCTTGGCAGCATCATCGCCACCATCATCACCCACCACATCAGGAACACGAGGAGCGCGTGGCCGGGCGACCAAAGCCCCGGCGTCGCCGCGCCGGGCATGTCGCGCATCGCCCGCATGGCGGTCATCTCGAGCGCGGACATGTCCATGCCGACGCCGAGCACCGTGTACAGACCCGCCAGCGCGAACAAGACCGCGATCAGGCAAAGAACCAGCGCCCGGTCCCGGCGGAGCAGGCTCTCGGCAAGCCCGGCCGCGGCCCGCCCATCTGCAGCCATCAGGCCGCCTTCATGACGCCCTGGCCGGAGATGTGCAGCTCGCAGATGTGAACGTGGCTGTCCTTGTTGTTCTCGAGGCCGATCTCGCCGCTGGTCGTGGTCGTTCCCCTGCCGATCTCGGCGACGTGGAACTGAAATCCCTCAGGGAGATCGATGCGCGCCCGGACCGGTTCGCCGGTCACCGGATTGAGAACCGGTCTGGCTTCCGTTTCGAAGACCCCCGGCACAGACGCCTTTCCGGTCCTGCCTTCGATGTCGATCGAGACGCTGACCGGCTTGAACAGGGTGTCGAGCTTTTCGGGACACATCGCCGAGAAGACCCACCAGAAGGTCGCCATTTCGTCCGTGTCTTCCCCGGTGATGATCTTCTGCAGCGCGTCGCGCTGCTCGGGCGAGGCGCTCTCGTCGATGATGACCTGCATCCTGCCGTTGCCTTCATGGATGGCGCCGGGCCATTGCACCAACATCGCGGCGCGCGTTCCCGCCAGATCGACATCCCCGTAATGCCCCGAGTTCGAATTCATAGGTCTCCACCGCTTCGCAATGGCCGTGCGTCGGCAACGACATGAACTGGCACGGACATCCGGCGGCGCAGTTGCAATTGGCGAGACTGTGGCCGTGCAATTCCCAAGGCGTCATGGCGTTTCTCCCCTTCGCTGAAAGAAATCAGCATACCATAGATCGACGCCGATTTCACCTGGCGTGCCCCGCCCCGCGAGGCCTACTCCGCCGCCTTGGACGTCGTGGCCCGACGCGGCAGGGTCAGGCGGAAGACTGCGCCGGGATGCGCGGCGCCAACCACAAGGTCGCCGCCGAGGTTGCGCATGATCTCGCGCGCGATCGGCAGGCCGAGTCCGGCGCTGCCGGAGATGTTCTCGGCCCCGAGCCGGGCGAACTTCTCGAAGATCTCGTCGCGCTGGTCCGGGGCGATGCCGGGGCCGTTGTCGGCGACCTCGACATAGGCGCCCTCGGCGGTCTCGCCCAGCGTGATGCGGATGACCGGATCGTCCCCGCGGCCGTATTTCACCGCGTTCGAGATCAGGTTGATGATCACCTGCGCCAGCCGGTCGAAGTCGGTCTCGACCACGATGTCGGCGGCGTAGTCACAGCGCACGGTCACATCGGTCGAGGACCGCAGGCCTTCCGTGGAGCCAAGCGCCCGCTCGATCACGTCGCGCAGCCGCACGGGCGCGATGTTGAACCGCACCCGCCCCGATTCGAGGAAGGTCAGGTCGAGGATCTCGTCGAGGAGCCGGGTCAGACGCTCGCTCTCTTCCCGGATGATGCCGAGAAAGCGGCGCTCGGTCTCGGGATCGACGTCGGGCTGGTCGCTGAGGATCTCGGCGAAGGAGCGGATCGAGGTCATCGGCGTGCGGAGTTCGTGGCTGACCTGGCTCAGGAAGGCGTCCTTCTCGGCGTCGATGCGGCGCAGCTGGTCATTGGCGTTGCGCAGCTGGCGCGCAGTCTGCTCGAGCTCGAAGGACTTGCGCTCGAGGCGGCGCGAGGTGTCGATGAGCTGGAGCGTCTCGTCGGCGATGCGCATGAGCCCGTCCATGGAGACGGTGCCGCGCCCGGCGATCTGGCTGACCAGCTCGTGCGCGGAAGCCGCGCCGACGGAGCCCGCAAGGTCGCGCTCGAGCGACTGGATGAACTGGTCGGTCGGATCGGGCAGCCCGTCGCTCTTGCCCTGGGCGCGGGCTGCGGCGCGGAAGAGCGCCTGGGCGTGATCGTCGCCGATGATGCGTATCGCGAGCGCCAGCAGGTCCTCGGAGGTGGCGGTGCGGTCGAGCAGGCCCGGCGCCGCGTCGGTCTGGCGGAAGACGTCGATGAACTGCGAGGCCTGGAACTGCTCGAGCGGCCGCGCGGTGGTCAGAAGCGAGACGACGGTCAGGAGCCCGGCGTTGACGGTCATGCTCCAGAACATCGCGTGCACCAGCGGATCGAGCCCGCTTAGCCCAAGAAGCGCCTGGGGCCGCAGCGCCGCGATGCCGAAGGGGCCGTCGCGGATGGTCTCGACGGACAGCAGGAAATCGCCCTGGAAGCTGGGCAGGAACAGCGTGTAGGCCCAGACCGCGAAGCCGCCCGCCACCGCCGCGAACGCGCCGCGGCTGGTGGCGCCGCGCCAGAATAGGCCGGCGATCAGGGCGGGGAGCACCTGGGCCATTCCGGCGAACGAGATGAGCCCGATGGCGGCGAGCGCCGCCGGCGTGCTGACGCGGAAGTAGAGATAGCCGAGCGCGAGGATTGCGAGGATCGACACACGGCGGCTGGTCAGCAGAACGCGACGCAGGTCGCCGCCGGCCTTCCGGCCCTGGCTGAAGTGGAGCCAGAGGGGCATGACGATGTGGTTGGAGACCATGGTGGAGACCGCGATGGTCGCCACGATGACCATCGACGTCGCCGCCGAGAAGCCCCCCAGAAACGCGAAGAGCGCCAGCAGGTGGCGATCCATGGCCAGCGGGACGGTCAGGACGTAGAGATCGGGGTTGGCGTCGTCGGGCTGGGTCGCGGTCCCCGCGATGGCGATGGGCAGCACGAAGAGCGAGATCAGCGCCAGATAGAGCGGGAAGGCCCAGGCCGCGGTCCTGAGCTGGCGTTCGTCGGTGTTCTCGACCACGAGCACATGGAACATGCGCGGCAGGCAGACGATGGCGGCGGCCGAGAGGAACATCAGCGTCATCCAGCGCGGGGTGAAGAGCGTGTCGATCTCGGCGAGGCGGTCGGGCATGTCCGCAAAGACCGCCGCGGGACCCGCATAGAGACCCCAGACGACGAAGACGCCCACCGCAAGCAGGGCGGCGAGCTTGACGACCGCCTCCACCGCGATCGCCGTGACCACGCCGTGATGGCGTTCGTTGGCGTCGAGGTTGCGGGTGCCGAAGAGGATGGTGAAGGCCGCGAGGCCCACCGCGACCCAGATCGCGGCGACGTCGGCGGAGGCCATCTCGCCGGCGCCGGCGTCGTCGTTGGCGAAGGCAGTGAAGCTGAGCGCCACGGATTTCAGCTGGAGCGCGATGTAGGGCGTGGAGCTGATCACCGCGAGCAGCGTCACGGCCACGCCGATCAGCTTGCTCTTGCCGAAGCGCGACGAGATGAGGTCGGCGATCGAGGTGATCCGCTGCTCGCGGCCGATGCGCACGAGCTTTCGCAGGAGCCAGAACCAGCCGACGAAGAGCAGGGTCGGCCCGAGGTAGATCGGCAGGTACTCGAGCCCGCCCCGCGCCGCCGAGCCCACCGCGCCGTAGAAGGTCCAGGCCGTGCAGTAGATCGACAGCGACAGAGTGTAGATGAACGGCGAGCGCAGCCAGCCGAGCCGTCCGGCCGCCGCCCGGCGCTCCGCCCATGCTGCAATCGCGAAGAGAAACGCCACGTAGGCGATGCAGACGGTGACGAGGACGTTCCACGTCTCCACGGCCGCTCAGCCCTCGTCGCCCGGTCCGTAGAAGCCGCGGGTCGCCGCGTAGGTCAGCGCGATCAGCCCGGCCCAGACCCCGAAGATGTAGAGCACCGACACCGGGACGCCGAAGAGCGATCCCGCGCGGATCACGACGTCGAGGAGCGGCGAGGCGAGCAGGAAGGCGCCCCCGAGCGGCAGCGCCAGCGCGGCGTCGCGGCGACGGCGGCGCTGGGCCGCGGCGCGGGCCAGCGACGGCGCGGGCTCGCCGCCGGGCTGGGCCGCCCCGCCGCCGTCCGCCTCGCCGCCGTCCGCCTTGGGTGTGAGCATGTGCGCGGTCCCACGATGGTCAGGGGCGCGAGTCTGGTTCAGGCGCGCCCGTCGCGCAAGCGCGCGTTTGCGCGTCTGGTGCAAGCCGCGCGTGTGATTCGCGCATCCGGACCGCTGTCACCGCCGTCGAGACACGCGCGTGGGGCCGGCTATCGGTATGCAATTGCATATTTTTGCACTGCAGCAGGAATATTGTTTTACATGAAGGGTCCGATATTTTATGAAGCTGCGCGACGGAGGGCCGGAGGGGGACCGGGCCAGACCGCCTCACCCCGCCGTTCGATCGAATCGCAAACCGCCGTGCGCTGCTCTGCGGAAAACGAAGAATGGAGTGGAAACGCCTATGTCCGACGAAATGCACCGTCCTTCCGCCGAAATCGTCGCGAACGCCACCGTCTCGGCCGAGCAGTACGCGGAGATGTACGCGGCCTCGGTGAGCGATCCCGATGCGTTCTGGGGCGAGCACGGCAAGAGGATCGACTGGATCAAGCCGTACACGAAGGTCAAGCACACGTCCTACGACTTCCACAACGTCTCGATTAAGTGGTTCGAGGACGGCAAGCTCAACGTCTCGGCCAACTGCATAGACCGCCACCTCAAGGATCGCGCCCAACAGACCGCGATCATCTGGGAGAGCGACGACCCGGGCGTGTCCGAGCACATCTCCTATCAGGAGCTCTACGAGCAGGTCTCCAAGTTCGGCAACGTGCTTCACAGTCTCGGAGTCAAGAAGGGCGACCGGGTCATCCTCTACATGCCGATGATCCCGCAGGCGGCCTATGCGATGCTGGCCTGCGCGCGGGTGGGCGCGATCCATTCGATCGTGTTCGCTGGCTTCTCCGCGGACGCCCTGCGCGCCCGCGTCGAGGGGTCAGGCGCCAAGCTGGTGATCACCGCCGACGAGGCGCCCCGCGGCGGGCGGCGCACGCCGCTCAAGACCAACGCCGACAAGGCGCTCGAGGGGATCGCTGGCGTCAAGCAGCTCGTCGTGCGGCGCACGGGCGGCGACATTCCCTGGAACCCCGACCGCGACGTCTGGCTGCACGAGGAGATGGAGCGGGTCACCGATCACTGCGAGCCGGTGGCGATGAACGCCGAGGACCCGCTGTTCATCCTCTACACCTCGGGCTCCACCGGGGCGCCGAAGGGCGTCGTGCACACCACCGGCGGGTATCTCGTCTACGCCTCGATGACTCACCAGCACGTGTTCGACTACCATGACGGGGACGTCTACTGGTGCACCGCGGACGTGGGCTGGGTGACCGGTCACAGCTACATCGTCTACGGCCCGCTCGCCAACGGCGCGACGACGCTGATGTTCGAGGGCGTGCCGACCTATCCGGACGCGGGACGGTTCTGGGAGGTCTGCGCCAAGCACGGCGTGAACATCTTCTACACCGCGCCCACCGCGATCCGGGCGCTGATGGGCCAGGGCCGCGAGTACGTGGACAAGCACGACCTGTCGTCCCTGCGCATCCTCGGCTCGGTCGGCGAGCCGATCAACCCCGAAGCCTGGAACTGGTACAACGAGGTCGTGGGCAAGGGCCGCTGCCCGATCGTCGACACCTGGTGGCAGACCGAGACCGGAGGCATCCTGATCTCGCCGCTGCCCGGCGCGATCCCCACCAAGCCCGGTTCGGCGACCAAGCCGTTCTTCGGGGTGCAGCCGGTGGTGCTCGAACCGGCCTCCGGCGTGGAGATCGCCGAGACCGAGTGCGAGGGCGTGCTGGCGCTTTCCGACAGCTGGCCGGGGCAGATGCGCACGATCTGGGGCGACCACGACCGGTTCGTGGACACCTATTTCAGCCAGTACAAGGGCTACTACTTCTCCGGTGACGGCTGCCGGCGCGACAAGGACGGCTACTACTGGATCACCGGCCGCGTGGACGACGTGATCAACGTCTCCGGGCACCGGATGGGCACCGCCGAGGTCGAGAGCGCGCTGGTCGCCCACGCCAAGGTGTCGGAGGCGGCAGTGGTCGGCTATCCGCACGACATCAAGGGCCAGGGCATCTACGCCTACGTCACGCTGAACGCCGGCGAGGAGTACACCGACGAGCTGCGCAAGGAGCTGGTGCAGTGGGTGCGCAAGGAGATCGGACCGATCGCGAGCCCCGACCTGATCCAGTGGGCGCCGGGCCTGCCGAAAACGCGCTCGGGCAAGATCATGCGCCGCATCCTGCGCAAGATCGCCGAGAACGACTACGGCGCGCTCGGCGACACCTCGACGCTCGCCGACCCGAGCGTGGTCGAGGATCTCATCGAGAACCGGATGAACAAGCGCTGACGCTGCCCCGGCGGACGGCCCCTGGCGGGATCCTCAAGTTCTCGCCAGGCGCTGTGCGGCGGCTGGCCGTCAGGCCGCGGGACGGATGTTCTGGTTGCGACTGAAGAAGTTGTCCGGGTCGTACGCCCTCTTTATCTCCTGCAACCGTGGATAGTTGGCGCCGAAGGCGGCTCTTTCCGCGGCGTCCTCGCCCTCCGCCAGATAGTTCAGCAGGTAGCCGCCCGACGCGAAGGGCTGCACCGCGTCCCAGGCGGATCTCGCCCAGGCGATGTGGGCGGCGTCTTCCTCCGGGTCCAGCCACTGCGGCATGAAACCGACCGAATAATCCGAATGGCGCTGCGCGAAGGCGTTGGTCGCGCCGTCCTTCCGCCCTCCGGCCCCGCCGTAGTACTCGACCAGCAGACTCGACATCGGCGAAGTCATGCCCTTCGCCTGCTCCACCAGCACCTCGATCGCGGCGTCCGGCAGGCCCTTCACGAACGCCGACTTCCAGTAGTTGCGCGTGCCGTCGGGGAAGGCGTCGTCGAGCATCGATTGCATCGCCGGCATCGGCATCGGTTGGACCGCGACCATCAAGGGCTCCGACAGCTCCTTGAGTGGAGCGATTGCTGCCTCTCCGGCGTCGAGATCCGCTCCGCTCCAGCAGGGAATCACGCCCGTCGCCGGCGTTCCGTCCGGTGTGCACAGCATGCCGGCATAGACCGTGAGGTCCTCGGGCGCAGTCTCCATGAAGTTCCGGTATCCGCGAAGCACCGTCGCGGCGGCCGCGCGCGGGTAGACGATCAGCCCGCCGAGCACCGTCGAGACCGGATAAGCCTGATAGAGGAACGATGTCGCGACGCCGAAGTTGCCGCCGCCGCCGCGCATCGCCCAGAAGAGGTCGGGGTTCTCCTCCGCGTTCGCGGTGCGCACCACGCCGTCGGCGGTCACCACCTCGATCTCGATCACGTTGTCGCAGGTCGGGCCGTATTTCCGCACCAGCCAGCCAACGCCGCCGCCGAGCGTCAGCCCGGCCACGCCGGTCTTCGAGATGACGCCGAACGGCACGGTGAGTCCATGAACGTGGGTCTCGCGGTCGACGTCGCCGAGCGTGGCGCCGCCCTGAACCCGCACCGTGCGCGCCGACGGATCGACGTGCACACCGCGCATGGCGGAAAGATCGATGACGAGCCCGTCGTCGCAGAGCGCCCGACCGCCGACATTGTGGCCGCCGCCGCGCACCGACACGACAACGTCGTTGTCGCGGGCGAATTTCACCGCGGCGACCACGTCGGCCACGCCGCTGCAGCGCAGGATCGCGCCCGGATGTCTGTCGACCAGCGCGTTCCAGATCCGGCGGGCGTCGTCGAATCCGGCGTCGCCGGGGCGCAGCAGGTCGCCGCGCGTAGCTCCGGCGAGTTCGGTGATCTTGTTCTCCGGCGTCGCGACGCCGGAGCGATCGAGCAGAGATGCGTGTGTCATTTTTCCCCCCCATGTTGCGCCATGCGCCTCTCCGCTTGGACGGGAAACCAACACCAGCGGTCGCCGCGCGGTAGGATCCTCGGCGCGGCGGGAGGATACAACAGTTGCGGCGCCTTGTCGCAGCCAAACGGTTGCGCTCCCCGTCGCCGCGCCGATCGGCGGTCCTGACGACGCAGCCGATCAGTCGGCGGCGATCACCATGATCCGACGATGGTTCGGCGAACCGGTGACCTCGAAGGCGGCCGCGGTCCCGGCCGTGACCGCTTGCGCCGACGCCACTGCGGCCGGGACGAAGCGGCGATGGTTCGGCGCCCCGACGACCTCGAACCGCGTGGCGGTCGCTTCGGCCGGCGCCTCGGCGGCAGGGACGAAGCGACGGTGGTTGGCGTCGCCGGCGACCACCAGATCGATCGCGGCCGGGGCGAAGACCCGATGGTTCGGGCTGCCCGACACGACGACCTGCTCGGCGGCGAGGGGGGCGGCGAAGGCGCACAGCAGGACGGCGGCGATCGCCTTTCGGCCCGCGGATGGTCTCGATGTCATGTCAATGTCTCCTGAAGGACTGGGTCTCAGGCGGGTACGCATTCACTTGACGTGTCGGGCCCGAGAAATGCTGGGCCCGGCCGCGCCGACCTGAAATGGTCTTCGGCGCTGTTCACAGAATACGCCAGTCCGGCGGCCCGGACAACGATTCGCTCGGACCGCCCCGGAGCCCGGGCCGCCGCCCAGGCTTCAGTCGCCGCTGATGGCGTCCTCGTCGACGACGCGGAACTCGCCGGACGTGGCGTCGGACGGCGGCTCGTCGAAGCCATCCGCGATCAGTCCGCGGCGCAGCAACTCGCGGATCGCCGCGGCGCGCGACGGCATCCGGTTGGCGAAGCGCCAGTCGTCGATCGCCTGGAGCTCCTCGACGTCGAGCATGAGCTGAAGCTTCTCGGTGCGCTTGGGCGGTCTGGTCTCGGACATCCTCGGTCGGGCCTTCCCTCACTTACTCCACCGCCGCAGGTTACGGCGCCTCCACCGGCTGCGCCAGCGACGGTGCCGAGGGTCGCTGCGGAGGTGGCGGAAGCGATGCAACCCGATGAAGTCAAGCATATGAAAAAAATTGATAATTCCGGACAAGTCCCCACATGCGCCGCATGGAAGCGAAACAGAGGAGACGACGATGACGCAGAGCGTTCTCAATGCCCGCCCCAGCCCGGAGCAACCCGAGACCAACATCAATTCAAGGACCAGGATCGCCAACGGGCTGACAGGCGTGCTCGCCGACAGCTTCGTGCTGATGATCAAGACCCAGGGCTATCACTGGAACGTGGTAGGCCCGCTGTTCTTCCCGATCCACACGCTGACCGAGCAGCACTACACCGACCTCTTCACGGCGATCGACGTGATCGCCGAGCGCATCCGGGCGCTGGGACACGTGGCGCCGATGGCGTTCACCGACATGATCAGCCAGGCGTCGCTCAGCGAGGAATCGACCGCGCGCAGCGCCGGCGAGATGATCGCGCGGCTGGTCAGCGACCACGAGGCGATGGTGCGCCGTCTGCGCGACCTGGCGCAGACCGCCGCCGATCTCGGCGACGGGGCCACGGAGGATCTCGCCAACGGGCGCATGGCGTTCCATGAGCAGGCGATCTGGATGCTCAGCGCCATCGTGGCGGAGTGAGCCGCGGTCTGGCGCCGCGCGCCGCGCCTCAGGGCGCGGCGTTGAGAGGCGTCACGGGGTGCAGGATGCGCTCGAGATCGGTGATCTCGAAGTCCTCGGTATGTGCGAGTACGCCGTCCTCGGTGAGCAGGATCACGCCATAGGCCACCGGCTCGTCGGCCTCGACCCATGTGTCGAAGGGGTCGAAGATCATCGGGAACTGGTGGGCGCCGAGGCTCTTGAAGATCGAGAACGGCACCCCCCGCGCGCTGCCCGAGACCGTCCGGTGGACGTGGCCGCAGACGATGTGGCGCACCGGCGCGCCCTCGATCGCAGCAAAGAAGTCGTCGCCGTCGCGCAGCTTGTGGCGATCCATCGTCGCAAGGCCGGTGTCGTGCGGAGGGTGGTGCATGAAGATCACTGTCGGGCGGCCGGCTGGCGCGGCGAGTTGCGCGCGCAGCCATGCCAGGCGCCGGTCGCCGAGCGCGCCGGCGGCGGCGCTGTCGGGATCCACGATCGGGTCGGCCAGGGTGTCCAGAAGGATGAGCCGCGCCTGCGGCAGGTCGATGGTCTGCTGGGCGAAGCCGTCGGGATCGCGCGGCGCCTCCGGAAAGGCCTCGAAGAAGGCCGCCCGATCGTCGTGGTTGCCGAGCATCAGCGCCTGCGGCGCGCCCGCCGCGGCGAGCTCCCCGCGCAGAGCGGCGTAGGCCGCGGCGTCGCCATGCTCGGCGAGGTCGCCGCAGAAGATGTAGAGAGCCGCGTCGGGGTGGTTGCGGCGCGCGTGGTCGAGCGCCGATCGCAACCGGGCGCACGGATCGGGCCGCCCCACGCGCGGCGGGATCTGGAGGTGCAGATCGGTGAAGACAATGACCTTGGTCAAAACGCCGGACTCCGATAATCCTTTCAGCATGGACGCCTGCACGGGCATTGCAAGCATTTCCGTCCCGGGCGTGCCGAAGGGCTCTCGCGCTTGCCAAAGCCGGAGCGGCGTGATTGCCTTTGCTGCGTCGACACTCCGGGAGGCTGGCATGACGCGCAGGAACGTGGCCGCGACGGCTCTGGCCGCGACGCTGGCGCTCGCCGGGTGCACGGACACCGGGGCCGATCCGGCGGACCAGTACATCGGCGGCTACGCCAACGGCTACTTCATCTCCGGCCAGCGCGGATGCGGGGCGCGCATGCTGCAGGGCCTCGTCGGGCAGCCCTCGATGGCGCTGAATGCTGCCAACGTGCCCTACGGGACCAGGGTGATCTTCCCCGACAGCCCGCAGACGGAGGGCTATGACGCCAACCGGGTCACGGTGAACGTCGACGCCGCTGGCCGGATCGCGAGCGTCGCCTGCGGCTAGGGGCGCGGCTGCGCCGTCGCGCCGAGACGCCGGGCAAGCGCCAGCGGGATCAGACCGAGCGGCGCCAGCAGGGCGAGCGCCACGGGCAGGCTGAGGACGCTGGCCAGCGTGCCGATCGCCGGCGGCCCGATCAGGAACGCGGTGAAGGCGATGAGCGCGAGCGTGGCGACGTTGCGCTCGGCGGCCTGGCCGGGCGTCTGCGCGACCAGCGACATGGTCAGCGGATAGATGTTCGCGCAGCCGAGGCCGACCAGCGCCGCGGCCGGCGCCGCCGCCCAGAGACCCGGCGCGAGGCCGAAGGCGGCGACGCCGAGACCCATCGCCAGCCCCGAGGCGACGATGACCCGCCTGGGGCCGAACATCTCCGCCAGGCGGTCGCCGAGAAGCCGCATGCTGGCCATGGCGAGCGCGAAGAGCGCGAAGGTGGCGGCGGTGGCGAAGGGGCTGGCGCCGACGTGCTCGCGCAGGAGCAGCGCCGACCATTCCATCATCGCCCCCTCGATCATCAGCGCGCCCAGCGGCACGAGGCAGAGGAGCAAGAGCGCACGTCCCGGCGGGAAGAGCGCCCCGCCGCGGCCCTGCGCCCGCGCGCCGTCGGGGACGAGGCGGCGGGCGAAATACACCGTCAGCCCGGCGAGGATCGGCTGGAGCGCCATCTGCTGGACGAGAAAGCTGACCCCGGCCTGGGCGAAGGCGCCGCCGATGAGCGCGCCGCCGACGGTCCCGAAGCTCCAGAAGGCGTGGCAGCGGGTCATGATGCGCCGCCCCTCCTCGCGCTCGACCTGGCTCGCCTTGGCGTTCATCGCCACCTCGATCACCGCGATCGTGAGGCCGCAGACAAAGAGCGCAAGGCCGAGGCCCAGCGGACCGCGGGCGAGACCGGGCAGGATGAAGGCGAGCAGGAACGCCGCGCCGCCCCAGACGCAGGCGGCGCGCACACCGATCGCCGCCGTGACGCGGCCCACCACCAGAAAGCCGAGCATCGTGCCGGCCGGCAGCCCGAACAGGCAGAAGGCGAGGGTCAGCACATCGAGGTCGAGCGCTGTCTTGACGTCGGGAATGCGCGGAAACCAGACGGCCAGCCCGAGCCCGTTCAGGCCGAACACCATCTGGAGGGCGAGGAGACGGGAGCGTCCCTGGGTCATGCGCGGATCCGGATGCTGGAGGACGGTCCGCGCCAGCGTTAGCCCGGCGCCGACGCGGGGTCCAGCGGCGGCCGGCTTGCGCGGGGCCGGCGCGCGTGGTTTATCCCGGCCGGGCAACCGGAGGGTCCGATCATGGAGAAGTTCACCACGCTGACCGGCGTCGCGGCGCCGTTCCCGCAGATCAATGTCGACACCGACATGATCATACCCAAGCAGTTCCTGAAGACCATCAAGCGCACCGGGCTGGGCAAGAACCTCTTTCACGAGATGCGCTATGACGATCTCGACAGGGAAGTCGCCGACTTCGTCCTGAACCGCCCGGCCTACCGCGAGGCGAAGATCCTGGTCGCGGGCGAGAACTTCGGCTGTGGCTCCAGCCGCGAGCATGCGCCCTGGGCGCTGCTGGACTTCGGCATCCGCTGCGTGATCGCGCCGTCTTTCGCCGACATCTTCTACAACAACTGCTTCAAGAACGGCATCCTGCCGATCGTGCTCCCGCAGGAAGAGGTCGACAAGCTGATGGACGACGCCGAGCGCGGCGCCAACGCAGTGGTCGCCGTCGATCTCGAGAGCCAGACCATCCGCGGGCCGGACGGGGGCGAGATCGGCTTCGAGGTCGACGCGCACCGCAAGCACTGCCTGCTCAACGGCCTCGACGACATCGGGCTGAGCATGGAGAAGGTCGAGCACATCGACGCCTTCGAGCGCGACTACCACGGCCGCCATCCCTGGCACGCCACCGGCGGGTGACCGCAGCTGCGGCGTTAGGCCGGCGTTAACCGGCGCGGGTTCAAGCCTCGGGCCATGCTCCGCGCCGCGCTCGCCAGCCTGGTCCTGACCCTCGCCGTGACGCCCGGCGAAGCGGACGCGCAGGCGGAGACCATCCGCATCGCCACCTACAACACCGGGCTCAGCCAGTCCGGGCCGGGCGTGCTGCTCCATGAGCTCGGCAAGGAGAAGCTCGACCCCGATGTCGTCGCGGCGCTCGCCGCGATACGCGCGGCGCGGCCCGACGTGATCCTGCTCTGCGATTTCGACCACGACATGCGCGGACGCGCGCTGGAGGCCTTCGTCGCAAGGCTCGCGGAGGGGCCGGACGGCATCGACTACCCGCACAGCTTCCACGCGCCGGTCAACGCCGGCGCGCCATCGGGACGCGATCTCGACGGCGACACCATGGTCATGGGCCGCGCCGACGCCTTCGGCTGGGGCGCCTTCGCCGGAGACGGCGGAATGGCGATCCTCTCCAAGCTGCCCATCGACGCCGAAGCGGCGCGCACGTTCCTGACCCTGCCCTGGACGGCGCTGCCCGGCGCGCTGCTGCCCGAGCGCCCGGACGGCGCGCCCTGGCCCGACGCGGAGACGCAGGCGGCGTTCCGGCTGTCGTCGCGGTCGCACTGGGACGTGCCGGTGATCCTGCCCGGCGGCGGGCGGCTGCATCTTCTGGCCTCGAACCCGACGCCGCCGCTCTTCGACGGGCCCGAGAAGCTAAACGAACGGCGCAACCACGACGAGATCGGCTTCTGGACCGCCTATCTCGACGGCGTGGCGTTTCCCGATGACGCGGGAGCGGTCGCGGCCGCCCCCGATGCGCCGCTGGTGGTGCTGGGCGACCTCAACGCCGATCCCGCCGACGGGGCGGGGCTGCGCGCCGGGATCGCCCGGCTGCTCGCGCATCCGCGCCTCGTCGATCCGCGGCCCGCGAGCGCCGGTGCTGCGCGGGCGGCGCGGGCCCAGGGCGGCGCCAACGCCCGGCACGCCGGCCCGCCGGAGCGCGACACGGCAGACTGGGGCGACGATGGCCCGGGAAACCTGCGGGTGGATTACGTCCTGCCTTCGCGCGAGTTGCGCGTGGAAGCCGCCGGGGTGGTCTGGCCCGAGCCGGGCGCGGCGCTGGCGGAGATCATCGCCGCGGGCGCGCCGCACCGGCTGGTCTGGGTCGACGTGACCCCGCCTCAGACCACGGCGGCGAGCTCGGAGTAGATCGCCGCCTCCGGGGTCGGCGCGAAGTCCGGCAGCGCCGCGGCGAGCGGCGCGGGATCGAGGCGGTGCGGCACGTCCCAGAGATAACGCATCTCCGCCAGTTCACGGTACATCGGGTTGAACGGCGCCCCGAGCCGCACCAGCGGCCAGGGAAAGCGCGCGACGCGGAAGCCGCGGCCGAGCGCGCGCTTCAGTCCCGCGATCATCTCGTCGCCGGTCGGCGCGAGGCCGGGGAAGGGGATGTCGGCGAAGGCGGGCAGGTCCGCGCGGCGTTCGGCCAGCGCGGCGCCGGCGCGCGCGGCGTCGGGAAGCCAGGCCCAGGCGTGGGCGACGTCGCGGCGACCGGGATAGACGAAGCGGCCCCGGCCGAGCTTCGTCGCCATCACCGCGTCGAACCAGTTGCCCGACTTCTCCGTCTCCAAGAAGTCGCCGCAGCGCAGCACGATGGTCTGCACCTCGGGCGCGGCTTCGCGGAACGCCGCCTCCATCTCGGCGAGCAACCGGCCCTTGCGGGTGTCGGCGCGATGCGGCGTCCCCGGCCCGAGGAGCGGGGGCAGGCGCGAGCCGAACACGTAGACGTTGCCCGGAACGAGCACTGTCGCGCCGCTCGCCCGCGCCGCGGCGAGCGTTGCGCGGGTGAAGGCGGGAACCGCGCGGGACCAGTCGGGATAGGGCGCGTTTGCGGCGTGCACGATCAGATCGCGGCCCCGGGCCTGCGCCGCGAGAGCTTCGCCGGCGGTCGCGTCGCAAGCGTGGCCGATGACGCCGGGCGGGGCGCCGCTGCCGTTCCGGGTCGCCGCGTGGACCTCCCAGCCGGCGTCGAGAAAGGCCTGCGCGGCTGCGCGCCCGAAGCGTCCGCCCGCGCCGACCACGAGCACCGATTGCGCCATCGCGAGGGTCCCCAGGATCGTTCTTGGCGAAACTAGCGCGCCCCTGCGCGGTTTTGAACCCGGCGCGGCTCGCCTTGACGCCTCCCGCCCCCGGGGATAGCCGGTGGACCGGCACCAAAACGGGGGACCCGCGCCATGGCCGCACCGATGCTTCTCATCCTGCCTGGCGACGGCATCGGCCCCGAGGTGATGGCGGAGGTGCGCAAGGTCATTGACTGGTTCGGAGCGCGAGGGCTCGCCTTCGACGTCGAGGAGGATCTCGTCGGGGGCGCGGCCTGGGACGCGCACGGAACGCCGCTCACCGACGCGACGATGGCCCGCGCGCAGGCCGCCGACGCGGTGCTGCTCGGCGCGGTGGGCGGGCCGAAGTACGACGACCTGGACTTCTCGGTGAAGCCCGAGCGCGGGCTCCTGCGGCTGCGCAAGGAGATGGACCTCTACGCCAACCTGCGGCCGGCGCAGTGTTTCGACGCGCTGGCGGACTTCTCGTCGCTCAAGCGCGAGGTGGTGGCGGGGCTCGACATCATGATCGTGCGCGAGCTGACGAGCGGGGTCTATTTCGGCGAACCGCGCGGGGTCTTCACCGAGGGCAACGAGCGGGTCGGCGTCAACACCCAGCGCTACACCGAGGGCGAGATCGCCCGGGTGGCGCGGGCGGCGTTCGAGCTGGCGCGCAAGCGGTCGAACCGGCTCTGCTCGATGGAGAAGGCCAACGTGATGGAATCGGGCGTGCTCTGGCGGCAGGTGGTGACCGAGGTGCACGCGGCGGAGTATGCCGACGTGGAGCTTTCGCACATGTACGCCGACGCCGGGGCGATGCAGCTCACCCGCTGGCCCAAGCAGTTCGACGTGATCGTCACCGACAACCTGTTCGGCGACCTCCTGAGCGATCTGGCCGCCATGCTGACCGGGAGCCTCGGCATGCTGCCCTCGGCCTCGCTCGGCGCGCCGATGGAGAGCGGCCGGCCGAAGGCGCTCTACGAGCCGGTGCACGGCTCCGCGCCGGACATCGCCGGGCAGGGAAAGGCCAACCCGATCGCCTGCATCCTCTCCTTCGCGATGGCGCTGCGCTATTCCTTCGACCGCGGCGACGAGGCGGACCGGCTCGAGGCGGCGGTCGAGCGGGTGCTCGCCGACGGGTTGCGCACCGCCGACCTGCTCGGCCCGGAGGGCGGCGCTCCGGTTTCAACGTCTCAGATGGGGGACGCGATCCTCGACGCCCTCGCGTCGTCGCGGGCCTGATCCGGCCCGCGCAGGTGGCGCGTCCGACGGACCCGGAGCGATGACCGCGCGCGCCAGCGACCTGAGCGGCGCGCTCTTCGGCCTGGCCGCCTTCGGGATCTTCTCCACCCACGACGTGGTGGTGAAATATCTCGGAGGGGCGTATTCGCCGTTCCAGATCATCTTCTTCAGCGTCCTCTTCGGCTTCCCCGTGGTCGCGATCATGCTGATGCGCGACATGACCGACGCGAACCTGCGGCCGCGGCATCCCTGGTGGATGGCCCTGCGCACGCTCATGGCGGTGCTGACCACGATCGCGGCCTTCTACGCCTTCTCCACCCTGCCGCTCGCCCAGGTCTACGCGGTGATCTTCGCCGCGCCGCTCCTGATCACGGTGCTGGCGGTGCCGATGCTCGGCGAGCGGGTGGGCTGGCGGCGCTCCAGCGCGGTCGCGGTGGGGCTGCTCGGCGTGATCCTGGTGCTGCGGCCGGGCGCGACCGAATTCGAACTCGGCCACATCGCCGCGCTGACCGCGGCGGTGGGCTCGGCGCTCGGTGCGGTCATCATGCGCAAGATCGGCGGCGAGGAGCGCAGCGCGGTGCTGCTGCTCTATCCGATGATGGCGAACTTCCTCGTCATGGGCGCGCTGATGCCGTTCTTCTACCAGCCGATGCCCGCGCTGCACCTGGGGCTGATGGCGTTGATCGCGGTGATGGGCTTTCTGGGCGGCATGGCCCTGATCGCGGCCTACCGCAATGCGCGCGCGGTGATCGTGGCGCCGATGCAGTACTCCCAGATCATCTGGGCGACGATCTACGGGGCGGTTTTCTTCGGCGAGAGCGTGGACCGCAACACCGCGATCGGGGCGCTGGTGGTGATCGCCAGCGGCATCTACGTGGTGTTGCGCGAGGACACGCCCAACGTGTCGCGCACCCGGCCGGTCAGCGAATCGCGCTCGCGCTTCTCCACCGGCACCGCGCCGCGCAGCTCGGTCCTGCAGCGCATCCTGGGGCGCAACGGCGACGGGAACTGAGGAGCCCGGGAGCCCGACTGCGGGTTCAGTCGAAGATCTCGTCGAGGGCCTCCTCGGCCAGATCGAAGAGCCGCCTGCGCAGGCCCCCGCGCCGATTCTCGCGTCGCGGTTCGCGTTTCTTGTGGCGCGGCCGATCGTGTTCGGGCGCGGGCGCGATCCGCTTCGGCGCGGTGGGGGCGGGCGCCGCGTCCGTGCGCAGGTTCTTCAGCTGGCTGAGCGGCGCGCCGCAGTTGGAGCAGGCGAGTTCGTGGCGCGCGCCCGCGACGGCGAGGTTGAGCGCCGCGCGGGTTCCGCAGTAGCAGCAGGTCGCGACGACATGGCTCTGGAACATGACGGGCAATCTGGCGCGCGACGGCCCCGCCGGCAATGGGTTCAGCGCGGCAGGACGTAGTCCACGGCCGGGCCCCAGCCGTGCACGCTGTCGCGCGCCTCGATCCGCACCGAGGCCACGCCCGGCGGGATCGCGACGCCCGACAGCGACCGGGTGAAGGGCTGCTCGTCGTCGTGCGGGTGAAGAAGCGTGCGCTCGCCGATCGTCGCGCCGTCTGGGCCGACCACCCGCCAGGCGTCGGCGTAGTGCTCCCAGCCGGCGTCGGCGTGGCGGACCGTGACATCGAACCGCCAGAGCCCGTCCCCCTCGGGCGCGGCGGCGACGCCGACCACCCTGGGAGTGTCGGCGCGCGCTCCGGCGGGCGCCGCGCAGGCCAGAACAATGCCGAGAAGGGCGCGCGCAAACATGGGAGTCAGGCTGGCCGATCCGGGCCGCGGCGTCCAGCCCCCGCGGCGGCGGCGCGGGCGCCGGAGCGGCCGGATTCCCCGTTGCGTCGTCGCGGCCGGGGCTTTAAACAGCGCCGGTGTCGGAGTGTAGCGCAGCCTGGTAGCGCACCTGCTTCGGGAGCAGGGGGTCGGAGGTTCGAATCCTCTCACTCCGACCAGCGGCGCGCAGGGGGATCTTGCGCCAATCCAGACGGCCCGGCGCGGCCGCGGAATCGCGCGAGACAAGGGCCACATGGCTGCGACACCGGACGACAAGACCACGCCCTGGCTGTCCGTCGTGGTGCCGATGAAGAACGAGGCCGGCAACGTCGCGCTGATGGTCGAGGGGATCGCCGCCGCCTGTGGCGACGTGGGCCCGTTCGAGACGATCTTCGTGGATGACGGCTCGGACGACGACACCGCGGCCCGGGTGCTGGCCGCCCGCGCGAGCCATCCCTTCGTGCGCCTCATCCAGCATGACCGCAGCGCCGGCCAGTCTGCGGCGATCGCCAGCGGCGTCGCGGCGGCGCGCGGCGCGGCGATCTGCACGCTCGACGGCGACGGCCAGAACCCGCCGGGCGAGATCCGCAAGCTGATCGCCCGGCTCGAGGGGCGGGCCTTCCCGGACGGGGTCGGGCTGATCGCCGGCCAGCGGGTCAAGCGCCAGGACACGGTCTCCAAGCGGCTGGCGTCGCGGGCGGGCAACGCCATCCGGGCCGGGCTCTTGCGCGACGGCACCCGGGACACCGGCTGCGGGCTCAAGCTGTTCCGTCGCGACGCCTTCCTGGCGCTGCCCTATTTCGACCACATGCACCGATACCTGCCCGCGCTCTTCGGGCGCGACGGCTGGGCGGTGACGCATGTTGACGTGGCCCACGCCGAACGCCACGCTGGCCGCTCGAACTACGCCAATCTCGGCCGCGCGCTGGTGTCGATCCCGGATCTCTTCGGCGTCGCCTGGCTGATCAGACGGCGTAAGAAGGCGCATGGGGTGGAGAGGATCGATCCGGCATGAGCATGGACGCGCTCTTCGCATTTCTCAACGTCGATCACTGGGGCGAATTCTGGTGGGTGGTGGTCGGGCTCGGCGGCCAGATGCTGTTCTCGATGCGCTTCATCATCCAGTGGCTGCGCTCCGAGCAGGCGGGCCGGTCGGTGATTCCGCTGGCGTTCTGGTACTTCTCGGTCGCCGGCGGGGTGGTGCTGCTGTCCTATGCGATCCACCGCCGCGACCCGGTCTTCATCCTCGGCCAGGCCGGAGGGCTGATCATCTACGCCCGGAACCTGCGGCTCATCCACAAGGAGCGGCGGGCTGTCTGACCGCCGCGCGTTCGGCGCGGCGCTCGCCGGGATCGCGCTCGCCACGGTCTGGCGGCTGGTCATGCTGCGCTTCAACGCCACCGATCTCTACGTCGACGAGGCGCAGTACTGGTTCTGGGGGCAGGAACTCGACTGGGGCTACTATTCCAAGCCGCCGCTGATCGGCTGGATCCTGCGCCTCTCCACCGACATCGGCTCGAAGCGACCCGTTCTGGATCCGCGCGCCGCTTCCGGTGATCCACGCCGCGACGGCGGTGGTGATGACGCTGCTCGGCCGGCGGCTCTTCGGCGCGCGCACGGGCGCCATCGCCGGGCTCGCCTTTGTCACCCTGCCGGGCGTGGCGCTGGGAAGCCTGCTCGTCTCCACCGACACGCCGACGCTCTTCTTCTTCGCGGTGGCGCTCTACGCCCAGCTGCGTCTGACCGAGGCGCGCTCGGCAGGCTGGGCGCTCGCGCTCGGGGCCGCGGTGGGCGCGGGTTTCATGGCCAAGTACGTCATGCTGCTCTTCCCGTTCTGCGCGGTCATCGCGGCGGTCCTGGTCCCGCGGGCCCGCATCGCCTGGCGCGACGCGGTCATCGCCGGGCTCGCCGGGCTTGCGGTGGCGGCCCCCAACCTCCTGTGGAACGCCGCCAACGATTTCGCCACCGCGCGCCACACCGGATACAACGCCGACTGGCAGGGGCTCCAGCTCAACCTCGCGGGCCTCGCCGAGTTCCTCGCGGGCCAGTTCGCCATCGCCGGGCCGGTGCTCTTCGCAGCCTATCTCGCCGGACTCGCCGGCGCGGGCGGGGTGCGCTGGCGCGGCTGGCTGGCGGCGATGTCGCTGCCGGTCTTCGGCGTCGTCTCCTTTCAGGCGCTGCAATCGGGGGCCAACGCCAACTGGGCGGCGGTTGGCCACCTCGCCGCGGCGCTTCTGGCCGCGGCGGTGCTGGCCGGGCGGCGGCGCTGGCTCGTGGCGTCCTTCGCGATCAATGGCGCGGTCACGGTGGCGCTTCCGCTGGCCTCGGTCTTCGCCGACTCCTGGCGCGCGCCGTCGGGGGAGCTGATGCTCGCGCGCTATGTCGGACAGGGCGCGATCAGCCGCCGCGCCGGCGACATCGCGCGCGCCGAGGGCCTCGACGTGATCGTCACGGACAACCGCGGTTTCCTCGCCGATCTCTTCTACACGCTCCGCGACAGCGGCCTGACCATTCGCGCCGAACCAGTCGCGGGCTTTCCGCCGCATCACTACGCGCTCAAGCATCCGCTCGAGCCGGGGACGGGCGAAGTGCTCTTCCTCGACAAGGGCGACGATCCGCCCGACTGCGCGGCGGACGCGCCGGCGCCCGTCCAGGTGGCGCGCTGGCGGCCGGAGGACGGCTACTACACCGGCGAGATCACCGCCTGGCGCGTGGACCGCGCCTGCTGGACTGGCGGGTGACATGCGTGCGCGTATATCGTCAATTCCATGCCAGGCCCGAGTTCGCCCGAGGGCCGGGTCCAGTCTTCGCGCCCGCCGGGCAGGAAGGGGCAATGGCCGACAGGCTCCATCTGGAGGACATGCGCGTCGGCATGCGCGCCGAGACCGGCAGCGTCACGGTCACGGCCGAGGCGATCAAGACCTTCGCCGCGGCGTTCGACCCGCAACCTTTCCATATTGATGAAACGGCGGCCGAGGCGTCGGTCTTCGGCGGGCTGGCGGCGAGCGGCTGGCACACCGCGGCGCTGACCATGCGGCTTGTCGTCGACGGCGGCCTCCGGTTCGCCGGTGGCCTGATCGGCGGTGGCGGCGAGATCCGCTGGCCGAAACCCACCCGCCCCGGAGACACGCTGCGGGCGGTCATGGAGATCGAGGCGATCACGCCGTCGCGCTCGCGCCCCGGCCGGGCGATGGTGCGGGTCCGCACCGAAACACTGAACCAGAACGGCGAGACGGTGCAGGTGCTGGTCTCGAACATGCTCGCCCTTAGCCGGGACGCGGGCGCCGGCTGATCTTCGGCCTTCGCATTTACATCCGGCGCGGAACGCGGCAGAAGCCGCCTCGCCGTCGTCAGGAGCGCTTGCGTCATGGGGTATCGAATCGCCGTCGTCGGCGCCACGGGCAACGTGGGCCGGGAGATGCTCAACATCCTTGCCGAGCGGGAGTTCCCCGTCGACGAGATCGCGGCGCTCGCCTCGCGCAAGAGCCTCGGGAGCGAGTGTTCGTTCGGCGACCGGACGCTGAAAACGCTCGATCTGGACGCCTTCGACTTCTCCGGCTGGGACATCGCCTTCTTCGCCATCGGCTCGGAGGCGACGAAGAAATACGCGCCCATCGCCGCCAGGGCCGGCTGCGTCGTGATCGACAACTCCTCGCTCTACCGCTACGATCCGGACGTCCCGCTGATCGTGCCGGAGGTGAACCCAGACGCGGTCACGGGCTACGCCAAGAAGAACATCATCGCCAACCCCAACTGCTCGACCGCCCAGATGGTCGTGGCGCTGAAGCCGCTGCACGACCGCGCCCGGATCCGGCGCGTCGTGGTCTCGACCTATCAGTCCGTCTCCGGCACCGGCAAGGAGGCGATGGACGAGTTGTGGAACCAGACCAAGGGCATCTTCGTTCCCGGGCAGGAGGTCGAACCCAAGGTCTATCCCAAGCAGATCGCCTTCAACGTCATCCCGCACATCGACAGCTTCATGGACGACGGCCAGACCCGCGAGGAGTGGAAGATGGTCGCCGAGACCAAGAAGATCCTCGACCCGGCCATCCGGGTCACGGCGACCTGCGTCCGCGTGCCGGTCTTCGTCGGCCATTCCGAGGCGATCAACATCGAGTTCGAGGACGACATCGACGAGGCCGAGGCCCGCGACATCCTGCGCGAGAGCCCCGGCGTGCTCGTCGTCGACAAGCGCGAGGCCGGCGGCTACATCACGCCCGTCGAATGCGTCGGCGAATACGCGACCTACGTCAGCCGCATCCGCCAGGATCCCACCATCGACAACGGCCTCAACATCTGGGTCGTCAGCGACAACCTGCGCAAGGGGGCCGCGCTCAACGCGGTCCAGATCGCGGAACTGCTCGGCCGAAGGGTGCTCAAGAAGGGCTGACGCCCGCCCCGCTCAGAGGCGGGTGCGGGCCAGCGTCTCGTCGTCGAGCGTGACGCCGAGCCCGGGCGTCTCGGCCAGCGCCAGCCAGCCTCCCTCGTGGCGGAGCGGTTCGGCCAGCACGAAGTCGCGCCGCTCGGGCGACCATTCCGGCGGATCGTAGGGCCACTCGAGCCAGGGCGCCTCGCCAACCCCGGCCACCAGATGCGCGTTGGCCAGCACTCCGATCCCGTTCGTCCAGGAGTGCGGCGTGAAGCCGAGGTTCGCCTCGCGCGCCATCAGCGCCACGCGCCGCAGGCCGGTGATCCCGCCGACCAGCGCCGCGTCCGGCTGGAGGATGTCGAGCGCGCGATCCTCGATCAGATCGCGGAACTCGTAGAGCTCGCGGGTCATCTCGCCGCCGGCGATCCGCACCCGCGTCATCGTGCGCAACGCCGCCATGCCGCGACGGTCGGCGCGGTGCAGCGGCTCCTCCATCCAGTGGACGCCGAGACGTTCGAGCTCGGCGGCGACCGCGGCGGCGTCCTTGAGCGACCAGCTCGCCCGCGTGTCCCAGGGCATCCGCCAGCCCTGGTTGCAGTCGACCATGAGCCCGAAGTCCGGACCGAGTGCTCCGCGCAGCGCCTCGAGCGCGCGGACGTCGGCGCGCCACGGCGCGTCGCCCTCCGCGACCGACCGGAAGCGGACCTTCATGGCCGGGAAACCCTCGTCGCGGAACCGCTCGGCCGCCGCGACAGCCGCCGCCGGGTCGCGCAGGACCCCCGAGGAGGCGTAGAGCCGGACCCTGTCGGCGCGGCCGCCCAGAAGCCGCCAGACCGGCTCGCCCGCGATCTGCCCCGCGAGGTCCCAGAGCGCCAGATCCACCGGCCAACAGCGGCCGTAGTGGAACTGAATATGGCTCAACGCCTCGTAGTGGCGCTCGACCCGGCGCGGATCCTCGCCGATGAAGAGGTCTTCGTGCCCCTCGAAGCCGAGCATGAGATCGCCCGATCCGACGCCCACCCGCCCGTCGCTGTCGGTGACGCGCACGAGGCTGGCGTCGAAGTGGCGCCGTGGCCGTCCGTCCCAGGACGCCCGGAAGGGCGGGTCGAGCTCCAGCCGGTGGTGGCTGATCTCGATACGCTCGATCCGGCTCATGACGCGACCGCGCGCGGCGGGGCGCGGCGCAGAACCTCGGCGGCGATCCGGTCGATGGCCGCGTCGTCGAGATCGGGCACGGTGGCGCGCCGCATCGGCGCATGCGCCTCCGCCCGCATCTCCGCGGCCAGCGCCGCAGCGGGAACGGAGGCGAAGGCAGGAGGCAGCGTCTCGGCGATGCCGATCCGCCGCATCAGGCTTGAGAGCCAGCCGGGAAAGCTTTCGAGGCTGTGTCCACACGCCGCCGCCGCCGCCATCACCGCGGGCGTGCGCGCGGCCAGCACGAAAGGCAGCGTCGCCTCGAAGGCCAGCGCGGTGACCAGTCCGTGCGGGGCCGGCGCGAAGCCGGCGAGCGCGTGGCTGACGTTGTGGGCGACGGCGGTGCCGGCGTTCTCGATGGCGTGGCCGGCGTAGAAGGCCGCAAGCAGCATCTCGCCCGCGGCATCGCGATCGCGCGGATCGGCCACGGCGCGCGCCAGCGCCCCGCCGGAGATGAGCGCCAGCGCGCGCAGTGCGAAGAACGACGCCAGCGGCTGGGCGTTGCGGTTGGTCGCGGCCTCGAAGGCGTGCACGAAGGCGTCCATGCCGCAGGCCGCCATGAGCAGTGGCGGCGCGTCCGCCAGGAGATCGGGGTCGAGGATCGCGAGATCGGCCCGGCATTCGTCGCCGTGGAGCCAGAGCTTGCGTCCGCCCGCATCGGAGAACACCGCGGTGCCGTTCGCCTCCGAGCCGGTGCCGGCGGTGGTGGGGACGAGGGCCAGCGCCGCGGCCCGGCGCGGCAGTGGCCGGACGCAGAGCGCATAGGCCATGGGATCGGCCGCTCCGCCGGCGCAGGCCGCCGCCGCCTTGGCCGCGTCGAGCGCCGCGCCACCGCCAAGCCCGACCACGAGGCCCGCGCCGCGCGCCGCCTCGGCCAGCGCCGAGATCGCCGCGGCCCCGGGCTCGCCTGCGATTTCGGCGCGAACCTCGACTGTAAGCCCCGCCGCTTCCAGCGCCCCGGCGAGACCCGCGAGCGACGGCGTCTCGCCCCAGAAGGCGTCCGCGACGATCAGCGCCCGCGCGCCGCGCGCCAAGGCCACCAGGCGCGGGGCCGCGGCGGCGAGCGCGCCCGGACCAAGGAGATGCGGGGGCAATCCGCTCATGGCGATCAGGGTCAATTTCGGGCGCCTCGCGAGGACGATCGCCGACAGTCCAAGCCGAAAACCGCCCCGCCGGCAAGGGGTTCGCTCCGCTCGACGCCGGCTCAGGGACGGACGGCCGCGTCGGCGCGGTCGAGGCGCAACACCAGACAGTCGTCGGCCCCGAAGCGCCGCGGCCCCACGTCCCGGAACCCCAGCCGCCGGTAGAAGCGGATCGCGCGCGCGTTGCGGGCCAGCGGATCGATCAGGATCGTGTCGACGCCGGGGGCGGCGAAGGCGCGCGCGATCGCCTGGCGCATCATCTCGGTTCCGTGGCCGCGGCCAAGCAGGCCCGCCTCGCCGATCCAGATGTCGATGGCCCGCAGTCCCGGCGGGCTCTCGCCCCAGTAGCGGCTCGGGTCGCGGTGCGGATCGAGGATCTGCACGAAACCGATCGGGATCCCGTCGAGCTCGGCGATCAGCATCTCGTAGCCCGCCGGCGGCGCGGCGAGTTCGGCCGCCCAGTCCCAGCCGCCGTCGTCGCCCGAGGCGGCGGCCACATGGGGCGCATCGTCCCAGCGCGCCAGCAGATCGGCGTCGCCCGGCGCGGCGGGGCGCAGCCCGATCACCCGCGCCTCACCCGTCGGTCGCCTGCGGCGGAACCGCCTGGAGGTAGACCGCGATGGCGTCTCGATCCTCTGCCGTCAGCCGGCTCATGTTGTCCTGAACCGAGACCATGGAGCCGCCGACGGAATCGAAATCCGGCGTGAAGCCCGATTCGAGATAGAAGGCGATGTCGCCCGCCGACCAACCGCCGATGCCGCCCTCGCCCGGCGTGATGTTGGGGATGCGCCCCGGCCCGTCCGCCGCCGGCGCGCCGGCGAGCCAGCGGCCCGGGTCCATCGCGCCGCCGATCCCGCGCGGGGTGTGGCACTCGCCGCAGTGCCCCGCCGCCTCGACGAGATAACGGCCCCGCAGCAGCGCCGGATCCTCGCCGGCCCCGGCGACCACCGGGTCGTCGCTCAGATAGGCGAGCTTCCAGAGCCCGACGCCGCGCCGGATGTTGAAGGGAAACCTCAGATCGCTCGCCGGGGCTGCGCCCTCAACCGCCGGCAGGGTCTGCCAGAACGCCCAGAGATCGGCGACGTCGGCGATGTCCATGCGGGTGTAGGAGGCGTAGGGGAACGCCGGGTAATAGTGCGCGCCGTCGGGAGAGACGCCGCGCAGCAGGGCGTTGGCGAAGTCGCCCGCGCTCCACGAACCGATGCCGTCCTCGGGATGCATCGAGATGTTGGGCGCCACGAAATCCCCGAAGGCGGTGGCCAGCACCAGCCCGCCGCCGAGCGTCAGCTTGTCGTCGCCCTTGGCCCGCTCGGCAGCGTGGCACGAGCCGCAGCCCCCTACCCAGAACCAGGTCTCGCCCCGCGCCGCGTCGCCCTCGGGCATCGCCGCGATCTGCGCCGCGGGCAGGCCGCGCGGCCAGGTCGCGAGCAGGAATGCGATCCCGCCGAAGAGTAGGATCCCGGCAAGGGCCCCGAGGAACCGCCGCACGCCGACCGCCTAGTCGCGCGGCAGCTGGAAGTCCTCGTGGCAGGACTGGCAGGTGTTGAGCACCGGCCCGACCGCAGCCTGGAAGGCCGCGAGATCGGGCGGACCGTCCCGGCCGCCCGCCTCGGCGGCCGCGGTGGCCGCGTTCTGGAAGTCCGCGAGCCTGGCGTCGAAGGCGGCGCGGTCCTCCCAGATCTTCGGACTGGCGCGGGTTCCCTCGCCGGCGTCGGACTCGGCCGGGATGTAGTCGCCGAAGCTGAGCAAATCGGCCCTCAGCGCCACGAGCACCGCCCGCGCGGCCACCGGGCTATAAGGGATCTCCTCCTTCATCATGCCCACGGCGAGACCCGCCAGGGCGCCGTTGCCCTGCATGATGGCCTTGCGTGTCGCGATCGCGTCCTCGATGGCGAAGGCGGGCGCGGCGAGCGCCGCCGCGGCTCCGATCAGGATGAAGAGCTTCCTCATGCATGGTCTCCCTGGCTTGATGATCGACGAGGCGCGCGCGCCCGCCGCAGGCGTAAGACTAGCCAGAGACGCCGCGCGTCCCTGATAGCAATCCTGTGAACAGGCTGTTTCCCGCTCAGAACTTCTCGGCGCGCAGCACCTCGCAGTCGCAGACGCAGACCACGCCGATGTGACGGTCGAGCACCGCGAAGGCGGCCTCGAGCAGGGGCTCCCGGCGCTCCGGGGCGACGATGCAGATCACCGCGACCATGCCTCCCGCGCCGCTGAACTGCTCGTCGCGGGACCAGGGGCCCGACCGGCCGTTCCCGCCGAACACCGGCAAGATGGTGTAGCCGCTCACGCCCGCCGCGCGCAGCGCCTCGGTCAGGCGCGACTGCATCGGCGCCTCGATGATGATCTCCACGCGCTTCGCCTGATGGGTCTTCATCGCGCCTCCCTCATCCGGCCACCAGTCGCCCAAGCGCGACATAGAGCGGAATTCCGAAAACCAGGTTGAACGGAAAGGTGACGCCAAGCGACATCGTCAGATAGATTGACGGATTGGCCTCGGGCAGCGCCACCCGCATCGCCGCCGGGACGGCGATGTAGCTCGCCGAGGCCGACAGCGTGATCAGAAGCGCAGCGCCCCCGGCCGAGAGCCCCAGCGCCGCAGCCGCAGCCGCGCCGAGCGCGGCGCTGATCAGCGGCATCGCCACCCCGAAGCCCAGCACCGGGCCCGCAAGCTGCCGCGCGCTCTGGCGCAGGCCCCGCCCGGCGACCAGCCCCATGTCGAGCAGGAAGAGGCAGAGCACGCCGCGGAACGGCGCATCGATGAAGCTCGAGATCTCCGCGCGCCCGTCCGGCCCGGTGATCCAGCCGATCGCAAAGGCACCGACCAGCAGCACGATCGAGCCGTTGAGCAGGATCTCGCGCCAGAGTCCCGCCTCGACGGGCTGCGCCGCGTCGTTCGAGGCCGCGCGCGACCGCCCGACCAGCCATAGAGCACTGAGGATCGCCGGGGCCTCCATGGCCGCCGCGACCGCCACCATGTAGCCCTCGTGGGCGACGCCGAGCGAGGTCAGCGCCGCGCTCGCGGCCACGAAGGTCACGATCGAGATCGAGCCGTAGTGCGCCGCCACCGCCGCGGCGTTCACGACGTCGAGCTGCGAGATCGCGCGCAGGATCGCGAAGGCGATCAGCGGGATCGCCGCCGACAGCGCCACCCCGGCCAGCAGCGCCAGCGCCAGCCGAAGGCTGAGGCCGCTCTCGTTGACGCTGACCCCGCCCTTGAAGCCGATCGCGAACAACAGATAGAGCGACAGCGCCTTGGCGGCCGCCTCCGGGAACGTCAGGTCGGAGCGTGCGAACGCCGCCGTGAGCCCGAGCGCGAAGCTGAGCACCATCGGTGAGCCGAGGTTCTGTCCGGCCAGGGCGAAGACGGAGTCCATGTGCCCCTCAGATCCGGGCGAAGGCGTCGATGGCAGGGTCGTAGACCTCGAGATAGAACCGCGCGATGTCCTTCCAGACACCGTGAAGCTGCAGCGTGCCCGCATCGAGCGCCGCGCTCACGAACGGAAACGTCAGCAGGTTGCGCAGGCTTACCAGCACCGCCTCGTGCTCGAGGCGGCGCAGCGCCTCGGCCCGCTCGACGCCGAGCGCGGCCACCTTCGGGACGCTGGGCCCGAGAATCTCGAGCCATGCTCCGGTGAACCCGGGCTTCGCCGCATCGGCGCCGTGCGCCTCGCGATGGCTGTCGAAACAGGCCTCCACGCCGCCGCAGCCCGAATGCCCCATCACCACGAGGTGGCGCACGCGCAGCTTCTCGACCGCGAACTCTATGGTGGCCGAGGTGCCGTGCTGGCGGCCGTCCTCGGCGCAGGCGGGCACCAAGCTGGCGATATTGCGGTGCACGAAGAGCTCGCCCGCCCGTGCCCCGAACATGTCCGCGACCATGACCCGGCTGTCGCAGCAGGCGATGACCATGGCCAGAGGCGCCTGACCCTCGCGGGCCATCGCCGACTGTCGCGCCCGCTCGGTCTCGCTCAGCCCGGCGCGCTGCCTGCGGTGACCCGCGATCAGAAAGTCCGGCAGGGGCTCGGCGCGCTCCATGGGTTTGCTCTCGGCACGGTGTGGATGGACGGGCTTTGGTCGATTTTGGCTAAACTTCCCAGTATTTTACCCGCCCAACACCTGTGCGCAAGGGCCGATCGGCAAGCGCGGGTTAAGGTTTCGCGCCGATGGTTTGCGCGAGCCGAAACGGGGGTTTGGCATGGGTGCGGTGATCTATCAGTTCGACGCGCAGGAGGACGCGCGGCTCGACACGTCGCGCATCCGCACGCTGCGCCAGTCGCTTGGCGACCAGCGCTGCCGTGAGGTCGTCGAGGAGGTGGTCTTCCATCTCAGCGATCGGCTGGCGCTCCTGCAGACCGCGCTCGCCACTGGCGACGTCGCCGGCGCCCGCACGCTCGCCTCCCGTCTCGCCAGCCTCAGCGAACAGGTCGGTCTCGCCGACTTCTCCCGGGTGGCGCGCGATCTCGTCGCCTGTCTCAACGCCGAGGATGCGACCGCCGTGGCTGCGGTCGGGGCGCGTCTCGTGCGGCTGGGCGAGGATTCGCTCTTCTCGGTCATCCTTTACGCCGACCAATCGGCCTTGTAGCGCCCGGCGGGCGGGCGCTAGTCTCGCGCCGTTACCCTCCCCGCGCTCCGAGGCCCGATGCCGCTTCTTCCCCTCGACCATCCCGAAGCGATCCCGCTCGCGGTGATCGCGGCGGACCGTCTGGACGCCTGGACCGCCGGGCTCGATGACGCCGGTCGCGCCTGGGTCGCAGCCAACGGCTTTCGCGCCGGTCTCGGGGAGATGCTGCGCATACCCGGGCCCGGCGGCGCCCTCGCCGGCGCGGCGGTCGGCTGGGGCGCGCCGGGCGACCGCGCCCGGGACCGGTTCCACCTTGCGCGCGCCGTCGACCGGCTGCCAGCGGGCGCCTACGCGCTCGACGCGCGCTGGGCCGAGCTCGATCCGTCGCTCGAGGCGCTCGGCTGGCTGATGGCGGAGCGGCGCTTCGACCGCTACCGGACGCAAACCCCCATCCCGGCGCAGCTCGTCGCGCCGGCGGGCGTGGACGCCGCGCGCATCTGCGCCATCGCCGAAGCCTGCGGCCGCGCCGCCGACCTGATCGACACGCCGGCCCGCGACATGGGCCCCGAGGCGCTCGAGGCCGCCGTGCGCGAGCTTGCGGACCGCCATGACGCCGACGTGCGCGTCGTGCGCGGCGGCGCGGCGCTGCTGCGCGAGAACCTGCCGATGATCGCCGCGGTGGGGGCGGCGGCGACGCAGGCCCCTAGGCTGATCGATCTGAGGTGGGGCCGCGCCGACGCGCCCCGGGTCACGCTGGTCGGCAAGGGCGTATGCTTCGACACCGGCGGGCTCAACATCAAGCCCGGCGCGTCGATGGCGCTCATGAAGAAGGACATGGGCGGGGCTGCCGCCGCGATCGCGCTGGCCGAGATGATCATGGCGACGGGCCTCGACCTGCGGCTGCGGCTGCTGATCCCGGCGTTGGAGAACGCGATCTCCGGCGCGGCGATGCGGCCGGGCGACATCCTGCGCAGCCGCAAGGGGCTTACGGTGGAGATCAACAACACCGACGCAGAGGGGCGGCTGGTGCTGGCCGACGCGCTGGCGCTGGGCGACGAGGAGGCGCCGGCGGTGATGGTCAGCCTCGCCACGCTCACCGGCGCGGCGCGGGTTGCGCTTGGGCCGGACGTGCCGCCGTTCTTCACCGACGACGAGGCGCTGGCCGCCGAGCTGGCTGCGGCCTCGGCGCGGGTCGCCGACCCGCTCTGGCGTCTGCCGTTCTGGGCGCCCTACGAGCCGCTGATCGAGCCCGGGATCGCCGATCTCGACAACTCCCCCTCCGGCGGGATGGCCGGCGCGATCACCGCGGCGCTGTTCCTGCGCCGGTTCGTGGAGGCCTGCCCGAGCTATCTGCACGTCGATGTCTACGGCTGGACGCCGCAGGCCAAGCCGGCGCGGCCGAAGGGCGGCGCCTGCCAGGCCGCCCGGGCGATCCTCGAAGCCCTGCAGGCGCGCCTTGGCTGAGCTGGACCCGGCCTTCGCCGCGAGGCTTCTGCCCGCCCGTCCCGATCTCGCCGCCGAGAGCCTGCGCGACCGCGTGGCGGCGGCGCGCTATGTCCCCGGCATGCCGATGCGGGTCACAAGCACGCTGCTCGACCTGACCCAGACGCCGGACGCGGCGGGCGAGCGGGCAACCCAGCTGCTCGCGGGTGAAACCTTCACTGTCTACGAGGAGCGTGCCGACGGACTCGCCTGGGGCCAGGCCGAGGCCGACGGCTACGTGGGCTATGTGGATGGCGCGGGGCTCGTCCCGGCCGAGGAGGCGGCGCTCCCCGGTCCTCCCGTCACCGCGCTCTGGAGCCACGTCTATCCGGCGCCGGAGCTGCGCGCCCGGCCGATCGGGGATCTGCCCATGCTGGCCCGGCCGGGCGCCGCCGGACGGTGCGGCGCCTTCGTCGCCCTCGAGGGCGGCGGCTTCGCGCCGGCGGCGCATTTCGACCCCGTCTACGGGGATTTCGTGGGGCAGGCCGAGCGCCTTCTCGGCGCGCCCTATCTCTGGGGCGGGCGCAGCGCGCGGGGTCTCGACTGCTCGGCTCTGGTCCAGCTCGCCCTCATGGCCACCGGACGCGCCGCCCCGCGCGACAGCGACATGCAGGCGGCTGGTCTGGGCGTGGCGCTCGCGGCCGGCGCGCGGCTGGTCCGGGGCGATCTCGTCTTCTGGAAGGGCCATGTGGGGATCATGCGGGACGCCGACACGCTGCTGCACGCCAACGCGCACCACATGGCGGTCGCCTCCGAGCCGCTGGCCGTCGCCGCCGCCCGGATCGAGGCCTCCGGCGGCGGCCCCCCCACGCTGCGAAGGCGCCCCGACTGAGCCTTCCGAAACGCTTGGCGAATCCGCCCCGTTAGGGCTATATCAAGCATATCAGGCAGTAATGGCGACGTCCTCAAGGACGCGTGGCGACAACAACAAACGAGCAGGCGAGATGAGCGAGAGCAAGACGTGGAGATTGTCCGAGACCGACAGTCCGGACGACCTCGAGCGCGATAGATCGGAGATCACGGAGGCGGATCGCCTCTGGACCCGCCGGAGCGCGATGGCCCTCACGGCGGGGTTCTTTTCCCTGGCGGCGCCCGGGACAGCCGGCGCCTTCATACAGAGGCCCCAGCCCCGAGCGACCCACATCGTCGTTTCCAAGAAGAACCGGGTGATGGAACTGAAGACCGGTTCCAAGACGCTCAAGCGCTACCGCGTCAGGCTCGGCTTCGAGCCTGCGGGCCACAAGACGCGCTCTGGCGACGGCCGCACGCCGGAGGGGCAGTACTACATCGACCGTCGTAACCCGCGCAGCGAGTTCTACCTGAGTCTCGGGATCAGCTATCCCAACGCACAGGACATCATGCGGGCGCGATCGATGGGCGTCGATCCGGGCGGGGACATCTTCATCCACGGCGGCCCCAACCAGCGCAGCCCGCGCAAACGGGGCGACTGGACCGCCGGATGCATCGCCGTCTCCGACGCCGAGATCGAGGAGATCTGGGCCCTGACGCCCACCGGCATCCCGATCACCATCCTCGCCTGAACGGGGCCAGCCCGCGCGCCCGCACGGATCGGTCCGGGCGCGCGACGGCGTTCACTCCCCGATCAGTTGCACCCACCAGGTCTTGCCGGTGGCGTCCGTGTACCAGCCGAGCCCCATCCCCCGACCGGTCGGCGCGAGGATGATGCCGCGCGTATCCGCGAAGTCGAGCCAGCTGCGCAGCACCACCAGGTCGGTGTCGGTTCCCTCGGCGAGGTTCTCGCCCAGCACTTCGCCGCGGTATCCGGCGCGGAAGGCCCGCTCCCGCCACGACGTGAGATCGGACCCGAAATGCCAGGCGCGCTGCTGCACCGACATATCGCGCGCGTGGGTCTCGGCGGCGGCGTTCAACTCCGCCGAGTACCGCAGGGGCTGGAGTCCCGACTGGGCCCGCGCCGCGTTCACCGTGTCGAGAACTCGCAGCCTGACCGCATCGATCTCGCCCTGGGTCATCTGCCGCGAGGCCGATCCCGAGCCCCCGGACGCGCAGGCCGAGAGGGAGAGGGCGACAGCGATCGCGGCGAGAAGCGGGCGGAGCATGGCGGTCACCGTCTGTTGTTCCGTCGAGGTTCGAGGGCCGTCTCTAGACGCTTTCGCCCGATCGCACAAACGAAAGGAGCGATCGCGCGACGATCACAGTTCGCTGAACTGTGAGTTGCGAGGCGAACGCCCCGAAACTATGCTTCGCGCTCCGAAATGAACAACGCGGGAAATGGCGACCATGAGCAGCAAGACTGACGCAGGCCTTGACCGCCGCGCGTTCGCTCGCCTTGCGGGCGGCGCGGTTGCGGGCCTGGCGCTCGCCACCGGCGGCGCGGCGCGCGCGACGACGCAGGAGGAGGCCCTGCGCGACTACGTGCCCGACAGCCAGGACCAGCCGCGGCTGCTGCGGCGGATCTCGGCCGCACGCAGCCGGAACTGGAACGACTATTTCGACAGCCTGTCCAAGGATGCGATCCTGTGCGACACCAATGACCGCGTGCTGCACTACTGGGGCGCGGACGGCTTCTACCGCATCTACCCGACCTCGGTGCCGCTGAACGGAGACCTCACCCGCCGCGGCCGCACGACCATCGTGCTCAAGCGCCCGGATCCGGAGTGGCGCCCGACCGAGAACATGCTCCAGCGCAACCCCGATCTGCCCCGTTACGTCGGCCCAGGTCCGGACAACCCGCTCGGCATCCGCGCACTCAACCTCGGCTTTCCGGGAGCCTACCGCATCCACGGGACCAACGACATCCGCAAGATCGGGCGGCAGTCCTCCAACGGCTGCATCGGCCTGTTCAATGAGCACATTCTCGAGGTCTACGACCGCGCGCAGGTGGGAACCCCGGTGTTGCTCATTTGACAACATATGCGATTTACTCGACCAGCGAGTTTTCGACGATTGAATCTACGGGAGAAAGTTGGTTAGTGTGACCACATTAGCTTGTCCGCTCGCAGGTCCGGGCGAGCTAGCAGTTTCGCAGACCCGCACTCTTTAGGAGGACAAAAATGAAACTAATCGTGACCACCGCGGCGGCTCTCCTGCTGGCTGGCCAGGCCTTCGCTGGTAACCTCGTGTTCGAAGCTCCGGCCGAGCCGGTCGTGATCGCCGAGCCCGAGCCGATGGGCGGTTCCAACGCCGCCTGGCTCATCCCGGTGATCGGCCTCGCGGCCATCGCCTACGCCGTGGCGAACGACAACTCCTGATCTCCTGACGATTGTCGGGTCGCGGTCGCCCGCCGGGCGGCCTGCAATACAGGCAGTGAGAATTGCGAAAGGGCGGCGCGCGGCGCTGCCCTTTCTCGTTCCTTCGAGGTTGTCCGGACGCTTGCGTCTGCGCGTCTCGCCGCAGCCTGAAGCCTCTGGTCAATCGCCGGTGTAGGGCAGCACGATCTCGAGGTCGATCAGCCCCTGCCGGGGCCCGAGCCACTGGAGCGAGCGCCACACGAACCCGCTGGTCACATCGGCGAAGTGCAGGTTCTCGAAGATCTCCGTCTCTCCCACGCAGTATTCCGCCACCTCGTAACCGCGATGGCGCTGCTGGAGAATCACGATCTCCTTCGGCGGATTGACCTCGAATCGACACTCGAAGGTCTCGATTCGCCCGCGCGGCCCGTCCGCGGGGAACTGGTAGCTGCGCGTGATCGTCTCGGGCCACTGCGCCACCGGGATCGGCCGATTGAGCGGGTCAGGCGAACTCGAGGCCGCCGACAACAGGTCGAACCCCAGCCCACGCGTGCCGGTGATCTGCGAGCCGCGCAGCGTCAGCGTCTGCCGAAGGCTGGAAGCGTAGGTGATGTAGCCCCCGTTGTTGCTGGTGGCGAAGAGGTAGGTCGCGTTCTCCTCCTCCACCAGACGCGCGCGGATCGTGGCGATGTCGGCGCGCTCGATCGCGGCGCGGTCGGGCGGAGCCACACCGGCGGTCGGCGTCTCGTCGGCGTCGCCGCCGAACGGATTGACCTCCGTGACCACCGCGCCGACGATCGGGTTGAGGCCCTCGTCGCTGCACGCCGAAAGCGCGAGCAGAAGGCCGGCGAAGGCGGCGCAGGCGCGTCTCATTGCCAGAACGATCCCCAGTTCTGCTTCAGCCGGTTGCGGTCGGCGTCCCGCACGATCGGATAGAGCCGGTTGGCGACGTCGAGCTTCGCGCCGCCGTCGCGCGACACCGAGGTCAGCGCGAGATCGTTGCGCGCCCGGGTCTCGAACGGCACCGTCCAGCGGAACGGGATCGAGATCGACACGCCCTTGTCGAAGCTGCCCTCGCCGAAGTCCTCCGCGGACACGTTGGTCTTGGTTGCGTAGGCGCCGACGGCCCAGCCGTTCGCGAATCGCCGGGTGACGGTGACCGTGCCGCCCCAGTCGCCGGCCAGATAGCGGCCGGCGTCGAGCTGCACCTCGAGCCCCTGGTAGCCGGTGTCCCAGTAGAACGACGCCAGGCCCATCGCCACCTGGTAGTCGTAGAACCCGAAGCCGAGGTTGTCGAAGTTGCGTTGCGCCACGTAGTTGAGCTCGAGCCCGAGCCCCCAGCTCTGGTCCGGCGGCTTCCAGAGCACTTCGCCGCTGACGCCCGCGAACATGCGCTCGATGTAGCCCGCCGAGGCCCGGCCATAGGTCGAATCGTTGATCTTGAAGAGATAGTCGCCGGTCAGGCGGGCGAGCTTCGGCGTGTAGGTCGCGAAATAGCGCGGCAGCGAGCTGCGCACCGGCTCGAGGTTGGTCTCCGACGGTCCCGGATCCTCGGACGTGTTCACGATCGGCTGGCTGATGCGACCAGAGACCGACAGGCCGGGCGAGAAGTTGACCTGGCCTCCGAGGTCGAGATTCAGCCCGAGCCGGATCGGATCGTCCGGCGTCAGGACGTAGAGATAGACGGCCGGCACCAGGAACCAGTCGAATTCGGGATAGTCGTCGCGCCTCCAGACCGAGCCGGCGAGCGACGGGGTCGCGCCCTCGATCCCGGTGGTGCTCCAGCTCTTCTCGCCGGCGTCGAACCGGTCGATCTGCGCCTCGAAATCGCTGCGATCGACCACGATGGTGCTCGTCGGCAGCCCGTCGCTCACCAGGGTGATCCGGAAGGTCTGCACCGAGGCGGGCATGCCCACGGCGAGGATCCGCGCGGTGCGCCCGATCGCCTTGGGATCCTGATTGTAGCGCAGGTTGGTCACGCGCACCTCGGCGGTGCGCCCGTCCGACCCGAACTCCTCGAGCCGCACGCCCTCGGCCTGCAGCGTCTCGGCGAGCGCGCCGGCGAGCTGGTCCCTCGCCGCGGGGTTCGCCGCCCAGTTGGTTCCCTGCGGCGCATCCGCGGCGCGCGGGTTGACCGGGAGCGGGCCCGCGCCGAGATCCTGCGGGGTCAGCGGCTTGTTGGGGTTGCCGCTCAGCGCGATGTTGAAGCCGACCTCCGAGCCGTACATGTAGTAGCCGCCGAAGGTCACGCCTTCGCGCCAGCGATACTCCGCGCCGAAGTTCCAGGGCGAGTTGCGCTCGAAGGTCGCCGCACTGCTGCGCTGCTCGCGGGTGTAGGCGTCGGAAGAGTATTCCGCCTTGAAGACCAGCTTGTCGATCGGGGTCCGCCACTCGACGCCGCCGAAAAAGCCCATGTCCTCGCCGTGGAAGAACGTGCCCCACGAGATCTCGCCGCCCTCGCCGAATTCGTTCTCGCGAGTGCAGAAGCTGTCCGCGATCTCGCAGAAGATGTTCTGCGAAGCGTTCGAACCGGACAGGCGGCCCCATCCGACGCCGCCCGTGATCGTGAAGTCGTCGGCGATGGTCTTGGAGGCGACGAGGTACTCGCCCGAATAGACGCCCGTGCCGAGGAAGTCGCGCAGGCCGAGCTTCAGGGACGGCCGCCATCCCTCGTAGTCCTCGAAGGCCAGCTGGAATTCGATGTCGAAGCTGCGGTCGTAGAGCTCGTATTCGGGATCATCGGTGCGACCCCAGTCCTCGATCGACGAATACCGCAGCGTGCCCGAGACGCGCGGCAGGATCTGAAAGCTGAAGTTGCGCCGGGCGAAGCCGCCGAACTGCGAATAGGAGATCGAGATCTGCCCGTCGGGCTGCGCCTCCGCGCTCGGCATGTCGATCAGGCCGGTCGAGCCGTAGAGGTTCAGGCTGGGCCGCGGCCGCTCGATCTCGATGGGCGCCAGCACGTCCTGCGCCGGCGCTATCGTGCCGGCGGTCAACGCCAGCGCCGCCACGCCTGCTCGCAGGGTTCTCCGCCTCATCCCGCCGCACCTCGCCGCTCCGCCGCTCCGGCGGACCTTGGTTGTTTTTCTTGCAACACTGGCGCATCCAAGACGCGAACGCCAGCGCGCGGGTCCGCGTTTCGAGCGAAAATCGGCCGAATGTGGCCCGGCTTCCTCATTTTTCCGCGGCGAGGATCGCGGCGAGACCGACA